>JAJFKP010000040.1 GCA_021773135.1 Woeseiaceae bacterium | reverse complement strand
TTCCTGGTTCTGGACGGCGTTTTTTCCGACGAGCATGGTGACTATCCGAGCGGAACGTATGTACGAAACCCGCCCGGTACCGGCCATTCGCCATTCAGCATTAATGGCTGCGAAATACTCGTGAAACTGAGGCAGTTCGATCCCGGTGACCTGCAGCCCGTCATCGTGCACACAGCAGATGTTTCAGTATGGCCGCCAGCAATTGACCAACAGGTCACGACCCTGGGATTGCATCGGTTCGATACAGAACAGGTACAAATGTTACGAGTACCAAAAGGCTGCCAATTTTCCGCAGCACCCGGGCACGGCGGCATCGAGCTGCTGGTCACCGCGGGTTCAGTTGATTTCCACGAGCAGACTCTGGGGGGCCGAGCATGGCTGCGATTGCCCACCGACAGCGATCTCCGTCTCGTTGCACGGGAGGATGCCATCCTGTGGATGAAGTCAGGACATTTACCGGCTGAGTAACGGTGGCCTATAGCTTGCGTTGCTGCAAAGCGCGCACGGCATCGGATGCCGTGGCGCCGGGCAACAGCCGGTCGTCATCCTGCAAAGCGCCGATCTTGGTGGTCACCGGCAGCACCCCTGCCCAGATCGGAATTGCGTAGTCTTCGTCCTCGTCATCCGGAAGCCCTGCCGATATTTTTGCCGATGCAGTTTCGATTTTTAATGCAATCACACCGGTCATCTTGACCTCGCGATCGTGCGAGTCACGCACCTCACCCCACCGACCCGGCATGCTGTGCTCGCTAATAATTCTCATTGCACGCAGTTTTTCCTCTTTTCCCTCTACGAGCTGAGGAGCGCCGAACAAGGTAACGGAACGATAGTTCATTGAGGAATTAAAGGCCGAGCGTGCCAATACAATTCCGTCAAGGAGCGTGACGTTAAGACAGGCACGTTTAGTCTGCTCAAGAAGCTTGATGACCCGCGCCTTGCGAGCACCGTGGAGGAATACCGTGTCGTTTTCCCGACCGTATATCATCGGCACGACAACGGGCGCGCCGTCCTGAACAAATGCCACGTGCGCGACGATGCCAGCGTCGAGGACGGAGAAAACCGCGCCCTTATCGTACCTGGCCTTCTCCCGCAGTTGGCGCACCTTGTTTTCTTTCTCAATTTCATAACGGTCAGGCATCGTCTTGTCCATGTTGATTAGTCTAACTGCGATTGCTGCAACTCAATTTCGGCCGCAAGAATACCCTGTTTGACCGCAACGATCCGCAGCAAGGGATACATTTCACATAAACGGCGCGACAATCAATATGTGGTAGAAATCTCGCCTTGCAGCACAAGATGTAGTAGCATTCGCGCGTACCACATCGGTACGCACGGAGATGGGGTGTATTTCGGGCGGTGCCGGCGTGAATGCCACGCAGGATGCTGTAGTCGGTTTCAGAGTTCGCGATACCTCTCATTGTGCGCTCGACCAGATTGAGATTCGTTTGCCTGGACAGCGCGAGTCAAAATCGATCGATTATTTCTCGTAGGCATAGAAGTCCCGGTGGGCAGGTTTCGGTCAGTACACTGACGTACGCGAAATTCTGCAACCGCCGGGTCTGCGCCTGACACACCTTATGCTTTATATGCCGCCCAGAACCTGGGCGGCTTTTTTATGCAGGGATGCATTTATGCCGCGACAAAATCGCCTGGAGC
Source organism: Woeseiaceae bacterium (assembly GCA_021773135.1). Classification (GTDB taxonomy): domain Bacteria; phylum Pseudomonadota; class Gammaproteobacteria; order Steroidobacterales; family Woeseiaceae; genus SZUA-117. The sequence continues at coordinate 5,527 of JAJFKP010000040.1, read as the reverse complement.
GATTTTGGTCGATACCGTCAGGTGTTGACCCGAAGGGCGACGGGCACGAAGCCCGGCGCAACAACAGGACGTCCGGGAGCGGCGTTTATGGTCTATTCTCTTCGCCCGGAGCGTAACCTGCGATGCGAGCGCATCCGGGCGAGGATGCATTCATGTCGCGATAACATTGACTGCGTGACCCAGGTCAACAGCGTTCGCTGTGGGCCCGCAGGACGACGGCCACGAGGTCTCGCGGGCGCGTGGCTGAATTGAAGTAGACTCGTCAGCATGATTCGCGCCGTTATTCACCTGCTGTTGCATGTCTCGGTTCCTGCTGCGGTCGCGCGCACATTTTTTGCACAGCGGTTCCGGCTAGCGTGGCTCGTGATGATGGCAACCATGCTGGTCGATCTGGATCACCTGTTGGCGAATCCTGTCTACGACCCCGATCGTTGCAGTATAGGATTTCATCCTCTGCACCAATACCCGATAATGATCGTCTACGTCGCGCTGGCCGCCTGGCCAAAAACACGCTTGATAGGAGTTGGACTTGTTATTCACATGCTGCTCGACGGCTTCGACTGCCTCTGGATGCAATATGAACGCACGTAGGTATGATTCATCGCTGCTGTTTCCGTTAGCGGCATTGTTTTTGTTTGTAGGCTGCGCGTCAGGTCCACCGGAGCTTCCCTATCCCGCCTTTGTCAATGTCGACGAACTCGATAACGTATTTATCGCCGGATTGCCGGGCGCGCGCGCGAAGCAGCTCGCCGGTGATCCCCGCACGCGACGCAGCAGCAATCGGGTGCGCCTGCCAGCCGATTGGAGCTTCACGACAGGAGCATCCCCGTCCCAGAGCGTAGAAGTATTTGTGCTGTCCGGTGAGATTGAGCTTGGCGAATTCACACTCGCTTCCGGCGGATACGCGTATTTGCCACCGGCCACCTCAGGTTTCCCGATGCGATCTGTCAACGGTGCCCGGATTTTGTATTTCGTTGATGAAGCGAACGAGCGTGCCGTCATTCAGACGCCACTTATCGCCAGCAGCACATTGCTGACGTGGCAACCGACGGAGGCCGGGTTTTCGCTCAAGGAATTACGCTCTGATCCTGGCAGTGGTGTCCGGACCTGGCTGTTGAAAATAGAACCGGGCGCGGCGAAGAACTGGCAGCGTTCGACGCAAACCGTGGAGGGCTACCTGCTCTCGGGCACGGTTATGGAAACTGAATGCAACGGCACCGAGGCGGTGACGTCGGCGTATAACCCCGGCGGGTATTTCTACCGGCCAGCAGGAAATGTCAGCGGCGGACCGGGCAGTACAACGACGACAGGAGGAATCTGGTTCCTGCGAGCTCGCGGCAGCGAAATGATCGAGATCGTCTCCGGGTGCCTGGGACCGCAAGAGTAAGAGCGAAATAACCCGCCAAGCCCCGCGCGAAGCATCGGCCTTGCGCCGGCAACCTGCGGACTACTTTTTCAATGCGCTCGTAATGCCGGTGCCAAGTTTCATCAATTTCTGCAGCGTCGGTGTCGGTACCGCCTGAATCTTGTCGTACCAGTCGCTGGTGCTCTCGATAAACTGCAGCATGTTCTGAATCCGGTCCTTTGTTACCGGGTCCGTTTCGTCTTCCTGGTCAACTTCAACCGCGACATCTTTCAGCATGAGCAGAGTCGGGTTGAGCTCACGCTGCTTGCGTTGCTCGAGAATGACGCGAAATAACTCCCAAACATCGCTGAGACACTCAAAATAGTCCCTTCGATCTCCCAGCATGTGGGTCATCTTGACGAGCCCGAAGCTCTGCAGTTCACGAATGCTGGTGCTGACATTCGACCGTGCGACAGAAAGCAGATCGACAATTTCGTCGGCGCGTAACGGTCGCGGCGACAGGTAAAGCAACGCCTGGATCTGCGCGACGGTCCGGTTCGTCCCCCAACGAGTACCCATCTCGCCCCAATGCAGCACATACTTCTCGACAGCCGGTGTCATGTTCATTTTATTCTCTTTTTTCTGTTTAAACAGAAATTTAGAAAATTACCAACCCCCAGTCAAGTCATTGTTTACCGGGAGCAAATAATGACCGCCCGGGTTGGCGCCGGCAGGCCTTCGATGGTCGTCTCAGGATCGCCGGGCCGCAGAGACTCGGCCAGTGATTCGAACGGCATCCAGCATGTACTGCGCTGTTCGTCGCTGCTGGTGCGCGTGATGTCGACAACGCGAATCCGCTGCAATCCGGCAAGTTCCAGCCACTCGATCAATGCCGAAATCGTTGGCAGGTGCCATACGTTTCGCATGCGCGCATAGCGCTTTTCGGGCTGCAAGGTGTCATGTTGATCTCCTGGCAGGATCAGTGTTTCCAGCACCAGTTCTCCCCCGTCGCGCAGTGTGCGTGTAAGCTGGGCCAGGTGCTCATGGGGGTCTCTCTGGTGATACAGCACACCCATCGAAAAGACGGTGTCAAAAGCCGCTGAGCTGTGCGGCAGGTCTTGCAGGCGAAGCGGCAGAACGTACGCGGAGCCAATGCCGGATATCTTCCTGAGTGCAGCGAACTGGCAGACATATAACAGCGTCGGGTCGATGCCGATCACTATTCCCGCCCCGGCTGCGCGCATGCGATACGCGTAGTAGCCGTTGCCGCAGCCGACGTCAAGGATCGTGCGCCCGTCCAGCGGCGTCATACTGTTTCGGATTCGATCCCATTTCAGATCCGATCGCCATTCTGTATCGATATCTATGCCCTGGATCCTGAATGGCCCTTTACGCCAGGGCGTAAGCCCCATAAGCAAATCCTGCAGGTCGTCAGGCGCCATATCCGCAAGGTGTGGTCCGGATATTTCCACGGCCCGTGGATGCGGGCGCACACAATTGCCATCGGCTGCCGGCAACCGTTCTATTATTTTCTGCCATTGCTCAAGATGACCATGAGTGCCCGGCGCCATCCGTTGCTTCAACAGGGCTTCAAGTGGCGCCTGCCACGAAGCAAGGCCCAGCCGATTCAGATCGGCAAACAGCGCTCCCTTATAAAGCACGCCTATTTGATCGCGATCATGGAGATGAAATTGAAGTGCTTCAACCAGACACTCGAGTGCTCAAAACCCGCCGCTTCAAGTCGCCGCAGGTGCCGGTCCGTCGTCTCAGGGATCAGCACGTTTTCGATTGCGGTCCGCTTACGACTAATCTCAAGCTCGGAATAGGCGTTTCTGCGTTTAAAGTCGTGATGAAGATCGACGAGCAGGTTTTCGACCGCCGTGTCATCGTCCGCCACCTTTTCCGAAAGCACAAAGACGCCTCCCGGCGTCATGCCGGCAAAAATGCGTTCGATCATTGCCAGCCGATCGCCGGGCGGAATAAATTGCAGCGTGTAGTTCATCACCACCATGGAAGCGTTCCCGATGGCCACCTGTCGAACGTCCGCCTCGAGAACCCGAGTAGTCACCGACGCGTGCGCAGAACTGAGTGCTTCCTGGCAGCGCTCTATCATGGCAGGGGCCATATCGATCGCCAGTATTTCACAGTCGGAAACGCTGATACTGCGTTGCATGGCAAGGGTTGCAGCGCCAAGTGAACAACCCAGGTCATAGCATTTCGTGCCCGGCTGGACGTAACGGGAGGCGAGAGCGCCGATGGCCTCAATCGTGGCATCGTATCCCGGGATTGAGCGCCGCAACATGTCCGGAAAGACGTCCGCCACGGCGTCGTTGAACTCAAATGAGCCGGCGGACGCGTCTTTACACGCGAATATCCTGTCTTTTGGCATCAGTCGTTGGTTCCCTGCGTGGGCGGGCATTGTAGTCGGGCTGTGGCAATACGGACAGTCACCTGACAACTTGCTGCAGCCGCCGAGGTACGAAACTGCGACACCATAATCCATGCCAGTGAGGCTTGACGGCCGGCCGGTCGGCGGTCAATTGTGATTGAAATGCAGCGGCGGTATTGCTGATGCGCACGGTTGTGGGACAATTCATTCGTTATGCTCAATGACGTCAATCGAAAACTCCACCAGGAGCTTGGTATTCCGGCAGATTACGGGCGGGACGGCCGACCCCCGAGTTATGCTGAGGCGGGCGAACTGGTTGACGTAGGCCCCAACCTGGTAGGCCGCATGCAGTCACTGACGCCGTCCGCCGCTGCCTGCTGGCAGCGGATGGCAGAGGCATCCAGCGACGATGGCATCCGCCTGCTCATCGTCTCCGGGTTTCGCACCTGCGAATATCAGGCGGACCTGATTCGTCGCAAACTCGATAGCGGGCAGTCCATCGAGCAAATCCTCACGGTCAACGCCGCACCCGGCTTCAGCCAGCACCATACCGGCGCAGCGATCGATATTGCTTCGCCTGGAACGCGGCCGCTGACCGAGGACTTTGAAACTTCCGATGCGTTTGCCTGGCTCACCCAGAATGCGGCCGAATTCGGTTTTTCCATGACCTATCCGCGGAACAACGAATATGGCTTTGTCTATGAGCCATGGCACTGGGCGCTCGAGGACGAGGCGCGGGCGCGAATCGGCTGATCGGCGGTATTACAGCGATCCCTGGTCGAACCCGACCCACGAAAAAACAAGTGTTTATGTGTTGACAGTCAGATAAGACGATTAGACAATAGCCGGCTTGCGTCCGCGGAGGGGTACTCAAGCGGTCAACGAGGGCAGACTGTAAATCTGCTGGCTATGCCTACGTAGGTTCGAATCCTACCCCCTCCACCAGATCAGGTTATGAATGGTGGACGGAGGCGGCTTTTCGGATCAGGCAGGGCTTGCTTACTGGAATTTCGTCGTTGGTCGTTGGGATTTTCGTGTGATGCAATCAGGCTTAACTATAAGGGTGGCCGTAACGCAGTGCTTTTCGACAGTGGTTAGTACGGTTTCTCTTTAGGAAAGTCACATATATAGATTCTGAAATTCGGGCGGTTTGCTGGTTGAGGCTGTCGGAATTTTTGCGCGCCTGAAAAAGGGCACCGAGATTAAAGAGCAGGCGGGTGTAGTTCAACGGTAGAACCTCAGCCTTCCAAGCTGATGATGTGGGTTCGATTCCCATCACCCGCTCCAAGAGGAAAGGTTGTCTGCAACTGAATGGCTATTGCCCACATAGCTCAGGGGTAGAGCACTTCCTTGGTAAGGAAGAGGTCCCCGGTTCAAATCCGGGTGTGGGCTCCAGATTAGGGGCTGTAACGAACGTTATAGAAAACAATATTGTTTTTTTGTTTAGACACGAATCACGAGAGACTAGGTCATGTCCAAAGAAAAATTTGAGAGAAATAAGCCGCACGTAAATGTAGGCACGATTGGTCACGTTGACCATGGCAAGACGACGTTGACGGCGGCGCTGACGAAGGTAATGGCGGAGAAGCACGGCGGTGAGGTATCGGCGTACGATCAGATCGATAATGCGCCGGAAGAACGCGAACGTGGTATCACGATTGCGACGGCGCACGTTGAGTATGAGAGTGATAACCGTCACTACGCCCACGTTGACTGCCCGGGCCATGCTGACTATGTGAAGAACATGATTACGGGTGCGGCTCAAATGGACGGTGCGATTCTGGTCTGTTCAG
>JAJFKP010000039.1 GCA_021773135.1 Woeseiaceae bacterium | reverse complement strand
TTCGGTGTGTCCCCGGAAATGGGCGGCGCGATTACGTTTCTGATCATTGTTGTGTACTGCGCTTTATCCGGCCTGTACGGGGTCATGGTAACTGACGCAATTCAAGTCGTCATCGGCGGATTCGGCGTCGTACTCGCAGCCGTTCTTGCCGTCGACAAAATCGGCGGAATTGAAAAGCTCAACGCCTTGCCCGATCAACAACTGTCCTTTTTCCCCCCGGATCTGGGCACGCTGATCTGGCTGGTGGTGCCAACCACGCTGCTTGGCCTCATCTCCCAACCGGCCTACCAAAGGGTGCATTCAAGCAAAGACGAGAAAACGGCGTTTCGCGCGCCATTGATTGGTGCATTCGTTGTCATGGCGCTGGCGATTTTTCCAGTGTTAATTGGAATGTGTGCAAGAATTCTATGGCCGGATATTGAGGCCAGCATGGCGGTACCCATGCTCTTGCAGGAGGTCTTTCCGCCAGTCGTTGCTGCAATATTTATTGCCGCGATTCTTGCGGCGGTGATGTCGACTGCCGATAGCGTGTTGCTTGGCGGAACAGCGAACATTGTAAGAGATTTTTATCAGCAGATTCTGCGACCCGCCGCCAGCGACAAAGAAATGCTCAGGGTTTCGACAATCGCAACCATCGTAATCGGGTTGGGCGCGTTATCAATCACCTACCTCATCCCGAGGATCATTGATCTTTTCGTTATCTCATACACGATCCAGGTTTGTGGCGGATTGATTCCGCTGGTCGGCGCATTGTTCTGGAAAGGCGGCACCGAGCAGGGTGCCTGGGCATCGTTTGTGGTTGGCATCGGCTATATCACACTCAGTTCTGTGGGCGTGATTGATTTGCCTTACCACTATATCGTTGGATTAATACCGGCACTCATCGCCTATGTGGCAGTTAGTCTTGTGACACCACGAAATCGCACTGCGCCGCCAATCTGAGCGGAGTCGGCAATTTCGGCGAGTTTTACCAACAGCGCGTGGTTGTCGACTCTGGAAGAAAAGGGTCGAAGCGATTTTCCTGCTACAGATTCTGGACCTGCGATGATTGCCTGAGTGTCGATCAATTCGGTTCCACCTCCGAATTCGCCAAATTTCCTTATTGTTAGTAGCGGGAGCGCGATTTGCGCTGTTCCGACGTCATTACCTGCATTTGTTTAGAATAGCCATCCGAACAATTTGAGCGCACAACGCAGAGATGTGAGATTGCCGCCAGCTACAATTGCGAAAAAGTGGCCAGGACAGATGCCAGGAGACACACCAAATGTCAGGACCAAAAATAAATTTGAATTCGATTTTGGTTGTGCTGATCCTGGTTGCATCGGCGCTAAGTACAAGCGCTAACGCTCAGCAGGAGACGTGTAGTTGAAGTCGCGGGCGACTACATGGGTAGGGAATTCAAAGCACTTGTGCGATCAGAAGCAGCAGGCGCTACGGCGACCGCCCTTTTGCTTGCCGCCGATATGTCATTCCGACACTGGACGCCTGTATTACGGGCGGAGCCGTAACCGAAGTTCAGCAATCCATTCCCTGGATCAACGGAATGGCCTCGATTCCGAACGCAATCATCACTCGCTGGGGCGACGAGATAATCATCAAGAATGCAGTTGACGAATATCGAGTGGATAATATCGGCCGCGCAATTGCTGTGGCCAGCGGTCGTAACGCGACCATCACGATGGCTCCGCTGTCAGGCGCTCCGCTCGAACGTGGTGTCATTCCGGGCTATCTGCCGGAAGCGATGCTGTACGGCAGGACCGTACGCGAAGCACGTGAGGCCGGCGACGATCCCATCACCGCTCTCATCGACGTCGCTGGCGGCTACAAATTATTCCGCGGTATCGTCACGAAATCGGATGAGCGCGGTGAGCGTGGCTTTAACTGGGTTGAAGCGAAATTCCGAGGTGTCGGGGACTATCACGGCCGCAGTTATTAGGTCTAGGTTAAGAATGAGAATATCGTTGCCTGGCTGGATGGCAGCGTCGACGCGGTCTCTCCCGATTACATTAACAACCTGGATCCGGCAACGGAGGAATCGACACTTGGCGTCGGTATCGGCGGATACAAGGTTGGAGAAGAGGTTGTGATGGTCGGTGTACCGGCACCCTCCCAATGGCGAAGCGAAAAAGGCATTGAGCTAATGGGCCCGCAACACTTTGGATTCGATTTTGACTACGTGCCTATCGAAGATCTTCAAGGCAGGAGGCAGTTGGATTAGCGTACGTCGACCAATTCAGCTATTCCGTTTAGCAAATATTTAAGCCTGCAAGGCACGCCCGAACAACCGCCGAGTCGATAATCTGGGCATTTATTTCTTCGTATACTAAAGATTCGCCAATTCGACATTCGTTCGACAGAAACACGCCGCCGAGGTGCCAGGGTTATAAAGATGGTAGCGGGGATGTGCTTTGTCCGTTAGCAAAGTCTCCGCAACCCTATACCATATTGGACGCCCCACTGATCACCCCCAGGGAGCTCGGCCGGTGCTCGTAAAGATGGTGATGCTCTCCGATTCGCTCTTCCCTCGCAAGTCTTTGCACCAACGGGCGATTATTCTTTCATTCGGTTTCGAGCGCCTGATAGCGTGCCGTTTTCATGCGCAGGGCATGGCGCCGGCGGATTTGATACGCTGCTTGCGACGCTTTGCTAGCAATCTTTGCGGTAACCTGACGAGCGCGACTTTGACGATAAGTTGTCCTGGGCAAATTCCGGAATAGAAGAACCAAGAACACACGGAGAACGGCGGAAATGAAGAGACCAGCGTTTCAAGTGGCGCCAAGAGTGGCCAAATGTCCACGGTCCGGTATTCGAGAGATTTTCACGCTGGCGAATGCCAGGGCAGCCGGCGGCGAGACTGTTTACAAGTTGATGATCGGTGTTCCGGATGCCAAGACGCCTGATACCGTTATCAATGGGACTATCGCTGCACTCAAGGAGCAAAAAACCCAGTACACCGCCAATGCCGGAATAACTGAATTGCGAGAGGCGATCGCTCGCCAGGTAAACAGTGCTCATGGACTGTCTGTTGCGGCCGATCAGGTGATCGTCGTTCCAGGCGCTATGGCCGGTCTCCTTTTTGCAAATTTCACAATTGAGCCAGGCAGCAGAATTCTGGTTCCGACGCCCGGATATCCCAACTACAAGATGCAAGCAGGTCTTACAGGACTTGAGCTATTGCATTATCGACTTGGCATAGAAAACGGATTTCAACCTGACCTGGACGAACTCGACGAACTGCTCGGCTCTGCCGGCGCGCCGATTGGCGCAATACTGATCAATAGTCCTGGAAACCCGACCGGCACGGTCTTCAACGAAGACACCATTACCGGCATTGCACGTCTTGCTGAGAAGCATGGAGTAAGAATTATTTCAGACGAAGTCTACAAAGATATTATTCTGGATGACGAGCTCGAGCACATTAGTCCTGCGAAATATGCGCCAGACCATACCTTGCTGGTTGGTGCCTTATCGAAAAAGTACTCCATGACCGGAATGCGAGTGGGTTTTTTGATTGTGCCTGAACACGCAATCAAGGATGCAGAAGGCATTGGTGAAGCAACCGTTTCTTGCGCGCCTTCGATATGCCAGTGGGGAGGCGTCGCTGCACTTGAGGGCGATCAATCACAAGTGGACGGCTATGACATGCAATACCGACAGCGGCGCGATGCAATCGTTTCAATACTGGCCAAAGCCGGACTGACTTTTACTCGCCCCAATGGCGCTTTTTACCTGATGGTCGATATCGGTGACGCAGGACTTTCATCGCGTGACTTTGCGTTGCAACTACTTCATGAGAAAGGCGTTGGCGTTGCATTTGGCTCCGACTTTGGGCCCAGCGATCCGCAGCATCCACTCTACGCCGCATGCGATCGATTGATTCGAATTGCGTTTTGCAGCGGATCAATGGATGAGTTAAGAGGCGGCACGGCAAGGCTTTGCGAATTTTACAGAGAAAGGTGCGCCCCAACCGCCAGCTGACGGGCACAAAAATAGCCAACACTTGGATAACTCCTGCGAGTCAGCATTCGCGTTCACAAAGCTTTGCGTCAGGAATTATCCGCTGACCGATGTGATCGTAACAAACGCCCGTCAAGTCTGGGATGTACGTAACAGCCGCCGGCGTCTCAGACAAGAAACAGCCGTCCAATTGGGCGATGCGAATCCGGTTATTGGGGCAGGATGGCCTTTGGCCTGCGGGGCTCAGTTATGTCGGCCGGCTGCGCCGGCCTCGGAATGAATTCGGTTCGCCTAGATTCTCAACCAGAACGATCTAGCCCATTTGCATCACCCAGGGCGGCGCCAGGAAATTGTCGGCAACCAGGTCTGCCGCCTGGGCAATCACCCATGCCCCGACGAGATAGCCTACAGCTACCCGGAATACTTTGCGTCGCTTGAGTTCGTCAAGAAAGGAAAATGGAGAGATTCCCGTTTAGAGCGTTGATCGTGAGTCTAAATACCTGACCAGTAAACACTAATGTCACTATTTGTTCCGAGCAAATGATGCCGCCTTAAACGTCCGTACACGGCTACTAGCAATCGAGCAAAACTTTACCACCTGGATGACTGGTGCTGGACCGAATCTCGCAATAGCATGCGAAAGGTGTGAGACATAGCGTACGTTGGGGACAGTTGTCGCCTTAAGTTTTTCTAGTACCAGCGGAATGTGCCGCGAATGTAGTAAAAGGGGCCCTGCCAATCCATCACCGAGCTAGTGTCTGCAACAATGCCGCAACATGTGAACCAGCTTGGCTGCTGATCGGGACCTGCGTCGAAGAGATTGTTGCCGCCGAGCGTAATGCTAATCGCTTCATGTGCATCCCAGGTGACATCGAGGTCCCAGTAGACGTCACCGCTCATATCCTGCACCCGGCTGAAATTGCCGTTGGTAAACCTGTAGTCGCCGTACCAGTTAGCTCGCAGCGTTGCGCTGACCTTGTTGTCCCAGCTATGACTCGCGGTGAAATTTACACGCAAGTCGGGGCTGCCACTCTCCAGACGGAACACGTCGGCATCTCTGAGGAAATACACAGGATCCGGGTTTGCGGAATCGGTTTGTCGATCCGTCCTGCGCGTCACTTCCGTTTCATTGTAGTTGGCGGCGAGCGACAACAGTGTATTTCCTGCACTCCAGTCAAGATTGTACTGTGCGACCAGGTCGACACCGCTGGTCTCCGTATCCATGTCGTTGGTGAAAAACCTCACAGTTGTCAATTGATCGGCGCCGGGAGCACCCAGCGCGATGAGTTGAGCCCGTTCTACCGGTCCTACGTCGAAATTCGACGAGATCCAGATTCGGTCGTCCAGCGCGATGAAGTAATAGTCAAGCGTCAACGTGAATGTTTCCGACGGCTGAAGCGCGAGACCGAGCGTGAATTGAGTTGATGTCTCATCCTGCAGAGGTACTGCCCCGAAAACCTGAGAGGCCGGATCCTGCGGCGGAAAAACTCCTCGCGTTATCGGTTCGCTTCCCAATGCGGCGGTTTGAACACTGATACTTGAGATCTGACCCGGTGTTGGCGCGCGGAAGCCAGTGCCTGCGGAACCACGCAATACCCATGCGTCGGTGATCTGCAGGCGGGCAGCGAGTCTCCCGCTAAAATTTGAACCAAAATCGGAGAATTCTTCGTATCGTCCCGCAACAGATGCCATGAAGCGGTCAGTGATATCTGCTTCGAGGTCGACATAACCTGCCCAACTGTCCCTGCCATAACTCGGCGAATAATCCGGCAGGAAGCCCTGAAAACCGTTCGAGCCGATCAGGCCAACATTGTGTATGGGATCATCAGGACGGCACAAATTGGCCGGATCGAACTGGGGGCCCGGAATAAAACAGCCAACACTGCCGCCGTTCTGGCCAGCTGCTGCTTCGTCGGCATCAATTTCGAAATTGAACGGATCCGGAAACCCATATGGGCCGATCTGATAAGACCTGGGTTCACCCGCGACCGTTGCGTAACCTTCGTCGCGATACTCAATTCCAAATGCAACATTAAGATCACTCGCCAATCCGACATCGACCGGCAACACGAAATCTGCATTTAGCGCCGCCTCATCCGAAACGACGTTACCCGTGCGAAAAGTGGTCGGCGATTCCGGACCAAGTGAAGGGTTCAGCGTATTGAATAACGTGTATTCAATAGTACTCTCGCCCCAGCGACCGCTGAAGTCATAGGACATGCCGTTTTTGAACTCGCCCCTGATACCGGCGGTAACGCCGATATCGATGACTTCGCCCGCCAGGCGCGGTGTATAGCCGCTCGGATATCGTTCACGCGGATTGTAAATCTCGCCGGATTCTGTACGAAGCGGTGAATAAACGGCATCGCTAGGTTGTCGATAAAAAAAACTGCCGTCCGAATTGCTATGGTTGTAATTCGCCCAGCCATATAATTCTTTACCGCCTGCGAGTTCCAGACCAGCGTTGATGAAGGTGCTAATCGCCTCTCGATCCGGCGCACCCCATATTTGCACCAATTCACTGTCGCTAATTTCTGCGAACCTGAGGTTGTCCGCGTAACGGGTATCAATATCGTCTGGTATACCATCGCCGCCCCGGGCAAGCGTTATGAATTCACCGGATACTGCATCGTATACTTCTGTCAACGCGTCTGGCCCATATCTCTGCTGGTCTGGCGTGGCGGGGTTCATGTCATGATCAAACAGACCGGCGGTCTGCGCGGCCTCTACGGGTGAGAAACCGCGCTGCGTGAAAAAAGTCCCGCGACTGGTGGGTTCGTTGTCCGCGTATTCTGCACTGACGTTGATGAATCCGCTGTCGCCCAGGTTGAATCCCTGGTTAAAAGACAGGAGCCAACTGGATTCATGTCCATCAGTGTACTGACCCGCCTGCAGCCGAATATCGCCACCATCTGCCTCGTCCCTGAGATTGAAATTGAACACGCCGGCGATGGCATCCGAACCGTACATGGCCGAAGCACCATCGCGCAGGACCTCGACGGATCGCAAGGCGATACTGGGAATTGCCGCGAGATCAGGTCCGTGTACACCATCTCCGCTCAGCTGCACGAGTGCGCCACGGTGACGGCGTTTACCGTTGACGAGCACCAATATCTTGTCCGCACTCATTCCTCGGAGCGTTGGCGGACGGACAAACGTCGCACCGTCGTTGATTGCCCAACGCTCCACATTGAATGAAGGCACCAGCGTGCGGATAATCTCGAGCATATCGTCGGACGACACACTGTCGATATCCTGCCGATTGAAGACATCAACCGGCACAGCCGTCTCAACGGCTGTCCGTCCCTGGCGTCGCGTGCCGATCACGACGACTTCTTCGAGCGTGCTAACGACCTCCTCCTGCGCGATCGCACTAACGGGCGCCAACGCATCAGCACCACATATGCTCGCTATCAGGACAGACCAGGTAATCGGTGGATTCTTGTTAACTATTGTGATCCCCGCGTATGTCGGCCGAAGCAGTTGATTATAACGGGATAATCTACGCAAGTGACGTCGTCAATAACTTATCCTAAATCACTTGATATTTGTTTATTAACTTACTGATAATTAATATAAATTGTCATGAAACTATTTGCGCTTATATTTCTCGACCAACGTCAACCAGCCCGGATGGTCACGAATGGGGTCCAGACCGGGATTGCGTGATAACCCTTCGATCGTCCATCCCACAGGCGTTGCAAGATGTTCATCCAGCAATTCGATAGCCCGATCATGATCTCCTGCAGGAATGAAGACACCGAGCGCCGCCAAAGTAAGAAGCGACTTTGTAATGATGGGTTCATCAGGGAAATTCAATGCCATTGACTCTTCAGCAAGGCGCCTGGCTTCCCCGAAATCACCCAATCCTGCCACCACCCGTGCGAGGGTCATGAGTTGGCGAGACCTCCCAGCCGGCGAATTCTGATCTGCCAATCGCAGTTGCAACTGATCTTTCTCCGATTGGAAGTAGGGTTTCGCCAGATCCGGCTGACCGGCCAGTTGATAGAGCTCTCCGTACCCAATGGCTCTTCTGTCCCCATCCGGCAGCTGATCCAGAAAGCTGATTACCGCGTCGTAATCGCGTTCAAAGACACCAAGATACCAATGGTCATGAACATAAGGTGCGTCGAGATACACGCTTGAATCTTCAACTTTCGCCCCTTGGCGGAGCACGGCCAGATCCTCGCCCAGCCGGAGTCCGTACCGCAGCCTGAGTCCCGGAACAGCAATGCTGTCAGGCTCAATCTCAAGAACCCGGTCGAGGTGACGATGAAACTCGGCCACATCGTGAATGTGGGCATAGTTCCTGGCCTGCTGCAGCAGCAGGCGGGTATTTCTTGGATCGTGTTCGATGGCGCGAGCCGTCGTCGTAATTGAGGCCTCGATATCTCCGGTTCGTTGCTGAACCACGGCGATTGTCTGCTGTACTTCCGAGGAACCGGGCATGTCACGCGCGGCTATCGCAAGTTCCGCGAGCGACTTCTTATGTTCCCGAGTGACATACATATAGAAGTAGCCCATTGCGAAGTGGGCTTCCGGGAGATCCGGCACCAGCTCAAATGCGTTCGTAGCGGCGTCTCTTGCCTTCTCGAGATGTTGCCAAAAATTGCTATCGACGCCATTCCAGTAAATGTCGGAATGCGCCCTGGATAGCGCCGCCCATGCAACAGCGAAATTCGGGTCCTCCTCGATGGCCTTTTCGAACTGCCCCATCGCCACGTCCGCTTGCTGACGTTTCAGGTACGCGTCGCCACTCACGTAGAAGTCGTAAGCGCGCGTATTTTGCGTCGGCCGCTGATCCAGCCTAGCAGTCATTTCGGGCGACAAGTTCTGGTGCAATTCCGCCGCAATTGATGTCGCCATCTCGGCCTGCAGTTCAAAAATCTTTTCGGCCGTCAACTCACGATCGTAAGTGTTCTGCCAGACATGTACGTCAGATGTCGCATCGATGAGCTGAAGAATGATGCGCAGCCTGTTGCCTGCGCGCTGGACGCGGCCTTCAAGCAAATAAACGACACCCAGCTCTTCACCAATCTGTCGCACATTCTTCGTTGTGTCACGATATGCCATCACCGAGGTGCGCGAGATAACCTTTAGCGGTGTAATATCCGCTAGCCGCCCCAACAGTTCGTCGTGCATGCCGACAGAAAAGAATTCCGCATTCTCTTCAGCAACGCTGTCGTTTTCGAACGGCAGAACGGCGATCGAATTCGGGTTTATCTCCGGCAAAAGTCGGTCGGACTCAACCGGCGCGCGAATATTTGTCACTTCGCCAATCAGTCCCGAAACGAGAATGACGACAACAATTGACAGTGCGCCAAGGATGGCGATGTCGACTTTCTTGACTGACAGACCGGGACCGCCGTCGCTCGAGAACGTGCGTACGATCCGCCCACCGCGAATGTCATAGCGCCAGCCGAGGAACAATGCGATGGGTAAACCAATGGATGCGCCGATCCACACGTATCTAATTGCAGAATCTGGAATGCCGAATGCGGGGAAGACAGCAAGAGCGATCTGAACAAACACCCACGCGCCGACAATATATAGCCCGGCAAGGCGAAATACCCGGCGGCGCCGTGCTTCCTGTAAGATATTAGTAACGCCGAATGATGCCATGTCAGGGACGGCTCTCTATTTGCCCTGCGTGCATGATACTAGATCAGGACCACGGTGCCGCCGAAGAAAAGCTGCGAATAGAACACCGCGAGTTCACTGGCGTCCATATTTCTCGACCAACGCTAACCAGCCCGGATGATCGCGAATGGGGTCGATTTGGGGGTTGCGCGACAAGCCCTCTATCGTCCAGCCTACTGGTGTTGCAAAGTGCTCATCCAGCAATTCAATAGCGCGATCATAATCTCCCGAGCGTATAAAGACGCCGAGGGCTGCATGGTACAGCAGTTCCTTCGTGACAATTGGCTCATCGGGGAATCTCATTGCCATTGACTCTTCAGCAAAGCGCCTGGCGTCGTCGAGGTCCCCCACTCCCGCCGTCGCCATTGCCAGCAGCATGAGTCTGCGGGATCGCGCAACCGGCAAGCCCGGATCCGCCACTTGCTGCTCCAGCACCGCTCTTGCCTTTTCGAAATACGGTTGCGCCAACTCCGGCTGGCCGGTCAGTTCATAGACGTGCGCATATTCTAGTGCAGTCCCACTGCTGCGCCGGATTGCATCCGGCAATTCGTCGAGGAATTTGATAACGCCGTCGTAGTCTCGCTCAAAAATGCCAAGCAGCCAGTGGTCATAAGTCCAGGAGCCGCCGATTTTGATAGTCGAGTCGGCTGGCTGCGCCCGTCGCCGCAGTTCGGCAAGGTCCTCACCCAGCCTGAGCCCATATCGCAATCTGAGCCCAGGTACAGCAACGCTGTCGGGCTCGATCTCAAGGATCCGGTCGAGGTGCCGATGAAACTGGACCGGATCGTGGATGTGGGCGTAACTGGTAGCCTGCTGTTCGAGCAGGCGAGTATTTCTTGGATCAAGTTCGATGGCGCGACCCGCCGTCGCAATCGAAGCCTCGAAATCCCCGGTTCGTCGCTGAACTTCAGCGATTGTTTCCTGCAGGTCTGAGGAACCGGGCATGTCCCGCACTGCAATCGCAAGTTCCGCAAGCGATTTCTCATGCTCCCGAGTCACGTACATGTAGAAATATCCCAACGCGAAGTGCGCTTCCGGAAGATTCGGCTCCAGCTCAAACGCGGTCGCGACCGCGTCTCTTGCCTTATCGAGATGCACATCAATTGGGTCAATACCATCCCAGTACGCTCTGCTATGCGCCCGTGACAGCGCTGCCCATGCAAGGGCAAACGTCGGATCTTCCTCGACGGCCCTACCGAATTGGCGTACCGCCAGCTCCGCTTGCCGACGTTTCAGGTACTGATTGCCGCTCAGATAGAAATCGTACGCGCGAGTGTCTTGTGTTGGCCGTTCATTAAGCTTCGCGGTGATTGCCGGCGACAGCGTCTGGCGCAATTCCGTAGCAACAGACGTTGCCATCTCGGCCTGCAGCGCAAATATATTCTCGGCCGTCAACTTACGGTCGTAGGTTTCCTGCCAGACGTGCTCATCTGATTTTGAATCGATGAGCTGCAGTATAATGCGCAACTCGTCGCCCGCGCGCTGAACTCGGCCTTCAAGCAGATAAACAACGCCCAACTCGTCGCCAATCTGCCGCATATTCTTGGTCGTGTCCCGATACGCCAAAACCGACGTCCGGGAAATGACCTTTAACGATCCGATATCGGCGAGATGCGTCAACAATTCGTCATGCATTCCTTCTGAAAAAAATTCCGCGTCTTCTGCAGTTGCGCTGTCATTCACGAAAGGCAAGACGGCGATCGAATTTTCCTCGGCCTCGGGAGGCTGCAGTGATGTCTGCGGCCATATCAGGTAGAGAACCGCTGCCACCATGGCGAACATGGCGCCAAGCATGCTGTAAGCCTGCCCCTCGCTGAGGGCCGGCTTGTCCGTGTCGACGTTCAAAGATCGCACGATGCCGTCGGGCGTGAGATCGAACACCCAGGACAAGATTATTGAAATGGGCAGTCCGACTACGAGCAGGGTGACAATCATCTGCATCACCCAGGCCGGCGCCAGGAAAGTGTCCGCGACAAGGTCCGCTACCTGGGCGATCACCCACGCCGCAACGACATAGCCGATGGCTACCCGGAAAACCTTGCGTCGATTGAGTTCGCTAAATAAGGACAAGCGATGGCCACTTCGTCTGAGACGTAATTGCTAGCTTACCTCGTCGACCACCAGACGACCATATTCCGACAAGCCGCAGCGTTCAGTCCCAACAGGCCTCAGTTATGTCGCCAAATTCGCGCCATCGTCATCCTGAGGAGGACGTCAGTCCAACGCGGCGATCTCATAGAGACTTCTTAGTCGCTTCGCTCCTTGCAATGACTGCCGGGGAAAAGAAAAAGAGCCCCGCAGAGGGGCCCTTTATTCAATTGGTAGCGGGGGCGCGCTTTGTACGTTAGCAACAGAGTCGAAGCCGATTGTAACATTGGATGTCGCATTAGTTGCCGGGTGAGTCTTACCACTTCTTTACAAAAATCTGATTGGAGTGGCGCCGATCGGTCGACTAACCGTTGGTCGAAACACTGAATGACTAAAATCGGCCGGAGGCGGATTTCACACTCGATTTAGTTTATTGCCGCCCGGCGCCATTTGAGACGTTGATACTCACGGCGCTGCTTCTGCCTTTATTTGTCTATACCACCATATTTGACCGACCACAGCGCAGGTCCTTCAAGCCTATAGCTTCGTACGCCCAACCGGGTCAAAATAGTAACCCTGACAGACCACATTGGAGCAAATATTGAAACTGCATCTTGAGAATCTTGAAGGAGCGCGAAAAATATTGGTCATTCTCGGCATCCTATTACTTGTCGTTTCTGGTGTTTTTTTGATCGGCAGCCTTTTAGGGATCGTTTCGATGGAGTCACTGGCAATCGGCCAACAATCCGGATTACGCACACTTGCATCAGGTGCCGTGGTAGGTTGTTTGCTTGCCGCAATTGGTTATTGGGATCGATAAGGGAGAACAAAGATGATTAAGCAATCCGACATATTCATACTTTTGGCCGTCGCCATTTCATTTGCCGTGTCAGGCTATTTATGGTTTTCCGGCCAGCGCGAGGAAGGTCTTTTCACGGCTTTATGGGTACCTTCGATTCTGTGTTTCGGTATTTACTTTAAGCTAATCGTATTAGGGGCCTCCAAATCATGAGTACGCAGACAATACTCTTTATAGCGTTATTTGTTTTCGTGCTCATGGCCATTGGACTGATTCGAACGATGGCCGATTTTAATCGCATTACCGATGAGCCATCGAAAAAAAAGGGGCCACCAGATGAATTGTGAAGTGCCTGCTATGGAACTGCGTAATTCTGTGGAGAGTAGGCTGACCTGATATCGCGAACCACACGTGAAACGTTTTCACCGACCGAACCACCCTTCATTAGGTTGCCGGGGTCGGATGAGTATTTGCGGCTTCGCCGCTTAGTTCCTCTTGCCGCTGATCGCGGCCCTTGCGTCGCTGCGGCTGCAAGTGAACCTGCTTCCTCGCAGGTTCGTACCCTGCCCAAGAAAAACCAAAAGGCCGACCCCGTTTGGGCCGGCCCATTTGTTTTTGGTAGCGGGGGCCTGATTTGCACTGTTCCGACAACGCGGCGAAGGGTCCGGTTGAGATAGACGAGATCGACAGATCTAGGCAGTCGCTTCAAACCGGATCTTCCGGACTTTGGCCAGGTTTGCCGACTTCTTGGCCTTCCACAGATCATAGTTGTCCTGCATGGCCAGCCAGCTCTCCGGCGATCGACCAAGAGCCTTTGACAGGCGCAGCGCCATCTCCGGGCTTACTGCACTACGCTCGGCGACGACTCGCGCCAGAGTAGAAGCAGCAA
>JAJFKP010000038.1 GCA_021773135.1 Woeseiaceae bacterium | reverse complement strand
GGCCGGGTTTTGCCATCGGCGACGAGTACCGACATCTCCGGCACGATTTCACCGCGGACCGCCGTCCCGGCGAAGTCGATAACTCTTTCGAGAACGGTCTCGACGTTACCGTCGAAATCTCGAACCGAGACCCTGATTGTGTTTGGACCGTCGACGAGTTCGACGCCTTTCCAGCGGGAAACGGCAAACGTCTGGTCGGCATTAACCTCGACGCCATCATAGGTCAACGGGCTCACAGCCGAGCCGTTTATCGCCACGTCAAGCTTCTGCTGCATGCCGTGCTTGACTGAAATCTTGGTCGACGGGATCGCCGGGTTGAAGCCAGCCGCTGGCAGCAGTATTTCGGTCCCAGGTTGAAGTTCTGCCATTGACAGTTCAACCTGTGACGATGGCAGCCCAGTGTCGTCATCGAAGGCATTCGAGCGACGCAGCCGCTCCAGTTCTTCTTCCGCACCCGGTACAGCGCCCTGGGTGGCCGCAATCACAACGCCAGAGGTCGCCTGCGTCACTTCGAGAAACGACGGTCTGGTCGGGCGCTGGCCCGAGAGGATCAGTTCAACGCGTCGATTAAGCTGACGACCAGAAGCTGTTGCGTTACTCGCTATTGGGTCATCGGGGCCACGGCCCTGCACCGTCAAGTTCCGGGCGTCGACATTTAGCGCTCTGGCCAGGTAGTTCGCCGCGGACAGCGCCCGGGCATGCGACAGCGCATAGTTATCTGCGAACACGGCCTGATTGGCTGCAGAAATTCCGCGGCTGTCGCTATGACCGATCGCAGCGATATTAACGTCGCGAACACCCCTCCAGTCTTTGACCAGCTCGTCGAGTGAGAGTCGATCAGCGGCGGATAATTCTGCTGACAGAACGTCAAACTTCAGGTTCAGGACGTAACCCTCATTCTCTATAACTGCCTGTTCCCGCAATATCTTCGTTTCGACTATCGGCGTTTTCTGTGCCTCTTCGATAGGCGAATCAAATTTCGCGAATGCTTTCGTTGTCAACTCTCCGTTTACGTCGCTGGCTATCCGGGCATCGAAACTGACTTCCTGGGTCCACTCTCCGAACTGCTCCGGGATTGTGATGGTCAGTGATGGACCAACGATGCGGGGATCCGACACATGCGTACCATCGATCTGCATAGTTCCGTCGAGGTAGGTGACGCCGTCCGGGAGCAGCACCATTACGTCCATATTGCGAATGCGAACGTTTCCTTCGCCGCTCAGTTTCACACGGAAAGCAACTTCTTCCGTGCTATCCGTGCCCATGTTTTTCATCTCGATGTCGACCAGACCCTTCGGCGGCAGCTTGCGACGCAGGTAGAAGTCGGCCCTGGTCAGACTGCCCGGCTGCGACTTAACGAACTGTGAATCCTTTCTCCCTGCAAATTGGGGTGCCGTATCGCAGCCTACAATCTCAAAGTAGTTAGGTACCGAGTCCGGATCGATCTGTGCAACGTGCGTGCCTGGCCGCAGACCCTCAAGATGAAACCGCCCGCTCTCGTCGGACACGGCGAAGCGGCCATCTTCAAGATAGATGCGAATCCCGCTGACGCCCTGGTCATCTGAAAATGCAGGCGAACTGCAGTGGCCATCGACCACGCGCCCGATTATCGTACTCGTCGTACGGAAGAGGTCTTCGGTGAGGCGAATACGGGCATTGGATTCGTTTGATACGAGTCCGGCGTCCGCGCTCGCGGTTGCCGTATTGATCAATTCGTCATTGCGCTTGCCGGATACGATTTCCACGACGTACTGAATGACGGCACTCTCGCCTGCGAGCAGGTCCCCGATTACGAAGTCCAGTGATTTCAGGTCAGCACTGATTGTCGGATCGGCAATGCTCAGTCCGTCCCTGCGGACCGATCCGGCAACAAAACGTACGCCGCTCGGCAGCCGATCGGTAATGCTCACATTGGTCGACGTGCCCGTTGCTGCCGTGTTTTGCACATCGAGTTCATAGCGGACGAAGTCGCCGGGCGCGGCGGTTGTTGTCGTCGTGGTTTTTTGCAGAAAAAGTGCACCCGGACGTGGATCAACCGGAATATCAAAATCTACTGGCAGAGAGGTCTGGTGTGTGAACGCTGCGCCAAAAGATGCGGGCGCCAGGGCAAATGGCCCACCGGGAAGCGACTGTAAATCTGCAATGTCTGCGCTCGACGGTGCCGAATAGGTGGCAGGTGGCGTGACGAGCAGTTGATAATTTCCCTGCGGCACAACAGGAAAACGAAATTCACCTGGACCGAATGAATATACGGTGCCCGAACTGTCGACTTCGCTTCCGCCACTCGATATCGAGGACGGAAACACGCTGACACCGTCATTGCCATAGATCGTTGCTGGCAATCCGGTAACGGCATCGACGATTTCTATGACTGCGCCATCAATGGGAATGCCGGTAACCGACTCGAAAACCTTGCTAACCGGATCCAGAACCACAGCTGCCTGTGTTGAATCCGCGGCATCAGCCGGATCCGTGTAAGCGACGCTTACATCGGAGTTGGCGGTACCCTGCAGTACGCAGTCTCCCGAAACTGGCTGTCCATTGGCAGAATTTACGTATCCAGCGAATACGCCCGAATCTGCGGCTGTCTCAGTAAGTTGCACGGTCTCCACGTCGCCTGAAGACGGGTGACTTACATCGACTATTGCATAGTCGACCACTGCCGCGTCCACGTTTTGGTCAGTGTCTACAAGTCGTATAAAAAGCGCTTCTCCAAGATTGAAAGCGCTTACGGGACTCACATCGTGGACCTGGGTCGGATCAACAATACCGCCGCCAAGCACCACCGGATCTGCAAGCGTTGTGAACGTTCCGGCCTGCAGGCAGGCTGCTGGCCCTACGGGTTCCTGGTACACCCCTATTCCGGATGCAAGGACTCGCGTGAATTCAATGCTGGAAGCACTTCGTGTTACAGCCGTAGTGACGTCGACCACGTTGCTGAATTGCGTCACCGGCGCACCGATCGAATTCTCATAGTCGAGCTGAGCCGTATTGGAAATTACCGTTCCAGGCGGACTGGCACCAGCGGATACAGAGGTAATGAGTGCTATAAACAGCACACCGGCAAGACGGGCATATAGCCCGGCAACGGCATGCCGTAAATACCGCCGGGGGAGCAGATGCTCCCCCGTTGGTACCCAACACACGCACCGTCTGACCACCGACCCTTGCGGGTCGGTCTCAACCGGGGCTTTGCTGCACGCACCGCTTTCGATGCGCGCGCGCCGCCAGAACGTGTGCAATTTTAGAAGCACCGTGATTGGGCCGATCTTCTAACTTGTTCAGTTAGGGGATCAGAACCCGATACGTGATTACCAATGACGTACTTGGCGCCACAGATATCGGGGACCCGGGCGTACCGACAGTAATATCCTGTCCGACAAGCGTACAGCCGTCGGCCGGATTACCATCTGCGATACACGGTAACGGCGCCCCGCCATTGTTCACGACTGAAATATCCTGACCCGCGTAGAAACCAGTAATAAACCCTGGCACCGCCGGAATGTCAGCGTCGATTGCATCAGCTATGGACACATTGTCTGCGGCCAGGCTGCCATTGTTTACAACGGTAATCACGTACTCGACGGTTGCACCGGGAATCGCCTTGAAGTCAGACGCGTTGAACGGATCTGCAACGACAGACGCTACTTTCGTAACCGTCAATCCTGCGCCGGCAACGATGAAACCGTCACGAGCGAGCTCGATTCCGTCACCGAGTGCAACTCCGCCGCCTTCTACAAAGACATTTTCTTCGGCAGCCGAGTCCGGATTCAGCACGTCATCGCTCAGGTCAGCGCCCAGCGTGTTAGCCGTGCCGGCCTCTGCGACAGTCGCCGACAATTCGAGGTTGGCAACGTCACCATCCACGAGACCAAGAACCACATCGGCATCACCGAATACATAGACGGTTACCGTTGTATCTTCTGCGATCTCATCGCCGTACGGCAAATCACCGAGAACCGGGACGCCGCCGCCATTGCCAACTCGTATGCGAAGATTTGCCATATCGTCGTCGGTATCAAGCAGTGTATTCACTGCGGTATCGGTCGATGCCAGCTGCAGTACGGACATGTTGAAGTCCTGAGCCGAGTTACCATCGTTGGTCAAGGTGAATTCTACAAACGCATCGGTATCGCCGGAACTCACTGTCGTGTGTGCCGTGCCGACCTGGGCCAACGTAAAGTTGACGCGGTTGTCCACCACAAACGTGGTGACTGTACCCGCACCGATACCAGGATTGGCGTTACCTGCGCCCGGCGCCGATTCGATGACCGTCTGCGCTACGGTGTTTACGTCGTAGGAAACGGTCGCCAGGTTGTCGATTGCCGTTCCTGCCGTCGTCCCGGCTGCAAAAACATGCTGCGTCAACAGCAACACTACTGTCGATACAGACAACTTCGCGAACCAGTTGCCTTTAAAATTAAAACCATTCATCACGGTACTCCTTACCATTTAAAATCAATTCACCGGCTATCAGTTGCCGGCATAGGTCTTCTGTTACAACGAACGTCTCGCGACGCCCTTTTTTCCCCGGGTGCAGCAGATCGTCTTTGCGATCGTCTTATCAATTTAGTCGCGCGCGAAACCGCGCCATGCCCTGGGCACCTGCCTCAAGATGGTTTTGCATGGTCCAGCGCACATGGGTGAAATCCTCGGCTTCCGCCGGACGCCGGATACCGTTGTCTGCGACCGTGAGCTCCGCTGCCGCGGCAAAACTCGTGCCGCCGTCTACGGAAAACTCGATCAGGGTGCCCGGTGCAAATGCAGATCCTTCGATGTAGGTTAAGTCGTCGGATATCGGGTTCGTAATGATCACGTTCTCCGCGCTCTCATCACTGACGTTCGTAAAAGTAATTGTGTAAATGACGTCGTCACCCGGTAATACGGTGTCTGCCGGGACGAGGCGTCGCTCGGTCTCACCCGAATCGGCAACAATCTTTTCTTCCTTTTGCACGACAGTACGCACATTCAGGTGACCTGATTCCTGTGCCGTTACCAGACCTGCAGAAAAACCTGTCAAGATCAATACGAATTTGGCTATGTTGTTCATGTCTTTTCCCTTCCTAATCGCTCTGTCAAATTGAATGTAGTCAATCAATGGTTACCTGGAACTCGATCGTCTGAATGCCATCAACCTGCGTTAAGTCGCCGAGCTGTATGACGACTTCAGGTGTTACGTTTGCAATGAACTCCCCGGCATCGAGGTCGTTGGCATCGGTGAGCGCGCTGCCGTTGAGCGCAATGCTTTCGGGTACGAATGTGGTGAATTCGGGAATCGGGTCGGAAAACGTACCGGCAGAGATTGTGCCGCTGTTCAGAACTTCGACCGTTACCGTATAGGTCAAGGTCGCGCCGACCGTTGGCTCTGTGCCGCCCAGAGGATCACTGACAACCACTGATTTCGTCAGGCTGATTTGCACATCGGCAACGATGTACTCGCCGAAACCGGATGCGGCACCCCCGCTTGCGCCAACTATCGCGTCAAGTCCGCCATCTCCAAGCCCCACAAGCGTGGTGCCAGGTGTACCGGTACCCGTTATTGAAGTTGCGGTCAGCTGACTACGGCCGAGTTCACCATCGGCAACTGCACCTGGAATATCGTTGACCAGCAGGATGCCGACGGATTCGTCTGCTACCAGCTGCGGGTCGTTCCCACCCGGAACATACGCGATATCCCCAACGCTAAATCCTCCGCTTGCATCTGTATCGAAGTAGATAGCCGGAACCGCCGGAACGGGGTCAAAGTCATCGCCAGGCAGCAGGCTGTCGATTGCCAGTTCAAATGCTTCGGTTCCGTTACCGGTGTTGGTCACGGTGAAGAGAATGGATCTGTCGACGGCTCCAGGCGCACTGACCACTTGCGCGCTCTGCAAGGTGACAATGACATCCAGGCGCTCAAGCACCATGAAGGTCACCGTATTGGAATCCAGCGTTGAGTTAACGCCACCCAGATCAAAATTGACTGTTGCGACGTTATCTATAACGGTCCCGGCCGGCGTGCCTTCGGATCTTGCCACCGGGGCTGCCGCCAACCAGCATGCAAGAACCCACATAAAGGGAACGAGACGCGGAAATACCATCTTCCGCGCCCGTTCCGCCGGGGTCGCGGTTTTATAACGTGCTGGTGTCAAGGTTCATTCCTTAATCACAGCGTCAGCGCACGTTGACTGCACGAAAGTCCAGACAACGCGTACAACAGCTTTCAAAACCCTTGCGGGCCACATGCACTTCCCGGACCCCTGCGGTATCCATCCGCAGGTCGATCGAGTTGCAGCAACTGCTGCAAACACTCGAGCACAGCCATCCAGCCGTCCCGAGGAAGACCAGTCCGGAATGTTGCTTATTCGGAAATGTGCTGCACGGTATGTGCCGTATTTGTTACCGAAGTGTGAGCGACTTCACAGTCGGGTCGTGAAGTCGCTCACAGAGGTGATGCCAGCACTGACGCGGCCTGCGACGACTGCTGGCAACCGCGAATAGTTGCGTAGACTGAGTTTATGTCATGCAGGGCGCATGACCGGAAAAGACCTAGCTGAGTGGTGTCGGACGATGTATGCCGAGTTTTTTCATTTTCGAACGAAGCGTGCTGGGCGGAATACCCAGCTTTTCAGCCGCCCCTTCTGCTCCGCCAATAACCCAGCGCGCCTGGCCCAGTACCTCTTCGATGTGCGATCGTTCCGCAGCGCTTAAATCCACCGACCCGGTTTTCGCATTGCCGCTGACCACTTTTTCTGCCTTTGCGAGTGTCGCGACGGACTCTGATAACTCGAGGACCGGCCCAACAGATGAAATCAGCGCGCGCTGTATGACGCTCTCCAACTCGCGAACATTGCCTGGCCACGAATAGGACTGGAGGTGCTCCATCATTGTCGCCGAAATGGCGGTAATTTCTTTGCCTAACAGAGCCGCTTGCTTCTTCACAATGTGTTCTGCAAGAATCGGGATGTCGCCTTCGCGGTCAATGAGCTTCGGAAGAAATATCGGAAACGTATTAATCCGATAGTACAGATCAGCTCGAAATTCGCCTCGATCGACTGCGCGTTGCAAATCACGATTGGTTGCTGCGATCAGGCGCACATCAACTTCAATATTGTCGGTCCCACCAAGACGCTGGAACTCGCCTTCCTGGACGACCCTTAATAGCTTGCCCTGCAGGTCGAGTGGGAAATCACCGATTTCGTCCAGGAACAGCGTGCCCTTATGCGCCAGATCGAAACGACCGCGCTTACGGGAATGCGCGCCGGTATAAGCACCTTTTTCATGACCAAACAGTTCGCTTTCAATCAGGTTCGCCGGGAGCGCGGCGCAGTTTACTTTCACCAAGGGCCTATCCTTGCGCAAACTTCGTTCATGTATCGCACGTGCGATCAGCTCTTTCCCGGTTCCCGTTTCGCCCTGGATCAAAACCGAGGTTGTCGTTCCGGCGACCTGCTGCACCTGATGAAGGCATTTTCTGAGCTGCGAGCTTTCGCCGCGAATCTCGTCAAAACCATGCGTCGTGCTGATCTCCTGACGTAGATAGATGTTCTCGGCCTCCAGGCGCTCTTTCGCATCGCGAAGCTCGGAGAGTGCCAAATTCAAAGCTTGCCGGTTGTAAATGCGCCCCACCGCACCCGCGAAAAGGTCAGCAATAACCCGTATATCTGTCATATCCTGATCGGACCATTGGCGATCATCAGAAGCATTGACGAAGGCCATCACCCCCAGCGAAGCGGCGTTTACAACAAGTGGCGCGGCAACAATGGATGTAAATCCCAAACCGCGCATTTTCTCGAGATCTTTGTCCGCCTCAGAAGGCGCTCGATCATTGCAGCTAAGTCTCGTGGTCTCGCCCGCCAACATCTTTGATGCGAGCCACGGAAATGTTCTCATCGAAACGCTGGTTAGCGGCACGCCACCGTGCCGGCTCCAGAAGTACTCCAGTTCGATTATCATCTTTTCGCTGTCGTACCAGAATATTCTCGCGCGCTCTGCGTCCAGGAATGTACTCGCGTCCTTCATACAGTCTAACAATGCGGCGTCAGGCTCATCGTCATTGATGGATATGAGCCTGGAAGAAATATCGGCGACAAATTCCTGGAAGTCGCGACGCGACTTCAATGCCGCGTTGACCTGTTTCTGGGCAAGCACATCGACCTCCGCCCCCCAGATTCTGACCAGATGATCGTTCTCAATTACGCCTGTGAAGTTGACCGAAAGCGCGCGATCGTGCCCATCGATACTTTTGTATAAGAGTTCGAAGGAGTCCAATTGGTAATCATTTTCGGCAAAAGCCCGAACAAGATCTGCATGAGATCGCACATCTTTTGCAGAATCCAGGTCGCCAAATCGAAGCCCAATCGCATAGGGTATGGATTCGACCCCGACGGCGTTAGCGAACACCTGGTTGCATTCAACCACGACGCCACGCTTGATGAACTCGACCTGCTCAGCAAGCGGCAGATCCGTTGGCATGGGAGGATCGAACTCAAAACAGTAAACGGCGTCCTTCGTCTGCTCAATCAGTGACCTGAAACGCTGCTCCGACTGCATGATTTCATCCTGCACTCGTTCAACACGTCGCGCATTCCGACGGATGGTTGCCTCGATATGTTTCCGCTGCCGCGCAATCACCATTATTCCGGCAGTGATCAGGAATAATGATGAGATCGACGTATACCACTGGACTTCCAGGTGCAGGAACGTCATGGCTTCCATGGTTTTCTGCTGATCAACATACTTCGGCAGTATGGTCATGATTAACAGGTCAGCCAGGTAGAAAAGGCAGGCCACCGTGATGCCAACAAATACCAGAATCCGACCAGTCCTGGGTATCTCGCCACCCTTAAAGAAACCCGACCGGGCTAAAACTACAAATACAACGGCAAGGATCGCGAGAATGGCGACGTCCAGGCTGATCATGAGCCAGGGTGTGGACCAGATCATGTTAATTCAGTCCCTGCAAAACGCTTCGATCAGTTACCGGTTGCACGGAAGTTCGCTTGCTCCATATATGGTAAAATCACACATCGATCGAAGGTTCTCCTGCGCTTAACACAATAATGTCAGGACGCCACCAGCCCGGTCAATCTTTTAACGTGCCAAGCCGATTTGTGCCGAATACCGGGCATCATGCCAAGGACTCAGGTGAATCAGTCGGACGCCATGCGGCCGGCCAGACCACAAGGTTATGTAAAAGTTTATCATCAGGACGGCCACGACACGAAATATCGTGCCACCCACGATAAGTCGTGCCCTAAAGGGGTGTTCAAGTCCGACCCGACTGCTCGGGATTCTCGATATCTATATGTTTTATATAGCAATTAACGAAATTCAATACAATTGGCACAAAAACTGCAACAAGTCATCTATAGAAATCACTTTAAGTTGCAATTTTATGCCGCTGGCATTTGTATGTTTTTATGATGGCGAGACAAATATGATCGATCCGGAACCCAGGCTAAACATCCTCCTCATCGAAGACAGCCCGAGACGTCTTAAACTGGTTCGCCTCGCGCTGGAAAACGCCAGGACCCGTTGTCGACTGCATACCGTGGGGGCCAATGCGGACGCACTGAAATATTTACGGCGCGAAGCACATTTCGCGGACGCGCCGCGTCCGGATCTTGTACTGCTGGATTTTTCACAGCCGGATGCCCGCTATCTTAAATTGGTGACAGAATTCAGAAATGCGAAGGAATTTGGTCAGGTGCCATTCGCTCTGCTCACTCGACCGGAAACAGAAGAAATGCTCGAAGCGCAGTTCGAATCGACCGGCACTTGTGCCGTATTCTCGCCGATTGATCTCGATGAATTTCTGCATACCATGAATTCGCGACGCACTGAACGATTTGTAAGCGCGGTATCACTCATGGCCAATCTCGGTATCCTGCTGGTGCGTACGCCGGAGGCTTTCGCGGGATCCGCTACGGCCCCGCCAGTTGCACAATCGATGTAAGCACCACATCCCGGGCGCGCGAACGCCAGCAATGCAGCTGCATCCCGGGCGTTTGCTGTGACTTGCGGATACTGTTTGAAACGAATAACGTTACGGCGGTCCGAGATCGGAATCGCAGTAAATGTCCGCAGATGAACAAGCGAGCTTTATGCAGGGCCTTGCCGAAGCGCTTAACAGCAAGGAAATCGCCCTTCCCTCTTTTCCCGACGTCGTGGTGCAGATTCGCACCGCACTCGAAGACCCGACCTGCACTGCAGAAAGACTCGCACAGGTTGCGAGAACGGACCCGGTTCTGGTGTCGCGCTTATTGAAAGTAGTCAATTCCGCATTCCACAATCGTGCAGGCATCGAAATTGTGGATCTTGGCCTGGCGATCAGCCGACTCGGGTTCGAGTCGGTCAGAAATACCGCAATAACGTTGGCGGTCGAACAGATTTTCGACGCTTCCCAGCATCAAGGCCTGAAAGCTCGGCTGAAAGTGCTCTGGGACAACAGTATCGATTTGTCCTCGATGTGTTACACGCTGGCACACCGGTCACGCAGCGTTAACGCCGACAATGCATTCCTGTGCGGTCTGCTCCACGAAGTCGGCAAGTTATACATCCTGACGAAAGCGCAGGACTACCCGAATTTGCTCGGGAACGACGACTCGCTTGACCAGGTAATGGCGCAATGGAGCCCTTCAATTGGTCAGTCGATCGTGCAGGCGTGGGGGTTCCCTGAGGAAATTGCAGAGACAATGGATGCTGTAAGCGCCGCTGACAGGCAGGTCGCCTCCGACCCGTCAATGGTGGACGTGGTTGCCGCGAGTCAACTGCTGCTTGACAACGCAGAGGCCGCGCTAGCCGATGCCGATCAACATGTCTCGATGAATCGCCTGGATATTAGCAGCGACAACTATGAGGCAGTCGCCGAGTCCAGCGAAATGCACGCCATGTCGATGCGGCAGTCAATTTCAGGCTGAAAAAAACCCGCCGGGCGGCGGGTCTTGTCCATCTTTGCAGGCTGGCCTGTGTACTACGACTGCTGCTATTGCCGATAACCAATGTCGTAACGTTGATCGATCACATAGCTCGTCTGCGAGTTGTGAGACTGGATACTGCCTGAGCTGGGATTACCATCATCTCCGCGAGCCTCAAGTATTTGTGCGATGTCACCCGGTATTTCACCAAAAACGATGTTGTGCCCGCTCAGATTATAGAGATTGAGATCAATACCGAGCAGCCCGCCGAAAGAGTTACTGGGTTGCTGGTAGGATGCATTGGTGTTATCCACCGGGCCCGCGATCAGACCGGCGCCGCGAAGGTGTTTCCAGATCTTGCGTGATTCCTGACCATTGTTCGTCGTGTTCCAGCCACCTGAAATGTTGCCATTACCGTTGCCGTTATCGGCCGCCCGCCAGGTGCCCGAAAATCGCGTCGAGGCAGACGGATCGTCGCCCGGCAGCACGCCGTAACGATCCTGGTAGGCGAATATAGCGGCTGATACACCGGAGAAATCATTCTCAATGCGCTTGATCTTCGCATTGGTAATCATTTCCCTGCCTTTCAATACGCCACCGACTAAAAGCCCGATAATGACCAGTACGATGGCTATTTCCACCAGCGTAAAGCCGGATTGCTTGCGTCGTGCTGAAAGATCAATATTCACGGTTGTATCCTTTAGATTTTTTGCGCTCTGACGCACGTGGTTCGTTTTCAGCCAAGCACGCGCCGTTAGTCCATTTATCGGCCCGACTTTTTGAAACTTTAGATTAATGCGATTCGTAACCCGCTGTTTTCAAGACTTTTTCCTGTTTCTTGACCCAGGTCACAATTTCCTTGCCAATTCAGGGCAACTGGCCGCCTGCGACCATGCGCCGGTAAAGGTTGCTCGCCGACATCCAGGAAACGAGGTCATCAAACTCGTCGCCAGGACGCTCGCTGCGACGGCGGCTTACCGAGACCAGATCGGCGGCAATCGGATAATTGGTCGCGGTTGGTCCACCGCCAAGCGACGTGCCAACGTTTTCCTGTTGATCCGCGGAGCTGAATGACCCCCAGTCTTTGCCCATGGAAAAGACCACTGCGGGAGCAGCGTTCGTCAGCGTTGTCGCCGGGCCGGAACAGCTGACCGCAGACGAACCCACACCACTGGAGCAGACGACGAGATCGGGGTTAAGCAGGGCCATTGTCACGTCGCGCATTTCACCAGGGGCAATGAAATCCCAGTTGCCGTCACTATCGACGTCGGCAGCGGTGACACTGTAGCGAACCGGACTCGCCCAGCTGTCGAGCATCAGGTTGTCATCGTTACGTGGCCCGGCGAGACCCAGGGTTGATGCCGGCACGAAACCATGCTGAACAACACAGGCACCGCCTGATGTGGCTGACAGCCCGTTGCTGCCCGGCGTTGCGGGACACGGCAGGAAACCGTTGACGAGCGCATACCCCTGGATTGCCGCTTCAGTGGTGGCCAGGAGATCCTTTGTCTCGCGAATACGGCCGTTTTCCAGTTGCGTGGACAACGGCATGGCAAGACCACCGAGAATCAGGCCCATGATCAGTATGACGATCGATAGTTCAACCAGGGTAAATCCGCTTTGCGTTTTCATAACATCTACTCTTGTTTCCCCTTTGCCTAGCAGCTCGCCACATTGAGTGCTGAATCGATGCAATACAAAACATCGTTAAAGATGCTATCCGCTGGTCTCGATTCGAGATCTACGGTGCCGCTGACGTATGGATGGCTGGTGCTGTTCGCCGACTCAAGGTAATTGGCGATATCATCCCTGGTGTCCGTATCGATCGGTGGCGCATTGCGCAGCTGTCCCGGAACTTCCAATCGACGATTCGCAAAAATGACCACGCCCGCATACGGACCGGACCCATTGACGGTAATGCAATCTGCGCACGTGCTGGGTACTGGGGCAGCGGGGCTGAATGATTCGGCGACATAGTAGAAAAAGTGGTCTTTCCAGTTTTGCCAAAGTGCAAAAAGCTCAGGGCCCCAGCCGGGCACAACCACGGGATCGCAGTCAGTCAATAACCGGCTTAAAGAGTTATTCGTCAGCGTGTTGCTGTCCGCAACAAGGTCGGCGAGGCGACCCGACAGCAGGCCGCCTGCTACGTCGTCGTATTCCCCATCAACGCGATAATCCGGCAATGCCGTGGGTGCTGGCCAGGGCAGGCGCAGATCGTTCGGGCCGCCTGGATTCGATAGTCCGTAAGCCGCGACACAACTTGCCAGCGTGTTCGTCAATGCAGTGATGCGCGCGTCAAAATCGTGTCGCGCATACACGAGATCAGCCATTTCTCGACGACTGATGGTAATGATGCGATCGTTGAGAACCGCAACGGCTCCTGCAGCCTTGACGAATTGTTCCAGCCCGGCGCCACCCGAAAGCACCGCGTTGGATACGCCAATAACTGGGTCGGATTCGAGAAACGACGCAGCCGTGAAATCATCGCTACACTGTTGTCCCGGCAAAGAAACGGCCTGCCGACTTTGTGCGTCGATTGCCGGTCCCGGCGCGATGATGACTGCAGCCGGTCTCTCGTCAGGCATTTGTCCTTCAACCAACATGCCAGTCTCACTCTGGTATAACTCGAGCTGCCCATTGGAATCGGGATTAATCATTGGCGCCGTTGCGGCACCTGCACTTTTGTATGCGCCAGATACTGCGTACCAGATGCACTCGCCAGCACCGTCTATCGGCGGCGCAATGCCGAGCGTCCTCCAGGGCAGTCTGCCCATCATGTTTACGCCGGCCGCACCACAGTTCAGGGTATGTGCCTCCCCGTCCAGTGTGCTGCCACTTGCATCGAGATCCGGGCACGGCAGCTGGCTTGCGCCGTTGCTATGGGTATCCGGATACGACAGCGCGTAAGCAAGCAGTGCATCCTTGGCGTCGGCCAACGCAACCTGGCTGGTCATCAATTGACCGATATGTGACGAATTGCGGTTAAGTTTGGTTACGAGAACTGCCGCAGCACTGACAATTACGACCAGCATTATTAGCAGCAGAGCGGCGCCTGATTGCCGCCTGCGACTTTCAATCGGTGCCATCATTACCGCTCTCCGGTACGGAAACGGTTTCTCTGTCTGTTACTTTTTCCGCTTCCTTGTCAGGCGCCTTTACCGGAACGTTCTCGCCCTGATGTCGAATTATTGATACAGCACCGGGCAGCTTACCGATATCGATATTGCCATCGGTAGTCCGTCGAAAATCGCCGTCAGCCCATGTATACGGCAAGCCGCTCGATGGGACGATATATCCGGCACCCTGACTCCTCTTTCCGGCAGGGACATCAGACGTACCTGGAGT
This sequence comes from Woeseiaceae bacterium, assembly GCA_021773135.1. Lineage (GTDB taxonomy): Bacteria > Pseudomonadota > Gammaproteobacteria > Steroidobacterales > Woeseiaceae > SZUA-117. The sequence goes on along the minus strand of JAJFKP010000038.1, from coordinate 123,243 downwards.
AACACTTTCTGCACCCGGCCCGGTAACCGGCTCCGGTTCCAGCTTGCGAAGTCGATCGAGTTCGCGGCGCTCTGCAGGACTCATGAAAACACGTCCTATTCCGACCTGCTCAACTGCGCTCGGAGCTGGCGGCGTTTCATCCGCCTGCAGGCCCACGCCGGCCCACAGGATTGCCACCAAAATTCCGATCGCCAGCCTCATTGTCCCGGCCCGGCTGCCGCAAAACTGATATCGGAGGTAATTATGCTCAACATTTTTACTGAACAATTTGCCGCAATGTTCGCGTCTACAGTAGGTTTTATTGCGACGTCCCCCTGGCGTATCAGGCTGCACTGATCGACCTGCATGAGCCCCGGTGCCTCCTTTTCAAGGCGTTCAAAGAAGCGCAGCAAATCCAACTCATGTACAAGACCCAGCTCAAGGTCCAGCCGAGTGAGGTAGATCTGTATGTCGGCATTGGGCGAGGCCGATGCTACCGGCCGAATAACCTGGAGCTGCGGCTCGAGTGAATAGGCAACATGTGGTAATTCGAGGCTCGTGGCGGCAGCGCGAATAGTTTCGATCCAGTCGAGTCGCCGCTCTTGCCCGACAAACCCCAGTTCCTGCAACTCGCGATACCGCCAGTGATAGCGATCCAGGAGACGCCGACGATAAACCAGTTCATCGTAATCCTCAGAGATGGCTTCGCGATTCGCTGCGAATATTTCGTACGCACGTGCCTGGTTGCCGTGATACCAGGCGCTGGCGGCAAACACGATGGCGGTAATCAAAAGCGATAACCCTGGTATCAACGTGTCCTTCCTGAGGAACGGCCAATCGAGTTTATTCGGCTGCATCGTCGACCCTCAGCGAAAGACTTAAACTGAAATTTGCCAGCTGATTGTCACCCGTGCGCCGAACTTCGCCGGACAAGGCTGCGCCCGGTCGCGCATCGATCGGATACTCCGCAACTGCGACGTGCTCGAACGCTGTCCGCTGCTGCAGGTTGCGTGCGAGCGCGTCGATTTTCCCGAACGCGTGACGCAGATTGCCGTCGTATGGACGAATCTCACCGCTCAAATTTGCTGTAACCGCTGCCGCCCTGGGGATATTGACCGGCAAATTCTCGTCGTTCCTCCCAGGCCTGCGGCCTGCCGCGTCCGGATCCGTCACCGCTTCAAGTTCCCAGCTCAGACGCCCGATATGCATGTCAGGTTGGTCAGCCATAACACGCCCCACCTGGGCCATGACCCACTCGATCGGCAGTGAATTCCTGAGAATGTAGTCCCCTGTATCGACAGCCAGTTTCATCTCGTGTGAGTCAGCTCGCAAGGGTTGAAATTCTTCGTTTTCACGGCGATAGGTTTCCTCCATCTGCGCGATTTGTGCATTAATCGACTGCGTCTGATTGCGGAAAACGAATGCGCTCGTCAAGTAGCCGCCGGCAGCAATCGAGCATGCAACAGCGCCGGCAGTCGCGGCGCCAATGAGGAAATGTCGCGCCCGCAAGTGCTTGCTGTAATTGACCCGGTCACGCAGCGTGTAGTCCAGCCGCGGGCGCTTGCGGATACACCGCGTCAGGAACAGCGCCTCCATGTTGCCCGGTTTCAATTCGGCGCCAATTCGGAATGCCTTAGCGGCTTCTGTGTAGTCGATAATGTGCGCTTTAAAATTCGCCTGGCTGTCTTCCAATGCGCTGCTGACGGCCTGTTCATCTGCAATGAAATAGATATCCAATGGATCATCTGCACCGAGCTGCCGCGAACGTTGCAGATACTTGCGACTCTGAACGATTTCTGAGATTAACGCCGGGCCGAATCCCTCTTCATGCTCACTTAGGCTTCGCGACAGTCGCGCGCTCACTGCCTGTCCCGATTTAATGAACACCAGTCGCAATCGACCGCCCTGGTGCAGCGTGACCAACATGGAATTCTCAGCCGGCTTGCGAAACTCTTTGAGCAGATCAACGCTCATCAGCGGAATCGAGGTGATCCCGATTAACGGAATTTTGTGCCGGGTGATTAGCGCTATCCAGGGATCGATTAACTCGTGATTGGTAATAGCTGTATAAACGGCGTTGAAGTTGTCGGTTGCCCGGCGACGTTTGCCAAGATAAACGCCTGTACGATAGGGGGTCCGGGAAAAGCGTTTCTTCAATCGCCGTTCCATCAAGCTCCTGCGATCGCTACCAGAGACGGCCGGCAACGAATCAGTGCTGAACTCTTCTTCGATCACGTCGACAACCATCAGAGTCCGGGCCTCTGGCATACTTTCCAGATACTGGGAAAACAGCTCGTAGCCTGCATCCGAGCTCGGAAATCGAGTCTCCTCGACTACCGCTTTGCCTACAGCTTTCCAAACAACCAGGGCATCCTGTGTTATATAAAAAAATCTGCGAACGCCCATGTCAGACTCCGATCCTGCTGATGGTTTCGTAGATCGGCCCAAGCACAGACAGCATTACCCAGGCCATAATGCTTCCGAGAACGACGGTCATTGCAGGCTCGATCATGGCTTTCAGCCGATCGATTGACTCATTGACTTCCCGGTCGTAGAAATAACTCACGTTACTTAGCGCTGCATCGAGCCGGCCTGTCGATTCACCCATACTCACCATACGAACGACAAGGGGTGGAAAGAGTCCGGTCGCTTCAATTCCTGCGCTAAGTGATTTCCCTGCCTTGATGGATACCGAAATCTTCTCCAGTGCATCCTTCACCACGGCGTTACCGGCAATGTCTTCGCTGATTTTCAATGCCGCCAGGACATCAAGGCCGGCGCTGTATAGGAGCGCGAAATAACTGGCGAATCGACTCAGAATGATTTTCGACACAATCGGTCCCGTGTACCAGAATTTGAGCTTCCAGTTATCCACTCTGAAACGCATCGCCACACTCTGCCGGGCAAGATAAGAGATCGAAAAGAAGACGGCCGGTGGCATTGGCACGACCCACCACCAGTTGCCGACCAGGAAATTTGACAGCCCGATCAGCGCACGAGTGTGCAGCGGCAGGTCCTGACCCATTTCGCGAATAAAATCGACCATCTGTGGCACAACGTAAATCATCATGAAAAACAAGACAGACAGGACAACTGTGCCAACGAATGCGGGATAGATGATTATTGACTTCGCCTGTGCAACCAGTTCGTCCTGCCATTTGAGAGCCTCTGTCAACTTTTTCATGACCTCAGCCAACTCGCCGGTTTCTTCGCCGACCGCAATCAGATTGACAAACACTTCGTCAAACGTGTCGGGGTGATCCTCCATTGCCTGCGACAATTTCTTGCCACCCTCGACTGCAGCAAGCAGACTCGCTAGCACCTCGCGAAAGCCCGGATTCGATATGCTGTCACGCAGGTCCGTTAGTGCCTCCAGCATCGGCAGGCCTGCCCGAGAAACCTGCTCCATGTGAAAGCAGAAACCGATCAGTTCGCGTCGTGATACCTTGCTGCGACGGCTGAATCGTCGTGATGATTTAACTTTGCAGCGCAACAATTCAGAGTCGGATTGCTTGAGCCGCGCTTCAAGTGCGCTTTCATTGGGGGCATCAAGGTATCCATCGACAATACTGCCGTTGGTATCGATAGCACGATAAGCAAAGTTCGGCATGCCGGCTACCCCACTCTCGTCGTTAGATCCACGACCCGCGATATCTCTGACAGGCTTGTGGATCCTGCAAGCACATGCCTTACAGCGTCGTCTGCGAGATCCCTGAAGCCGTTGGCCTCGGCGGCGTCGAGCATTTCCTGACGGGTTGCCGCCCGCGCGATGAGTTCATCCATCTTTGCGTCAATTTTGAGTACTTCCACCACGGCCACTCTGCCCTTGAAACCTAAAAAGTTGCAGGTGTCACAGCCGTTCTCCTTATAGAGCAGCAACGGCTTGGAAGAATCAGCGCTCAATAATTTCATTTCCGTTGCATCGGGTGCATAAGCCTGCTTGCAATGGCGGCACAATCTTCGCACCAGGCGTTGCGCAACGATTCCTATAATATTGCCGGCCATGATCTGTGGTTTGACGCCGATATCAATCAGGCGCGGCATGGCGCCTAACGCCGAATTGGTATGCAATGTCGAAAACACCTGGTGGCCGGTCATGGCTGCGCGGAACGCCATTTCGGCGGTTTCCTCGTCCCTTATTTCGCCAACCAGAATGATGTCCGGGTCCTGACGCATCATCGACCGGATACCATTCGCAAAGTCCAGCTTCGCCGCCTCGTTTAGCGACGTTTGTCGAATCATTGCCATTGGATACTCGACCGGGTCTTCCAGCGTCATGATATTGACCGATTCGTCATTGCGGTAATTCAGCATCGAGTACAACGTCGTGGTTTTGCCGCTGCCCGTTGGTCCCGTTACCAGGATTATTCCCTCTGGCCTGGCCATCATTACCTGCACATTCGTCAGTGTATCTTTGGCGAGATTCAGTTTTTCAAGTGGCAAGATGCCCTTCTGCCGGTCGAGTACACGGAGCACAAAATTTTCTCCATGGGTCGTTTGCTGGCAGGCGACGCGGAAATCGATTGGCCGACCGGCCAGGCGGAGCGATATGCGACCGTCCTGCGGCGCACGAGTCTCCGCGATATTCATCTTTGACATCACTTTGAGCCGCACAACCATGCCCGGCCAATAGCTGCGATGCAGCGCCATGACCTGCCGCATTACGCCATCGATGCGATACCTTACGCGCAGAAAACCCGCTTCCGGCTCGAGATGAATATCAGATGCATCCCGCTTAACAGCATCCGCCAGGATTGCATCTACCAGTCGAATAAGGGGATGACTATATTCCTCGTGTTCGATGGCAAGATTAAGCTTGTCGACCTCACCAGTATCTATTTCATGCAGAATGCCCTGAATCGAAAGCTCGAATTGATAGAATTGCTCAATTGCGGCCTCAATCTCTGCCTCACCGGCAACCAGTGTTTCGAGTCCTATTTCGCTACCAATCAGTGCAGCTGTCTGATCAATCGCAACAACGTTGTAGGTGTCCGCCATTGCGATGGTCAGGACCTTCTCGTTTTTGTCAAAATTGATTGGCAGCAGGTGATATCGGCGTGCAATGTTTTTCGGGATCATCTGCAGCGCGTCCGGATCAGGAACGACTGATGAAAGATCGATACTTTCATGACCGAGAGACTCACCCAGCGTGTCTCGTAACATGGCCTCGCTGATCAGCCCGAGGCGAACAAGTATGCGGCCCAGCGGCTCATCGCTACGACTTTGTTCGGTCAGCGCTACCTGCAGTTGGTCATCGGTGATTAATCCGGCTGCGATCAGTCGTTCACCTAGCGGCAAACTGGGTTCACTCGACTGCAACTTGCGGACCGTGATTGTGCTCATAATCTTTCCCGCTGCCGCTGTTCAAATTGTTTGCGTCGCGCCAGGATGGCCGAGGGGTCAAATCCCGAATCATTGTTGGCCGCTTCGAGCGCCAGCCCGTAATAGAACTGTGCAGCAGACTGCTGGCCCATTCGGTCCAGACTGACGGCTGTGTTGTAGCTATAGTCCGCAATTTCTGGCGCTAGTTCGTGCGCGGTCAAAAACGCGTGTTTGGCCTCAGGCCATTTTTCCAATCCGACGTATACGGAACCCAATGCGTTGTGCAGATGATGCGAATCAGGAAATCGTTGCAGCAACAGTTTGAGCTCTGACTCGACTTCCCATTCAGGGTCTGCAGAGCGTATTGCCAGAATCGCGGCGGCAGCCGCTATATTCTGTGGATCAACTGCGAGGAGCCGTTCATAGGCTGTAAGGGCCGGCCCTGCCCGACCTGTTTGCAGGTAAACGGCAGCTCTGCCGGCAAGCCCGTCCTTGTGATTCGGTTCAATTTCCAGTGCAGCGTCGTAGTCATTTTCTGCCGCTTCCAGATCGCCACGCTGATAATGTTCGTAGGCGGCCACCACCGACGCATAGGCGGCATCTTTGACCTCAGTTTTCCTGTTATGCGTGCTCGGTGGCACGTTGACCTGCGCTGCCTCAACTCGAGTGGCAGTTGGTCGAGGTGCTGTTGGGACCTTGTCTGCTGTGCGCTGGAGCGATTGGCCCGTAGCAATCAGCCTGCTCGCGGAACCTACCGAAAATTTGTCGAAGATACTGACGCCCGTCGCTGGCAGACTGACAGCGTCAGCATCGCCACTCTGTAAACTGCCGGTCGATCCGGCACCGCTTGAGAAGGTCGAGAAATTTTGGTTCAGATCCATCACGGACAGATCGTTGAGCACAAGATAGGCACCAGCAGATGTAGCCAAAGCGAACACACATAAAAGCGGACAGGTCCGGCCGATATTCACGATGGCGTCTTTATGCCTGGAATTTTCACTGCGTACTGCAACAGCCAGCGCCGGTGTGCCATGCGGCCTCTCCTGCTCCGCCAGCGGAGTGCCAGTATCAGAGTTGACGTCCGTTGCGGGCAAAGCATTGACAATCAATTCTTCTGCAGCTTCGTAGCGGCCGGTTTCAAGCAGATCCAACTCTGCGGACTGCAAGGCCTGTGACGTTGCAATCGTCGAACTATTCCCTCCGTCGGATTCGCGCAATCTGTCGTCCGCCTCATCCGGTGCAGAGTCATTGCCTGCCTGGCGCAGCGCATCGACTAATGGGTTTTTCATTGGCAACCAGACCTTCCGGTACTAATCGGATCCTGATCCGATAGTTGTTTTAGCGATTGCAGGATAGTAGTCACTGACGCCATTCACGCCTTCTGGTGAGGCACCAGTCGTTACAATTGACGGCCGGAGAAAGATCACGAGCTCGGTTTTTACCAGTTCATCACTGGTATAGGAGAACAGCCCGCCCAGTTTTGGAATACTGGACAGTCCAGGCACGCCATCCTTGCTTTTGACGATTTCGTTTTGCATCAGACCACCCAGAACAATGGTTCTGCCATTAAGGACTTTCAATAAAGATTCGATTTCGCGTACCTGGATTTCGGGTATCAGATTGTCGAATTCCACATTCGCGAGGCGTGGCGCAGGGTCGACAGCAAAGCCCGTAATGCGACTGATGGTTGGCCGTATGTTCAGACTGACGTAGCCCGTTTCGCTGATTTGGGGGGTCACGCTCAGGACGAGGCCGACAGGTACCGTATGAATTTCGCTTGTGAAGGTGCGACGCTCTGGAATGTTTGCCGTCGCATCGCGTATATCGAGTTCAATTGTAAAAAAAACTTCCTCGTTGACGACTTTCAGTAAGGCAGTCTGGTTATTCAATGCCATGATCTTGGGGCTGGAGAGTACTTTGGTATCACCAAATTGCTGCAATGCCCGAACCGCTCCCGTGACGCCGCTGCCATCCTGATCTGTGCTGTTGAAGCCGAGACTCACGAATGGTGACGTCCCGAGATTGCCTCCCAGCAGGTCCTGTTCGAACGAAATTCCGTTGCTACCCAATCCGGCATTGTCAGACAATCGCTGCCAATCAACACCGGCCTGGTACTTGTCACTGAGTTCGACTTCAACGATGGTCATTTCGATCAGCACCTGGCGTTGCGAGCTGGTCGTGACCTTATCCAGGTACCGTTGTACCAGCTGATGATCTTGCTGCGTCCCCAGCACAGTGATTACTCCGGCCATGCTGTTGATGATTACGGGATTAAACATGTCCGGCGACGTTGGTTCTGCTGCGCCGTTTTCGCCGCTACGAACTATCGATGTGAGGCTCGTCTCAACAATGGCCCAAAAGTCATTGCTGGACTGGCTTGTGACCGTTGTCTTCGACAGGTTGCCATTGCCGTCCTGCGCGCCCCCGGACGCCTCTTCACCTACGGTCCCACCAGTGGTCGCAATTTGCGTAGCGACACCGACTTCCCCAACGGCGTTCCGACTGACGTTCACGTAATCGACCAGGTAGTTGTGCCAATACGGAAGATCTTCCTGAATGATCAGGTTGCTCGCATTGAGTTCGAAACGCAGTCCGGCTTGATCGGCAATTCGCGAGAGAATATTCGCGAGCGGTTGATTTACGGCATTCAGCGTAATGGTGCGTTCACTATCAGCCTGAATATCGAGGTCGAGCCTGGCGTCCGTTGCCAGTGAAAACAGCAGGTCGGTGACCGGCACGTCTTTTACGACGACGGTATAGGTCTCTACCGGCGGCATAGGTACCGGTGCCGGAGGTGCCGGTGGCTCAGAAATGACTGGATCAAGTGTAGTAGCTGGCTGTGCTTCATCGATAACATGCCCGACCGATTGGTCAACTGTGCGCACGCCGACACATGCCGATGCGAGGTACAGGCACGTTATAATGGATATATATCGCATAACGGAACAGGACTCACCACCAACCCGAGTCTTCCTGGCAGGCGTGTGCGACCCGGTCCGAGAATGTCGATCGCGGTGCTGCCGCCGATTCTGCGCCATCTTTGCCGGTCCTTTTTTTGCTCTACATAACGATTACTTTGTCGCCTGAATTGCCGGAAACTTTAGCGGCACGGACTAAAGAACATGACCAACAGGCCGTTATAGAAAAGACAGATTTGCCTTCTGTGGACTACGTCACAGCGGGTGTCAGCTGCTTATCAGAGCGGAATGTAAATGGTTGAAAATGCCTCATCAGTGGTCATGCCTTCCGCCCAGCGGCGTTCGCTGAGGCGGTCGGTGCATCTGGCGCTGGAGACGGCTCGCGACGGCGACGCTCTGAGCAAGGCAATCGATATTTTCCTGGTCTCGTTGATCACCGTAAGTATCGTCGCCGTGGTTCTGGAATCAATTCCCGCGATCGAACTTCGCTACTTTGACCTGTTCTACTGGATCGAAGTATTCACTGTATCGGTCTTTACCGTGGAGTACATCCTCAGAGTCTGGACATCGGTGGAATCCCCGCATTATTCCTTGGGACAGTTGGGAGGATTACGCAATCGGCTCCGCTTCATCTCAAGCCCGTATGCGATAATCGATTTTCTTGCCATTCTCCCTTTCTACCTGGTGATGTTCGGGATCTTCGGCGGCGTCGATATGCGCTTCCTACGTGCAATACGGCTGCTGCGCATTCTAAAGCTCACCCGATACTCGTCCGCCTTCGATATGCTAATGACGTGTTGTCGCGAGAATATGCGCTCTTTAGGCGCTGCGTTCTTCGTTCTTTTAACGGTCATGCTACTGGCTGCGTCCGGCATGTACTTCTTTGAACGCGAAACCCAGCCAGTTGCGTTTGGGAGTATTCCTGCAGCGATGTGGTGGGCATTTGCGACCCTGACGACCGTCGGTTACGGAGATGTCACTCCCATTACCGTGGGCGGCAAGGTTTTTGGCGCGCTGATAACAGTTGTAGGGATCGGAATGGTTGCGCTGCCAACCGGCATCCTAGCATCCGGTTACGCTCAGGAAATTGAGTTGCGTTCTGACCGCTACAAGGCAAGAGCAGAGGAAGCGCTCGATGACGGCATTTTGACTGAATTGGAAAAAACCGATCTCGAATCTTTCAGAAAGGATTTAGGCCTCGGTAAACACGCAGCAAGCCAGATTCTTGACACACGGATGGTCAAAAGGGCACTCAGTCACGACCCGTTGGGTAAGGCCTGCCCGCATTGTGGCGCCGCAATCGATGAAGATTCGGGCAGCCGCAGCTAGGCTTTCAGCTTGTGGCGACGGATCTTCTCCACGAGCGTGGTCCGCCCAAGGCCCAGCAACTCGGCCGCTTTTTGCACGACGCCATCTGACTGGTCCAATGCCAGCTTGATCATGTTGCTCTCAATCTCAGACAAATGTTGTTTCAGATCCAGACCGCCGCTGGGAAATGTTGCGTTCACATGCACGCTGTCGCTCGACAAGCTGTCGCTCATGACGACGGGCAGTGCCTCTTCTCGACGCAATGATCGGGGTAAGTCCTCGTATTTAATTTCGCTGTTTGGTCGGGTGACCGCAAGGCGTTCGATGAGATTCGACAGCTCCCTTACGTTGCCGGGCCATGCGTAATCCCTGAGCGTAAGCAAGACTTCATTAGCTATTGACAGCCGCACACCGTGGGACGACCAGACCCGGGTAACCATCTCATCGATAAGCGGCTCCACGTCGCCCGGCCGGTCCCGCAATGCAGATATTTCAATAGGAAAAACGCTGAGCCTGTAGAACAGGTCTTCGCGAAACGTTCCTTTCTCGATACGAGCTGGTAAATCGCGGTGCGTGGCTGCGATAACACGGATATCCACCGGAATTGACTTGTTGCCGCCTACCCTTTCGAGCACTTTCTCCTGTAATACGCGAAGCAGCTTGACCTGCATTGCTGCCGGCATGTCACCAATTTCGTCGAGAAATAACGTGCCACCATGTGCCAGTTCGAAGCGCCCCTTGCGGGCGCTGACTGCGCCGGTGAAAGCACCGCGCTCGTGACCAAACAATTCGCTCTCCAACAGGTGGTCGGGAATTGCGCCACAGTTGATAGCAACAAACGGGCCTGCGCGATCTGACTGCTCATGGATGTAGCGTGCAACGACTTCTTTACCGGTTCCCGACTCGCCCGTTATAAGGACTGTCGCCATTGACGGGGCCACACGCTCCGCCAGTTGACGAACCATTTGCATGTCTTCGCTGTCACCGATCAGGCGACAGTTCGACGACTCAAGCGCAGGAATATCGCGATGCTGACTGTGCGACGCCCAAATCTCGTCCAGCACCTCGCCAAGTTCGTCAAATTGGATGGGGTAGCTTAGATTGTAAAAACGTGCCCAGGGATACTCCTGATCAAGCACGATGTTCACCGTTTATGAGCACGATAGGCAGGTTGGGATCCAGCTTGCCAATATTGTCCAGGAGACCTGACATGTCCGCAGCCGGCAACTGTTCGTTAACGAAAATTGCAGCAAGTCGGTTGGAGCCCATGCGGTTCTGCCAGTTCCCGGGCGTCGCTGTGCAAACCTCAGGCGCATCCATGAATTCGATGAGTTCCTTCAGGCCGTCTGCTCTCTCGTCGGACTGGTCGATGACCATGATTAGCCTTTCGCTACCGGACATCGGTACTGACTACGCGTACTGCGCCCTGATCGCCATTAGAAAAATAGTGTTCTTTCATGCCCACATATCACCTAGCGTACTCAAACTTTGCCATTTCCCGATTCGTACAGGTTGCATCAATTCGCGAAATACAGGCAGTACCGCTGCTGTTTGTGCGGCTTTCGAGCGCCTATTATTCTTCTAATATGTTGTTCTTATTGTTTTTTTGCCCTTACACCCGCTTTAGCGGTTAGCAATGATATGTTTGCGAATCGTAGTTTCTCTCTGAAGTAATTGGTAACGATATCAATAGGTTTTGACAGTAATCCAGTAATTAAGTCAAATATAGGCGTTTAGCGGCAGATTACAAACAATATTTCTTACTAATTCATATTTAGTTATTAATGACTATATTTGGTCTTTATTGACCCAGGGTACGACTAGTTGGTATGCGCGCCGGTGAGATCGGCTTAAAGAACGCAAAAAATCGGTCGACAACGTCGTAAGGGATCGCGCTGTCGGGCAGGCACGCGCGGTCGCCATATGACCGGACCGCATTTCGCCTGACCAGCCGGAGCCGCCGAAAGTGATATTTGCCGACAAGTCTTTGAATTCTGACAAAACCGCTTACGATGAAGCCGTAGCAACGCCCGATAATCGTGATGGTGCGATTGATACGCTAGTCAGCATCATCCGCGCCATGGGCGATCTGTCCTTTCCCATCGATGACGAAGCGGACACCGAAATGCTGCGTGGACTGTGCGAAAAGTTCGCACGTCATGTAGAAAACGGTGCTCCCGTGCCGTCCCATGACATCGCGCAAGATTCGGAGGGACTGCGCCAGTGGGCCAACGTTCGGCGCTTCTATATCGATCGACGAGGCAACGAACAGGCGTTTGTTAACGACCGCATCAGTAATTATCGCGATATTGTGCAGGACCTGGTGGCGGGCTTAAAGACTGTGGGCCAGAGGGACCAGGACACGGAGACCGGCATTCGTGAACACCTGGGAGCCGTTGAGGAGGCGGTAGCATCGGGAAATATCGATGAAATTCGATCCGTCGTGTCAGATACGATTTACAACGTCGCGGACATCTTCGCAAAACAGAAAAGCGAATACGAAACACAAATAGACGAGTTGAACACCCGCATGTCGTGCCTTCGTGAGGATCTGGTGCAGGCAAAAGAAGAAATGCAGCGTGACGCGCTAACCCAGGCATACAACCGTGGTGCATTTGACGGGGCTATTACCCGAGCACTCAACATGCATTTTATTCTCGATCAACCTGTGACGCTGGTGCTGATCGACCTCGACGAATTCAAGGCTATTAACGACAATCACGGGCACGCCGCCGGTGACGAGTTACTGCGTAAGATTGGCGAATGTCTGGCCAGGTCATTCATTCGCAAGGGAGATTTTGTCGCACGTTACGGCGGTGATGAATTTGCGGTAATTCTTTCTGATACGTCCGCGACCCATGCACAGCCGCTTCTTGACAGATTCATGCAAGCGGTCGCATCCATCCGTCTTGACAGTGTCAACCCGGAACTGCCCGCTAGTATCGGGTGCTCCATCGGCTTCACCGAACTTCACGCGAAAGACACAGCGACTTCGGCCATCAATCGAGCTGATACCGCGCTTTATGACGCAAAGAGTGCCGGTCGGAATCAATACAAATTCGCCGCTCCCGAAATCGCTCCCGGTTGACCCGGAGCGCCCGATATTCCGCCGATTTCAAGCAAATAACCGCTAAAGCATTGGCCCCTGCAGTCGATAACAAACTTAGGAATCGTGCCTGAAGGCGATCCGGCCACGACCTACGGCCGGAATTCGCTGGTGTCCGGGCAACGGAGGGAAAACTTTGGATCTGGCAACATTAATCGGACTAATAGGTGCATTTGGCATCGTAATCACCTCCATTTTCCTCGGCGGCTCCGCTGGCACGTTCATTAATACGCCATCCTTGCTCGTTGTGATCGGGGGAACGATTCTGGTCACCATGATGAAATTCAGCCTGGGCAAGTTTCTCAGCGCCGCATCGATCGCAGCAAAAGCCTTTCTTCACAAACCGACCTCACCTGAAGAATTGATCGAGACATCGGTGGAGCTGGCGAAAACAGCCCGGCAGGGTGGCCTGCTCGCCCTCGAAGATGCCGAGGTCCCGGATGAGTTTATGAAATCAGGTCTCGGTCTTTTGATCGATGGTCACCCGGCGGACGTAGTGCGAGCGATGCTGACCAAAGATCTGAATCTGACGCTGCAACGCCATAACGATGGACAGGACATTTTCAAGGCGATCGGCGATGTGGGTCCCGCCATGGGAATGATCGGAACCCTGATTGGACTGGTGCAGATGCTCTCGAACATGGACGATCCTAAACAGATCGGACCGGCGATGGCGGTTGCACTACTGACAACACTCTATGGCGCGATACTCGCCAACATGTTCGCCTTGCCAATTGCAGACAAGCTGTCCGTCCGCAGCCTCGAAGAAAACAAGAGCAAATCACTGATTATCGACGCGTTGCTCAGTATTCAGGGTGGTCAGAACCCGCGCGTTATTCAGAGCATGCTGGAGACCTATTTACCAAGTTCGCAGCGCCAAAAGGAAGATGAAAGTGGCTAGTACCGCCGCTTACATTAACTGCCATGTCTGACGCACCACCGGAAAAAAAAGAAAGCGCCGGCGTTCCGGCCTGGGTCATGACATTCGCAGACCTGATGACATTGCTAATGTGCTTCTTCGTACTACTGCTGGCCTTTTCCGAGATGGATGCTGCCAAATTCAAGGAACTGTCCGGGTCGATGAAAGATGCTTTCGGTGTGCAGACTGAGGTTGAAGTCCGAACCATACCGAAAGGCACCAGCGTCGTTGCGCGGGAATTCAGCCCGGGCAAACCAGAACCCACGGCATTGAACGAGGTACGCCAGTTCACGATTGACTCCAATAAGAATTCGCTCGATGCACTGGAGCGAGAGAAGAAAGACAAGGAAGATACGGAGGCACATGCCAAACGCATTCGTGCCGCATTAAAAGACGAAATAGAAAAAGGTTATGTTGCGGTCCAGACTGATGGCGCCAAGGTCATTATTCACGTACTGGAAAACGCGTCGTTCGATTCCGGGCTCGCAGATGTCAGGCGGCAATTCCTGCCGGTACTCGACAAAATCGCCAGCCTGATCGACAACAATAGCGGCATGATTACGGTGTCCGGTCACACGGATAACATCCCGATTTCGAATGCACGTTTTCGCTCGAATTGGGAACTATCAACTTCACGCGCAGTGTCTGTTGCGCACCAACTGCTGAAGCAGGCGGATATCGACGCCGAGCGTTTTATCGTTTCAGGTCACGCTGACACCAGGCCACGCGCAAACAATGACAGCAGCGAAAATCGAGCCAAGAACCGGCGCGTCGACATCAGCATCGTCAGGGGAAATGAATTGGATATACAGCAGAATATCAGCGTAGAGGAACCGCAAATTATCGCAAGTGAGACGGAGGAACAGGCATTATGAAAAATGGTGATGAAAATCGGCGCTCATTTCGCATCGTGGAATCTGTTTTCCTGAATTACGAAACCATTAGCGACCTCGACTTCCACCAGGGCCTCGAACACTGGAAAATGGCACGGGGTACTGGCGTCGGCGTCAGGTCAAGGCTCATGGATATAGAGTCTCGTTTTGAGCAGAAGATCTTTGTGCTGAAATCAGAGTCACTGGCACTGGCAGAATGCATGATGTTGCTCAATGAGAAGATATCGGTGCTCATGGAAGAACTTCCGGGGCTTAAGGCGAGTAAAGTTGCGCTCGCCAAACAACCGCCTCAGATCTGTGAGCTGGGAGCTGACGGCATGCTGTTCGGTTCCCCGAAAAACTTTCCGGCCGATACCAAACTGGCGCTCCGTTTCCTGCTCGCCTCAGACAATCGCTATGTAGAGACATTTTGCCGGGTAGTGAGAAATGACGAGCCACCTGGTGACGACGAGAACATGCCCTATGGCATTGCGGTGGAATTTCTGGGTATGAAGCAGGAACAGAAAGACATTCTGATTCAGCACCTTTTCGATCGAGAATCAGAAACGTTGCGTATGCGGAGACTTAAACTGGATGCCGATCAGCTGGCACGACAGCCTGACTAGAAAATATTGAATCGGACCCGCTTTGCTGGGTCCTTATGCCAGCGACTGCTGGATACTCGCCAATTTTGCCTGGTAGCTGCCCGCGATCGTCGCTGCATCGTTCTCACTGAGACGCAACTTCTGCCAGACCGGGTCCTGCATTGACTCTGACCAGGTCGATTCATCGGCAGACAACAGGCCCGTTGCGGCATAAACGACATCCACCGGCGCGGGTTGTAACTGCATACGTTCGTCGCGAAATTTATTCGGATCCAGCGACTGGAAAACAGCCGATGGAAATCCCCATGCTTCGACAATCGAGCATCCTATCGGTGCGTGCCACTGATCCTGCACTTCACGAAGGGACGCTTTATCCCCAAGGAAATCCGGGTAGTCTTTGGCCTGCGTCAGAATATAGAGCTTGCCAATCTGGTGTAGCAGACCACACATAAAGGCGGTCTCTTCGTCAACGCGACCCGATTTTTCCGCAA
This sequence comes from Woeseiaceae bacterium, assembly GCA_021773135.1. GTDB lineage: Bacteria > Pseudomonadota > Gammaproteobacteria > Steroidobacterales > Woeseiaceae > SZUA-117. The sequence continues at coordinate 107,723 of JAJFKP010000038.1, read as the reverse complement.
TTGCGTAAGACAAAGCGGCCAAGCGCATACTGCTGCTCCATATCTGACGCACATCGGCAACGATCGTTTTGTGTTTTTCCGCCAGCATAAGCTGCTTAACAGCCAGTGACAGCGCGGTATTTCTTACCAGCTGCAGGCCTAGTCTTGACATTGCAACTTCAAGCGACGTTACGGGCTCGCCGGACCGATTGTGGTAGGAGGAATTAGCGAATATAAAGAGCTTCGATACCAGAACCGCGTCGACGCTGACGATCTTGCTGACCTGTGCGATATCGCATTCCTCGTCCTCGAGCAAGTCGCGGATCCTGATAACCACTGCCGGAAACGACGGCAGATTGACTTTGTTGGCTGCCAGGTCACACCCGAGCTGCTTCACAAACTCGAATTCCGGACGCTCTGTGTCGGCGATCTGCATGCTTAGTTCAGCCGCGCCGAGGTGGCGGAATTTCCGTGTACTCGCATGACGAGGCGAGCCTCAATGTCGCTCAGGCCACAGGAACGAGTCAGATCGTCCACGGTGGCACCGTGCTTCGCCATCCGCACGGCATTCTCGTGCGGAATACTCCGTGGTCCAGCCGATTTAGCCTTGTCATCCCGAGACAGGTTGCCCAGGCCTTCCTCGAATTTCGTAAAACGCCTTTCAACCGCCTGCAAAAACTCGTCGCCGTCCGATTTTGACGACATTGCGTCCCCGGTCGGACTGGCCCAGAACGACCTCTGGCTTTTTATCATGTTCTGGAAGCGCAGGATGGCTACTGCGGCTGCGCCTGCAAGAACGCCATTGCAGATCATTAGTAAATACAGGGAATAGCTTTCTACCATAGTCATCATATGCACTCATCGTTGGTTTAGTGTTATTTCCGTTACCGGAATATCTTCAAACATACTCATCAATTGTGGGTTTATCATCCGGATCTCCGGCGTCCGTCTCATTTGGTAAATCCCGCTTCGGTGGGTCCTTGCGGCGCTTACCGGAGCGGCTGTCGCGTTCCGACGGCTGAGTCGGTTTGACCGGGTAAGCCGGGTTGATATTTTTTATGCCTGAAATGTTGTCTGACATATCGAAAAACTCCGCTCAGCTGACTACCATCGCCCGTAACCGCAGCGCTGCCTGGCTGTGAATTTGACAAACGCGCGACTCACTTACGCCCAAGACTTCACCAATCTCCTTGAGGTTCAATTCACGCTCATAATAGAGAGACAGCACCAGCTGTTCTCGCTCCGGGAGCCGCAGAATTGCTGCACTGATCTCCGCACGCTGCTGGTCCAGCCTTAGTTCCTGCTCCGGCGTCGCCGTGTTTGCACTTGGAACTTCATGCGCGTGACCGGTTTCATCCATCGACTCATCCAGGCTGAACAATCGACAGCCGGCCGTATCGCGTAGGACCTCAAAATACTCGTCGAGCGATATACCGAGGCCCGCTGCGATCTCGGTTGCCTCAGCCGACCGCCCGGTATCCGCCTCAATCGTGCGCACCATTTCCGAGACTTCTCGCTGTTTCCGGTAGACGGAACGCGGCGTCCAGTCCTGCTTGCGAACTTCGTCAAGCATTGAGCCGCGAATTCGAATGCCCGCGTAGGTATCAAAACTGGCGCCCTTCGTGGAATCAAAATTTCCCGCCGCTTCAAGCAGACCGATCATGCCTGCCTGCATAAGGTCATCGAGTTCAACGCTGTCTGGCAAACGAGCGGACAGATGATGCGCGATGCGCTTGACCAGCGTAATATTCGCTGTAATTAGATCGTCCTGCGATTCATAGGACGTCGGCACCACGTTACTGTAGGCGTTCATGCGATTCTCCCTTTGCATGCAAGTCCGACTCCAGCAGACTTTCCAGGAAGAACTGCAATCCTCCCGAGGCATTCTGCGGAGCGGGAAGTAGATCAAGCTTCCTGGCAATATCTTTCAGCGCGACAGCGGCCGGGCATTTCGGATATGCGTCTACAACCGCTCGCTGTTCCTGCACGGAGCGTCGCAGATAGTTATCATTTGGAACGTTCCCGAGATGACGCAAAACGACGTCAAGATACAGGTCCGTGACACGGCTGATTTTGGTGAATAGCTGCTGCCCTGCAAGCCGGTTTGGCGTTTGGTTGGTGACGATATGAAAATGCGAGATACCGTGGTTGCGACTGAAAACTTTGATTAGTGCATAGGCATCGGTAATTGAAGACGGCTCATCGCAGACAACAATGACTGCCTCCTGTGCAGCCTGCAGATATCTCGCTACGTTGTCCGAGATGCCGGAGGCAGTATCCACAACCAGCGTGTCAGGCTGGTTGGTCAGGTCCGAGAATGCATTGATAATTGTCGCATGCGCTGTCTGCTGCAGGCTCGTCATTGCAAAATTTCCTGAAGACGCCGGTACCACCCGAATGCCGTGTGGTCCATCGACAATTGTGCTTGCAAGATCAACGTCGCCACTAATTACGTGCGACAGATTAAACCGCGGCTGCAGCCCGAGCAGAACATCAACGTTAGCCAGGCTTATGTCTGCATCGAGCAGCATGACGTTCCGCGCTTGCTGTGCCAACGCAATGGCAATATTGGTTGCAATGTTGGTCTTGCCGACACCGCCTTTTCCGCTGGATACAGCGATGACTTTGACCGGCCGTCGTTTCTGATAACGCACAACGCCAGCTGCCTGTGAATTCTTATACATTTGCCGCACTAACCTCCGTGTATTTCTCTGCCATGAGTCTCTCGTTGACCTGCGGTTCGCTGGCCTGAATGCATTCCACCGCCTGGTTTACGAGCCACAGGCGTTTCTTTTCTGCCGGGTAAAGGTCGTCCGGCACACGCTGGCCGTCCGACAGGTACGCAATTGGCAGGTTGTGGCGAATCATCGTGCTGATAACACAGCCCAGCTGGCCAGCTTCGTCGACCTTGGTAACAATCGCGCCTGCCAGCGGCACTTTGTTAAATCCACGCAGAGTTTCGTCCAGGCCCGCTTCCTGGCTGGCCGCGGACAAGGTGAGATAAAATTTGACGCGTTCACTGTTGTCACCAAACGCGGCCAGACGAGAAGCCAGGTTTCTGTCTCTCTGGCTCATGCCCTCCGTGTCAATCAGGACCAGTTTTTTGGACCTCAGGCGTGCCAGCAGTGCGGTCAGTTCGTCGTTGGTACTTGCAGCATGCACCGGAACGCCGATGATATTCGCAAACGCAGTGAGGTGTTCCTTGGCACCAATGCGATACGCATCCGCACAGATCAGCGCGATGTCGTCAGTACCAAAATTCATCGCATACTGCGCCGCCATTTTCGCGATCGTCGTGGTTTTGCCAACCCCGGTAGGTCCGATCAGTGCTGCAATGCCACCTTCCTGTAATAACTTGTCTGCGGTGACAGGAATGGTTTGCGCCAGTGTCAGCAAAGGCTCGCGCCAAAGTGACTTGTCATTGTCAATCGGACCTGTTCGATTGGCGATTATGTTTGCGATGTCAGGTGCAAGACCGATCTTTGACAGGTTGCGAAGCAACTGCGCTTGCAATGGATTTCGCCGCGCCTTGTCTTTCCAGACGAGGCCGGAAAGCTGGGTTTCCAGAAGGCCGCGCAGTGACGAGATCTCGGAGCGCATTTCTGCAATCGCCGGTTCCGCCGTGCTTGACGCCGTTGTGACGGGCAAGGTCTCGATCGCCTGTTGACTATCTTCAATCTTCGTGAGGTCTGCAGATAGCACCTCGATTTCGGCAACGCCCGATGCTGTGTCATCAATCAGTCCTGCCGTTACGCCTGCAGCATCCGGTGCGGCAGTAGCTGTCTCGGGTGGTGAACCTAACGCCTGTTGCACAAGCGCTTCGTCATAGTCGACCGCTGTAATGACTTCGATGCCGCCGTCGACCTGTCGGTTTGACAGGATAACTGCGTCCGGTCCCTGCTCTTCCCTGACCCGCCGCAACACGTTGCGCATATCTGAATCCATGAATCTCTTGATCTTCACTTTCTGCTTTCTCCTTCAGTAAGACTGACGCACTAACTCACGGCGCCAATCATCTGGATTCGCTTGTCGTCCGGTATTTCGTTGTAAGCGAGGACATACAGGTTGCGTATGCCGCGCATCATCCTGGACATCCAGGGACGCAGGTTCGGCGCTACCAGCAGCACGCTGGGCTCGCCCGCAATTTCCTGTTTTTGTGCGTGTTCTGACAGGCTGTCGTGCAGCCGGCCTACCAGGCCAGGTTCAAGTCCGTTGATTTCGCCGTCCACGCTTGAGTCGTTGAGGATCCGCTCTAGTTCCGGCTCAAGCGTCATTACGGGCAGTTCCGAACGCATTCCGGCCACCGATTGGACAATCGAACGACCCAGGGCCACTCGGACCGCGGCTGACAAAGCGTCTGGATCCTGCGTTCTCGCGCCCTGCTCCGAAAGCGTTTCTGCGATTCTTCTGATATTGCGAATATTGATCTGTTCCTCCAGCAGGTTCTGCAATACACGACAGATCACACTGATGGGTAATGTCTTAGGGGTCAGTTCCTCTACCAGTTTCGGCGCAGAGACCGCCAGTCGATCGAGTAGTTGTTGCGTTTCCTCATGACCGAGCAGTTCGTGCGCGTGCGTTTTCAGAATTTGACTTAGGTGTGTCGCGACAACCGTTGCGGGATCGACAACGGCGTAGCCGAGCATCTGCGCTTCTTCACGACGGCCCGGTTCTATCCAGAACGCTTCGAGGCCAAACGCGGGATCTTTGGCGTCAATGCCATCAATTTTGCCGAACACCTGTCCCGGATTGATTGCCAGCTCGCGATCAATATGAATTTCACTTTCGCCAACCGGTACCCCCATCAGGGAAATTCGATAAGCGTTGGGCTGCAGCTCGAGGTTGTCGCGAATGTGTACCGGTTCGATGAGAAACCCGAGTTCCTCAGTCAGCTTTTTACGAACTCCCTTGATACGGCTGACCAACGGGCCATCGCGCTCTTTGTCGACCAGCGGAATCAGTCGATAACCGACTTCAAGTCCGATCAGGTCGATCGGATCGACATCGTGCCATCCGAGGTTCGGCGCCGCGGGTTGCGGGGACTGTGCTTCGGCGGGATCCGGGGGCGGCGCGGGCCGGCTGCCGGACATACGATACGCACCGAAACCACACAATAATGCCAACGAGATGAAAGCGAAATTTGGCATGCCCGGGATTAGTCCGAGCACCGTCATCACAGTGGCCGTGACGATTAAAGTACGCCGGTCACTGAAAATCTGGGCAAATATTTGTTTGCCCATATCCTGTGTCTGGGATACGCGGGTTACGATGATTGCAACAGCTGTAGAGAGCAATAGTGACGGGATTTGCGCGACGAGGCCGTCGCCAATCGTCAGCAATGTATAGTTGTGCACAGCGGCAGACATTGTCAGATCATGTTGCGCGGTTCCGATAATCAGGCCACCGACAATATTGATAAACAGGATCAATATGCCCGCGACCGCATCCCCGCGAACAAATTTGCTCGCACCGTCCATGGAACCGTAAAAGTCCGCTTCCTCTGCGATTTCAGCGCGACGTTTTTTCGCCGCTTCCTGGTCTATGATGCCGGCATTAAGGTCCGCATCGATCGCCATCTGTTTTCCGGGCATCGCATCGAGTGTGAACCGTGCGGTTACTTCGGAAACTCGACCCGCGCCTTTCGTTACCACGACGAAATTGATGATGACCAGGATGCTGAAAATGACCAGGCCGACAGCGTAATTGCCGCCAACCACGAATTCACCAAAGGCTTCAATCACACGGCCGGCTGCCGCTGTGCCGGTATGCCCTTCCAGCAGAACTACCCTGGTGGATGCAATATTCAACGCCAGACGTAGCAGCGTAACCACCAGCAGAATCGTCGGAAAGACACCGAATTCCAGCGGCTTGCCCACATATATGGTGGTCAGCAAAATAGCGACCGCCAGGGCGATATTGAATGTAAAGAGAATATCGAGCGCGATCGGCGGCAATGGCACTATCACCATTGCAAGCAGCATGATTAGCAGTATCGGAACGCCAAGTCCTTTCAGGATTTCCAAAATAATGCTGGTATTTTTAGTATTCGCCATAACTAGTCTGCAGTCTCATTCGTCAGAAAAGGTCTTCGTCAACTTCGGGTTCAGGCTTTTGCGGCATTTGCTGTCCAAGCTTGAAGCCATCGCGCAGGCGGAAAATGTAGGCCAGTACCTGCGCTACAGCCGTGTACAGGCCAGCCGGAATGTCCTGCCCGACCTTGGTGCTGCGATACAGGGCTCGCGCCAGCGGTGGTGCTGAAAACAGGGGTACCTTGTTTTCCTCAGCGATTTCCCTGATGCGCGCGGCGATCAGGTTCTTGCCCTTGGCAACGACTTTCGGCGCACCCATACGACCATCGTCATATTTGAGCGCGACAGCAAAATGGGTGGGGTTGGTAATAACGACGTCGGCCGTCGGCACGTCTTCCATCATTCTGCGCGTCGCGGCCTGTTGCTGCATCGCACGGATCTTGGACTTAACTTCCGGTCGACCCTCGGTTTCCTTGAATTCGTCTTTTACCTCGGTCCGCGTCATGCGCAGTTTTTTCTGGTGCTTCCAAAGCTGAAACGGAACATCGATGGCGGCTATGAGCAGCAACCCGGTACTGACGATCAGCAACGAGATGGCGCAAATTCGGATAGCGTGCGGCACTGCCGATTTCAGCGGCTCCATCCCGAGCGACAACAAATCGTCCAGCGAGAACCTCAGCCACAGGATCGCGATAGTGATCACAACAGCAAACTTGCCAAGCGCTTTGAGAAGTTCCATCAGACTGTTTGCGCTGAAAATGCGTTTGAAACCGCTGATAGGGTTGATTCTCTGCCCTTTGAAAGCCGCAGCCTTCAAACTGAATGACCAGCCGCCGATCAGAACCGCACTGGCGAAGACGGCAATCGTGAGCACCAGGAATAACGGTGCAAGACCTGCCACTACGCTGGCTAACGCCAGACCCAGTGACTCGACCATGAATCCGGGGTCTTTAAGGTCAGCCCTCTCGAAGCTAAATGCTTTCGCAAACGGTTTGCCAATATTGTCCGTAAGCGGTGCGGCCATGAAGATCAGGGTTGCGGCGCCGGACAGCATAACCCCGGTCATCGTCAGCTCGCGCGAGCGCGGAACGTCACCTTTTTTACGCGCGTCCGCCTGACGTTTCGGCGTCGGTTGCTCAGTGCGATCCTGTTGTTGTTGCTCTTCTGCCATAGCTATTTATTTCAGGGACTAAGTAATGTCGGTAGCATCGTGAATGCGTCGTCCAACAATTGGGACACGTTTTCCGTCAGGCTTCCCAGACTCAGAAAAATGACCACGAAACCCAACAACATGGCAACGGGGAAGCCGACTGCGAACAAATTCAGGGTCGGTGCCGCTCGGCTCGTCACCCCGAAGGAGAGGTTGACAACCAGCAACGCCGTCACGGCCGGAAGCGCGATCTTGACTGCGACGACGAACACCTGGGAAGACCACTCCAGCAGATTCAGGATTGCACCCTGACCCAGCCCGCCGTTCACTATCGGAAGAATTCGGAAACTGTCGGACAAAAAGCGAATCATTGCCAGATGCCCATCCAGGGAAAGAAAGATGAGCATCCCAAGCATCAGGAAAAGTTGCCCCAGGACAGGAATATTGACGCCGCGCTCCCGATCCAGAAATACGGCGAAGCCCAGCCCCATACTCATGGCAATGATCTGTCCCCCCAGCGCTATCGCGTCGAACACCAGCTGCACGGCGAATCCCATCGCGATGCCAACGACGATTTCCTGAAACATCAACACTAAACCCGCGATGCTCAAGAATTCCGTTGTGGTCTCGTAAGGCAGTAGCGGCGATATGACCAGCGTCAAGACCAGCGCCAGAATAAGTCGCACCGGCATCGGCACAAAGGACCCACCGATCACAGGCATCACCATGACGAAAGCGCCGATGCGCACGAATGGCCACAGGTAGATCGCGATGTGCTCCATCAGAGCTGCGATCGAAACTTCCAGGTTCACTTTTCCGTCTCACTAACATGGTTATTCCTGTCTTTACCAGAACCAATCATGGAACTAGCGTTGGTATTTGCTCAAAAACTTGCTGTGTATAGTTGACTATTACGCTCAACATCCAGGGGCCGGCGAGAATCAATGCGCCAACCAGTACAAGCAGCTTGGGTATAAAGCTCATCGTCATCTCGTTAATCTGTGTGGCGGCTTGAAAGATGCCGACTAACAATCCCACCGCCAGCGCTGACAGCAGTAGTGGCGCAGCAATTAACATCGTAGTCCAGAGTGCCTGCTGTCCAATGGTGGTCACTGCTTCAGGTGTCATGTCAAAATCCCTTAAGTGTAAAAACTGGCCGCAAGCGAGCCGAGTAGCATCGCCCAGCCGTCAACAAGAACGAAAAGCATGATCTTGAACGGCAGTGAGATCAGCATTGGCGACAACATCATCATGCCCATGGACATCAGTACGCTGGATACGACGAGGTCAATGACGAGGAAGGGTATAAAGATGAGAAACCCGATCTGAAAAGCAGTCTTGAGTTCACTCACCATGAAACTGGGAATAACAATCGAGGTCGGCACCGCCGCAGCTGACTCAAAGTCGCCATATCCGGCAATACCCGCGAACAGCGCCACATCGCTGTCGCGTGTCTGGTTCAGCATGAACTCCCTGAGTGGTTGCAGACCCTGGTTAAAAGCAGCCTCGGCCGAAAGGCTGCCGGCCATATACGGATTGACGGACTCCGCCCATACGGTATCGATGACCGGCGTCATGACAAAGAAGGTCAGAAACAGGGCAACGCCAAGCAAGACCTGGTTGGGCGGTGTTTGCGCGGTACCGAGGGCTTGGCGAAGAATAGACAGAACAATAATGATGCGCATGAATGCACTGGTCGACAACACTGCCGCCGGCAGCAACGTCAGCAGCGTCATCATGACCAATATCTGCAGGCTCAGTGAGAACGATTGCTGCTCGGGCACTGCGGCCTGCAGCTGCAGCACTTCCGCCTGTCCGCTTGCAATCAGCGGGAATGCGATTAGTAAAACAGCGGGCAATAGTCGCAGCAAAGTGTTCACTTCGAATCGTCTCCCATCAGCGACTTCAGACGATTCGAAAAACTTGCCCGATGTTCAGGCGTAATCGCTACAGGTTCATCGAAAACATGTAGTGTCTGCACGTTGGTTGTAGTCATGCCAATCAGCAATTGTTTGTCAGCCACTTCAACTATCGCAAGTCGCTCTTTTGGCCCGATTGCCTGTGTTGCGACGATGTTGATGACTCCGCCGCTGCCGGTTCGCAAACCCTGCGTTTTTGCGTAGATGACGCCAAGAACGATTATCGCCAGCACAACAACGATTAGCCCACCGCCGACATTAAACAATTCTGCAGAACCGATCGGCAATGTTGGCGCGGCCTCATCAACGGCAGCCAGTAATACCTCCGGCATTAACACTGCACTGGCAACCGCAACAGGCAGCGTGCGTTGCAAAATTGTGAAAAACGGGTTCATCGACTGAATGTTCCTGCAGAATCAATTGAGCGTTTCGATTCGTTCGACCGGGCTGACTACATCAGTCAGCCGTACACCGAACTTTTCGTCGACGACAACAATCTCGCCATGAGCAATCAAAATTCCGTTGACCAACAGGTCCATCGGCTCGGTCGACTCTTTGTCGAGCGCGATAACCGAGCCCTCAACCAGTTTCACCAGATCACGAATGGAGATTTCGGTCGAGCCAACCCGCAGCGAAATATTGACCGGGACATCAAGGACAAGGTCGAGGTTTACGTCGGCTCCTCCCGTTGCTCGTACAGGATTGTTCTGCAGTTCATCGGGCGAGTACTGGCTTGCTTCCTGCGCCGCAGACGCACCGGCCTCAGTAGTTTTCTCTTCGTTGGATTCGTTTGGAGTTTCATCCGTCATTTCAGGTTCTCATCTCTGTTAATTCAGCTTGCAGTGGATCGACCCATTCGATCGCTTCAACTGCGTTATGACCACGGTGCACCCCGAGGCGGCCGTCAATCAGCTGTACGTTTTTCGCCATTAATGTGGCCCGCTGCGGCGGCTCGATGTCGATGACATCGCCTGGCGCAAGTTCGACCAGCTGGCCGAGCGTCATTTCCGGCAGGAAGACATTCGACGTGAGGCTTACTCTGGATTCAACGACGCGTCGCTCGATGGCTTTCGCCCAGCGCGCGTCGTCGACGGGATCGCGATCGCCTTTTTGCCCTTCGAAAATTGGCAACAGCGGTTGCAGCATTTCGGTCGGGAACATCACGTGAAAAAGGCAATGGCGATCAGAAAGTGAAATTTCAAACTCAGTGCAAATAACCGGATCAGATTCGGTGGCGATATCAATAAGGTCGATACTGACTTCTGTTGCGAGGCGTTCTGCCACAATTTCCTGCAGCGGCGCCCAGCTATCACGTATTGCAGCTAATACAATGGAAGCGAACAGGTTCGATACGCTGAGTTCCCCGGCCGTAAACGTATTCGCAGGGTAGATATCCGAATCCGCGCCGTCTCCACCAAAGAACGTATCGACCAGCAGCCGCACCATTGACGACTCAAGGGTAATCAGGCCACTGCCCTGCAAGGGCGAGGCTTCGAAAACAATGGCCGCCACCAGCTCCGGCAGACCTTCACAGATCCGTCCGTAGCGATTGACGATAAGTTCAGATGCGTTGACGGAGACATCGTGTTGCAACAGTTGCTCCACGTCGCGCGCGATGCGCTCCGCCGACTGTTGATTGAGTAACTTCAGTCGCGGAAAACCGTTTTTGATGATGTGCGCGCGAGCCGGGATGCGGAAGGGCATTACCGATGCGTATGCAGGCCCGTTGGAAGACTGTACTTCGATTTCGCCAGACTCCACGCCTTCCACGAGGGCTTCTTTCTCCTCGTCGGTAAGAATCTTGTCATTGGCTTCGCTTGCCTCAACCAAAGGTGACTCGCTTTGCTCAGCCGAGGACGTATCGCTTTCCTCAGCATTGGGCGTTTCATTTTCTTCAGTGTCGGGAGTGTCGTTTTCTTCGCTCATGGGATTACTGGACAACCAATGCTGTGAAATAGACTTCTTCTACGCCAGGCTCACCGATTCGGTCGGTGAGAACGCTCTGAATTTCCGTCAATGCGTTCTCAAGCATTTCTTCCTTCCCTTCCCGGGTAGAGACCTTCTCGTACATCGAGGTACCGAACATGAGAATCAACGCATTGCGAATAACGGGCGTATGTTCGCGAACCGCGTTTATGACGTCCTGGTTGCGCGACATGACTTCCATCGTGATCTGCATGAAATGGGTGTCGCCCTGCGCGTCTTTGACATTGACGACCAGTGGCGGGTGAAGACTCTGATAAATCGGCGGACCACTGGGCTCTGCCGCAGCCTCTTCCGTCGCTTCCTCTGCCACATCTTCCGGTGGCGATATGAGGTTCTTCACTGCGGGCCCTGCGAAGATGCCGACTGCCAGCAGGGCAATGCCCGCGACCGCAAATATCGCCATCTTCATGATCCCGCCGCTTTTCTCCTCGGGGGCGTCCGCTACGTTTTCTTCGTCAGCCATTATTAGCTCCGTTCTGTGCCTGCTATTGAATATGCAAGCCTCGTGCCAATAACGGAAACAGATATTTTTTCTTTATTTTATAGTTACTTATGGTTTTTAGTTAATTTTAAATCGGGGCACCGTCAGAAAAATGGCGCCGCCTGACCCACCCTGCAGCCCGACCAATAGACGGATTTCTGGCGGTGGCATCCGACTATGCGAAGGTATCCAGTAACGCCGATGATTGAATACGGCGCGATGGCGTCGGGTCGCTTGTCAGCGCATCATCCTGACCAACTTCATCACTGTCACTGACCTGAGATTCCTGTCCCTGGCTGTCTTTCTCTACATCAGTGCTTTCGCCATCGGAAACGGTCGCGTCTCCCAACGACAGTCCGTTCTCGCCCAGCATTTCGCGCAGGCGCGGCAGCGCAAGCTCGAGCGCGTCGCGTGTCAGCGCGTTGTGGGCCGTAAAAGTCAGCTGCGCGGCATCGTCCTGTACCGATACCTGGACACGAATTGGACCCAGTTCAGCCGGGTTGAGGCGAATTTCGGCGTTCTGAATATTGCGTGTTGTCATCCACAGCACGCGGTCCTGCAGCGCATTGCCCCAATTCTCATCAAATACCGGCACATCTATTGCGGTAGTCAGGACGTTCGGTGCCTTCGCCGTATGCGCCGCAAGTTGCTGAACCTGTGGTGCCTGTATCGCGGCCGCTGTCGCCACGACCGATGCCGGCGCAGATACCGGCTTCTGGACGACGTCCATTGCTTCCAAACCTGCGGTTGAGATTGGCAGCGCGGCAATGGTCGCTTCGGCAACCGGGCGGTTCTGCAATCTCGACGACGCGTCCTCAGCAATCGACGCCACCTGTCGCTGCAACTTTAGCTGGGCGTCATTCTTGGCCAAATCGATTTCGTTGGCCGGATCTATCGGCAGCGGCTCAGACTGTGTCATGGCGATCCTGTCTGTGGCGAGCCCCTGGCGCACAAACGGGTCGGCCTCTGATCGAAGCGCATGGATACCTGCTGGTCGCTCGCTGTCGGTGACACGGAGCTGCACCATGTCTCCGATAATGGCGGGTTTTGCCTCATCGGGATCCGTATTCGTTTGCTGCAGAACCTGACCAGGATCGGACACGACGGGTCCAGTCGTAATTGCGGCAAGCGGAACGAGAATCTGGTCAATGTCATCCAGAAGCGACTCCGGACCGATATCGGCCGATAATTCCAGCTCGGCCGTAAGCGGCAAGGAACTGCCGACCAGCGGCAAGTCCTCTCCCACTACGCCGGTGAATTCAGGATTACTCACCAGCAACGGGGTCTTCATGACTTCCGCAAACGTTGCCTCCAGGTCCGCTGTATCTGTAGAAATATTATTATTTTCAATACCTTGTAACGATGTGCCTGCGCTACCCAACGGCAATAGATCTGGGCTCAAAAACATGAAATGCTCCGTGGCTGGTTTAATGCGAATGTCCTGACAGTAAGGGAGCAAGAAGCGTGCCAGTCGCGCAAACCTGATATTCCAGGTCGGGTTTCGTTTCGGTTAGTCCAGCGAACGTGCCCGGGAGAATCTGCCCGTAGCCGTCAATTCGTCCATATCCTTTTGTGTCCGACGATCCGTTTCCAGGCCCTCGGCCTTGCGAAATCGTTCGACGACGCGTTCCAGTGAATCCAGCTTCTGCTTTTCCAGCATCCAGCGACGACGATGCACGTCGCGAGATTCGCGACCGGTCATTATCTGTTGTTTTTGGCTGTCAACGGCCCTGTCAATGCGCTCCAGAAAATTCTGGTAGTCCTGCCACCTGGCGGCGCTTAATTTCCCGTCCGACTTGAATTGATCGGTGTAATTCTGGCGATACGATTCGAGCTCCTGCAGACGACTTATCTCCGCATTCAGTGATCGTTGCACTCTGCCCATCTCTTCAGCAACCCTGCGCTCCTCCGCTTTGGCAAGTTTGAAAATCTTTTCCATCCGGTCCGACCTGTTCTTCATCTCAGGCGTTTCCGTTTGTGGCGATTTCATCGCCATTCACATCCACTATAGGAGCATCGAGCAAAGCCTGAAGTGCGGTAATACTTTTGCCTGTGGACACCTTTTGTTCCTGCGGCTGCCGCAGAAATTCAATGATCTTCGGCCACCTGGCGGCAGCGTCATCCACGCGCGGATCGGATCCCATCTGGTAGGCGCCTACCGCGATCAGATCGCGATGTTCCTGGTATATGGAGTAGATTTGCCGGAACTGAGAGATCAGCCGCTGTTGTTCATCATTGGCGATCTGCGGCATGGCACGGCTGATCGAGGTTTCGACATCGACGGCGGGATAGACGCCGGCATCTGCAAGGTCCCTCGACAGGACAATGTGCCCGTCCAGAATGGCGCGTGCCGCGTCCACGATTGGATCGTTCTGGTCATCTCCTTCGGCAAGAACGGTATAGAAGGCAGTAATGGATCCCTGGTCTTTCGATCCATTGCCTGCCCGCTCCACCAACTGCGGCAGTTTTGCAAACACCGACGGCGGATAGCCCTTGGTTGCCGGTGGCTCGCCGATCGCCAGAGCAATTTCACGCTGTGCCTGAGCAAACCGCGTCAATGAATCCATCAATAACAGCACGTTCTTGCCACGATCACGAAAATATTCGGCGATTGCGGCAGACTGCCAGGCGCCGTGCATTCGCATTAGCGGCGTATCGTCTGCCGGCGTTGCGATCACCACCGCGCGCCGCATGCCCTCTTCGCCCAGCGTCATTTCAATGAATTCCTTGACTTCGCGGCCACGCTCACCAATCAAGCCAACAACGACAACGTCAGCCACCGTGTTGCGGGTCATCATGCCGAGCAGCATGCTCTTACCGACGCCGGATCCGGCAAAAAGCCCCATTCGCTGGCCGCGACCCACCGGCAGTAATGAATTGATCGAACGAATCCCGACATCAAGCGGCTCGCATATCGGCCTTCTCTCAAGCGGGTTGATGGTTTTGCCGAAGAGTGGGACCGTATGACCGCCCTTGATCGGTTTACCGCCATCCAGCGGTCGACCGCGACCGTCGAACACCCTGCCAAGAAGTTCGTCACCGACAGTAACGCCGGGTACTCCGGCGACCGGTATGACCCGCGCATTCGGCACGATGCCGCGCATGTCACCGGTTGGCATCAGGTACAGGCGTTCACCAGCGAAACCGACAACCTCCGCTTCGATACGCCGATTGTCCTCCGCAACGATGTCGCAGCGACCTCCGACCGCGGCATGGCAGCCCTCAGCTTCCAGGGCGAGCCCGACAGATCGCCGCAGAACACCTTCAACAACAAGGTTTGGCGGCCCATCCAGCGCGCGATCCACATAGGCGCCGAGGCGCAGCGCACGTTCAAGATTTCTGTCCGGTGTTGGCCCGGCGAACAGCTCCGTATCTTTACTCACGACTGGCGCTCGTCGCCGATAATTGAATTTACGATCGCATTGAGCCGGGTCTCGGCCTGCGCATCGATTCTTGAATTGTCCGTTGTCACCTGGCACCCGCCCCGGCTAATCAGGGGGTCCTCGACGATTGTCCAGGCCCGCTCGCCGGCAGTCGGTGAAAGCGAGTCACGAACCAGCTGCGCATCTTCCGGATGTAAATGGACTTCAATCGTCCTGCTGGCCACCGGCAGTAGCTTCAGGGCCTCCCGAACAACCCCAATTACGTGACTGGGGTCCGCTGATAGCTCGCGGCGAAACAGCTGCTTGACAATTGTAATGGCCAGTTCAACCAGCTGTTTTTCAACTGTCCCGTCCAGGAGATCAAAAGGTTGCGACAGAGCGTGCAACAGTTCGTCAAAACGGCCAGCCCGCTTATTGATCTCTTCCGCCCCGGCCTGCAGTCCTTCTTTTCGACCTTCCTGAAACGCTTCGTCCCACGCCTGCTGTTGCAGTTTCTGCAGGTCTGCCGCGGTTAGGTAGCCGTTATCGGAAGCACCGTCAATTGCCGGCATTTCCCAACGCCTGGCCTCCTGCGACTCTGCTTCTTCTCCGGAAGAATCAGACATATTCCTCACCACCACCCTGGCCCAGATCAATGTCGCCAGATTCAGCAAGTCGGCGTGCCACTTCCAGGATCTGCTTTTGGGCGTCCTCAACTTCCGACAATTTTGTCGGACCCTTCGCTTCCATATCTTCGGCAAGCAGCGTAGCCGCGCGCTTCGACATGTTGCCAAGAATCTTGTCACTCACGTCCGGGTCGCAGCCTTTCAGCGCCAACACGAGCAGGTCATTCGAGATTTCCCGCAACAGTGCCTGAATGCCGCGATCATCGACTTTGAGCAACGTTTCGAAGACGAACATCATCTCCTGAATTCGTACGGATAGTTCTTCGTTTTGCTCCTTTATTTTGTCGAGGATTTCCTCGCCCTTGCTGGCGTCGAGCGCATTGATAATGTTGGCCGCCACTTTGTCGCCGCCAACTTTTTCAGTGCGCGTGCTGGTCGTATTGCTGGACTTCGTCGCGATGAGGTTTTCGATTTCGGCCAATGCGGTTTGCTGAATATCACTCAGGCGCGCAATTCGCATTACCACATCCGCACGATGCTCTGCCGGCAAAAGGTCGATTATCTCGGCTGCCTGATCGGGCTCCAGGTAGGCGATCACGATGGCAACAATCTGCGGATGTTCCCCATCGATAATGTCAAATACTTCCGCTGAGCTCATCCACTTCAAGGTATCAAGCCCCTGCACATCATGACCTATCAGTATTCGATCGATGAATGTGTCGGCCTTTTTCGCGCCGAATGCATTAGTGAGCACGTTGCGAACATAGTCTTGGGTCGCGACACCGAACGCTGCCTGATCCTCGACATCGGTAATGAAGTAGTCCAGGACGAAACTCGCCTGCTCCTTGGTTACGTTATCGAGCGACGCCATCGCCGTTCCAAGGCTTTGTACCTCTTTGGCGTTCATATACTTGAGTACTTCGGATGCTTCGCTCTCGCCGAGCGTCATGAGCAAAAGTGCCGCCTTCTGCGTACCGGATAACTCAGTAACTGAATCAGTCATCCGTGGTTACCCACTTCTTCACGACCTGCGCGACGCGCGCCGGATCATGACCGGTAATGTTTTTGGCGGCGGCTACTTTCTCATCATAACCGGGTGACGGAATGGCGGCCTGGCCGCCTGCCCCTGATGCGGCCAGTTCATTGGAACCAGTCAGCGTGCCACCGCCTGCAGAAAGGTACTGCGTCGAAGATGTCATGTTCGAAGCCACCAGGCTTTTCAGCATTGGTCGAACGATGCCAAAACCCAGAACCAATACCAGCAACACTCCGGCACCCTGCTTGATTGTGTCCTTGACTGCAGGCTGCTCCCAGATCGCCAGTTCCTCGGGCGGCTCCAACTGCGGCAGGCTGCGAAATGCTGCATTTACGACGACGACAGTATCGCCACGTGCTGCATCGAATCCTACCGCCTCTTTTACCAGGCGGGTAAATCGTTCGATGTCAGTCTCTGTGAGTGTCGTTTGCTCGGTTTCCTCAACACCCTGAATCGGGCTGCCATCGACGAGAACGGCTACCGACAATTTTTGAATGGATCCGGCCTGTGGCCGGATACGGCTTATGGTCCTGTCCACCTCGAAATTGCGGGTGGAGCTTCTGACCGAGTTTAGAACCGCTTCTTCGCCCGCCGCGCCCGAAACCTGGCCAACCGGGTCGCCCGTTTCAGGAGGCTGGTTGCTCAGAGCGCCTGGCACACCGCCCGCTGTCGCTGTGCCGTTCTTGCGTTCCTCTTCATTAATTTGCTCACTTCTTACCACCGTGCTGGCGGGATCAAACGCCTCTCGTGTCTCTTCTGTCACCGTGAAATCCAGATTGGCTACAACCTGCGCCCGAACTCTGCCGGGTCCGACGAGTGGCGTTAACAAGTCTTCGATCCGGCTCTTGTAAGACTCCTCGAGACGCTCTGTGTGCTTGAACTGGTTGCTGGTCTGTACATCACTCCATTCGTCATATCCGGAACTCAGCAATCGTCCGTGTTGGTCGATCAGGGTAACGTTCTTTGCGACCAGGTTCGGCACGCTGGAAGCAACCATATGCACTATCGATGATGCCTGCCCGTCTTCCAGCCTGCGACCGTTAAAAAGTTGCAATAGCACTGACGCGCTGGCACTTTTCTGGCTGCGAATGAATGCGGACTGCTTCGGTATCGCCAAGTGAACCCGCGCGTCGCGGACCGCACCGAGGTGAGAAATAGTCTTGGCGAGTTCCGCTTCAAGTGCGTACTGATAACGAGCACCTTCCATAAACTGACTCACGCCAAACGTACTCTGGTCCTGCAGCAGGTCCATTCCGGGAGAAACGCCGGACGGCAGGCCCAGGCCCGCGAGTTCCAGACGAGCATCGTGTAGCTTGCCTTCCGGTACCAGGACCGCTCCGGTAGCCGTATCTATCTGGTAACTGATATTCGCACCACGCAGCGCCTCACCGACCTGCGCGGTATCCGCGCCATCAAGATCCATATGCAGCTGGGTATACGCGGGGGTTTGCGACCAGAAGAATATGCCCGCCCCGCCAGCGACGGACGCAGCGACGCCAAGTAATAGTATTACCTGCCTGACGGCAGGAATTCGTAACACGCCCTGCAGCGTCATTTGCCGAACGGGCGTGGCGGTTCCATCGATGATGTTGGCATTTTCCATGGCTTACTTGTTTCCCTAGACCGGCATGTTCATGATTTCCTGGTAGGCATTAACCAGTTTGTTGCGGACTTCTGTCATGGCACGGAACGAAAGATCTGCCTTCTGTGAAGCGATCATGACCTCTGCAAGACTGGTATCACTTGTACCCATCTCGAAGTCGCGCTTCATTCCGCTGGCATGCATTTGTGTTTCATTCACCTGCTGAATGGCGTCCTTGAAAAGATCGCCGAATCCTGACTGTTCGGGGCCGTTAACCGAGCCCGGTAGCGGCGCCTGAAGCTCCGCATTCATTGATCGGATCTGTGACAACAGCTGTTGCGGACTGATTTCGTTCATCGTTATTCCTGCTCTCAGTGAGTTGTTTTCGAAGCGCTGTCGGGGATAGCCATGCCGGCAGCACGCATTCTGGCCAGTTTGTAGCGTAACGTTCGGGGACTTATTCCTAACCTGGCTGCGGTTTCTGTTTTGTTTCCGCCGCCCTCGCGGAGTGCATCAACAATCAGGTTGAACTCCGTCTTGCGCAGGTCGTCCTGTAGCGGTGCGCCTGCACATTGATCGGGACTGCAATGCTCGCCCGAATTTTCGAACGCCAGGTCACCAGCCGCTATCGTTTCGCCGGAATGCAAAATCAGGCTGCGCTGGATAACGTTTTCAAGTTCTCTGACGTTTCCTGTCCATTCGTGCTCTGAAAGCGCGTCGATCGCATCGTCCGACAGTTGGGGTATCACGTCGTGCCCGTCGTAAAGTCGGGCAATTAGCATCTCCGCCAGTGGCACAATATCTGCGGGACGTTGCCTGAGCGGAGGAATGTGCAGCGGAAAAACGTTCAGGCGATAGAAAAGGTCTTCCCGAAACTTGCCGTCATCAACGAATTGGCGCAGATTTCGGTTGGTTGTAGCGAGGACCCGCACGTCCAGGTCAATAGTTCGTTCGCCACCGATCCGCTCAACTTCACGCTCCTGGATGACTCTCAGTATTTTTGCCTGGAGACCGAGATCCATTTCGGAAATCTCATCGAGCAACAAGGTCCCACCATTAGCCTGCTCGAATTTGCCTGCGTGAGATTTATTGGCGCCGGTAAACGCGCCCTTTTCGTGACCGAAAAGAATCGCCTCGAGCATATTTTCGGGTATTGCAGCGCAATTGATTGCGACAAACGGCTGGTCGCATCGCTCTGAATTCTGATGAATGAAGCGAGCAATGACTTCCTTACCGGTCCCGCTTTCACCGCTGATGGTGACTGTCGCTTCACTGCGGGCGACCCGCCTGGCGACGCGCAGTAGCTCAACTGACTTTGCATCTACAGCCAGGGGCTGGTCAGAGTCAGGTTTTGAACGCATATGACGGTCAACCGTATCAATCAGGTCTTTCGCTTCAAACGGTTTTACGAGGTAATCAGCAGCGCCATTGCGCATCACGTCCACCGCGCTTTGAATCGTGCCATACGCGGTCATCAGAACTGCCGGGAGATCCGGGTAGTCCTCACGTATGCATCCCAGCAGTTCGTGTCCGCTCATAGGCTCCATCTGAATATCACTGACGACCAGTCCAACCGGCGTCGAGCCAAGGATCGACAGCGCTTCGGGACCACTTTCTGCTGTTAGTACGGGGTATTCCCCACTATCAAGCGTGTGACTCAAGGCCTGCCGCAGATTGGCATCGTCCTCGACGATTAGTACCGCTGCGTCAGACATGACCTGCTTCCTCCAGGGCCGTGGTCGTGACCGCATCACTGCTTGCTAGCTCGGGCAGGCAAATGGTGAAAGCCGTTCCATGCGGACCGCAGTCGAGCATGACCTCGCCGCCGTGCGCCTCCGCGACTGATCGAACTACCGCGAGTCCCAGACCGGTGCCCTGCGGTCGCGTGGTAAAAAATGGATCGAATAGTCGTGACCGAATTTCTTTTCGAATACCGGGTCCGTCGTCTGTAACCGTGAGGCAAATCTGTTGACCCGATTGAACGGCGCTGAGCTCTATGACGGGATTGCCAAAGCTTGCCTGGACCGCATTCGTTACAAGGTTGAGCAACGCACCTTTCAGCGCTTCGCGATTGGCGAATACGCGCAGAGATGGATTGACGTTTTCAATCTTTACCTTGCTACCTGTATCCAGCTGCGGTGCAGCGGCATCGGCGACATCGTGAAACAACCCTGATATTTCGACAACTTCACCGGGCGGCTGCGCGCCTGCCGCAAAACCGAGCATGTCGTCAACCGTGTTTCCCAGGTCCCGCAAGCGCTGACTCACATTGCGGGCGGCTTCCTTTTGTTCGGCCGTTCCGACTTGATCAAGTTTCGAGGCATAAAGTAGCGCCGCGGCAAGCGGCGTCCGAATCTGGTGTCCAAGTCGAGCACTCATTTCGCCAAGGCTCGTTAATCGCTCAGAGCGCTGCATGAGTTCGGCGTTTCGACGACTTTCAGTGATATCGGCTAATAGCAGGATCTCACCTGGTTCGGTCACTAGTGGAGTTCGGGACAGGCTAAGCCAGCGGCCGTCCCTGAGCTTTAGCTCGCCATCACTGCTGGCGCCGCGACAGAATGCTCGCTGTACGATAACGGACCAGGCACATCCAACCAGCGGTGTGCCAAGGATCTCCTCGGCCCGGGTGTTGCATTCTCGAATGGTTCCTCGACCGTCGATAACCAGGACCGCACCGGGCAGACTTTCCAGCAGCCTTACAAGGCGGTTGCACAGAAGCTGCTTCTCCCGCTGCTGTTGCGACTCAACCCGTTCTGCAACTTTGAGCTGGTCGCTCAATACCGAGACCTTTTCCTGCAGTCTCCTGTATGACGTTTCCAGCGTGCTGGAGTGACGGTTGAATGCTGCGAAAGCGTTTTCGAGTGCGTGCGCCTTCTCGACTGCATTAGCCAAGTTTATTCTCCTGTTCGATCGTGCAACTTCATACATAATTACAAAGCAAGATGCGTGCCAAACTCTTTTATCGTTTAAAAACAGTAATATAGAGAACTTTAGTCATTCAATTTAGCGTCAAATTTCTGACGAACAGGGTGTTGCGGGGAAAAATTGGCGCCGCCAGGACGACGGCTGCCGAAATCAGGAAAGTTTGTATTTCGCGAGTTTTTCAACCAGTGTGGTGCGGCGCATGTTCAGGAGTCGCGCAGCACCGGCCACAACACCGTCGGCCTCAGCCATCGCTTTGGCAATCAGATCGGTTTCAATTTCCTGCAAATGCAGTTTCAGGCTGACACCAGTCAGGGTTGTCGTCGTTGGCTGCGCTTGCTGCGATTCTGCGGCAGTCACGGGTCTCTGATTGGCGGCATCACGGTATTTCGCGGGCAGATCTGCGAGTCCAATTTCGCCGCTGGGGTAGAGAATCGCCAGGCGTTCGACCAGGTTGCTCAGTTCGCGAATATTGCCGGGCCAGGCGTAGCTGGTCAGCGCCTCCAGGGCCTCCTGTCCGATTCTGAGTTTGCCGGCATTTTCACCCTGGTGCTGAATCAATAGTTCATTTAGCAACTGTGGCAGATCCGACGCGCGCTTGTACAGCGGGGGCATTGCAATTGGAAATACACTCAGGCGGTAGTAGAGGTCCTCGCGGAATTCACCTTGCTGCGCAGCCTCGGTCAGATTCCGGTGCGTAGCTGCGATAATGCGGACGTTCGTATGACGGGTTTCATTGCTGCCAACGCGTTCGAAGCATTTCTCCTGCAGCACGCGCAGTAACTTCACCTGCATGTCCAGGCTCATATCACCAATTTCATCCAGGAATAGTGTGCCACCTTCGGCGAGTTCAAAACGTCCGGTACGTGTACTGACAGCACCGGTGAACGCCCCTTTTTCGTGGCCAAATAGTTCACTTTCGAGGAGTTCCGCAGGAATAGCGCCGCAATTTATGGGTACGAATGGCTTATCGGCCCGGTCGGACAGGTCGTGAATGGTTCGAGCGACCAATTCCTTGCCGGTGCCTGACTCGCCTGTAATCAGGACATTGGTATCAAAGTCCGCCACCTGTTCGATCTGTTTTCGAACCTGCCGTATCGGCCGAGAACTGCCCGTGATGCGTTGGCGGCGCTCTGTGCCGTCATAGCGCTGCGCCCGCCGCAGCAGTTGCGTCAACTGTGAACGGCGGATCGGCGCGTCAAGGGTCCAGTGGGGCCGATTTTTCAGATCCTCATCAAACTGTTCGGCCCCCTGTGCCGCGTTTACGACAAGCACCGGAAGATGCGGCTGACGTAGCGCGACCTGATGAAAAAGCTCGCGCAGTTTTGCGTCTTTGGCGTCGCCCAGGACCAGCGCAATACCAGACTCCGACGCGCTGGTATCAATGGGATCGCCATCCCCGGCAACAACGGGGTCGTAGTTGAGAAAGCGCAGGCGATGGCTTAACTCCCGGGCTCTAACCGGGTTCGAGTCCATTACCAACACTTTTGCTTGTTTGCCGCTTGAATCAGCCATAATTGACGACCTTCATTGTCGTTATGTCAAAGGAGATTCCACTGGCAATGAGCTTATCCGGTCGCTAAGTCATTGATTGTGACTCGCGTCACAAAGCCTGTCGATTTATGTCAATCCGACGATTTGTGGTCTTTGAATTCAGCAGAGGGGCCGAAAAAGTGTGTGTTCATCAATTTAACGAGTGTTTTTGACCATATACGGGACCCGATCTGGGTGTCAGGTGTTTGCGTTGTAGCTTGCGGTCGCTTCCCTGCCGCGCTGTAGCTGACCCAGTTCCCTGCCGATGTCGTCCTTGGCTTTCTCAACCAGCGTCCGGATACGGGCCGTCGATTGAATCGTCAGCCGCAGAACAGCTTCTTTTTGCTTATCCTCAAGGTCTCGTAACATTGCATTGCGCTTGGCGAGCAGTTTCGAAACGGCCTCCCATTCTCCGGAAACGGCTAATTCTTCTATGCGCTGATTCGTGGCAGTAATCTGTCCGTATTCGGATTGTTCGTCCGCCCCCGCAACGTCAGCCATGACTTATTCCTTGTCCTGGATGATGTCCCACGCTTCCTTTAGCTCACCTAGGAGGCCTGCAACCTCAACCAGAATTGACCGGTCATTGTTGAGGTTCGCCTGCAACAAGCGCCGCAACATGTAGTCATACAGTGCATCGAAATTGGCTGCAATTTTTTCATCTGCATCATGATTCAGGCACTGCTGCAGTGCGCTGATGATGTTGATCGCATCACCTATCAGGTTGCCCTTTTGCTCGACGTTGCCTGATTCCATGTGATTGCCCGCAAGCGCAATTTTCGCAAGGGCACGTTCCATCATCAGTTGGATAAGACGATGCGGTGTCGCATCCTCGACGTCCGAGTGCACCTTGATTTTTTGGTATTCAAGCAGCCCTGCCGAATCACCCGCTTGCATCATGCTCATATCAAAAACCTGTTAGTTGGATCGGGGCTGAGTAAAGCCCGGTAAGTTTGTTAGTTGCTGACTCAGGAAATTGCTGGTTTGATTCAATTCCCCAAGCAGTGAGTCGAGCGCATTGAACTGTCTTAGAAGCCGCGTTTGCAGGGCACCTAGTCGCGCGTTTAACGATTCACGCTGTTCGCCGACGCTTTCAATCTGTGCATTTAGCCCGTCAGTTCTCGTCTGCAGAGCACCGCCCGTTTGCAAATAGCTGTCCGCGATGTCGTAAATACGTACCGCGTAGCCATCTGAACCGGTAAAAAGCTGTCCGAATCGATTGAAGTCTTCATTGAGCACTGTCGACAGGCGGCTGGTATCGACGGACAATGTGCCGTCAAGCTGCACTTCGATGCCTGCCTCGGTAAGCGATGAAAAATCCGCCTCGATATCGGTTACGGATTCGCTCAATGCCCGGCGTATCTGATCACGAACGCCGCGCGCTGTTGTATCGCCGAGCAGGGGACCTGATACCTGCGTTTCCGCATCGTAAATAGTCAACTCGTCGAGTACCGCAACGAGCCCGTTGTATTTTTCGACAAAGCTATCTACGGTCGCCAGTACTGCCTCGTGATCATTTGCGATATCCAGCTCGAAAGGTGTATCGGGATCAGCCGCCACCAGGTTCAGGGTAACGCCGTCAATTGCTTCGTCAACGACGTTCGTTGAGCTGGCAACTTCGAAACCGTCGATGCGAATCAGTGCGTCCTGAGCTGCGACGGATTCTGTCAGTGCGTTTAAGCCGTTGCCAGGATCGTATTCGAGGGCCGCGAGTCCGCCGTCGCCTCCGGTCTGAGTCACGGTCATAGCATTGGCTACACCGGTCGCATTGCCTGATAAAAGCAGGTAGCTTCCGGCGTCTGCGTTGACAATGGTTGCTGCGAAGCCAGGATTGCCCGGCGCGCTATTGATCGCGTCGCGTATCCCGGCAAGTGTATTGTTCTCTGCACCGATCTCGACCGCTATTGACTCCGAAGCTGTTGCCAGGGTCAGCGTGCCGGTGCCTATTACTGCGTCTGAAGCGGCGAACGCGCCCGATGACAGCCTCTGCACCTGTGCTAACTGCTGCACTTCAATCGAGTACTTTGCGGGGAGCGCGTCTTTGCCTACCGAAACCGTGAACAGATCTTCATTCTCTGACGTCGCTTTGCGAAGCAGAAGGTTGTCCGGTTTTCGCATGGCGTCCAACTGGTCACGAAAGTCAGCAAGCGCTGACTTTAAGCTGCCGAAGGCAGATAGCTTCGACTGTGCTTTTGCTTCCTGTATTCCCAATCGAGTTTCCACTGGTGCCGCCTCTGCAGCTACTAACTGCCCTACTAGTCCGGCAATATCCAGTCCCGATCCGATTCCTGTGGAAGTAATGCTCGCCATGCTCTTATCTCAAACTCGATTAATTGGGCAACGAATAAGCAAAATAACTACAAGTTTCATGCCAAGTTCAAGAAAGACTTCAGGAAATCGTCGATCGGACAACAAAATGTCCGGCGACCATCCGTCAGATCAGGGCATCAATGAGTCGAAACGACGACGCGCCGGTATTCTGGAGCGCCGATGCCGCTTTTTCCTGCGGGATCTGCCGGATTAATTCTCCGGTTTCGCTGTCAATTACCTGGAGAACGGCGTTGCCGCGTTCCATATCAACCTGAAAGCGCAGATCACGTCCAATGCGCCTGTTGGCAGTGTTAAGCTTTTGCGCCAGCTGTTCGAGATCAGGCTTTTCAACCGCCACCTCCGGCAATTTCTTGCCGATAGAGGGGTCAGGTTTGCCGTCCGTAACAACCCGGTACGTACCCGTTACTGCGGTACCAGTTACTGAACTGGTGCCGGAGGGTGGTGCTTTGAGTGCTTGCTCCGACATGTTTGACTCCTAGGTCTCTAAAAATGTGAACGACGTCCGTGTCGTCCACACTTCAGAGATTTACCTCAGACTGACTTACTGCAGCAGACTCAATGCCAACTGCGGTTGGGCGTTTGCCTGTGACAGTACTGACACGCCTGCCTGCTGGAGAATCTGGGCCTTTGTTAGCGCAGCAGTTTCAGCAGCAAAGTCGGCGTCCTGAATCCGACCACGCGATGCCGTCAGGTTTTCACTTACAGCCTGAAGGTTAGCGATCGTAGATTCAAAGCGGTTCTGGATAGCACCGAACTGGCTACGCAATCCACTGACTGAACTCAATGCCGCATCTACACGATTGATCGTGGTGTTGGCATTGTCGACAGTCGTGACGGACGCTGTGTTCAGAGCAGAGTTACCCAGTGCCAGCGTTGTAGCCGTGAAGCCGATTCGGGCCGGTGTTGACCCACCGATAACCAACTGCTCGGAAGCCGTTAGTCGAATCGTGCCAGACGCCGTCGCAGTCGTACCTGCGTCGAGGTCAAGGGCATCATTGACACTGTTGTTCAGCGTGTCGTCTGTAACGCCCAAACCTACGTTAGTAGCAGCAGTTGCATCATTCTGATCGATGATGATGTCGCGACCATCGACTGCCGACAGCGTAACGCGGCTGTTGGCGCTATCGAATGAAGCGGTAACGCCGGTTGCCGAAGCGTTGGCGTTGACTGCAGTTACGAAGTCGGTTCCCGTCAGGTTTGCGCCAGAAAAATCACGCGCCGTGTATATCGCCTGGCCGTTGATAGTCAGGTTGAAACCTGTGTCATCAACATCAGCGTATTCAAACACTGCCGTGGTTTCTGCTGTCGCAGACAATCCGGAGATGCCGGATGAATTCAGCGCGCTGGCTTTCGCCTGTGCTGAACTTGCCGTAAGACCAGCCGCAGCGTTCTCAGCAATTGACGCTACAACCGCGACAGCGTCACCGCTACCAATTGCAACGGTGAGCTCGCCGGCACCAATAGCACTGCCGTCAACGCCGGTTCCCTGCTGACCAAGCCCCAGGGCCGGATCAAAGGCAGCGCCGCCAGCATAATCTGCCGTTTTGCCGATGCTGATCGTGCGCAGATTGCTGTTCAATGTAACACCAATCGTCTGGCCAACGTTCGCGCCAACCTGGAAGGAAGCGTTGCCGAAAGTGCCGTCAAGCAGCGTTTGATCATTGAATGCCGTTTGTGTAGCGATTCGATCAATCTCTGCCAGGCGCTGTTGTACTTCCTGGTCCAGAGCAGCTCGGTCAGATGCTGAATTGGTCGCGTTAGCAGACTGCACAGCCAACTCGCGAATTCGCTGCAAGTTGTTGTTCAGCTCTGACAATGCGCCTTCAGCAGTCTGCGCCAGTGAAATGCCGTCATTCGCATTTCGTACCGCCTGGTTGAGACCACGAATCTGCGTGGTGAAACGCTCGGAAATTGCGAGACCTGCTGCATCATCCTTCGCGCTATTAATCCGCAAGCCTGTAGACAGCCTTTCAAGTGACTGGTTTAGCAAACCTTGCGAACGACCTAAGTTCCGTTGCGCATTGAGCGATGCAACGTTGGTATTGATCGTAAGTGCCATTTTCTAACTCCTCGTTTAAGAATAACCCGGTCTGCTAATGCCGCCGGAAGTTTCTGTCGTCGGCCACGATTTCCATTCAGGACCACCGTACAGTGTGGTTATCGGTACCCCTGAAAAATACTTTAGAGCGTATTGATGCAAACATGAAAATGCTTTGAATTCGTGCCCGACAGTTATCTGCAAACCTTTAGCGCCGCGTCTGGAAAATGTGAACTGGCGCAAACTGGCGGGCATGCTATTTCCCAAGGGCGCGCCGCAAAGACTGAATCTGCTCTTTCGATTCATCGAGGATGGGCATAAGATCAGCCGTGCCGATACTCAACTGACGGCTGGCAGGAACATTTTCGAGCTGTACTTCCATACTCTCAGAACGCACGAATTGAGAAAAAATATGTGCGAGTGTCAGCACGTCCGTATAGTCAGCATCCTCTTCGTGCTCTCGTTCGAAGTCGCTGTAGTCAGCAATCGATGCTGCCACGTGCTGCTCAAATCCCCAGGTTTCGACGATGGAACTGCCGATAGCCGCATGCCAGTCATCCATGATCTGGAATAATTCTGTTTCGTTATTGAAAAGTTCCGGATGGCTTTCGGCTCGTTTCAGGATGTAGAGCTTGCCGATTCCATGCATCAGGCCGATGAGTAACGCCTCATCCGGGTTGAGCCGGGTCCGCTTTTTCGCCAGCACAAAACACAATGACGCGACATGCGCACACTCGTCCCACAACCTCTCAAGACAGACCTTTGCCTCCTTCAGAGCGTAGCCATCCTTGGACACGGCAACGCCGTGCGACACGGCGGTATTGCGAATCATATTGTGCCCAATTCGATTGACGGCCATGCGCAGATCGGTGATGGGATCGGCTGCCGGTCGGAGTGCTGCCGAATTGGAAATCATCAATACACGTGCAGCAAGAACGGGATCGGCGCCGATAATTTGTACTATCTGATCAGCCGTAACATTCTCGTTTGCAAGCGCCTGGCGAATTCGAATTACGATATCGGGAAACGAAGGTAGCTCCAGACCACCTTTTGACAGGTCTTGTGCGAGAATCTGGACCAGTTCAAATTTGCCGGTAGGTTCGGCTGCAGCGACATCCATGGACGTGTCCTTACGGCTCCCGCCGCTATACACGGCATCATTCAATGACCATACGAAAAGGGTATCGTCAGGATCCGCAAATTCTTTAGGCTTTTTCCAATCGCTGCCTGGGCTTCAGGTCAAAGGTAGTTAAACAGGGACAGATTTTGTATACGCAGGAAAGACTGCTGTGCAGCTTCAAGCGTTGAAGCCTCGACGGTGAGGCGGGACAATGCCTCTGCGTAATCGAGATCCTGCAGATCCGCGATGGTCTCCTGCAAGGTCAGAATGGTCGATGCATTCGCATCGTTTTGACCGTCGATGGCGGCAAGACGTGAACCTACGCTGGTGCGTGTATCGATTACGTTCCCGATCGCCTGATCAATAGCGAGTATGCCCGCGTTGATGCCATTGTGCATCGCAGCTCGCGATGTTTCATTCAAAACGATCGATTCAACGGCAGTCGCAAGATCGTCAATCATCGCAAACATGTTGTCGTTGACGCTCGGTGATACATCGAATTCGTCGCCGGCCGCAGGCTCCCCCTCAATGCTCAGCTGAATGCCGTTGAAAGCGATTGTTCCGCCGCTCTCAAAAGTGCCTGTAGCGACAACGGCCGCGCCGGAATCGAGCACTTCGTAATTGTCAGGATCGACGAACCGGATCGTGAATTGCCCCGGATTGTAAATGGTTGTATCAGTGACACTACCGCCATCCAGCACTCCGGTGCCGGAATTGGCAGCGGCTGGGGTTGCTGCAAACGTGCCGTTACCGCTCTTCACTCTAAAAAATGTATCGGATCCGGGATCACCGTCTGCAATCTGGCGGGCATCTCCAATCTGGATCATACGTTGACCCTGATCTCCATTGTAATTAAATACACTGCCGTTTCGACTTACCGGCTCGGTGTCGTCCATGTTGCCTGAAAACAGGTAACGACCGTTACCATCCTGCTGGTTTGCAAGCTGCATCAGTGAATCCAGTTGTTCGCGCATTTCAATGGCAATCAGGCTCCTGGTTTCATTCGATTGGGTCGCGTTGTTGGCCTGAATTGCCAACTCGCGGACACGCTGAAGTGCGTTGTTGACGTTGCCCAATGCCGACTCTTCGAAACCGAGCCGGTTGCCAAGGATGTCACTGTTACGTTCGAACTGATCAAGCCGTGCAACCGACTCCTGCATATCCAGCGTGCGGGCGGATGCGATGGGATCGTCAGATGGCGACAGGATGCGTCGACCTGACGCGATCTGCAGCTGCGTATGATTTATTGCGGACTGCAGCTGCTGCATCATCGACAAGCTGCGCTGATAGGCACCGTTGGTTGATACCCGCATAGCTAGCGCCTTGTCGCCGAAAGCAGCGTATCGAACAGAGTGCTCGTAACGGCCACAACCTGGGCCACAGCCTGGTAGGCCTGTTGGTAGCGGACCAGGTTAGCGGCCTCCTCATCCAGATTGACGCCAGATTTTGAATCGAAGGCTTCCTGCGTATTAGCAAGAATCACCGACTGGGCTTCAAGTCCGGATTGCACCTGTCGTGTAGTGCTGCCCACGCTGGCGATCAGCTGACTGTAATTTTCATTAATGCTTACACTGCCATTGGCCAAGACCTGGTCGGCCTGCACGCCGGCAAGCGCCAGCCCGTTGCCATTGTCCCCGATTGCCCCGAAGTTCGGCTCGAGACTAAACGAGTCACCGGTGGCAGGAACGCCGGTAATTTCAAAACTTGAACCATTAACCAGAATAGGATCGCCGCTGGTGTAGGCGAATGCACCCGCGCCATTGATCGAGTAGGTTGTAGGGCTTGCAAACGTCAGCAAAGCTGGTGTCAGAAGATCCGGATCATTCCGATCCACGACCGCCGCGCCGCCGATACTGCCATCTCCTGTATTCGTAGTGGCGCTGGATACGCGAACAGGCAACGCCATGGCGATAGCCTGTGGATCATTTAGAACGCGACTTAATGACCCAGCCACGTCACGAGTTGGACGGATGAGTAGCTGATCGCCGGCCGCAGGTGCTCCGGCCACGCTAATACTCAAGCCGTCCGCCACGAACGGGTCGGCCGGTGTGCCGGCACCTGTGATTGTTACAGGCTGCCCGGTGTCGGCCCGACTCAGTGAATAAGCCGCACCGTCGTAATTCAGTATGTATTCGGCCCCGGTAATTGCACCAAGATCGGATATCGTCGCTGCGGCCGTGCCGTTGCCCGAATTGTTGCCTGATGCCAGGATCGTCGGCGAAGCGATGCCGAAGAAATCAGCGCCCATCGAACCCCGCAGGTCCATGCCGGAGCGATGCTGCTCATTGAATTGAACGCTCAGTGCCAGAGCGGTTTCGCCAAGCGCCTGACGCGCGGGATCCAGCATTTCGCCGCGAAACTCAAGCAAGCCTCCCATCACACCGCCGGTCAGGCTGGAATCCAGTGGCGTGCTTCCCCCGCTGCTTTCGTATGTGATTTGCAATCGGGACGGGTCGAATTCACTGCCCTGAATGGCGAGAAGATTCACGCTTTCTCCCGTCACCAGCGGCTGACCCGATCCCATAAACACATTCATTGAGCCATCGTCCTGCAAGACTGTGGCAACTGCTACTTGTTCGGACATTTGCATGACCAAACGATCGCGCTGATCCAGCAGGTCGTTAGGTGGTTGTCCCACCCTTCCCTGCGCCAGCGCTATTTCCCCATTGATATCACCGATTTCGGTTGCCAGCCGATTGATGCCGTCAACCGAAATCCGTATGCGCTGATTTACTTCGTGGTCGATTTCCTGCAGTCGCGTATCAAGCGCATCAAAGCGCTGCACGATACCGTCCGCCTCGCCCAGTACTGCCGCCCGAATTGGGACGGACGACGGATCATTGGCCAGGTCCTGCACGGAATTAAAAAACGACTGCATGCCAGAGCTCAATCCGGTTTGCGGATCAGACAGCAAACCGTCAATGCGCGTTGCCAGCGTGTTCAACATGTCGAATCGAGCGTGGCTTGTCGTTGACGTCTGCAACTGCTCGCCCAGCATCTGATCGTAGATACGCTTGACGGTCTTTATCTGTGTCCCACCGCCGATGTAACCGGCGCCGGAGCCACTCCCGAGTCGCGTACTGAATTCGGAAACCTGCCGGTTGTAACCGGGCGTATTGGCGTTGGCAATATTGTGGCCAGTCGTTTCCAACGCTCGCTGAAATGCAAGCATCCCGGTCAGACTGGTCGATAGCAGGCTAGGCATGATGCTGACCTCGCGGCTTCATCACGATACCGATCTGCGACACCGACTTTGCAATCGTATTAATCATTTGCATGGCGCTATATTGCCTCGCCCTGTATGCGTGCCTCAGTTATCGGCTGGACCTCCGCTGACTTTAGACCGGATAGCGCAGTCTGCATCGTATTGCCGTTGATAATCGCCGTAATTTTCTTGGCATACGCGGGATCGGTCGCATATCCGGATTCCTGCAACGCCTCGGCAAAAGCCTCTGTATCGTCACCGTGATTGCGAACGCTGTCGAATCGCGGCTGCGTACCAACAACGCGAACGTAATCTTCGAAAGTGGCCTCGATATCGGGATAAGCACGAAATCTCGCGGTCTCACGCGCGCTGATGCCATCACGAAATTCGATCGTGGGTTTGGACGTAGTTGCCCCATCCCAGCTGGCGCTGGCCTTGATGCCAAACAGGTTGAAGCTCAGCTCGCCATTATTCTTGCGCATGACGTGTTTGCCCCAGCCCGTCTCGAGGGCCGCCTGGGCAAGCAAGCCTTCCGGAGCGACCTTTAGCCGCTCTGCTGCCGCTTTAGCATGCGGCCAGATGTCACGCACAAATTGGTCCGGCTCTGACCAGGCTGGTTTGTTTTCGGGCCATACTGGCGTTGACATTTTGCCTATCTCCTTGGTGCTTTCAACCAGTCGTTCTCCGCCCAGCTGCCGCACCAGCATATCCGCCAGTCCGATTCCCGGGCCGCCTGACATTTCCAGGGCATACTGTTTATCAAGCATGTCCTGATACATTTCATGCTGATCACTTTGGCCAAAAATCGGTTCAGCCAGGCTGGTGTCACGCATGTTTTTCAACATCGTTTGTACGAAAAGTGCCTCAAACTGGCCGGCCACTTCTCGCAACACAGCAGGGTCGTTGTTGTCCGCCCCGCGGCGCAGTTCCGAGTATTGTCCGAAATCTGTGATCGCTGATGTCATTAACTGCTCCGGTCAAATC
Source organism: Woeseiaceae bacterium (assembly GCA_021773135.1). GTDB lineage: Bacteria > Pseudomonadota > Gammaproteobacteria > Steroidobacterales > Woeseiaceae > SZUA-117. Next base: position 75,440 of record JAJFKP010000038.1, on the reverse strand, counting down.
ACCAGCAATTCAGCTCGTAGCGCACCGGCCTGTTTCAACGCTTCGAGAATCGCAACCAGATCACCGGGAGCCGCACCCACGCGATTGACTGCCTGCACGATCTCGTCGAGGCTGGTGCCAGGCTGGAACAGGAACATCTTCGAGTCTTCCTGATCCACAGAAACCTCCGAGTCTGGCAGCACAACTGTTTGACCAGAGTCACTAAATGGCGCTACCGGCTGGCTCGCAAACGGTTGTTCACTAATCGTTACGACCAGTGAACCGTGAGAAACAGCCGCTGGAGTAACCCGCACATGACTGCCGATAACGACCGTTCCGGTCCGTGAATTAATAATGACTTTTGCGGCGGCTTCGCCTGGCTCTATCTCCAGGTTTTCAAGGTGTGCAAGAAAGGATGTGCGTTGCATTGGATCCTGGGGCGCACGAATTCTTACTGACACTGAATCCAGCGACTGTGCCGTTCCGGCGCCGATCGTGTCATTGATCAGGGTGGCCAGCCGATTCGAAGTGGTAAAGTCCGCTGCGTGCAGGTTCAGCATTATGGAGTCGAAATTATGAAAATCGGTTGGCACCGCACGCTCCACGGTCGCCCCATTAGGTATGCGTCCGGCGCTCGGAATATTAACCGTAACGCTCGAGCCATCCGCGCCTGAACCGCCAAATCCGCCAACGACCAGGTTGCCCTGTGCAATTGCATAGACATTGCCATCGGCACCTTTCATCGGCGCTAATAGCAAACTGCCGCCGCGCAGGCTTTTCGAATTGCCCAGCGATGCGACTGTGACGTCAATAGTCTGACCCGGTTTGGCAAACGGGGGCAGATCGGCATGCACTGAGACTGCCGCAACGTTCTTTAACTGCATGTTGATTCCGGGTGGAATGGTGACCCCGAATTGTTGCAGCATATTCTTGATGCTCTGCACTGTAAAAGGGGTTTGGCTGGTTTGATCGCCGGTACCGTCCAGACCAACGACTAAGCCGTAGCCGACGATCTGGTTGTTTCGAACACCGGCAACGCTTGCGAGATCCTTGATTCGTTCTGCAAACGCAAATTCCCCAAAAGCGATGAAAAATACCGCGATCCAGCACAGGCGTCGCAGCCACAAAAAGTCCTTATCTCCGAGTCGCATTACTGAATCCTAGTAGGGATGAAAAATTGAATTAAAGAACCGGGTAATCAGACCCATTCGATTCGCTGCTGCCATCACGCCTTTACTGCTATAGGCAATCTGTGCATCCGCAATCTTGTTCGACGGTATGGAGTTATCTGTCTCAATGTCGAAGGGTCGAATGATTCCGGACAGGCGAATAAACTCCTTGCCCTGGTTCAGGGTGACCCACTTTTCGCCGCGAATTCTCAGGTTACCGTTAGGGTATCGTTCAACTACGGTGACCGTTATGTCGCCAACCAGGCTGTTACTCTGGCTACTTTGGCCGGTGCCCTCGAACTCGGAGTCACCGTTGAGGGTTGCATCAAACAACGGGCGGCCGTCTTTCGACAACGTTCGCCCAAGCACAGTGGGGTTCGTCAGGTTCACCTCTGTCGCTTTTGCGACGGCGGTCGCTGAGTTCTTTGACGCTGTCGTTTGCTCAACCAGTCGTACCGTCAGAATGTCCCCAACCCTGCCTGCCTTGAGGTCCTCGAAAAGTCGAATTTCGGTGCCGGCCTGGTAGATGGCACCACTGGATTTCTCTGCTGGCGATACTATTTCCGGCGTCGGAGGCTCATATGACTCTTCTTTTTCAGGCAACATACTGCACCCGCCCGCGAAAACGAGCACGATCGGTGACAGCACAAAGCAGGAGCTCAATTTCTTGAATTTCATCATGTCATCCATTAGAGATTTTGATTCAGGAACTGCATCATCTGGTCATTGGTCGAAATTGCCTTGGAGTTCATCTCATAGGCGCGCTGCGTTTCAATCATGTTGACGAGTTCAGAAACGACGTTGACGTTGGAACCCTCAAGCGCGCCCTGTGCCAGTGAACCGAGACCATTGAGCCCAGGCGTGCCTGCCTGCGCGCTGCCACTCGAAGACGTCTCGGTAAAGAGATTCTCTCCAATCGGCTGCAGGCCAACCGGGTTAATGAAGTCGACCGTTTCCAGCGTGCCAACCTGGGTTGGTGAGGGAATGCCCGCAAGTTTCACGGAAACGACGCCGTCACCACCGATGGTGATCGTCTGCGCGCCGTCCGGAATATTGATCGCCGGCTGAACGACATAGCCGTTCGCCGTCACCAGCTCGCCCTGTGCGCTGCGCTGAAACGAGCCATCTCGCGAATAGGCCAGGTTTCCGTCAGGCATCAGAACCTGGAAGAATCCGCGTCCCTTGATTGCAACGTCGAGCGAATTGTCCGTCTGCAGGATGCTGCCCTGCGAGAACAGTTTCTCAGTTGCAACGACACGCACGCCGGTCCCGAGGTTCATGCCTGACGGCAACTCGGTATCCTGCGACGACTGCCCGCCTGACTGACGGACCGTTTGATAAAGCAAATCCTCGAACACCACCCTGCTTTGTTTGAAGCCGGTTGTATTGACGTTTGCAAGATTGTTGGATACGACCGCCATGCGCGTTTGCTGCGCATCCAGCCCGGTCTTTGCTACCCACAATGCCTGTGTCATTTCTTTCTCCTGGTCATGTCCTGGTGGCCTAGCCGATACTCATCAAACGGGCAGCGGCATCGGCGTCTTCTTCCGCTGTCTTGATAACTTTTACCTGCATCTCGTACTGACGCGACAGCTCGATCATGTTGACCAGCGTCTTTGCAATGTTGACGTTGCTTTGCTCCAGCGCTCCGGAAACTATCCGTACGCTTGCATCCGCATTGGCGACGTCTCCATTGTCCATGTGCATCAGTCCGTCACTCCCTTTTTGCAGCTGTGCAATGTCAGGATTCACCAGCTTGATGCGGTCTACAATCGCCAGCGTTTCCGGACCTTGTCCAAGCGGTTGCAGGGAAATGGTGCCATCAGAGCCAATCAGCAGGCTCGTATTTAACGGGATGGCGACCGGGCCGCCGTCACCCATTACCAGGTGTCCGGCGCCCGTCGATAAGAGCCCGCCACTGTTAACACGCAAGTCTCCAGCCCTCGTGTATGCCTCTTCGCCGTCCGGCCCTTGAACCGCGATGAAGCCATCACCCTGGACAGCAATGTCGAGGTCACGCCCCGTATTTGCTACTGCCCCTTGTGAATAGTCAGTACCGTATGATTCAACGATGGCGTTGACACGTGATTCGACGCCCGGTCCATCAATCGGCGCTGAGCTGAACGAATGCAGATCAGCGCGAAACCCGGTGGTCGATACGTTGGCAATGTTATTACTATTGATAGCCTGCGCGTATTCAGTCTGCTTCGCGCCTGACATCGCCAGGTAAACCATTTCATCCATTGTCGTGTCCCATCATTGAATTATCGCTACTAGCGAATATTGATAACGGTCTGCGTTACCGTATCCGCCGTTGAAATCATCTGTGCGTTCGCCTGGAAATTTCGCTGCGCCGTGATCATTTGTACAAGCTGTGCTGTGAGATCCACGTTGGAGGCCTCGAGTGCACCGGACTGCAGGTTGCCGAACGACGCGGTGCCGGCCTCACCCAACAATGCATCGCCAGATTGGAATGACTCGCCCCAGGTGGTGTCGCCCAGCTGTTGTAATCCCTGTGGATTGACGAAATTCGCCAGTGCCAGTTTTCCAAGCGAGGTGGACTGCCCGTTAGTAAACCGGGCGAAAACGATACCTTCGGGGTCCACGCTGACGCCCGTCAGTCGTCCGGTCGTGAATCCATCCTGCGACAAGGAATTGACACCGAAATTACCGCCGAACTGCGTAGCGCTATTAAAATTCAGTGACATATCGATGTTTGCGGCGCCAGTGCCCGGGTTGTATGACGCCAGGGGCATCAGGCCACCGGCAGGTGACTGCAGCGTGCCGTCTGCGGCAAACACGATTGGCGTTGCCCCCGCAACGGGATTGCCCTCAATTTCAACCTGCGTGTTCCAGGTATTCACCGCCGCATCCTTGACGAAATAGACAGTCGCGGTGTGCGCCGCACCCAGGGAATCATAAACCGTTACAGAAGTAGTGTGGTTGAAGCTCGACGGATCTGTCGGATCAAACGTCGGATTAGATGGCGGCACGGCATTCGCAGGCAGGTTGATACCGAACGAAGCACTTGTCGTCGCTTCCGGCGGGCTCGCACCAGTCACCAGCTGCAGATCCTGAGGCGTGCCGGTATTGAACAAGCCGTTACCGGCAAATGGGTAGGCCTGCAGTCTGGCGCCTTCCGCATTGACTACGTAACCCTGGTTGTCAACACCGAATGCTCCGGCACGTGAATAACTTCTGGCTCCGTTTTCGCTTAAAACGAAAAAACCCTCGCCACCGATGGCGAGATCCAGCGCGTTGTCGGTGAAGTCAATGTTGCCCTGCGTAAACTGCTGTGCGACAGCGGATAGTCGCACGCCGCTGCCGGATGCACTTGAACCAACGCTTTGCGTTCCGATGGCGAAGACTTCCGAAAACTGGGCACGTGATTTCTTGAAACCGTGAGTATTGACGTTCGCAACGTTATTGGCAGTGACTTCCAGATCGGAAGATGCTGCGTTCAATCCGCTAAGTGCGATGGCAAATGGCATGTTACTTCTCCTGCGTTATTTCTGATTAATTACAAAATTCTGCGAATGTCACCGAGCGAAAGTGTGTCGCCGCCTCGCATATTTAATGTGAGCCCCTGGCCCGGACCACCGAGGCTGACGCTTTCAATGTTGGCTTCGAGCAATGTCTCGGCGCTTTCTATGTAACCGCCCTGGATAACCCGCGTCTGAACCTGGTAGTGACCGGGCTCAACCTGCCTGCCTTCTGTGTCGCTGCCATCCCACTCGAAACGTGCAAGACCCGGCGGCTGCTCGCCCAGGTTAAGGCGGCGCACAACCTGGCCATTAACATCGGTGATATCGACTTCGATGTTGCTGACGCTGGCATTGAGTTCAACCGCACCGGCAATGCGTCCTTCTTCAGTCAGGAATCCCGTATCGGATCTTGCGAGGACAGCATGTCCAACCAGATTGGCAGCCTGCAAAGCCTGCTCACTCTGAATAGAGTTCTGCAGTCCGGCGAAAGAACTGTTCAACTGTTCGATACCGTTGACTGTGCCGAATTGGGCCAGCTGGCCAAGAAACTCGCCGTTGTCCATTGGCTCAAAGGGGTCCTGGTTTTGAAATTGCGAAATCATCAATGTCAGAAAGTCTTCCTGACCGAGCTCATCGCGACCGTCCTGTGCCGGCGGGGGTGCCAGGTTCGCCAGATTGCCAAAATTATTTATTTCATCCATTTGAAGTTCCTGTCTCCGACCGGTTGTCTTAGCGACCCAATGACAGCGTCTGTAACAACAGGTCTTTGGTGGTATTCATCATTTCAATATTGTTTTGATAAGAGCGAGACGCCGACATCATGTTCACCATCTCTTCTATGTTGTTAACATTGCTTACAAAAACATTGCCGTTTTCGTCCGCATCCGGGTGATCCGGTCTATGCTGAATGTTGAGCGGCGCCTGGCTTTCGACAACGCGCTCAAGTTTGACGCCGGTTACGCCTGATTGGCTGGCCAGTGCATCTCCAAACGTGCTGAAAACGGGCTGCCGAGCTCGATAGACCTTCTCGGGATCACCGCTGACGCTGCCTGCGTTCGCCAGGTTGCTGGCCGTAACGTTCATACGCACCGACTGCGCGTTCATGGCGCTGCCGGCAACATCAAAAACCTTGAACAGTGACATTAGTCACCTCCTTTCAATGCGTATCGTAACGAGCGGATTGTGCCGTCGAGAAACCTCAGCGTGGCTCGGTACTGGACGGCATTTTCAGCGAAAGCTGCCTGTTCAACGTCTGTCTCGACCGTGTTGCCGTCGAGAGTTGGCTGTATTGGATTGCGGTATTGCACATTCAGCCCCAACCTGTTTGTACTCCAGGAAGACTTGTGGAGATCGCTGGTTTTTGTCATCGAAAGCTGCCCGCCCTGCGCTCCTTTTAGCGCAGTACTAAAGTCAACATCACGGGCCTTATAGTTGGGCGTATCCGCGTTCGCTATGTTCGATGACAGCACCTGGTTTCGCAGTTCGCGAATCTTTAGCGCCTGCTCGTGGTGTGCGAATGGTTGTATTTTCATATCAGTCATCGTTTCGTTCGTATCCTGCCTGTAGCCATGCAACTGCCATGCCAACTCCTGCAAGCCGTTACTGCATGAACGCAAACTGTGAATCGGCGCAGTTTCAGTGACCGGCAAGGCGGCAAGGACTTGCCGCAGCGGCGAGGCGTTACCGCTGTACGGAACCAGATCGGGACTTTTGGCTGCGTACTGGCACGCGTCTTGCAGCACAGGTATAGAACAGAGGACAACTGCCCGATCAGGAATTCGTTGAATTCGATAAATTCGGGCTGAAACCAAGCTGCAGCAGGGAGTCTGCCGGGCAATGACCGAATCGACAGCAAATAAACCAGGCAATAGCGTCAGCATATTGACGCCCTGCCATCCCGGACGCCGCAATTCTGACGCCCGGCAAGGCGCCAACGTTGTTCCCGGCAAAATCCGGCTGGGACGACTATCCCTTGTTGCCTGCCTCGTAACGTGTCAGGTGCCGTCGGTGCAGGCCTCTGAATGGCAAACCAATGACGAGATCGCCAAAGTGGCCGAGAACTATGCCTTGGTGCGATTTGGCAAAGGAGATGCAAGAGTCACTCCTGTCGCCGGCCATTTGGACCCCCGGCTACGGCTGCCACGCTGCAGTCTACCGCTCAAACCTTTCATTCGGCCCGGAACACAGGTCACCAGCCGTACCGTAATCGGGGTGCGCTGCTCGGGATCGCGTCCGTGGAAAGTGTATGTGCCGGTAAATGTGGTCGTCACCCAACCGGTTCTGGTCGCCCAACGGACCTTACCCAGCGGCCACGTGGTGACCGCGGATGATGTGACGCTTGAGCCACACGACGTGTCGCGGCTGAATGGCGGTTACCTGTCGAGCATTAAGGAGCTTGCGGGGCAGCGATTGAAACATCAGGTGATTGGCGGTCGGATCGTGACGCCGGCTATGCTTAAGGCCGATCTAATCGTCCGCCGGGGCCAAACTGTAACGCTGGTCGTGCGAAACGACCAAATGAATATATCTATGGCCGGCAAAGCCTTAACCGACGGGGCGCTGAACCAGCGTATCCGCGTCGAGAACGTGAATTCCCAGCGAGTGGTTGAAGGGCTTGTCCGTTCGCCGGAATATGTTGAAATACTGGTGCACAAATAGTGCGTTTTTTTTTATGCGAATCCTAAAGTTGCGGCACAACGCGCCGATAACGGGAGGAAGCAACAATGATTGTTGAGGTAGGGAATTATGTCTAACAGGATTAATCCGATGGATCAGGGTTTGCTAGGAAAAATTGGCAATAAAATCGGCGAAACCGGCACTTCGAAAACCGTCGATGCTGGCAAGTCGGCAACCGGCAAAGAAGCTTCGGCCGCTGCAGCTGGCAGCGAAACCGTAGAGCTCACGTCTGGCGGCAAGCTGCTTGAGCGCCTGGAGAAATCGCTTGCGGACATACCAACCGTAGACCGGGCTCGAGTCGATGCAGTCAAAGCGCAAATAGAGAACGGTGAATACAAGATCGACGCCGACAAGATTGCAGACGCCATGTTACGGCTCGACCAAGAAATCGACGGCGGGTAGCCGCAGCCATGACCGCCGCACAATGTAAATCCGCTTTGCAGCAAAACTTGACCGAAAGCATCCATCAAGCACTCAATCTGAAGCAGATTCTTGAAGACGAACGTACCGCTCTGGAGCTGCAGGACACCACGGCACTTGATGACGCCGCAATCAGCAAGAGACACAGTGTGGGCAAACTGGATGACCTTGACAGGAACCGCCGGAAAATCGCGGTGGAATGTGGTGTTGTTGAGAGTGCCGAAAGTCCGTCCGAGCTGATTAGCTGGTGTGACCAGCAGGATGAGATTGCAACCTTGTGGTCTCAATTTATGGGTATCGCTGAGACTTGCAGAAACCTGAATGCTGAGAATGGGGCAATTATTCGAGTCCGTCAGGGGCAGGTAAACAATGCGCTGCAGATATTAAGAGACGGTACGACGGATGTTAATACTTATGGCCCCACTGGCCGCAACGGCGGAGAACTCAAAACTCGATCGCTTGCTGAAGCGTGAACTCGCCAAGTTAGGAGAGGTAACAAAAGATGTTAATAGTGAGTCGTAAAGATGCAGAATCCATTCTGATTCGCCCTGTTGAGGACATAGATCCGAAAATGACCCTTGCCGACCTGTTCCGCGACGGACCCATTGAGATCACGATATTTTCATCCGGCAGCAATCGCGTCAAAATGGGCGTTCAGGCACCTGAACAACTATCGATCTGGCGCAAGAGCGCAGCTGCCTAGTACGCGTATTTCTCGCCATTTCGCGGAGCACAACGCCCCGTCGGGGGTACAGAATAAGCTCTCCCTGCCGATAACAAGCAAAAGACCAGACGGATAATCCGCCTGCGACATTGCCGAAATATCGGGCCCAAGCTGACGGGGATGAGCAAGATGAATCTGCGAAGATTCCATTTACTGACAATTTCACTATTCCTAACCGCTTGCAGCGGCGGGGCCGGCACAAGCGACGCACCTGCGCCAACCAACCCGCAGCCGCTCAAGGTCATTCCTTCCAACGAAGCCATCATCGCGACTGTCTACGACCGCGCCTATTCTGTTCCCGAGAATTTTTTCGTTGATGAGCGCGCCGGTACAACGCGCAGCTTTTCGCTCTATCATGTCAAGGACACATCGGTTTCCTACGAACTGTGCACCAATGATTATGCAGAAGCCCTGGCGTGGGAGGATGCTGACAACTTAAACCGTCCGGTCAGCGGGTATTTCGCAGGTTCCTACGAAAACGAAACGTACTTTGAGTTTGTCCGCGAGCTCACGTTCCCGGATGACGTCGGCAATATCGCCAACGACACATCACCGGGTTTTGCCAGAGTGTTCAAATGCAGCAGCATCGATCGCAATGGCGTAGATAGAAATCTGCGTAATGGCTACGGCGGCACATTGAACACGCGACCGCTCACTGCCGAGGTTGTCCGCGATTTTGCAGAGTATCTGTGGCAATTTACGTTTTTTGAAACGGCGGACAGAAAAGTGCTGGACTCTTATTCGACGGAGCGTACGAACGCTTATGACCATACGTTGCTGCTGGGTTTCGTTATCAATCAGGGATTCGGGCAATGCGATCGTATTGAAGTTGTTGACTGGATCTTCAGCGCTGACAAGTCGACCGGTACAGTCAGTCGCGATTTTCGCTTTCTTTTCTCACTGGAAGCGCAACTCGTCGACGGCGTCCCGGAGCAGTGTTAAATCGGCAAAACTGCGGCCTTCCAGCGGTCAATTTCACTGCAGCGCAAAGTCTTGACGGCGCACCGATTTCGCCATGGACGTTGAGGCCACATTGACTCAATCGACCCGTCACAATTTCATGGACTAGCACCGCTCCAGGCGGTTCTGGCTGCGTGCACATTACCGCTGGCTCTGTATAATCCACGACGCTGCACACGCGGAATTCGGTGCATTGCGCCACCGAAAGCCAACTACGTACCCGTTAAAGAGATCTGCTATGACCACCACGCTTAAACCGCTGCAGGAATGGGTTGATTCCGTCGCAGAACTTACTCAGCCTGACAACATTCACTGGTGCGATGGTAGCAAAGCCGAGAACGACCGGTTGACAGCAGAAATGTGTGCCAACGGCACGTTGTCACAATTAAATGACGAGACCTATCCCAATTGCTACCTGCACCTGTCTGACCCATCGGATGTCGCGCGGGTCGAACATCTCACTTTCGTCTGCACCGCGGCTGAAGAAGACGCAGGCCCGAACAACAACTGGATGCCGCCGAAGGCCGCCCATGAGAAAATCGATGCACTTTTTGCAGGCGCTATGCAAGGCCGTACGCTGTACGTCGTGCCGTATTGCATGGGTCCGATCGACTCGCCCTACGCGAGACTTGGGGTCGAGATAACGGATAGTCCATACGTTGTCGTCAACATGCGGCTGATGACGCGCATGGGCAAAGCAGCGCTTAATCGAATTGAGAAGGAAGGAACGTTTGTAAAAGGACTGCATTCTACAGGTGATCTGGATCCGGAACGCCGCTTCATCATGCATTTCCCTGAGGAACTGTCGATCAAGAGTATCGGTTCCGGATACGGTGGCAATGCACTCCTCGGGAAAAAATGTCACGCGTTGCGAATTGCCAGCTACCAGGCCCGGACCGAAGGATGGCTTGCCGAGCACATGCTCATCGTTGGCATCGAAAACCCGCAGGGAGAAACGCACTATATAGCCTGCGCATTTCCATCCGCCTGTGGCAAAACCAATCTCGCGATGTTAATTCCACCAGAGACACATGCAGGCTGGAAAGTGTGGACTGTTGGCGATGATATTGCCTGGCTGCATCTGGACGATGATGGCCGACTGCGCGCCATCAACCCGGAAGCCGGCTATTTCGGTGTCGTGCCGGGCACCAACGAAAAAACCAACAAGAATGCGTTCGATATGATTCAACGCGACACTATCTATACAAACGTCGGCAAGACTGCAGACAACGAGCCGTGGTGGGAAGACAAAAAGAGCGGGACTCCGACCACCGACTGGCGCGGGCAAAGTTACACGAAAGGCAACGGGCCGGCGGCGCATCCAAACTCGCGTTTTACAGTGGCGGCAACCAACAATGCCTCGTATTCGAGCCTCGCCGAAGCACCCGAGGGTGTGCCCATTTCGGCCCTGGTTTTCGGTGGGCGGCGAAGGGAACTTGCGCCGCTCGTGTATGAGGCGAAAGACTGGAATCACGGGGTACTGGTCGGTGCAGGGGTTGCCTCTGAAACCACGGCCGCGAATATTGGCGAAGTTGGCGTCGTTCGTCGCGACCCGATGGCGATGAAGCCGTTTTGTGGATACAACTTTGCCGACTACTGGAATCACTGGTTATCGTTCAGCGAGCGTTCCGACAAGCTTCCACGCATCTTTCACGTCAACTGGTTCCGGCAGGACGAGGACGGCACATTCCTGTGGCCCGGATTCGGCGAAAACCTGCGAGTTATTCGCTGGATCATTGATCGATGCCAGAATCAGGCAGACGCACGTTCGACGCCGATTGGGAATTTGCCATCGCCTGCCGATATCGATACGACCGGTCTGGACGTCAGCGCCGAAACCATGAGTACGTTGCTATCGGTCAATCTGGATGCCTGGCGTGAAGAAATGAAGGCGGTTGGCGAATATCTGGACAGCTATGGCGAGCGCCTGCCCGCGGCACTTAGAAAAGAGCAGGAAACGGTGCTTGCCGAACTACAAAAGGCTCACTGACCAACGGCAGTTTTGCTTGACCAAAACGGGGCCGCGCGTGCCCGGATTCAACCACGGCTAAAGCTGTACCTATTGGCTGACTAAGGAACTGTAGAACCTGGTTTGGCCGCGATCGTCTACTCTTCGCAAGAAAAATGTATCGCCAGTGACGTGCCCGGCTTCGCCGCTCTCCCCAGCCCGATTATGCCTTCCCCTGACAGTTCCGAACTGTCGCGGCGCACGAATATCTCGTCGCCTTGTGCCGACTCGAGAAACGTACCGTTGGTACTCTGGTCGATCAGGATAAATTTGCCGCGACGCATTTCCACTCGTGCATGAATGCGGGAAATCAGGTTCCCCTTGATCACGAGATCATTCTCGTCGGCGCGGCCCATGTTGATGTTCTTGCGTGTTTCATCCACTACGACGGACTTGTCACGAAAATTCAACACCAGTTTGGATGGTCCTTTGGACTTTGACTCCCAGTCGATCGTAGGCAGCATGCTGGTGGCCTCTTCCGGCTGCCACAGCAGCTCGAAAAGTGCGACCTCGTCTATTCTGCCGCGAACGGTTGCCACATCGATTTGGCGGGTTTGCGAGCGCCATTCGTCGCTCATCTGATCAACTGTCGTCCCGGAAATAATGACCTGTTTGGATTTGGCCTGCGAGGTCATGCGATTTGCTGTATGCACAGCTGCGCCAAAAATATCGTTCTGTTCCTGTACGACGGGTCCGAAGTGGCAACCGATTCGAATGGAAACTTTAATATCGTCATCGCTCAGGCTAATGCGTTTTTGCATTTGGCTGGCAGCACCCATCGCCTCGTCGACAGTCGGAAACGTCGACATGACCTCGTCACCGATGGTCTTGATGACGGTGCCACTATGCTGGTGCGTGGAATCTTTCATGATATCGAGGCAGCGGGCGACGGTCTCGCTGGCCTTTGTGTCACCGAATTTGTCATACAGCTGGGTGCTGCCGACAACATCGGCGAACAGAATCGCGACTTCCAGGTCTTTGGCCATCCCGTATGTACCTTGTGAATTCCCAGCCGAATCGCCGGCTGGACCGGCGATTATAAGCGCTAACACCCTGATTATCAGTACATTATGTCTAATTACTACTGCTAACGTACATTATGTGTTTATCAGGCAAGCCACTAAATTCATGGCGTTTTTCTTATCTACTTTTCAGCGACAATATACGCTATCCAGGCCAAATCTGCCTCTCCCTTTTCATCGGGGGTGAATTCGCCGTTGCCGTCGCCGTCCTCATCCTCACCTTCCCAGTAGAGCGTCGACTTCCTGAAACCGGCCTCGGCGAGAATTTCACGGATTTCAGGCGCAGTCCAGAGCCGCCACTCGTAGGTGAATGCTTTTTTTAATTTCGAACCGTCTGGAAAACGAAAATGGATATGGCAGCGAATATAATGGGTCACCGGGTGGAATTCAGCCTGGTGCCAGACATAGGTAAAGCCTTTGTGCTTGGTCTTCTCCTTCGTCTCTTCCTGGGCTTCCGGGCCACCAAACATATCGACGAAGAAGACGCCATCGTCTTTGAGGCCTGCATACGCCTTTTCAAAGTAGCTACGTAGCTGATCGCGGGTGTTAAATATGAAATAGCTGAAATTAAACGCCGCGAGTATATCCACGGGCGGGGCATCGACTGTCATTACATCTGATTCGATCAGCCGAACTCGCGCCTGGTCCGCAGACGACAGTCGACTGAGGCGATGCGCACGCCCCCACTCAAGTACGGACGGCTCAATGTCAACGCCGATCGCCTGAAATGCCTCTCCCTGCTTGACCCACTCGCACGAAGCACTGGCGGTGCCACAGAAATCCTCTCTAAAGAGATGCGCAGTTCGACCGCTTAATTCCTTAAAAGTGGCTTGCAGGAACTCTACTTCGTGCTCGACATTTTGTACGGATTTTTCGTACAGGTCATGGATATCAGCCTGCTCGGCCATCGTTTTGTGACTGGTTGCGGGTTTGGCACTCATTGCTTGCGAGTCTCGTCAGATTTTCTAGGCAGCGCGCATTGTAGCGGTATGTTGCACAACAATCACCGTTCGTGGATCAAGGAATCGCAGCTAAAGCGCGATTTGCGGGCGATTTTTGCCCTCGCATGCTGGTCGGAGCAAGTTGATCATTAGTGCGAAAGTCATCAATTGCTCATCGTCGCAAAAACCGCTGCCTTCATTCTTAGTTTGAGCCATTGGAGCAGCCGCTAACTGCAATAACTTACGCTGCCGCAGGCAATTTACGCAGCGCTGTCTCGAGCACTTCCACACCCGCTCCGGGGGCATGTGAATTCTCACTGAGATAGCGCCGCCACGCGCGCGCACCCGGTTGGCCCGCGAACAGGCCCAACATGTGGCGGGTTATGTGTTTCAGCTGGGTGCCCTGCTGAAGCTCATGCCTGATGTAGGGCAACATTTGAATCACCAGCTGATGACGATCGCTGTGCACCGGACCAGAGCCAAATTCGTTTTCGAGCTCCGTCAGCAGCCACGGCTGATGATAGGCCTGTCGACCGATCATCACACCGTCGACGTGAGCCAGGTGCTCGTGACACTCCGTGATCGATCCGATTCCTCCGTTGAGCACAATCCTGAGCTCAGGATTATCCTGTTTCAGGCGGTAGACGCGTTCATAATTAAGCGGGGGAATACGACGATTGTCCTTGGGGCTCAGGCCCTCGAGAATCGCGATTCGTGCATGCACAACAAAAGTGTCGCAACCGGCCGCTGCTGTTGTCTCAACAAAATTGCGCAGGAACGCATAACTGTCTGAATCGTCAATGCCAATGCGCGTCTTGATGGTAATTGGCACGGCGCACTCGGCACGCATGGCCCGTACGCACTCGGCGACCAGGCTTGGATTCGCCATCAGGCAGGCGCCAAACTGTCCACTCTGCACTCTGTCGCTCGGGCAGCCAACGTTAATGTTGATCTCGTCGTATCCCTCTGCGGCTCCCATCCGGGCGGCACCAGCCATCAACACGGGATCGCTGCCACCGATCTGCAGTGCGACCGGATGTTCAGCGACATTAAATTTTAACAATTTCATTGCGTCACCATGTGTGAGCGCCGCGGCTGTCACCATTTCCGTATATAGGCCAGCCGACGGACTCAACGCACGCATAAAGAAGCGACAATGTCGGTCTGTCCAATCCATCATTGGCGCAATATTTATCTTTTTTATCATAAATTTATAATATTTTTCTAAAGTGAAATAAAACTTAGAATTGGTACGTCCTTACGTCTGCATCGCCGGCCAAGGTTTGAATTGTACTGTTTGCGAACCCGTTTTCCGCGCGCCACGCGCTGAGCCCGCACATTGATCCAGTATTGATTCTGAACCTGGATAAGTGTGCTGGCATGAGATTTGAATTTATTCGGTCCCGGTTGCGATACCCGCCAATTCATCAAAGCCGAGCATCAGATTCATGTTCTGCAACGCCTGGCTCGCGGCGCCTTTCAGAAGGTTATCTATGCAAGCAACCAGGCAGACATGTCGTGCGTCCCTTTTGTCGACGCTAAAACCACCGATCAGTGCCGTCGTCGCTTGCGTGACGTTTCCAATTTCAGGAATTTCATCGAGAATTTCAATCAATGCTTCATCTGCGTAATGTGCGCGGAAGATATCCAGCAGTTCTTTGGCGCTGGTCTCTCGAACCAGGTCTACGGAGAGCGTTATCGAGATTCCGCGAAAGAACTCGGCTACGTGTGGCAGAAAGTAGGTCTGTTGACGAAGATGATGACTGACTTCGGATTCGTGCACGTGTCCGTTGAGCGAATACGGTTGCAGGTTATTCCTGATCCTGTCCGGATCATTGCGCGCAGACGGCGATCGCCCGGCGCCACTGTACCCCGACACACCGAAAACAACCGGAGGCCTGCAGATGTCGTTGAGCAGCGGGGCTAATGCCAGTTGCATTGCTGTGGCATAGCAACCCGGATTACTCACCCGTATTGCATCGCGAATTTTCTGCCGATTTCGCTCGGGTAAACCATAGGCCCAATTCCCGTCGAACCGATAGTCGGCGCTCAAATCAATGATTTTTTGCGTCGGGTTTAACCGATTAACATACTGGCTGGCCATGTCGTTAGGCAGGGCTAAAACGACCACGTCCGCCTGCTTCTCAGAGGCCATCTGCGGGGTGACTGACTCAAATGTCATGTCCGAACGCAAATCAGGGTAAACCGAATTAATGCTGCGGCCGGCCAGGCTACGCGATGCCACCCACGCCAGTTCCATGCCAGGGTGCGTTTGCAATAGCTGCAAAAGCGTTTCTCCCACGTAGCCGCGGCCACCAATCAGGGCAATACCTGCATTCATAGGCTCATTTGTTTCCTGTCAGTTTGCTCGCATTTCTCGATCATGACTTCCGGATCTAGAGAAAACGCTCGATGTCTGAGGCTTGCCAGCTTTCCGAGAGCGCGGCAGCCACGCTGGCCGCTTCATTCAATTTGGCCATGTCTTCAAAGCCGACCGCAAAAACAAGCCATTTACCGCGACGCAGAACGGCGTCCGCCTGCTTCAGATACCAGGGCGTTATCGACTTTTTCGGGCGGGCGCGCCAGTAGATCTGCGGGTAGAGTCTCGTTATCTGGTTCCAGAGCGTCGTTCCGAGTCCCTCGCCCTGGGCATTTGGCGTAACGGCAAATTTGTCCAAATAGGGGATGTTTTCAGCGTCGCGCGTAATAACGGCCGCCGCGCGAAAAGAAGACGAGTACAATACCTGATCGAATACACGGCTCTCGAAATAATCCGCTCGCAACGCTCGACCAAAGCACCGCTCCAGCAGTTGGCGCAATTTCGCTTTTTGCTCTGTTGTCAGGGACCCACACGCCGCGAATGTTTCTCCGCTTCGGATCAAGGTACCCGATCCCTTGTGCGTGAACAGTTCCTTTGTAAGTTGCCGAGCCGAGGTTATCGATACGGATGCGGTCGGCGGCAATTGGTCAAGCAGCGACTTAATTTGGTCGAGCTTGAGGCTCATGCCCGAATGAAGCCAGTCTGCGCTGGTCAAGTGTGCATAGTCGGACCTGAGATTGATCGCTGAAATAATCTGGCCGGAACCATCCAAAAGTCCTCCGCTAGGTGTCAAAAAGACGGTCTTGTGTGGCTTGATTGCCGTTACCAAAGCCGTCGCGGCACTATCGGCATTAATGTTAAGTACCTGGCCTCCTGTGGATTCGCCGAAGCAACCAACGATGGGCAGTGCACCAGCCTGAATTGCAGCATCGATGCTTTGCGTGTTGACGTTCTTGATGTCGCCGACCAGGCCATACCGCGATTTATCCAGGTAGTCACATTCGAAAATGCCGTGCTGGATCATTCGCGAACGAACGTTGTGCCGATCGAGCGCCTCGACCAGGAGTTGGCTCTGTTCGTAAACGATCGGTCTTGCGATGGCCAGTATTTCGCTGTCCGTATAGCGGAGATTGTCAACAAATCTTGGTTCAATGCCCTTGGCTTCCAATGCTGCATTCAATTGCGGGCCAGCACCGTGCAATACGATGGGGAACAGACCGACGTGCCGCAGGAACGCGAGCGCGGATGCAAGTTCTTCCATCTCATTTGCTATGACGCCACCACCTACCTTGATTACTGCGAATTGCTTGTTCTCGACGCTGGAGAAGCGCAACAGGTAGTCCTGAGCCTCGCGGTTGGCACTGAACTGACCGAGAAGTTCGACGATAACATTTCGAATTTCACTCATTGATGAGTCTCCTTCAGCAACCCGTCATAAATCCTTGCGGCGCGCATTAGCTGCTTGATGTTCACCCATTCATCCGCGACGTGCGCCTGTTCTATATTCCCGGGTCCAAGAACCATTGCTGGATGGCCGGCCGCAGAAAATAACGAAGCCTCTGTCCAGTAATCCACCGGCGTTCCGATCTCCAGGCTGTGGCGGTCACAGAAATCCTGAGTGGGTGTCACGGCACTTGCATCCGCAGGCAGCGGCGGACCTTCAAAGCGAGCATTCCAGCTGGCCGTTTTCGATGCGTCAGTTGCATTGCAAATTGCCGATAACGCGACGGACGTATCACCGCCAGGAGGCAATCGTGCGCTCCAATGAACGTTCGACTTTGCAGCGATGACATTGCTTGACGTCCCACCCGACATGGACCCTATGTTGAAACACAAGCCGCGCCCTAGTGCGGCCTCGCTCGCCGCGTATTGAATCGCGTTGCAGGCCCATAAGGCAGCCTGGTGATTAGCATTGTCGATTAATGTTCGTGGTGTAGAGCTATGCCCGGGCTTGCCGTGAAACTCACCCAACACCGAGAGATAGCCACGATGTGCAAGGACCGCTTTGCACTCGGTTGGCTCTGCCACAACAACAACCTGGTAGCTGCCTGCCGGCAGTGACTGCGAAAACTCGTCGACGCAGCAGCCCTCCGCCCCTTCCTCGTCAGTCGAAAACAAGATCGCGATTGGCTGGTCAGAAGCTTCAGCGATCGCCAGGAGCACCGCCGCGGCACCTTTGATATCGCAGCAACCCCGGCCAAAAGCCCGCGAGCCTTCGAGGGTTAGTTTCAGCGGCGGTCGCGTCCAGCCTGCGCCGATTGGTACGGTATCCAGATGCACGTTAAAGAGGACTTTCGGGTCGCCCCGCTTCGCAAGATAACTGACGCGTCCCCGCCCGTGATCCGCCACTGAAACGGAAAAGTCTTTGCCAGCAAGGACAGAGCCAATGTATTTGAATATGTCATGATTTGCGCCAATGTCGCGCGGCGGGTTCTGTGTATCGCACCCGACCAAGGCCGCCAGATGCTTCAATATCATCGTCGGTATCATTCCTGATCGTCCTGCCGCCGGCTGTTAATCCTTGCCGATAGCGTCGAACTCTGACCAATCAGTTTGATAAAACCGCTTGCCTCCTCAGGCGTCCAGGCGGCAGATTGCGCGTAGACTGAATCAGGTTCTTGCAGAATGTGCGCTGAATCAATGGCGACGGGCAAAATGACCCCGCCGTCTGTCCGCAACGTAACAGTACCGGAGACATGCTGCTGCGATGAGCGCAGATACGCTTCCAGGTCGAATTTATGCGGTTCGTAAAAGAATCCCGTGTAAACCAGTTCGGTCCAGCGTTTGGCGACGACGTGTCGAAACTGATTTTGCCAACGCGTATTTACCGCGTCTTCCAATGCCTGATGTGCAACCAGCAATGCATCAATTCCAGGACATTCGAATACAATTCTTCCCTTGAGCCCAATCGTGACATCGCCTGTGTACACATGCCGTCCGACGCCGTAAGCGCCACATGATGAATTTAATTCAGCCAGTAATTCCGGGCCCGTCATCTCGCGGCCGTTTAGCGTCACCGCGACACCATGTTCAAAGCCTATGATCAATGTCAGTGGCTCGACCGGCCAGTTCTGCCTAGGCTCGCAGAGTGCCGTAGCACCTGGCCCCGGGATGTCAAATGCGTCAATCTCTGACCCGGAAATTGTCACGCCCAGCAGATTCTGATTAATCGAGTACTTTTGATTCGCCGCGGGAACTGCGAAACCAGCATCTTCAAGAACCTGTATCTCGTAGTCACGGACGAGCGTCGTCTTAGCCTGCAGATCGCGGATAGGCGCGAGAATCTCGTATTCCCCCAGACTGCGTACAGTCTGATCGAAGCGCAGCTGGTCGTTGCCCATTGCGGTACAGCCGTGGGCGAAACAGTTCGTTTCGAGCTCGTCCGCCAACTGCAGGCATTTGCGGACAATCACGTAGCGATCGGAGCAGAGTAACGGGTATTCGTCGTTTACTCGTCCATGGCACCAGGTCAGTGGCTGCACAAACTCTTCCCAGAGTTCGGTAGCGACATGCAGTTCGTGATGGTGGTCACTGCCGAGTTGTATCGCGCGATCTGCAATCGCCTGGATCTCAGTCTCGTCAATTCCACCCGTATCAACGAATACGGTGTGCACCCGGTAGCCACGTTTTTTCAGATCGTAGAGACAGTAACTGGTATCGAGGCCACCGGAGAACGCAAGAACCACCGTTTTCGCTGGCGCGATCATGACCGGACTTCGGAGGCATTAACGCCAAGCAAATGCAGCATCATTGCCTTTTGTACGTGCAACCGGTTTTCGGCTTCATCGATGGCGACGCAGAATTCCGAGTCCATGACGCCGTCGGTCGCTTTGATGTTTCTCCGTAGCGGCAGACAGTGACTGAACAAAGCATTGTTCGATTTGCTCATTTTATCTTCGTCGACGATAAAATGTTTGTACTTCTCCGAGAGGTTTGAGGCGCCATCGGCATCACCATAAAAAGTAATAGGTCCCCAGCTCTTAGCGTATACGACATCCGCACCAGCGTATCCAGCGTCAATATCATGTGTTACTTCGAACGACCCGTCTGCGTCAGCGGCGTTGTTGCGGGCAGCAGCCATGAATGATTCATCCAGCAGGTAATCCGAATTCGGAATCAGCAGCCGCACATTCATGCCAAATTTAGTTGCGATCATAATGACCGAGTTCGCTACTGCTGTGTTAAGGGGTTTCGGGTGCCAGGTCCATGTCACGGTCAGGTTCCTACCGGCCGGTTCCCCCAGTTTCTCCCTGAGGGTTTGCATGAGCGCCAGCTCCTGGCACGGGTGGACGATCGTTTCCATATTGATCACGGGGACGCTCGCATGTCGAACAAGCGCCGTAATCCAGGGGTCAGTGCGGTCGTAGCTCCAGTCCTGGAACATTGGGAATGCGCGCATACATATCATGTCGCAATATCGCGATAACACAGCGGCAACCTCACTGATATGTTCCTCAGCGGTGCCATCCATTACCGTGCCCTGGTCGAATTCAATGCCCCATGCCCCGTTGCCCGGCTCGAGAACAACTGCCTGCGCACCTAATTGGTGCGCGCCGATCTGAAAGGAAGCTCGCGTACGCAGAGACGGATTCAGAAACAACAATGCGACCGTTTTACCGTCAAGTAGACACTGGTTACGGTCTTGTTTCAGGCGATCTGCAACCTGGAGAACAGATTGAAGTTCATCCTTGCTCCAATCCGCGGTTGTTATGAAATGCCTCATAGCTGGCTCCGTTTCCGTTTGATTAGAGCCACCAGATGGGATGCAAAAAAAACCCAGCTGATGGCTGGGTTTTCGTGTATCGGGGAAATTCAGTCTGTCAGATACTACGCCCAGCCGTGCGACTACGTCGGCGTGAGCGTCGGCGCAGATTCAATGTTGTAGTCGGCTGGTTATTTCGCATGGTTCGACTATTGCACATATCGTTATGCATCGCAACAGACTGCTTAGCCCTCCGGAAAGCTTCCATGTGGTCATTGTCGAAAGCATTTTTTAGGTCAGTAACGACGCGGCTCCGCCACAATTACAGCAGACCCAAGTTGGGGTTCACCGACTATGGTATTTTCTTGGGTTTACACGCTGTCTGCGAAATGTCCTTGCGTATACGAGCGTCAAGCAACTGATAGCCGAGTTTTCGAGCGATGATTACGATGGGGCCGCAATAGCACAAGTCACGCAGTATCGGGTGCCGGGCACCGACTTAATCAATTTTTTGCGGGGTAATGAAACTTGTTGTCGTTCCGGAGACGGAATAGCTTGGTATTTTAGCAACATTGGGGGCCAGGGATGGCAAGGCCATTACGGATTCATATCGACGGCGGTATTTACCACGTCATTGTACTAGGGAACGCTCGCGAGCCTGTCTTTTTCGACAGTGATGACCGGCACCAATTGAATCGTATAGTCGCCGAATGACTAGATCGATACGACCGCCGACTTCGCGCATTCTGCTGAATGACCAACCATATTCACGCCGTTATGCAGGTGTCGGAACGACCATTGTCCGAGTTCATGTGCTGGTCTGCTTCTCGCTATGCACGATTCATTAACCGCAAACGCGGTCGGAGCGGTCATTTATTTGCGTGGCGACATAAAGCCATTCTCGTCAATGAAGATGCCTACCTGCCTGAGCTGGTGAGGTACATTCATCTAAACCCAGTGAGGGCTGGATTAGTGTCCTCACCCGAACGATTCGACTGGAGCAGCCATAGGGGCAATTTGGGCACGCAGAACATAGAGTAGCTGACGACCCGTGGCGTCCCAAGCTGCTTTGCCGGTTCTATAACCGTAGCGCGAGGAGGCTTTACAGAATTCATGCTTCAGAACCGAATCTGGCAGCCCTATCAGGAAAATAATTCTTGCTACGAAGAACAAGCGTTCCTGGGCTCGAGCGAACTGTCGATGTGTAGTCAGAGAAAGAAAACAGAGGAAGATGCAGCGAAACGCATCGCTGAACTGATAGCTGAATACGGCTCCAGCCACGACATGGATCCGGCGATACTATTGGGCACAGGTCAACAGTGACTAGCGGCAAGGGCTCGAGGACAAATTTGCCATGATGCCATCACAAAAGGCATCTGCACGACGAGTCCTCTTGCTCGTTATTTTGGTCGCGCGCCCGAGGTTATCGCCCGTGGCATTAAACGTTATCGCACGAGCAACAGAGCGCGACGAGCAATAATAGTCAAAAAATTCGGTGCCCGGCACCGTTAAAAAACGAAATTCCTATCGACGGCGATCAACCTCCGCCGATAAGACACCCAGCAACTGTGGACTAACTTCGCCGCTAACTTCCAGACCCTTTTCGGCCTGGAAAGTTGAGATGGCGATGACGGTTTGCATGGACATTTCGCCGTCGACCGCGCCTACGTCATAGCCAAGTGCCTGCAGGTGCAATTGCACTGTCTCTGCCATGCTGCTTCCCTGCAGTTTATCCGCAGGCGGCATGTTTGAGCCCGAACCCGAATTCGCACCGGCTTCGACCAGTGCGCCCGGGGCCGCGCCGGGAGCGCCTGGATTCGCGCCGCCCATTATTTGCTGCATCATGTTGCCCATGCCCATCTGCTCAAATCTTTGCCGATCTTCTTCGCTCATGCCCTGCATGGCCTGCTCATATTCCTGCATTGCAGCTGCCATTTCGTCGGAAGTTGAACCACTGCCCATCGCCTCGGACATCTGCTGATTTAAGTCTGTCGAGTTGTAGTTGTCGGGAATAGGCAGCGGCTCACACTCGGACCAACTGAGATCCCGTACTCGGATGTTTGTCACGACCGAGCGCATGCTGCCCGCTGCCATCTCACGCCCCATCACCTTAGAGGTCATTGTCTGCTCGGTGAACAGTGGCATGCCTTCCCGGAGCATGCCTACCATGTTTTTTATCATGCCGCTGAACATCGAATTCTCACCGAGCTGTACGCTCGTCGTCAAATTCTCGTAAAACGATCTGACGACATCATAGCCTGGAACATCCCGCGCAACCCACGCAGATCCCTCGCTCGTTACCGACACCATGCTGCCAAAACTCTGGGCGCTGGTTACACTGCTGACATCGTTGATACCACCTTGCCCATCATTGCCGAGTCCGCTGCTGACGTTGAATGTATAAAGCTCGGTGTCGTAACCGATGTGCTGGCCCGTGCTGCCTTGCGGCACCATATCGATGGACTGTGCCCAGCCGCTGCCGACATAGTCAGCGACGGCGTTCAGATCAACATTCAGGTCGACGTAAGTTACCTCATTCGTCGTGTGATCTGCGGCATACATTCTGGCGGTTTGGCCGCCGGCCGGCATGTTGATGACCATAGAGTTGGTCGGCGTCAGCATCGTCATCCGACAGGACGTGTAGGAAATAACGAAGGGTTCGTAATAGCCGGCGGTTTCGCGGCTATTGCAGAATTCCTCGGTGGCGACGCCGACGTCACGTTCTATCTCGTAACGACTGGGCGCGCCGGGAATCGCCTGGATACGGGAAAGGGTAATTGGCGAGCCGGCCTCGACCGCTGCCTGGTCCATGTGGTCAACCATCAGTTTAAGTTGCGGTCCGAGCCGCGGTGCTTCACGACAAATATCATCGAGCGTGAATGGCTGGTTCCCCTGCTGCAAAAGTCGTTCGCCCAAATCGTGGTTCACGCCGGTCACGAATACAGCCTCGTCGCCGAGCGCGACCGCCACGGTGAACAGGCCTAAACTGCCGGCCACGCCTGCTGCAAATGCGCGCTTGCGAGCGTCTGGATTATGTCTGCGGGAGCGGGTCATTATTCATCCTTTTGTTTATTGATAAACGGTCCGGTTGTGATTTCAGCGCTACATAGACGGATTACGGCAGGCCTCGAGATCATCGTTCGTCAGACCGAGGTCTTCTGCGGCTCTCTCCCAGTCGTCCGCCGTTGCATCAACTCTGTAGATGTCGTAGCTGGTTTCCCGCACCTGTCGCGAAAGCTCATTGCTTCCACCAAACCGCACAGCCGTATTCGTTACTGCTCTCATCAGGGAGCCGAAGCCGCGCTTCTTTTTCTGTGAGGCCTGCGCTGCGGCTATTTTCTCCTGCAAACAGGTTTGCTGGGCTTGCTGCAGCGCGGCCTCATTCGAGGGCTGCGGAGCGGCAGTTTGTGCCGCGGCCACAGCGGGGGCACTTGCCGATGCGGCGCCAGGATTGTTCTTCGCTTTGAGCCTGGCCTTGATGACGCCAGCAAGTTGCGGGCTCGCCTCGCCAGTCACTTCCAGGTTGTTCTCGGCCTGGAATTTCGAGATGGCCACGATCGTTTCTGTCGACATCTCGCCCTGAATGTTGCCGGTATCGTAACCTAGCGCGATCAGATCCTTCTGAATGATCTGCGTTAGTTCATCCGCGACTACTGTCACTGACAGTAACATGGCCGCGACCAGGCAGATCGGAAGCATTGCCTTGTTCATGGTTTGTTTTCTCCTTCGATTTTTCACGATTGACGAACGACTTGAGTTCGCTCTCGTATTTCTTGCAGGGCTCGTCATTGTGCAGCACGGCCTCATATTATTAGACGGTGACCGGTAGGGTGGCTGAACGTCAGGAGTGCGCCCTTGCGCGGTTTTGGTCCAGTCTGGTCGATAACACGCGAGACTCATTATACCTAAAAGAGAATTCGCGGTGAGTGAACTGCCAGAATTATGGTTATCGTGCTAATCCGCTGCCTGATTCAAGCCCGGAACACGACTGAATCGTCGTTAGAGGCCAGCGACGATGCGCTCTTTCGAAACTGTATGCGCCACTCGAGAGTCGCCCTCCTCCCGGCGATCAAACTGGCCTTCGAGCAAGCCGGCGATCAGACATCCAGTTACACCCGATAGGTAACTGCCCCCGGCGTTTTGCTCGACAATGACGAGCACTTCCCAGACGGATACGTCCACCATTTTTTCAGGAATTAATGACCTGACGAGACTATCAAACACAGGTTCTGATAGATCGCTGCCGGTTCTGCCGCTTAGCCTGCGCCCGGTCTTCGTCGCGCCATTCGTCAGTCGTATCGCAACCGGAGATTTGACTCAGACCTGATCCCGATCTATCGAACAGCCAAATCATTGTTCAGCCCAGGTAAGTGTTCGAGCTACGTCAGGTCCTAGGCTTGTCATTAGCCTGGCAGCCAAGCTCTCCACCGTAAATTTCAACCAGGTGCTGGCGATGCTCAACTACCGATCCGATGCCGTCGTCATCCGCAATCCTCACCGTTGGCGGGTCCTGTTTCAGGTGATCGGTGCAGGCAGGGTTGAGTGACGCGACTATGCGCTTGTGCAGTGGGCTCAGGCCCAAATGAATCGCCATTTGCACAGCTGACGATTTGGATGCTATTTATTATTATTTTCAACTTGTTACAAATGTTTATTGAAGTTGATTATAACCAATTAGTCCTTTCGCCAACCGCTGAATGTAGCTAATCGCACATGCGCAATTCTGGCGCTTCATGCAACAGGTTATCGCTTATCTGCCGACAGTCGCTCGTACCGCTCATCCAGCCGACAGCGGGTAACAGTACGTATTGAAGATCCTTCTGTCCTGTGGGAATTAATAATAGAGGATTAATTAATCGGAGTGCGTATGAATTTCCAGCTTCAGTTTTGTGGTGCGACAGAACAGGTAACGGGTTCATTGTATGTTGTTCGTGCTGGCGACAGCACAGTATTGCTGGAATGCGGCCTGATCCAGGGCGGCCGGTCGAGCGAAAAGAAAAATGCCGACCCATTTCCATTTCCTGTCGAGGATATTGACGCAGTCGTCTTAAGCCACGCACACATTGACCATTCCGGTCGGGTTCCACTGCTGGTCAAACGAGGCTACGAGGGACCGATCTACACGCAGAACGCAACCCGTGCCCTGTGTCGCATCATGCTGCCGGATTCAGGTTATTTGAACGAGAAGGATGCCGAGTGGGAGAACAAGAGACGAAGAAAAAACAAGGACAAAAACAAGAACAAAGAGAGCTGGAAACCGGTGGAACCGTTGTATACCAGGGCGGATGCCGAGAACTGTCTGGCCCAGTTTCGCAGCGCCGGTTATGACCAGAGCATCACGATTGCACCGGGATTGACGCTCTGTTTCTACGACGCAGGACATATCTTGGGATCGGCAATTGTGAAACTGACATTTAAAGAGGAAGGACACTGCCGGTCCCTGGTGTTCAGCGGCGATCTTGGCTACCGCGATGCGCCCGTAATGAACTCACCGACGCGCTGTCGACATGCCGACACAGTTCTGCTCGAGAGTACGTACGGCGATCGACTGCATCGCCCGTATGACGAGACCATGAAGGAACTCACTGATCTGTTCGAGACGGCACGTGCCGGGCGAGGAAACGTGCTGATTCCGGCATTTACCGTGGGGCGAACGCAGGATCTGCTCTACCTGATGGCTGAAAATTTCGACAAGTGGGGTCTCGAAAACTGGCAGATATTCCTCGACAGCCCGATGGGCATTAAAGCCACAGAGACTTATGGGGAGTATCGACATCTTTATGGCGCGAAGTTGTTTGGGCCAGACTCGCACCTGCCCGACCTGCCCAATTTTCATTCGACGCTGACAACGGAAGAGTCGATGGCGATAAACTCGATTCAGTCCGGTGCGATTATTATTGCCGGAAGCGGCATGTGCAGCGGAGGACGAATCCACCATCACCTGAAGAACAACATCTGGCGACCCGAATGCCACCTGGCGATTGTCGGCTACCAGGCATTTGGCACGCTCGGACGCAAAATAGTCGACGGAGCCGATGAAATTCGGCTTTGGGGCAACAACTACAAAGTCCGGGCGACCGTGCATACGATTGGCGGGCTTTCCGCACACGGCGATCAGGCAGATCTGGTCGACTGGTACGGCGCTTTCGAAAACCATCCTCCCGTTTATCTCGTGCACGGAGAAGCGCATGCGCAGAGCGCACTCGCGGCGAAGTTGAGATCGCAGTTCGAGTCCACGGTTACCATCGCTTCACACATGCAGACCATTTCGATCTGAAGGTAGCTGGCAACTGAAATGACCAAAAACGATAAAGACACAGACGATATCCCCAGCCCACCTCACCCGCTTCGGCGAGAGGAGCCGCTGCCCTCTCAATCGGTCAAGCCAAAAATTGATGATCCCGCGGCCCTGCATCGAGTCGAGCAGCTCCTTGCTTCCGATACTTATCGTCGGGCAGATCTCGACGTCGGATTTCTCGACCGCGATGACGTTCGCGGCGCTCGTCTGCAACTGGACTATCTAAAGCCCGAATTGCATCTGCATGCACGGGGAATCAAGCATACGATTGTCGTATTCGGTGGCACACGGATCCCGGAACCCGAGGCCGCGAAGCGAAAAGTCCTCGGTCGGCGCCGTGAATTGGCGAAAAGCCCCGACAATCCAGATCTAAAAAGGCGTGTCGAAATCGCCGAGCGCATTCTTAAGAAAAGTCGCTACTACGATGTCGCTCGTGAGCTGGGTCAAATTGTTGGAGGTTCGGGACAGGGGCCCGGAGATTGCCGGGTAACCATGATGACCGGCGGTGGTCCGGGAATAATGGAGGCTGCGAATCGGGGCGCATTCGACGTCGGTGCAAAGAGCATAGGCCTAAACATCACTCTGCCGCACGAGCAATTTCCGAACCCGTATGTTTCAGAGGACCTCTGCTTCAGCGTCCGCTACTTCGCAATTCGTAAACTTCATTTCTTGCTTCGTGCCAGCGCCCTGGTTGCTTTCCCCGGCGGCTTTGGCACCCTGGACGAGGTATTCGAAACGCTAAACCTTGTCCAAAGCCGCAAAATCAGGCCGTTACCAGTCATCCTGGTCGGTGAACGATTCTGGCGACAGGCATTCAATCCCGATTTTCTTGTTGATGAGGGCGTTATCGACTTCGAAGATCGGGAGCTCTTCTGGTACGCCGAAACTGCGGAGGACATCTGGGAGCAAATCAATCGCTGGCACCTTGCAGCCAGTGGTTCAACACTGTGCCAGAGCGATGTTGAACGACCTGTCTTTGAGCGATGACAGGAACCGGCGATCGGAAGCGAGAGCGCAAGATTACAATGGAATATAGTAAGACAGGCGTAGTCGGCTCCGACACTCCCTGGAGTAAGTCTGCAGCCAAAACTTTGGCCGATCTATCTGTCGACCCGGCGCTCGGCCTCGATGCCACGGCCGTCGCCGACAGGCGACGCCTGTTCGGCCCGAATACTTTGCGGTCAGCAAAATCACGGCATCTGTTGGCGATTGCGGCTGACCAATTTCGGAGCTTCGTGATCCTGCTCCTTGCTGCCGCCGGGGTCCTCGCTATCCTCCTATCTGAAGCCACTGAAGGGATGGCAATCTTTGCGGTAATTGCGATAAACGGAACGATCGGTTTCATGACCGAATGGCGCGCAACACGCTCTATGGAAGCGCTCAGGGAACTGGGCCGTGTCGACACTGTGATAATGCGTGATGGCGTCGTGAAACCGCACCCGGCCGACCAGCTCGTGCCAGGTGATATCGTCATTCTTGACGGTGGCGACATCGTAACCGCCGATGTACGTCTCATAGAAACCGCCAAACTTCAGGCCGACGAATCAATGCTTACCGGTGAGTCACTGCCGGTCGCCAAGGACACGAAAGCACTATTGGCCGATACGCCCGTCATGGAGCGTTCGAACATGGTTTTCAAAGGCACGGCCATCACACGTGGCTCCGGTAAAGGAGTCATTGTCAGCATCGGTCGCGAAACAGAACTTGGTCGAATCTCCGAGCTTGTGTTGGATGCGGGGTCGCAGCGAACGCCACTTGAAAGGCGGCTCGACAAACTCGGCGAGAGACTTGCAGGCGTCGTGGCAGTAATTGCTGTCCTCATCGCCGTTGCCGGAATCCTTGCCGGCAGAGAGACATTCCTGGCCATCGAAGTTGCAATCGCACTAGCAGTGGCTGCAATACCGGAGGGTCTTCCGATTGTTGCGACTATCGCTCTCGCACGTGGCATGTGGCGAATGTCGAAACAAAATGCCCTGATCTCGCGGCTCTCTGCAGTTGAAACACTCGGCGCGACCAACATCATACTTACGGACAAGACCGGCACCCTCACAGAAAACCGGATGACTGTTACCGGTATTCGTTTAACGAACGCGGAGGTCGCAATAAATGGGAGCGGAGTGATGACCTCAGGCGAGCTCGGCGAAGCGCAGCACAAGCCCGCGGCCGACACCATTGCAAGTATTGACGAACTACTGGTGAATGCAGTGCTGTGCAACAACGGTTCTATACAGGAAAAGTCAAATGGTGAAGCTATCCTGGTCGGCGACCCGACGGAGCTTGCACTGCTCGTGGCAGCATCCTGGCGAGGCATCCGCCGGCAAGAATTGTTAAAACGCTACCCTGAAACCAGGGAATTCTCGTTCGATCCGCAATCCAATTTAATGGCGACCCTGCACCGGCAGGGTGACGACATCCTATTTGCCGTGAAAGGGGCGCCCGAAGCCGTTGTTCCCATTTGCCGCAGCGCGCGTACAGTCGGCGGAAATACGCCGCTCGGCGAGCGAGACAAACAAGACTGGCTTGATCGGGCAAGCGAACTCGGAGAACGAGGATTGCGCACCCTGGCAGTCGCAACCAAAACGAGTAACGATAAAGACGAGGATCCCTATCTCGATCTTGTCCTGCTCGGCGTCACTGGCATGCAGGACCCGGCCCGCGAGGGTGTAAGGGAAGCGATTGATAGTTGTCGCGATGCGGGTATATCAGTTGTTATGGTGACCGGCGATCATCAGGCAACGGCCAAAAAAATAGCCAGTGAAGTTGGTATTGCCGATAGCGACGCTGATTCGGCAACATGCATCAATGGCGACGCGCTCGACGAGCTCCTCGCACAACCGCAGCGAGGGCACCTACTGCAGGCGCGTGTCATTTCCCGTGCGACCCCGGAACAGAAGTTACAGCTGATAGATTTTTACCAGCAGCAGGGCTATATCGTTGCGATGACGGGTGATGGTGTCAATGATGCGCCCGCACTTAAAAAAGCGGATATCGGTATCGCGATGGGAGTTCGTGGCACTGCTGTCGCCAAGGAGGCCGCACATATGGTGCTCCGTGATGATGAATTCCGCACTATTGTCGACGCCGTCGCCCAGGGTCGGGCCATTTACGACAATATCCGCAAGTTTGTCGTCTACCTACTGTCCTGCAATATCAGTGAAGTGCTGATCGTCAGCCTGGCAACGATTGCAGGAGCTCCATTGCCACTCCTGCCATTGCAAATCCTGTTCCTTAATCTGGTCACGGATGTTTTCCCAGCCCTGGCACTCGGTGTGGGTGAGGGTCCTCCGTCCCTGATGACATACAAACCACGCCCCGCGGACGAGCCGCTTCTTACACGCACACACTGGCTGCGTATCGGGTTGCACGGGACGATAATCTCCGCGACTGTCCTGGCCGCAATGGCGATTGCCTTCTTCATATTAAATTTTCGTATCGAAGAAGCAGTTACCGTATCTTTTTGTACTCTGGCCCTGGCGCAACTGTGGCACGTCTTTAATATGCGAGACAACATGCGCCAAATATTTTCAAACGAAATCACGAGGAACGTTTGGATATGGATTGCAATCGTAATTTGCCTCGCGCTGATCCTTGCTGCTATTTACGTGCCGGCAGTAAGTGCACTGATGAAACTGTCAAGTCCAGGGATCGACGGATGGCTGCTGATATTGCCGATGAGTCTGATCCCAATCTTTGTCGCGCCACTCGTAAATCATGTTACGGGGCGAGATTTGACCCAGGCCGGATCCTAACCTAATGCACAGTCGATGCACTGTTCGGCGTAAGGATGTGCGGCGAGGCGGTTTTGGTCAATGGCGGTTCCGCAGGAAATGCAAACACCAAAATGGCCGGATTCGAGGCGTTCAAGTGCCGCGGAAATCTTCTGCAACTCCTCGCGCGCTTCGTTGCCAAGTGCATCCACGACCTCGCGATCTTCCAGCTCCTTTGCCCGTTCCTTGGAGTCACTGTCCAGCGGCCGCCGAACATTGGCGTTGATTCGGTCCAACCTCTGGTTCAGCTCTTCTTTTTTGGCCAGCAAGTTCTGGCGAATTTCCTTTGAAGAGGAGGAAGCTGTCATTGTCGGCCCACCGGGAGGGATTAGCGGCTATCGAGACCAGATTAGAGCGCGACTGACCACAAATCAATATCCGCACTAACCACTACCTGCCCTGCTCGTATGCACGAATATCAAAAAAGTCACCACATAGAGCCGATTAGCGATAGCAGCCGGGCAATGCGTCGCAAAATATGGCTGGCGATATTATTGGCTCCTGCGCTATA
This sequence comes from Woeseiaceae bacterium, assembly GCA_021773135.1. GTDB lineage: Bacteria > Pseudomonadota > Gammaproteobacteria > Steroidobacterales > Woeseiaceae > SZUA-117. Next base: position 44,458 of record JAJFKP010000038.1, on the reverse strand, counting down.
TTCGTTCCCATGACCGGGACACTGCACGCCAAATACGACCGATTAATTCGAGAGCGTTCGCTCGCGATGATCGGCCTGCTCGCGTTGCTTTGTCTGCAGATCTCAATTGCAAGCCACCAGTTTGAACATAGCGCGGATGACATCGCCAAATCCTGTCGGATTTGCGTACAGCAGGACAGAGCTGACGATGCGCCAGCAAGTCAAGATGTTGAAATTGCAGCTATTGATATCTGCATATCCGTTGCCGAATTCCAGGCTTTGGAAATCAGTATCAATTGCCTGGCCGACTATCGCGCTCGCGCACCTCCCCTCTCCTGATACCTCAACAAAACTTGAGTGGCTAACGCCGCTCCGCCAATCGACCAATACATTCGATTGGCTCCGGGTATTTCTAAGGAAGAGGAAAACATGTTCTGTATAAAATTAATGAGGGAACGAACTGGCCCAGCCATGCTGGCACCGCTCGTTGTTGCCGGAATACCGCTGGTCGCTTTCGCGCAAGCGGAAACTCAAGAGTACGAAGAACACGAGATCGATGAAATTATTGTTCAGGGTGCGGCGCTCGATCGTACGGTCGAACAACTGGCACAACCGACGGGAATCGTCGGTGGAGATAACCTGACGAAGAAGCAGTCCGCCAGTCTCGGCGAAACAATTTCACAGGAACTGGGTGTAAGCTCCAGTTATTTCGGGCCGGTATCATCGAGACCGGTGATCCGGGGCCAGTTCGGCGAACGGGTTCGAGTTCTGTCGAACGCACTGGATTCACTCGATGCGTCTGCGCTAAGCGAAGACCATGCAGTCAGCGTGGACAGCGCGCTGGCAGAACGAATCGAAATAGTGCGCGGCCCGGCCACTTTGCTCTACGGAAGTGGTGCTGCCGGTGGCCTGGTCAACGTGATTGATCGGCGCATTACCGATACGCCGCTTTCCACACCAATGACAGGAACCCTTGCTCTTGGCACTGATTCGGCAACCGGCTCAGCGTCAGGAGCGGGCCAGATTACCTTCGGCACAGACTCTGTTGCCGGACACTTCGACTACTTTCGACGTACAACCGATGATGTCGAAATACCGGGATTCGTGGAATCAGCTGCCTTGCGTTCGCTGGAACTTGCCGAGAATGGCGGCGTCGCACTGGATGAGGACTTTGGCACTGTTACCAACACGGATAGTGAAACTGATGGTGGTGCTGCCGCGATCACGTTCAATCATGCGGCTGGCTATATAGGTTTCGCATTAAGCGAACACAACAGCAACTATGGCGTGCCCGGCCACGGCCATGAAGCAGGAGATACTGACGAAGAGGAAGCTGTCCGTATTGACCTTGAACAGACCAGGTTCGATGTGAAAGGCGAGTACGAATTCGGCGAAACATCGCAGCTGAGATTCAGGCTGGCGCGAAACGACTACACCCACGTCGAGCTCGAGGGCGAAGAAATCGGCACGATTTTTGACGCCAAGGGAACTGATGCGCGCGCGGAGTGGCGGCATGGCCAGGTCGGCCCTCTCGATGGCGCTTTGGGCGTGCAGTTCAAGAAGCTCGATTTCGATGCGATGGGTGACGAAGCCTTTGTGCCACAGTCAACCACCGAGCAAACCAGTCTGTTTGCATTCGAAGAATGGTCAATCAACGATGTTTGGGTCTTTCAGGCAAGTGCGCGAGCCGAACGCCAGACCCTCGCTACGCGATCCCAGTTAACCCCCTATTCTGACAACGCTTTCGGTGCTTCTGCCGGCTTGATTTGGCTCATAAATGGAGACAATAGCCTTGCGGTGAACTATGCGCTGACACAGCGACATCCGAACTCGACGGAGCTGTATGCGGATGGCGCACACGTTGCCGTCGACAGAATTGAACGCGGCTCTGTCGTACTCGGCAACGGCGTGCTGGAAAAAGAGCTGTCTTCCAACATCGATATCGCGTTGCGCGGAGACAACGATTTAGTCGAGTGGGAGCTGGCGCTGTTCCTGAACGATATCGATGATTACATCCTGCTGTCACCCACGGACACAATAGAAAATGACCTGCAGGTATTCGAATATCAACAGACTGAGGCGCGCCTGGCGGGGTTCGAGGCCGAAGCGCGCATCGAACTGCTCGAAACCGGCAGCGGCCATCTGCATACACGCGTGTTTGCAGATTTCGTGAGAGGCGAGGATCGGCAGGCAAACGCCGATTTGCCTCGCATTCCGCCGCTACGCTACGGCGCGGGTCTGCACTTCACGACGGATCGATTCGAGGCTGCCGTGGAAGCCCGCTATCACCGCAAGCAGGACCGCACAGCGCCGAATGAGTTGCCGACAGATGCCTACACCCTGGTCAGCGCCGAGGTCTCGTATTTGTGGACGGAGCCAGACGTATTTTTGTTCATGCGGGCCAAGAATCTGACCGATGAAGATGCGCGTCAGCATACTTCCCCGCTTAAGGAAACGTTTCCTTTGCCGGGCCGGTCTCTCCAGATCGGTATTCGTTACGACTTCTGAGCATGACCGCCTGGCCTATGCATTGAGCATGGTGTCAGGCGGCATCGATGACCTTGCCAGGATTGAGTATGTTGCCGGGATCGAGCGTCCGCTTGAGCGTTTTCATCAGCTCGATTTCCGCAGCAGTCCTGCTAATGGATAGCCACTGACGTTTTTCGAGTCCAATACCGTGCTCTGCGGAAATTGCGCCTTTGTAGGGCAAGAGCGACTCGTAAATATGCTTTTGTGCGCATTCTGAATTTTGCGCAGAACGGTCGCTGGTGAGGACAGAGATGTGAATATTGTTATCCCCCAGGTGCCCGAACGCGGCAATCCTCGCATCGACAATGTCTGCCTGTACGCGCCTGGTGATAATATTTACGTACTCATTCGCGGCTGCGATTGGCAGGCTGACGTCAAACACGAACGCTTCGCTGACCACCCATTCGACTTCATGACGAATTGACCAGATGTCCGCGCGTTCGCCAGCCGATTTCGCGAGCATGCCGTCGGCAACGAGGTCGCTTTCCATCAGTTCGAACATGGCAGCCTCAAATGCCGCGTCGTCAGTGTGCGGTTGGCTGCCCATCGATTCGACGATGATGTAGAAAGGATACTCGGGCGCAACCGGTGCACGCAGCGAGCCGATCGGTTCTACAACCTGATGTACAAAGTTGTCCCACATTACCTCGAATCCGCACAGTCCTCCGCCGAGGGCCTGTTTCGCTCGTTTGAACACACTGACGACTTGTGCATAGTCGCTGCAGGCCAGGAACGCGACATTGTGAGATTTGGGCAGGACATCCAGTCGAAACACGATGCGTGTAATCAGACCCAACACACCTTCGGTACCGATAAAAAGTTGCTTAAGGTCAAATCCGGAATTATTTTTCAGAAATCGATTCATGGAATCGAGTATCGTGCCGTCGGCAAGAACAACTTCAAGGCCCAGCACTGAATCGCGCATCATGCCGTGGCGGATTACCTTTGTACCGCCGGCGTTTGTGGACACGTTGCCACCGACCATACAGGATCCACGCGCCCCGATATCCACAGGGAAAAACAGGTCCTCCATTTCGGCACGCTCTTGCGCCTGCTGCATGGTGACGCCGGCCTGTGCCGTCATTGTATGATCTGTACTATCGACTTCTTCGATCTGGTTCATCTTTTGGAACGACAAAGCAATGTCAGCAGGCGTCGTTGCGCATCCCTGAACCAGGTTGGTCAATCCCCCATACGGCACCACCGTCTGCCCGAAGGCGTGACACGTGCGCATGATTTCGGAGACATGCTGAGTTGTTGTTGGGCGTACGATCGCACGCGCACGGCAGGGCTGATGGGTCTCCCATTCAGAGCGACGATTAAACCGATCGTCACCGGTCAAAACATCGGCGGTGCCGACAATTTGCGCAAGAGACTCCAGGATATCGGGCATAGATGCCTATGCTATCGGTCAATGCGCCGCGCCGCCATGCAATAGACGCTTTTTTTTGCCACGATTCGGGTCCGATTGCGATATCATTCGCGGTCGCTTCAGCCACAGACATTTCAGGAAAAATACCATGCGTGACATGCTGCAGTTTTATATCGATGGCCAGTGGGTCGACCCGGTAACGCCCAACCCATACCCGGTAATAAACCCCGCTACCGAGGAAGTCTGTGGCCGCATCAGCCTGGGCTCAGCTGCTGATGTCGATAAGGCAGTCGCTGCTGCAAAACGGGCTGGCCCGGCTTTCGCTGCCACCAGCCGCGAAGAGCGGATCGCATTGCTGGAACGAATCCTGGTGGAGTTTGCAAAGCGTCACGATGAGGTCGCCACCGCGATCATGGAAGAGATGGGGGCACCCTGGAAGCTCGCTAAATATGCACAGGCTGCCAGCGGCCCGCAGCATATCCAGTCAACCATCGATACATTGAAAGAGATGGAATTCGAAACGCAACATGGCACTACACAGATCGTAAAAGAGCCGATTGGCGTCTGCGCTCTCATTACGCCATGGAACTGGCCGATCAACCAGATCGCCGTAAAAGTGGCACCTGCCCTGGCAGCCGGTTGCACGATGGTCCTGAAGCCAAGCGAAATCGCGCCGTTTGACGCCATGATATTCGCCGAGATTATGGATGCAGCGGGCGTACCGGCAGGCGTTTTCAACCTGATCAATGGTGACGGCCCGCACGTCGGTGTTGCATTAAGCGGACATCCTGACGTCGCAATGGTGTCATTTACCGGTTCGACGCGTGCGGGAGTCTCGGTCGCACAGACGGCCGCACCGACAGTCAAGCGTGTTGCGCAAGAACTAGGCGGCAAGTCCGCCAATATCATTCTAGATGACGCAGACTTTGAGCGGGAGGTAGCTCGCGGCGCGAGCAATTGTTTCGAGAATACCGGGCAGTCGTGCAACGCACCGACACGTATGCTCGTACCCCGCGAGAAGCTTGCTGCTGCCGCCGCAATCGCCGCGAAAAGGGCCGCTTCGACGACACCCGGCGACCCGCAGGCCGACGGAACGCGAATCGGCCCCGTTGTTTCCGAAGCTCAGTGGAACAAGATCCAGGGATTGATTCAGGCGGGAATCGACGAGGGCGCCACGCTTGTGGCAGGCGGTACTGGACGACCCGCAGGTCTGGAAAAGGGGTTTTATGTGCAACCGACCGTGTTCTCAGACGTAAGTAACGATATGACAATCGCGCGAGAAGAAATCTTCGGGCCGGTTCTGTCGATAATCCCGTATGACAGCGAAGACGAGGCCGTAAGAATCGCAAATGACACACCTTACGGGCTTTCAGGCTACGTATCGTCGAAGAACCTCGAGCACGCACGCGCTATTGCCGCCCGCCTGGAAGCTGGCATGGTGCATATAAACAACGCGTCATTGGATGACCAGGCGCCTTTTGGAGGTTACAAGCAATCTGGCAACGGTCGCGAGTGGGGCCCGCATGGCGTCGAAGAGTTTTTGGAGGTCAAATCCGTCTATGGCTATCGTGACGCCGGGTAAGCAGACCCGAATATTGAACGCTTGGCGAAACTTGCGGTATTTTCGCGAATCGCAATGGCAGGAAGCTGAGAAATTGAATATTCATTGCAGCACTCGAAACACACAGTATCCTTCGCTTGCGAAACCTGTGATGGTTCTCGCACTGGTTGCCCTGCTCGGTTGTTCTGAAACCGCGCGTGTCGAGGCGACAGGAAAAGGCAGAATCAGAGGTATCAATTCGATTCCGGATACGCCTGAACTCAATTTCCTGATTGAGGAACGGTCGATAGATACGGTCTTTTTCAAGGAAGCGGCCGGCTTCGCGGAGTACGACGACTTAACGTACAAGTTCAATTTTGATGGTTTCCTGACGTCGGGCCCGGAGCTCACTCGAATAGCATCTCAGACAATCGACGTTCGCGCAGACACTGACTACACGATAATCTTGTCCGGCTCAGTTACCAGTCCGACGACTACCGTCTGGGAAGATCCGCAGCGGGAGTTCAGCGAAGCAGATACCGTCTTCGAAGCGGACTTTTATCACCTCGCTGCAAGTGTAGGCGAGGTTGATGTCTATTTCGCTGCGACAGGCACGACGCCGGTCATCGGCGCAGCGGTGGGCTCATTGACAGTCGGTGAACGGATCCCCTATCAGGAATTTTCGGACGGCGTATTCGAATTGATTGTCACGCCAAAAGACAACCCGGGAATAATCCTGCATCAATCCGGCGATATTTCAGCGACGGCGACAACCCGGATCAGTGTCGGACTGTTCGATCCGGACCCAAGTCTTACGGCGAACATTGGCGCGGCACTGATAACCGCAGATGGCACGTCATTAGCATTGCCGGACGTCAACAGTCCGTCACGTTTACGCCTGCTGCATGCGGCATCCGGTACCGCGAACATTGACGGTTTTGTCAACAACGATTTTGCTACCGCGGTGTTTCCCAACATCGCATTCGGAGAGCTCTCGGATTATTTCGGCACGCTGGTTTTTCCGGTGCCTACTTCTATAACGGCAGCCGGCAACGTGGGCGCACTGATAGTGGAGCAGGACATCACATTGGGTGCGAACGCAAGCAAAACCATTGCCCTCGCCGGCGATCCGGCCAATCCCGTCCTGAGAGAACTGAATGATAACGCACGACCGGTATCCACGTTTCCGCAGATCAGACTGACCAGTTTTTCAGTCAATGCAGGCCCTGTGGATATTTACCTGGTCGAACCGGGCAACACAATTGACGCGGATTCAACGCCGCTGTTTTTCAACCTTCCGTTCCTGCTGGATACCGGGTTTGTCGGCCCCGATGGCGGTACATTTGACATGCTCGCCGCCTCGTCGGGCTCACAGATTCCGATATCAGCACCGCTGGCTGTGACCCTGCAGAACGGCGGCGTACTGGACGCTGTAGTTCTTGATACCGCTGATCCAACGGTCGTTGAGCTGCGTATAATCAACGCTTATTAACCTACGCGTAGGATCAGTCAATTGGCGCCTGCCTGACGAATAATTCCGCGCATGTTCAGGACGCAATCGATGCAGCAACGTAGGCGGCCTTGTCATTCGCTGCATCTTCTTTACTGATGTTTTTGGATTTATACATCGCCTGATCGGCAACGCTTAGGAGATGCCACAAATCGTCACCGTGTTGTGGCATCAGCGCAATTCCTACACTCGCAGAACATTCAATCTCCTGCCCCTGAATTATGTAGGCTTCAAAAGCGGTGTCGACCAATCGTTCCGCAACATGTATTGCGTCTTCTACCGAAACACCAGGCAATACAATAGCGAACTCGTCACCGCCCAGGCGCGCAAGTATGTCCTCGGGGCGCAGGCAAAACTCGAGTCGATGTCCGAATGCTTTAAGCAGGGCATCGCCCGCCTGGTGCCCAAAGCGATCGTTAATTGACTTGAAGTGATTGAGATCAAGATACAGAACTGCCCCAGTCTCATGGGCAGCAATTGACTCGGCAGCGCGCTCTTCGAAGCCCCGCCGGTTCAATATGCCGGTTAATGGATCACGCAGCGCATCGGCGAGAATCTTGGATTCATTATGCTTTCGCTGCGTGATATCAATCAAGGTGACTGAGAAATCTGACCCCACCGGCTCGCCAACTACTCGCAGCCAGATCTCGTCCTCGTCAACCTGCACCTGAACTTCATAGCTGGTGCTCGACCTTTTTTGCTCGCCTTCACAAAAATGCTCCTGCAGCCTTCCTGGCTCCAGCAGTGCAAGTTTCTCCAAAGGCATACCAACCGACGTTCCTCCGTCGCTTTGCAAATATCGCTCGGCGGCACGATTCGAAAAAATACAGCGAAACCGTTCACCATCGGCATCGGATTCACGTCCAAAGCGCAGGATTCCGTTGGAAGAATGTTCAACAAGTGATCGGATAAGGTGCTCACTATCCGCCAGCGCTCGCAGCACACGCTTTCTCTCCGTTACGTCACGGCAGACAACCACCGTACCCTGGTGTTGTCCTGACGGGCCCTTGAGTGGCGTACTGTTCAGTTCGTAATATTTATCTGCGTGCAGACGCAGTGTCTGTGTCAGCTCCCGATCCCTGCTGTGATCGAGGATTGCCTGGGCCTCCGGGAGGTCTTCCCACAACTTTTGGCCGAGCAGCTCGTTTTCATCAGCTTTCAGCAGTACCTGCGCCGGGCTGTTTGCGCTAATGATGCGCTGCGATTTGTCCAGCACGATAATCGGATCCCGCACATGATCAAACATCGTCTGGTATGCAAGCGGACTGAACTCATAGACACGCAGCGCCACGCTCGCCCAGCCGTATAAAGGCAGCAACAATACCAGCGTCAGGGAAGTAAACGGAAAATTCGCCGGACCAATCTTGAATACAGTGCTCGCAACGCTGACAGCGAGGGGAAATATTGCACAAACGATTAGTAGAAGCAGCTTCCGACGGTGCGCACGAGCGATAGTAGACAACCTGCCAGCCATCGCAATAATCGAGAACCCAAACAGCCCATAGGCAAACGGTGCATGAATACGCGCATACCAGGTATGACTGCTGGCGTCGGAAAACCCGACTTGTCCGTCAATCTCAACAACCGTCCAGATGAGATGATGAATTGGGTTGGTCATTGCCAGTCCGGTCGATACGACAGGTATGACCGACAACATCGCGAGCACAAATCCATGTGCCTTACCAACGGTAAATTCGCGATAGATATAGTAAAAAACGACCGGACTAAAACCTGCACTAAAAAATGTCAGGGTTCGCCCGATGCCAAACAAATTCTGGTCACTGGTATTATAGGAAAACGCGCTGCCTGCCACCATCATCCCTATAAGAAACAGAAAATAGGCAATTGAATTATTGGATGCTTCCCTTGATACACGCGCAACTCTGACCGCCAGCCAGAGATAGACGACCGCAGCAAACGCAAATACGGCCGGCAAAATGGCAGTGAGCTGGCCAGTCATCGCGGCAATACGAAGCGGTAGGTGTTAGTTGCGGTCATTGTCACATAGTAGCGACGACCGCCTGATATTGATGCGACAGATAGCGCATTCCAACCACGATTTTTGCGTTCTAAATCACGCTTTTAGGAAGCAACCGGCGGAAACGCAGCAGATCGAGGCCAAGTCAGATTCCGTCGCGGGTATCGCTGATTAGGGTATCCACCACGGCCCGCAGCGCGCTCTGCTGATCTTTGCCGGCGGCCAGCGACAGTTCATGTACTTTCAGTTGTCGATGCGCACTGGTTCCACGGCTTAATATATCCCGTACCGACGCGACTTCCGTTTCACAATCTAGTTCGCGAGCATCTTCATAGGTCAATTCAAGAATCTCGTCGAGCAATTGACCAAATGGAATAATTGAACCCTTCGCGAAATCAATGAGACCCTCGTCGAAACTGTAGCGCATCGCCCGCCATCTGTTTTCGTTGACCAACATGGGCGTATAGGTCCGCCAGCGCTGATTCTTCGTTCGCAGGCGGTAGAGCATGCGCATGATACAAACGAGCAGTGCCGTAAGGGAGATCGTGTCGTCGAGGCGCGTACACACATCCATAATACGAGACTCAAGTGTCGGAAACCTGCCACTGGGCCGCATGTCCCACCAGATCTTAGTCGAATCCTGAATGACGCCAGCATTGACCAGAATATCAACATGCCTTTCATACTCGTTGTAACTCTGGAATTTTTCGGGCAAACCCGTGCGCGGCAAAGCATCGAAAATCGTCAATCGATAACTCTTGAGCCCGGTGTCGCGGCCGTTCCAGAACGGTGATGAGCAGGATAGTGCCAGCAAGTGTGGCAGGAAATACGCTGCCTGGTTCATCAGGTCGATCCGCAGCGAATCGTCCTCAATGCCAACGTGGACATGCATGCCACAAATCACGAGGCGACGCGCTGCCCCCTGCATTTCGGCTGTCAGAGATTCGTAGCGGTCTTTTGGCGTGTGTTTTTGATCGCTCCAGTGACTGAACGGATGGGTCGATGCAGCGATGGGCGCGATTCCGTGCCTGTCCGCAACGGACACGATGCAACCTCGCAGTTTGGCGAGGTCCTCGCGCGCTTCCTTCACGTTACTGCAGACTTTTGTGCCTACCTCGATTTGTGAGCGCAGCAATTCGGTTGTGACCTGCCCGCCTAACTGCTCCTCACATTCGCTGAGCAAAGATTCAGGTGGATCCACCACCAGTTCGCGCGTTTCCTTGTCAACCAGTAGGTATTCTTCTTCGACACCAAGCGTAAATTTCGGTTCTTTCACTAGCACGATAAACGCCCTTCCATGTTCCTGTCAGGCTATTTGACCGGGATTCTGTGGCTCAATATTTATTGGCGCAATCCGCGCCGGCAAGTTTTCAAGAATCTTGTGTAATGTTTCAGCAACTTTCTCAATGCCATAGCCGTGATGAATCAGGTCTTGCCTGATCTCGATGCCAACATGCGAGAGATTGGCAGCTTCAGCGTGATGATCAATCGTGAAATCCTGAGGCGCTTTCCCTGAGTAGGGTTCGTTGTCACCCACAACGTAACCCGCATCCCGGAAATCGTGAATAAAAACCTCGGCCGTTACGCGATCAGTATCCCACAAAATCCCGATTTCACATGGTCGGTAATTGCCGTTCATTACGGGCGTGAAACTATGTATCGCAACAAAGATTGGCTGAATGCCAAGCCCGTCAAAGCGCTGCAGCTGATGCTGGATACCGTTATGGTAGGGCCAGTAGATTTCCTCCGCTCGGCGATCTTTATCTGCTTGTTGAATATTACGATTGCCGGGAATTACAACGCCATCGCCAAACTCCAGAAAAGCGCCCGGATCCATCAACTGCCGATTGCAGTCGATTACAAGACGGGAGTATTGGCACAGAACCGCTGTCGTTCCAAGGCTCTCGGCCAGATGTTCCGTTAATGCACCGGCGCCAATGTCCCAGGCGAGATGACAGCGCCTGGCACCCGGATCCAGTCCCATCGTACCCAGCGATTTCGGAAACAGCCTGCTCGCGTGGTCGCAGACCAGCAAAATGGGGCGCGTGGAATCGGGGTTGCGGGTAACGAACGGCAGCGGCTCGTTCTTGTTCAGCAACGCATCTGGTGCTGACCGGTTGTCAGTGCCTTCTGTGGGCATAATTTATCTGGCAATTGTTATTACGCTGGAAGTGTACCCCAACAGCCGGCATTGCGGCGATCAGGACAAGGATTGTTGAACCCTGATCGATCACGCTCGCCGCGATGACGCCACCGGCTTTGCCCAGGGTTCGAAGGTCTCGACCGACGTCGGTCTGGCGATGTAGTAGCCTTGCGCATAGGCGACTCCCAATTCACTAAGCTTATCAAGGACTTCCTTCGTCTCTACGCGTTCTGCGATGGTTTCGATCCCCATCGCCTGCCCCACCTGATTGATCGCTCTGACCATGCTTTCGTCGACTCTGTCCTCGGCAACGTTTTGAATAAACTGGCCATCGATTTTAAGGTAATCAACAGGGAGATTTTTTAAATAGGTAAATGAAGAGAGGCCACTGCCGAAATCGTCCAGGGAAAACTTGCAACCGAGTTTCTTCAACGCCTGCATAAAATGGATAACTCGCGACAGGTTCGATATTGCCGCCGTTTCAGTGATTTCGAAACATATCGCACCCTCGGGCAGGTTCTGTTTCTCTAGTTCTTCGATCACGAACCCGAGGAATCGGTCTTCGCTCAGAGACGTTCCTGACAGATTGATTGCCAGCGTGAAATGAGCTCGATTGGACCCCGAACGTCGATCTGCAAGCTGCGATAGCGCCTGGCGGATGACCCAGCGATCGAGCGTGGACATCAGGTTGTAGCGCTCTGCAGCAGGAATAAACTGATCGGGGCCAACCAGTTCACCCTTCTCATCCCGCATTCGCAGCAACAGTTCATAGTGACCACGTGCATGACCGTTCTCCTTGCCAATTCCCACGATAGGCTGGAAAAACAGTTCGAGTCGATTTTCCTCAACGGCACTCGTAATTCGCGACACCCATTTCATTTCTTCATGTCGCGTTGATGCGTCGCTATCCTGATATAAATGAATCTGGTTACGACCCATATCCTTTGCGGAGTAACAAGCAACGTCAGCAAAACTCATGATACTGGCGACATCGTCGCACTCCCTGGAAACCATTACGATGCCGATCGAGCAACGCGCACTCGTGAATGCATCTTTCCAGTGAAATCGGTGATCTTCGACGGCGCATCGAATCGCTTCTGCAACTTCCATGGCACGTTCTTCATTACAGCGTTCCAGCAGAATTCCGAATTCATCTCCACCAAGTCGTGCCAGGATATCCGTCGAGCGGATGTTGCTCTGCACTAGTTCGGCTATCTGTGTAAGTAGCTCATCACCGGCAGTATGGCCGAACGTATCGTTAACAACCTTGAACTGGTCGAGATCGAGATACAGGAGCGCGTGGGAGTGTTCCGGGTTTTCATGTGTATCATCGAGCGCTGCAACCAGCCGATTCTCAAACTCGCGCCGATTAATCAGGCCTGTGAGCGTGTCGTGAGATGCCTGGTAGGACAATTTACGAAACAGGCGTGACTCTTTGCTAACGTCATGAAACACCATCACGGCACCAACGATGTTTCCAATTCGATCGCGGATAGGCGCAGCTGAATCCTGAATTGGCACCTCATTGCCATCTTTGTTGATTAGAACCGAGTTCTCCGCCAGCGTAACGACACGACCTTCTTTCAGGCACCGGGAAACCGGGTTGTCAACGGTAGCGCGCGTATGCTCGTTGATGAGTGTCATCAATGATTCAATCGACTCATTGCGCGCGCTGCGCATGTCCCAGCCGGTGAGGTCCTGTGCGACGGGATTGATGTAATCAACATTGCCATCAGCGTCGGTGGTTATTACGCCATCGCCAATTGATTGCAGCGTTACCTGGGCGCGTTCCTTTTCTTCGAAAACCCGCGTTTCCGCAACCTTTCTCTCCGTTATATCGGTGATCGTACCTTCATGTGCAATAACCTGGTTTTCATCGTCGTAGATTGCGCGGGAATTTTCGAGAACGACAATTTCACGACCATCTTTCCGTCGCAGTCGGTACTCGAAGTTTTTAACCACGCCCTGCGCCTCAAGCCGGGCAAAAACCCTTTCTCGATCGATTGGGTTAACGTACAGGACCGTTGTTCGACCCGCTTGTTTCAGGTCCTCGACGCTGTCATATCCGAGCATTTCCACTAGTGCCGGGTTGACAGTAATAATGTCACCATCTCGCGACGCGATGTAAACACCATCTACGACGCTTTCGAAAAGCCCGCGATAGCGCGATTCGCTCGACTTAAGTTTTTCCTCATCGATTTGTTTCTTGATGGCCAACCCGGCCAATCTCACCATTTGGCCAATCTTGTCGAGCTCATCAGTGGACGGTTGCCTTGACTCCTCCAGGTAGAGATCAAGCGTGCCGATTATCCTGTCTTTTTGCCCGTGCAACGGAAAAGACCACGCTGCGTTGAAGCCAAACTTTGAGGCTAGCGACTGGATGCCTTTCCACGCCTCGTCAGATTTGATGTCCTCCACAATTTTTTGCGAGTTGGCGAATACTGCTGCCCCGCATGCGGCACCGTTTTCATTGACCGAAACAAAATCCAGTGCAAGTTTCAGCGGGTCCGGCAGGTTTGGTGCCTGCTCGACCGATAGCGTCTGGCTTTTCACATCCAATCGCATGACCGCAACCGACAAGCCGGTGCCAATTTTCTCGATACAGCGACAGATCGACCGCAGCGCGCGATCACAGGGCGCATTGGTGGCAACCATTTCAAGAATCTTGTTCTGGGCGTAGGTAAATTCCTCGTTGCGCTTGCGTTCAGCGATGTCGGAAATGCTGACGCGAATCAATTGTCGATCCTGTGACGGCAGCTGACTGAATCGAACCTCGCAGGGAAACTCGACCCCATGAAAATTCTTGTGGGTCCATTCGAAGACAGGGTGCTCACCCGCAAGCGCTCGTTTAATGTAGCCACGATTAACGCCGAATGAGGGTGATCCATCGGGCTGCATCGTCGGACTGATCGCTTTGGGTCCGATACTCAACAATCTTTTACGCGACAGGTTGAATAATTCACAGGCAATTTCATTTGCATCCACAAAACGGTTGCTGTCTACATCCAGTACGACGATTGCTTCTGGCGCATTCTCGACGAGCGCCCGATAACGCTCCTCATTTTCTTTCAGTGATTTTTCCGCCTTCTTCCGGCCCGTAATATCGCGCAGGCTGATAACAAATACTCGTTCATCGTCAACGAAAAGACTGCTGGAATTAATCTCAGCATCAAATACGCTGCCATCGTAGCGTGCAGCGACCACTTCGCCACCCGTGAAATCGGCGGTAGTAGCCTCGATATCGGATTGGAACGGTTGCAGGAAGTCCGCCAAGGTCTTGCCCTGCGAATCCGGCAGGATAGATACGATGGACGAGCCAATCAGCGCGTCCTTGTCCAGCCCGAAATAACGCGAACATACTTTGTTGCAATTGCGAATCGTGCCCTCTTCGCTTACGGACAAAAGTGCTTCGGTGACGCTATCAAAAATGAATTCGATGGGAGTCGTCGAGACGGAAAGTGTCTGGGTGCTGAGGGACTGGGAGATCGTCGCCTCCATTTTGTCATAATGCTGGTCGATCAATTTGAGCAGGTCGATGAAGTCAAGCTTGTTGATGCCCGATTTCGCCGTTGCCTCAGTAATCTGCTTTCTCAGATCGCGATGCATTGCTACCCCGATAAATTGCCGTAATTTCCTTGCCGCATAATTCCGTTTGTTGCGTGTTCAGTTTGCGTACGGTTTTACTGGGCTTGACCACTATTCGATGGCATTTCGGCACATTTGCAGCAGTCTGCCGCAAAGATTATGCGCATCCGCCTAAAACGTCTGTGAAGTGGCTCTAATATTGAAAAATAAATTGGGAAAATTTTCCCGAAAATAAAGCTGGCGACATTTTGCAACCGGCCTGGCGCAATACGCGAACCAGATTTGACAGAAATTGATTTACATAATGGAAATGTCGCCGGCCGCTGCGATTTTGGCGGCCGCTTGTTCCTGCCATGCAGGACAACCGTTCAAAAAGCCGGGGTCGCCGCCCGGGCGTCAGTAGGCTTGCCTAGTTGGATTCCTGTGCCGGCATCGAGATAACGGTCTCATTGTTCGGACCTTGTTGCAGTTCACCATTGATCGTTATTTCCTTCACGGCTGAACCGACGTTTATCGGGATAGCGATGGAGCGAATCATCGTCCCGAAGTCTGCCGGCACTTCGACAGACACATTGACGTATACGCGTCCTTCGCGCTGCGGGACGACCGTAATCTGATGCACGCTGCCGTCGCCTGGATCCACGATCTGCAATTGCTCAACCTGCCCATCCTGAAACAGGACTGCACTCGTATCATTGATGCTGAATTTCACGTCGAGTGGGCCACCCGCGGCAGCAAACTTTAAATTGACAGCGACCGGCACGCCGACAAATGCAGTGCCAACAACCTCGTAGCTTATTTCGACCGCGGCGCCCGGTTTGCCGGGCGACGCGTTACTGAATGCACCTGTCCCGGGCCCGGGCTTGCCAACCGGGTCACTGGCAGAATCTTTGCTTACCGCCCCGGATGAACCGCCATCACTGCAGCCAGCAATTCCGGACATCGCAAGAACTAAAATGACGGTTTTGAGTATGATTTTCATGCTTGATTCCAGGTTTGATAGGTCAATATTCTAGTTTGCCGATACGTCGAAGCACACCTGCTCCGGAAAGTTGCCCGGAGAATCATCATCCTCGTGCCGAAATTCGTTGAGGTCAACTACATAATCGCCAGCGGCAAGCTGGCCACCACTGGTCGTGACTTCGCTATTCGGTGTGCACCCAAAGCCGATTACGAACAGTTGGCCATCGCGATAAACCAGGATGTCAGGGTCACTGTGTTCATTGTTTTCGGGATCGTTATCGTCCGCGGTGCAATCGAATCCGGCTGAGGGCTGCGAGGGCGCGGGATTGGCCGCTACCGTGAACGTTACCTGCTGGCTCATCGGTACGTTCAGCGTAAGATAGCGATGCTGGGAAAGTTTGTTGCCATCCCGGCCATTGTCGAACTGACTGTTCACGCAGATACTGACGGGCGCCGCACCCAGCGTCAAAGGCGTATAAACATCGAGGACGTCAGGATTGCCAGGAGGGAGTGCTGAGGCGTCATTGGTCTCGGTCGACCCCCAAATATCGATAGCGGTCGGATTGATGCCGCCGTCGGTCAGCAATCCATCAATGAAGCTGTTCTGCCCGGTGCCGTGCAGCTTCAGGTAGGTTGCGAATGTGAAGACGCTGGTAAACGCCGCGGTGGTCGCTTGCGGCCCGGTCATGACCTGGTAAATCGGACCAAACCCTATGCTTGATGTATCGTTGTCGGCGGCGTCGTTGTCAGTGTCCCAAAGATCATAAATAAATCTTATGATCGTGAACTCGTTAAACCACCCGTCTACGCCACCTGTGGTCGTTTCTGCACTGAATCCACCTCCGGCGGTTGCGCTGCGGGTATCGCAGTAGATGGGGTCATTCAGCGCCATCCCTGCCAACGCCGATGCCCAGCCTTCGCCGAAAGCGGTTCGCATGTCGAGCGAGTCGCCAAGACCGTGGCTGCCACCTATGCTGTCCGATCGCGAAAAATTATCTTCGAAGTAGTGGCCCCATTCATGAACCACGATGTGATCGTCAAACTCGTCTGGATCTGTTGCAGCGTCGCCCAGCAGGAAAAGGGAGTTATTGCCATCATAGAATGAGGTGGGCAGATCACCGGCATCAATGTCAGTTGGACTCGCCGCCTGATTGTCGGGGCTCCAGAATGCGTCCAGCGGCGGAAAAACGGCATTGCTATCTTCCGCGAGGACGAATTGCATTGCGGAATAGATCGCGTCGAGGATAGCGAACGGCGCCGCAACTCGTGTCGCGGCGTAACTGTTTCCATCCCAACCGGTCGTAGCGATCAGGTCCAGATCAGTCACACTGGCGACACCGCTGTTAAAGGCCAGGTCCATTGTATAAATCGGCCGTTGCGCCAACGGCGGTGGGCTTGCGGATGCATCCACGTTGTTGCGGACCTCCACGTCCCAGTTCGACGCCTGCAGCTCGGCCCGGACGCGCAGGATAAAATCAGTCGAGGAAGCAACATCGAAAGAATAAACGCCACCTGCACCGGACGTCTGAGAATTCACGACGTTTGTACCGGCTGCATCCAGGAGCTGCACGGTCGCCCCGCGAATTGGCCGCAGCACAGGGTTGTCCAGATTGATGCCTCTACAGCTGGTATTTCGTTGCGGGAACTCGTAGGTCAATGCGCCGGAGACGTTTACCGTCGCCGCTGGCGGCGGCGGCGGTGGCGGAGGTGGTCCTGGCGGGGGCGGCGCCGTGCTGATTCCGCTGCTGCTGCCGCCACAGGCAGAGAGCAGGACCAGAGCGGCAAGAGCAGCCAACGACGTTTTGTGGTTAATGATTCCCTTCGTGCTCAACTTCAATCTCCGATTGGGTGACCCGCCTTCCTGCGGATTGAGAGATCATATCCAGCAATTCGACTCGAAAACAGGACGTAGATCGTCCTTTTTTGGCGACACTTCCTGCTTTTTCAAGCAGTTAGTGCGACACAAGTCCTGATACGCCGAGTAGTATTGGTAGAATCATGAAACTTAGAATGCGCAATCGCGCTTTTGTTCAGGGTTATTGGCAGCTTTATGAAAAACGCAAGAATTCTGGTCACCGGCGGCGCCGGCTATATTGGCAGCCATGTCGTGCGACAACTCGGCGCGATCGGAGAATCGGTGCTTGTACTCGACAACCTCTCCACAGGCTTCGAGGCCGCCGTCACCAGCGGCGAGCTCGTCGTCGGTGACACGGGTGACAGGGAGCTACTGGAAAAACTATTCGCAGCACATGAAATCGATACCGTAATGCACTTCGCGGCACACACCATTGTGCCAGAATCTGTTGCGGATCCACTTAAGTACTACGGAAATAACACCGCCAGTAGTCGCACCCTGCTTGAGGTTAGTCATCGCCATGGCGTTAAGAACGTCGTGTTTTCCTCCACGGCCGCCGTCTACGGCATACCGGAAGACGGCCTGGCAGCGGAAACGTCGCCGACCTGCCCTATTAATCCTTACGGCACGTCTAAACTAATGACTGAATGGATGCTGCGGGATCTGGCGCTTGCCGGTGGTCCTTCCTATGTTGTCCTGCGCTACTTCAACGTGGCAGGCTGTGAGCCGAGCGGTACTATCGGACAATCCACACCCAAAGCAACCTTGCTGGTTAAAGTGGCCTGCGAAGCGGCCGTTGGAAAACGCTCCCACGTCTCCGTCTACGGCACAGACTACCCGACCCCTGATGGCACCGGTCTGCGCGACTACATTCACGTGGATGATCTTGCGAGTGCTCATCTCGATGCCCTGAGGTACCTGCGTACTGGCGGGGATTCGACGATTCTCAACTGTGGGTACGGACACGGCTACAGCGTACGCGAGGTGCTCCGTGCAGTAGAAAAGGCGAACGGCGCGACGCTCACGGTCAACGACGAGCCGCGGCGTGCCGGGGATCCGCCGGCATTGATTGCCGTCGCAGATCGTGTACGCGACGTTTTGGGCTGGGCGCCCAGATATGACAACCTCGATACGATTGTTGAGACCGCTCTCGCCTGGGAGAAGAAAATCGCAGCACGCGATCCGCAGGCATATTGGTCGGAATCCCAAGCAAATGCAGGTTGACCATAGTTCCCGAGTGCTACACTAAAAGACATGGCTTTCCCGCGCCCACAGTCACTTAACGGTCTGATTCTCGTCGGTTTCGGACTGGTGGCACTACCCTTGTTGATTGCAATAGTCTGGGCGCTGGTCAACCTGGACCGTCTTGCCGAGCAAAGTGAACAGCTTGTGGTCACCGGCATCACGGCAGCGGAAGACAATCGCCTGCTATCGCAGCAGGTCGATTCGCTTGAACGCGTCGCACGTCAATACCTCGTTTTGAGAAATGAGGACAGCCTGAACCTCCTGCAGCAGGACGCGGAAGGACTGGAACAGCGCATCGAAAAGATGTCGCCGCTGGCGGAAAAAGCGAACGCCGATTCTTTCGCGCGCTCCATTCTTGTTTCGGCCCGGCGCATCGTAGCCAATCTGTCCGATACAGAATTTACCGACGAGGCAGGTGAAGCGGTGGTCGCCGAATTCGCGACACTTAGACAACGGGTTACGCGCCTGTCGTTAACACTGAGCAACCACATTGAACTCGAATTAAATCGACTTCAGGACAGTACCCGTCGGGCACAGCAGGTGTCCGCCTGGCAAACTGCGGCGCTGGTCCCTGGAACACTCATTCTGGTGTTGTTCTTCACCCTGCTGGTCGCCAAGCCTATCCGGCAGATAGACCGGGCGATCGCTCAGCTTGGCAAGAGCGGATTCTCCAGGCCGATCGAGGTCAAGGGTCCGAGCGACCTCGAACGGCTCGGCCGCCAGCTGGAGTGGCTCAGGCTGCGCTTGCTGGAATTGGCAGAGGAAAAGAACCGTTTTCTCAGGCACATGTCGCATGAATTGAAGACGCCACTGGCCAATATTCGTGAAGGTACCGAATTATTGCTTGACGGCACCGTCGGCGAGTTGGAACAACCGCAACGAGAAGTCACCGATATCCTGCGCCTGAACGGGCTGAAGCTGCAGCAACTTATTGAGAACCTCCTGAGTTTTAGCGCCTGGCAATCGAAGAACGAGGTTCTGACGCTATCGGATTTTCCGCTTCGCGCGCTGGTTATTTCGGTTGCCAAAGCGCAGCGTCTTGCGCTCAAGGCCGCGCAAATACAGCTCAAGCTGGATGTCGAGGATATTGTCGTAACGGCAGATCGGGACAAACTGCGCACCGTGCTCGACAATCTGCTCTCCAACGCGGTGAAATTCACGCCCACAGGCGGCATTGTTACAATACGTGCGAAATCGACACCCGTTAGTTTTGTGCTGGAGTTCGCGGACACCGGGCCTGGAATTCCGCAACATGAGACTCCGCGGATATTTGAAGCGTTTTTCCAGGGCAACCAGGAACAAGGTGGTCATATAGCCGGCACCGGGATTGGACTTTCAGTCGTTCTCGAGTGCATACAGGCACATGATGGATCAGTAGAATTGGTGAATTCGGATGAATTTTCGGGTGCCCACTTCCAGATTCACATCCCGCAGAAGCGGGAGGCAGCGAATCAAAGGATCGCGGCAAATGCATAGAGTTTTACGAAATCAACGCATGCTCGCAGTCGGGGTTCTGGCGGTGCTGGTGTCCGGATGCGAGATGACGGCAAACTGGCTCAAGGGCCGGCAAACGGCGGTAGCAGACGACACCGTCATTTTGGGTGCACCTGAAGCCAACACCTATCTGACAGAGTTGTACTCGCTGACCGGCGGGGACCCGGCTACGCAGGCGGAAATATTCGCCGACGCACAGGCCGCCGCCCAACTGACGCCTGGCACTTCCAGCCGGCTCCGCTACGCGCTGGTATTGGCGACGCCGGGGCACGCAGAAGAAGACAGTGTGCAGGCGCAGGGCATGCTGCGAGAGCTGCTGGCACAAACGGAACTGATGACAAATTCAGAAATTGCTCTCGCAACTATTTTTCTGAATGCAGTGGAATCGCGAATTGTGGTTAACAACGAAGCGCGCCGCTTGCGCAGTGAAAACACAAGAGCAGCCTCGTCCGAAGAAGAAGCAGTTGCGCGCCGAATTGCGATTATTGAGGCCGAAAATCGGCAGCTCCGCGAATCGCTTGCAGATGCAGAATCAAAGTTGGAAGCGATAACTTCTATAGAGAGGTCGATCCGCGAACAGGCTGACGAAACTGATCCCCGCTAAACCGTTGCTGTACAGTGGCGTTGCTCGAGCACTAACCAACTCCGGCCCTCCCGTTGTAAACTGTCGACAAACTATCTATTAATGCGCAGCGAACCTGCTTAAGACTATGGCAAGTAACCACCCTGAATCAAAAGGCAAGATCCTGTTGGTCGATGACGACCCCGGTCTCTTGCGTCTGCTAAGCATTCGCCTGCGCGCGGAAGACTACGAAGTTGAGGCGGTGGAGAGCGCACACAAGGCGCTCGCCGTTTTGCATCGATTTCGACCTGACCTCGTCGTTACCGACCTGAAGATGGACAAGATGGACGGTATAGGTTTGCTAAACGAACTGCAGATCAAGTCGCCAGGGCTTCGGGTCGTCATTATCACGGCGCATGGAACGATTCCGGATGCTGTCACTGCAACTCAGAGCGGCGCATTTGGTTTTCTGACGAAGCCCATCGACAAAGATGAGCTCATGGAAACTGTCGAGCGTGCCATGAAAGTTTCCGGCTCTGCGGAAGTCGATGATGACTGGGCGACAGAGATCATCACGCGCAATCAGAAATTGAAGGAAATACTGGCGCAATCGAAGATGGTCGCCGCAACGGACGCGCGGGTTCTCATTACCGGGCAAAGCGGCACCGGCAAGGAATTACTCGCCCGAGCGATCCATCGCGCAAGCCCGCGAAGAGACAAACCGTTTGTTGCTATCAATTGCAGCGCAATGGCGGAAAACCTGCTCGAATCGGAATTGTTCGGTCACTTGAAGGGCGCGTTTACGGGCGCTACCCGTAATCATGAAGGCCTGTTCCAGGCGGCAGAGGGCGGCACGCTGCTGCTCGACGAAATCGGCGATATGCCAATGCGCCTGCAGGTGAAGTTGCTGCGCGTTTTGCAGGAACACCAGGTTCGTCCGGTTGGAAGCACTGATGCAATACAGGTTGACGTACGCGTCATATCTGCGACGCACAGAGATTTGCCAGCCATGATGCGTGACGGAGGATTCCGGGAGGACCTGTATTATCGATTGAATGTGGTGAATATCGGTCTGCCCCTGCTGGACGAGCGTCGCGAAGATATTCCCCTGCTTGTTTCGCATTTCCTGCAACAGATCGCGTCCGAAGCCGGTCAGGAAAGGAAGGTGTACGCTCCGGAAGCAGTCGAACTACTCGTTACTGCAGAATGGCCGGGCAACATTCGCCAGCTTTATAATATTGTCAGGCAGAATGTCGCACTGTCCCGCTCGCCGGTTATTAGTGGCGAACTGGTGCAATCATCGCTTGGCGAACACGCTGGAAAACTGGCGTCATTTACCGATGCACGCGATGAATTTACGCGCAATTACCTGTCCCAGATCCTGCAGATTACGGTCGGCAATGTCAGCCAGGCTGCTCGACTTGCGAAACGGAATCGGACTGATTTCTATAAGCTGCTCGCTCGTCACGACCTGAATCCGGATTCATTCAAGACCCGGTAATTGGCTGCCATTACGGGCTATAATCTCGTGGTCCAATTTGCAAGCGAGAGAAACCGATCTATGAACGCCAAGATTGCGGCCGCCGTTCTTTTTTTGAGCGCTACAGGCTTCGCCAACCATGTTATCGCACATCACTCCTACGCTGCGGAGTTCGACCGCAACGCACCGATGACTATAGAAGGGATTGTCACGGAAGTCTGGTTCAGGAGTCCGCACGTGCGCTACTACGTCAACGTCACCGATGGAGATGGCAAACAGGTTCTCTGGGACACGCGCGGCCTGACGCCGACCAAGTTGGTACGTCAGGGCTGGATGAAGGATACGATCAAGGTCGGGGACCGCATAAAAATGTATGGCCACATCGGGCATACGAACAAGACAATCATGTCAATTATTGATGTAACTTTGCCCGACGGACGTGTTCTGACATCCCGATCCGTCGCTTACGATATCAAGAACTGATGCGGAGACTCGCTGCTGCTTTAGTGCTTGCATGCCTGGCATCCATCGCGCAGGCACAAGACACCGATTTCGAGGGCGCGTGGCTGCTGAATGTGCAGATTCCCGCAGAGCCATTGGTTGGCTTGCTCGAGATCACGCGGAAAGATGACCGCTGGTTTGCATGGGTCGAAGGCGGCCCGGCGCCGGTCACTATCAACGGCGACTCAATTGAGCTTTTTATCGATTCTCGCGACAGGCAGGGCTACCTGTTTCAACGACGACTAACAGGAAATCTCGAAGACGGATTGATGTCCGGCATCATGCATTCTATCGATGTCGTTGAAACCGCCGCCGAGTTTGGCGAAGATGGCTCGAGCTGGTCTGCACAACCCTTCGCAGAACAGCCACCGCAAACGCCGATCACCGATATGTCACAGGTCGGCGGCATTTGGGCGCCGCTTCGGGGATTGGATTTTCGCAAATGGACGACCGAAATGACGCCGGCGGCACGGGAATGGCACGCAGGATACGATGCGAGAATGGACGAGCCGCAGAAACGCTGTATCTCACCTGGCTTGTACTCAGCAATTACCTGGTCTTTTCCATTTGAAATAGTGGTTGACGACGACAAGCTTGTGTTTCTGTACGAGGCATTCAACCTCCTGCGCCGTGTATTTACGGACGATCGCAAAGATCCTGATTTTTATCCAAACTCGGCAATGGGGTATTCAACCGGCGCAATCGAGAACGGTGAACTGGTCATAGAAACCACGCTGTTGTCGCAGACAATCAGGGACTTCAACGGCGAACCCATATCGGAGAACGCCAAAATTATTGAGCGTTATAGTCTCGGAGACGACGGGAATCGGTTGACTGTCGTCGTGACGCTGGTCGATCCCGATAATTACTCACGTCCGTCGATTCGCAGGAGAGTCTGGACACGCCAGCCTGACGCAGTGATTTTTCCCTTTGAATGCGATCCCGACGCATTTTTCAGACAGCTTTATAACGAGGGCCGTATGCAGGAATACATTGATCGAACGCCGCGTCGCCCTTAGCCAGGCAAATATACGAGAGCTCATCTGTCGAACACATGGATGTCCTGGGCCCGCCAACTTATTGGGAAAACACCAGCGCGTTTGCCGCGACCGAATTAGAAACAGTGGTTGGGCACGACTACGGTGCCCTGCATGATACGGCGCGCCGTGCGCATCAGGCCTGCGCGCTGAATGTTGAGTCTGTTATCCAGGTTACGGCACTCAATTGCACAGGTTACCGTTCCCGACGGGTGTCCTATGCGAATGTCGTGAACCCCTGCAGTCGCCTCCCTGCCATAAATATCATTGACGACTGAGCCCTGCACCACGGCAGCAGCGGCAGTGGCGATTGCACCGGTTACAGCATACGCCCGGTGATAATTCTGTGACGAGACTATGCGGCCTACCAGGTCGACATCACCAGATTCGACTTGTGCTGAGTTATCGCTGCATCGGTAATCCTGCGGCGGACCTACGAACGCCAGTTTTGGCACGTCCGGCGTAAGGCGGGTTGCATCCGATACCGAGCCTACAAGACCGATGCTATGCGCCACCATCCCGCGGAGATGTTCCAGTGTCACGAGCGCCGCTGGATCGGCGTTCAACTGCTGTGCCGATTCGGTTGCTGTCAGGCCGAGATCGGCAGCACGGGCAAATACATACAACGCTCCAGCGTCAACGACTGTAACGTCGACTGAACGGCCGTCACCCAAGACAAAGGTATCGCGGGCACTGCCGGTTGGTAATAAAACTTTGCTAACCGTACCAACCGGTTCCAGGAAATCCAGATCAACACATACACCGGAATTCGACATGCCTGATGTGCTGGTCTTGACGCCGGACTCGCCGGCCAGGCAGCCGATGCGGGCGTCAATCAGATTACCGGAGTTCTTGTTCCTGATCCGAATTACAGCGAACCTGCGCGACGCCGACACCAAACCCTCATCAAGGGCAAACAATGCGACTGCGGCGATCAGGTTGCCGCAATTGGTGCCGAACGTGGGGCGATCCTTGCCAGGAGCGATATTCGCGAATTCGCATTCGATATCGACGCCATCGTCGGACGCGCGCGAAACGATGGCTATCTTGCTTAGTAGCATATCGGCACCGCCGAGCCCATCGACCTGGCGTGGATCAGGTGCGCCAACGGCACCCATTATAATGCTGTCTCTCAGTCGGAGGTTTCGCGGCAAATCACGTTCGTGAAAAAACAGGCCACGACTCGTACCACCACGCATGACCACACAAGGGATTGGTATCCCGTCCGACAAAGGCGAACCCGATCGACTGGCATGAACGATTTGTCTTTTGGCAACCATCGTCGACTGTCAAAACATCCAGGCGCTGACCCGTTGCAACAGGCGACGCGGGCCACGAAGATACCTGGCGCCCTGTCTCACCGGGGTAAGTTTTCCCAATTGTCGCCTGCAATAGCGCGCGTAAAAGCTGGTGAACGGAGCTAGATCATCTAAAGCAAGCAGCGCGTGCACACGTTTACCGCGTATCGAGCGGAACCACTGGGCAACGGTCAAGCGTCCTCGACGTCGCAGTTCGAGACCTGCTGCGATGTCCTGTGGCAGTCGCATCCAGATGACACCATCTTCCCAATCAAATATGGGCGTCTGTGATTCGCCAATGGCATCACGGTATGCGATAACGGGAAGATTGACACCGCATGCCATAGAAATACCCGTGGTATTCACCGGGCGACTGTTTATCTCGATGAGTTTATAGTCGTTCTGTTTTGGATCGAACTTGAACTCGATGCCGACAATGCCAACATACCCACACTGATTGACCAGTCGCTTGGCGTATCGCTCAACTACATCGTTGTGACAGGTGACGGTCGAAGTGCAGTAGCCGAAATCGACCGGCGACTGCCGCAGCTTGCTTCTAATACAATGCGCCAGAGGCTTGTAATCATCCGAACAATAGGCCAGGAACGTAATCAGGTTTTCGTCTTCGCCGGTAATGATCTCCTGGATCATCAGGTTGCCATCTGCTGACGATATTCGATCGTACTCATTTATCAATTCTGTTCGAGAATGAACGATTATCGCTTTATTTCCACTGGCAACTGCGGCGTACTCTTTGAGCCGCCACTTTTGCGCCTCCAGGGGCTTAATGATGTACGGATAATCGGTGAGCTGCGCCGCAATTTGTGCAACCTCTTGCCTGCTCTCCGGAAAGTAGGTTTCCGGAATAGGCACGCCAACTTTTGTCGCCAGTTCGTATTGCCGCCGTTTATCCTTGATGCTCTCCATTGTTGTTGGAGCAGGATTCAACAGCACGAAGTCGTTTTCCAGCACATTGGCATGCCTGGCGAGAAACAGGGAGCAGTCATCAGATGCCGGTACCAGTACTTTAGTCCCCGGGTAGCGCTCTCCCAGGTCATTCAGAAACGCCACAAGATCGGATTCGGATTCATACAAATTCGGGCAAATCTCGGTTATATGGCTGTAACGAGAATACAGGCTGTCATCGAATTGATTTGGATGAACGCGGACAACCTTGACACCCGCACGGCCGAGCGCTCGCGTCAGAGTCAGAGCGATGATGCTCGTCGCCTGATTTTCTTTGGTGCGGGTCGCATCCGGCTCGTGGCTGATGATAAAGGCTGTTGTTTTTTTCATTGCTTCCAATTCAATGTTTCAGTGCAGACGGACCTTCCATGCGCACTTGCCCCTGCTGATTGATCTTACAGATGCCCCTGAAATGAAAGAGTGCCGAATCACCCGGCGAGCAATGTGGTCCAGGTCTCAAACGAAAAGCGGATCTCTGTCCGGAGTTAAGTAAAACCATCGGGCCGAATGGCCTGAAGACTTCTCAGAAAGCTGAGGTGCCGAGGGTGGGTTCTATGCTCAGGGGATGGATCGTGTAACGACGTTAGATAGCGCGCTCTGGCTTCCATCGGACCGAACCGCGGACATTGCACATTGGTATGTACCGGGCCACAGACGTTCGAGCTCAATACTGGTCTGACCCGGATCATCAATGACGATCGTCTCTGTCCTGTGACCTTCTGCATTCCAACAATAGATCGTGTATCCCGCTAAATCGGTCAGGGGACTGCTGTCGGCGTTTTCTGTAGGCATCTGCCAGGTCAACTCCAGGTCTCCCCGGGTCATGATGCCTTTTTCAGGATCGATAACGACGTGCGTGATCGTCAGCCAGACCAGGAGTAACAGGATCAGTCCGGCCACCGTTCCTTTGAATATTTTCAGATTTCGATTCACGACCTTGCCCTTCTTACATGCGGGTTTTCAATCGGATCCAGTTGCAGGTCACAATGATACTCCAATTGATTGCACGCCAGCCGCCCAATTTTCCATAAACGAGCGCGCGGGACACGCATACCCTGTGTCATACGAAGCGATGCCGCCGGCGGAAAAGAAAAACTACACCGGCAATAACTTGTCAACGTAGAATAGTGCGCAGCATTTAAGGTCGTCGCATGAACTCAACGTTGATCATTGGAACCTATCGCCAAACGCTGACCGTTATCCGGTCTTTAGCACGTGCTGGACAGCACATTGTTCTAGGTATGCATGGCGATGCTGAGACCTGCAATCATTCAAAGTACGTTGACGAAACCTGGCACCACCCCGACCCCGCGTTGGAAGCAGGCGAATTCGCTTCTGCCTTATCTGACTTCCTGCACGAGCGTGCGGACATTACATCCTTGATACCTGTTGGGGAAAAAGAACTTCGATTTTTTGTGCATCATTTCGCCGAATTTTCGCAGCGCGTAAATTTACTCATGTGCAATCCGGATATTGTCGAAAACTGCCTGGACAAACCGACAATGTCTTCATTAGTCGATGAGCTGGGCATTCCGCAAGCTCGCTATGCTATCGCTTCGGAACGTGCGTCGTTACTGGCCGCTGCAGAATCAATCGGTTTCCCCTGTGTTGTAAAACTGGTCGATTCAGAGCATCTACTGCTTGGACTGAAGGCTATTATCTGCGCCAATATTGATAGTCTTCGGCAAGATATGCAGGAGTGGCCACGGCATAACAAGCCAATGATTGTGCAGGAGTACGTTCACGGCGAACGTCACAATCTGTATTTTTTCGCCGAGCACGGGCGGGTAAACGTACTGGGTCAATCCCAAGCACTGAGAACCGACCGCATTGATGACACCGGCCTGTCCGTAGCGGGCCTGACGGTAAAGCCAAACCCCGAACTGGTCGGGTATTGCCAGACGATTGTCGAGCACCTCAATTACTCGGGCGTTGGCTGCATGCAATTTCTAATTGATCGCAATACGCAAAGGGTCTCTTTCCTCGAACATAATCCACGCCTTGGCGCCGGATTCGCACTCATTTATCACACCGGACTGGATCTGCCGAGATTGATGCTGGAGTCCGCGAATGGCGAAATGGAGGCCTGCACCGTCACCAATTATCCCTGTGAGAGCGGCAGGCGGTATGCATGGATCACTGGCGATCTCATCGGTTTGAAGCGTGCGGCAAGCGACGGGGAAGTGGATGCCAGAAGCGCAGGAATGTGGATTTTAAAAATATTGTATTCGGCACTTTCGTCATCAGTGCATATCACGTGGGACTGGCGCGACCCGCGGCCGACTATCGTGCAAATAGGGCGGTTTCTTCGACTCGTGCCCGGTAGACCGGAAAAATCGGCCACGTGAGCCTCCTGGCCACGTTGAAACATTCCTGAAAAGTCGATTGTAGGTGCGCCGCTCCCAGGTCACTTGTATATTTGAGTTCGTATTAATCAACCTGAAGTTGCTTTTATGCAGACAGATTCTCAAGAATGAGCAGGCTCCGAAACCTGCGAAAAAATGCCGATCGCTGGGGACTGCGACGAGCAATTACAAATTTGTGTGTGAAAGCAAGTGCCCGCCACCTGGGAATCCATTTATATGTTGTGCGGTGCCGTAAAATTCCTGATGCGCCAACTCATCCTCAGGGAAACGCAGACCTGGTTTTTCGCTTGGTCGAACCCGAGGAGTTACTGGAGTTCAGCAAAGATCCTGAGCTCGATATGCATCCCGATTTCGTCGCCGACGCCATCGCGCGCGGTGACCTCGCTTACGGCGCGTTCGATGGCACGAAGCTCGTGTCATATATGTGGCGTTCTATCGATTCTGCGCCGGACGCCGACAACGTTTGGGTCAGAATCAGAAAGCCTTACAACTATTCGTACAAATCATTTACCCGAGCCGCCTACCGCGGCCGCCGAATCAGCCCCTCAGTACATCTGTTTTCAGATAACGAGATGCGGAAACATGGCTATGAGTACCGAGTCGGTTTCGTGGGCGTGACTAACTATGCAAGCCTGGAGATGGGCAAACACATGGGATCGCTGGCAATTGGATATGCCGGGTACCTGGCGTGGTTCGGGATGTTGTTTCCGTTTCGCAGCCGGCCTGTCAGGGATATCGGATTTGAGTTCTTTCGACCGGCCGCAAAACCCTAGTCGTTTTGCAACTGCAAGCTAGCCAGTCTTGCTTAACTCTTCATAGGTATTAACGTCATCATTGCGACGAGGGTCGCCACGCCGGTCAACGCCTGATCTTCTTTCCGGACCAAGATATGTGACGGAACTGGTGCGACGCTCGCCGTTGACCCGTCGGTCGACGACGCTGGTGCGCCTGTTGATCGACTTCTTGAGAAATCGCATCACGGTCCAGGAACGGACAATCATCCACAAGTACATCAGCCCGAGGCCGAGAAACGAGCCGACCATGACGTACTCCGGCACGCCGTAATAGGTTCCACCGATGCCGACGGCTGCGCCGACAATTGATATTGCCGCCATGATCAAAACAGTTTCCTGCACTGTGAACCCCGCCAGCAGGAAAATATGGTGCAGATGTTCTTTGTCTGCACCGAAAGGTGGTCTCTTCTTAAGAATTCTACGTGTGGTCATTGAAACAGCATCGAAAAGCGGCACAATCAGAAACCACAGCGCCATCGATGGTGGTATTACCCTGCTTTCGCCCTGCGAGAACTTGATCGCAAACCAGCAGGCAGCAAAACCCAGGAACATACTGCCGGAATCGCCCAGAAACACGATGGCTGAGCGTCGCCCCGGAAAACGAAAGTTAAACACCAGGAAACCGGTTACAGCAGCGGCCAGTATGCTCAGAAGTCCGATATCCTGGCCGCCACCAAAAAGCAAAGATGCAGCAATGAATCCACCCAAACTGATCAGTGCAAGACTGCCCGCAAGCCCATCAAGTCCGTCGCACATATTGAGGGCATTGATGACTCCAATCGTCGCGAAGATCGTAAAGGGAATTGCGAATACGCCCGTGGAAAGCAATTCACCGCTGTTACCGAGACTGCCAACATCACGCAGCACGACGCCGGAGCCAAATATCATGATCAATGCTGCACCGGTCTGTGCGACCAGCTTTGCAACGGGACGAAGCTCGATGTAGTCGTCGACGACGCCGACCAGCAGCAGCAGCATGCCGGCGAGAAAGAAGCCGCTGTTTTCCTGAAGGACAGAACCGTCCGACATTATGAATCCGGTAATGATGGTCGCAGCAAACGCAGCAATGTAAATGGACAGACCGCCGACCAGCGGAATCTCTCCTTCATGGGTCTTACGACCGTGCGGAACGTCTACTAATCCAACGGCTTTAGCCATCGAGAACAACCACAAAATGAGGATGCTCGTGAAACCGAATGCGATTACAGACCCTATGAAACTCGCCAACAACAAGATTATGTCCAACCCTTTAGAATTTTTATTATTTGCCGCAATGCAATTATCGCGGAATGTGAAGACGAAGAATGTGACGTATGTCACAGCCCTCGATCGTTCACGTGGTAAATTAGCCCGCAGAACAAGAAACTGTGAAAGGAATCGATTTTGCCGCAGGAAGTGAGCACATCGTGGAAAGGCGAAAACCGCCTACCCTTCCCGGGTTAAATCATTCTATAAACACTCCTTGATATCGATATTTTAGTTCGTAGCCACACTATACGAAACTTGAAGCCGAATCAGCAAATGAGCGGAACTCCGCGGAAAATAAGAAGACAAAATGTGAATGACTGAATGATCGAGACACAACGGATGTACTAACTTAGTTTTCCGCTGGTCCGATTATGTCAAAAAAACCGTTAGAATTGGTCACATGTTCGCAAGAATCTGTTCGACTTAAACTACGTCTGACGCACCTGACATCGTGCCTGTATTCACGCTACGCGGCGAAGTAGTCGAGTATTTTGCTAGTATTCGAATACTTTTTATATAAATAACGAAGGGTTGGAACTTGAAATACATCGAACTTCTTAAGTTGAGAGCTCGCCAGCAATTGGGTGGGAATTGGTTAAACGGTTCCTGCGTAGACTGGGTAGCACCACTGCTCATGATTGCGCTGTTCGTAAGCGCCCCGCAGGTGTTTGCCCAGCAGGGCGGACCGGACCGAACTGAATACCTGATCAATCCGGGCGATCTTCTCGAAGTTTCTGTCTGGAAGGAACTCGATCTGCAACGCACAGTGCTAATTCGCCCGGACGGTGCATTTTCGTTTCCGCTAAGTGGCGATATTATTGCCGAAGGTCGTACGGTGGGAGACATACGGGCGGAGCTTGAAAGCCGACTTGCGACGTACATCCCAAACCTGGTTGTGACGGTCACGGTAGCGGAGATACGTGGAAATAAGATATTTGTTATCGGTCAGGTCAAGAATCCAGGTGAGTTTGTTATGAATCCTCGAGTAGACGTCATGCAGGCGCTCAGCATTGCGGGCGGGACAACGCCTTTCGCGCAGCTCAATAACATCAGGATTCTGCGTCGGCGTGACGGAGTTCAGACCATCAGGGAATTCCGCTACAGCGATATTATAAAGGGTCAGAACCTGTCGCAGAATATTCTTCTGGAAGTCGGGGACGTTGTCCTGGTGCCATGAATAACAACTCTAATCAATGGAATTTGGCTAAAACGAAGGGAATATCGTGGATGTAGAACGTTCAGGGCTGCAGGCCTATTTCGCACTGTTGCGACGACGCCGGTCGAGCATGTTTATTGTGTTTTCGACGGTTGCTGTCGCTACGGTATTCGGCACGCTGTTGCTGGAAGATCAGTATCGATCAACCGCTACGATTGCAATCGAAAGGCCGGAAATTCCGGAAAACATGGTCCAGACAACCGTGGCCAACTACGACACAGATTTAAGAATCGATCGTATTCGCAACCAGGTGCTGGCCGCCGAGAATGTCGAAGCATGGATCAATGAGTTCGGCCTCTACCAGGATTTGATTGCTGAAAGATCAATCAATGCCGCCGCCAGCCAGTTTCGACGCGACGTCGAGGTAATTACCATTCAGGCTCGCGAGGACATCGCGGTCAAGGATCAGGGTGAAACCATCGCATTCGACCTGTCCTATTATGGAGAGACACCAGCCAAAGCCGTGCGGGTTGCGGAACGCCTGGCGGATCGGTTTCTCGAAGAGAATCGGCGTAGCCGCAACCAGTCTGTTGAAGAAACGCTGGATTTTTTCCGTCGTGACGCAGATCGACTTGCCCTCAAGATCAGCGATGCTGAAGCGAGGCTAGCTGAATTTAAGGAACGAAATGCGGGCGCTCTGCCGGAGTCATCGAACATCAATGCACAAATGCTCGATCGTGCGGAACGTGACCTGGATGATGTGAATCGCGAAATTCGGGGTTTGCGAGAAAGACGGCAGATTCTTGAGACTGACCTTTCAAGGGAAAGTCCGAATGCGCCAATATTCACCGCGTCGGGTGAGACAATGCTCACTGGCACAGATCGCCTCAAGTTGTTACAGCAACAGTACGTCGAGCTCTCGTCAAAGTATGGACCTGAACATCCCGATATCGTACGTACCCTGCGCGAGATCGATTTATTGAGCGGCGGCAGCAACGACGGCGAAATCGACACGATACGCCAGGAGCTTGATGTCGCTCAACGCGCTTACGCGGCAGCACAGCAACGGTATTCAGAGACCCACCCTGACGTGCGGAGTCTGCGCAATAAGATTAATTTTTTACAGCAACGATTGTCAGCAATTTCAGCGGCTCCGCAACAGCGTACAACCTTACAACCCGACAATCCGGCCTATATGAGCATCCTCGCGCAAATTCGGGGTGCGGATGCGCAGATTCGCGCGGCGCAACAGAAATCACGGGAACTGGAGGCCAGAATCAGTGAGTACGAGTCGCTGCTGGTCCAGTCGCCGCAGGTGGAGCGCGAGTATCTCGCCCTTGACCGTGAATATAATCAGGCGGTCGCAGAGTATAACGAAGTCATACGAAAACAGACCGACGCACAGCGGGCACAACAGCTCGAAGTTTCGGAAAAAGGCGAGCGATATGTTCTGCAACGTATGCCGGGCGAACCACAATCAGCCGCGTTTCCGAATCGACTTGCCATCATTATTCTAGGCATCATCTTCGCCGTTGGCTGCGCTTTCGGAGCCGTTGTATTTTCCGAGAGTCTTGATCCAACGGTTCGCGGCTCAAGAGATCTGCGCAACATTGTGGATATGCCGCCCATTGCTATCATTCCGGTGCTCGAGAATGATGCGGAGCGGCAGAAGAGGACGATGATCTGGTCGTCGTCGGCGCTGGGTGTCGCAGCAGTGATCATGTATATGATATTCATTCAGATATTTTAGGGAACGGTTGATCGTAGGATTGAAAAGACTATGGGACGAATAGCAAAGGAACTTGCAAAGGCCAGCAAACTTGAGGCGCAAAAACGCGCCTTGAAACGGGAGCAGCACCAGGGAAATACCGTAACAGTTGCCAACGGCCATACAGGTGGATTCGACGCCGATGAAGGACTAATCAACTTCGCTCGACTCCCCAGCATCAATCCGGATGAGGAATCGCTGGAAAAGAACCGTATCGTTGCTGCTCAGGCTGATTCGCCGCAGAGAGCCGTATACAAGGTATTGCGAACGCGTATCCTGCAACGGCTACGTGCTTCGGAATGGAATGTAATCGGCGTTTCCGGCACCGGCCCTGGCGAAGGCAAGACGGTAACGGCGATAAACTTGGCTTACAGCCTGGCCCAGGACGTCAACCATCACGTGGTTCTCGTCGATCTGGACCTGCGCCGGCCATCGTTGCACACCTATCTGGGCATCGAACCCAATCGGGATTTGTCGGACTTCCTGAGCGGCACAACAGCACTTGATCAGATTCTGGTTCGTCCAGGCGAAAGCAGGCTGGCGATAATGACGAATCAGACAACCTATCGTGATTCGTCCGAGGTATTGTCGTCTCCGGAACTCGGGTCTCTCGTGCAGCAACTACGCAACCTCGGACCGAAGACCATTACCATTTTTGACCTGCCGCCGGCATTGGCCGGGGACGATGTATTAGCCTTTGCCCCGTTGATGGATGCCCTCCTCCTGGTCGTCGCGGAAGGAAAGTGCCGACGCGAGCATCTTGCTGAAGCCAATGAATTGCTGCAGGGCGTCAATATCATTGGCACGATTCTCAACCAGTCGCGTGAGAAATCACCGTCATCAGGTTATTACGACTACTACGGCTGATTGTCCAGCAGGCACACGGTTAGCGGCGACGACGCGCGTAGCAGTCATACACAGTAAGGCCATGCGCCTGGTTGATTGTGTGTGTGCCACGGATGTCGTCAGCCCAATCCGGCATTATCTGATCGACTGTTTCTTCCCTGTAGCGCTCAAGGTCAAGCTGCAGCACGCGCTGTATTGAAATGGCGTAGCCATAGCGCTCCGAGCAATCCTGAGCGGGTCGATAAAGCTCACCGTCATTAATGTATAAGGCTCCCGCCGGACGCGCCAGCCGCAGATCCAGGCTGATCGGATTCGCCGGATGCGGTGTCCATTCGTCAAACGGGCCAGTTGCGTGGAACAGCCACAGTTCGTCGCAGGTCGAGTTACCGTTGTGCTGCACGCTTGCGAACATCCACCATCGATCATCGTGATGCACGAGCGTCGCATCGAAGGCCCGGATGTTGTCCAGCAGCACCGCGTGCGGCTCCCAACGATGTGGAAATTCAACGCATTTGAACGCCTCCACGCGTCCCGCATCAGCGCTTTCGGGAATCATGTAGAGCTCGCCATCATGCTCAAAGAGGAACGGGTATGACAAATGGAAATCGCACTCGAGCACCGGCTGGATTTGCCCGGCACTGCCATCCGGCTCGATTTCCATGGCAACTATACGCCCTTTGGATTTCGAACTCTCCCACTCTTCGAAAAAAACCATGGTGCGGTCGTCACGCCGAACCACAAACGGATCTGCCCAAAAATCACCGACCTCATCGGGCGCCAGGCGCGTCAGACCGTCCTGCGATAGACGCTCTCCACCGAACCGGTATGCAAGTTGCCACTGATTGCCATGAAACTGCCGCGTCAGGACGTTTTTGGCATAACGGCCATAAAGCTTACTTAAAGCTGCGAGTAATCCGATTGGGCCCGGTCGGCCAATTTTTTCAGTTAGACGTTTCTCAGCCGGTGCTAATCGAACTGTCGATGCCTCTCCCTGGGAAATGTCGTTCAACTTGGATATCACAAGCGTTTCGTCGACGGCTCGAACGTGTCGCAGTGTCTTGGTCAGCGACAGGTGGTTGGTTTTGGCAAACGTACGACCCAGCAGACGGTGTCGTGCCGGATTCGAATCGGAGCTGAACAATTCGCAGGTCACCATTGGCAGGCCGTCAACAAGTTCCCAGAAGCCGAGACCGTCGTTTTTCACGCTCGACAACGACCATACGCCCAGGCGAGCTTTCGCCAACAGTTGCCGTGGCGGAAAGCCCGGCAGTAACCAGAGGATCACATCGTAAGCATCACCTTCCACTGCATCGGCGAGGTTATCCAGTTTGCGAAAGACCTGTTGACATGCGGTTCGACCGCCCGACGTGTCGCTGGCCAACTCTTCGTAGCCACGCTGTCCGGCCGCTTCTGAATCAACGGCAAACAATCTGGCATCGATTTTTTGCCAGTAGCTGTAGAAGTCTGGGCGAACATTGACGACGTTCCGGTCATCGCCGAGGCCGAAGACTGTCGATGAAACGTAGTCCAGTTGACGCACCCTGTCGACGAGCCGGAATTGCCATTCGGGATATCCGGGAAACGGCAAAATTGTCAATAGTTCAATTCGCTGCGGCATGCCCGGCACCCTTGTCCCCACATTTCTGCTGTCGACCCAGAATCATCACCACAACGTTCACTGTCCCGCAATTAACCAGCAACCGGCACAAAACCTGATGCCGGACCCAATACGCCCATGAGTAGTCCAGTGATTATGTACAATTAAAGACGCGTGTAGCTGCAACCCAGGTCACAATTCGGTTGTCTGTACGACCGATACAGGATGCGCCCTATTTGCGCATGCCGCGAACGAAGGTCCGCGCACGATATTTCAGGTTGTCTAGTCCGTATGCAAGCTGACCACGAATAGCGCCCTCCGGATAAACAGTCAGGTGATAATTGTGAACATCTGTCGCGCCCCATTTGTACTTGTAGGACTCAGCTCCGCGCAGGAAGTCGTAACTCGTATAGCCGTCTTCGATAGCACGCTCAATTACGCGCGCGAACAGGGCCGTGCCAGGTCGCAAACTCTTGGCCGAATCGTCAAAGCCGCCCATGTAGAAATAAGCCGAATTACCATGCACCAGGTTGAGCGCCGCACCGACGATTTTCTCATCCATCTCCACCACATCCATCAACGCGAGTCCGGCTTGTGCCATTCCAGGTATGACATCGACCAGGAACTCTCGCAGTGCGGGATTCTCAAGGCTCGACGTCTGGCCTTTGTGACCCATCCGACTACGGTTCAGCCGGATCAACGCCTCAGCAAACATTTCGGCTTCCTCTGCTGCAAGCGACCTGAACTTAGTATTCTCGGTTTTTTCGACACGCTTGTGAAAGCGCCGCACCTGCGACCTGAAATTGCTGCTTAGCGATTGCAGGTAATCTTCCCAGGTGTCCGGCAGCGCAGCAGCCGGACATAGCGCAGATTCATTTATTGATACGACTCGTCCAAGCTGCTGAAAAGCCGGCGCCAGTTGCAGTGAAAATCCGCCAAGATTCTCGAGGTTTCCCAGCTCGATACGATCACTAC
Source organism: Woeseiaceae bacterium (assembly GCA_021773135.1). GTDB lineage: Bacteria > Pseudomonadota > Gammaproteobacteria > Steroidobacterales > Woeseiaceae > SZUA-117. The sequence goes on along the minus strand of JAJFKP010000038.1, from coordinate 7,671 downwards.
TATTCAAGCTTTCTGCCAGACCCTGAACAATTAGCTCAGAGACTCTTGGGTCAAGTGCAGGGAGACGCAGCGCTCCGATATGGTCAGAACATTCCGGACCGTATCCGCACATTAAACACAGTCGGGGCGATCTGTAGAGCCCGTTGCCGCGCGACCTTATCATTGGCAGCAAAATCTGCAGCTGATTGTCGGTGTCGCGCAAACAAAGCGTGTGGAGTTCATATTCGCCGGCGAGGTGTTTCAGCCACGCCGAAACCCAACTCCACGACTGGAATGGCCGGTGCCGCGGGTTCGCCGCGAACAGCTGATTCCAGTCCTCACGAATATCCAGCAGGCCAGCTTCGTCCGTTATGACCTGCCAGGTTGCGGAGCCTTGTGAATTCATAGGTGAATTGGTGCCAGTCTGGCATTGACCAGTGTGATGCTGCGTGGATCGATTGGCCATCCAGCCGGTTTCCGGTATAGCCCAATCCGAGCAATACCCTGCCATGCATTATAACCGGAGCAGGTACACGATCTCTGCCAAATTGCGCACAGAATTTCCTTGCAGCGGATTTGAGTGTTTTCGCACCACATTGTAGAAGGCTCAGTTACAACCATATAGAATCCAGCATCGTTTCAGTACCCTGCTGCGGTGAATGGGTTCCGCGAAGTATGAACAACATGCCAGAACCAACTCACACCGGTCGGCCGGTATTTATCATCGGGGGATCGCGAACCGGCTCCACGATGTTGAAGACGATTCTCAGCAACAGCCCGGAAATCGATCTTACGGACGAGATGCACTTTTTTAATTTGCCGTGGATTCGCCGCAGTGTAGCGAGCAATATTCGCAAACATGTCGGCGATTTGGGTGCGCCCGATGCACTGGATAAATTGGTTGACATGCTGTACGCAGGAGTCACCGACAGCTGGTTTTGGTCGGAGGCCGAGCGCTTGCTGGACAGGGACATGCTGCGCCGTGAGCTCGCCAGCCGACCACTGACTCTGCGCAACATTTTGCACGCGATACTCGTCGTACATGCTGAGATGCGCGACAGACCCCGAATTGGCGCGAAATTTCCAACCCATTATTCTTTCACGGACAGATTACTTGAGTGGTATCCCGACTGCCTGTTGCTGCACACGACGCGAAACCCAAAAGCGGTGTATGCGTCTCAGGCGAAAAAATACATTGCGGATGACTCAAGTTGGGTCAGCCGTTCGTTCATGCGCTTTCGACAGTTCGTACATATCAACATTCAGATCACGTGGACAGCAATGCTGCATAAACGATTGCAGAAATTGCCTAACTACCGGTTAGTACGCTATGAGGACGTCGTCGGCGATCCGGAAACGCAGATTCGCAGCATCTGCGACTTCCTCGAGATCGAGTTCAATCCGGATATGTTGGCACCGAAACGCTATGGATCTTCCTATGAAAAATCGACCGGCGTTGTTGGCGAGGGTATTGAGACCAGCTCACTTGAGCGATGGCAGTCGTCGATTCATCCGCTGACCGCACGCGCAATCGATCTATCGCACTATCGTGCGAAAGCTATATTCGGCTATTAGCGGGGTTAAACTCCCGTTGCGTCGGCTGCTATTGGTACACGTACGGCCTGTCTGGGTAGAACGCCTTCAGTGCCGCGCTCAGCAAGGCAATTTCCCGCGTGGTGTTAGGTCGCGTGCGCCGGAATAAAACGGCATCGACTCCGCCATCGAGTTGGAAACGATCGGGTAAACGTTCGAACGCCGCGCCTATGCCGGTGCCATCAAAGAGCTGAGCTGCCGGAACACGGATCACCTGGTGGTCAGCCGGCCGGCGGTTGAGCTGCACCGGGTCACTGGATATAACGATATGTGCCTCGAAGATCTCACGCGGAAATCCGTCACGCTTGTCGACGACGGCGCTCGGAAGAACCCGATCTACGGAGTTGAAAGGCGCACCGGTTGAGGCCGTCAGCGTTTTCAGGTGATTCGCATTTAAGATCTCTGAACCGGATAACACGTATATGCCTAGTTCAGCGGGCGCATCTTGCATGACAACATCTATATGACGTGCCAGTCGCGCAAATTCCTGGACGTCATTGCTGACCAGCGGTGGCCGATAGCTTTGCGACAACAGCGCATGCCTCGCCGGCACGCCATCCACTTCTGCCGCAGGCACGAAAACAGCTTTCCCAGAGGCAATTCCAAACGCGAGGACCAGCGCTGTCGCGCCGGCGCCCAATACGACGGTCGGCTTGTTCGCACTCGCTAGTGCGCTGGCGAGTGCCAGGGCCAGCAAAATCAGCAATCCAGGCAACAGGATGAAATACTGATGCGGCCCCATGGTCTGCGTACTCGTGAAAAGAAAGAAGCCGCAGGCAATCTGCAGTCCCAGTAAAACGGCAACTCTACTAGTTGCCGACTTCACGACGAGATACAGAAAAGAAAGGATGAGCAGTGTGAAAATACCCATTCCGAACGCATCGACCTGGCGAAGCAGCGCGTCAAGCAAACTATCGTCTTCCTGAAATGCCGAATACAGGTCGGCATAGTCCGTTGTTACGGTGCGTACAATCTTTGGCCAGGCAACGACGGCAAACAGGAAAAACGCTGTAAACCCACTGACGATTGGCGCCCGCATCGCTCGCAGGAATGCCAGAAAATTAAAGCGACGACCGCTAATCAGCTGCCAGATTCCGTCCGCCGCGGCCATCACGAAGAATCCGACCACCCAGTACGCATTCCATCGCTGCAGGATGACGCCCAGAAGCAGCAACAGGCCAATTAGTGCCAGGGAACCCGTACGGATTTCCCGGACAGGCTCTCTGAAATAAAGCCAGAACACAGCCAGGTTGATTGCAGCAACACTAATGCCCATATAGCCACGCAGGACAGGAACCCAGAACGGCACGCAACAAATCACCACAATGACGGGCAGGAACGGCCACCAGCTGGGCCATTGGCGCGCCGCATCCCGGCCACAGGCACGGACGGCGACAATAAGCATAAAGACGGCAGACAGCGCGTAGATGTTCAACAATGACAGCTCGTAGACCATTCTTGAACCGCCAAATACTGCCATGACGGCAGCAACCGGGATATTCGACGACACGTTGTATTCTGCGAAGCGAATGCTGCGCAGCAGTGCTGCAATCGCGCCTGGATCCGGCATAGTCGTGCCGGGCTCACGGGAATCCAATTGAACATCCTGCTGGCGCGCCATTTCTTTTTGTTGGGTAATGGTCTTCCGTTCGGCCCCACGCAAAAAATCACTTACGTTTCGAGAAGACATCCAGTAGCCGGAATAGTCCCACGTGTAAATCGTCTTTTCCTGCGAAACGTACCAGTGAAAGAACGAATTGCTGACAAGTCCGAACAGGATTACCGCGGCAATGGTGCAAAGGTTGCGACCAGACCCGCTTTTCGTGGCGACCGCCGCCCTGGCGGAGGAGCTGCCGTCCGTTGCACGCAGATTCAATGAAAGTAAACCGACAATCGTCAGCACCAGGCCGACTGCTATCACTGTCGCTGCTGTCCAGAAAAAAGAAAGATTTGGACGCACAGCCGCAAGCATGATATCGACTGAAGCATCACCAGTCGTGTTGTAACGATTCAGGTTGAATTGCAGTGCAGTTGCGCCCCTGGGCAGCTCGACTTGCAGGAGCTGCCATTGGCCGCAAACGTTTTTCGGTTGCAGTTCCGTGCTGCTGTATGTCTGGCCAGAGCCAATGGCGACGATGTTGAGGACCTCTCTGTCTGCACAAGGGTCTTCTGCGGCCGTTGCGGAAGCATTTTTACGCACGAGCAGGTCTGCCCGACCGCCCGCAGTCCAGATGTTCCAGCCAACCGCAATTTCGCCGATTCGCGTCGTGATATCCGATGATTCTGCGACACTTATACGGGCAAACTGCCTCCCAAATTCCCGTAGCCGCGAAACGCTGGAGCCAGTATCGACAGTCACGCGGGCCGCTCCGCGCCACGCGGACGTATTGGCGCTATCGATGTTTGCGACAAACAATGCGGCACCAGCCAGCGCAATCGAGCCAAGTGTGAGCAGGCGCATTTGCGGGTGCCGAAGCCACGCCAGCGACGGCCCAACTTTGCCGGTCTGCACCGCACGACCAAGCAGGAATATTGCAATGGTAAAGCTCAGGACCGAAATATTTGTAGTGGCCACAGAAGGCGTCCCTGCATCAAGCAACTCCGCGACACCATAGGCAACCAACGGACCAAGGCCCAGTCCGGCAATAACCGAAACAATCGCTGCAATTATGATTTGCGTCGCTTTCCCGCTCTGCATTCCAGGCGCTCCCTTACCCCGGTGCATTATCGCCAATTGGACCGGTGACCGATACGGCCGAGTCAACCAGGCAAAATGTGACGCATGTCTCGTCGGTTTTTGTGCCGTGACTCGAACATCAGCCATGTACCGTAACGAGGCCTGTCTCGGCTTGATATCATGCTTCTCCAGCGAGACTTTTTCGCTGCGAAACATAATTCAAAGATGCCAGTAATCCCGAGCCCTGCGGCCGATGTCCTGCGGAAGACCCGAATGCCCAATAGTCCAGTAACGCCGACCTGGCTACCCAGATACTCGTGGGAAACGCACTGCCGACGCGGCCCGATGAGCAGCGCAACGCAATGCTGAGGGCGCTGGTAACCGGACCCGACCGACATGACCAGGGCGGCGTCGCAGTCTATCTTGGCAGTGTTACGAAACACTTCACCGGGAACGGCGTCGAACATGACCTGCTGGAAATTGGATCGACCAAGGGGCGCTTCCTGCACCCGCTGGCCGATCAACTGGCTTTTCGGCGTAGAATCCGTCGCAGCGCCTACGACCTCGTGCATATCAATCCCTCAATGCATTACAAGAGTTTCTTTCGTGACGGGCTGCTGGCGCGTCAGGCCACATCCCGCGGCCTTCCGCTGGTCGTCTTTTTCCACGGCTGGTCAGATGGTTTCGCGGAGCAGGTAGAAGAGCGCTGGCTCGGTTTCTTCAAAAGGACCTACGGCAAAGCGGACGCGTTCATTGTGCTGGCGTCCGACTTCGAAGCCAAGCTCCGCAAATGGGGTGTTACGGCCCCAATATACCGCGAGACCACCGCCGTCAGCGACGATCTGATCGCGGATTTTGATCTTGAATCAAAATTGGCAAATGCGGATGTGACCCAAGACTGCCAGATACTCTTTCTGGCCCGACTTGAAATCGAAAAAGGTGTGCTGCAGACCATTGACGCGGTCTCTGTACTTGCTAAGCGGGGCCGCAACGTGCAGCTGGTTGTCGCTGGCGACGGACCGAATGCCGCAGAGTTTCGCAGTTATGCGAACAAGACGCTGGGCGACCGCGTACGCTTTGCCGGATACGTACGCGGTGCGTCCAAAGTCAAAGAGTTTAATAACGCACACATCTACGTCTTGCCGACCTCCCACGGCGAGGGCCTGCCTGTTTCGGTGCTTGAAGCGATGGCGTTCGGACTGCCCGTGGTTACACGGCCGGTGGGTGGGCTCAAGGACCTCTTTGTCGAAGGGAAGCATGGGTTGATGACCGAGACACAGGATCCCGCCGATGTCGCGAATGCGATAGAAAACCTGATAAAAGATCGGACCTCGTGGCAACGCTTAAGTCGCAACGTTCATTCGTTTGCAAAAAATAGATTTGTTGCTTCAGCAATAGCGACAAAACTGGCAGGCATTTACAGAGAAACCGTTCAGCCTGACGATTCGCTTGGCGTTGTCGCAGAAAGCAATTAGTATCGCCACCACTGAAACCAAGGTGGTTGCAAGCACCGTCCACTAACACCAGGAAATGAAGATCCCGGCTCAAGCTTTACCGGATGGACGTGCGCCGAATGGTTACCGTGGAATGATAAGGCAGATCAATGTGCCCGGAAATAACAATGGATTGGGCGGGAGTCAAATGGTTATAGGCGCGGGAGACTGCACCCGGGCCCGGTTTGAGTTCTTCGTTCTGGCTCACGACGTTGCACTGCAGACCCGGACAGTCAAATGTTAACTCCAGCTGTAGCGCATCATGCAGGCGAATCTGCACTTTATTTCCTGGCAACAACTCAGCGGTTGCATCGGGGCTGAGATGGAAGCTTGAATTGACGGCGTGAGTGCTTTCGCCCGATAAAACATCTGCGATAATAATCGAGTCACTTTGATCCAGGGTGACTGTGCGCTCATGTATCACGCCAAGGAGATCTTTATAGCCGTTATGACCGGCACTGCAGCGCTGCACCGCCGTGCCAATTTTCACGGCAAGCAAAAAACCCTGCGCGCGTCTGCCCCAGTTGAACGGTCCGGTTGTTTCGCTCTGAGATTCTCCGTCAAGCTCGATCGTATTGTGTGCGGCCGTATTTCTAGCCCAGTCCCGCCATCCAGAATCGGCGTTATACCGATACGTGCCGAAATCGACAAGCACCGGAATCCCGTCGATGTGCAGCCAGACAGCCAGTGCGTCAGCGTGGCCGTGTGCTGCGGTATGCGCGAACCCGAGCGGCCCGTGATCGAACAGAACGTATGTTTCACGAGCGCCGTCGCCAGACCTTAAAACAGTGTAGCCGCCAGCTTCGAAAACTGCGCTCTGCAATGCAACCTTAGTCGCCGGCGCAGGCCTGCCGGCTAGTAACAGTGCACGCAAATCCGGTCGAAATGCGGGATGCGCGATCTCATCGCTTTGCAGAACGCCAGCCACTCCAGTTACGATTGAAGCTAGGTAATTGGCGTCTCTGAGCACTGGCCTCAGGACGACACCGTCATCGCAATCACCAAAGAATGGCACGTTTCCGTGCACATCGGCAACGCTCGTAATAAACATCGCGCCGCGGCGCAGAGCCGCATCTATCGCTGGCATGGCTTCATCCTGGCCTACGACGCGAGTTAGCAATAGCCACTCGAGCGTGTAGGCGAGATACGTCGGGGACTGCTCCGCGCCAGCGCCATCCGCAAGAACCTGGCGACCGCATTCTACGTCCAGGCGTCGTTTCCCGATCGATCTCCAGTCCGCGGATTCGGTCAATTGCGGCGCAACAGTTCCGAGCACGACCAGCGCGGCCGCTTCCGCGACCAGGTGATTGTTAGCGGATGAATACAGGGAGGGGAACCGGGCTATCCAGCGCCCGTGGACTGCCAGGGCGGTCCATATCTTCTCCACAAGAGAAGCCGGAATCGTACTACCGTCAAGGCAGGTCACAATAAACAGCATCGACACCACGCGCGATGCCAACTCAATGCCGCAGGCGTATCCCAGGCCCGTGTACGGGGGGTTGTCGTCCAGCCAGTTCTCCAGCTGCTGCAAGCATTGATTACGGGCATCTTGGCGATCCAGCAGGCGAGCACCAAGCGCCAAAACCTGTAGATGCTGCAACCGGGAAAGCTCCCACACAAACTTCACATCACCGACGCCCTGCCCTATCCGGCGCGGAATGTTGAACGTGTAGCGGTGCCACGGCCAGTGTTGGCCTGAAACCGGATCTAGGGACCAGTCGCACGACGCTCCGTCGGGCCAGTGCTGCCCGAGCAATTCGACTTTGTTGTTACAAAGGCTGTCGACATCGCGCGCCAGTTGCAGGCGATCGTCACTGCTTATTAAAGATTTCAGCGTTTCAATACTTACAGGGAGCCGCGGCAGGCTGCTGGTCAGCACATCGCCCGGCAACGCCCGGTCCTTCGCTACAAAAGCGGGGATTCGCCAGA
>JAJFKP010000037.1 GCA_021773135.1 Woeseiaceae bacterium | reverse complement strand
CTGATGGTGAAACTGCCGTTGGCGTTGGCGCGCTCGGCGGCACGGTCAATCAATTTCCCGACCTCGATTCCACGCTTGATTCCATACGAATGAAATTGCGTTACGCGAAGTCCGGGAGACTCGACATTGAGGCAGGCTTTCGTTACGAAAGTTTCTCCAGCAGCGACTGGGCACTCGCCGGTGTCGAGCCGAACACGATTCCAGCGATACTTTCACTGGGAGCAGACCCATACGACTATAACGTTTGGGTACTTTCATTAAGCTTCCGATATCTTATCGGCGAGCGGGGCATTACTTTTCCGGAGTAGGCAAGCTTGAGTGATCAACCGGCACCAGAAGTTGACAGGGACACCATGCCCTTTGTCGCGCCCTGCCGGCAATTGAGTCCGCTGGCACCGTTCGGCTGGTTGAAAAAAGGCATCGGTGATTTTAGAAAAGCACCGCAGCAGAGCCTGATCTATGGCTTCTTTATGGCGCTTGTAATTGCCATAGTCGTCTGGCTCGCATGGTCCTATGGCAGCCAGTGGATCATGCTGGCGATGCTGGGTGGCTTCGTGTTCATCGCCCCGTTGGCATGCATCGGACTGTATGCAATCAGCGCGCAACTTGAGCGCGGTCAACCGCCATCAATGGCCCGCAGCCTGCGTGCCGCGTTTCAACGTCATGTTGGCAACGAGATGATTTTTGCATTGGTGCTACTCGTCATATTCATGATCTGGGGACGGGCGGCCATCATGATCAGCGTATTTATTCCGACCGCAGCGAATCCGGACCTGTCAGAACTGATCACCTATCTCAGCGTCGGCACCACTGTCGGTGCATTGTTCGCCGCCGTGACGTTTTCCGCCAGCGCATTTTCCCTGCCAATGATCATGCACAGGGATGTGGACAGCGTCACCGCCATCGTTACGTCAATCAATGCCGTACTGCGCAACAAGCTGCCTATGATGATCTGGCTGGCTCTGATAATGACAGGGCTGCTCGTTGGCCTGCTCACCGCGTTCCTGGGCCTGGTCGTCATTCTGCCGGTAATTGGCTACGGCGCCTGGCACGGATACCTTGAAGCCATTGATTCGTCGGACTTTCCTCGCCACTCAGTTGGCATCACCTCGGTGCCTCGTCAATCGGCCAACTAGGCGCCATTCGGGCACGCCATTGTCAACCGATACAGTAGGTATTCTCCCTTATATTAGATAATACTAATATATATCATGATTCGCGTCGCCGGGCCGGCCTGGCCATCGGTTGCCACTGACAATCCAGGGAGTTTCGAGTAATGATTTTCAGCATCAGGAAGGTGTTGCTTCCACTTTTTTCCGTATCGTTAATGTGCACACCGATAGCCAATGCTTACGAACCCGGCGACTGGATCGTCCATGTGGGAACCGGCACCGTAGATCCCAAATCGGACAACGGCGCGGTCGTCTCCGTCGACTCCGCTACAACCCTGGTATTCAACGGCACTTACATGTTCAGCAGAAATCTCGGCATCGAACTGCTCGCCGCGGCGCCTTTCTCGCATGACATCAAGCTCGCCGCGGATGGCACAAAGGTCGGCGAAACCAGGCATCTGCCACCGACGCTGAGCCTGCAGTATCACTTCGACACGGAAGGGACCATTTCTCCGTATGTCGGCGCGGGCATCAATTACACACTGTTTTTCGACGAGAAAACCAGCGGACCGTTACAAGGCCTGGCGCTCGATCTGGAGCCATCAATTGGTATCGCCGCGCAGGCAGGTTTCGACTACGCCTTCGCGGAGAATATGCTCGTGAACGTTGACCTGGCTGGATGAATATCGAAACGGACGCCGCTGTCGACGGTACGTTCCTCGAAACAGTGGAAATTGATCCGCTCGTGTACAGCCTCACATTCGGCTGGAAATTCTGAGCCTATTGGGCCGGCGTCGCCAGATAAGTTTGCGCTACAGCATTCCGAACCCGCCTGAAAAGTCTAAATCAGGGAATACCCTTATGGTTGGCTTGAGGTCCTTCTGGCATCTTCGCCTCCAGCAAGAATCAGACTAAGCAACAATAGGTTACGTGGACAAACTCTATGGATAACTCATCGAGCTACAACGATAAGGTTGTACGCCAGTTTGCGATAATGACTGTCGTTTGGGGCGTGGTCGGCATGCTGGTCGGTCTTATCATCGCCGCCCAGCTGATCTGGCCAGGCCTTAGCATGGATGTGCCGTGGCTGACCTACAGCCGGCTGCGTCCATTGCATACCAATGCGGTCATATTCGCGTTTGGCGGCTCAGCACTTTTTGCCACTGCGTACTACGTCGTGCAACGCACCTGCCACGTTCGCCTGGCATTCGACAAGCTCGCGGCATTCACGTTCTGGGGCTGGCAGGCGGTTATCATTCTCGCAGCCATCACACTGCCGCTTGGCATTACGCAAAGTAAGGAATACGCAGAACTCGAATGGCCTATCGACCTCTTGATCGCGGTGGTCTGGGTTTCTTTTGGCATCTGTTACCTGTTTACGATCGGGCGACGCCGGGTTAAGCACATCTACGTTGCCAACTGGTTTTACGCAGCTTTCATCATCACGGTTGCGGTTCTGCACATTTTCAATAATCTTGCCATTCCTGTGAGCTTGTGGAAGTCGTACCCGATTTATTCCGGCGTCGTCGACGGGATGATGCAGTGGTGGTACGGACACAATGCGGTCGGGTTTTTCCTGACTGCGGGCTTCCTTGGCATGATGTACTACTTCGTACCAAAGCAGGCGAATCGACCTATCTATTCATACCGCCTGTCCGTCGTGCATTTCTGGGCGCTGATCGCCATTTACATGTGGGCCGGTCCACACCATCTGCACTACACATCATTGCCAAACTGGGCGCAGTCAATTGGCATGGTTTTCTCTGTAATTTTGCTCGCACCATCCTGGGGCGGCATGATCAACGGCATCATGACGCTGTCGGGTGCCTGGCATAAGCTGCGTACCGACCCGGTCCTCAAGTTCATGATCGTGGCACTGTCTTTCTACGGCATGTCGACATTCGAGGGCCCGATGATGTCTATCAAGACAGTCAACGCCTTGTCGCATTACACGGACTGGACCATCGGCCACGTGCATTCAGGTGCGTTGGGTTGGGTAGCGATGATGACGATCGGTTCCCTGTATTGCCTGATTCCACGCCTTTACAACAAAACCGAAATGTACTCGATCAAGCTGATCGACGTGCATTTCTGGACGTCGACCATTGGCGTGGTGCTGTATGCCGTTTCCATGTGGATCGCCGGCATTACACAGGGACTCATGTGGCGCGCACTGAATGAAGACGGCACGCTCACTTATTCGTTTATCGAAAGTATCAAGTTCACCTATCCTTACTATGGCATTCGGCTGCTTGGCGGTCTGGTATTTTTCAGCGGCATGCTGGTGATGGTCTACAACGTTTATATGACCATTCGCAAAGTTCAGCCTGCACCCGTTCCGGTGGTGCAGGCGGTGAGGGCTTAACTCATGGGTCATGAGAAAATAGAAAAAAACATTAACGTGATGAGCATTCTGATCGTGGTTGCGATCAGTATCGGCGGGTTGGTCGAGATTTTGCCATTGATGGCAAGTTCAGATGCCACCGAACCCTATCCCGGGGTAACGCCCTACCCGGCCCTGCAGCTCGTGGGGCGTGACATCTACGTCAGGGAAGGCTGTTACGGTTGCCACTCGCAGCAAATCAGGCCGTTTCGCAGCGAGACTGAACGTTATGGTCCATATTCGGTTGCTGGCGAATTTGTTTATGACCGGCCGTTTCAGTTCGGCTCGAAACGCACAGGCCCCGACCTTGCCCGGGTAGGCAAACGATATAGCGACGACTGGCATCGCATTCACCTGCTGCGGCCGCAGGACCTGGTGCCAGAATCCAACATGCCCGCATATCCGTGGCTGGCTGACAGGTTGGTCGACGGTGAGCTGACGACGAAGAAACTGCGGGCATTACAGATACTGGGCGATCCTTATACAGACGAGGATATCGCCGACGCGGCGGCGGCCGTCGCTGATAAAACCGAACTTGATGCCCTGGTCGCGTACCTGCAAAACCTTGGCACCGTTCGGTCGGCGCGATAGGAGGCCAAAGTGATGGATATTGGATTGATACGCGGTCTTATTACGGTACTTGTCCTGGTCCTGTTTATCGGCATCTGGGCATGGAGCTTCAGTCGCAACCGACACGCAGAATTTGACGCAGCAGCGCACCTGCCGCTGGGTGACGATCGCATGCCACCGGGTCAACCATCGGGCGACGAGGAAAAGAAGGAGCTACAGTCATGAGCAGCCCGTGGAGCTGGTATGTCATTCTGGGTACGATCGCTTCGCTGATTGCCTGCTTCTGGCTGGTCGCCTACGCCAACAGGCAACGTGCATCGGAAAGTGAAATTAAGGAATCGGAATCGCACGTATGGGACGAAAACATTCGTGAGCTCAACAATCCATTGCCGATGTGGTGGCTGTGGTTGTTTATTGGCACCGTTCTGTGGAGCGTTTTCTACCTTATCTATTACCCTGGCATGGGCAACTTTGATGGATTGAGCGGCTGGAGCCAGGAACAGCAATACGCCGACGAGGTCGCCGCTGCAGAAGCACAGTACGGCCCCATGTTCGCCGCATTTGGCGCTATGGAAGTGACGGCGCTGGTTGACGATCCGGCCGCGCTGGGAATTGGCCAGAGCCTCTACCAGAATTACTGTTCGCAATGTCACGGCTCAACGGCGCAGGGGGCTCGTGGTTTTCCGAACCTGACGGATGATGAATGGCTGTATGGCGGTTCACCTGCACAAATTGAACACAGCATCATGCTGGGACGGGCCGGCGTGATGCCGCCGCTGGCGGGCGTATTTCCGACCGAGGAAGCGCTCGACGAAATGGTTCGCTACGTGCAGGAGATGCCGGACGGGATGAATACCGAATCGCCTGCACACCAGCAATACATGACGCTGTGCATTGCGTGCCATGGACCGACAGGCGCAGGATTGCAGGCACTTGGCGCACCAAGCCTGGTCGACAATGTATACCTGTACGGCAGTTCTGCGGCGGAAACCAGGATATCGATCGCTGCCGGGCGGGCGGGCGAAATGCCGGCTTTCGGTGATTTGATTGGCTCGGACCGGGCACGCATTCTCGCCGCCTACGTGTACAGCCTGTCGCAGTAATCATTTGTGCTGTGCAATGAATGACGAACTCGACAGCCAGTCACGCGACTGGTCGCGCGACACGCAGAAAATCGCCGTCCTGACCTGGATATCGTTTCTGACGGCGTCCGCATTTACGATGCTGTTGTTCGCGTTCATTGATCCGCTCGTCATTGTCGATGCCGTAAATCATCCGGCTATCGAAAGCAGCAATGCAGGCTACGCCATTGGTTTCTTCTTCCTTTGGGCGAACTGCTGGATTGGTGGCTGGCTGACCCTGCGACTGATCCGGCGAAAACGGACCGGTCCAGTCTCGTTGCCGCGAAGAGATTGATTATGGCCAGTAAACCAGGCGGCGACTACGAATACGGAACACTCTACCGCAGCGAAGACAAGGTCTATCCCCGTGAGGTAAAAGGCACGTTTGCGACATTGCGGCGTATCGCTATGATCGTACTGCTTGGCGCATTTTACCTCGGTCCGTGGATTACGTGGGATAACCGCCAGGCAATTCTGTTCGACCTTCCGGCTAGAAAGTTCTACATCTTCGGCATGACTTTGTGGCCGCAGGATTTTGTCTACCTCGCGCTGCTTCTTATTGTCCTGGCCGTCAGCCTGTTTTTCTTTACCGCACTTGCCGGTCGACTATGGTGCGGTTACGCCTGTCCGCAAACAGTGTGGACCGAGGCATTCACCTGGATTGAAATGATCATCGAAGGTGATCGTGGCAAACGCATTAAACTCGACAAGGCACCATGGACCTTTGACAAGATTCGAAAGAAGACACTGAAACAGTTTTGCTGGATAAGCCTGGGACTGTTTACCGGCTTCAGCTTCGTTGGATACTTCTCCGATATCCGGCAACTCAGCAGCGACCTGCTGTCACTCAACGCCGGTGGCTGGGAATATTTCTGGGTATTGTTCTACGGCTTTGCAACCTACGGGAACGCCGGTTTCATGCGTGAACAGGTTTGCAAATATATGTGCCCATACGCACGCTTCCAGGGCGCAATGTTTGATCGTGACACACTGATCATCACATATGACACCGAACGCGGCGAACCGCGCGGTGGACGACGACGCGGCTCCGATGCAAAAGCACAGGGTTTGGGTGATTGTGTCGATTGCACCATGTGCGTACAGGTGTGCCCGACAGGTATCGACATCCGCAAGGGTCTGCAATACGAATGTATCGCCTGTGCAGCCTGCATCGACGCGTGCGATACCGTGATGGATAAAGTCGGTTCGCCACGAGGACTGATCCGCTACAGCACCGAGCGTGCGCTGGAACACAAGTCCTACCGGCTGATCCGGCCCAGGACCGTGGTATACACGGGTATTCTGACGATACTGCTCGCGACCCTGGTAACCACCATCGCGCTCAGGAAGCCGGTAATTCTGGATGTTATTCGGGACCGCAATGCCCTGTATCGCGATGTTGGTCGACAGGGGATAGAAAACAGCTACACGATTCGCGTCGTCAACAAACACAATGAAGACCACGAGTATGAACTGAGCGTCCACGGCATCAAAGAGATGCAAATTCAGACCGATACCCGATTTTCGCTTGGCGGCGAGTCTGTAATGACGCTTCCCGTATCTGTCGTAGTTCCGCATGAGCTGGCCAGCGGTGGACAGGTCATACAATTTCGTCTCGACAGTACGGATGGAAGCGAGATCACGGTTACTGAAGAGAGCCGCTTTCGCGGCCCCATCGAAGGCCACTAACATGACAACAGTGCGTAACAATGTGGAGTCGTGGCAAAAGAATCCCTGGGTCTGGCTCCTCATCGCTATCCCTGCCCTCACTGTAGCAGGCTGCATGCTGACAATTTACCTGGCGCTGTCGAACCCGCACATCATGGTCGACAAAGGCGCTCATGCTGATACGACAAACAGCAGCGCCGGCGCCGGCCGCAGGCAATGACCCTGGTCGCCGCCCCCTGCTTTCACTGTGGTGAACCTGTGCCAGCGGGCATTTCCCTGTTCGCACGCCTGGGGGGCGAAGACCAGCCCATGTGCTGCGTGGGTTGCAAAGCGGTGGCTGAGTTCATCGCAGCCAGCGGCTTAAGTGCGTTTTACGAGCACCGGGACAACCCCGATCCGCAATTCGACCTGACGCCACGGATGGGCCAGTGGCATCATTACGACGCTGACGATCTGCTGAATCGCTACGTGCATGTGACAGACGACCTGGCAGAAGCCACGATCGATCTTGGCGGCATGTACTGCACTGCCTGCGTTTGGCTGTTCGACAATGCGTTGCAGAAACTGCCAGGAATCAAATCGGTTAGTGTAAATCCTGCGACCAAACGCGCGGTTGTTGGCTGGGACCGTAACCTTCTGGCGTTTAGCGAATTGCTGGCGGCGATCGCCCGTGTGGGATTCAAACCCGCACCGCTGGCCGCAGATCGGGCCGCCGATGCCCGTGACGCCGAATATCGGCATGCCTTGAAACGGCTTATCGTTGCAGCCGCCGCGGGCATGCAGGTTATGATGTTTGCAGTCGCTTTATATGCCGGAGAAATGTTTGGCATCGAGGGCGGCATCGAGCGGTTTCTGCGCATAATAAGTCTGCTCGTCACAGTTCCGATCATCTTGTTTTCAGCCAGGCCGTTTTTCGCGAGTGCCTGGCGCGGCATCAGGGCCCGCAGCCCCGGTATGGATTTGCCCGTATCGCTGGCTATCGGCGG
The DNA here is from genome assembly GCA_021773135.1 of Woeseiaceae bacterium. Lineage (GTDB taxonomy): Bacteria > Pseudomonadota > Gammaproteobacteria > Steroidobacterales > Woeseiaceae > SZUA-117. Next base: position 91,787 of record JAJFKP010000037.1, on the reverse strand, counting down.
GGCGTTTGTCGCCTCGACGTATGCTACATGGGCAAACAACGGCGACATCTACTTCGATTCCATCGCGATGTTCGTCTTGTTCCTTAGTGCTGCGCGCTTCCTGGAAATGCGCGCACGACATCGTTCCGATGACCATGCGGTGGCGCTGGCGGAGTTGCTGCCCGATACGGCGTTACGCATTGTTGACGGTGGCCATGAGATAGTCGCACTTGATCGCTTGCGAAAAGACGACGTATTGAGCATCCGGCCCGGGGATGTCATTCCCGTCGACGGCGATATTCTAAGCGGTAAAATCTCCGTCGATGAGTCGCTGCTGACCGGCGAATCAATGTCCATACAGCGCAGCATGGGAGAATCGGTGCACGCGGGTGCAATGGTTCACACCGGCAATGCAACAGTGCGAGTCACGCAGACCGGGGCCAGCACCAGCCTGGCGGAAATTGGCCGCATGCTTGAGCGCGCCCAGGCTGACAGGCCGCCTGTCGCGATATTGGCCGATCGGATTGCGCGACACTTTGTGACCGCGGTCTTGGCAATTACAACGATGACGGCCATCACGTGGTATTACATTGAGCCCGGCCGGGCATTTGAAACTGCGCTGGCAACATTGGTCGTAACCTGTCCCTGTGCACTTGCGCTGGCGACGCCTGCCGCGCTGGCAGCCGCAACCGGTCGCCTTGCACGCGCAGGGTTCCTGGTAGTCCGTTCACGGGTGCTGGACGTGCTGACACGTAGTCCGATCATCATTTTCGACAAGACCGGAACCTTGACGGAGGGGCGACCGCGGGTGCTGACCGCCACGAGGCTGCTGGATACAGCACCGCCCGCGAACCAATTGCTCGACACAGCCGCAGCCATAGAAGCGGCTTCCGAGCATGTGCTCGCGCGTGCGTTTCCAATTCAGGACCAGTCGAAAAATAACACTCTGGACGAGGTCGAAGTCGTGCCGGGTTCTGGCGTCGCCGCAACGATCGGCGACACTGCGTACCGCATCGGCAAGCAGGCATTCGTTGCTGAGCAGCTGGATGCATATGAAATGCAATCACCCTCTGGCCACCGAACCGACGTATACCTTGCGGATGCAACGAACGTACTGGCGCGATTCGAGATTGGCGACGAACTGCGTGCTGATGCACAACGGACTATCGAATCGTTGCGCGAAAAAAAATTCAGAATCATGATCGCAAGCGGCGATCACGAAGCGGCTGTTGCTAAAATCGCGGCACGTCTCGGCATTGCACAATGGCGGGCAAACCTGACCCCGCAGGATAAGCTTGCGCTGGTTCACACACTGCGCGAACAGGGCGAGCTAGTCGTTATGGTCGGAGACGGTATCAATGATGCGCCGGTGCTGGCTGCAGCGGATGCCTCTGTGGCGCTCGATGCGGGCACTGCGCTCGCCCGCGCCAGTGCAGATGCCGTATCGCTTGGCCGGCAACTCGGTGCATTGGTGACCGCAGTCGAGATCGCTGCGGACACGCGCAGAATCATCCGTCAGAACTTAGCCTGGGCCCTATGCTACAACCTAACTGCCGTGCCGCTTGCCGTAAGCGGCTTGTTGGCACCCTGGATGGCGGCATTGGGTATGTCTGCAAGTTCGCTGATTGTCGTGTTGAACGCGCTGCGACTGCATCGGTCAAAGTCTGCAAGGGCAGCGCCAGAGGCCAGCGGTGAAACTGCGACAGCGGGAGTGACATCATGAATATCCTGTTCCTCCTTATTCCGTTAGGCCTCGTGCTGCTGACCTGCGCGGTTGCGGCATTCTTCTGGGCAGTCGGCTCCGGGCAATTTGATGACCTGGATTCTCCAGCGATGAGTGTCGTCATGGACGACGATACGAAACCGGCTGCTGAAAACCACCGTCATGGGAACAACGCGCCGAACGACGCTGGCGAATGAACCCCGAGTTGCTTCTTCCCGCAGCACTGCTGGCAGGTTTTTTCGGCAGCACCCATTGTATCGGGATGTGCGGTGCCATTGTCGTTCTGTTTGAGCAACAGAAGTCTGCAGGGATGCGTCGCTGGCTGCGCCGGATCTTGTACAACTCAGGACGTCTTGGTTTTTACGTGCTGCTCGGGGCGATTGCCGGGAGCGCGAGTGCCGTTATCGTTGCAACGGCAGGCGCCCGAACTACCTTGCTCATATTAAGACTGATCGCAGGTATCCTGGTGATAGCCATTGGTCTCAACCTGATTTTCAACTGGAATTTCACCCGTTTCATCGAAAACGCAGGCGCGCGAATCTGGCAGCGTCTCGCGCCACTGGCACGCCATGTTTTGCCTGTAGAAACACCGGCACGCGCGCTGGGTGCTGGATTTTTATGGGGCGCCCTGCCCTGTGGGCTGGTCTATTCGGCAGTGGCGATGGCTGCGACCAGCGGTAGCGCCGTAAATGGCAGCCTTGTCATGCTCTCTTTCTGGGCCGGTACCTTGCCAGCACTGATCTTCGCCGGTGCGACGGCCGCCCGATTGCAGCGGTGGAAGTCAATGCCGGCCTTTCGTCGCATGGCTGGCGGCATAATGATCGTCTTGGGCTTGTCTGCGATGGGACCATTTCGACAGCTAATCCATTAGTATTGTGCGGGTTCAACTGGATCCCGGAAACAATATGCCCCTTAGAATAATGTTCAGAACAAGAGCAGCAATACTGCCCGCTCTCGCCGTGCTGCTCGTGACGTCCGCTTTTGCCGCGGACGACGAAAAAGAAAAAGAACCCGATCTGCCGCTGCAAGGAAAGACTGAAAGTCTGCGTTTCACGACTGACGAGGGGTCATGGTTGTCAATTGACGTCATGCCTGACGGTGAATCACTCGTGTTCGATCTGCTCGGTGATCTCTATTCGCTGCCGATAGGTGGCGGCCAGGCAACCAGGATAACGTCGGGATTGGGATTCGACAGCCAGCCCGCAGTGGCGCCAAACGGCGCATGGATTGCCTTCGTCAGTGACCGCAGCGGAGCAGACAATCTATGGATCGCACGGCCCGATGGCAGCGATGCCCGAAAGTTATCGGATGAATCACAGTTCGGCATTATCTCGCCGGCGTGGACCCCTGATAGCCAGTATATCGTGGTCACTAAGACGGCTCTGAAAAATGAGTTGACGCTCTACCATATCGACGGCGGGAAAGGCGTGCCCCTTACCGGAGCAAAAGAGGACGAGGAATTCTGGGGCGTTGGCGCGGCCGTTTCCCCGGACGGTCGCTATCTCTACTATGCGAAAGGCGAGGACAGTAACGGTCCGGTAGAGAATTTCCCGGCAACGCAGATCAGTCGCTACGACTTCTCAACCGGCACGGTCAACCAGCTGACTCGCAGCGAAGGCGGCGGTGTGCGGCCAGCGCTGTCTCCGGACGGAGATTTATTGGTGTACGGTTCTCGTGACGAATCGCAAACCGGTCTGCGAATTCGTAACCTCGGCAGCGGGGTCGACCGCTGGCTAAGCTACCCTGTGCAGCGGGACGCGCAGGAAAACTACCGGCCACCAAGTCGCGACCTCCTGCCCGGATTTTCATTCACGCCTGATGGCGGTGCAGTCGTCTTCAATGCACAGGGCAGAATCTGGCGGGTGGCGATCGAATCCGGTGAGCGAACAGAAATTCCGTTTACTGCGGACGTTGCACTCGAGGTCGGCCCCGACCTGACCGCTTCGTACCGCGTGCCGCAGGGCGACCTGACGGCGACACTGATTCAGGATCCTCAGCAATCGCCGGACGGCCAACGCATCGCGGCCTCGGTGCTAACAAAAATTTATGTGATGGACGCCGACGAAGGCGCCCGACCGGAAAGACTGACAGCCGGCGATGCCTGGGAATTCAAACCGGTCTGGTCGCCTGACGGCCGCTGGTTAAGCTATGTCACCTGGTCGATGAACGAAGGTGGCCACATTTGGCGCATGCGCTCCAATGGGCGCGGGAGCCCCCAGCAACTGACCGATATTGCTGCCTTCTACACGGACCTCGTTTACAGTCCCGATGGCGAAACGCTGCTGGCGATGCGTGGCAATGAGTATATGCGTCATCAGACGTTCAGCGAATTTACCGGCCTTGGAATTCCGCTCGAACTCGTGTCCCTGCCGGCGTCCGGCGGTGCGCAGAGAGTGATCAAACCGGCGCTGGGAGCCCGCAGCCCACACTTCGGTGCCGCAGAAAAGCGGGTCTTCCTGGTGGACGAAACCGGCTTGTTTTCGACACAGCTTGACGGCTCCGACCGCCGCGAAGAGCTCGTCGTTACCGGACCACGCGGCAACCGTCGCGGCGAGGAGCCGCCAAACGCAGAATCGGTGCGCATAGGCCCCGATGGCAGGCACGCCCTTGCCCTGGTCAACAAGCAGGTCTGGGTGATCGCAACCACTCGTATCGGCGGCAAGGCCGCAACTGTCGATGTGCGTAAGCCTGCACTCCCGTCGATTGCGATCACGGATATCGGCGCCGACTATTTTGGCTGGTTCGCAGACGGCGCGTCCATCTGGTGGGCCATTGGCAACACTTTCTATAGCCGGCCATTGGCCAGCATCGAGTTTAAATCGGACGAAGACGGCAACGACGACACGACCGACGTGGAGGAAACGTTTGTGCCGGCAGACGAGCATGAGTCGGTCACGGCGCTGGATTTCAACGTCGTCGTGCCACGGCACACACCGGCGGGCTCGCTGCTCCTGACGAGTGCGAACGTCATCACGATGGCCGGATCATCAAGCGACGAAATGGACCGAGTCCTTGAAAATCAGGAAATATTGATTACCGACAACCGTATTGTCGGGGTTGGCGAATCGGGCTCACTGACTGCCCCGGCGAATACGGAAGTCGTTAACGTCAACGGCAACTATATCGTGCCCGGGTTCATCGATACCCACGCACACTGGGAGTTTCGTACGCAGGACGTTCTGGAACCGCAGAACTGGACGTTGACTGCCAGTCTTGCGTACGGGGTAACAGCGGGTCTCGACGTACAAACCGCCTACAAGGATTACCTTGCCTATCGCGATTTTGTCGAAACCGGCCAGTCGATCGGACAGCGAGCATTCATGACCGCACGCGGCATTTTTGGCAACAACGATTTCCAGTCCTACGACGCCACACTCGCCTATTTACGTCGCTACAAGGAGCACTATCATACCAACAACATCAAGTCCTACGTGGTCGGTAACCGGCAGCAGCGACAGTGGGTTGTCCTGGCCAGCAAGGAACTTGGACTGATGCCAACGACGGAAGGCGGCGGGGACCAAAAACTCGATCTCACACACGCCATTGACGGGATGCATGGCAACGAACATACGCTGCCAGACTCACCCATCTATAAAGATGTTGTGCAACTTTATGCAGATACCCTGACGGCCTACACACCAACGCTGCTGGTGCAATACAACGCCGCTTCCATGCGCGAATATTTTTTCACCCGCATGGAAGTACACGACAACGAAAAACTGCGGCGCTTTTATCCGCATAACCGACTCGATGAACTGACGCAGCGCAGGCCAATGTGGCAGCGCGACGATGAGTTCCAATTCCGCCAGGCCGCGGAGCAGGCAACCAAGATCCAGCGTGCAGGTGGTCTTGTCGGCATCGGCGCTCACGGTGAATTGCAGGGCCTCGGATATCACTGGGAGATGTGGGGCTTAGACATGGGCAACATGCGGCCAATCGAAGTTTTGCGCGCGGCAACCATCGACGGCGCCAGGATTATCGGCATCGACGAGGATTTGGGCTCAATCGAGCCCGGAAAACTTGCCGACATGGTTATACTGGAGGCGAACCCCCTGGATGACATCCGCAATACGATAAAGATCGACAGGATCGTACAGAACGGGCGCCTTTTTGACGGCGATACGCTGGATGAGCAATGGCCGGAAACGAAACCCCTTGCGCCTTTCTGGTGGTGGTCGGAAAACGATGCGCGCTACTCGACGACGCCGGTGGCCCACTAACAACAGCAACTAACCGCGCACGACCAACGGCCCGGTCCGCTGTATCGGAATCGCCGAATTTGTGCAGAACTCAAAAGCCGGCACGCTCGTATTGCAGAACGACCTCGCGAGTTCCACGCCGCAGGAGAATGAGCACCATGAATAAATCACTGACGGCGTTCTTTATTGCAACGCTGATCCTCACCACAAGTTTGGCACGCGCTCAAGACGAGGCACCGGCGTGGGAATGGTCGGATGAACAGATCGAGAAGGCGGTTAACCTGGTGCGTGCCGGTCGGGACCTGACGCCGACAAACTGGCCGGGGGGCGCAAAAGTTGCCGTACTCCTGTCCTTTGACGTCGACAATGAGACCGTCTGGCTTAGAAATAACGACACCAGCATCGGCGGGTTATCTCAGGGCGAATACGGCGCACGTGTCGCTCTGCGACGCATCCTGGATTTGCTCGACACGCATGCAGTTCCTGCGTCGTTTTTTGGTCCGGCCGTCAGTTTCTCGCTGGCGCCACAGATGATCGAGATGATCCAGGCATCCGGCCGGCATGAAATTGGTGTGCACGGGTGGATTCACGAACGCAACGCCAATCTTGAGCGCGATGATGAGGAGCGTCTGTTACAGCAGGCTGTTGTAAGAATGACGGAACTTATCGGCAAACGTCCGGTGGGTTATCGCGCCCCCTCATGGAATTTTTCTGACAACACGCTAAGTCTTTTGCTTGAAATGGGTTTTCTTTACGACTCATCGCTGATGGCGGACGATCGACCTTACGAGATTGTCGCCAGCGGCGAACCCACCGGCTTGGTCGAGCTGCCGGTGCAGTGGATCCTGGACGATGCGCCGCTGATGAATCCCCTCGGCGATCGCTATGCGAATCCACGCGATGTGCTTCAAGTGTACAAAGACGAATTTGATGTGGCGTACGAGGAAGGCACGACCTTCGTCCTCACGATGCACCCGCACTATATTGGCCACCGTTCGCGGATCGTAATCCTGCGTGAATTGATCGAATATATTAACGCCAGGACTGACGTCTGGTATGGCACTCACGAAGATGCGGTGCGCTGGGTGCGCCAGCGTGCGGATATGGACTAAGCTCGAGCCATTGAGCTGTCGAAACGACCCGGAGAAAACAATGTACAGAGCGATACGCCGACAAATTGGAGCCTGGACAATACTGTTGCTGGCGCAATTCAGCGCAGCACAGGAAAATTCGTTCGCACTGATTAATGCCAACATATTCAATGGCGTCGATAACGAAATCATTGAGAACGCGACGGTCTTCGTCAAGGATGGCAGGATTGAACGCCTGGCAGGTGGCAACCCCGCAATTGCTGCTACTTATACGGTCGTCGATCTCGAGGGCAACTACCTGATGCCCGGAATGTTCGATGTGCACACGCACATCAGTACGCTCGACCAGGCACAACGCGCGCTCGAATCCGGGGTCACAACCATTCGTACCGCGAGCGTGTCGGCTTACCAGGATGTGGCGCTGCGCGAACTGGCCAGGAGCGGGGCAATTCCCGGTCCCGACGTCCAGGCAGCGGGTGTGTTTGTTACGCCAAATCTTGGCGGCACCGTGCTGGCCGACCCCCGGCTGGCCGAGCTTGCCGGAGGCGTCAACACAGACGAAGAGCTACGCCGACTGGTCAAGATCAACGCAGACCGCGGCGTCGACGTTATCAAGACACGTGGAACACAGCGGGCTGGCCTGCCCGATACGGATCCCCGCCAGCAGGTGTATACGGAGCACCAGCTGCGCGTTATCGTGGACGAAGCGGCACGACATGATTTGCCGGTGCTGGTGCATGCACACGGCAACGAAGGCGCAAGGGCGGCCGTTCTTGCCGGCGCCCGTAGCATTGAACACGGGACTTATCTCACTTCGCAAACGCTTACGTTGATGGAAGAACGCGGTACCTGGCTGGTGCCTACCTACGTCACCATGGATGAAATGAATGAGGAGCAGTACAACTATGTGCTGCGTCTGCGCGGCAAACACATGGTGCCGCAGCTCGAAAAAGTCATTCGCGAAGCACATGCAATGGGCGTCAAAATAGCGACCGGTGCCGACAATTACTACGATGCCGAATCAATCAACCGTATCTCGATCGAAGTCGAACATTTCGTGCGCATGGGCATGAGCAATTTCGAAGCTCTGCAGACGGCGACCGTTAACTCTGCCGAGCTACTGCAGGTCGATGACCAGACCGGTCAAATCAAACCAGGCTTTGAGGCAGACCTGATACTGGTGCCCGGAAACCCGCTGACGAATATTGAAGCGCTGCAGGACGTGTTAATGGTCATGAGTAACGGCCGTATGGCGGTGAAACGCATTCCCTTCTCGGTAAGCGAATAGAGCGAGATCCCGTTTCCGCAATGTCTGCGAAGACTGAACCCTCACGGAACGTCAGCCTCCCCGGGAATTTGGACCACCTTGTATTTGCGAGTCCTACGCTCGAGCGCGGCATGGATGCGATCGAAGCATTGCTTGGTGTCAGGCCGATTCCAGGTGGTCGGCATCCGCGATTCGGCACGCACAACGCGCTGCTGTCACTTGGCCCGGACACTTATCTCGAAGTCATCGCGCGAGACCCGGACCTGCCTGCACCGGCGCGCGGGCGGCTGGTTGATTTGTCGGACGAGCAACGGCCACGCCTCATTACCTGGGTCGTGCGGGTCAGGAACCTGGCGGCATTCGTACTGGACCCGGCAAGAGCGCGAAGCGGCATCGGGCCAATCGAACCTGGCAATCGGCAACAGGCCGACGGCAGCATGGTCGAGTGGCATCTGACCGACCCGTATGCCATGCCCTTGGATGGCGCTGTGCCGTTCCTGATCGACTGGGGTGACACCACGCATCCGGCGCAGACTTTACCTGCAGCCGGCAACTTGTCCGGACTGCGTATCGAACACCCGCATCCGCACCAGGTTCGTGCAGCGCTTGCGACCCTGGCGACAGAGGCAGACGTTGCGATGGCGAATCAATTCAGGCTATCCGCCAGGATCGAGACCAGTAATGGCATGAAAACGCTCGCTTGAGCGACTTCGCAGAATGCCGGCAAACGGCATCTTGCCAGTAATATTTCACCCTAGTACCGTGTCTACTCTACAGTTCAGCAGGGGAATTGGATGGCATCCAGACTAATACTCGGCGTCATCGGCGTGTGCTTTGTCGCCGCATCGGCCGGCGCGCATCACTCATTTGCAGCAGAATTTCTTGGTGACCAGACGCGCACGATAGACGGTGTCGTAACCGAAGTCTGGTTCAAGAATCCGCACGTTCGTTACTACATTGACGTCACGAATGAGAAAGGTGAGACGGAACAGTGGGACGTGCGGACCAGCAGCCCTACTTTACTGGTTCGCCGCGGCTGGAACCGCGAAACAATCGGCGTCGGCGACCAGGTCAGCATTGAGGGCTACCTGGGACGCGACGGGAGAAAGATCATGTCGCTGATCAGTATCGAGCTACCGGACGGTACGGTCCTCGGGCAGAGTTACTGACATGGCCAGGATAATCACGTTATTCGTGGCCGTGATGGCGGCATTCACGTCGCAAGCCAATCCTGCCTTTGAAGGCGAATGGATGATCGAGCTGCAGCCGGAGGGCGCACCCATTATTGGCCTCCTGCAACTGGAGCGTAACGGCAATGCCTGGCAGGCGTTTGTCGAAGGAGGCCCGGCGCCCGTCGTTATCGATGGCGATACTCTCGAGGTGGCCATCGACTCACGGGATATCCGTGGATTTGTTTTCGTAATGCGCCTAAGCGGCAAACTTGTCGGCGATCAAATCGCAGGAACCTACACGGTCGAGAGTGAAGCCAGGGTCAATGTCGGCGACGGGGTTTGGCAGGGTGCCAGACATGTGGCAGTCGCACGACCGACAGACGCGAAACCGGTCGACATGACCGGCATCTGGAAGCCGGCGCCTGGCATCGACTTTCGCAAATACACGATGGACCTGACACCCGCGGCCGAGGCGTGGCTTGATGACTACCTGATGCACTATGACCAGCCGAACGTACGCTGCGCCTCACCGGGGATAACCGCAATGGTCGCATGGGGCGGTTACCCGTTTGAAATTCTTGCCAGCGACAATCGACTGACATTCATTTATGAATTCGACAGCGAAGTCCGGCGGATATTTATGGACGGCCGGGAAGCCCCGGAATTTTACCAACATTCCGGCATGGGTTTTTCAACCGGGCACTGGGAAGGTGAGCACCTTGTCATTGAGACCACGATGCTGTCACAAAACGTGCGCGATTTTCGTGGCGAACCGGTTTCTGAAAACGCCCGCCTCCAGGAAGTTTATTCACTGAGTGATAACGGCAATACGCTCAATGGGGTCATCACCTTGCACGATCCGGGCAACTACGAAAGACCGCCGGTGCGACGCCGAATGTGGACGCGTGATCCCGATACCCAAATGTATCCCAGCGAATGCGATCCCGATTCGTTCTACCGGCAAATGTACAACGAGAAACTGCTCGATATGTATTTCGAGCGGTCCCAAAGACGCTTCTAAGGAACATAAATGAAAACCATCATCTCAATTGCCGCCGCTCTGTTACTGGCTCCATTCACGATTGCCTGTGCGCATCATTCAGTACTTAACTACGACGGTAAGGTTGAGGTGAAGGTTGCAGGGACGGTCACCAGTGCCCGATTCTCTTTTCCACACAGTATTTATCGAATCGATGTAGAGAATGAAGATGGCACGATTGAGAAATGGGTGCTTTCAACCGAGGATCCGCGTGACGCGGAGCGGCTCGGATTCGCAGATGAGCTCAAAGCTATTAAAGTCGGCGATCCGATCACCGTTGTTGGCTGGCCCGATAAATACAAGAAGAACACGATTCGCGGTCACGAACTGCATTATCCCGACGGCACGGTCGTCATGATGCGGCGCGGCAACTACATTTGGCCCAAGGATATGCTGGCCATGGACAAGATGGCCCTGAACCCTGCCAATATCCCGAGCGGGTTTCCAACGACCAATACAATGCTGTCGGTTCCCGACCAGGTCATCTCCTGGATCAAGGAAGACGATCGCCTGACCCGCATGGCGCGGGAATATGCAGACGGTCGAGCGAAACTGATTGGTCTTGAATCAGGCGGTGTCGTCGAATTTAGCGGCATTGATGAATTGCTCGAATGTCACACCAAGCGCGATGATTTCACGTTGACCGTCAGCCTGGATGCATTAAGTGGCGCGCAACGCGCAGCACTCGACGCGGGCAGCGACTACATCACCGACTACAACCGCCTGCTGTCCCGCTGGTGGGAACAAGAGCACGAGAGCTGTCAATAACGACTGGTGGTCTGCGCAACGAAGTGGAGCAAACGAGGGCTGTGGACGGAGTGGCGTCGCGGCCACGTCCCGGTCCGCCCGCGATTTCGAAATCGACCCTGACGATAATTGCGGGCTGATTTATGTTGCGGCCTGGAACCAGCACAGTTTCCAAGCGGATCCGGTTGACGGCAAATTCAGCTTGATACGTTTGTCACAACCTGCTTAATAGGACGTAATGTATTTCCACGGTGACGGTTCGGAGCCGCGTTCTACCTCTACCTCGATCAACGCAGGTCTGTCTTTGTCAATCGCTTTTGCCAGCGCAGGTTTTAACGCATCGGGCGATGACACACGGTAGCCGTCGGCGCCGAATGCTTCCGCAAGCTTCATCATGTCGGGGTTGACAAGATCCGCGCCGATCAGGTGGCCCTCATACTGTGTTTGCTGATCGCGACGCACGTTGCCGAACGAATTATTGTTGAACACGATCGTGACCAGACCAATGTCGTGCTGCACGGCAGTGGCCATCTCCGGCATGCCAAACATGAATCCACCGTCACCAATTATCGATACCGCCGCTTTGCCCGGCAGCGCAGCCTTCACACCTATTCCCGTCGGAAAGCCATAGCCGAGCGTCCCCTGGTAGCCGCAGGTCACGAAGGTGCGCGGTTCATAAACAGGAAATGCGTAATAGGTTGCGAAACCGACCTGGCACAGCTCCTCAACAAAGAATCCGTCCCGCGGCAGCACTTCCCGAATGACATCCAGGTAGGCTACCTGCGGCTGGATCTCCTCAAAGTTTTTCCTGGCCGTCGCTTTTGCCGCTGCGATTCGGTCGGGATCTCCAGCATGATGGCCGTGCTTTCCGATCGCCTTGATTAACGCACGCGTGCCGTCCACTGCATCGGCCACAATACCGGCATCTGCCTTGAGGCGGTCCATCTCGGTTGGATCGATATCGATGCGAATGACCTTTGGACCGTCTGCCGGCGATCGATCGATATATTCCATCATCGAGCCCCACCGCATGAACTGCATCTCCAGCCGTGAACCGATGCCAATCAGGAGATCCGTATCTTCCCAAAGTCGCCGTGCGGCGGCCGAAGACGCACCGCATTGGTGATCTTCGCTGACGACCCCGCGTCCACCGCGAGCCGAGGTTACAACAGCGCCAAGCGTCTGTGCGAGCTCGAGAACTTCCTCAGAGGCATGCAGTGCACCACCGCCGACCATGATCATGATGTTTTTGGCTTTCGCGATCAATTTTGCGGCGTCATCGACAACATCTTCATCGACGCCGGGCTTATCAATTTGCGTATTGCCAGGACCAATCTCAACGTCCCAGGGTTTCGCCATCGTATCCCAGCACATCTCAACCGAAGCCGGTCCCGGCCTGCCCGACAACATCTGGTGAAAAGCCTCATTGACCTGCGCAGAGGTATTGGTGGGATCGGAGATATGGTCAGCGTGCTTGATGATGCTCGCCAGCGTACCGCGTTGGTCGGGTAACTCGTGTAAATGCCCGCGCCCGACACCAAGAAACTCTGAAGGAACGTGACCGGTCAGGCAGAGCACCGGTTTATTCGTTCCCGCCGCCGTGCAAAGCGCAGCAGACGCATTCAGAATTCCTGGGCCCGGCACAACTGCAAATGCGGCGGGTTTGCCCGTCGCCGCCGCTGCACCCAATGCCATATAACCGGCGCCTTGTTCATGACGACTGATCACGTGCTTCACTTCAGGCATGCGATACAGCGCGTCGAACATCGGGTAAATCTGCGCCCCGGGCAATCCGAAAATAGTGTCGATTCCATTTGCGACGGCGGCGCGAATCATGGCCTCACCACCCGTCATTTTCTCAGTACGTGTCATGCAATTTTATCCAATAAAAATACAGGTAGCTTCAGACCAGGATAAACCTGAACAAGAAATACGATAGCGCGAAACCCGTTAACGATATTATGCTAATCCAGCTCCAGGCAACGAGTTTGGCATCGGGCCGAAATTCCGGGCCAATCTCTGGAGAGGTCACCGCGCGATAATTGTAATAGGCGATGGCCGGTGCCGCTGCAAAGCCCATGCTGGTCGCAAAATCCAGAAAGGTAACGAAACTGCCCATCAGGAACAGAATAATCACTATGGTACCAACGATCTGAATCGCCAGGAACATTGTGTAGCGGTCCCGAGTTTGACCTGGTTCCTGCTGCGTATAGCTGGCGATGCGGTCGACGACTCGCGGTGAGCCATCCATGAGTGCAATGAGCGTAGACCACATGACGGCAAGTGCAGCGATGGAAATGACAGGGTACATCCAGCGGCCGAAAACGGTTGTGAAAATCGAGAGCATCTCGGCCGCAAACGCTCCGGGATTCTGTGGCGCTACCCGGTCGGTCTCAAACAGCACCGCGGTGCCCATCACTACGAAACAGATGGCGAGGACCAAGGTCAGCCCATAACCGATGCGAAGATCGGTAAGCGCCTGACCATAGTTAAAGTTTTCCGCACCCATGGCCTTGCGTTTCTCGCAAATCCATTTGGACTGAAAGATCGCGCCACTCAGCGGCATCGGCATCCAGCCAGTCACCGCGATAATGAAAAGCAGCAGCGAGCGGTCGTAGTTCAGATCTGCAAAAATCGCACGATTGTCGCTGCCGAGCAGGGGCAGTGCGAAGATCATTGCAAGCACGGTTAAAACTGAAAACGCAATCACCAGAATTTTGATTATGCGTTCAGCCTTCATGTAGTGGCCGTTGAGTAATATCAGTGCAGATAAAATCAGTAGCCCAACCGCGACAACCGGTGCGCTGTAAGGGACATTGAATATGCTGACAACGAGCCCCGCGGTCACCAGTGCGACCGCGGCCGGGGCGATAAACATATCGACAATGGAGGCGAGCCCAAGCCATGTCAGGGCGACTTTACTGATCCTGGAATAGCCGTAAATCAGGCTGCGACCGGTTGCTGATGCGTACGCTACGGCAAACCGGAACGCCGGATATTTGAGAACCACGACCAGGATCACCAGCCAGACAAGTGACAGGCCGAAATCGGCGCCAGCCCGGGTGGATTGAACAAGATGCGAAACCCCTACGCCGACCGCTGCAACCATCATTCCGGGGCCGATACGGGCGAACAGATTAGACATCGAACGCTGCTCCCGCGTCCCTGCATTCGCCAATTATGATCAGCCTGCGGCCAGGCATAACGCTCCCCTTATGATTTTTATTCTTTTCCAACGCACCCGGATACTATCGAACCCGCCCCGATAAGGACATGCCAGGTGGTGAATTATTGATTATACGCGAGTCACCTGCCGCGCTGTGAGCAGCCCGGGGAATTTTTCGTCAGCGACGCCCGGGCTGCATTCGATCAGCGACTCCCGCTCAATCGTCCGATTTTTGCGGTAGTTCCACGGAGATATCGATTGTGACCTCATCGCTGATCATCGGCAGGCCGCGCGTCATTCCAAAGTCGGAGCGCATAACCGAGGTTTGCGCGGTGGCGCCAATCGTCGGTACCTTGCGCATCGGATGATTCGCCGCCTTCAGCAGTTTCGCGCTCAATACCGTCGGCAGGGTCGTGCCTTTGATCGTTAAGTCGCCGATGATGTCGAACGTGTCATTGCCCGTTGACTTGATTTCGGTCGAGACAAAACGGATCTCGGGATGATTTGCGGTGTCAAAGAAATTTTCGCCACTTAAGTGGCCGTTGAATTCCTCGACACGACTGTCGATGCTGGTCGCATCGATCAGCACGGTCACGCTGCTTTTTTCGATATCGTCACTGTCCAGATCGAGCGTGACGTCGAAGTTGCGAAAACCCACGTGTGGTGTAGAGAAACCCAGGTGATTGTAAGAAAAAGTTATGTAGCCGTGAGTTTTGTCCAGGGCATAGGCACCCGACGGCATTTCGGCCAGTTCGGCATGCGCCGACAACGACAGCGCCAGGGTTGCGGTAACGGCCAAGGACCGAATAGATTTGTTCATGAGACCTCCAAAAAAAAGCTGCCAGATTCAGGCAGCGAAAACATGCTGTGTCGAGCATAACTGAAAACCCTGCACTCGGTCCCGACGGCGTAGAATTAATCAACTGGCTGGATCGGATAGCGAAAATATCTTTGCTGCAGCCAGTAAGTCGGTTTTACCGGCAATAATACAAGGGCTGCCATTACGCCAACAACCGCACATATCATGAAGGCAGACCCGTACGATCCGGTATTGGCATACATCCTGGCCACGAACCAGGGACCTGCTGCAAAACCCAGATTTACCGCGGCAGTCAGGACGCCGAGAATGACGCCGATATTGGCCAGGCCAAAAGTGTGTTTTGCCAGCACCGTTGTGTCCAGCAAGACGGCGGCATGGCCGATGGCCCGCAGTACCACAAATGCAGCAAAGACGTATGGATTCAATGCCGACAACGCTACCAGGCAACCCAGCGACAGCAGGTAGTAAACAAATCGAACGCCGCTTACAGACCACCTGTCGAACACGGCACCTACCAGTGGACGGACAACGATGCCAACGAGTCCTATCGCACTGATGCCGGTCGCCACATAGGCTGCGCTGAGGCCCAGATCATTGCGCAGGTACAGTACCTGGTGCTGAATGAATGCCTGGTCAACGAAACCTACCGCAAATACGGCGACGGCAATCATCCAGAATTGCGATTTCTTCATCAGCTCGCCGGCGGCATTCAGGCTGACAGTTGCCGGCAGACCGGTTGCGTCGGATAGCGGCGGCGAATCACCGTCGAAAGTGCTGTCATTGAGGAAAAATATCATTAGCGGCAGAGCGACAAGCCACACGCCGGCGCTTAGCATTGCAGTGCCTGCCCGCCACCCAAAGGTTTCTATCAGGTAGGTAATTGCGATCGGTACGACGACGGTGCCAATGCTGGTGCCCAGCATGGCGATACCCATCGCCGTGCCCTGTGATTCATGAAACGTTCGCGATATCAGCACCTTGATCGAGACCATCGTGCCAGCACCGGCGATGCCCAGCATGACGCCTGCCACGTAGTAGGCGGCGAGACCCGGTGTCCACAGAAAACTGAGCAACGCGATTCCGCCGGCCGTCGACACGACGATGAGGACCCGCCTGACGCCGACCACATCGATAAAACGCCCGATTACGATGGCTATTACTGCGCCGGTAAGATATTTCGCCGATGCGAGCAGCGTTGCCTGCTCGCGTGTCCAGCCAAATTCACGAATGACATCCGGGTAGATAAACGGAATCAGCAATGCCGGCGCACTGAAAGCGAACAGCATGCAGATAAAAGCGACCAGCAGAATTGGCCGGTTTGCGCTTAATTCCTTGCGGAAAACACGGTCAAACATTGCCACACGCAGTCTCTGTTAGCGCGGGCAGCACGGGTGACGGGAGTCAGTAGCGGAAGGTATATCGAATCTTTGCGGCAGCAACAGATTGCGTGCTGCGGAATCGATCTTCAACCAGGATATCGCGGTGCATGTTGTGATTGAGGACGAACCAGAGGTCCTGCCCGGCGGACAGGTTGTAACGCAACCTGGCATTGATTCCAATATCGTCGGATATGTTGTCATACTGAGCCAGTGTAACCAGCGACCAGTGCGAATTGAACGAAATTTCGCTTTTCAGGGTCATCTGCCGGGTGATAGCCGATACACCCGGAAAATCAAACTTGTTGTGGTCGTACTCTAACGAAATATTGAAATATTCATTTGGCGTCCAGCCGATCTCGGGGCGTACCTGGAATCTGTTGCCGTTGAAAAATCCGCCGTCTTCAATGCGCAGCTGGAAATTCCACTTTCTGACATTAGCAGTTCTGATGAATGAGCCGACACGTTCAAACGAATACTCGCCGGCCGGAATGATGATTCCCAGGTCTTCCAGAGGTTGCTCCCCGTCGAGCAGGCCTTCAGTCTGGAAACTGACGTCCATTCGGCCGAAGTCTCCGACACGTGAGCGCATGCTGAAGAAATCCGCCTGGATCTCCTGCGACTGGATATTCCCGGTATCGAGGAACTCCCACCGGGTAACTTCGAGACCGTGGCTGATTTCCTGTATGAACGGATTGCCACTACGGACCGTCCGATGTCCGAATTCGGCGCCGTAAAGACGTACACCGGTGCGATTGGCGAAACCCATTGCAGGATCAAAGTTTTCTTCAACTTCGTGTATCTGCACACCCCCTTCGAATCCGAGCCGCGCCGGGAAACCGAGCACCGCGCTCCAGGCGAGGTCGTTGCCATCAACGCCCTCATTATCCGATTTCTGAATCCAGAAGTTGCCCTGGATTGAGCGGTTTGTACCAAAACGGGTGTTGCGGTAAAGAAAATCTGCACCGTAGAGCGAACTGGATTCGTTCGCGCGCGGATCACCGTGGGTAAAGATGGCGCCGACGGATGACTCCGCCAGCACACCGCTCGAAATCCGGCTCACGAAGAGATCAGACTGATCGATCTGCAGCAAATCGTCATTAACGTACTCGTCCTGACGGATGTAGAGCGTGCCGAAATCCAAATTCCCGACCCTGCCGCTGACTTTGGAGCCTGCCACGATGTCGACCGGCAAATTGTCGCTCGTCAATCCAATTCGGCGTGAGAAAAACGCGAGACCATTGGTACCGGAACGGGTACCAGCGGTCCTGTTGTTGCCGCCGCCGCCACCACCACCGAGTGGCACACCACCGAATTGAAAAATATCAAAATCGGTCAGAAAAAATCCACGCTTCTCCGGGAAAAACAAGCTGAATCTTTGCAGGCCCAGCTGGCGACTGTCGACTTCAGTTGCAGCAAAGTCAGTATTGAACGTCAACAGCGCGTTGATGGATGGCGTAAGTTTATAATTGATGTCGACGGACGGATTGAATTCGATGTCGGACGTTCCAAGCTCACGATCTTCAGTATGGACAGTGCTCGCCGATGGTATGACGTCCAGGCCGATGCCCTGGCTCAGATCGTTGAAGCCGAAAGCTTCTCCGGAAACGGTTGGATTCACTGCACCGTTACGTGACTGCCAGGCAATCGTTTCGTTCCGGCGGGCGATTCGTCTCTGGAAATTAATGCCCCACGTGTCGTTGCCCGGATCGAATGTCAGTGTATTGAAGGGTATGGCCATCTCCATGACCCAGCCATCAGCTACTACCCGCGCCGCACCACGCCAGATGCCATCCCAGTCGTCTGAGGGCCGTGTTGGCGTCGCGTAGATGGCTTCCGCACGCACACTGTTGGGGTTCAGGGTAAAAGAATAGCCGCTGCGTTTGTTGTTGAACGCATCAATGATCACTCGCAAAAAATCGTCGGAGTTCAGCCCGCCGCCCTGGCGCAGCGTCTGTGCGACGATCGCATCCGGATTACTGTCATACGCATGCGCAGCGATGTAAAGAAAGCGGTTGTCGTAGGCCGCGAACCATTCTGTTCTCTCGGAAGGCGCACTGAATTCAACCGGCTGCACTTCATGCAGATCTGCTACTTTCGTCGCGTCGGCCCACTCGCTTGCTCCCAGCTCGCCATCTATTTGCGGCGCACTGGTCATTCGATGTATGCGAAACCGTTTGTCACCCATCTGAATATCCTGGGCGGCATTTGCCTGTGCCAACAGCAGCAATGAAATTGCAACTGAAACGAATTTAGTCATGGCTGTTTTCATAGGATCCGAACAATACTGAATGCGGCCGTATAATGCCTGCTCGCAAGCTTTCTGGCGGCGTATCCTGTCACGGATAGCGATAATGATCCAACGCTTTGACATTCCTTTACCCTGGCCCGAAATCGGCGCTCTTTGTTACGGGCAGCGTGCCTGTCGCTACACATTGCTTGTCCCGTCTGGCCGGACTACGCTAATGTGACCGCAATCCCATTATTCAGTGCCATTTAAATGACCATGAGTGACTCAGACAATATTCGCAGCACACCCGGCCCGTCGAGCAGCAGCCTCTTCAAGAGCGCTTTTTTCACGCTGCTTGGCGCGGTTGTCGTGACCTTCCTATTCATCATGCCGGCAGAATACGGTGTGGACCTGACCGGTATCGGCACGAAACTTGGCCTGACCGACCTGGAAGGCGCCGCCACCGGGCCCGCGCCATCGACGGCAGCGGCCGAGGCGTCGCCGAAATTACTCGCAGGACAGTTTCCACAGCCGCCCGCGGCTGAAGACTTTGATTACTATGATCCGGAGGTGATGAGTGAGCCGTTCTCGCGCTCACACGCCACGCCGTTTCGCAGCGATACAATTGAAGTCCCGCTGGATGAACTCGAGCACGTCGAGGTCAAAGCAAACATGAAACAGGGCGATGCGCTGGTTTATTCGTGGAAACTGGTTGAGGGTGAAACCGTCTATACGGATTTTCATGCGGACCCGCATGAGACGGACAAATACCCGGAGCAATACTGGGTGCGCTACAAGGAAAGCGAAGACCCGTCCGCGTCGGGTTCGATTGTAGCGCCTTTTGACGGCAATCACGGCTGGTACTGGATGAACATCGAAGAAAAGCCGGTCAAGATCGTGCTCGAAGTCCGCGGCTACTACGACAACATCGAAGAAATCATGCGCGCGTATCAGTAACCGTCAGAACAGGTAGCGCAGCCGAAAGCGGAATTCCCGCGGCTCTACAGGATGAAAATGAAAATCATCGACGGGCGATGCTTCGCTAAATAGTCGGCTCGCGTAAAAATACTCGATGTCGTCGCCGTCCGAGTCAAAGATATTGAGTACGTCCAGCCCAACCTCGAAGTCGCCAAACGGATAGGCGAGCCCCAGGTTAACCAGCGTTGTGCCATCTTTTTTGACGGAGTTATCTTCCGCCAGGGGCGCGTCACCGAAATGCCTGGCGCGCAGACTGCCAACAAATCCGTTTTCCAGAGTAACGGTCGCCCCGAAAGCGGCGACAACTTCATGCGCATCCGGAATACTGTTTTGCCCCGGCGGCGCGTTCTTGAACTTCGCATCAGTCTTCGCCGCAGTCGCATCGAGAACCAGCCGCTCATTCGGACGCCAGAATAGCGCCGCTTCTACACCCTTTCGTTCGGTGCCTTCGTTTGGTTCCGTGGTTCCCGCATCGCCTACGAAGATCAGTTCCGAATCGAGTTCCAGTGAGAAGAACGTCGCGGAAAAATTCAGATGGTCTGATAACTCGGCACGAAAACCGGTTTCTATACCCTCGGCCTCGACAATGGCGGCGAACGGCTCGGCAGGGTCTCCACTGACTGGATCGACGCTCAGCTGTGCCGCACGAACGTCATTGGAGTGAAAGCCGCCGCCGTAGTTTGCGTAAATCTCCCATTGATCATCGAAATTGTAGGCAATGCTCAGTTTTGGATTCACGATGGAATCGGACCCCGATCCGGAGTTCTCGCTGCGGAGCGCCCGTACGTCCCAGCTAAAATGATCCACGCGCACGCCAAGTGAGGTCCGAAACCGGTCGGTCCAGCCAACCTCAACGTCGGCATATGCACCAACGCTCAGCTCGTCCACTGAATCGTTGCGAACGGACGAAATTCGGTTGCGATCGTTGGTTAGAAAAAGGTTAACGTCCGATATCTTGTCGAACCGGGTGTCTGCGCCGACCCTCAGCACGACATCTGTGCCGTTCCACTTAAAATCCCGAGTATGATCAATGCGGCCACCAAGAATCCAGCGGCGATCCTCCTGCTCGATCTGGTCGCCATTGACCGGATCGTTAAGGAAGTACGTGGGGTTACCGAAGAGGTTCAGTCCGTATTGGGAAGCAAATGCCTGGTAACCGGTCCGGTCCCCCGTCAGCGTCACGATGAGATTGTGTCGGAAGGTTACACCACCGACGGATGGATCGACGAACCCAAAGCGGTCCAGCTCACCTGATTGGACGGCGCGCAGGGGAATCTGGTCAGTCGCATTCCAGTCATTCGAATACGTCGTCGCGATGAATTCGGCCGATCGCCCGCGCCACTCCGTAGAGAAATTCGCGAAGCCGTTGTAAAGATGCACATCTTCCGCGTTTTCCCAAGGACCATCGGACAGTCGAACCTCGCCACCCAGCAGCCACGTTCCCGAACCGATCTCAAAGGAATTAGCCGCGACAGCACGCACATAGTCCTGCGTACCGTAGGTCACCTGTGCAAAGCCCCTCTCGAGCCTGTCATAGGTTTTGAACTTGCTCGAACTCGCTGCCGAGAAATCGCCGACGTCTGCGGAATACGTGCCTTTCCTGTATTCGATAGTTTGCACGAGTTCGGGAATGATGAAATTCATGTCCAGGTAACCCTGCCCGTGTGCATGAGTCCTGAAATTAACCGGCATGCCTTCAAACTGTATCGAGAAATCCGTGCCGTGATCGAGGTTGATGCCACGCAGGAAATACTGGTTCGCCTTGCCGCCGCCACTGTGTTGGGTGGCAATCATGCCCGGTATGACCTCGACGAGCTCACCAACGCGAAGTAAAGGTCGCGTGGTCAGATCATCGTAGCCGACGATGCCTTCGGAGGCGGAATCCGCGGCGCCAACGAGGTCAATCGCCCTGCCCCAGACCAGCACCTCCTCTTCGGGTGCGTCGCGATCTTCTGGCGCGGAATCCAATGCTTCCTGGGCGACGACGTAACCCGGTATGGTCAGTGTAAGCGGCAGAAACCATGCATGTGTCCACTTGTTCATTAGCCTGCTTGCATTGGGAGTTTTGGAAAAGTAACGCTTATCTGAGCCGGCCACTTGAACTTTTTCGACAGGCAATCGCAAAGCAAGCGCCGGTTGCCAAAGACCCTGCCGTTTGCCTACCAATCGAACGACGCCAATAACGCCTTAGGCACGTCAACAGTCATTCAGTTGGCATAAACATATCCCGCCAGCTGGTAGGCGGCGAGCGTGAATCCGGCAAACATCAGCAGCACATTGAACCCGTTTGCGTGCCGGGTAAATCCACCCGTGGCGCGCCATGCGTTGATCAGGATCAGCAACACGGCCAGCGCCATCAGCTGCCCGATCTCGACACCAACATTGAATGACAGGATATTCGCCACCAAACCGTTTTCGGACAGGTCGAATTCCTGCAGCTTGGTCGCCAGTCCGAAACCGTGCGCCAGACCGAATACAAAAACCGCAATTTTTGCGTTGGGCTGCACGCCGAAAACCGTCCTGAAACCGTCCAGGTTTTCGAACGCCTTGTAGACCACTGACAGTCCGATCAGGGCGTCTATCAGGTACACGTTGACGTGAATCCCGCCAAGTACACCGCCAAGCAGCGTAACGCTGTGACCAAGGGCGAAGAGCGTTACATAGACCGCGATGTCTTTAGGACGATAAAGAAAGAATATAACGCCGACCAGGTACAACAAATGGTCATAGCCGGTAAACATGTGCTTGGCGCCGAGATAGGTAAATACGCCGAGCGCACGGCCCGCGTTTCGTTGCAGAAATTCAGCATCTTCGCCGGCCACACCGTGGGCATAGAGAGAGCCCGCGAGCAGCGAAAACATAGCTATCCAGAAAAGCCTTATGGCTAGTCCTGAATTTGGATTTTCTCGGGTCAATATCTGCATGATGTGTTTCCGGGCACGGCCGACAATTCTATCCGGCTTCGTCGCGACGATACACGACCCGTATCGCCGGGCGAAACAAAAGGTCGAAAAAAACGGGTCCCTGTGTTGAAATAACGAGCCGGTTTCGGGCGCTTGCAAGGACTCAATGCCAGGAAAATCTCAAAAGCAGGATGCATCGAGCCGTTTGTACGACAGCGCTGAAATTTACGGCTGGATCTCGATACTGCTGCACTGGACGACGACCATAATCGTCATCGCGCTATGGTTTATCGGCATGAGCATTCTGGACGCCCCGAGCGAGGAAGCAAACGAATGGCGCCAATTGCACATATCGATCGCCGCCAGCGCATGGCTGCTCATTTTTTTCCGAATTATCTGGCGCCTGCGTTCAGGGCATCCACACGTCAGAGGACAGTCGGTATTTATCCATCGCGTCGCCCGGTTTGCCCACTATGGAATGCTTTCCTTCCTGGCCGTGATGTTGCTTTCCGGTCCGCTTCTGGTCTGGTCGAGCGGCAAGCAGATCAGCGCTTTTGACGTGCTCGTGATTTCGGGACCATTTGGCGAGTCTGAAACGCTCCGTTCTTTCGCCTGGCTGCTGCATTCGAATGCCTCCCTGTTCCTTTTTGTGCTCATACTGCTCCACATTGGAGGCGCCTTGAAACATCTCATGTTCCATACTGACGAAACCATCATTCGCATGATCTGGCCTGGCAGGCAGAACAAACCGGTCGCCGAGGAATGAGACTCGCGAGTTTCAGCCTGGATGGCTCCGACTGCGTCGGAGTTGAAAAACACGACGGCAGCCTAGCGATCATCGATGGTGTCGCCTCGATGCTCGAGCTGATTTGCATGGGTAACACGGGCTTTGCAAAAACGCAGGCAGCGCTGAGCGCCGGCAAGACGGTTCGCGACGAAGACATCACCTGGCATCCCCCGGTAACACGACCGGGCAAGATCTGCGGTGTCGCGATGAATAACTCGGCCAGCAATGAACGCAAGATCAGTGCTCCGGACCATCCCGCGTTCTTCCTCAAACCCGCGTCCTGCCTCGTCGGACATGGCGGTGCAATTCGTATCAGAACCTACTTTGGCAGTGCCCATCCGGAACCGGAACTCGCGGTTGTGATAGGTAAAAAGACAAAAGATATCGATGCAGCGGACGCCATGGACAGCATCTTTGGCTACACGATCTGCAATGACATCACGGGCAACGGCATGCGGGCGGAAGATATGTTCCACTATTGGGCCTTGTACGCCGACCCTGACAACCCCGGTGAACTGTTACGGCGCGAACAGCATCTTTCCTATGCCGCTCGTTACAAAGGAACTGACACCTTCGGCTGCCTGGGCCCGATGCTGGTTACCGCAGATGAAATCCCCGACCCGGATGACCTCGCCGTCAGCTGTTCCGTCGGCGGCGAAGTGGTCGCAGAAGACAGCACTCGCTATTACAACTACAAAGTCGTGGAACTGGTCAGCTACATCAGCCAGTTCATGACGCTCGAGCCAGGGGACATCATTAGCTGTGGAACCGCTTTCAAACCCTCCCGCGGTCGGAAGTCAATTCATTCCGCGAATTTCCAGAAGGTGGCAGGCCCGGTTTCAGTCAGCATTGAAGGTCTCGGAACGCTCGTGAACGAAGTCATCGTCGAAGACAGGGACATAGGGCAATGGCGGCTGAACTGACTAGCAAGGGCATCATTGAAATCAAGCTCGCGCTGAACGAGCTGAATGCAGATTTCTGTTATTTACTCGATCACCGAGAGACGGATCGATTTGCCGAACTGTTTACGGAAGACGCGATATACACGCATGGGGCGAGAGCTTCGCACGGACGCTCAGCCATTCATAAGCTGTTCGATGAACGCAATCAGGCGGGTACGCGCATTTCGCGACACTTGCAGACCGGACTGCGCATCGAACTCATCGATGGACACTCCGCAAAGGGCAGCAGTGTCTGCATGACTTTCGCAGCCGATGCACAGCCACCCGTAGCCGCTGCGATGCCGCACCTGGTTGCTGATTTCAGCGATGAATACCGGCTGTGTGAAGACCAGCGCTGGCGATTCAGCCGGCGACACATCGAGCGCATCTTCGTTGCACCAGGAAACAAAGGGCCGGTAGGCTCAAACTAGGAAAACACCATGGC
This sequence comes from Woeseiaceae bacterium, assembly GCA_021773135.1. Classification (GTDB taxonomy): domain Bacteria; phylum Pseudomonadota; class Gammaproteobacteria; order Steroidobacterales; family Woeseiaceae; genus SZUA-117. The sequence goes on along the minus strand of JAJFKP010000037.1, from coordinate 66,924 downwards.
GACCTCATTGATATGCGCCTCTCATAGCCCGTTACTATATTGCTATGCCAGGGCACCGGAAGAATGGAGCGGGTTGCAGAAAGCCTATGCAGAACGCGAGGCTGCCGCCCGGGCTTTTGATTCGGACCTGGTCATCGCCTTCGGCGCCGACCATTTCAATGGCTTTTTCCTGAAGTTAATGCCGGCTTTTTGTGTCGGCCTGAAGGCAACCGCGGTCGGTGACATTGGCGGATTCGAGGGTCCTCTGAATGTGCCTACGGACGCCGCGACCGCCATGGTCAACTACTTGCGGCAGAACGACATCGACCCGGCTTTTTCGACCGACATGACCGTGGACCATGCCTTTTCGCAAACGATTAACAACATGCTTGGCGGCCTCGATGCCAAACCGGTCATCCCGGTATTTATTAACGCTATTGCCGAGCCCTATGTGCCGTTTCGCAGAAGCCGCTTAATGGGACAGGCGATTGGCAGGTATGCGTCAAGCCTGGATAAGCGCGTACTGTTCCTGGCTTCCGGCGGGATGTCCCATAATCCACGCCGCTACTACCCCGAGGTCGGCAAAGGAACGCCCGACGTCGCTGCATGGCAACGTTCCGGAGGCGACGAGGTCGATTCATTAAGTCCGGCGCAGTGGCTTGAGCTGCTTGAAGTCATGCACATCGAAGGCGCGGAAATGATTGTTCGCGGTGAGCGGACGGCGAAAGACATGAAACTCAATCAGGAAGCTGATGAACGCTTCCTGGAGGTTTTCTGTGGCGCTCGGCTGGAAGAATTCGACCATTGGGATCCTTACGCACTGATTGAGGAAGCGGGCATTGGTTCAATGGAACTGCACACGTGGATTGCAGCAGCAGCAGCGCATCAGGCAGCCGGTGGCTCCGCACCTGTGACTGATTTCTATACCGTCGCGCCGGAACTTGGCATTGCCGCCGGTATCGTCCACGCAGACTGAAATTGATGTCAGTGTATTCTTGTGGCCTTGCGAACTGCATCGAGCAAGTCACTAGTCTGCGGGGACGTTTCGCATACATGCCGGTGTTCGACCTGATCTCACCTGAACTGATTTCGACAAACGTGCGGCTCGCAATAAGATTGCGACAGGATTACAACATTCTGTTTCGCAGAAGTTCGGCCGACGATTCCCGGGCCATACTTGCTAAAGATCAATCCTCACCCGTCTACTGCACTTTGATCAACACCGGGGGAGGATTGGGGGCGTTTCAGTCCGACGACCAGGATCAGTAAAAAACAGGTCGCCGCAAACGCGTACGAAGTGTAGGTCGCGCCGATATTTTCCGCGAGCGCTCCTGCGACGACGCTGCCGACAGCGGGTCCACCCATGATGACCAGGGTCCAGAGGCTCAACACCCTGCCTCGCAGCCGGTTTTCGACCAGGATCTGAACTTCCGTTTGTGACCCAATTGAAACCACGCTGGCGAACATGCCCAGCAGCAGCACGACAAATATTCCCATCGGGAGCGTGCTGATCCAGCCAAAAAATGCAATGGAAAAACCGACGCCGATGGATCCAACCGCAACGACGGCATGCAGCTGATGCCGAAAGGCGCCAAATGAAAACAGCAGGCTTGCCAGAATGGCGCCGATTCCCGCGGCCGCCATCAGCGCCGCCAGCACCCCACTGCCGCCTTCAAAAATGAGCGCAGCGAACGCAGGCATCAACTCGAGAATGCCGCGACCGAAAAAATTGCTGACACCGGAAAGCAGGATAATTTGCCGGATCTGCGCGTGATCACGCGTATACCTGACACCTTCCAGAAGCTGCGCGAAGTAGGGTTTGGCTGGCGCGGTGTCCTCGGGACGCTCATCAATGCGAATAATAGCCAGTGCGAGGATCACCGGCAGATAGGTCACCGCGTTGATCGCATAGGCAGCTGCCAGCCCATAAACAGCGACAATGGCACCGGCTATTCCTGGGCCGATAAAACGGGAGATATTAAACGACATTGATGCGATTGCGACCGCACTCGGAAATTGTTCCTTGCGCACGAGATTCGGGATCAGCGCCAATCGAACCGGAGAGTAAGCACTGTTCGCAAAACCGTGCATCAGTGCCAGTGCGCCGAGCCATTCGATCGTCATGTTGCCGGACAGTGTCAGCAATGCCAGCATCGTCGCGATCAGCGCGAGCACTGCATGCATCGCTATTGCAGCGAGACGGGTATTGACGCGATCGGCGACGACGCCGAAAAATGGCGTCAGCACGATCAGTGGCATGAACTGCGCCGCCGCCACCAGGCCGACCACCAGCGTTGACTCGCTGAGTTGCCAGGCATGCCAGCCAAGGGCGAGTCGTTGAATCCAGACGCCGAGGACGGAGCAAATATTGCCGTACAGGTATTTGCGATAGTTCCGACTCGAGAAAGCCGATACGCTGACTTCGCTCATCGGATAAACCTTGTCAAGTTACCGACCTCACGTCCAAAGGTCGAAAGTGCAATCGATGCAGACGAAAAAGACCCGCAACTGCGAGCCTTTTCCGAATCGAACCTGTTTCGAACTGAAACCTGGAACAAACCGTTAGCCTGTACCGATGTACGGAATCAATCGGCCGAGCAACAGCACGCCAAACCATGAGCCCAATGACACCCAGGCGATGACCTTTGCCAACGCTGGCGTGTCGGCATGCGGTTCCCACGTTTTCATAACGGGATTGATTTTCCACCAGAACCACAGGGCGTTTAAACCGGCAACGATGACCAGACCCATCTTCCACCAGAAGCCGATGTTGGCGGTATAGCGTGCCGGATCGCCCATCACAAACAGTATTCCCGTCACCATGTTGATGCCAAAACCGACAAACACCCACGGCAGCATCTTGTGCGTTGCACCGACATCAATCTTGCGAAAGAACCCGGCCATCCGCAGATCAATGACCAGGAGTGACCCAAGCAACAGTGACAGCCCCATGAAGTGCAGGATTTCCATAATCGGCCAGGCCCACTGCGACCCGAGCACCCACTGGTTTATCGCGGTACCTTCGATTGCTTGTACAAAACCTTCCATTTTCTTTCTCCCTGTCTTCTAGAGGTACGCGACCAGGCGACCAGAGATAATCGCACCCATCCAGAGTGTGAGCGACACGAATGCCAACACTCGAACTGATCCGACTGCAGCAGTACCTGATTCATCCCAGTTCGCGGCATCGCTATGCATGCGATTTTGAATAATCGCGGCGCAAATCGCGGCCAGGAAAATCATGCCGATCTTGAGCAGAAAAGGAGTACTGGTGATGAACGTCGTCGCCTGCGAACTGAAAAGAAAACACCCGGACACGGCGTTAATGCCGAAGCCCGTCCAGGCCAGTTTGCGCAGGCCGTCAATCGATGCGTAACTGATGCCGGAAAATTGCCCCAGCAGACGCATGTCGCGCATTGCAAAAATTCCCACAACAATCGCAAGCCCGACTGCATGTAAACCCAGCATGAACGGGTACCCATACAGGGACTCCCCTACCCAGGTTGCTACTGGCGTAAGCTCAAGCCATTCAAACACTGTGACCTCCTTCCCCGCGGACTTCCTGTTTTATTGTTCTAACGACAACTCGCTACACACGGACGCTGAATCGCCTGTGGTTTTGTTTCTTGCGGATATCGTACCGAATTACTTCCACAGCGTGTGCCCGGAAGCAGACACACGTGTCGTCATGCGTGACAAGCGATCGTTATAGGTAGTTGCACGGATAAACATTGCCACGCATTCCGCGCTAGCGTAACAGCTTGAGATGGGTCCGAATGCCCTGGAAACGCCAGTAATGACGAGAATTACATTGCTCCTTATTGCCTGTCTGCTACAGGTGGGCTGCCAACCCGGATCAGCCGCTGACACCGCAGCGCCGGTTCCGACAATGAGTGTCAACGAGTTGATGGTCACAGTGGTGACGCCGGCAACGGATACCCTGTGGGGCATCGAGGATCCGCAAACTGACGAAGACTGGCAGGTGTTTATCGATGCGGCTGATGTCGTCATCCGTGCAGGTCAGACCATCAAGGTCGGCGGGACAGGCCCGATGGACAACGAGTGGGCCGCCAGTCCGGCATGGGATGCGTTTGCCGACCGGCTGATTGACGCGGGTCTCGATGCCCGCACGGCCGCGGAAACCAGGAATATCGAAGCTATGTTCACGGCCGGCGAGGTTCTTTATCCGCCGTGTGAAGAATGTCACCTGCAGTTTCACCCCGGCATGCAGTAACGACCAGGTCCCGATCCACACAGGCAAGCCGGTGCATCTCTTCTATTGCCACACCATAAAGGCGGCCGAACTGCCCGTTCCGGCCGGGGTCCGATAAAGCGCCTGGTAATCCACAACCTGTCCTTTCAGGCAGGTTCCCTGCATCGCGCCACCCGCCGCCAGCCAGGATTTAATCTCGGACGATCCCGCCTGGTAGTAACCCTCGTCATAGGTGAGCAGGTGCTCGAAGTCGTTGTTCTTCATTGCCTGCATGATGTCCTGATCAAAATCTTCGTCGACGACAAAATGGCTCAAACCTCCGGAGGCAACCACACAGACTCGCAGGTCTTCTTCCCAGGCGCGGATTGCCTCACCAATCATTCGACCAAACGCCAGGCAGCGTGCGGTCGTCGGTTGATTTGGCGAAAACACCGTGTTGCTGTCTATCGGGATGTTCCTGACCGGCCGGTTACGAAAAAGTTGCTTGTAGATAAAGCCGTAAGCGTGCGGCATGCCGCTCGTTTGTGCTCGTTCGGGATCCGCGCGGTACTGCCGATTTGACCACGCAATGTCAAACTCATTATTTACCGCGCATTTGGCAAGGTGTTGTGCAAGCTCCGGATGTCCCGGAAAAATGACGGCATCATTATCCGGCAAATGTCCGCTATCAGACAGCGCAATACCGGGTGGCAGTCGGGATTTCTGCGCCGCAGTCCGGGGAACATTACGAAACTCCGCACTGCCCATGATCGTGAAAGCAGGTTTCAGGTCATCGAGAAAAATTTCGGCCTGGTCATTGCCGAATATGATGGTCACATCCGGATCAGTGGCCGCGAACAGGTCGCCGAGCCTTGCGAGCGCCGCAAATGATGCCTGCAGGCGCAACTCTCGTTCACCCCTATCGATCTGCAGGTTCAGGTGCGCACGTCGCGCCAGAACTTCTGCATAGGGCATGCGCTCACCTTTGAACCACAGCGGCACACCGTCGGCAGCGTCTCTTGCGGCGCGAATCTGCCACTGATTGGCGGCGGTATGCAGCTGTGGCGTATGGGCGCAACCGATGCCCAGAACGATGCTTGCCATTACGCCTGCGCCGGAGGATTAGGCATGCCGATCAGCTAAGTGAGGCAGCCATCTGATCCGCCATTTGTACCGAGCCGAGCGCCCGGGAAATTTCAATCGCGGATTCCTTAAGAGCACGCAGGTACTGAAATTCCTGGTTGGCCGAATCCGGCCGTCGGTTCATTACAATGGTCAAGGCGGCTTCCAACCTCTCAGCATGATCGAAAACCGGCGCGGACAGAACCGAGAAACCCGCGTCATGCGGGTCTTCGGCAAAAGCATGAAACTGACGCTGGATCTTGACGAACTCGGCCCGTTGCCGGGTAGGATCGAGAACGACGTCGACATCAGGATTTCGTTCGCTGCGTCGGGCCAGCACTCTTTCGCGCACGAATTCGGGCGAGAAGGCAAGAATCACTGCCGCAGTTGGCGATGTTGGAATACTCCAGCGCGTGCCCCTGACCAGTTGCGGCGAGAGGGATTTGCCACTGGAAATGGTCGAGACAATCAGCGCGTCACCGCCGGCGGGTATCGCCAGCAGCAACGATTCCTGGATCTGGTTGCGTAAAACAACCATATATCGATAGGCGATATTGGTGATCTCGTACTGGTCGAGCGCGGCATTCGACAGGCGAAACAGTGTGGGCCCAAGCCGGTAGCCGCTCTTGTCCGGCATCCTGGCGACCATGCCAAGGTCGCTGAGCGTGCTTAAATGTCTCGAGACCCGCGCCTTGGTCATGCCGAGATGCGCAGCAATATCGGTTACCCGCTGCGGTCGACCGCTGTCGGCCAGGTATTCGAGCAGTTTCGAAGCTACGACCACGCTATGCACAGTCGACGACTTGGCCGGCTTGTTGTTGTTGGACCGTGTCATTCCTTCCCCCGAAACGTAGGCATCCTTTGCCGCGTCTTTTTGCAAGTATATCGCACTGCGCAACAGCTTATTGCGCAATGATCCAACATTGCCAGACTCTTTGCGGCAATTCGATGTAACCGAGAAATTTCAATGACGGCCTCGCATTTTGTAGGATAGCGGCATGAAAAGAATACTTGTCTCCCCGCTCCTGCTGCTCCTTCTCCCGGCGGCATCCTTCGCACAGACTGACCTGCTCACCGGCGTGTACTCGCTGGAACAGGCCGGCGCAGGCCGCACGGTATACAACCAGGAATGCTCGGTCTGTCATGGCCGCGTGCTGGAAGGAGCGGAAGGCGGACCCGCACTATCCGGAGGTGCGTTTATCGAGAGCTGGCGCGGCCGCCCGTTGACGGAATTTATTGCCTTGACGCAGCGGACCATGCCAGTGACAAAACCGGCAGGACTTTCCGACACCGAGTACGCCAACGTCGTTGCATTCATGCTTAACCGGAATGCCTACGCATCGGGTCAGGAGAAGCTGACGCTCGGTGCTGACGCGCTGGCCGGAATCGTTTTTTCCGATCCGGGAGACGCAGAAGTCGAAGCACTTGCAGCAGCGCAGGAGAAGGACGGCCTGATGGTCGAGTGGCTGCATCACCGTGGCGACCCTGGCAGCAAGAACTACTCCGAACTCGATCTCATTAATCGTGATAATGCCGCGCGACTGCAGGTCGCCTGGCGCTGGCGTTCTGACAACTTCGGGCCAGTCACGTGGCCGAACCTGCAAACGACACCACTGATGGCCAACGGTGTGCTGTATGCAACAGCTGGAATACGGCGCGCGGTCGTCGCCATTGATGCAATGTCGGGTGAAACCCTCTGGATGTACCGGCTTGACGAGGGCGCGCGCGGCGAAAACGCACCGCGCAAAGGACCGGGACGGGGTGTTGCTTACCGTCGTAATGGCGACCAGGAAACCATCTTTGTCATATCACCGGGCTACCACCTGATCGCTCTTAACGCGCAGGATGGCCGACCGCTCGCATCGTTCGGCAACGACGGTATCGTCGATCTGAAAGCAAACCTCGATCAGAATCTCGACCTGGAGACGGCCCCGATCGGCGCGAGCTCACCGCCCATCGTCGTCGGCGACGTCGTCATTGTAGGTTCCGCATTTCCGGCAGGCGGTGCACCACCAACGAAAGAAATGCCGGTCGGCAACGTCACCGGCTACGATGCCGTAACCGGCGAACGGCTATGGATTTTCCATACGATTCCCCAACCGGGTGAACCCGGCCACGAAACATGGCTGGATGATTCCTGGACCTACACCGGCAATGTAGGCGTCTGGGCGCCGATGTCCGCTGACCCGGAGCTTGGGCTGGTCTACCTGCCTACAGAGGCACCGACCGGTGATTATTATGGCGGCCATCGACCGGGCGATAACTTGTACGCACAAAGCCTGGTCTGCCTGGATGCGAAGACCGGCGCACGGGTATGGCATTATCAGACCGTTCATCACCCGATCTGGGACTACGACCTGCCGGCGCCACCGGTGCTCATCGACCTGGAAGTCGACGGCGTGGCAGTTCCGGCCGTCGCCCAGATCACCAAACAAGGCACGACGTTTGTATTTGACCGCCGTAACGGTCAACCCGTCTGGCCCATCGTGGAAACACCCTTTCCCGCGAGCGACATCCCGGGCGAAATGACAGCGCCGACGCAACCCATTCCCAGTCTGCCGGAATCGTTCATGCCAAACGGCGTCACCATCGATAGCCTCAATGACCTGACGCCGGAAATTTTTGCAGAAGCGAAGCGAATCGCGTCAAGGTACACGCTTGGACCCATGTTCACGCCGGCCACAATCTATTCGGATACCAACGGCGGCACACTGATGACACCGTCGGGCGGCGGCGGCGCAAACTGGCAGGGTGCGGTCGCCGATCCGGAATCAGGAATCATGTACGTCTCTTCAGCGGCGACGCTCGGTGTGCTCGGCATGATCACTGACCCTGACAGGTCGAACATGCAGTACGTTCAACGTCGCGAACAGGTCGAGGGGCCGTTCGGGTTGCCGCTGCTCAAGCCCCCCTGGGGCCGGATTACCGCGATTGATCTGAATACCGGCAAAGTTCTCTGGTTCATTCCCAATGGCCCGACGCCCGCATGGGTGACCAATCACGAGAAACTCGTGGACGTAGATCTGCCGCAAACCGGGCACGAGGAACGCGCCGGACTGCTGGTTACCAAGTCGCTGCTGTTTGCGGGCGAAGGCGCCGGTCTGTATGCGATGGCGGGCGGTGGCTCGATGTTCCGGGCACACGATAAAAAGACCGGCGAAGTGCTTGCTGAAATTGACCTGGGCGCCAATCAGAGTGGCGTGCCCATGACCTATGCCGTCAATGGCAAACAGTACATCGTGGTCGCCGCAGGAGCACCTAACCGTGGCGGTGAATTGATCGCGCTCGCATTGCCCGAGTAATGCACAGCCATTATCGCTAGTCGATGTGCAACCGGTAGGCGATTGCCCCGCCAACCGCCATCGGAATGGCGAAAATGATGTAGTTGGCCGACATATCCAGGCCCGCTGCAATCAGGTAGCCCGCAACCGCTGGGCCAAAAACGGCGCCCAGCCTGCCGAGCCCGATCGACCAGCCAATGCCGGTAGACCTGATATGGGTCGGATAGGCCTTTGCAGCGACACCGTAAAGGCCTGTGAAACCGCCCTGTTGCAGGATCCCGATCAGAAGCGTCAATACAAGCAACAGGTTGAGCTTCGTCGGGGCCATTGCAAATATCACCATGCCTATCGCGGACGCTACTGACAGATAGAGAATAAGGTTGGTCAGCTTCCACTTTGTCGACATCCAGCCCATCAGATAGATACCGATGACGCCTCCGAGATTAAACAGGAAGAATGCCTGGCGCCCCACTTCTACTCCGAAACCGGAGTCTTCCATCAATATCGGAATCCAGCTCATCAGGAAGTACAGCGTACTAAAGCAAAGCAGGAATGCGGCCCACAGAGTGAGGGTCTTTTTCTTGTGCTCCTGGTTGAGTAGTTGCAGCATGCCGGCGCTGAAGCCACCCGTTGCAGTGTGCTTTCTCTGCGCGACAGCCGGTAACTCTGGGAGCTCTTCTTTTTTTAATTTCCCCAGAATCTTGTTGATCTTCTGCAACGCACCCTCCGGATGCTTCTCCAGCAGGTACTTGAGTGACTCGGGGATTAAAAGCCAGGCAACGAAAACCATCGAAACCGTGAGCAGGCCGCCAAACCAGAACATGCCGCGCCAGCCATACTCGGGCATGACGAAGCCGGCTATTACGGACGTCATCATAGCGCCCATCGGATATCCGGAGGTAACGACCGCAACGGTGAGCGCCTTGTATTTATCCGGACTGTATTCTGACGCCAGCGCCGCTTGACTGGCCAGCATTGACCCCGCACCGACACCACTGATAAACCGCAGAATAATAAATTCGGGCAAGGTCGAGGCACTGGCGGTAAGCACAATCGAAATACCGATCAGCGCCAGAGAAAAGATAATTAATTTTCTGCGGCCGATGACGTCTGAGACCGGCGCGAGAAACATGGCGCCCGCCATCATGCCGGCCAGCGCGAAGCTGAATATCAAGCCGAGTCTGTCTGGCGTTAATTCGAGTTCCGCGGACACTGCACTGGCGACGATTGCCATTGCAGTAATATCAAACCCGTCCAACATATTGAAAAACAGACACAGCGCGATAACCAGAATTTGCTGGCCACTGACCTGGCCGTTATCGATAACGTCGTGAACAATGCTTTCGCTGGTGGCTACGGCATTCGCCATAACTGCTCTCCGGTAGTGTTGATCTTATTCGACGCAGGATTACAGTCTTAGCCGCTATGCTTCCCTGCCTCCCAGCCAAATTTATCGCCGATGGTTTGTTTAGCGACTTCGGCTGGCAATTCTTCCAGTTCGGTGGCCATCGTATCATTCCACCGGTTTAGAAACCCGAACAACGCTACCGACGCGACGATTTCTACAACTTCCTCTTCGCTGAAGTGCTGGTAGGCTGCCGCGAAATCTTCTGCGGTTGCCTGCGCAGGCGCAAGCGCGCCTTTGTATGCAAGCCGCAATGCCGCGCGTTCAGCATCGGTGAAGCAATCCGCCGTCTCGAACTCCCACACCCTGGCAATTTTTTCCGCTGATGCATCGTATATTTTCGACAGATTAGCCATGTGTGCCTGGCAGTACCGGCAGCCTGCCGCCTGGCTCGAGATCAGGCTGACCAGCATTTTCAACTCTTCGGATACGGAACCCTCATAAAGCACAGCCTGGTTCAGTTGCATGAACGCGCGCACGATATTCGGGCGACGCGCCATCGTCTGTATGCTGTTCGGCGTAAAACCGCGCGTATTCTTGTAGTGAATAAATCGCTCCTGAATGTCTTCCGCGACACTGTCGAACGCGAGCGGTTTCATGTGGGGCATTTGCAATACTCCTGTTGGTCAATCCTGACTGGTCAATGAAAATCTGGCGACGGTACAGCCCACTGCGAAGATAGGCAGTTCAGCGGTGTAGAACTGCAGGTCGCCGTGACCGCCTGCCGCGGCGGCGACGGCTATGAATGTTCGAATTTCAAACCCACCCTGTCCGGCATCACGATAGGTTTCAGCGTCGTCATAGTCGAGTAGTGCCGCCTGGTCATTTCGCATCAATCGATCAAGGAAATCACGATCCCATGCTTCGTTGATTTTTCCTGAGTCGGGTGTTGCCGGCCAGTGCGAGATCCCGCCGGTGCCGACAATGGCAATTTTTTCAGGCACCGCATCACAGGCGCGACGCAGCGCCTCACCGAAAGCCCACGCGCGCGGCAGAGGCGTCAACGGCGGCCCCTGGCAGTTAATGTTAACGGGAATTATCGGCAGGTCGTATGCCGGCGTCAGGAAATTCAGTGGCACCATGATGCCGTGGTCAAACTTCCACTCTTCGGCATAAGCCGCGTCCACTGTTTGCATGACTTCGCGCGTAATACGCGTACCCAGATCCGGCGCACCCGGCACCGTCGTTTTCTTGATCTTCAGCCAATCGGGGTCTTCGATCGGCCCCTCGTATTTTTCGCCGATGCCAATGCAGTAGGCGGGCATGTTATTCATGAAGAAGTTTGCGAAGTGCTCGGCAGCAACTACGATTAGTGCTTCAGCCCCGGTCGCCTCTATTTCCTTACGCTGATTTTCAAGCGCCGCATAAAATTCATCGCGTTTGGCAACGTTTTCACACAGATCTGCACGACCCGTTATACCCGGTGCATGGCTCAGCACGCCGGCGTAAACGAGGCTCATTGTTTTTTACCTTCGGCTGTGTAACTTTCGCCGCCGCCGGTCATCGCGTAGACGCCCGCGCGCACCGGTCCGTACTGTTCGATTCCGGCGCGCATCTGGTCGAGATAGTCGAACCATTCGATACCCAGGAACGCGGCGTAGTGCATGAGGATCTGGCCATTGACGCCGAGCACGTACAGTAACCCTATATCGCCTTCCCGCAACGCCTCGCTTTCTTCAGTCGTAAGTTCGAATTCGCTGATCAATGCATCAAGATCGGCCCGATATTTTTCCTGTGCCGCCTCGTCCCGATTCAGCTCGTAGAGAAATTTCTGCAGGTGATAGAGGCTCATGAATTACCCAGTTGTGGTACCCGGTGTGTGCCCAACGCCACGCATATATTCTTCGTTTCCATATAGAATTCGAAACTGTAATCACCGCCATCACGACCGATACCGCTGGATTTCATGCCGCCAAACGGTGCTGGCAGGTGTCGATTGTTTTCCGAGTTTACCCAGATCATGCCCGCATCAATCGCATGCGCCATACGGTGCCCGCGACTCAGGTCATTGGTCCAGACGTAGCCGGCGAGCCCGTACTCGATGTCATTCGCTATATTGATCGCCTCCGCTTCATCCTTGAACGAGATAGACGTCAGGACCGGACCGAATATTTCCTGTTGTGCGACGCGCATGTCGTTACGTGCGCCCACAAACAGAGTGGGTTGTACGTAGTTGCCTTTGCCATCGATTGGCGCAGCCTTTCCGCCAGCGGCAATTTTAGCGCCGTCCTTCGTGGCAATATCGAAGTAGCTGCAGACTTTCTGGAAATGTCGATCGTGTACGAGCGGTCCGACCTCCGTCGCCGGGTCCAGGGGATGACCGACTTTCAGATTCCTGACGCGTGCCGCGAGTTTTTCGTTGAATTCGTCCCGAATCGATTCCTGGATCAGCAGACGGCTGGAGGACGTACAGCGTTCGCCGTTCAGACTGTAGATCATGAAAACCACGGCATCGAGTGCCCGATCGAGGTCAGCATCCTCAAACACGATTACCGGATTCTTGCCGCCGAGCTCGAAATGCACTCGCTTCAGCGTTGCTGCGCCCTGCCGCATGATGTGACTGCCGGTCGTCGTTTCACCGACAAACGCGATTGCCTTGATGGCAGGGTGCTCGGTCAGCGTCTTGCCGGCATCTTCACCCATTCCTTGCACGCAGTTCAGGACGCCATCGGGCAATCCTGCCTCATGTGCGATCTCAGACAGCATCATCGCGGTATACGGAGACCACTCTGCCGGCTTGTGCACCACTGTGCAGCCGGCGGCCAGTGCCGGTGCGATCTTCCAGGTTGATAGCATGAACGGTGTATTCCAGGGCGTGATTACGCCGACCGGGCCGATAGGCTGGCGCAGCGTATAGTTAATATGCTCATCAGCCGGCAGCGACTGGCCATCGCGAGCGGTCTCGGCCAGGTCGCCGAAGAAGCGAAAGTTGGCGGCGCCGCGAATCGCGGCCTTACTCATGAAACGAATGGCCTGCCCGGAGTCGTAGCTTTCGACGAGCGCTATGTCTCGCGCACGCGCGACGATGCCGTCCGCAACCTTGTGCATCAGGGCCTTGCGTTCCTTGCCTGGCAATGCTTTCCACCCAGCGAATGCCGCTTCTGCTGCCTGGCAGGCCGCATCGATATCGTCTCCATTCCCGGCCGCCACCTCACCGATAATGCTGTTGTCGACCGGTGTCAGGCTGTCAAACGTCTTACCGGAGCGACCGGGATCCGCTTTGCCGTTAATGAAGTGCGGCAGCGTCGCGCTCCTGAATCGCTTCAGAAGCGTGTCAGCATCCTGGCAATTCGTTTCAAAATCGTTCGACATTGATGGTCCTCCGCCACTATGGCTTGATGGGTTGATAGCTTAAGCGTCGCGATTTGCCATGTGTTCGCGAATATTATTTTTCTTCCAGGTCAAATGGGGATGTATTTCCTGTATCTCCATCGAAATAGCGATCGGCGAATTCTGCGCAATCGGTGCAAGCAGTCCGCACAAGATCGGATAGAGCCTGTCGCCGAATGCCTGCCTGACTGCCTCGGTTCGTCCGTGACCCAGCTTAAGAATGACATGGACAAATGCGTTGTCCGGATGCCGGTCCGCAATCTGGTATAAATCCCGCCGTGCCGCCCGCGTCCGCAGTCCGCCCAGCGGCAATCCCTCTGTTTCTGCCGCCGCCTGATGCATGCCGTCAATCAGCGCCTGCACGTCCATCATGGACTCAAGATTCGCTGAATATTCAATGATCTGGTGCGGCATGGGCGCTCTCTCCGTGCGGCGTTGAATTCAGTTAACATGTTAAGTATACTTCCAGCCTCACAAAGGTCAAGTCATCAATCAACGCGATTACGAGGTCGAATCAATGTCCAACCTTGAGGCAGTCAGGGGCTCAATCCCACCCGTTGTTACACCTTTCCGCAACGGCGCGGTCGATTACGACGCTTACGCCGGACTGATCGAATACCAGGTCTCCGAGGGTTCGCACGGCGTGCTCGTGAACGGTACCACCGCGGAACCATCGACCCTGACAACGGATGAGCGCAACCGTCTGGTCGATATCGCAATTGAAACGGTCAAGGGTCGCGTGCCGGTCGTGGCGGCAACCGGTTCGCAGTCGCTGGCAGAAACGGAACAGCTGACGAGACATGCAGCCAATGCCGGCGCCGACGCATTGTTGATCGTGACGCCCTACTACATCAGACCACCACAACGTGGCCTCATCGAGTATTACCTGCGAATTGCGAACCAGCACGACACGCCGTGGATGATTTATCACATCCCGGGTCGAACTGCGATTAACGTGACACTCGAGTCAATGCAAGAGCTGCGCGACAAGTCGCCGACGTTTGTCGGCATGAAACACGCGGTCAATGACTTAGGGTTTGTTACGGAGTGTTTGTCAGCCTTTGGTGACGATTTCAAAATATTTGTCGGCCTCGAGGAACTGTCGTTTCCCATGATGACTATTGGCGCCTGCGGACTGATGAATGCCGTCGGCAATCTTCGCCCCGGTGTGCTCTCCGAAATGTGCCAGGCCGTTTGGGACAGTGATCTCAACCAGGGACGTCAGTTGCATAACCGCCTGCTGGAAATTAACCAGGCGGTGTTTTATGACACGAACCCGATACCGATGAAATACATGATGAAGCGCCTGGGGTTAATGCCGGCCAATGAACATCGTTTACCGATGATGCCGGCGACGTCCGAACTCGAGAAACGCCTTGACGGAGTCCTGCAAAGGGCAGGACTTCTGGACGGAGTCGCCGCATGAAGTTTTTGAGCTTCGAGCATGGCGGCAAGGCAAGTTTTGGCGCGGTAACCGATGCCGGCGTTGTTGATCTCGGCAAGCGTTTTCCGGAGGTACCGGACCTGCGGGCGGCAATTCGGTCGAATCGGCTGGGCGAGATGGCGAATGCTGCCGGTTCCGCAGACGCTGATTTGCAACTTGAGGACATTACCTACCTAGCGACGATTCCGAACCCGGAAAAGGTGATCTGTATTGGTGTGAATTACGCTAAACGAAATGCAGAGTACAAAGACAATTCTGACGCGCCAAAGTATCCAAGCGTTTTCATGCGCACGCGAGAATCACTGACAGGGCATGCACAACCCCTGATGGATCCGCCGGAGTCCGAGCAGCTCGACTACGAGGGCGAGATCGTGATTGTCATCGGCAAGGAAGGAAGGCGCATACCAAAAGAGGCAACGCATGAATACATCGCGGGCCTGACAATAATGAACGAGGGCTCGATCCGGGATTATTTGCGGCATGCGAAATTTAACGTCACGCAGGGCAAAAACTTTGAAAAATCGGGTTCACTGGGCCCGTGGCTGGTGACACCGGACGAACTTGATCCGATGGGCGAGCTGCAGGTGATGACCCGTGTTAACGGGGAGGAGCGTCAGAACGACGTTACGTCAAACCTGATGTTCGACTTTCGCTATTTGATCAGCTACCTGTCGACGTTCTACCGGCTGCAGCCGGGCGACATTATCGCAACCGGCACTCCCAATGGTGCGGGCGCTCGCTTCGATCCTCCCAAATACCTTAGGGAAGGAGATGTCGTCGAGGTCGAGGTTCCCGGTATTGGCATTCTCAGCAACCCAGTCAAGACCGAGGCGGTTTGAGTCTGATGGCGAAGGGCAAAGAACGAGCAGCACCGCTGCGCGATTTCGAACATTCACTTCCAATGGAATTATTGAAGGCGCGAGAATCGGCAATGGCGCGTTTTCGACCGATGCTGCGGGATCACGGACTCACCGAGCAACAGTGGCGTGTCATTCGTGCCCTGGCTGCGCTGGAGTCGGTCGACGCCGGTGAACTCGCGCGGCGCAGTTTTTTGCTGGCGCCTAGCCTGACCCGCATCCTGCAACACCTTGAAAGCGAGAAACTGGTAACGCGCTCCGCTGATGCGAATGATCAACGCCGAGCCGTATTCAAGCTGACGTCGAGCGGGAAGCAGCTATTCTCAAAGGTCGCACCCGACTCCGAGGCACTCTATGCGGACATAGAGTGCGAATTCGGTGTGCACAAACTCGAGTCTCTGTATGCGCTCCTGGCGGAATTCTACCAGACACTTGCACCAGCGGCCGCTGCACCGGAAGATCGATCGGCAACTGCTTAAGGCGCAGTGGATTCACTATCCTGGTCAGGCGGGGATAGCGGATAAACGCGGTACTGACTGCCACCGTCATCGATAAACCCGACTCGGATGCCGTAATTGCCGGATTCAAGCCAGCGGTAAACCTGTCGCACAAGACGTTCTATGCCGGGAAACGCAAGCTCCGTCCACGGCAACTTGTCCTGGCTGAACCAGGCACATTCGGTCGCTTCCTCTGTCTCGACGGGCGTCGGTTTGACATCAAGATGACAGCGAAAGACCAGGTGCGTTTGCGCCATATGCAAAATCGAACTGACGCTCACCAGGGTCATCTGCTCGGGACGAATGTCGAGACCGGTCTCCTCTCGCAACTCGCGACTGGCCGCCGACTCGGGCGTCTCACTATTTTCCATGAACCCGCCCGGCATAGCCCATTTGCCAATAGCAGGCTTGATGCCGCGCCTGATCCATAATATTTCCTGGCCCACGCAAACGTAGACAGCCACGAGCACATTCGGGTTCTGGTAGTGCGTTTTTTTGCAGCCTGAGCAGACAAAACGCTGCCGATCGTCACCGCCGACGCACTGCAGCGTAACTCTGGAGCCGCAGTCGGGGCAGAAATTCATCAGCGCTTGAGCAGTTCTTCCACGCGCGCAATCATGTCGTCCTTGTTGTAGAGATCGTAGTAGATCGACGCCATGATATTCTGCGGTCCAAAGAAAAAGCGCTCGTACAACACCTGCCGGTTGCCGAACCCGGAAACCGCAACATCATGCGCGAGGCGAAAGAGTGCGATGCGGTCCTCGCTGTTCAGATTAACCGTCTGAAAATATTTTGCGACATCATCCGCGAGGTCGTTGGTTAAATCTGCCTCCGCCGGCGTCGCCATCAGCGAGCTTGAACCAAGCAGCTGTACGATTTCGATCAGACGAGGATACATTTTCGGGAAAGTATTTCTCGATGTGTCCAGCGGCCGCCGCTGCGGAACAAAAGTGCCGTATTGATCCTCGGCGGCAAGTGCTTCAGCCTGAAAACGAAATGCACGCACACTTTCAGCCATCCACATCGCCTCAGCGATCATTCCCTTAACATTCATGTCCTTGTCTTTGCCAGTCGCCTTTGCCATGGCACACAACAGCCCGACGATGAATTCGGCTTTCGCCAGTTTGCCGCAGACAACCTGGTGCATCATGTGAATAACGGCATTGGTATCTGCAAATGCTCGATTACAGAGGAGCGGTTCCCTGTACATGAAGACGCGTTCCCATGGCACAAGGACGTTCTCGAATATGACAACAGAATCCATTTCCTCGTAGCGGGACGCCAATGGAGCATCGAACGTTGACTTGCCATGATCATAGGTATCCCTGCAAATCAGCCGCACACCTTTGGTGCTGATGGGAATCGCGAAAGCGAAAGCAAAAGGAATATTTTCTGCAGATCCTTTAAGCAGAGTTGACGGGAACACCTCGATTTCATCTGCATGCGGTCCCAGTGTGGCCAGGAGACGCGCGCCGTTCACGACGATGCCGGCATCGGTTTCCTTGACCACCTCAAGCGCAACTTTGGCGTCGTACTTTCCTTCTTTGGCCTGCGCAAAGTTGTACGTCGGATTAATAAGCGTATGCGTCAGCACCTGATCATTGTTGCGAACGAACTGATAGTAATTGCGCATATTATCGACGAACTCAGGCCTGCCCTCCGCCAAAAACTCAGCGCTCGCCGCAAATGCCATGACGGAAGCGTTCTTGTAATCCGGCGTCCTGCCAAACATGCCGTTTGACCAGGTCGCCCATTCGTAGAACGCATCGCCGCGCCGGATAACATCTTCCACTGACCTGGGAACCATGTGTGACGTAGCGTAACGGTGGCCATTGTCTTCGTAGGTCACCCGATCCTGATACTTGGGATCGAATTGCCTGTCCATAAACCTGGCAAGCGTCTCGGCACCGCGACAGAGACCCGGATGCGACGTGACGTCCTTGACCTTCTCGCCCTGCATCCAGACGTCTCGGTCATCTCTAAGTCCTTCGAGATATTGCGCGCCGTTTCGAATTCCATTGTGCAGTCTGCTTTCAGCAACACTCATGTAGTCCACCTTTTTTTGTTTGCTGGTTTATGACGGGCTGCAATTCTCGCTCCGCCGTAGTTTCAATTGATGCGACGAGTTCCAGGCCGTCGATCAGCTGCTGCCATTGCTGCGCATCCAACGCGTCACGCAGCTCTGCGTAGGCGGCGGTAACTCGCGGCGTAACTTTGCCTTCCAGGTCCATTCCCGCCCGGGTTGCGGTGACTGAAACCTTGCGCCGATCCGAATCTGATCGTAAACGTTCAACGAGACCATTGTTGGTCAACCGATCCACCACACCTACCAGGCTGGGCGCCGGAATCAGGGTGGTCGCAGATAACTCGTTAAAGGCGACTTCACCATGCTCCCAGAGCACTCTCAAAACCCGCCATTGCTGCTCGGTAAGGCCGAACTCATTGAAAATTTTGCGGAATCTCGGCATAACTGTATCCAGGGCCCGGTACAGCATCATCGGCAGAGATCGGCTGAATTCCTGCGTTGCCATGACAGATCACTTTCGTTAACATGTGAATGATTAATATATTAATAAGAAACCAGGATTGTCAAGCGAATGAGTGATTCCAACGCGTTCCGGCGCTGCCTTGGGAAGTTTGCAACGGGCGTGACGGTCGTGACCTGCCTGGACGCGGCGGGCCGTCCCTGCGGAATCACGGCGAACAGTTTCAGCTCGGTATCACTGGATCCGCCACTTATTCTGTGGAATATCGCGAAAGTATCCAATTCACTCGAGGCTTACAAGCAGGCTGAATATTTCGCGATAAACGTGCTTTCTGCAGACTCGCAATCAGTTGCGAATCATTTCGCCCGGTCGGATCACACGCTCTTTGCCAATGTCGAGCATGTCATGTCAGAGCGAGGGTCACCGCTGCTGCCGGATACGCTGGCGCAGTTCGAGTGCCGGACAAATGCCATTCACGATTGCGGTGATCACTTCATAATTATCGGCGAAGTTGTGGAGTTCCGCTCGACTGACCGTGATCCGCTGCTGTTCTTTGCGGGCCAGTATCGCAAACTGGAAAAACCTGAATAACAGGAATACGGCCGATCTGAAAGTTGCACGACGTTTTTTTCTACCCGAGTATCACTTTCGATGACGAATATCTCTCGTAAATCAGTCGCTACGCGAAGAATCCTGGATGTCGAGGTGTCAGCCATTAGCCTTGGCGCAATGAACCTGTCGCATGCCTACGGGGCGCCGCCGACAAATGCGCACAGCACGCGATTGCTCAACGAAGCGCTCGACCTCGGCTATACGATGATTGATACGGCAGCGTTGTACGGTTTCGGCACAAATGAAACGCTCATCGGAAATGCCATTGGGAAGCGCCGATCGGAGTACCTGTTGGCCAGCAAATGCGGTCTTCATGGTGTCGACGGTAAGCGCGTAATGACGAACGATCCGTCGCAATTGAAGAAATCATGCGAAGACAGCCTGCAGCGATTGCAAACCGACGTCATTGACCTGTTTTATTTGCACAGATGGGACAGGAAGACGCCAATAGAGGACTGTGTCGGCGCGCTC
The DNA here is from genome assembly GCA_021773135.1 of Woeseiaceae bacterium. GTDB lineage: Bacteria > Pseudomonadota > Gammaproteobacteria > Steroidobacterales > Woeseiaceae > SZUA-117. The sequence continues at coordinate 47,248 of JAJFKP010000037.1, read as the reverse complement.
GCTCGCCTGGTTGATGACGGAAAAATACGCGCAATCGGACTATCCGAGGTGTCGGCGCAAACGCTTAAGGAGGCGCAGGCTGTTCATCCTGTCGCTGCCGTGCAATCTGAATATTCACTCTGGACGCGCGAACCGGAAATCGCGATTCTTGACGCATGCCGTGAGCTTGGCGCGACTTTCGTCGCGTTCTCTCCTTTGGCAAGAGGGTTTCTAACCGGAATCCTGCGCGACGTAGGGACGCTGCAGGAAAAAGACCTGCGCCGTAATATGCCGCGATTTTTTCCGCAAAATTATGCGCAAAACCTTGAACTACTGGACGCTTTCGCCGACCTCGCGAAAGACAACGGGTGCTCCATGGGACAACTCGCGCTCGCATGGTTATTGCACGTCGATAGCAATATCGTGCCAATTCCTGGTACGACCAATCAGCAGCACCTGCGAGAAAACCTCGCTGCGGCGGACTTAGAACTCGATGCAACGGCGGTGGCGAAAGCAGACGCATTGATTAATCGTCACAATGTCGTGGGCGAACGCTATGTTGCGACGACGCAGGCGGAGATCGACACCGAGCAATTCGCCTGAATTGCCTTCGTTGCAGCTGCAAGTTGATGCAAAATAACGGCATCCTGGCAATACGTCGTGAACTCGATGTCAGTTAACTTTTTACACCAATTGCTCATCGCACCGATTCCCTACCTGCCGAAGTCGCTGGTCTGGACTCTGTCGCGGCGGTATATCGCCGGCACGGACCTTGCGAGCGCCTTCGATGTGGTCAGAACCCTGAATAACGCGGGTTGTTGCGCAACCGTTGATGTACTTGGCGAAGACAGTACAACCCGGGAAGAAGTCGAGCAGGCGCGAGATCTCTACCTTGCAGCGATAGCAGGAATTGATCGCAAAAAACTGGACTGCAATGTTTCGGTCAAGCTGTCGGACTTCGGACTGCGAATGGATGCGGAGTATTGCTACGCGGCGATTCGTGAACTCGCAAGGCGCGCAAAAGAACAGCGTAATTTCGTACGGATCGACATGGAGGATTCCTCCGTAACGGACGTCACACTCAACATTTACCAACGACTGCGCAATGATTTCGAAAACGTCGGAACCGTCATTCAAGCCTGCATGCGCCGCAGTCCGGATGATGTGAAACATCTGCTCGACACCGGTCCAACGCATATTCGTTTGTGCAAAGGCATCTATCTCGAGGCGGAGGAAATTGCCTTCACGGCAGCGGACGATATTAGAGTCGCCTATGGCGTGTTGCTCGAACAGCTGTTTGTCGGCGGTGCTGTAAAAGTCGGGATCGCCACCCACGATCCACACCTCGTGGAGCAGGCGAAGGGATTGATCGAGCGCCTGCAAATCGACCGTTCGCGGTATGAATTCCAGATGCTGCTGGGTGTGGCCGAGAACATGCGGGCGAGTCTTGTTGGTGACGGCCACCCGTTACGCGTTTATGTTCCTTTCGGCGAACGCTGGTTCGCGTATTCCGTGCGCAGATTGCGGGAAAACCCGGAGATAGCAGGCCATATCGTACGTAACTTGTTCACCCGTCACTAACGTTCCGCTGATTCGTTGGCAGTCAATTACTGCCCCATTACGTGCTTGTTGTACCAGCCAAGATACCGCTCCCACCGGTCTTTCCTGAAGCTCGGCCTGGAGATGCCGTGGGACTCATCGGGATAAACAATCAACTGGGTATCTACGCCGCGACGCTTCAACGCCTGGTAAAGTTGTTCGGAATTTTGGATAGGCACATTCCAGTCTTCCTTGCCGCCCATCACCAGCGTCGGCGTGACGATCTTGTCGACATTTTCCCAAGGCGAAATCTTTTCCCATGCCGCCTTGTTTTCCCACGGCAAACCAAGTTCGTTCTCCCACCAGTACTGATAGTGGTCGTGACCGTAGTTGGCGATGTAGTTAACCTCGCTGGCACCGGTGATAGCGCCTTCGAACCTGTCGGTTTTGGTAATGACGTAGTTGGTGAGGATACCGCCGTATGACCACCCACCAACGCCCAGTCGGTCCGGATCCGAATAGCCCTCGGCAATGGCATAATCGACAGCGGCCATGACGTCTGCGAAATCCGGAACGCCCCAGTTAGCGAATAGCGCCGCTGAAAAATCCTGGCCGTAACCACTGGAACCGCGCGGATTGCTGATAATAACCACGTAGCCATTGGCCGCCAGTAGTTGCGCATCGGCGTTAAAGGAAAAATCGTATTGCGACACAGGGCCACCATGAATCCTGAGTATGGTCGGGTAACGCCGACCGGCTCGGTAGTCGGGTGGCGTGAAAATAAAGCCCTCCACCTCTGTGCCATCATCACTCTCGAAATGAATGTTCTGCACATCTGCCAGTTTCACCTGGGCAAGCACCGCCTGGTTTGTGTTCGTCAATCGATCCAGCGTGTCGTCGGTCAGGTAAAAAACCTCTGGCGGCAAATGCGGCAGGCTCATGCTTACAGCAATATCACCTGACTGGTGCTGCGAGAATTCGAGCACGCTCAGGTTCCCCTCGATCGGTCGATTGATGCTGCCCGAGTCCAGGGCGTATTCGGCCAGATGCCGTTCGCCGCTGTCTTCCAGGTTAAAGAAGATTGATCGATCGTCCGGCGCAAAAACAGGCGCACTGACGTTTCGGTCAAGCGATGCGGTTAATACGCGCGCATCGCGACCGTCCGCCGAAACCATCGCGAGATGGTTCGTGGCATACCAGATCAGTTCAGGTTCGGTTACGGTGACATAGGCAATATGCTGGCCGTCATTGCTCCAGGCCGGCGCACTGTCGCCTCCATCACCGGACGTAATCCGCCGGGCCTCGCGAGTGGTTGCGTCACCTGCGGCAGACACCACCCAGATATCGGTATTGGCATTCGCGTCGGGCTCTGCGGTGCGGTTGCTGACAAACGCAATCGCGCTGCCGTCCGGGCTCCACGCGGCCTGGGCATCATCGAAATCACCGAATGTCAATTGCAGCGGCGCGGCATTCCTGCCCTCCACCACGTAGATGTGAGTACGACTACGGTCGAGGTAGGGCACTCCGTCCTGTTTGAATTGCAGGCGATCGATGACGTAGGGTAATGGCACAGCCTCAACGCCTGCCGCCTCGGCAGCCTCCGCCGCGAGCTCGTCTGCTGACTTGTCATTAATCATCAGCAACATCTTCATGCCGTTGGGCGACCAGGCGAAATCAGCGACCCCCTGATCGATGGACGTGTACGGCTGCGCTTCGCCACCGCGGAGGTCAAGCGTCCATACCTGGGTCTTCGCCCCTTCAACATCACCTTTCGCTGCAAGGAAACCCAGGTATTTTCCATCCGGACTCCAGCGAGGCGTCGACGCCGAATAGTCATCAGCAGTTAGTTGCACAACTTCGTCGCCGTCCCGGGAGACCATGAAAATTTGCGATGACGACTCATCAGCTTCGCTATCGACACGCTCGGCGACGTAGGCGATCCACTCCCGATCAGGACTGACCCGAGGGTCCGAAACGGTCTTTAAAGCCAGCAGGTCGTCCGTTGTTAGCGAGCGAACACCGTTAGCTTCCTGGGCATCGACCGCAACTGCGTACATACACGATGATGCGATGACTGCGATCGCAGCCCTGCGAATTGTTGACATGCAAATCCCCCGCCCTGTTCCAGGATTACGAAACGAACTTGATATCGGTCTACTGATCCGATTCGTCGTCAGACTCCCCGAGGCGGCGATAATAATCTGCAACGATTTCTTTGTGTTGATTCGGAATTTCGTCTGTCGCGCTCGTCCGCACGGCGCCGTTGCCGGCACGTGCGGTTCTGGATAGTGCCATTTCAAGTTGCTCAACTGCCGCCAGTGCACGACGTGCCTCTTCCTCGAGCAATGCCGGATTGCCGCTGAAATCCGCAGCCCGAATATCCGCGGCCAGCCGGCGCAGTTCGTCGATATCCTGGACGCTGGCGCCCTGCGAGCGTAGTTCCCGGAACAGCGCAATGACATCCTGCGAAATGTTGTCCGCCTGCAGGTCGAATTCTCTCCTGATGTCCAAATCGCCGACTTCGATTCCGGTGGACTGCTGCAGATCGTCCCGGCCGCGATTTGTTATCGCCCCGTTGCCGCGACCGGCCTGCTCTCCTTGCGCGAGTTGTTGCAGTTCCCGGCGCAGCGTCTGCGTTTCCGCGAGCGTTTCGGACAGGCCCTCGCGCGGTTGGCCGCTACCTTCACCGCGACCTTCACCGCCCGCTTCCGCCATCGATCGTGCGCGCTGCATATCCTCCCGCAGCTGGCGCAAAGCTTCGGTCACTGCACTTTCGCTGCCCGCAACGTACACGGCTTCACCCTGCTCGATATAGGCCGCTGCGACCGACATGCGGGTTTCAATCTCTGATTCACGAAGTCTTTCTATCGCTTCGCGAATTTCCTCCGACGCGCCGGGCTGATTGTCGGCGATCTCCGAGGCGGTGTTTCTTGCATCCTGCTGCAACGCCTGGATTTCTCCCTGCAGACGTCGTTTCTCCGCGGCCAACGCATATTCTTCGTCGATAGTCATGCCGCTGTCGAGCCGGTTGAGATTGTTGCTGCCAACATTGATGCCACGAATTGCGTCCTGCAATTGGTTCTCCATCGCCGCCTGGGTCTCGTATGCGTCACTGGCCCGCTCCGCGAGGTCGTCTAAAGACGCCTGCATGGCGCGCTGCATTTCTTCGCTCGCCTGATCTCTGGCCCCTTCGAGTTGCCGCTGCGCCTCACCCGCTGCGCGCTGCAGTTCTTCAGGACTGCCGCCGTTGCGCATAGCGTCATCTGCGTCGTTCATTGCGCGCACCGCGCTTTCCAGGCGGCGCCTTAACTCTTCGACTTCCGGACTGCCGGGTTGCTGACCCGACTGGCCGCCTGCCGACGGTGAGCCATTCTGCGCCTGCTGCCCTTGCTGCTGATCCTGTGATTGCCCGGACGCACCCTGTTGTTGGGAGGACTCCTGTGATTGATTCGCCGCACTTTGCTGCTGCATGCGTTCGAGTCGATCCTGCAATTCCTCGACATCACGACGCAGCATCTCCTGCTGCCAGCGCTGTGCTGGCGTCGGTGTCTGCGACTGGTTCATATTATTGGCCAGCTGTTCCTGACGACGCGCCAGCTCTTCAAGTTCATCAATCGCTTCATCGAGCGCCTGTTGCGGTGCTTCCGGCGACGCCCGGCTGCCGGTTTCGTACTGGTTTTTCTCAAGATCCATTTCCAGTTCGAACATTTCGGTCAGATCACGCCCTGCCTGACCGCCACCACCACCGCCCTGATTGCCGGCCTGCATTGAGACGTTGATATCCGTAAACACAGCCTCGGCCGCAAGCAGGTGCTGCAGCGCTTCCTGCTCCGGCAGGATCGCCTCCTCAAGCGCTATTTCGCCAAGTCTCTCCGACGCCGGAACCATTGCCGCACCGGCTTTCTCGAGATTCTCAACAAACAGCGCAATTTCATCCGCGGACGCCGTGAGCTGGCGCGCCTCGGTTCTACGTGCCAGCGTCTCCACCTGTTCACGCAGCGTCGCCTGAACGCGGGACAGCAGTGCCGCATTGTCGGAGACATAGGCCGGATCGTTTCTGCGATTTTCCTGCTCTTCGCGGATGAGATTCCATGTGGACACAATGATCTCTCGCTGTCGTTGCGAGATTTCATCCTGCTGCTGGCCACCCTGTTGCCCGCCGCCCCCGGACTGCTGTGACTGCGAATAACGTCGATCGAACGGCTGCACGTCAATGAAGAAAATATCGGTGCGGGCGGAGTTCTCACGATCCCTGGCAACCGCGTAATAGGAAATCAGGTCACCGGGAACCAGCGCTTCTGCGGTCGAATTTGCCGACAGCGACTCCAGGAAAAATACGTGATCGACTTCAGTGACATCTGTCGCAACCGGTAGCTCAACGGACAACCAGTCGCCGCCATTGACCGAGTAGCGCAGCTCGAGGCCCTCAAGCTGGTAATCATCCTGTGCTGTGATGCGCGCCGTAACTTCCTCGATACTGCTCGCGCTCCAGTCACGACCCGGGCGCGCAAACTCAATCGTCGGCAATTCATCGTCGAGCAGCTTGATGAAGTAGTCATCTGTCAACCGTATCTGTTCGCCGCCAACGTTTGCTGCCACGTAATACTGACCATCCTGGTGGACGTCAAACACGGCCGTTGCCGAATTGCCGTCGACCTCCAGTTCGATCTGCCGGTCATCGACGACCAGGTCGCCGACTGTCATCTGCCGGTCAGCGGTGATCCGCACCTCGATACGGGTCTCGGCGATCGCCCGAACGTCCCCACCCGGATCGTCTGTCTCGTCGTCCTTGCCGGTCCACTCGGGATACTGGTAGGTAACCGCAAGATTTTCGATCACTGGAAGGTCTACGACTTTTACTTCATAGCTCGGACTGCGGACGTTCGCTGCCGACACGTAGTATTCCAGCGGCTCGCGCACCGAGAAAAACGTGAATTCGAAACTTTCATCGAGGTCCGACATCTCGACCTCTTGCCAATCGCCGTCGCCGAAACGCGCGTGCACCCAGGCCTGCCCGGGCTCGAATCCCTGCATGGCGGCTCGCACATTGACCGTGCCGCCCATGCGAATGCCGTCGTCCCCCGGCGTTACCTCTATACTTTGCGGCGGCAGGAGATCCGAAAACGCCCAGCCGAACCACAGGTGGCGGACGCCGTAGGCATAGTTGCCCGGCCCGGCAATCGCGAAAAACAGCAATGCAGCGGCCGCTACGGCCGCCGCGCCGAGCGTCAGAGAAAATTCCTGCCCGCGCACCTGCTTTTCAACCGGATGCTCGCGGGCAATGCGCAGCGAGTCCTCTGCCAGCAGTTCCGACATCGGATTGCGGCTGCCATCAATTTCCTTCCAGGTCGTAACCCGACCGTCAAATGCCGGCGTCCGTTCCTCAATTTCGGGAGCGCCATCTGCGCTGACTTTTCGTCGCGGCAGAATGACCAGCCACCACGCGATGGCCGCAACGACCGCCAGCAACAACAGGCGCGACGCAATAACAATGTCATTGGGAAAGCCCTGCCGGATAGCAATGGCTACCGCCGCCAGGGTAATGACCAGAGCTGCAACCAGGAGGATCGCGCCACCGCGAGCCAGCACGAGCCGTTTCAGGCGCTGCCTGAATTGAGTCAGGTACTGCTCAAACTCATTCGTCGAACTCATGCGCGCTCCATTCGGCGCGGTGTCATTTGAGTGGCAGATGGCTGCCGTTCAGTTTCACCTATGTAATCAGATGTTTATCCAACACACGAAGCATCATTTCGTCACACTTGACGACCAAAAAATGAAATACGCCTGGAATCTGTGCGTCGGCCGATTTTCCTTGCAACAACTGGGTCTATGACTATGATCGCAGAATCTCAAGGTGGTTCACACCTTATCAACAGATTATGTATCTGCCGGGTCATATCGCTTCCCATGACACCTCACCACTCCACGTGCAGGGCTGTCGGGCCCCTGAACTGGACCGTCTTGATGAAACTGAAATCCTGCGGAGTCTGCAGGCGCATGTCCGGTATTCGCCGGGTAAGCCGTTCGAGAATAATCTGCAGTTCAAGCCGGGCAAGCGGCGCACCGAGGCAAAAATGTGCACCGAAACCGAAGCTGATATGTGCGCGCGCGTTCTTACGCGTAAGGTCCAGGATTTCCGCATCGTCAAATTTTTTCCCGTCGCGATTCGCGGCTGCCAGGAACAGCAGCAGGCGCGAGTCCTGCGGAATCGGAACACCGGCAATGTCAACGGCTTCGAGCGTCTTGCGGCGCCATGCCACGACGGACGGCCGATAGCGAATTAGCTCCTCCACGGCATTTGGAATGTGCGCCGGGTTTTGCTGCAGTTGTTGCCAACTTCCTTCGTTTTCGAGTAACGCGAGTACGGCGTTGGCAGACATGTTGCTGGTCGTTTCATGCCCGGCCAGCAGCAGGCCGAAAACAGTCAAAGTAATATCCATCATCGTCAGGATGCTGTCGTCGCCGTTGCGGGCTGCCAGCATGTCGCTGGGCAGGTCGGCCCCGGGCGACGCTTTCTTGCTTTCGACGTGGCGCACGCAGTACTGCCAGTAATCAACCAGCTCATGCGCGGCTTCGAGCTGCTTTTCCTTTGTAAGTTTGCCAAAAATCAACAAAAGCCTGTTGTCGGCCCAGCGCTTGACATTGCTGACCTCGGCCTCAGGGATCCCGAGCAACATGAACAAGACCTGGGCGGGCAATTCATACAGCATCTCCGCAACCAGGTCGACAGATTTCCTGTCGATAAAAGCGTCGATAGTGGCGTCAACCAATGTGCGAATTCGTGGCTCGAGCTCGGCCATGCGTTTCGGCACGAACCCGCTCTGTGCATGTCGGCGAACGCGGTCATGACTTTCCGCGTCCGCATTCGCAACAAGGTTCGATTTTCCTGCGAACCCACCGTCCCGCAAACACTGCACCATTTCATCGGAAAAAGGCACCAGCGGGTCCATCGCGATTGCACATGAAAACCGCTCTGTGTCCTTGAGAATTGCTTTGACATCCTCGAAGCGCGTGACGGCCCAGAAATCAATATCCGGCAGGTAGGTAACCGGGTATTTGTTCCTGGCAGATGCGTACAGGGCTTCGAGGTCCGCATTTCCCAGCTTGAAGTTGTCGGACAGCATGCCAACAGGACACGCGTGAGGCACTGAACTGCTGCTTGCGTCGGCCATCCTGATGACTCCTCTTACGTGCCGGTTAATTCAATTTGTGGCATGCGTTGACCCTGCTCCCAGATCAGGCTCTTTGTGCCGTCAGGTGCACGTTACCCAGTATAGATTCCGCGATAACGACGATCGCCAGCAACAGCAGCGCCCAGTGCCAGAGTTCGACCGTCTTCGTTTCTTCGGCACCCGCGGCGACTGCAACGGCGAGCGCTTCACCTCCCGTTGTATTTTGCCATCGGTCCAGAACGTCCTGCGTCAGTCTTCGCAGATCCGACTCCAGTGGGTCGATGTTTGCAGCAATCACGGCCTGGCCTTGCGGTGTATACACCTCGTAGAAACCGGTTTTATCCAGGCTGACCTGCTGCTCCCGGGTCGTATCCGCCAGTGACAAAATGGTATTGCCGTCGGGGTCAACTACCTGTCCCGAGGTGTTGCCGGTCAGCGACAATGGCAAGCTCGCACCGGCAGTATAGGTCTTTGAGATTTCGTTGATTCCTGAAAGATATCGTGCAGCTTCAATAATGAAACTCACAAACACCGGGCGAACCGGCAAATCACTCCAGCGATTATCGAGGTTGCCGGTCAACAGGAGCAGGCGTCCGACGCCCATTCGCCGCTCAATAAGAAAAGGCTCGTTGTTTTCAAGCCGGATCAGAACGTTGTCTTCATCCTGAACGACGACCGGCATGCTGCGGGTCACGTTGACGCTCGGCCATCCTTCTGTCTGTGCCAGCGCCGGATGGCGAACATCGATCTGTCCCACAGAGAGAAATTCGTCGGCCTGCGTGCGCACACTGCTCGAACTATGGCGATGACCGGTCAGTGGCAATACTTCCATTGCAGCGGCCCGCTCTCCGGAGAAGGTTAGAATGTTGCCGCCGCCCAGCAGAAAATCATTCAGTGCCTGTTCGAGCTGGGGATCGATAAGGCCAATATCATCGACAACGACCCACGCATAGCGACTCAAAACACGCGCATCAAAATCGCCTGCGAGCAGCGGTTCCACCACATAGTCACCCGCCGATTCCAGCGCGGCGGAAAGATAGGTCAGTGGCAGGCCGCCCGAGTTCAGTGTAATCAGCGGGATCGTAGCCGGCGGTTCATTGCTGACCACGTGATACCAGTTATTATCGATTTGCAAGTCGTCATCGGCATTGATCACTACTTCCACCCGGTTCTCACCCGGCTCGTAGACGGGTGCGTCAAAGCGCAGCGTTTGCTGACCGGTCTGGCTCAGGCCCAGGGTTTCGACGACGACTCCGTTTATTGATAACTCCATGTCGGCGATGCGTTCAGTGTCGCCCGCGCCACTTACACCGACGTCGAGCCCCTCTGCGCCATCACGCAAAAACTCGACCGACCAGTTGAACGGCTCTCCTGTTCCCACGACATGCGGCGTCAGGTCCACGACCCCGGCCGGCACTAGATCCGAAAAACGAACCGGCATCGCACTGGCCTGGAAATCGCTGATGAAGTGCAGCGACACGGGCTGTGGCAGTGTCGCGGCAATGCGTTCAACCGCACTCATCATTTCGCCATAATTTAGATGTAATTCACTTACCGACAGCCCCGCGACGACGGATCGCTGCGCGGCTTTGTCATTGCCCGGCTCTCCGGCAATCCGCAGGGCATTGTCGGCCGCCAGCACCTGGATGAGTGCGTCACCAGGTGCGTCGTCGATTGCCCGTCGCGCTTCTCCCTGGGCCTGCGAAAAGACCCCTTCCCGGCCCATGGATGCAGACGTATCGACAACGATCAGACGGGTCCCCGCCGCGGTTGCCATGACGCTGTCATTGCTAACCGTAAAAAACGGCTTGGCGAATGCCAGCGCGAGCAGTGCCAGCATTGCCACGCGCAGTGCCAGCAAGAAGAAGTATTTCAACTTTCGGCGTACGTGCACCTGCTGTTTCGCAGACTCGAGAAGCATCGCCGAGCTAAACGCTTTTCTCTCTGAACTCTGCGTTTGCAATCTGTGCAGCCAGAATGGCAGCGCTATGGCGAGGGCCCCGAAGAGGAACAGTGGCGCGAGAAAACTCATTATTGCCGCCTTTGCCGGAACAGCAGGTAGTTGCGCAATGCCTCATCCAGGGAATTACTGGTATTTACCAACACGTGATCCGCACCGATGCCTGCGGCGGCATTCTTGAGGTCGTCGACATGTGCACGAATTCGCTTCGGATAAGCTTCACTCATGAACTGCGGAGCGACTTCAATCGCCTCGCCTGTCTCTAGGTCCTCCAGCAGGACATTGCTTTTGAACTCCGGGTCGAGCTCCTGCTTGTCCAGCACCTGGAAAAGAACGACATCCTGTCCGTGCCAGGCGAGCGGCCTGACGCCAGCCAGCAGTTCCTCGATATCGCAATAGAAGTCAGAAATCACCGCGACCAACCCGCGCCGGGTCATCGTCTCCCGAAACTTGTCGAACGGCTTGTCAAACTTTGTACCCGTGGATGCGGTGGCACTATCCAGACAATGCAGTACGCCCTGCAACTTGCCACCGCGCGATGACGGCGCCCGATAGTCCCTGACCTCCTCGTCAAAGATCATGCAGCCGACCGCGTCATGCTGACGTGCGGCCAGGAACGCCAGGCTGGCCCCAAGAAACTTGGCGTATTCGAGTTTCGTCACAGGGGGACCGCCAAAACCCATTGACGCACTTGTGTCGACCAGGATCATCAGGTGCGAGTTCGTATCGCCAAGGAATCGCTTGATGTAGGTTTTTCCGGTTCGAGCATAAACGTTCCAATCGATAAAACGGGGGTCATCGCCCTCGGCATATGCGCGATACTCAGCGAACTCCTGGCTGAAGCCGAAAGCGGGAGAACGGTGCAACCCGATCATCACGCCTTCCACGACGGAGCGCGCAACCAGGTCGAGGTTCTTGAGGCTGGCGAGCACCTCGGGACGCAATAAATCCCGGGTTGATTGCGGCCGGGTATGGGCGGTGGACACGCTTCTAATTTCCGACGTTGTTCAGCATTTCAGTGAGAACGTCATCTACGGTCATCTTGTCGGACTCCGCAAAATAGTTACACAGCACACGATGCCGAAGGACCGGTAACGCGAGGGCCCGCACATCCTCTTTGGTCACGTGATAACGACCATTCAAGAGCGCGTTTGCCTTGGCGGCAAGGTTAATGAACATGGTCGCGCGCACGCTGGCACCGAAATTCACGTAGCGTTTGACGACTTCGGGTGCCACGTCTTCACCGGGTCGCGTCGCGCGCACGAGATTCACAGCATATCGATTCACTTCTTCAGATACCGGCACCTGTCGTGTCAGCCACTGAAACCTGACGATGTCCTCGGCATTGGTGACGGCAGATACCGGCGGGAGGTCTACGCGGGTTGTAAAACGGTTCACCACCGCCAGCTCATCGTCATCGCTTAGGTAATCCAGCAGCACGTTGAACAGGAAACGATCAAGCTGCGCTTCGGGCAGCGGATACGTGCCTTCCAGCTCAATCGGATTTTGTGTTGCAAGAACAAAAAATGGCGGCGCCAGTGTGTGATGTTCTCCTCGAACCGTAACCGATTTTTCCTGCATCGCTTCGAGTAGTGCTGCCTGCGTCTTGGGCGGCGTTCTGTTGATTTCATCGGCCAGCAGAACGTTCGTGAAGATCGGCCCTTTCACAAAGGTCCAGGAATGTTTTCCGGTTGCCTGATCTTCCTCGATGATATCCGTCCCGGTCACATCCGTCGGCATCAGGTCCGGCGTGAACTGGATTCGCTTAAACGTGAGTCCCAATGCGTCGGCGAGCGTTCGTACAAGGAGTGTCTTGGCTGTGCCGGGCATGCCAGTGATCAGGCAGTGACCACCTACCAACAGCGTAATCAGCAGGTGCTCGACGACGTCTGCCTGTCCAATGATGACCTTGCCAACTTCGTCTCGAAGTCCGCCAGTGACTGTCTGAAACCTGCCTACCAGTTCACGCACTTCGTCCGATTCAAATACTTCTTCTTGTTTTGTCGCCATAGTTATTCCGTTTTTCCTATGCTAATTGCCGTTTTCGGTACGCATTACTTCCAGTAAAAGCCGTTGCGCGGGCCGATAATTGGGTGCTACATCCAGTGCCAGCAGAAGCTGGGCCTGTGACTGCTCGTTGTTGCCAAGCGCGTGTTGCGCCATGGCCATTCGATAATACGCGCTGGCCTTATCGTGTGGATTCAAAGCGAGTGCAATGGCAAATTCCCGCAACGCCTCTTCCGCTCGGTCCTGCTCCAGCAGCAGCTCGCCAAAGGCAGCGTGCGATTCTTCGCCAAACGGATCGACCATATTGACGCTCTTGTATACCTCAATTGCGTCAATCGACCTGCCTGCTTCCCGCAACCAGCCGGCAAGCTTGAGCAACGATGCGGGCGAATAGCCACCTTGCCGCCAGTATGTCTCAAGTGCACGCATCGCGGCCTCGTGATTGCCCATTTCTTCCTGTGCTTTTGCGAGTGCAATATAGGGGCTGTCAGGCTCTACATACTGCGGCAATATTTCGATCAGGTGTTTCGCAAGTTCGACGATCGACGCCCATTCGCTGGCAGCAATGTGCCCCGCGATCGATTGTTGTGTCCTTTGCCATTCATCAAGGCTGGCCAGAATCTCGCCGTGCTCAATCTCAACGAACCGCTTGAAATTTTTATCAAACGTCGCCGGCGACATCTCCAGTACCGCCTCGATTGCCGCACCCGTCTGCATGCCATCGCGAAATGCGTAGAGCATTGCGCGCAGCTTGTCCGTGCCGTATTCCTCATCGATGTGCTGGCATACAAGCCCGGCCTGCATATAGGAAACAATGACCTGCTCTTCGTAGGTCGGTCGAATGAAACCTTCATCGAGTTCAGCGACTGGCAGGAACCGGTCGTCCGCCATTGCCGTGTAGACCGATAGCGGAATCCTGACACCCTGATTCGGTCCGCTGCGCCACTCCTCGAACACCGACACGCCTTCGCTGAACCAGCGCGGCACGAGGTGATTGGTCGCCTCGAGCGTGAATACATGCGCCATCTCATGCCAAAGCGTAGTGCCCCATTGAAACTGTTCCGGTGGCCGCGCGGAGGGTGAGTCCATGGCGACGACATAGCCAAAGGTTGCGCCCAGGATGCCAATGCCCGGCATGCCTGCGGTTCGCACGGCAAAATCTTCGTGGTCCGGATACATTTCGATGACGACCGGCTCTGTGAGTTCGAAGCCATATCTCGCCGTGAACTCACGGATGCTGTCGCGTGCCAGCTCTAGCGCATATGGCAGGATTGCGGCGGATTCATCGCGGTGCAGGCGAAACAGAACAGGCAGTATGCCGGTCCCTGGCGTATCGGGATCACTGATCAGGTCAAAGTCCTCGAATGAATCCAGCAGGCGCAGCGTGTTGACTGCCTTGGGACTGAACGGGTCTTCTTTGTATGCAGTCTCCAGGTGCATACGAGCCCGACTCATCTGGTTGTCGCGCAGCAGGTTGACGCCGAGCTCTTCGTGCGCCTCGGCATGGCCCGGCTGAATATCAACAGCCTTCTGGTAAAGGTCAATCGCCTCCCGGTAGCGCCGCGTGATGACATAGAAATGTGCCGGTATGGCATAAATGTCGCCAAAGCCTGGGTTCTCCTGCAGCGATAGCTGCGTGTAGCGACTCTCGGTGACATTATCAAGCAGGTCGGCCGCGGCCCGGAGTGCGTATAGCTCGAGCAACGGCCAGTCGTTGTCGCGAAGCAGCGTTTCGGCTGCATCCAGCGCTTCTTCTGCCCGCGCATAATTGCTGTTTTCGAGCGACACCCTCGCCACAAGCAACCAGGCGGCAGCGCGTGCGCCGGCCGCCACGGACTGATCGGCAAGTAGCGGCTCAAGAAAAGCATTCGCCTCGTCATCGAAGCCGCCGACCAGCAGTCGGGCGGCGCCAAGTCTCGCGAACGGATTGACGGCATCGAGTTCCAGCGCTTCGCGGTAGATATTCATCGCTTCGCCATCCTGATGCGAAGCAGCAAACAGGTCACCCCAGCGAACGCGAATAGCAGCGCTGTCAGGTCGCTGTCCCGCCGCAACGCGAAACTGGGCGTTTGCTGATTGTAAATCTCCAAGTGCCCACGCTGCTTCGGCCTTGATCTCGGCCGCCGCATTTCCGACGAGGAGTTGTTGGTAGCAGGCCCTGGATTCGGACAGCTTGCCAGTCCAGGTCAGCCTGTCACAGCGCAGCAAATCTGCATTGTCAATGGCCCCATAGTGGATATCGCGCGCCAGCGATTCCCCACCTGCCGCAAGGATCGACAATAATGCAAGGATCGCGAGGCGCAGCTTCATTCCTGCAGTTGCGCCTCCCGTTGCTCAATCTCATCCTCGAGAATTGCCAGTTCGAGCATGCTTTGTAGCAGCTCATTCTGATATTCGTCTGCCGTCATTGCGTCACGACGGAGTCGCAGATCCTCAATCGATGCATTGATTGCATCGCGCCTCGTGAACAGTTCACGAAGCTGCGTATCATTGCTCACCGGCACGTTGGCACCGAGACGTGCAAGGCCAAAGCGCGTCGCGTTGTCACCGGCCATGCCCGGGTGTTCGGTAGCCAGTTGCCCATTGCGTTCGTAGTAGTCGGCAACCTGGCGCTCGGCAAACTGGAATGCCTCTGCCGCCGTGACGATGTTGTTTTTGTCCAGGTCGGCGCTGCCCGCGGATAACGCCGCGGTGAAATAGCTACCGAATCTTGTAGCGTGCCGTTCAACGCCGCTTTTGGTCGCCAGGATCAGCGTTCTGCGGCCATCGGTCATATGTTCCTGAAGTGCACCGCTCGCGCTGCTGGTATTGATCAGCAGCTGCGTGCCGGCCGGATTAGCGTCCAGCAATTCCTGCAGGTCTTCACCGGTCAGGTCGGGACCGGGCACATTAAATTTATACTGATGATCGTCATAACTGCCATGTCCCACCAGGTAGACCGCAATCCGGTCATCCTCGTCTACGGAGGCGTTGAGTTCGTCGAAGTAGCTAAAAACGGCATCACGAGTTGCCGCATCGCTGCGCAACAAAGTGACGCGATCGGATGATGTCATCGTTGCTGCCGCATTTGCGATAGCCGTCACCTGCTCTGCAAATTGTTCGCTGTAGCGGGCTTCTCCACCCAATCCTTCAACCACGACGACATGTAAATCCGCGGAGGTGACGGCCGACCAGGATAATGAGAGCAATAACAGCGGCAATCGCAACTTCATATTGATCTCCAGCGGCGTCGCAATAACCATTCGCCGGCTTTCAGCAACAGCAGCAAGAAGAAGAATGCCGGGGCGTCCCACACAGAACGGTATTCTGTTTCGGTAATTCCGGAACTCGAATAGCGCAGGAGATCAGGCAGGGCCGACAAATCGTCAGTGTCGAAATACTGACCGCCCGTCGCTTCAGACAGACGCTGCAGGAGACCACTGTTGCTGCGAAAGCCGAAATGCTCTGCCTGTCCTGCTTCATGCAGAATGCTGGTTCGACCGACCGCAATGGGCTCGCCATCGCGTTCAGCGAGCGCCTCGAAATACCAGGTCCCCGACTGGGGTGGCGTTATTTGCCCCAGGAATACGCCCGCCTCGTTACTATCGGGTTGCATCGCTACTGTGAAAGATTCGCCGGTGTCGTGGGAAACCACGACCGTAACGGCAACATCGTCAACCGGGTTGAAAGCATCATCACGAAATTCCGCTCTGAGCGTTAAGTCTGTGTCGCCGGGGTTGCCGGTTGCTACCAGTGATACATTTTCCGGAGCGCTGGCCACGAGGCCGCGCAACAGTTGCCGCCAGAATGTTTCATGCTTCAGATCCTCGACGGGCAAACTCATTTGCCACCGCCAGGTACCGCCGGTTGCCAGGATATAGGTATGCCCGCGACCGAACGGCTGCGTAATCAGCAGAGGTACCTGTCCAACGTCCGTTTCCGCGTTGATTAACGTCACCGCCGCTGGTTTCAGGCTGCCAACCAACTGATAGTCGGCGACCTGGGGCAGCTCACGCCAGGCGTCTCGATTTTCGTCGCCCGCCGCTGCAAAGCGCAACATCTGGCTGTCCGCACCCTGCGGGGTCAGCGTCACGCCTGCCTTCTTGCGGTGAAAGGAGTCTGTCGTAGTGGCAGGCAAACGCGCAGGCAGCACACCGGCAATCGCAGACTGCCCCCAGCCGCCGTTGCCCAGTCCGCTTGGACCGGCAAGCATCAGCAGGCTGCCACCCCGTTCGCTGACAAAGTCGCGAATCATTATCTGCTGCTCTTCGGACAGTGAGGCAGCCTCAACACTGCCCACGATCAATGCGTCGTAGGTAAATAATTCGTCGCGTGTCGCCGGAAATCCGTCCTGCAACTGCTCTGCCGAATCAATGCCCTGTCGGTAAAACTTGTTGGGACTAACCCGTAACAACGTGGCAATGCCCAGGTCCTCGTCGCCTGCAACTGCTCTGCGCAGGAACTTGTATTCCCAGCGTGGCTCGCCCTCGAAATACAGGATGCGATACTCCTGGTTCGCTACGTCAACAAGCGTCGCCCGGGTATTGTTACGCAACTCGGGTTCTTCGGCATTGCCGTCAACACTGAATCGAAGTTCATGCGGTCCTGCTTCGCCGACTTCGACGTCGACCCAGGCTGTGGTCGAGCTCACGTCGCCGGCCAGTTCCAGCGGCACCAGTTGCAGCAGATCGTCGCCATCGTAAACCTTGATGCGGGTAGAAGACGCCGCGTCATGTTGCACGGTTACGCGAGCAGAGATAGTCGAGCCGGGCAGCGCCCTGTCCGGCACAGTGACGTCAGACAACTCGATGTCTTCCGGCATCGCACTGCGACCCACGCCAATGGTGTGCACGGGCACGCCGAATGCGGCAATCTCGTCGAGCTCGTCGGCCGTCAGGCCACCGCTGGTATCGGCACCGTCTGAACTCAAGACCACCGCGGCCAAAGGACTGAAGCGTGCTTCGTCCAGGATTCGCAGCAGCGATTCTGCAACTGACGTGGCAGCCGAGTCGGGCACTGTGTCCAGGTACGACTCTACTGCAACTGAACTTTCACCGAGTTCATAACGACGCAACGTCAGGTTTGGCGTATCGTCCGTTACAACGGCGGCCTCGAGATTTCTCCTCGCAACCACGAATCTGGATTCGGCAGCACCGTGTGCCATGCTCTCCGAGTTGTCGAGCACCAGCGCCACGGTGTTCTCGCCGTCTCGCAGTCTTTCCGTTGTCAGCGTTGGTTGCAGCAGCATGATCACAATGACCGCAACCATCAGGACCTGCAAAAACCCGATGGTCGCGAGCTGCGCCGCCGATGAGTTGCCACGATGCCGATACAGGCCGGCAAGCGCAGCGACCACGAACAGTACGACGAGGCCGTAAATGAGCCATTGCGGCCAGTCACCGGCAAACACCAACTCGCTGCGAGCATAGTCCTCGCGGGAATACTTGAACAGGAATTCAAACAATGAATGACCTCATCAGTGGGTCATCGCATAGATCAGGTAGTTAATGCCAAAGCGGTAAGCGAGCGCAGTCATGTTTTCCGGATAATCAGGCCAGTCAGCGTGTTCCCAGGCGTCGCCGATATCCATATTGAAGTTAATGGCAACCATCAGGCGTCCTTCATCATCATAAATACCACGCCAGTGCGGCGTGTAGCCGTCCTTTTCAAACGTCTGGCCGGAATAGATGAACATCCGGGACGGAATTTGAATACGTTGATCCAGATCGTAGATGACGTGGAATGCGGCATCGTTTTCAGGGATATCAACAATCGGGCGGTCCGGGAAGATACGCTCCATAGACGCGACGAATGCAGACCATTCGTAGGTCCCATGAAAATCGTCAACCATGAGAAACCCGCCGCGTAGCAGATAGTCACGCATGTGGCTCGCTTCCTGGTCGTTCAGGCTCCAGTAGCCGACCTCGACTGCATAGATCCATGGATAATCAAAGATTTCCTCATCCAGGGGAGACAGAATTCTTCCCTGCTCTGCGACGGCAACGCGCGTCAGGCGATCCACGCCGCGGGAAAAATGGTGCTCCGCGTCCGGCCAGTCGGTCTGCCACATCTGGCGGCGTCCCCAGCCGCCGCGACCATAGCTGTTCGACGAGTAGGCGAGGCGCACAAACTGGAATTCACCCGGTGCCTCGCGGACCACCCTTGCGGGTGGTTCGGCTTCAGCGTCACCGACCTGCGCCCAGACACTCGCAGTCACAACTGACAGCACACATGCAATCCATGCCAACCTGGCGGGCTTAAGCATTATCGGGAGCTTCCTGTTTTGCTCGGGCTATATTACAGACCATCGTAGCGATGCATAAATTCAATCGGATTGGCAGCAAATGCACACCTAATTTTTCCACTCTACGTCAGACAGAATAGCAAGCACACAATATATGCCTACTTTCCGGTGTCTGCAGGATAGAAAGCAAGGAGTCCATTGTAGGAAACGCTGTCCTCGGACAGGTCTTCCGCTGTTGCAAGTATTTCGCATTCTGCCAGCCAGGCTTCGAGCTTTTCTCTGAGCGCCTCGATTTCGGCCCGCGAACCCCTTAGAGCTACTTTCATGACCAGCGGCAAGTCATGCGGGTCGGGCTCGTTGTTTCCCTTGGCTGCAAAGATCCGCAACAGGTCTGACTCGGTGTCACGGAATAATGCACGAATCATCTCAGCCATTTCGTTGTCGTTGCCCGTCACAGGAGAAAACAGTTCCGGATCTACCTCGAATCGAGCAGCGACAGTCGTGTAGTAACGTTCGATCGTGCCGCGTTTCGGTTTTTCCTCGACCAGCGTCAGGAGCCCTTCGTCGACCAGCGCATCAACATGCCGGTACAGACGCGGCGCCTTCTCCCCCATGCGATCAGCCACTTGCTTGGTCGTCGACGGTTTTCCGGCAAAACCCTCCAAAAGTTTCAGTTTGAATGGGTCGGACAGTAGCTTCGCCTGCTCCAGGCGCTTAACGACATAGGTGTCCATTCAGGTAACCCTTTGTTTATTAAATATAAAAAATTCATCTTGACTATTCACAAAAGCGTGAATAAACTTTATTCACACTAGTATAAATATTCATCCTCACGGAAACAAACATGACTCCTATCGATCATTTGCTGCTTGTCATCCTTGCCGTCATCCACCCTGTAGTCGGCTACATGAGTTTCCAGCGATTGCTGCGGCGCATTGCAGCAGGCGAAACCGTCCACCGCAGCTATCTGTACCAGATGACGATCACCGGCCAGTGGGCGCTGTTCGCCCTGACCGTCGGCGCGTGGCTCTACCAGGGCAGGAGCATGCAGACGCTGGGGTTTGGACTGACAACGAATTTATCTTTCTATATTGGCGTCATTGCAGCGGCGCTGGGCATTGTCCTTCTTATTATGCAGATCCGGCAGATCCAGGCTGCACCAAACGAAGATATCCGTAATTTCCGCGGCCAGCTCGGCACTCTTGAGATCATCATTCCGCGAAACGGCAACGAACTCGCACGCTTCTACGCACTGTCATTGACCGCCGGTATTGTCGAAGAGACCCTGTGGCGCGGTTTTATGATCTGGTACTTCAGCCAGTTTATGCCGGTCTGGTTAGCGGCCTTGATCAGTGTGCTCGGCTTCGGCATCGCTCACGCCTACCAGGGCGTGGCCAATCTGCCCAAGGTCACATTGGTTGGGGCCGTCTTTGCCGGCCTGTACCTGCTGAGCGGATCCCTGTGGCTGTCGATCATTCTGCATGCCGCGGTCGACATCCTGCAGGGACGCGCTGCGTACGAAGTGATCCGTCGCGACGACATGAACAAGCCCGTGGACACAGACACAGACGCAGCAATGCTCAACACTTCCTAGAACGGACACGCTTCGATCAGCCGGGCGTCTGCGCCACACCAGGATTAGTCGTCGCAGTCTAGTGAGTCATCGCATAGATGACATAATTGACGGCGAAACGATATGCCAGTGAGGTCATGGGCACCGGGTATATCGGATCATCCGCGTGTTCCCACGCGTCTCCCATGTCCATGTTGAAATTGATCGCCACCACCAGCCGTCCACTGCCGTCATAGATTCCGTGCCACTCGGCAGGACCATAGAGTTGCGCCTTGATCTCGCCGTTGTCGGCCCGGTACAGGTGTCGCCGGCCCGGTATCTGCGTGCTTTGATCAAGGTCGTACAGGACCGACATCAATTCGTGATCTTCAGGCAAGCGCACAATCGGCCAGTCCGGAAACGCACGGCCCAGCGCTTTACTCATGACCTGCCAATCGAATTGACCGTGAAAATCGTCCACGACCAGGAAACCGCCACGGGCGATATATTCGCTCAACCGTGCGACCTCCTCGGCCTGCAGCAGCCAGCGACCCGGCTGCTGGGCGAACAGCCAGGGGTAATCGAAAATCTCGTTGTCGGTCAGCCGTAAATGGCGACTGTCGTCCGCAACATCGAGGTTGGTCAGTCGACTGAGTCCACGCGTAAGGTGAAACTCGGCTTCCGGATAATCGATCGCCCACCAGGGCCGCCAGGCCCGCTGCCCCTGGTTGCTCGAATAAACGAGACGAGCCATATGAAACTCGGCCCCTGGATCATCCGCGCCGAATGCCGTGCCGGGCAGCGCGAGGAACATGAGCATCGTTATGCCAGCTCTCATGTCGTCCTCGCGCCGGGAACGCTAACCGGTTCAGTCGCCGATCGCGCTTAATCCCTGACCTTCATTGCCAGTATTTCGACTTCTACCAGCAGCTCCGGACGAAACAGGGCCGCGACCTCAACGAATGTTCGAGCCGGATACCAGCCGCCGTCATCGCGGCTGAAGAATTTGGCGAACGCCTTATTGAATCCGGCGAAATCGAGTTTGCCATCTGCGCCTGCCACGCCGTACACATTGGCGCGAACGACATTCTCCATGCTCCACCCACGCGCTTCCAGGCGCGCTTTGAATCCTTCCAGGATGGCGGTTCCCTGCGCTTCCATGTCGCCTGCGGGGCATTCTGCTTTGCCAAGATCCTCGCGGCCACAGCCGTCTGGCATCGCGAAGTTGATCGATCCGGAGTAGAGCAACATCTCGGCATTCGGCGGAATAAGGATGCCACCATCATCACCCTTTTCGAACTCAGCGGCATGCGCACTGCACACAGTAAACAGCATGACCGTCATCAAAAGTCCGCTACATTTTTTACTTATAGACATTATTTCTCCACCTTCGGCAATTCGTGTTGATTCGACAATGAGCCCAAAGTAAAAGCCAAGTGGCAGCCGTATTCAAGTGTTCGGTGTGCCGCGTTGCGTCAGGCGATATCGCCGCTATCGATTTCGGCTTTTTGGGTTGAACCCGAAACCGGCATCATGGCAAATTGTGCGCCAGCCAATCGGGGAACTCCATTGCCAGACCTTAAACTCTTCGCCAGCCCGCGAGCATGTTCGCTTGCTTGCCATATCGCGCTGGAAGAATCCGGGCTACCCTACTCTGTTGAGATCGTAAAAATCAGGGAGGGTGAACACCAGGCGGAACAATACCTGCGAGTGAACCCCTGGGGCAAAATCCCCGCTTTACTGATCGACGACGAGGTCCTGACCGAGGCGCAGGCCATATTGAGTTTCATCGGAGACTCGACCGACTTAAATCTTATTCCGCAAAATAACCCGCTGGCTCGAGCGCGGGCGCATGAATGGATGAATTTCCTGACCGCCACCGTACACATTGCATTTCGGCCGTTATTTAAACCGCACTACCTGATCAGCGACCCGGCACTTTATCCGCAGCTGCACGAAGTGGGCATACCAAATCTGAAAAAAACCTTGCTCGAAGTCGACCGGCGACTGGCAGGAAAAAAATGGGCTCTCGGTGATAATTACAGCGTTGTTGACCCCTATCTGCTCGTATTCTGGATCTGGAGCCAGCGCGATGACATTGTGCCGCACGTAGCGAATATGCCTGCGTGGCGAGATCATGCGGAACGAATTTTTGCGCGGGAAGCGACCTGGAAATGCCTGCGGCGCGAAGGCATAACGCCTGACAACTTAGCGGCCCCCTAGGCGAGAGACATGAGCTTCGTAGAATGAGTCTTGTCTACGCCGGCGTTTGCTGCCACGCACCTGGAATCACCAACCGTCCGGCAGCCGCGAATCCGCATGACTATCAGGCATTAATGCGTGCATTCGCAGGCATGCGAAAAGCCATTGAGACAACCGGACCCGATGCGCTTTTCATTATTTCTGCAGAACACTTCGCCAACTTTTTTGCAAATAACATGCCTGCCTATGCGATCGGTATGAGCGATCACTATGCGGGTCCGATCGAGGATCCAGGCTGGCTCGGCGTTCCCAGAACGCGCGTACCCGGCAATGCAGCATTGTCTCGACGGGTTATTGAATTAACTATGCGTGACGCAGACGTCGCTTACGCAGAAGAATGGAAATTCGATCACGGCATCATGGTGCCGTTGCACCACCTGACTCCGGCATACGATCTGCCGGTAATACCGGCAAACATAAACTGCCAGTCGCCACCGTTTTCGCCACTCAGGCGGGCCTACGCTTTCGGCCGCGCACTGCGACGAGCATTCGATGAGGTCCCGGAACGAATCGCCCTGATCAGCACCGGTGGCACGTCGCATTGGCCATGCACACCGGACAGCGGCAAGATAAACGCGGCATGGGACGAGCAGTTTCTCGCTCACTGGGCTGCCAATGATATTGACGAGATGACGGGCTATGCGGATGAAACAATTGTGCAGGATGCCGGCGGCGGAGCACTGGAAATACGGACGTCTATCGCCGTAGCCGGTGCCGCCGGTGGGCGCGGCGAAATTGACTTTTACAAACCCATCCCTGAATTTGCCTGCGGTTGCCTGATTGCGAGCATGTCGGTTGAGCGATAATCGAATGCAACAAAGCCGTCCCGACTAATCTTAGTATTCGGTTCGGCCGATCGTCTCAACCTGGCCTGATGCGAAAATGAGACGCCGCAAGAGATAGGTGGTACGAGTCGCAGGACGATTGTTTCGTCATTGATACGTGGTCTACTAAACGCAGCTAAAGCCGCAATGCGTCACTCTCTGCGAGAAAATGCCCGGGACCGTTAAACCAACAAGCGTTGCACGTGTGCCAGCGTCGGACGATGATCCTTATAGTCGCGAGTAACCGGGACCATTGACCCTTCCAGTTCCAGGACCAGCGACGGGAAACCGTCAATCGGCGACTGCCGGGCAAACTGCACCTGCTGCTGCAAGTCAGCCTCAACTTCAGGTGAACGGATATCAGCGGCAAATCTGTCGCTATCCAGGCCGAGTTCCTCGGCCAGCAGTTGCAACGTGTCAAGATTCGATGGGTTCATTGCGCGCAGGTAGTAGGCGCGCTGAATGGCGTCCGTCATCTGGTCATACTGATCCTGTTTCCCGGCGGCCAGCACTGCTCTGCACGCGGGATATGTCGAGCGTCGTGGCTCGCACTCGGTCCAGAAAGCAAAGTTGAACTCGGTGCCCAGCATGGCGTGAATTTTCCGCCAGGCCTCAGGCAATGCCTTGCGCAAGTTATCTGGCATGGGTGCGTCGGAGTCGGGCGCCAATCCGCCAACAGTTTTGTGCAACCTGACGCCGCCCGGCAGCGATGCAAACAGGCGATCCGACACCGGGCGATATCCCCAACACCAGGAACACATGGGATCATGAAAATAATGAAGCGTGGCCATCGTTAGCAGCTAGGAAGCTTTTTTCGATCCCGACAGGCGCAGCGTTTCGAGACGCCGACAGGCTTCCTCAATCACTGCATCTTCCTTGGCGAAGCAGAATCGAACGATATCCCTGCCTGCCGCCCCTTTGAAAAAAGATTCTCCAGGCACGCTGGCGACGCCGGTCTTGTCGAGCAGGTACATTGCTTTTTCCTTGCTATCGGCGCCGGGCAACATGGATACGTCAGCAAGCACATAGTATGCACCCTGCGGTATGCACGGAATCAGGCCTGCCTCGGTGAGCGAGCTACAGAGAATCTCTCTTTTCCTGCGATATTTTTTTGCCAGCTTCTCGAAGTACGCATCGTCAAGCTCAACGATGCCGGCCGCCGCCCCCATTTGCAGCGGTGTAGGCGCACAAACGTAAACGAGGTCGCTGAAGTTTCCGATCGCCTCGGCCCATTTCGCCGGGCAAATCGCGTAACCAATACGCCAGCCCGTTATGCTGAAAGTCTTCGACAAACCGGAAATCGTTATCGTTCGGTCCCACATATCCAGCAATGCAGCGATACTTATGTGCTCGAGATCATCAAAGACGAAGTGTTCGTAGATCTCGTCAGTGAAGACAAACAGATCGTGCCGTTTCGAGAACTCGGCGACCAGCTCAAGCTCCGCCCGACTCCACACCTTGCCTGACGGGTTCGAAGGCGTATTGACGATTATGGCCCGGGTCTTGCTGGAGACGGCCTTTTCCAGATCCTGCATCGAAAACGACCAGTCGGGTGCCTGCGTCGGGATAAAAACCGGCACCGCCTCTGTCGCGATCAGCGTGCTTTCGTGATAACTGTAGTAGGGCTCGAACAGGATGACTTCGTCGCCCGGCTCAAGTAGTGCAAGACAGGAACAATAGAGCGCCCCCGTCGCACCGGCAGTAACAACGACGTTATGCTCGGCGTCAACGTCAAGTCCCGCGCGGAGCCGGTATTTTTCTGCCAGCGCGCGGCGTAATGGTCCGGTGCCGTCGTGTCGGGAATAGCTGTTGTCGCCCTGGTCGATCGCTTTTTTTGCGCCGCTTAATACCGGCGCGGGGACCGCGAGATCACAGACACCCTGAGACAGGTTGATACCACCGACGCGCTCACAGGCAACGCTCATGGCCCTCAATTCCGATTTTCTTACCCACTCATGGCGGGAACTTAGTTGTAGTGACATGCTTCTAATTACTCTTGAGGTAGGGCGCAGTTGCGGCAATTCGTCAACTTTTCGATGTAGACTTAATCATAGGTAATTCTGGTATGTACAAGCAAATGACAAATAACGTGTTATTGGGCCTGCTGGCTGGCCTGACCTTTCCGGCGCTCGCAGCCTACGCGCAGGATGAGGAACCGGTAAGTGATGACAGCGTTACGAACTGCATCTCGGTAAGGTCCATCCGCACCACGGATATCATCGACGACCGCAACGTCCTGTTCTATATGCGCGGTGATGTCGTTTACCACAATATTCTCTCGCGCCGCTGCCCCGGGCTGGCACGCGAAGACCGTTTTTCCTACAGAACGGCGGCCAGCCGACTTTGCGATATCGACTCAATCAATGTTTTGCACAGCGATGCGCGCGGCATGCGCACTGGCACGGCCTGTGGTCTCGGAAAATTCATCAAGATTACGCGCGAGGACGCGCAGGCGCTCAAGGACGGGCCAACGGAAAATCCACCACCGAAACCATTGCCAATGCCGGAACCGGAAAAGATTGGCACGGAGAGTGATCCCGAACAGTAACAGCCGCGACCCGCTGCTAAAAGTCCCGATCGAATGACGCAGTTTTGAGCAGTACGTAAACGTCACTGCCCGCATTGAGCTTTAATTCATGCACGGCGTGCCGTGTCAGCTGAGCTCTTATCGTTGCCCCATTTACGTCAACGTCGACCTTGGCGAAGGCACCTGTCGGGTCCTCGGCAATATCGATGACGGTGCCATTCAGTACATTGCGTACGCTCAAACCCGTAGGTAAATCCGTGGCAAGCACGACGTCACCCGAATGCACGGACAGACGCAGGGATTCGCCTGTTGTGACCCGGTCCACTGCGGGCACAGTGAGCGTCTGACCGTGGTGGTCGACCCGCAGCAGATGGAGTTCGGGCAAATGTTCAAGCACCGTAACCTGCAGGACTGAGACGGCTTCAAAACCCATTTGGCTGGAGCGAGGTTCGTTCCGGTTGAGTATTTTTTCCACTCGCCCTGCAGCTACAATACGGCCGCCATCCAGGAGCATGACGTTGTCAGCCAGGCGGGCAATCTCATCGACCGAGTGACTGACATAAATTGCCGGAATGCCGAATCTGCCCGGCAGACCGTCGATGTAAGGGAGTATTTCGCGTTTGCGCTGCGTGTCCAGGGCCGCAAGCGGTTCGTCGAGCAATAGCAGCTGCGGGTTCGTCAGCAGTGTCCGCGCAATAGCAACTCGCTGCCGCTCGCCCCCCGACAACGTATCAACATGCCGCTGCAGCAGCGGCTGCAGACCCATAGCGCTGACGGCTTCAGCCAGCGCAATGCCTTGGTCCGCGCTGCGATTGGCAGCAAACAGCAGATTCCCTTCCACGCTAAGGTGCGAGAACAGGCGGGCGTCCTGGAATACGTAGCCGACCGGGCGCGCACACGCTGGCAGAAATACCGTGCCGTCCTGCCAAACTTTGTCGTTGAATGAGACGCTGCCGTTGACCCCTTCTTCCAGTCCGGCGATGACACGCAGCAATGTACTTTTACCGCTACCACTTGGCCCGAACAGTCCCGTCACGCCGGTTAATTCCAGAACTTCATCAACGTCCAGGCGAAATCCCGGAAAATCGACCCGGGCTCGCAGTCGCAGAGCATGTCTGGCGTTAGCGGACATAGGCCGGACTTCCACGCCGGAATGCGTACAATGAAAACAGCGCTAGAAAAGAGAACAGCAACAGTCCGGCAGACAGTACGTGTGCCTCTGCATAGTTTAGTGTTTCAACATGCTCGTAGATCGCGATTGAAATCACTTTCGTTTTGCCCGGGATATTGCCACCAACCATGAGCACGACCCCAAATTCGCCGATGGTGTGCGCGAACGACAGGACAGCGGCGGAAATGAAGCCGCGTTTCGACAAGGGTACGGCGACAGAAAAGAACGCATCAATCGGACGTGCCCGCAGTGTCGCGGCTGCCTCCAGCGGGGCGCGCCCGACTGATTCGAACGCGTTTTGTAATGGCTGCACCATGAAAGGTAACGAATAAACAACGGATGCGACGACCAGCCCGCTGAAAGAAAATGTCAGCGCCTCGCCTGTGATGCGAACCCAGAATCCGCCTACCGGAGATGCCGGCCCCAGTACGATCAGGAAATAAAATCCCAGCACGGTTGGCGGCAGTACCAGGGGTAACGCAGTGACGGCTTCAATGGCCGGTTTCCAGCGTGATGACGTACCGGCAAGCCACCAGGCCAACGGCGTGCCAATAACCAGCAGAATGACAGTCGTTATGCCCGCCAGCGCCAATGATAACCACAGCGGGCCAAGGTCCGGCATCAGTCCGGGAACCTCGCAGCAACGTCGTAACCACTGTCAGACACGAGCATAAGCACAGTGTCGCTGGCAAGAAATTCCAGGAATTCCTTGGCCGCCGCATTGCGCTGTCCGTGCACCAGCAGCGCTGCGTCCTGGCGAATGGGAGCATGCAAACGCCCGGGAACGACAAGG
The DNA here is from genome assembly GCA_021773135.1 of Woeseiaceae bacterium. GTDB lineage: Bacteria > Pseudomonadota > Gammaproteobacteria > Steroidobacterales > Woeseiaceae > SZUA-117. The sequence continues at coordinate 19,239 of JAJFKP010000037.1, read as the reverse complement.
TAAGAAAGCTTACCCGGGTGCTGCTGATTGATTACCTGGGATAAAGCAACGAATCCCAGGCTGGCATTGCCAGTCGCCACCAACGCATAGCTTTGACCAATATTTTCGCCCATGACCACCGAACTCCTGAGACGTGCCCACAAGTCCAGATTCTGCAATGCGGTCCTGCTGGCCAGGCCGTAGGGCGCAAGCGCCGGGTTGGCGAGCGCAAGCTTGCCGCTGCCAGGTTGAGAGAGCGTGTCGTGCAGGCTGGACCGAATCATAGCGGCTTCCCGGCTTGCGACCGCCAGGCGGCCGACAGCAAATGTAAACCTGCTGCCGGTAATTGCCAGGCCCGCATCTTCAAGCAGTCGCGGTCGCTCCCGGTCAGCCGCAAGCAGCACATCAAACGGGGCGCCATTAACGATTTGCGCGAAGAGTTTGCCGGTAGATCCAGTGACCAATGTAACGCGATGTGCAGAGGTCGCTTCAAACTCGGTCTCGATGCGCTGCGCAACGCCGGCAAAATTCGTCGCGACAGCGACCAATGCCTCCTCCGCCTGGCCACTTCGCGGCAGCACAAGAATCAACAGCGTAGTTCGCCACAGCTTTCTCTGCACCTCAGCGTCTCCGCCGCACACGCTGCCAGTTCGTGTCCGAAATTTTCGACTGCGACCAGCCGTGATAGGGATGTCGGTCAAGCAACTGTCGATCCCGAAACACGTAGATGAATGCGATGCCGGCAACAAAGCCGCCAACGTGCGCCCAGAAAGCCACGCCGCCACCGCTGGAACCCTGCGATACAAGGCCGCCCAGCGTTTGCACCAGAAACCAGTAGCCCAGCATCAGCCACGCCGGCACCGCGACTGTGGTCACGTAAATCACGAGTACCAGCAGCATGTGCACGCGAACGTGCGGATACAGGAATATGTAGGCGCCCATCACGCCGCCGATGGCTCCGGATGCGCCGACCATCGGAATCGGTGAGGAAGGATCGGCCGCGACCTGCGCGGCGGCAGCGGCCAGCCCGCACAGCAGGTAAAACGCGACAAAGCGGAACGGGCCCATGGCGTCTTCAACGTTGTTGCCAAAAATCCACAGGAACCACATATTGCCCAGGATGTGCATCCAGCTGCCATGCATGAACATCGATGTGACGGTCGTATACCAGGAAGAATCGCCGCTAATGCAGAGGCCCGGACTGGTCGAGGACAGTTGCAATAAATCACCGGGAATCAGGCCAAATGCACAGACCGAGCCGGACAGGCCGGGCTCTCTTCCAAGACCCTGCAGGAACACCCAGGCTGCGACATTGAGAATGACGATGCTGTAAGTGGCGTAGGGGGTCAGAAACTGGGGATTGTCATCTCGAATCGGAAACATTGGGTATCTCGCCGTGACAGCGAGCCGGGTTACGCAGATGCCTGATGAGGCTCCGCTGCCCGCTGTGCGCGAACATAGGCGAACGCCTCGCCGAGCGTCGCAGATTGCGCGGCATTCATTGCTGCAACGTTGACTCGTGCGTGGGGCAGCATATAGATGTGAAACTCCCGTTCCAGCAACAGTTGCTCATCCGCGCTTATCGGCAGGCACGAAAACATGCCGTTTTGTTGCTCCAGAAAGGCCGCATCGAAGCCGGGATTGAGCCGCTCGATGGTCGTCCGCAGCGCGGTACGCATGTTGTCGACATGCTCGCGAATCTCACCCAGCTCCTGACGCCACAGCGTCTCAAGATCCGGGCTTGATAAAATTTCATGCACGATTGCCGCGCCGTGGTTGGGCGCCATGAAATAAAGCTGCCTGACCGTGTCACGCAGACTTCGACGAACGCTGCCAATGTCCCTTGCGTCTTCGGGCACGATGACCGACAGCAGCCCTGCACGCTCCCGGTAAATGCCGAATGACTTGGAAGAAGACACCGTCAGGAGCATTTGTGGAACCGTGTCTGCGAAAAGCCGCAGGCCCTGCACGTCCTCCTCGATTCCCGCACCAAATCCCTGGTATGCAATGTCCACAAAAGGAATGGCCTGTCTCGCAACGACGAGGTCGGCAATTGTGCGCCACTGCGCGAGATCCAGATCCTGACCGGTCGGGTTGTGGCAACACCCGTGTAAAAGCAACAAGTCATCGGCCTGCATCGACTGCAGGTCTTCGACCATGCCTGCAAAATCCAGGACCGAATTCAATTGGTCATAGTAGCGATAGGTGCGCAGGGTGAGCCCCGCTTTCTCAAAGAATTCCAGCTGGTGACCCCAGACGGGATCGGAAACCCACACCACCGACTGCGGCGACAGTGTCTGCACAAGCTCGGCACCGGCCCGCAGTGCGCTTCCGGCTCCCGGTGTCTGTGCTGACACAATGCGACCGTCTTTGATCACCCGGTGGTCTGCGCCGAGCGCAAGTGCCTCTATGTCAGCGCAGTATTCAGCATTTCCTAACGGTGACATGTAGGACTTGGGCAGGTCTTGCTCAAACAACCGGTGCTCCGCTTCTCGCACAGCACGCATCACGGGCACCTTGCCTGTTGCATCGCGAAACACGCCGATTCCCAGATCGATTTTGTTTGCATCGGTGTCTTCAGCCAAGCGAACAAAAAGCGCTTCGATCGGATCGTTGGTATGGCCGCTTAGATTCCTGAACATATTAATTTCGCTGGTGAATATCGTTTTATCCAGTCAAACACAATCTGACGGGATGTCAATTTCTAGTACCGGCCGTAGCCATTATCGGATTCAAACAGGTAAATACCTTTGTCGTCGGCATACATATGCCATTCCGCGACCAGCTTTTCCAGCACTTCAGGGTGCTCGCCTGCAAGATTATTTTGCTCGAATGGGTCAGCGTCCAGATCATACAAATGCCACTCGCCGTCCCCCCTTGGGGGCCACAGGAGGACCGCTTTCCACTGGTTTGTCACCAAAGCTCGATTGCCATAAAGCTCCCAGCCAAGTGGTTCATCCTGATGCACAACATCCGCCTGACGCGTGAGAATTGGCAACGCAGACCTGCCTTCCAGCGGCAAAACCTCACGCTCAGCATAGCGATTCCCGGGATGGCTGACGCCGGCGGCATCCAGAATGGTCGCCGGAATGTCGGTTGCTACAAGGAACGCGTCGGATCGCTCACCGCTCGCGGTTGACTCGGAATAGCGCATGATGGCGGGCGCGCGAATCCCGCCTTCCGTAACAAACGATTTATACAGATGGAAAGGCGCGGCGCTCGCCTGCGCCCAACCGGGTCCGGTCCACAGGTACGAGTCGTGCCTGCCCATATTGCCTATGTCGTTGTTGAAGGTGGCGTCGACCCAAACGCTGTTCGTGCCAATGCGCCCAATCGCGTTGCCTTCCGGTCCGTTATCGGACATGAAAATAATCAGCGTCGGACGATCGCCGGACGTTTCTGCGACGCTCTGCAGAAGCTGGCCAATCTGCCAGTCCATGTATTCGATCATCGCCGCATAGATCTCCATGATCCTGGCATTTTTTGCGCGGTCTTCAGCGGATAGCGATTGCCAGTCAGCCACGCCGGGCAGCGGTTGACTGTCCGGCGGGTTAGCAAACAGGCCCAGCTGCTCCTGCTTTCGCAGCCGTGAAGTCTTCAGAGCATGCCAGCCGGCATCGTATGACCCTTTGTATTTGCCGATCCAATCATCGGGCACATGCAGCGGCCAGTGCGGCGCGGTATAGGCGACGTAAGCGAAGAACGGTTTTTCGGCGTCGCCGCCCTCAATAAATTCGACTGCACGTTCGGTGTAGGTGCGCGTCGAGTAGAAATCATCCGGCAACGTTTCAATCGCCGCTGCATTTTCAAAATATCTGGGATTCGGATCGCTGGCGAGAATGCCAAAGGCATTGGAGAAATGACTCCCTCCACCATCGGCAAGAATAAAAGATTTTGCAAAACCACGATCGACAGGAAGAAAACCGGCAACGTTGCCAAGGTCCCATTTGCCGGTCATGTAAGTCTGATATCCCGCATCGCTGAGCAGCGTCGCCACGGTTACTGCATCGTCATTTAAGCGACTGTCGTAGCCGCGACGACCCTGTAATGCTTCTACCCGCCGAATGGCTGCCGCGTTGGCTGCCATGCCCACCGGATGCGGGTCGATGCCTGACATCAGCATCGCCCGCGTCGGTCCGCAGGTGGGCGCGGTGTGAAAATTCGTAAACGTAAAACCGGTCGCTGCAAGGCTATCCAGCGTCGGCGTCCGGATCTCGCTGCCGAATGGACCGATATCCGAATAGCCGAGGTCGTCAGCCAGGATGAGGACGATATTCGGTCGCACGTCTTCGCGGGGTGAGCCACAGGCGGCGCAGACCAGCACCACTGCGCAAATTACGATTTGTCGCGCCATTTTCATAGCCGCTAGTGTAAGCCAAATTTCCGCCGTTAACGCCCTTGTTGTTGCCCGGAAACCGGTTTAGGGGACCCTGCACTTGCCGTATGATGCTGGCTCAGCACTCAGACCAGCCCAGTATTCCAGGAGAATAAATGAAGCATCGATCAATGCCTGCCTGTGGCGCATTACTTGTCATAGTGACCTTGCTCGCCGCCTGTGAAAAACCGGTGGCAACAGTCGACGGCCCGGTTGCGGATCTGATTCTCACCAACGGTCGCGTCTACTCCCTGCGCTGGCAGGACCCGGATACGGAGGGCGTCCCTGCGCCTGACGCGCCGTTTGCAGACGGCAACTGGATGCCCGATGCGGCAGCAATCGCAATTAAGGACGGCTTGATACTGGCGGTGGGATCGGACGCCGAAATCGCCGCCTATTCCGGTGACAACACTGCAGTCATTGATCTCAACGGCGCCACCGCCGTGCCCGGCTTCGTCGAAAGTCATGGTCACTACACTGAGCTCGGTGAGATCGCCGAACGAATAGACCTGAACGGCGTTACGACAATGGCAGAGATGGCCAGTCGGGTCGCTGCGCGGATAGCGGACACTCCTGCAGGTGAATGGGTTTATGGTGCCGGTTGGGATGAAGGTGCCTGGGCCGATGCGCTACCGACGAGGAATGCCATTGACGCCATCTCGCCCGATCATCCTGTGGTCCTGAAAGGTCGGCGTGGCTTCGGCACGCTGGTGAACCAGAACGTCCTGGATATTGCCGGTATCAGCAGTGATTTCGAAGCACCATCCGGCGGTGACATCGTGACGGATGACAGCGGACAGCCGACAGGTGTCTTTCTGAATCGGGCGCAGACGCTGATTACCGAGGCGATGCCGCCGGCAACGCTGGAACAGAAAAAACGGATCGTCATGGCCGGCCTCATGGAGATCGCGGCAGCGGGTTACGTGAGCGGTCACCATGCCGGTGTGTATGCAGACTACTTTCCGGCCTATGCCGCCCTCGCAGAGGAAGACAAGCTACCGGTGAGGGTCGAAGCCATGCTCGCGGCACGCCCGGAGAATCTTGACCTTATGAATACCTGGATCGAACGCGGTCCAACGCGGGACCCCGCCGAGAAGTTCCAGGTACGCGGCGTCAAAGCCTATTTTGACGCATCGCTCGGCTCACGCGGCGCGAAGATGATCGAAGATTACTCTGACATGCCCGGTCACAGCGGTGTGTCGGGCAGTGACTACGGCTTTCCTGAAGACGTTGTTACCGCGGCCATCGACGCCGGCTTCCAGGTTGGTGTACACGCGATAGGCGATGCCGGTAATCGCGAGGTGTTGGACTTCTATGAGCGGGTTGCGGCAACGAATCCCGATTCCAGGTCCTTGCTGCACCGCGTGGAGCACGCGCAGATAGTACATCCCGACGATTTTGCCCGTTTTGGCGAACTGAATCTCGTGGCATCAATGGAACCGTGTCACGCCGTCGAGGACAGTCCGTGGGCGGAAGAACGTGTCGGGCCGGAGCGAATCAAAGGCGGCTATGCGTGGCGCACACTGCGACGCAATGGCGCTAAGCTGATCTTCAACTCCGACCTGAGCGGTACTGATTTTGATATTTTCTATGGCCTGCATTGTGCCGTGACGCGCAGCGACAGAAGCGGTCAGCCGGCGGGCGGTTGGTACATTGACGAAGCGGTATCTATCGAGGAAGCGGTGCGTGCCTGGACCAGCTGGCCGGCAGAATCATCACAACGTCAGGATCTGACGGGAACACTGGGCGTCGGCAAGCTGGCGGACATAACGGTTCTTTCGATTGACGTATTCAACGTGGGACAAGCAGAGCCGCACAGACTTCTTGAGGGACAGGCCCTGATGACAATCGTCGGCGGCGAGGTAATTGTCAGCCAGCTCTGAGGCCTGCCCGACCGACCGAAAACTGATCACCGGGGCGTCTAACCTGACAGGTAGAGTCAGCAGGCGGGATTCGCGTGAAAGTCGGGCACATCAACCTAGCCAGGTCGTTTAACGGTACCGGAGAGCACTTCGTCGCTTTGATAGAAGCGCTGGAGCGACAAGGCGTAACACAGCACGTGATCGTACGTAACCATTCGCTGGCGAAACGGGTTGCAGTCTATGACCGCGTGACGATCGGGCCGGTTACCAGCTCCCCGGTTGTCGCACTTTGCCTGATGCCGCAGGTTGATGTTGTGCATGCGCACAATGAGAAGAGCGCGCAGGCGGGCCTGCTGTTAACGCTGACCCGGTCAATCCCGTTCGCAATGAGTTGCCGGCAGGCCACAAAGCAACGCCGTAACCCGATCCAACGATCGATACTCAGTCGGGCGGCCAGCCTGATTTGCAGTGACCAAAAATTAGCGAATGCCTTGTTAAACAGCGCCTCGAAAACGCCGGTCGATGTAATCAGAGATATCACCCGGGAAAACGGCAAGGATTTCGAGATGCTCGGTAACCGAGCTGCTGCAGAACATATTCGGGTTTACCGCCGCGCCGTTGATGCCTGGCGGATTCCTGCATTCCTGCTATGAATTCAGAACTCCCAGAGCACACCGATTGCCGGCAGCAACGGCAGCCAGAAATCCTGACCGCGCTCGAGTATGACGTTGTCGTTTAAATCGCTTTGCGCATCCCAATCGATGCAGCAGGGGTTGCGCCGATCAAGGGCATTGGAGATCTCTGCAAACGCCATCAGCGAGCCACGACGCAGGTCAAAAGTGCGGCTCAGGCGCAGATCAAGACTGGCAAACGTCGGATGTCTCAGCGCGTTTCGGGTGCCCGGGGTGACGACATAGATATCCTCTCCATTGCCGTCAATGCCGCTGACAGCAAGTTCGAGGTCGGTCGTCGGCCAGCCGGAATGTACGCTGGCAGCGACCGCTGCTGACCAGTTTTGGCTCGACCATGTTACTCCGCCCTGAAACGCATGGCGCTGATCCCAGCTGCGCGGGTAATCGATACCGTCGATGCGATCCGTCACTTTCGACAATGTGTAGGAAGCCCACCAATTCCATCTGTCACCAGAGTGGTCGACCGATAGTTCTACGCCCGCGGATTGCGCGCTGTCCGGGTCCAGGCGCACGCGATCCGGCTGCAGTTCGGGTATCAAGCCCAACGGGTTATAAAGATTCTCGAATCGGGGCGTAATCCGGCTCATATCTTTGAAAAAGACCTCCATGCGCAGCGCATATCGGTCACGAAACAGGCGCCTGACGCCGGCAATGACGTGATCTGACCGCTGCGCTGGCCAGTATTCATCCACGCCATCTTCAATCTGTAACTGCTGGATGGGCTGCGATTGCTGGTAGCGGCCCCAGGTAAGGCGCAACTCCGTTTGCGGAGTCAGCGCGTACAGGATATTGAAACGGGGACTAACCTGAGCGTCCGATGAGAGATTGGTATAAGTCTGGTCGTCCCAGCGCAGCCCCCACTCGAGGATGGTCCGCGGCGTCAGGCGCCAGCGGTCCGAAACGTATAGCGCGAAATTGCCACCGCGTGGCGCCGCCGACAGCGAGCGATTGATGACGTCGGGTCCGCTGGGGTACCACGACTGCAGCTCAAAGAACTCGGCGGTGCCCGCATATTCATAAACGGCATCGCTGAACCCACCCTCGACGCCCCATCGCAACAAGTGATAATCATTTGGCTGCCAGACCCAGTCCTGTCGCAGAGTGACCTGGTCGATCTGGCGATCGTCGCGGACCGAGGAAACGATTTTTTCAATGTCATCAGTAAATCCGCTGCGCAGATTCTCAAAGGCAAGTATTGAAAGCACGGTGCTGCTCGACAATGAATCAGACCATTGATTCTGCAGCTGCACCCAGAACTGTGCATTCCTGGTTTTGCTAACGATCTGCTCAAATTCGCTGGGATCTGACTCAAGGACCAACCTGACGCGATCGTTCGCGTAGAGCGCATTGAGAGACAGCGACGCCTGCGACGAAATATCAAACTCCACTTCACCAAATACGTCGTAGTAGGAGGGCTCTCCGAACTTCGGGTCGATGACCAGATCGAGATTGCCGCGACGTGCCGAGAACAGCCAGCGTCTGCCCGGCTCCGTCCCCGAGGTGAGGAACGACGTGTTGTAAACACTGAGCCCAATCTCTGTATGTCGATCCTGGACGGCTTGCATCGATTCCATCAGCACCAGGCCGCTCATGCGATCTCCATACTGCGCCGGAAATCCACCGGTGTAGACCTCGACGCCTGAAATTGCCCGTGCATCGATCGCACTGAAGACGCTTTGATAGTCGCGGATATGAAACGGATCGAATAACCACTGCCCGTTCAACATGACCCCGATTTCACCGTCGTCGCCGCCGCGAAAATGCGTGCGTGCCGAAGCGCCACTCGCCGCGGCACCGGGCAATCGGTGCGAAATCCTCAGCGGATCTTCCCCCATGTCCGGCATGTTCTGAATGGACCGCTGGTCGAGCAGAAATCTGGACGAAGCAATATCACGCGAAATCTCATAGCGGCTGGCCGAAATGGTAATGGTTTCAATTGCCGGTTTCTCCGCGTCGAGAAGCAGGTTAACGACCTCTGACTCTCCGGGGCCCAGATCCAGGATGCGTTCCGTTGTCTGAAAACCTTCGGCCTCGACAATGAACTGGTAGCGTCCGGGCATCACTTTGAAGAACTGATAAACACCGGCCGATAACTCATCGGTGATGGACAGCGCGGGTACAACGGTCAGTCTGGCATTCTCGATAGCCGCATCATTATCGCCGTTACGTATGAGAAGCAGAATTCGACCCGGTACGTTTTCGCTTCTTTGCATGCGCACGACCAGGTGCACACCTGCCTCGTAGTGCAGCGTCAGCTCATGCGGAGCGAGAATCTCGCGGAGCAGCTCAACCGGGTCGGTTGCGACAGGTTCTACAGTGATGACGAGGTCGCTGGATACAATACTCGTGCTGTAGGCGAAGGGTTGTCCTGCGGCACGCAGCTCATCGATGACGGCCGCAACCGACCTGCCGGCATAGGTCGCCGGTTCGTCCTGGGCAGCAAGCACCGCCAGCGGCCACAGTAAGGTCATTGCGAACAGTCTACGTAACATACGCAGATACCCCCGCGCGCAAAATGCGCAGCATGCAGCTATTGTTCAGACGTCACGCCGTTCGACTCTCCAATCGATTCATCAATCGGTTCGATGCGAATCACGCCGTCCTCAATGCTCCAGTCAAAATCTACACCCATCATCCAGATGCGCAACGCATCGGTAGGATTGACGTTCACCGTTCCCTCTAACGTTGCGGTTTTGGCTGCGCTTTCGACGGCGGCACTTTCGAATTCGATACCCAGCCCGGTTTCGTGACTCACCCACCGCAGAAAGTCGAATATAGAGCGGCCGTCAACGTTTAGATCCGGCGACAGCTGCTCAGCCCAGTTCCAGTTGTCGCCGTAAGTTTTAATGTCGACGATGCTGGCATTGCCGCCACCCGGAACCTGAAGCTGCTGCCCGCCAATAGCCGCATTGCTGCCGTTGCCCGAGCCGAGCAAGACCTCGCCTTGCCGAACGCTGACGGTGAGTCCCTTGACATCGCTCTGCACCATATAACGGGTGCCAATATGCCTTACCGTCCCGTGATCGGTGCGAATCGCGAGTTCGGCATTTGCTCCGATAGAATGTCGGGCGAGCAGTTGCTCCCGTTCGGAATCGAAATAGATTCGGCCCGAGTGCAAATGAATCAGATCGCGATCAACGAACTCCAGCCGCGTGTTGGCATCAATACGCAGAGAACCACCACCGTCCCAGGCGAGGCCGACGCCCGACTCGTCATCGGTAATCAAGATTTGACCCCGGGCCACAGTAATCAGGTCGCCGCCTTCCAGCATCTCGGCGTTTTCACCGAGCACATATACTGAGCCAAAACTCTTTTCGATCGCGGCAACCTGGACGTCCGCGATGCCGTTGATGCGCAGCGTATTAAATACGGCGACGACAGCGATCAGTACCGACGCGGCGACAGCCAATGACACCCAGGAACGGTGCTTCTTTCGGCGACCCGCAACGCTCTGCCATTCAGCAAGCACATGTTGCCGCACCGCTTCGGTTTCGTCAGGAGATGGTACGGGTCGCGGTTCTGCAGAACTCAGAATTCGTTCGATGGATTTCTCACCACCGGGGTCCCTGGATTTCGCGGATGTAGTCATGGTTGCACCAGTTCGTCGCTCTCGAGCGTCGTCGTCATTGCGGAGTAAACATCGGCAAAAGCACGCTTGGCTCTCGCCAACAATGATTGGGTCGCTTCTGTACCCAGTTTCAACCGCTCCGATATTTCCTGCGTCGAATGTCCCTCAACGTACTTCCACTCCAGTACGTCGCCATATTTTGGTGGCAGGCGATCAAGCGCCACCTGTATCAAACGAATCTTTTCCACGCGCCGGAAATGTTGTTCGGGCGTGCTGCTATCCGGCGCGTGGTAAGAATCGACCGCGGCCTGCACTTCCGGATAGTCTTCGGTCAGCACGATATGCTCCTGGTAGCGACCGTTGCGGGCCAGCCAGTCACACAGCTCGTTGCGACAGATTGCGCATAGCCAGGTGAACAAGGCAGATTCCGCCCGATACGTGTGCAGATTTCTTACGGCCTTGGTCAGGGTCACCTGAACGACATCGGTCACCGCCTGCGGGTCGTCAGGCATGCGTGCTGATGCGAACCGGAAAAGACGCGCGAAGTTCTCATTGAAAAAACTGTCGAAGGCACGCTGGTCACCTTCAAGTAACTGTTTTACATGATTTTTATCGTCCAGATAGACAGCCATAGCAATTCTCTTTGGGCCTCCACCTGTTTGACCCTCGACGCGCACAAAATCGGTCGTTTCATCGGCTCCGCCTGGCAGCCTGCCGAATTCGATGGGCCCTGTGATTGTACGCCTTGCGAGCGCTGCTGCGGCCGCTATTGAACGTAAGCGCAGCGCCCCCGTAGCCTGATAACTACGGCAGTGCAAACGCAATCAGGTGATCCGAAACCCTGGTTCCCGATCGGGCATTGCCGCCGGCGAAAACCACGATGTATTGCTTGCCCTGCCAGAGATAGCTCATCGGCGTCGCCATCCCGGGGGCCGGCAAACGGCCGCGCCACACCTCCGCGCCGTTCGAGACGTCAAACGCACGTAAATAGTGGTCCATCGTTGCACCGATGAACACCAGCCCACCGCCGGTAATGGCAGGGCCGCCAAACGTGGGTGTCCCCAGCGCCATGGCGGGCGCAGCCGACAGATCTTCCGTTGTGCCAAGCGATTTGCGCCAGACTATTTCGCCGCTATCCAGATCGACGCCGGCGATAATCCCCCACGGTGGCTGCGTGCACGGCAGCTCGAGCGAGGACAACAGCGTTTCCCGTTTCATGCCGAAAGGCGCACCTTCCTGGGCCGCGACCTCAGAATCGTGAAACACTTCCCGCATTGCCGTAAGCTTTTCGGATCGGAACAACTGCACGTGATGGGCAAGGTTGCTCATGTTGACGACTAACAGATTGCGACGAGGGTCATAGGCCGCACCACCCCAGTTGGCACCGCCTCCTGTAAACGGCAGCAGGATGGTTCCCTGCTCGGACGGTGGTGTGAAAAGCCCTTCTGATCGCGACGCTGCGATGAGTTTGCGACATTCCCGTTTGTCGAACCACGTAATGCCGAATGCGTCCTCGGCGGACACTGTATTGGGCACGATCGGGGGCGTTACGGCCGGAAAGGGCTGCGTGGGCGAAAGCGCCTCGCCGTCAACACCGCCTTGCGGAACCGGGCGCTCCTCTACCGGCAGGAACGGCTCGCCGGTGTCCCGGTCCAGCACGAACACAAAACCGGTCTTGGTCACCTGCGCAACGACATCGTGTACTGCCCCGGCTCGCCAGACGGAATATAGGCCCGGCTGTGCCGGAACGTCGTAATCCCAGACATCGTGATGAACGGTTTGAAAACTCCAGACCACTTCACCTGACGCACCGTCGAGTGCGACCACCGAGTTAGCGTAGCGGTTGTCGCCCGGCCGCAGGCCACCGAAGAAATCCGGGCTGGGACTGGTGGTAGGCAAAAACACCATGCCACGTTCTATGTCGACAGACATTGGCGCCCAGACGTTGGCGTGACCCTCTGTTGGGGCACCTGCTCCCTGCCATTCACCCGCGCTGTGGCGGGATTCCGCACGCGGAATTGGATCGAAATCCCAGCGTGCCTCACCGGTCCTTACGTCGAAAGCCCTGACTGAACCCCGGGGCGCGGCGACCCTGGCATTGTCACTGATCGCAGATCCGACGATCACCGTATCGCCCAGAATTGCTGGAGGCGAGGTAATCTGGAACTCGCCGGGCCACCAAAGTTCCATGCCGGGATCGATACGGACTTCTCCGTTATTGCCGAATGCCAAACAGCGCGCGCCGGTCCTGGCATCGACCGCAATCAACCGCGCATCGTTGGTGCCCATCAGGATGCGGCTGGCGCAATCTGCAGACGGATCCGGATCCTGCCAGTGACTGACACCGCGACAGACAAACTGGTTTGCCGGGCGCTGGTCCAGATTGATTTCCGGATTGAAACGCCAACGCTCTGTGCCGCTGCCCGGATCCACCGCAATGATCTCGTTAAATGGTGTACAGAACACGAGATTGCCGCCGACGAGAATCGGTGTGGCTTCGGCTGCCGCCCTCCCCATCGCGTCAGGCTTGCCGGCAAGGTCTCCGGTTTGATACGTCCACGCAACCTCGAGTGTGTTGACGTTATCGAGTGAAACCTGCGCAGCGTTGCTGAATCGATGACCGCCGGCATCGCTGCCGTACGCTGTCCATTGTTCGCCGACCGTAATTGAATTCTCCGGGCGGTCAATCACACCCGCAACACCATCGATATCGAGATTGTGCGCACCGCCCAGGTACCAGATCGCGGACCCGCCGAAGAATGGCACTAGCAAGACGGTCGCCACGGCGAAAATAGCTAAGCTTATTTTTTTCATAGACCTGTCCGCACAGCAGCTGACGGCTCTGGCAGTTGCCAGCGCGTGCGTTACAGGATATTACATTCCGGCCTTGTAGTTTAAGGATTGGCGCCGTTAGTGATCCATAAACGAATATCGGCAATCACAGCCGGATCAAGCGGCGCCTGACCCAATGGCATCTGGACGCCAATGGCGCCTGCGCTTTCCAGTTTCGTGATGAGGTAACTCATGTCCGGGTTACCGGGATTCACGCGAAACACGCCGTTGTCCTGAGTCGCCGCAATGTTAACGAGGTTTGCGAGACTGTTTGCCTCACTCGACAGATCGAGTACACCGGGCAGGACTGCCCCGCCGCCCGTATGACAACCGACTGTCGCGCAGGTTGGCGTAAACACGGTGGCCTGAATCTGCGGGAGCGTCGGGCCACTTACCACCGGCGTGGTTATCGTAAAGAACGTTTGAAAATCTCCGCCAGCCGTGCCGTTGCCGGATGGAAAGGTTACGCCGAACTCTCCGTCAAGCGCATTGGCGTCGATATCCGAGATGACGGAGGCGCCATCGCCGAGAAGCCGGATTCTGTACAGGTCATCAGCCATGACCACACCGGACAAATCAAACACCGCTGACTGTGGATTGCCGACGGCAATTGAGATTTGTGGCGACATGATTTGCACGACGGTCCCATCGGTAAATGATCCGTCGCCGCCGCTGGATTCCAGAATAAAAGTATTGGCATCAACTGACGCCGCAACGGGTTCACGCGTAAAACCGGCAACGATCTGGGTCGGCGGAGCCGCTAACGTGACATTGGGGCTGGGAGCGATTGACGATACCTGGATCGGATCAGCTGCTGCCACTGGGTCATCCATAGCACCATCGGTTATCCATTGGCGGATCGTGTCGATCGAGGTTTGCGCGATGGGTCCGCTTTGCGGCATGACCTGGCCTGCTATTCCAGCCGCGCCTTCCATCTTCTGTATGAGATAGCTTACATCCGGGTTGTTCGGATTGACGAGCTGCAGCGAACCCTCCTGCGGACTGGTGATTCCCACCAGCGCCGCATAGCTGGCACCGTCGGTGAGGTTCAGACCCGCTGCGGGAGCGCCCCCACCGTGACAGGACGATGATGCGCAGGTCGGCGTAAAAACGTTGGTCTGGATGTCCGCGAGCGTTGGATTGAAGCCGCCCGGAGGAGGCGGTGGCGGTGGCGGCGGTGGCGGGCCCGGTGGCGGTGGTACAGCCGGCGGTGGACTGGTGCCAATGCGCGCGACGGCATCGTCGTAAGACTCGACGTTACAGCCTGTCAGCGCGGCCACCATCACGGACATGGTGACCATTGCTTTAACTATCCCTGAAATCTTCATCGCTTCCCTTGCCTGCCGTACCGCGTTCCAGAATCGAAAAAATCGCTGATTACTGATGGTATCGATTTGCATCGGCCAAAACGCGAACCCCGTCACACTCCGGTGCGGAAGGTAGTTTGGTGTCTCCGTTTCGGGACAGGCGAGTGAGCCTGCCGATTCCTGCAGTCCTGCCGACAGGTTGCTGAATAAGTTAAATCGGCCGTACAGGTCTTGAGGTGAGTTTCGCGGCTGGACTAACCGGACATGTTGCTGGCCAGGGACTGAACTCGCTCTTTTTGCCGCTCGCTGAGCACTGCAAGTTTTTGCAATTCTTCAGCATCAATTTCGAGCTGCGACGCCCAGGGTTCCAGGTTCGTCCGCTGCTCTTCGTTAACTTCCGTATTTTCGACTGCTAACGTGCCGGCAGCAACAATCTTTCCCAGCGGATGATCGCATTGCGAATCGGGAAAGGCACGAAACTGATAGGCAGCAACCATCGGTTCCGGCAGTGTCCAGGTGCGGGCAACCTCGGCTGTCATGATCTTGTGATCCGTTGATAACTCGTCGTAAAACAACTTCGCCAGGGTGTTCGGCTCATTAGTATCGCGGTGTGCTGCCAGCACCACATTGGTTCTTGACGGCTCCAGATGCACCAGTGCCAGTAGGCCCAGGTTGTGGCACAGACCTGCGGAATAGGCGAGATCGCGAACGTCGTCATCTGCATCGTCCGATAATGCAGCCAGTTTCTTGCAGCATTCCGCAGTCAATAATGACTGCATCCAGAAGCGCTCAGTATTGAATCCGGAGCAACGGCTGCGATCAAACGAACGCTGAATGGCCATCGCCAGGACCAGCGAACGCACTGTATCCACGCCGAGAACGCGTGCAATCGCTTCACCAATACTGTTGACCGGTTCGGCCAGGCCGAAGTACGCCGAATTCGACAGGCCAAGGAGTTTCGCGCAGATGCCAGGATCTCCTTCAACGACGGCAGTTACCTTATCAGCGTCGATAAACTCATCACCGAAGCAGGTCAGAATTTCCTGCGCGGTGGCCGGCAGCGGCGGCAGCGCCGAAATAGACTGAGCCAGCCTCGCGGCCGTGTCTGCATTGTCCTGAATTGCGTTGGAAGTCACATTTATCCTGCCTTTATTTGTTGGATGGGCGGTACCGCATTGAAGGTCTCGATGCCGGTTAGTTTCGGCGCAAGTACAAATGGCCTGCCGACGCCAAAACCCTGCGCGTAGTCTGCACCAAGCTCACGAACCAGCTTCAGCATCTCGTTGTTTTCGACGAACTCTGCCGTCGTTTTAATATTCAACGATCGGGCGATGTCGATGATTGATTTGACGAAAATGCGATTGGTTTCATCCTGAAGAATGTCGCGTATAAACATGCCGTCAATCTTCAGGTGATCGACCGGCAATTTCTTCAGATAGCCGAAGGATGAAAGCCCACTGCCGAAGTCATCCAGTGCAAACTTGCAACCCATGTCATGCAAATCGGAGATCAGCTTGCCGGCTTCGGCGATACTGCGGATCACCGCGGTCTCGGTGATCTCGAAATTGACTGTGCCAGGCTGTAACGGAGAGCGTTCCATTGCGCTTCTCAGGAATTCTGCGAAGCGCTTGTCGCCAACGCTGATGCCGGAAAGATTGATCCAGTAGACGCGTCGTTCCGCCTGGAACGCCTGGTGGACGAACAATGTATCCAGGAGGCTTCCTACCACCCACTGGTCCAGTTCGACGCTTAAGCCGTATCTTTCTGCAGCGGGCAAGAACGCGCCGGGTGGAATTAACTTGCGTGATTCCGGATCACGGAGGCGAAGCAGTATTTCGACATGTTCAGGCTCATCGACATTCTCCGCGAGAGGTTTAATGACCTGTCCGTAGATGGCAAACCGATTGTTGTCCATTGCCTCACGCAGTCGCTGTACCCAGCGAACCTGGCCACGCCGAATCCGGGCGGAGTCCTTTGCACCGGCTACCATGTGGACCCGGTTGCGACCTGCCTCCTTGGCCGCATAGCACGCGGCATCCGCGAGCTGCTGCAGTTCACCGATATCACCCGATGACTGTTCGACCGGCAGACCGCCGATGCTGACGCCGATGCGGTATGTCTCGGTGTCCCAGTGGAACCTGAAGTTTTCGATGCTGGCCCGAATTTCCTCAGCAATCCGGGTAGCGACATCCGTCGGGCATTCCCAGAGAATGATGCCGAATTCATCACCCCCGAGCCGCGCGACGATGTCATTCGCGCGGACGGCGTCAACGAGAATCTCGCTCACTGCGCGCAATAGCTGATCACCGGCTCCGTGGCCCGACGTATCGTTAACGACTTTGAACTGGTCCAAGTCCATGAACATCAGGTAACTTGGCCCCTTGCCTCCCGACCCGCGTTCCCATGCGCGTTGCAGCTCAGCTTCGAATGCGCGTCGATTAAGAAGCTGGGTGAGTTCGTCATAGCTGGCCTGGTATTCAAGCTGGTTAGTCAATTTCAGCGACTCAGTAATGTCCTGGACCTGGACGACGGCATACTGAAAGTTGCCTTCGTCAGTCGTGACCGGCGACAGGTTAATAATTGTCTGCAACGTCTCACCCTGCACGTTGGTACACGTAAACTTCTTGTCGAGTTCGTCGCCGCTCAGAAGAATTATCTTTGCGTAATGCGCATCGAACCGGTCGCGGTCCTGTTCCGCGATGACACTCGAGAACTTCTCTTCTGACGAGAATGATGACCCGCACCAGAACATTCTTTGCAGTGCCGGATTAGCGTCGAACAGCACGCCTTCTGCGTTGGCCAAACCCATGCCGATTGGCGCGTTTTCGAATGCACGACGGAAACGGGTCTCAATTTCGACCCTCGCCGAGTCTGACTTCTCGCGACTCGCGACTTCCTGGGACAGCTGTTCGTTGCTTTGTTCCAGCCGCTGCTTTGCCTCCTCGATCGAACGGGTACGCTCAATTACCAGAGCCCGCAGTGTTTCGTTGTGCCGTTGAATCTTGCGCGTTCGATAGACCGTAAATGCACCAATGAGTGCAACGGCAGCCGCACCGACAGCGAGAAGGAACCATGACTGCTGCCAGAAATACGGCAACACTGTAAAGCGCTGTGTCGCGATCTCACTGCTCCAGCTGCCGCCAGGAAGACGTGCGCGAACCATAAATTCATAGCTGGCTGGAGGAATCCGCCAATAGCTAACCGTTTTGTTAGTGGTCGCTGTTCCCCAGGATTCGTCGGCACCAACCAGGCGATAGCTGTATTCGACACTCTTGGCATTGGCCAGCGATATGGCCGCAAACTCGACGTTTACACCGAACTGGTCAGGGTCAACTTCGTCGCCTTCGAGCACCGGTAGTCGATCGAGTTCGGTCTCGGTTCTAACGATAGCGGGCACCAGTTCAACCGTATTCGGTGGTGGCTGACTGACATCCATTAGTGTCGCGCCATTTACGGTGCCAATCCACAGACGCTGGCTGGAATCGATCAGGGTCGCATGTACATTGGTCTCGACGCCGGCGAATCCGGTCAGCTGATCGTAGTGGGCGATACCGGGTTCGCCGGGCGTCAGCTGGTAGATTCCCTGCTCGCCGCCAACGATCAGGGTGCCGTTTTGCAGCTCTTCAACGAGATAGAGCGTCTGATCGGAAAACGGCACTTCCTGCTCCAGAACCGAAAATTCGCCGGATCTGAATTGGTACAAGCCGCCCTCTTCCGTCGCAATCCAGGCTTCGGCGGGCCCGGTTACGTTGATGTGATTAAACAGGCGGTATTCAAGATTGGCTTGTTCGCCATACACCGTTTGCGTGTAGTCGCCGCTGTCCGTCAGTGAAAGATGAACCAGGCCAACTTCGTCTGCCCCATACCAGACACTGCCGTCCTCGTCCGTATCCAGCGTGTAAACCGAGGTATCCTGAGGCGCATCGAATTGCAGCAGCTCCCCGGACGCTGGCGCATAACGGAAGACACCAAAGCTGCCCGTTGCAAACCAGACTGTGCCATCCCGGTCCACGCTGATATCGAGAACATCCTTGCCAGCGGTACTCGCAACAGATTCAGCCCGCATGGCATCGACATCAAACCTGAACAAACCCTTGTCCGAGACCCCGAACCAGAGGTCGCCGCGGGCATCCGCAACGATGTCACGGACGAATCCGTCGGGCACCCCGTATTTCGTATCCACCGTCAACAGCGACTCATCGTTGTTGCGCAACAGGAGTTTGCTCTGGGTTCCAAACCAGAATCGACCCTGCCTGTCTTCAGCGATCGACCATACCGTTTCGAATTCTGCACCAGTTCCAAGTCGGTAGTGTTGGAAACGCTCGCCCAGAAATCGGATCAGCCTTGAACTACTGGCAAGCCACAGCGAATTCTCCCGATCAGCGAACAGCGCTGAAACCTGATCAACGCCTGAAAATCGTCGTATCATTAGCGGTGATTCGTCTGTTCCCGGAGTCGCAGTTGCAATCTTGTACAATGCATCGGACGTTGCCGCCCACAGGACACCGGCGCTGTCCGTAACGATATCAACGATCGGGTTTGCAGATTCAATCCGGGTCTGCCTCGTGAAATTTCCGTCCTCCCAATGGCCGACAAAATTGTTCGAATCGGCGAGCCAAAGTCG
>JAJFKP010000036.1 GCA_021773135.1 Woeseiaceae bacterium | reverse complement strand
ATGGCGCCTGGTGAGCGTCGTGCTGAGAGCGTTTAAGCGGGTGCCAGGCAAGGCGCGCAGCGCCGAAAAAGCGGAGTGTATATGAAATACATGAGCATTTTGAGGCGGTGCGCAACGCCGTATGGCGCCTGGTGAGCGTCGTGCTGAGAGCGTTTAAGCGGGTGCCAGGCAAGGCGCGCAGCGCCGAAAAAGCGGAGTGTATATGAAATACATGAGCATTTTGAGGCGGTGCGCAACGCCGTATGGCGCCCGCTTAAACGCTCTCAGCTGCCGAAGTTGACTTTGGCTTCTAGGTTGGACCGCGAATCAGCATGCGACATCGCCTCTTCGAGCGTGATCGTGCCGTTCTTGTAGAGTTCAAGCAACGCCTCGTCAAAGTTCTGCATACCTTTTTCGCCGGATTCCTTGTGCGCGTCTTTGACTTCCGAAATTTCGCCCTTGAGGATCAGGTCCTTGATGTGCGGTGTGTTGATCATGAGCTCAACGGCGGCCACTCGCTTGCCGGTTCGCGACCTCACCAGGCGCTGGGAAAGAATCGCGCGCAGATAGTGGCCGAGATCCATGAACACCTGCGAGTGCTGCTCCTGCGGGAACATGTTGATAATGCGGTCGAGTGTTTCCGGAGCGTTGTTCGAATGCAGTGTTGCGAGCACAAGATGCCCTGTTCCCGCCATGTCAATCGCGGACTGCATGGATTCCCGGTCCCTGATTTCGCCGATCTGCAGCACGTCAGGTGCCGCGCGCATGGCGCTTTTCAACGCACGGCCATATGACTTGGTATCCAGCCCGACTTCACGTTGATTGACGATCGACTGTTTGTTCGGGTGCAGGAACTCGATGGGATCCTCGACAGTGATGATGTGTGACGAAGTTTTTTCATTGCGGTGGTTGAGCATCGCCGCAAGCGTCGTCGACTTTCCGCTGCCAGTTGCGCCCACCATCAGTATCAAACCACGCCGCAGCATGACCAGTTCTTTCATCTGCACGGGCATGCCGAGCTCGTCCAGCGACGGCAATTCTGCCGTGATATAGCGCAGCACCATGGAAACGTTGCTGCGTTGATGAAACACGTTGACACGAAATCGGCCCAGCCCCGGTTCGGAGATTGCGAAGTCAATCTCCAGTTCACGAGTGAAGGTATCCAGCTGCTCTTCGTCCATAAGTTCGATTGCCGCTTGCTTGACCATTTTGGGGGTCATTTCGAGCTTATTGACGGGCATGATCTTGCCGTCGATCTTGATTTTGGCGGGCGCGAACGGAGCGAAGAAAAGGTCAGAGGCCTTTTTCTCCACCATCAGTTTGAAAAGCGGTTTTACATTCATTGAATTACAAAGTCCGTATGACGGCTAGAAGGTACTGGCCGTATCTTCTTCCATGATATTGAGGCTTTCCGACTGCTGATCGGCAAGCGATGAGTCGCGTTTGCTCTCAAGCTTGACGCGCAACCGGAGCTCGTTCTTGGAGTCTGCATTGCGCATCGCTTCTTCATAAGAGATCGCGCTGTCCTCGTACAGCGTAAAGAGCGCCTGGTCGAAAGTCTGCATGCCGAGGCGCGTTGACTTGGACATGATTTCCTTGATCTGACCGACCTCACCTTTGAATATCAGGTCGGCGATCAGCGGCGAATTGAGCATGATTTCCATCGCCGCAATCCGCCCGATTCCCGTCTCTCGCGGAATAAGCCGCTGCGAAATAAACGCTTTGGTGTTAAGTGACAGGTCCATCAGGAGCTGCTGTCGACGCTCTTCCGGGAAAAAGTTGATAATTCTATCGAGCGCCTGGTTGGCACTGTTGGCATGCAGTGTTGCAAGGCAGAGATGGCCTGTTTCAGCGAACTGGATACCGTATTCCATCGTCTCGCGATCGCGAATCTCGCCAATCAGGATGACGTCTGGCGCCTGCCGTAGCGTATTCTTGAGCGCCGCATGCCAGGAATCCGTATCAACGCCGACTTCCCGCTGCGTGATAACGCAACCATTGTGTGGATGGACATATTCGACCGGATCTTCTATCGAAACGATGTGACCGCGAGAGTTTTCATTGCGGTGTCCAATCATGGCGGCCATCGTGGTCGATTTGCCCGACCCGGTTCCACCTACGACGATGCACAAGCCGCGCTTGTTCATGACCACGTCCTTCAGGATAGGTGGCAGTTCGAGCGATTCAAGTGTGGGTATTTCTGTCGTTATTGTGCGCAGCACGGCGCCAACCATGCCCTGCTGTATAAACGCGCTGACCCTAAAACGACCGATGCCCTGTGGCGAAATGGCGAAGTTGCATTCCTTGGTCGCATCGAATTCCTTGACCTGTTTGTCATTCATGATGGAACGCACCATCATGGCTGACTGGTCGGGTGAAAGTGGCGTGTCAGTCGCCTTGTGAATCGTGCCGTCGACTTTAATCGCCGGAGGAAAACCGGTCGTCAGGAAAAGATCAGACCCTTCCTTTTCGACCATCTTCTTAAGCAGGTTTTGCGTCAGTCGCACTGCTTGTTCGCGTTCCATTAACCTCTTCTCCTGTCAGGCAGACAAAATTGCCGGTCGCCTTAGAAATTCTCTTTCATAACTGCGCGGAAGCGCGCTTCTTCCTTGTTGATCAGGCCTTTCTGCATCAGCTCGGCAAGATTCTGATCCAGCGTCTGCATACCTGATCCCTGTCCTGTCTGGATGGCCGAATACATCTGGGCGATCTTGCCTTCCCGGATCAGGTTTCGAATCGCTGGCGTGCCAATCATAATTTCGTGCGCGGCGATACGGCCGCCACCGATCTTCTTCAGCAAGGTTTGTGAAATGACCGCTCGCAATGATTCGGACAACATAGCGCGGACCATCTCTTTTTCGGCTGCCGGGAATACATCAACAATACGGTCGATAGTTTTGGCCGCCGAGCTGGTATGCAGTGTGCCGAAAACGAGGTGACCGGTTTCAGCACCCGTCAACGCCAACCGAATGGTCTCTAGGTCACGTAACTCACCGACCAGGATAACGTCCGGATCCTCACGCAGCGCCGAACGCAGCGCCTCGTTGAATCCGAGCGTGTCGCGATGCACCTCGCGCTGATTGATCAGCGACTTCTTGCTCTCATGCACGAACTCGATCGGATCCTCAATGGTGAGAATATGATCCGGCTTGTTGTCGTTAATGTAGTCAACCATCGCGGCAAGTGTCGTCGACTTGCCGCTTCCGGTCGGTCCCGTGACCAGCACAATGCCGCGCGGATGCATCGACACGTCCTTGAATATCCCGGGCGCGCCCAGGTCATCCAGCGACAGAATCTCTGAAGGAATGGTTCTGAAAACCGCTGCCGAGCCGCGGTTCTGATTAAACGCGTTGACGCGGAAACGCGCCAGTTTCGGGATCTCGAATGAAAAGTCTGTTTCGAGAAATTCTTCGTAATCTTTCCGCTGCTTGTCATTCATGATGTCGTACACCATGCTATTGACGTCTTTGTGGGTCAGCGCCGGCATATTGATGCGCTTGATGTCGCCATCAACGCGGATCATGGGCGGCACACCGCCGGACAGGTGAAGATCAGATGCGTTGTTCTTTACCGTAAATGACAACAATTGGGCAACGTCGACGGCCATGCTTCTCCCTCGGAATCTGGCTGGTCCGACTTACCATAACCCGGACCCACTGGCTGACTAGTATAGCGAAGCACCCGGAGCAAAACGTGATTAGAGTCACGGAAAACTTTCGAAAAATCCAAGATTTGCTGGCGAAAGCTGCCCTGGAGGCCGAGCGATCCCCGGACCACATACGGCTGCTGGCGGTGAGCAAGAAAAAGTCGCTGGAGGCCATTTTGGAGCTTGCCGCGGCCGGCCAACGAGACTTTGGCGAGAATTTCGTCCAGGAAGGCGTGGAAAAAATCGTCGCTGCGGGGCGAAAAGACCTGATCTGGCATTTTGTCGGCCACCTGCAATCCAACAAAACCCGCGCCGTCGCTGAACATTTTCAGTGGGTTCACACCGTCGACCGCCTTAAAGTAGCGCGCCGACTGTCGGCGCAGCGACCTCATCACGCCGGGGACCTGAATGTGTGTATCGAGGTCAACATAGACCGGGAAGCGCAGAAGTCAGGCGTCCGGCCTGACCAGGTGGATGAGCTTGCGATTGCTATTGAACAACTTCCTCGCCTGCGCTTGCGCGGATTGATGTGCCTGCCTGCCTTTAGGCAAGATCCGGAGGAGCAGAGAATTCCATTCGCGGCGATGAGTTCGTTGTTTCGATCCCTTCTGGCGCAGGGAATTGAGCTGGATACGCTTTCAATGGGTATGTCGGCAGATTATGCTGCGGCCATCAAGGAAGGCGCGACGATTGTTCGAGTTGGAACCGCGATTTTCGGGGCCCGGGATTAGCGCGGTTGGCAATACACGATTGATCCTGCTGCGGCGCACGAGAATAATTGATCGATGTTCTTATTTTGGATGTTCAAGGGGCGGAGCAACTGAATGATAAGTAATAAAGTAGGTCTCATTGGCGGCGGCAACATGGCGCGTGCGATCGGCGGTGGTTTACTTCGGGGCGGCATGCGGGCGACTGACCTGCTGATTGCAGAGCCTGACGAAGAACAGTGTGATCGCCTCCGCCAGGAACTCTATGGCGCCATGGTGACCCATGACAACCGCATGGTCGCCCGGGAATCGGATGTCTTATTATTCGCCGTCAAGCCGCAAATCCTGAAGCCCGTGTGTGAACACGTAGCGACGGAGGTACAGAAATCCAGACCGTTGATCATGTCAATTGCTGCCGGCCCACGCAGCGACGATATCGACGCCTGGCTGGGCGGCGGGTTGTCCGTTGTACGCGTCATGCCGAATCAGCCGGCTCTGATAGACCAGGGGATCTCAGCGCTGTATGCCAACGAACGCACCTCGGATGCGAGGCGCGCGCTGGCGGAAAAAATCATGACGGCAGTGGGTCACGCCGTCTGGCTGGATGCCGAATCAAAAATGGATGCTGTTACCGCGGTATCGGGCACCGGCCCCTCCTATTTCTATCTGCTGATAGACATCATGATCGAAGCGGCTAAGAAATTCGGTATTGATGCCGAAACAGCCAGAACGCTGGCTGTTGAGACCGCTCGCGGTGCAACAGCGCTTGCTGCCGCCGAGACGGAGTCCATGCCGTCATTAATTGAGCGAGTACGGTCGCCGGGCGGCACCACCACGGCGGCATTCGAGTATCTTGACAAGAAAGACGCGAGGGGAATTTTTTCGACCGCCATCGATGCTGCTGAGGAGCGCGCAGCGGAACTGGCACGTGAAGCCGGGAGCGCCGGTTCAGAGACAAACTTATGACACAGGCACTGTATTTCATCGTTAAGACGCTCGCGCACCTTTATCTGCTGCTATTCGTATTGCGCTTCTGGTTGCCAATCCTGAGAGTGGATTTTCGAAACCCTGTTGCCCAGACCATCCTGCGATTGACATCTCCGCTTATCATTCCCCTGCGGCGCATTGTTCCAGCGATAGGGCGAGTGGATTCCGCGACCGTTCTGGTTGCATTGGCAATCGAGTGTGTCGTGGTGTTCCTGCTCCTTTCAATTCGCGGCGGAACCGCCGGGCCAGCGTATATTGTTACCACGGCGTTGTTCGAGCTCGCAATAATCAGCCTGAACATGTTCTTTTTCTGCGTTCTGTTAAAGATCATTCTAAGCTGGGTGGCGCCCCAGACACATAGTCCGGTGACCGCCATGCTAACAACAATTTCGGAGCCGATTTTGCGTCCGTTCAGGCGTTTGCTGCCACCGTTGGGCGGGCTGGATATCTCGCCGATTTTTGCCATTGTGCTGTTGCAGGCGGCAGTCATTGTTCTGCAAAGTTACAAGCCGCTGCCGGTTTGAAACGCATCCTGACCTCGTCAGTTGAGCAGGTCCGCAGCAGCAAATGTCAAATCGAGGGCATCGTCACTGGTCGCCTGTGCAGCCGAACCATAGCGCCGCCCGCCGCAAGGTTAGCCTACGAGTATGTGGCGGGGCAGCCGGCGAGCGCGTTTCGGGTAGCGCCGTGCTGACTGCCTTTCAATAGAGGTTCCAGGTGCGGGAGCACGAACAGGAGACTTGTGGTCGTCGAACCGGCATTTTTTCCTGACTGGGTCGAGGGCGGCGCCTTCAGGTAAGGCTGCCAATCCGCTATAGTCGGGCGATGGTCCGAATGACCTGACAGGGAGAGTAAAAAAATGAGATCCCGTAACACAATCGCCGTGCTTGCATCCGTCGCCATACTCGCAGCTTGCGGTGCTGGCGAAGACGCTACCGTTCCCGAGGCACAGCCGGCCGGCGCGTCATTCGTGGATATTGGCAGCCACATCATCCATTTCAGCGCACAGTCCACCGATCAGCTTCCGACACGCGTTGCCCAGCAATACGGCATTGTTCGGAGCAAAAACAGGGCTATGCTCAATGTATCTGTCCTGGAAGCAGGCACGAATACTCCGGTTACCGCCGACGTCACTGTCAAGACGGTCAATCTGACCGGTCAGTTAAAGAACGTAACGATGCGCAAAATCGAAGAGCAGGAGGCGATTTACTACATTGGTGAAACGCCTGTCGCCAATCAGGAGACCCTGATATTTGACATCTCTGTAATGCCACAGGGCGCCGCAGAAGCCTCCGATATGCGCTTCAAGAGACAGTTTTATACAAATTAGGGGCTTTCCCGAGATTCCAGAAGGGTCAGAGTTCGGTGGCGGACTCTGGCCCTTTTTTGTCTTCATTTCGATTTTATGCCCTAAAAAGCAGCGAAAAAGTGGATTTTGGGTTACTGCTTCCGCCATCATGTGCTATCGTCGCGCCGCTTTGGTACGGGCGGGACGTCTTCACTTGCGAAAACCTCCGACCCGTTTTTGTTTTCCTACAGGAGTTACTTTTTCATGGCAGTAAAAAAGAAAGCCGGCGCAGCGAAGAAGCCGCCGACAAAATCAGAGATTTATAGCAAGATTGCTGAAGACACCGGTCTTACCAAGAAAGACGTCGCCGCAGTATTTGATTCGCTCTCAGGACAAATCAAAAAGAACCTCGGTGGCCGTGGTGGACCAGGATTATTCACGGTTCCCGGACTGATGAAAATGAAGGTCGTGAAGAAACCTGCCAGGAAGGCAAGAATGGGAATCAACCCGTTTACCAAGGAAGAGGTCATGTTCAAGGCCAAGCCAGCATCGAAGACTGTCAAGGTTTTGGCACTCAAGGGCTTAAAAGACATGGTGTGATCTCTGCCGGGATTGCATCTAAAAAGCCGGGGTTTTTCTCCGGCTTTTTTTTGCCAGAAGAAAGTGCGCAGAATCTCGCTTGACGACTAGGGATCGATCCGCACCGGGCTGGTGTGCGGCGATCAGCGTGGCGGGCGGTTTAGTTTTATTGGCCACGGGACTGTGCGGAATACCGCGCATGGGCGCTAAAGATCAATCCGCACCTGACCGGCGCGTGGCGATCAGGATTGCGGGCGGAGTGGGCTTTTCTTGTCACAAGACTGTACGTACTACCGCGCATGGGCGCTAAAGAACAATCCGCACCTGACCGACGCGTGGCGATCGTCATTTCAGGCGGATTGGGGGGGGTATTCAGCGATTGGTTGTTACCGGCACCGCCTGGCCACGGAGAAATCGCGGCTACAGGCACCCCCTCGTATCCATCAGGTCATGGGAGTGGCTTTAGCCGCGATTCATTGTTGCTGACAAATTCCTGAACGGCACTGCGTAACTGGGTCAGCTTGCCGTGAAAAAAATGTTCCGTATCCGAGAAAACCTCCAGTTCCGGTCCGGGCTCAAGTTCGTTCAGCCAGGAGACGGTCTCTTCGATTGCGACGAGTTCGTCCTGATCGCCCTGAACGATCAGCCACGGACAGTCGGGCTGCGGATCCAGTCCATCGATAAAACGTGCTACGGCTGGTGCGACGCTGATCAGACCGTCTGGTGTAGCGGTCACCGCCGCCCTAATTGCCATCGCCGCACCAAACGAGAAACCTGCAATCCAGAGTGGCAGTCCGGGAAACTCGGCCCTGGCCAAGGTAACGGCCGACAGCACGTCCTGCAATTCGCCCCTGCCCTCATCAAAGGTTCCTTCGCTACTGCCGACACCGCGAAAATTAAATCGCAGCGCGGCAAAATCGAGACCGAGAAAGCTGCGGGCAAGCGTGTGTGCCACCTTGTTCTGCATTGTGCCGCCATGGACCGGATGTGGGTGACAAATCACCGCACAACCCGCGAGATCGCGATCCGCAGCGATTTCAAGCAGTGCTTCGAGGCCGCCTGCGGCTCCACCAATAAGAAATTCGCGCTTTCGAGGGGGTTTTCTCATGGGAAGTATCTGGCCTACCCGTATGTTTTTGCTGTAAAATTATGGCCTTATAAAGACCGCTTAGCGCCGTCACCCTTTCCACTCTATTGAGAAGTGCATTCCATGTCATCTGCAAAAGAACTCGAAAGCCAGTATTGCGCCCATAATTATCATCCGCTTCCCGTTGTTCTGACTCGCGGTGAGGGCGTCTACGTCTGGGATGAGAACGGCAAGAAATATCTGGACATGATGAGCGCGTATTCGGCCGTAAGCCACGGCCACGCGAATCCGCGCCTGCTCGCCGCGCTGAAAGCCCAGGCGGAAACATTGTCCATCGTGTCCAGGGCTTTTTATACAGACAAGCTGGGCCCATTCCTGGAACAAGCGTGCGCGATGACGGGTCAGGATATGGCGCTACCCATGAATACAGGCGCCGAAGCAGTCGAAACAGCGGTGAAAGCGGCGCGCCGATGGGGCTACGAAGCCAAGGGCATCAAGAGTGACCAGGCAGAGATCATCGTCTGCACCGGCAATTTTCACGGTCGCACGACAACGATCATTTCATTCTCTGATGAGGCTGAATACCAGAAAAACTTTGGCCCGCTGACACCCGGATTCAAGATTGTGCAGTATGGCGACGCTGACGCGTTGGAGAAAGCGATTACGCCGAATACGGCCGCATTCCTGGTCGAACCCATTCAGGGCGAAGGCGGGATTGTTATCCCCCCGAAGGGTTACCTGAAGGCCTGCCGCGATATCTGTACGCGCAACAACGTGCTGCTTATTGCTGACGAAATCCAGACTGGCCTCGGCAGGACGGGAAAATTACTCGCATGCGATCACGAAAATGTGATTCCGGACGGCCTGATTTTGGGCAAAGCACTGGGAGGCGGCATAATGCCGGTCTCAATGTTCCTCGCAAAAAAGGAAGTGATGGATATCTTCGTGCCAGGAACGCATGGCAGCACATTTGGTGGCAATCCACTGGCAGCAGCGGTCGGACTTGAAGCACTAAATATTCTCGTCGAGGAAAAACTACCCGAGCGCAGCATGCAGATGGGCGAGTATCTAATGAGCAAATTGCAACAGTTGGAGAGCCCGCTCATCAGTGACCTTCGCGGCAGCGGCCTGTTTGTAGGCATTGAAATCGACCCGAAAGCCGGCAGCGCACGAGAAGTATGCGAACGACTTATGGATCGTGGACTGTTGAGCAAAGAGACACATGAAACGGTCGTTAGGCTTGCGCCACCTCTGGTAATAACACGTGAAGAAATCGATTGGGCTGTTGACCAGATCCATGCGGTTCTTCAGGAGATGGATGGAGTTCGCCTGGCCTCCTGACATCAACTAGTTTTTCGGGCCAAGGAAGAGAGCGATGCCTGAGTTAACTGCCCTACATTTTGGTCTGATTGCACTGATGCTGGTCGTCGGTGCTGCACTCGGCTGGATAATGCGCGCTGATCGATGCGCGAAAGAAAAAATCGCTGTCAGCGCTGGCTGGCAGAATCAATTGGAATCCCAGCAGTCCGAACATAATCGGCTCGCAGAGCAAAACAAGAGCCTGATGGAACAGATCAGCCAATACCAGGCATCGCAAAAAGACTACAGTAATCGCGCAAAAGAACTCTCGGCTTCACTAAAGGAAGCTTTCGCTCGTCGCGACGAATTGCAGCGGCAGATCAAGGACGTGCGCGGCAATCTCGATGTCGCCGTGGCGCAGCGCGACCGATTACAGAAACAGCATAAAAACAATCAGTCGGCTGCGATGAAAGAGAAAGATGACAAGATTTTTCGCCTGAGCCGAGAACTTACAAGCTGGCAAAGCAGAGTGCCGCCGCTGGTTGAGAAATTCCAGGAGCGCAACAAACAGGCGCTCGAGCTGGAAGAAGAGCTCGAAAAAGTCAGAACCCGCCTGCAGGCCATGGAGGATATGGTTCGCTCTGATCAAACCAGAATCGAGCCGGTCGACGCGGATTCGTTGCCTGACGGTGGCGACGCATCAAATGAACCAAATGCCGTTACATCCTTTAACGATGCGTCTTCCTTACAAGATCAGATCGACAATGACCCCGAACTGAGAGATGTATTCAACGACAAAGATGCAACGTCTGCCGATGAGGATACGTCGTTAGAGGATAGTGCGTTTGCCGCGGTGTTTTCCGATTCCGAAGAAAGCGTGGCGGACATTCGCCAGAGCGAGAATGAAAACGGCTATGACGATACACATGAAGACGCGCGAACCAGCTACGCCGTCACATCGGAGCAGGAGGTTGCTGAACCCGCTGACAACCGAAACGGCTTCGATACGGAACACGAAGACACCCACTTCAGCAATCCTGTCGCGGCGGAACAGGAGCCAACTGAGCCAACTGAGCCCGATGACGAAGATGATCTGCAGATGATAAAGGGGATCGGCCCGTCGATTGAGAAGACACTGCATGGCCTTGGAATCGTTCGATTTCACCAGATTGCGGAAATGAGTGAATACGATATCGACCGTGTCGCACAGCAATTGAGAGGCTTTCGGAGCCGTATTTATCGGGAAGACTGGATTGGCCAGGCGCGGGATCTTCAATACCAGAAGAACAACAATAACCTCTGACCGTGTGGCCTAACCGGTACCTGCTCTGCGCAGCACTATGCGCAATAATTGAAATTGCAGCTGCGGCGCCCGGTCAGTCGGGCGCTATTGCTGAAGGCCCCGCGCCTGAGTTGACGATCGATATCGATCAATCCTCTGTGACGTTTCGGGGAGACGTAAGTTCGGTTGCGCACGAGTCCATATTGCGCCAGCGAGCGCTTGCCTTTTTTCCCGATAAAACGCAGTCCTTCTATGTCATGGAGAAACCGGCGCTGCCAGCAGGTTGGGCTTTACTTAGCGAATTGACGTTGCGAGCCGTTGCGGAAAGTTATTCATCTACGACCCGAATTAGCGATACGCTAATCACGATATCCGGAATCACCAACAGCGAGTCAGACTGGCAAACGGGATTGGCACGAATTCGAAATAGTTTGCTACCGGGAATGGCGATTGAACATCGAATGACAGAGATTGGCTTGCTGGGAACACATGCTGCGCAGTGTGAGACGCTATTCAGCAATGCCATGCAAAATTACTCAGTCGAATTTCCGCGTTCGGGCACTGCGCTGCGTTCCAGTGCACGACCGTTCCTCGACAAACTGGTTCAGATTGCGGTTGACTGTCCTGACACACATTTCAGAATCACCGGGCACACCGACAGCACCGGCGACGAAGCGAGCAATGTCGCTTTGAGCCTGGCCCGAGCGGAAGCCGTCGCAATGTATATTCAGGGACGCGGTATTCCTGAAACCCGCATGACCGTGAGTGGCGCAGGCTCAGCACGGCCCTTGACGGATGGCCAATCCCGTCAGGATTTGAAGCTAAATCGCAGGATCGAGATCGAGATGGTCTTTCCCGACGCCTAGCGCGTTAATCCTGATTTTCCAGACCGAGGATTTCGATGAGTTCAACCACGAACACCAAGGTTGAGTTAGGGGGAATGGCGGCGCCGGCGCCCCGCTCGCCATAGCCCATTTCAGGGGAGATCGTGAGCTCTCGAACCTCTCCAACCTGCATGCCAACAACCCCTTCATCCCAGCCCCTGATGACGCGCCTTCCGCCCAGCGGAAAGTCAAAAAATGCTTGCGCGCCCCGGTCAACAGAGCTGTCAAATTTTGCACCACGGAAATTTTCGGCATCCGGATCATAGAGCCAACCGGTGTAGTGAACGACAGCCGTATGTCCTACCTCCGCCATCGGACCCTCACCCTTGAGCAATATACGGCGTGACAGGCCCGGCGCGATTTCAACGGACTCAATACCGGCTATGCTCATCTCGGCAGGATTCTGCGGTATAGCCTGGATCTGTTGTTGTTCTTCCGGCGTCCCGCAGCCAGCAAACAGCGCTGTGACGGTCAGAAAGATTGTTAAAGTTGTTTTTCTCATGATCAGTGCCTTTGGATCTAAGCGAAGTTGAGCATCATTCTGATTTTTGGAAATCGAGCGACGCGGAATTAATGCAGTATCTGAGACCTGTTGGTTTTGGCCCGTCCTCAAATACATGTCCGAGATGAGCATCACAATGACTGCAAACGACCTCCGTGCGAATCATTCCATGGCTGGAATCACGAATGGTGCGGACATTGTCGCCAGCGAGCG
Organism: Woeseiaceae bacterium; assembly: GCA_021773135.1. Classification (GTDB taxonomy): domain Bacteria; phylum Pseudomonadota; class Gammaproteobacteria; order Steroidobacterales; family Woeseiaceae; genus SZUA-117. Next base: position 163,918 of record JAJFKP010000036.1, on the reverse strand, counting down.
GGAGCCAGAAGCTCGGCCAGCCCGAACCGGAGTCGAATTTATGCTCCGAGCTGAACAATTCGGCGCCGCAGCAGATACATTGATAGGTACCGTCGTCTTTGTTGTCCACATATTTACCAGTGAACGGTCGCTCAGTACCCTTCATTTGCGTCACGGTATATTGCTCGTCACTAAGGCGAGTTTTTAGATCTTCAGTATCTGCGCTCATAAAATTTAAACTCCTGTGCTGCGGATTCTAGCCTTATTCCCAGCTCGATTTAAGCTATGCAGAAGTTTCGACATCCAACAAATACTGGTTTATCCGCCGCACGTAGTCAGCCGGGTTATCCAGCTGTCCGCCCTCTGCGAGCAGTGCGTGGTCCAGGACAATGCGCGACAGATCGCCAAATCGCGAATCGTCGGTTTCCGCTGAAAGGCGCATAACGAGCGGGTGATCGACATTTATTTCCAGGACCGGCTTCGCCTCCGGCAGTGCCTGTCCCGATGCCTCAAGCATGCGACGCAGCTGTGGCCCGAGATCCTGCTCCGACGTCACGACACATGCCGGAGAATCAACCAATCGTTGACTCACGTTAACAGTTTCAACACGCTCCTTGAGCGTTTTCCGAATTTTCTTCAGCAGAGGCTTATGCTCATCGTTGATCGCATCTTGCGTGAGTTTGTCGTCACTTTCCGGCAACGAAAGTTGCCCTCGACCGACATCCTGAAATTGCTTGCCTTCGAACTCTGTCAGGTGCTCGACCACCCAAGGGTCAATCTTGTCGTGCAGAAGCAGTACTTCCAGGCCCTTTTCACGCAGCTGTTCCAGGTGTGGGCTGGATTTTGCAGTTTCGAATGAATCACCGACCAGGTAGTAGACCTTGTCCTGACCATCGATCATGCGCTCCAGGTAATCTGCCAGCGACTGGTCCTGTTTGGCAGACTCCGACTGTGATGTTGCGAAACGCAGGAGACTCATCAACTTATCAGCGTTTTGCTTGTCTTCGACCAGTCCTTCCTTAATCGTCGCACCGAACTCCTGCCAGAATTTAGCGTATTTCTCCGCATCGTTTTTGGCCAGCTTGGCTAACATGTCAAGCACCCGACGGGTCAGCGCAGCGCGCATTGCATCCAGCTCGGGGTTTTGCTGTAACAGTTCGCGGGAGACATTCAGCGGCAGGTCCGCCGAGTCAACCACACCTTTCACAAAGCGCAGGTAGAGTGGCAGGAATTGTTCTGCTTCATCCATGATGAACACGCGCTGCACGTAGAGTTTAAGTCCCTTCGGCGCATCGCGGTTCCATAAATCGAATGGTGCAGCGGATGGGATGAACAGCAGGCTGGTATATTCGCGCTTACCCTCGACCCGGTTGTGGCTCCAGATCAGGGGGTCAGTGAAATCATGGGAGAGGTACTTGTAGAATTCCTGGTATTCCTCTTCGGTAATTTCCGATCTGGGGCGGGTCCACAATGCAGTGGCGGAATTGACCGCAGTCTCTTCCTTGCCTTCGTCGGCATCCTTTTCCAGGAGGACCGGAAACGCAATATGATCCGAGTACTTTCTGATCAACGTTTCCAGGCGAAATCCGTCGAGAAACTCTTTCTCCTCAGGTTTCAAATGCAAGGTAACGGTGGTGCCACGACTTCCTTCCTGCAGCTGTTCGATCGTGAATTCACCCTGGCCATCTGACTCCCAGCGCACCGTGGCATCCGCTGCAAGACCGGCCTTGCGAGTTACCACTTCGACCCGATCGGCCACGATGAACGCGGAGTAGAAGCCAACCCCGAACTGACCGATCAACTTCGCGTCTTTCTTGTCGTCTCCCGTCATTTGCTGCAGAAACTCTGACGTGCCGGAGCGCGCGATTGTGCCCAGATTGTCGATAATTTCATCGCGCGACATGCCGATTCCATTGTCAGTGACGGACAACGTTCCGGCTTCGCTGTCGAAGCTCAAATGAATCCGAAGCTCAGGATCATCTTTGAGGAGATCCGGTGCCCCGATGGCCTCGAAGCGCAACTTGTCCGCTGCATCGGAAGCGTTAGAAATCAGCTCTCGGAGGAAAATTTCCTTGTTACTGTACAGCGAATGGATCATCAACTGCATTAGCTGACGAACTTCTGTCTGGAAACCCAATGTTTCCCGACCGGTGGGTTCACTCACGATCATTATCTCCTGAAAACTGTTGCGAATTAACGCAGCAACAGTGGCGCCGCGCGATCACACGATAGGGCCTAAAACAGATTTTTCAAGCTTTTCCGATCAGGAGGTGCTGAGAGATTCTTGATAACTGGTGGTTGCTCCCCGATAGAGCAGGCTAACCAGCAGAATGGCGGCGACGGCAGTCGCAAGGGGAGGATAATAAAGCGCTAAAACAACGGCCGATACCTGCGCGAGGCCTGAGGCAGCTACGAACATCGTGAAACGAAAGGTACGCCCGATTCTTTCCCATTTGAGGGCAAATGCGTAAATCAGGTCTTCGAGATCATCCAGGTACTGAACTATGAGTTCCATTGACTTAGCCTGCAATCTGGCCCTCAGCGGGCAATTGTGAGGAATGGTCCAGACTGTTTTGGCTCACCGGATGACGTATCGGTGTCCTGCAGCGCAGCAGTATTGGACTGCTTTGCATGGGCAATGGCTCGATGAAACAGATCCCACCTTTGGCGTGCCGCTTCGCTCTTCAGCGCAGACAATGGTGATTCATTTTCCAGACATTCGTTTGACATACTTCCATGTTCACTTTCGTTGTCCCTATTCGAGACTATAGTCAGGTCACTTTGCGGTCGCCGTGAGACAGATCACAGCTTGCTTCAGAGCCGCGTTTGAACGCCTACCAAAGTACAAAATAGAGAACCCGGTCCACCTTTTTACCGGGCATACGGACGATTCGAACTTCTAAGGCAGCAACGTAAAAAGCCCCCGATTCCTCGGAGGCTCTCTTTGTTCGTGGCGGCAACTGATAATCGCTAATGGCGATGGAATGCTGGCCAGGTCCCGGTCACAATGCTTGGTGGAGATCGGTCGAAAAAATCCCTCTTTGACTGACAGTTGGTCTAGCTGTCCCGCCAGTTTCGCTTTACCTGCTCACTCCAGCTTCTGTAGCCTTTCCAGGTGTAGAGGGACGGGTCCAGTCCGGTTCTGCGTCCTCGGGGTGTAGGCGCTTTCGAAATCCAGCGACGATATTGTTGCCACCCGTCCGGATCTGATTCGTTAGCTGCATCGAGCTCAGCATTTCGATCTTCATCCTCGGGTTTGTCGGTCGCCGCCTCGCCGTTGCGTGCCCAGGCCATGTCCTTGCTATCCTGCATGTGACTGTACTCGTGCAATCCTTTAACGAAAGGCTACTTGTCCACGGGCAGGAATCACAGGAACTGCATCACAGAGCAGTTCGTGATTTTTTACATAAATATCAGGTAATTACGTGGCCTTTTTACTTAATGGAGGGGCCACAGGCGGTGCACCAAAAGGCGTTTTAACAGAATGCCGTATTTTGCCGTTGAACTTACGCCCGCACCCGATAGCAGGGTTTATACGCATCCCGAGCCAGCTTCATCCGGCCTTGTGAAACGAACGCAGCCAGCAGCGCATCAAGTAATTTCATCGTACCGGTAGACCCTACAATTTCGAACGGACCGTCGCGTTCGATTGCCGCAATCGTGTCTTCACGAACATTTCCCGAGACGATTCCCGAGAATACGCGCCGTAGATTGGCGGCCAGCAGGTGCGGCGGCAGGTTTTCGTTCAGATCGAGTTCACGCATGGACTCATGTGTTGCCTCAAAAGGCAGCTGGAAAGCATGATCAATTCGCAGTCGCCAATTAAAATAGTAGGCATCGCCATGATTTCGTCGAAACTCCTGTACGCCTTCAAGCCCGATGATCATTTCCCTGGCGACTCGTTCAGGGTCGTCAATTATGATTTTGTAACGTTTCTGAGCCTCGGCACCGATGGTCGCCGCGATGAACGTATCTATATGCCGAAAGTATTCCTCGCTTTCCGGCGGACCGGTCATGATCAGCGGCATTGGCAATTCGTGATTATCCGGGTGGAGCAAGATTCCCAGGATGTAAAGAATTTCTTCTGCCGTGCCCACGCCCCCTGGCAGTACGATTATGCCGTGGCCGGCGCGTACAAAGGCCTCCAGCCGTTTTTCCATGTCCGGCATGATGACCAGGGAATTTACGATCGGGTTCGGAGATTCAGCTGCGATGATGCCCGGTTCAGTGATGCCGACGTAGCGTCCGCTTCGATTTCGCTGCTTGGCATGACCAATGGTCGCTCCTTTCATCGGTCCTTTCATCGCACCGGGCCCACAACCAGTGCAGACATTCAGATTGCGTAAGCCGAGCTCATAACCCACTTTTTTCGAATAGTCGTACTCGGCGCGGCCAATTGCATGTCCACCCCAGCAAACGACCAGATCCAGCCTGGTGTCGGATTGCAGCAAGTGGGCGTTTCTAAGGATGTGGAACACAGCGTTCGTGATGTTTTCGGAAGTCGCAAGATCAAAGCGCCCGCTCTCCCGAATCTCGGAATTGACGTAGACGATGTCGCGCAGAACGGCGAACAACAGCTCGCGCGTGCCCCGAATCATCTTCCCATCTACGAACGCCGGTGCCGGCGCGGATTTGAGTGTTACTTTGAGTCCGCGGTCCTGCTGTATGAAACCAATGGCAAAATGCCGATACTGCTCATGCACTGCCCTGGCATCGTCGGTCTCTGCCCCTGAATTCAGAACCGCCAGCATGCAGCGTCGCAATATGGCGTACAGACCGCCTTCGCTTTCTGAACGCAGTATTTCGGTTTCAACCTGTGAAAGTACCTCCAGGCTACCTTCTGGCCAGACCTCCGCGTCAACGGTGGCACCTTGGGTCGGGCGTAGTTCGATCCCGGTCAGCTTTTCATTCTGCAAGATTGGTCTGCCAGATTAGGTCGTGGGCCACGATACGCCGAACAGAGGAATTAGGGAATGATTTGAATTGGCACATCGTCGGGAGTCATGAGCCAGATATCAATCATGTCGGAATTTGAGACGGCGATACAGCCATTAGTCCAGTCTTCCCGAGCGTAATACGCACTTGAAAAATTGGGAATATTCGGCTGGCCATGAATCATGATTTGACCGCCAGGGTCAACGCCTTTCGTTCTTGCTTTCGCGATATCAGATGAATTGGGGTAGGACACATGTATCGACAGGAAATAGTCACTGTCCGGATTGCGTCCATCAAGCATGTAAACGCCCTCTGGCGTTTTTTGATCCCCTTCCTCTTCTTTGTCGCCTTCCGGCTCGAGTCCCAGAGCAATGTCGAAGGTCCTGAACGGCGTGCCCTCTTTCAAGAGGTGCAACTTGCGATTGCCTTTATCGACGACGACCCTGTCGGCAACCGGAAAGTCGCTCGCCTGCACTGTTTGCAAGTCGCCGAATGCCAGCGGTAAGGCGATCAGATTGGCGACAAAGAGCTTTATTATCGTGCCGTAACTCAACTGCGTCGTAACTCCGATGTGTCATTTAGGTGCCAGGCAAGATTAGCAAACCAGCCGCGTTCTGAAAATGAATCGGCGCACATTACCTCGCCTCGATCAGATATTTCTTCCCGCTATCCAGCCGATTGCGAAACCTATACAACCGGCGACGCTGGTATACGCCGGCAGGTACCTGAATAGTTCGGCAGGGTAAACCGATTCACTATACATACCGTTGAGATCGGCGGCGTATCCGTAATGCAGGTACAGAGTCAGACCAAGCGCCGGAATCGCGAAACCCAGGGAACCGAGTGGCCAACGCCACCCGGCACCGGTCCAGCGGCCATCACCTTTAATCAGGGTCAGCAACGCGAGCACGGTGACTGCCACCATCGGCAAAGTATTTCTGTACGGGTAAGCCGTGTCGTCCTCGACATGAAAGACATAAGCGATCGCTGCGACAATAACAAACACAACGGGCAACAATCGAAATACGATCAGTGTCACTGCCGATCGCATCAGCTCTTTTTATTGTGCTCTAGAACCGGAAAATTGAGCCGCGTGCCACGACGCACGTTGTGCAAATCAAGATCCGGGTTATATTGCCGGAACAGCCAGACGGGCACGTCGTAGGTGCGCAAAGCCAGAATCCAGACCGATTCCCCGCTGCGAACACTGTGCTCCTTGACGCCGGTTATCTTATTGTCGCGAAAGAATGCGTCCTGCTGTTGCCGATGAAAACCGGTCCGCAGCGTCTCGAAGTCGGTCGCGCTGACCGTCCCCAGGTCCAACTTGATACGCTGGCCTACAACGACGGGCGTTCGAAATGCGAGTCCGTTTAAGTCGCGCAGGCGCTGTGTCCTGATTCCAAGCCAATCTGCGTAGTGACCGAGCGTTTCCAACGGATGTACCTCGATGGAACTGTCGGCAGCCACGGTGTAGTCACTGGGGTCAGAAAGTAGCGACGACTGCAGCGTGCCCATGAGGCTGCTCAATTGATCGGTGAGCGCACCAGGTGTTTCGTCAGGCACCTCCTCCACCGCTGTGCCAATGGCAGGGGCATCTGCAAGAACTGCAACGGAAGGTGCGGGCGGGGCATCGGCGACCACGGCGACCGGCGGCGGGCTATCATCGGTCGGGACGGCAGCCGGCGGAGCGGCGGCCGCAACGACAGCCGGGGCCGGGCCAGCCGCTGGCAGGCGGATCTGCTGGCCGGCACGAATACGGTTACGGCTGGAAAGTCCATTCAGTGCAACGAGGGTGGAGACGCGCGTGCTATAGGCGTCGGCAATTTCCGACAGCGTGTCTCCACGCGCCACCGTATGAAATAGATCGGGCAGTTGCTCCTTGTAGATTGTGTCAGGCGCCAGGTTTGCAACCAGCTCGGACAACGAACCTTCGATCATATTGGCAGGCATGCGGAGTTCAAAATCCTGCGGCACGTGCTTGCTACCTTGCCAGACAGTAGCTTGCAGCGCAGGATTGTGCAGGGCGATATCCCGTTCACGAACGTTCAGGGCCTCAGCCAGCTTCTCGGCAGGCACAAAGGCCTGCATGCGCACCGTCGTATAGTCCACCGGATCGTCCGGCACCAGTCCCGGAAAGTATTTCTGCTGGTTCTGGTCCACTTCTTTCGCTGCCAGGAACGCGACATAGAAATTGCGTGATGCGAATCCAAATGTGCGCCCTTTGTAGTTTCGCAGAATATCGGCATAGGCATTGTCACCGAACTGACGCATCGCCCGCCGTGCGCCGGCAAGCCCGTGATTGTAGGCCGTAATTGCCATTGGCCAGTTCGCTGTAATGGAATAGTTGTAGGCGAGAAGCTTGCCTGCGGCAGTCGTTGCCAGGAATGGATCATTTCTCTCATCCAGAACATGGTCGACCTGCATGAACCGCCGGCCGGTACCACGTGTGAACTGCCAAATTCCCGAAGCTCCTACATGTGAGCGCGCTTCAGGATTGTAGGAAGACTCGACGTGGGGCAGAGCCGCTAGTTCTTTCGGCACGCCTAGACGGGCGAATTCTGCCTCCACGTGATGTCGCCAGCGACCTGATCGCCTCAGGCCCGCCTCAAACCTATCCGACAGACCGAGCTGCAGCCTTATTCTGCCTGCGGCAGCAGACAGCTCCTGATTGGATACGTCCTCCGGCCACAGAGACAGCACCCGCTGTTCATCAGCGCTTAGATTGTCGCGCTTGCCGGTCGCCAACGATTGCAGCACTTGTTTATAGTGCTCGCGGCGCCGATTGGCGATGCGCTGTCGTTCGCGACGGCTGACCTTCTCGGGGAGCGGTACTTTCTCGTAAACAACGCCTAGAAACCGGTTGTCATGCAACACGCCTTCTCGCGTGCTGTACTGGGTGAATATGGATAGCCAGAAGTTGACGTCGGGTTCGAGTTCCGCCGGCAGTGGAAACGGATTCTCCCGGCCTTCCTGCGCCGCGACGCCGCCAGCTGCCAGCGCGATCAGCAGAAATGCCGCTGTGACTGTTTTCCTCAATTTGACTGTCATGGTTGCAATTGTCGTCCTGTCGAGGTTTATCCGCTAAATAATTGAATAATTCAAGAATACTTGATCCAACACCTATTCTGAACAAGCATCGCGTGACGATCAACCTGCAGCGGGGTCGGGCAGCGCCCGTCGGTCTCAACGCTTGCCGGGAAAATCCATTATCGGACGGGTCGCGTTGACGATCCCATGCCGATAAACTCGCGTCGCAGGCCACCTTCAGGACACCGATACAGCGATGAATAAACCAGCACGCCGGCCGCTATATTGTTACTGGCAACCGAAATACTGGCCGACCTGGCTTGGTTTTGGCTTTCTGCGGCTTGTCAGTTTATTGCCCTATCGCTGGCAGATGGCGATTGGCAGATTCATCGGGCGGATCGCTCACGCCGCTGGTGCGGAGCGTCGCGCGATTGCACGCAGAAACATAGAACTGTGTTTTCCCGAACTATCGGTCGAAGAACGAAACAAGCTCGCTCTGGCGCATTTTGAATCACTGGGTATTTCATTGATCGAGATGGGCCTCGGTCGCTGGGCTTCTGACGAAATGCTGAATTCGATAACCACAATAACCGGCGCCGAACACATTCAGGAAGTTATCGACAATGGCTATGGCGTTATACTTCTTAGCGCCCATTTTACTTCGCTGGAAGTCAGCGGTCGCGTGCTAAGTTTGAATTGCCCGCCGTTCGACGCCGTGTACCGTCGATTTCGCAGTGAGTTCACAACTGAGATTCTAGCCAGTAACCGGGAGCGATCCTCTAGAAAAGTAATCGAAAAAAATGACATCAAGAGCATGGTGCGAAGCCTGCGCGACGGTACTCCGGTCTGGTATGCGCCTGACCAGAGTTACAATCTCAAGCAATCTGCATTGCTGCCATTCTTCGGTGTTCCCGCGATGACCAATACGGCAACCGGGACCCTGGCGAAACTCGGCCGTGCCAAGGCGGTGCCATTTTTCCCGCGTCGGTTGCCTGAGGGCGGCTACGAATTAACGATCTTGCCCCCGGTGGCTGGCCTCCCGAGCGGTGATGTAGAACAAGACACGCGGCAATATGTCGCGTTACTTGAAAAACAGATTCGCCGTTGCCCTGAGCAGTATTACTGGGTGCATAGAAAATTCAAGAATCGCCCCGATTCTTTGCCTGACGTTTACGCTGATCTCGAATCGCTGAAGTAGCCCTCAAGCAGCTGGTCCCAGTTTTCGGGGACATAGTTGATTTCCGGTTTCGCCTGTTTGATCTTTTGCAATGATCGATGCAGCCTCGCGATATTCTTCTGTTGCCAGACGCCGGGTTCTCGCAAGGCGCCGCGATCGAAATCCAGGAGGTGCAGCTGGTCGGCTATATCGACCTGGACATTGTAGGCATTTAAATCGGCGTGATAGACGCCGGCATTGTGAAATTGACGCAACCCCCTGCCAAGACCGAGCCAAAATGGTTCATCTGCGGCACGCTCGGAAATTCGCTCGGCCAGCGAACAGATTGCGGGCACTCTGACCGTCAGCAGATCGGCCCTGTAAATCAATCCACTGCGTTGGTAGCGAGCTGCAGCGGGCTGCGGCACAGGCAGGCCCTTTGCGACGAGCCTGGCCAACAGGTGCCACTCGGAAAACGCGCGGGTCTGCTGCTCGCCGGTCCAGAAATAGGCGTCGTGAATAAACTTGCCTGGTAAACCACCGCGAACGTAGTGGCGTAAAACGAACTCCCGACTCCCCTCGCCAACAATCATCGTGTTGCCGCGACCAGCAGACCGCAGCGTGCCGGTAACCGGCGTCGCCTTGGGCCAGGAAGCGGGATCAAACGCAGCGTCTGATATCTGGTTGATAATCTCCGTATCGTATACGATGGCGCCGTGCTTAGTTCTTATGACGGTGTCAGTATTGGTCAAAACCGGTGGTCCTGTATCGACTCGATGCCAATGACGGCCTCATTAACCTGCAAGCTTGCCAGTCTCTTTTCAGCATTAACAGTGTTCCGGACCTGTCAGGATGTCTGACACGCCGCCGCCAGAATCGGTCTGCATCCTGCGGCTCTCTGCAATTGGCGATACGTGTCACGCGCTTGCAGTCGTACGTAATATTCAGGATAACTGGCCATCCACAAACATCACCTGGATTATCGGCAAGACCGAGGCGAGCCTGATTGCCGATATCGAGAACGTCGAGTTTATTATTTTCGATAAACGCGGCGGCAAGTCGGCAAGTAAACAACTCCGTGCAGAACTTAAGGCCCGGCAATTCAATGTCGCGCTCTGTATGCATGCATCCCTGCGTGCGAATTTAATTTGCCGCAACATACGGTCCCCCATTAAGCTCGGCTTTGACTTCAAACGCGCGCGCGACTTCCAGTGGCTTTTTACGAGTCAGCGCATTGCGGCGCAGGATAGTCAGCACGTGCTGGACGGGATGATGGCATTTGCACGACACATAGGCGCTAAGAAAACCAATCTGCGCTGGGATATTCCTGTTTCCAAACAAGATCGCGAATTGGTTGCGGCTTCTGTCAGGCCGAACGAGCGGGTACTGCTGATCAGTCCATGCAGTAGTCAACGCGCGCGAAACTTCCGCAACTGGAGCGCAGAAAATTACGCGGAAATTGCCAGGCACGCGCAGAATAACTACGACTGTAAAGTAATTCTGACCGGCGGTAATTCCGATCTGGAACGAGACTTTGGGCAGACAATAACCGCCCTGGCAGGTCCGAATATTATCGACCTGATTGGCAAGACTAATCTGAAAGAGTTACTCGCGTTGATTGAGGCAAGCCATGCTGTCCTGTGTCCCGACTCCGGACCTGCACACATGGCAACCACTGTTGGCACGCCCGTGATTGGTTTGTATGCGACCTCGAACCCGGCAAGAAGTGGCCCCTACTTTAATCGCGATCTGACAGTAAACGCCTATCCCGAGGCGGTTGAAAAATACCTAGGCAAAGCAAGCGATCAAGTCAGATGGGGTCAGCGCGTTCGGGATCCGCATGCCATGGAGCTTATCAAGTGTACAGCTGTTATCGAAAAAATTGATCATGTTTTTAGAAATTAGGAGATTCTCGTTCTTTTTATCGTCATTTTTTTCGATTATTAGTAATCTTGCGGAATCCGGCACTGCCTGCAGGGCGCCGCCGCCGCCATATTTAAAGATATCCAGTCTACCGAGATATCAGCAAGTTATATTAAACTGGCATTTAAAGACATTTATCTACAAATAGCGCCATTTTTGCGATTTTTATTGCTTTATAGAGATTAAAAATTTTCAGAATTTTTTATTCGCAATTCAGGTGAATCTCGGCATTATTTTATTTTTTCAGGAATTTAAAAGATTTTAATGCCTTATCCCTTTATTTTTAGCGAAATTCGAATTCACTTCGCAATCTTCGTCAGGAAGTAGTCGGCGCTGCAATACGGACACCTTGCCTCGCCTGTCTCCTCGACGGCCAGATAGACTTTCGGATGCGAATTCCACAGGTACATGCCAGGCATCGGACACGATAAGGGAAGATCCTGGGGGCGTACCTCGTAGCGGTGCTGCGAGTTCGCCGGAATGAGGTCCTGCTCTACTGTGCCTGCTCTGTCTGCCAATTTTTTCACCTGTTTCTATTGCGCTTCGAGGCGCTGCTCGGGTCGCGATTATAGCAATCGCCATACTGATTCGGGCAAACTGCTTTGCCAGCGGCAGGCTAGGTCATCTCGCGACGCCATACGGCCTTGACGAACTTGCGTTCAGCGGCGAAATCATCGAACGCGACCCGTGCCTGCTTTCCATCCAGCGCCAGGTGATGTGTCCGTAGTCGGTAGGTCCTGTAAATTTCCTGCAGTTCAGCAACGTCGGCAGCGTCAAGCAGCCCAACCGCTTCCAGTGTACCCAGCTGACGGATGTTGTCGGTGTAGTGAATCAGGGTCGGTTCGTGATGTGCATTCTTGAGCACAAGATACTGCACGAGGAATTCGATATCTCCGATGCCACCCTCACCTTGTTTCAGATCGAAATGCAGTGCGGTTGTTTTGTCCAGCTGACTACGCATTTTGGTGCGCATCGACATGACGTCTTCGCGCAGCGCGGCGACGTGCACGCGATTGCACAGGGTTTCGATTCGAATGCGGTCAAACTCCCTCGCGACCGCGGCGCTCCCGGCAACCGGCCTGCTGCGCAATAATGCCTGGTGCTCCCAGGTCCAGGCGTTCTCTTCCTGGTAGCGTTGGAAACCCTCCATGTTTATCACCAGCAAACCTGAGCGGCCGCTCGGTCGCAGCCGCGTATCAACCTGATAGAGTGCTCCGGAACTGGTTTGGGCCGTCAGGAAATGTACCAGCCGTCTAACCAGCCGGCCAAAAAACATGCTGTTTTCGAGCGGCTGGTCGCCATTCGTATACTGTCCAACGCCTTCGGAATCATGTAAAAAAACAAGGTCAAGATCAGATCGGTAGGACAGTTCCATGCCGCCGAGCTTGCCGTACGCGATCACGCCGAACCCTGCTTCACGTTCACCATCATCAGTCTTGACCACAGGCAGCCCGTGACGCCTGGCGAGGTCCGATTGCGCGATTGATAGCGCCGCGGCAAGCACCAGTTCAGCGAGCTCGGTCAGGTGATCACTTACCTTCATGATCGACAGGTTGCCGCTGACGTCTGCAACAGCGATGCGAAACAACGTCGCCCGCTGAAATTGTGCCAGAGCCTCAATCAAATGCTCGCTGTCAGCGGGATCCGTAGCCCGGATACGATCCTCGAGATCAGAACTCATGCTGGCCCGCGTGATCTCTGAGCTATAGAGGCGCGGGTCCAGCAGCTCGTCAAGGAGCAGGGGAAACCGCGCAATTTCTTCTGCCAGGTAGGCGCTTTGTTCGCAGAGCCCGACCAGGCGATTAAGCACGCCAGGATTTTCATTCAGTAAGGCGACGTAGGCACTGCGTCTTACAATTTGAGAAACGATTGACAGCACCCGGTTACAAACAACGGCAGGTCGTCGCTTGTCTTTCAGCACCAGGAGCAAAGTCTGCATGAACCGAGCCACACGCTTTTCGGCCGTAACATCTATTTGGCGTTGCACCGCAGCGCCGGCAAATTGCAGGATTGAGCTGACCAGATCCTCGACTTCTGCATAATCGTGCTCGTGCAGCAATGCCGACCACTTGTCGCCGCTCGCTTTCGTATTCCAGTGACGCGCCAAGCGGTCTGCCAGTCGAGCCTCTACATGCGCTACTTCGCCGCGAAACACGATTTCGGCGAAGGACTTGCTGACCCTGTCGCGATGCTTCTCTAACGCTGCAGAGAGGTCCGCCCAGGTCTGATAGCCCATCACGATTAACAGTCGTGCCTGATCGGCAATGTTGTCCGGCAGGTCATGTGTCTGTTGATCACGAATAGCCTGCAGACCGTTCTCCAGCTTGCGCAGGAAATCGTAGGCTGCTACCAGTGCCGTCACCGTGGACTGGTCCAGCCCCTTTCGATGACCCAGCGCCTGCAGCGCGGGTCTGAGTTCGCTACAGCGGAATTCAGCTTCAGCACCCCCTCGCACCAGTTGCAGCGATTGGGCGATGAATTCAATCTCCCGAATTCCGCCCGGCCCGAGCTTGATGTTGGTTTGTAACTCGCGTCTCTTTACCTCGGCGGAAACCAGCGCCTTCATTTCCCGCAGTGCCTCGAATACACCGAAATCGAGGTAGCGGCGATAGACAAATGGCTCGATGACGTTGGTTTGTAAGTCATTCACAGCGTCATTGGCGAGCGAATCACCGATCGCGCGAGCTTTGACGTAGGCGTAACGCTCCCAGCTGCGGCCATGCTGTAACAGGTAATTCTCCAGCGCCGCGACGCTTACTGCCGGCGGACCACTGTCACCAAAGGGCCGCAGTCTCGTGTCAACTCGGAAGACGAAACCATCTTCAGTCACCTCGTCAAGGAGGCGCACGATCAGTCTCGTTAGACGCACGAAATATTCATGAGCGGATAACGAGCGCGGACCATCTGTTGTGCCCTCGTCGGTGTAGAGGAAAACCAGGTCCACGTCCGACGAAAAATTCAGTTCACGACCACCCAGTTTCCCCATCGCCAACGTTATTAGCGAGATCTCCTCTCCATCGGCATTCCGTGGCTTGCCAAATCGCAATTCAAGTGAATTCGCTGCAAAGCGGGTGCTCGCAGTAATCATCAGGTCTGCAAGACGGGAGAGCGATTTCAGTGACTGGTCGACATCATCCAGGCTATCGATTGATCTCCACAGGATGCGTACCATTTCCTGGTTACGCAATTGCCGCAGCTGCTCCATAACGATCGCAAGGTCCTGCGCAGAGCCAGCAATTTTGGCAGACCGGGTAGCTAATAAGTCTGCCGGGTCAGACGCCTGCGAAAACGCCCCGCCCTGAAGCGCTGCAACAATCCAGTCAGGGTGGCGCGAGATGACGCCGGCGGCGAATTCACTGCTGGCGACCAGTCGCACCAGCGTTGCCGCTGTGCTTTCGGAGCCGCACATTTTATCAAGGTTCTCGGTGTGGGTGGCTGCAAACCCGGAGAACCAGCGGATGATGCCCTCGTGCAGCACGTCAGGTACGCCAATGCGCTCGAGATCAGCAATTGTCGGGCAGCCTGCGGTCATCACCCCAAGTCTACGCAAGATAGGGCACATTGTGACCCGCAGGTGCTTCCGGGGCCGTGCATGATCGGGGAGAATCGGGGCTCGAAGCTAACCGGCCGAGGACTTGGCCGGCGTATTCAACTCGAGCAAAGTATCGTCAAGTGTGGCTGGTTTACCGATCCAGTGACCCTGTGCGAAATCGACACCGAGCGCTTCGATGAGGTCTTTTGCCTCTTTGCTTTCTACGTACTCAGCAACGGTTTTGAGCTCCATGACTTTGGCCACCTGTGTGATAGCCGCGACCATTGATTCCGAAATCCGATTTTCGGCAATATCCCTGATGAAGCCACCATCGATTTTCAGCGTGTCGACATTGAAATTCTTGAGATAAGCAAACGAACTCAGTCCCGCACCGAAATCATCAAGAGAGAATTTGCAGCCACGCTTGCGTAGCGCGTTGATGAAAGACTGCGCTTTATTACGGCTGGAAACGGCCGCTGATTCCGTAACCTCGAAGCAGAGAGATGCTGACGGCACGCCGCTGCTGTCGATCTCCTCCTCGATGAAGTTCAATATGTCATCGTCGCCAAGCGACTGTCCGGACAGGTTGATAGCGAATACCGCACCGCTTTCGCGCAGGAATTCAACATGCGGAGCAAGTCGCGCCAGCGTATGGGAAACCACCCAGCGGTCTATCTGCGGCATGAGCTGATAGCGCTCGGCGGCAGAGAAGAATGCGTCGGATGAAACGCGATTACCCTCGTTGTCGCTCATCCGCAGTAAAATCTCGAAATGCCCCAACGGCCCATCGCTCTTGAGTGGCGCGATGGGTTGGGCCATGAGCACGAAATTGTCTGCGTCCAGCGTATTTTGAATCTCTGCTACAAGATACATATCGTCATAACGACGGATAATGCTTTGGTCAGCCTGGTCGTAGATTTCGACCCTGTCACGTCCATGATCTTTCGCACTGTCGCAGGCGATGCGTGCAGCGGTAAGCGCGTTTCCTTCGGAAATGCGCGAATTCAATTCCGCGATGCCAACACTGAAGGTTACCTGCAATGATCGGTCTCCCTGCAGGTACCTCAATACGTGGCCCTTTTTCCTGATCTCGGTCGTCAATGCCAACGCCTCGTCCACGCCGCTGTGCGTCAGCAGAATGACGAAGTCGTCACCGGTCAGCCTGGTGGCGACCGCGTTCTTGGGCAGGTATTCCTCGAGCAGTTGCGCAAAGCGCATGATCACCTTATCGCCCGCTTTGCGGTCAAACGTATCATTGACGAGCTGCACGTTATCGAGATCAAAGTAGATTAACTGATGGGCATCTTCATCGCCTTCCAGCGCTTTCATTGATTCGTTCAGTTGCGCCTCAAAGCCGGGGCGATTCATCAGTCCTGTCATAGTGTCGAAGGATTGCTCGATAACGTATTCGACCTTACGCACAATGTGCGACATGAAGCGCATATGAGATGTTTCGAACGGGTCGCCATTTACGCGGCCAAGCTGGGCAAGAACACCTTCTACGTTGCCGCTCTTGTCGACCAGGGGGCAAAGCATCGCCTGGTAGCCCATCTCCGCAGGATTGTCAGAGCCCTCTACGGGCGGCACGTCAAAAATCACCGGCCCCCGCTGACCTTCCAGGCTACTGAACAAGGTATCGATGATGTACTTGTCGACCGCCTTGCGATTAACGCTTTTCCAGGTTGAGTGTGTCGCACTGATGCGAATTCTCTTGGTTGGCAAGAGCAGGACGCTGTAGGCAATTTCCAGGAATCGGCCGCTTTGCCCGATTAGCTGGGCGAGTCCGGCGTGGCTTCTCGAAGTACCGTGAATTTTCTCGTCAATTTGATATACAAGTTTGAGCTCTTTCTCCGCGTGCGCTGCCCTGTCATCGATATCGATCAGCTGACTGTTCAAGCTCAGCGTTTCACCAATAACCAGCACTGCCGGTTTCAGAATATCCGTCAGAAGACTTGGATTAAACGATGAAGATTTGCCAGCATTTTTGGAGAATACGGAAACAAGGACACCCAGCGCATCGCCGTCCGGTGTCTGTACCGGCAGGACCAGCAACGTTCGGCCGGAGGTCAACGAACGTTTAACGTGATCGGCATCCTCCATGGAGCCCAGCAGGAGTTCCTGGGGCAGCTCAGCGACGAAATTGTCGATTTCGTAGTCTTCGACGCCGTCGCTGCTCCAGACACATTCACGACCCAGACCGTAAAAACAAAAGCACTGCGCGCGCGGTACCAGCGACTGCAACAGTCCCTTGGCAGAACCGATATTCTTGAGTTTGAGTAGATTGTGTACATCGGCCGGCATTGGCGGTTGTGACCCTGTCTCGCGGCCGATCGAACGGCCTCTCGCAATAACGACACATTGCCACGCAGGTCCGATACTGGCTGTGACAGAGGTCTCAACCACGGAGCCGTCGCGCCAGAAAATTTACTGCCTAATCAGATATTTGACACATATGGGCGCGCTCCGGCCAGGTTCGCCGGCAGCGTTTATTTGCCGGCGCTCGTTATCCCTGCGCAGCCAGCCACTCATCGTCCGAACCCTCTGCCACACCCTCAAACAGCGGCGTACTCAGGTAGCGCTCGCCGGTGTCAGGCAGCATGGACAGAATGACTGAGCCTTTCTCCGCGCGCTCAGCGATTTCCAGCCCGGCCGCGAGGGTGGCGCCCGAAGAAATTCCAACAAATATTCCCTCTTTGGCCGCCAGCAATTTCGCAACCTCAATCGCACGGTCATCAGTAACCGGCACCAGTTCATCGAATATTTCTCGATTCAAAACGTCAGGAATAAAATCTGGTGTCCAACCTTGAATCTTGTGAGGGCTCCAGTCGTCACCCGCAAGTAATGCCGCACCAGCGGGCTCGGTGGCCACGATCTTGATCTCCGGTCGACTCGCTTTGATGGCCTCGCCGGCACCGGTCATCGTGCCACCTGTGCCGTAACCAGTTACCCAGTAATCAAGCTTCCGACCCTCGAAGTCGCGCAGAATTTCGGGCCCGGTCGTCTTGCGGTGGTACTCCGGATTTGCCGGGTTCTCGAACTGTCGCGCCAGCACCCAACCATGTTTCGCCGCAAGCTCCTCTGCCTTTTTGACCATTCCGGTAGCACGCTCAGCAGCGGGCGTGAGAATAACTTTTGCCCCCAACGCGCGCATTATCTTGCGTCGCTCGATCGAGAACGTCTCGACCATCACCGCAACAAAGCCATACCCTTTCGCCGCGCACACCATCGCAAGCGCAATGCCGGTGTTTCCTGAGGTCGCCTCGATTACCGTCTGGCCGGGTTTTAACACTCCTCTTTCCTCTGCATCGCTGATGATGCCGTCTGCCAATCTGTCCTTGACTGAGGCAAGAGGATTAAAGGATTCAATCTTGACGAACATCTCAACGTTGTCCGGCGCGATGTGGTTCAGGCGCACAATCGGCGTGTCGCCGATCGTGTCAACAATGCTGTCGTAGATCATTTCGCTCCCCTTATTCTGTTTTCGTTGAAGCGAGGATTATTGGCGCTCTTATTGCAATTGACTATATACGCAACCAAAGGCCCCACAGATGCATCAAATGTAATGAATCGATCACTATTCCGCCAGCGTGAGCCGCAACGGGTGAATCAATTTGGGTCATCTTTATATTACCGAAAGTTATATAGCTATGTGCCGCAAGACAAATATCAGACCGGGATGGGTCCTATCGAACGAGATTTCCAGAATTACGCGCAGTTTCCTGAAACGATCACTCTTTGCCGTTGTCTACGGTAAGAGCCGACACTACCTGACGTAACGGCCACATGAAACTACAACAATTAAAATACCTCTTGGCGATAGTCGACAATGGTTTGAACATTACTGCCGCGGCGGATCGTTTGTACACATCGCAACCCGGCGTCAGCAAGCAGCTAAAACTACTGGAAGAAGAACTGGGCATGCAGCTTTTTGCCCGCAGGGGGAAGAGCCTGCACCGGATCACTCGTGCGGGCGAACATGTCATTGCCCGGGCGCGGACCATCATGACCGAGGTCGAACAGATACGCTCTCTGGCTTCAGATTTCTATAAAGAAGAGGAAGGCGTGCTAACGGTTGCCGCCACCAATACGCAGGCTCGTTACGTACTGCCGGATATTCTTCGCCAGCTGCGACAGCTGTACCCCAGAGTGACGCTGAATCTGCATCAGGGCACTTCGGAGCAGATCGCGGACATGATGGCGCGTAACGATGTTGATTTTGCGATCGCGAGCAGCTCATCAGACTGCTTTGGGTCGCTGTTGCGTCTTCCGGGATACCAGTGGGACAGAGTTATTCTGGTACCCAACGATCACGAACTAACGCAGCTGGAACGACCGGTAACTCTACAGGATGTTGCTGCGTTTCCGCTGGTCAGCTATGTGTTTAGTTTTGAGAGTGACGAATCCCTGCGCAATAGGTTTTCGAATGAGGGATTGGACGCGAATATCGTGTTTACAGCTCGCGACTCCGACGTCATCAAAACCTACGTACGCATGGGCATTGGCATTGGCATCGTCGCAGGCATGGCCTATGAACCGCACGACCGAAAGAGCCTGACTGCTATTTCTGTGAAGGGATTGTTTCCACGCTGTACCGCCTGGGTCGGCATTCGCAAAAATACGATGCTGCGTTGCTATATGGCCGATTTTCTCAAGCTCTTTGCGCCGCACTTGAATTGTGATCAGATCGAACGCGTCGCACGCGCATCTACTCAGCGTGAAATTGATCAGCTGGTAGCAGACACGGGCTTGCCAGTTAGAAACGGGATTGCAGCGAAGCTTTACGCTGCTGCCTGAGGCAACGAATTCCTAGTAGATGCGAATGCCGCCGTGTCGGCGCCGGCTGCGCATGTCGACCCACCAGAGCCCGGCCAGAAAACCGGCCAGCAAGCAAACCAGCACGGCGCCACCGACCCACGTAAACGGCAGGCTATATTTATAGCGGTCCTGCCTGCTGCGATAATCATCCAGTTCGTTCATCAACTCCGAGGCGCGGGCAGTAATTTCACTCGCCTCGGTCTGGCTCGCAGTCAGCTGCTGTTCAAGCCTGTCAATCGTTGCGGCCGGCGCGGCGAAGGCTGCTTTGGTTTCATTCAGTTCCGCCTGCAAGGATTCAACTTTAGCCTGGGACTCTTCGACGATCAGTTTCGCCGGCTTTTCCGATACGAGGTAAGCCGCTTTTACGTACCCTTCAACGCCATCAGGTAACCGCACGTTGGCATAGTTTCTGGTCCGAGAAATTATCTCCAGTTCCTGGCCACTATCCAGCGTCTGGAAAGCGCGATCGCTGGTGTCAGCGGCCTGATGCAGCCCCAGCCGCAGGTTATCGGTGATATAGGCCGTCTCTGCCAGCGCGGCCAGCGGTGTCATCGCTAATAGTAGGAATGCTTTACGCATTGTCGCTGCTCCCAAGGATCGGCCTGCACACAGCGTCGTTTGCTGTGGGCGGCTTCCTGAGTTTACTACAGATATCAATGAATTAGACTAAGACGGCTGTCTCAGTTTGGGAATACCGGCAGCCGCATGACTGCGAATACCGGTCAGGCAACGCTATTTTTCATATAGCCAGCGAAACAGCGCTTCCTGAACTTCCTGACCGGGACCTCGATGAATGTCTGTATGGTTCAGGAAAGCCACCACGATGTAGCGCTTGCCATTACGCGACTGAAAATAGCCTGCGACGGAGCTCACGTGATCAAGCGATCCGGTCTTCATGTGTGCCTGACCGGTGAGGTCACTGTTGCGAAATCGCCTGGACAGCGTTCCATCCAGTCCAGACAACGACAGGGACGACATGTACTCGGGCATGAAGGGACTTTCAAAGGCGTATCGCAACATGGCGCCCAGGTGTCTGGCGGTCATCCGTGACGACCGTGACAGCCCCGCGCCATTGCCAAGTTTCAATTCGGCAAAGTCCATATTCCGGTCTTTCAACCAGTCATTAACCACCTGGCGACCTTTCGCTTCCGTCCCGGCAGGACCAATTTTTTCGGCAGCCAGTGTATAAAGCAGCTGTTTCGCCATTACGTTGTTGCTGTGTTTGTTAACTTTCGCGATGACTTCAGACAGCGGCAACGAGTAGAAGATCAGCGCCGGTTCCACTTCTTCGTCAACTATCGTCTTCTTCCACTCACCTGACAATTCACCGCCAGCTTCTTCCCAGAGGGAACGAAACAGCCCGTAGGTAAATTCGTTATGACTGAGTGCAGCTCTGTCCATTGCGTAAATTTCACAGCCGCTCGGAAAGCGTCCGCTGAAGGTTATGCGGCTGACGTCCTCGTTCGGCGTGATGGTTATGCCGCGTTGATAACCCCTGCATGAGCCGTTCGAAACGCGAAGCCGATTGACGATATCCAGATTCTGAAGCGTTGGCTCCAGGCGCACCTTAACGCCTGAGGCATCAGGATCCGGCTCGAAGTAGTAGCGTACGACCTTGAAGTTTGTCAGTAGTGCATTCGGCGCAACGTTGTAGGCCCGCAGTGGCTCGCGATCGAAAGCAGAAGGATCGTAGTCTCCAACGTCGAAGAAGCTGTCATCCAGCAGTAGATCGCCGTTGATTCCGGTAACGCCCTCTCGTCGAATGCCGCGCAACAATTGCCAGAATCTTTCCGTGACCAGGTAAGGATCGCCGAATCCCTTTATTGCGATATCACCTTCCAGCACGCCGTCGATGATATCTCCCAGGAAGGTGACTTCTGTTTTCCATCGGTATGCCGGACCAAGCATATCCAGCGAGACCAGCGTCGTCACCATTTTCTCAACCGACGCCGGGTTTCTTGGCTCCGCGTCATTCCACGACAACACTACGTCGCCGGAATCAACTTCCTCCACATAGATACTCAACGCAGCATCGGGAACATCCCTGTAGTTAAGGGCACTTCGCACCTGGACTGGCAGGTCCGATGCAGCCTGCACGTTCATTGCAATCAGCAGCGGTAGCGCGGAGAAGTAGCGACTCAAATACATGGGTTTGCTCTTAGTGGCACTCACATCAGGTCATACATCATCGCATCAACGAGCCGGTTTTCGAAGGCCGAATGATTTTATCCGATCCGCAAGCGTAGTGGGTTTTACACCAAGCAGCTCAGCGGCGCCGTTTTGACCGGAAACGCGCCAATTTGTCTGTTTGAGTGCCCGCAGCAGGTTTTGTTTCTGCAATTGTCGCATTTGGCTGTCGTTAAGAATATCTGCATCGCCGGGAAATGAGTCTGTCGCCGACGCTGCATCCACGGTTTCCGGAATGGACAGGTCTAATCGCAGCGTGTCGCCGTTGGTCAGGATGACGGCTCGTTCGATGACGTTCTTCAGCTCGCGCACGTTCCCCGGCCACTCGTAGGACTGAATCGCCTGTGCCTGGCTCTTCGTGAATTTCAGTGGCTTTCTGCCAAACTCCAAGCAGGTCTGGTCGAGATAGTGCTGCGCCAGCATGAGCACGTCCTCGGGTCGCTTCCTGAGTGGCGGTACTTCGATGGGGAATACGCTTAACCGGTAAAAAAGGTCTTCCCGGAACTCGCCATCGACAACGAGTTTTTCCAGGTCTCGATTGGTTGCCGCTATTACCCGCGCATCAACCGAGCGGGTGATATCGTCTCCCACGCGCTCGAATTCGCTTTCCTGTAGTACGCGTAATAACTTTCCCTGCAGCTCCAGTGGAATTTCACCGACTTCGTCCAGAAAAATCGTTCCTCCATCGGCGAGTTGAAACCGACCAACACGATCGCGGTGTGCCCCGGTGAATGCCCCTTTCACGTGGCCAAAGAATTCGCTCTCGAAGAGTTCTTTCGGTATGGAGGCGCAGTTGACCTTCACAAGCGACGCATCTGCGCGTGTGCTGCGTGCGTGGATTGCCCGGGCAACGAGCTCCTTGCCTACGCCGGATTCCCCCAAAATCAGCACACTTGCCGGCGTTTGCGCAACGGCCTCGACCTGCGCAAGCATATGTTTGAGCGAAGTACTGCGACCGATAATCCTGCCGAAGTTCATCGCGACATTTACTTCTTCACGCAAGTAGTCACGCTCACGTTCCAGCTCGTCACGCAGACTGTCGTTTTCGGCAAGAGCGGACCGTAGCTCACGTTCTACGCGGTTGCGTTCCGTCAGATCTTTCGACGCGACCAACATACGATGCACTTTGCCCGCAGCGTCTCGTTCAGAAATCGCCGACATAAGCAGGTCAAGGACCTTGCCTGCCTTCGTAACCATTTGCCGGGATTCATTGCTGAACTCGCCGTCATTTATGAGACTCCGGACGTAGCCGGAGGTAAGCCGCTTGCGATCAGCATCACTGTAGAATTCGGTAATCGGTCGACCGACGACTTCGTCGCGCGTATACCCCATTTTTTGCAGCCAGTGCTCTGTCACCGTGACAATGCAACCATCTGCATCGAGGGTGTGCAGCATTGCAGGAGTTGACCTGTAAAGTTGCCTGTATTTCCAGTCCACGCGACCCTGGTCAGAGACCTCTGCATACATTGCAACGGTGCGTATAAACGCCCCGCCTTTGCTGTTTTCCACCAGGGAATTTACGAGGCAATTTACGACTTCGCCGTCGCTTGAAACAAAAGCGATCGGCTTGTTTTCGAGACGACCCGTACGCCGCAATGCCGGCAACAACTCCTTTTCAATGCGTCGCGCGCTTTCCGCCGTTACGAAGCGTGCCGGACGCTGGCCGATCATCTCGTCGCGCTGATAACCGAGGCGCTGTAGCAGCGCGTCATTGACGTCGAGATAGCGCCCATCGACACCGATAGAGGTTGCCATAGTCGGTGCTTTGCGAAACAGCCACTGATAATCATCGAGTTTGCTCATGCCGGTGACTTTATACGAAATTTCGTAAATATTGTAACGAATTTTCGTGATTTACGAAATTCCGTGACCGAAAGATAACAGATAAGTAGTTGTTTTTTATACATTTAACGTATTGGCACGGTCTGTGCAATAGAGTTAGACATCAATTACTTATTCTGCGCGACAGGCGGCTTGGGCCACCTGCGCGGCACGAGGACTTAGAGAGATGGAATTCAATAGAAATCTGATTTTGCAACTGGCGATTGCCGGCCTGCTGTGCGCGAACGTGGCGACGGCCAACGATGATCAAACGACGGTGGTCGTTACAGCAGTGGTGACGGTAGACACCGGGGCGGCCAGCCGCGATGGCGCCAAGACCGCCAACAAGGAAGCTGCTGAAAAGGCGGTGGAAGCCATGCAGGCTGACAACCAGCTGGACCTTGATATTCGCCTGATCGGTCCTACGTCAGTGAAGATTGCAAGCGACCGGTAACGGTACGCAGGAATTCGACTCGCATTGCCCGGGAAACTCTCCCCCGATTGGTCCGGGATGCGACGATCGATAGCTGTCGATCTATTGAGCGACAGCGGGCCTTGGTTGGTCCGGCGGCTACATCCCCCTGTGCCGCCAACACTCAGGGAGCCGGAGACCGTTCCGTATCGGAACGGCCCACCAGACGAACATCGAATTTGGTTTCTCCGGCTCTCTTCTTTTCGGCCATAATTTATCGGTTCACATGTCGGTCACGGTGCTGCTCTGCGCGCGTTGAGCGCGACTCCGCATTGTTGGAACTGATTTTCCTGCGCAGCTTCTTTAGCAGAACCCGCGCCCAGGCGAGCTCCAGTCCCAATATTGCAAGGCCCAGCGGAATCACGACAAATGCCGGCCCCGGCATAACCACCATGACTACACCGATCGCTAGAATAGTCATACCAACACCGATAATGGCCACTTTGCGAATAAACTCGTAGGTCAAACGGAGAGGTTTCATACGTCTGCACTCGTCGTCGGGCAGCAGAAAAGTTTAACATGTCGTACTCTGTCCCTTGTTTTTTCGATTGCATATCGTAGCCTTGGTACTATGACAATGATGCGCAGGATTTGCGGCATACCTTTGCTCCTTTGTGTTGGCAACACTGCCGCACAGGCACAGATGGCTGTTGAATTGTATATACGTGCAGATACGCCGGTTGTGCAAGTCGAAAAACGCGTTGATCGCAGGAATTTTCTGAGCCTACCCTCACTGACCTTTGATCTCGAAATTGCCAAGAAATGCGGCGGAGACCTGAAGCCCTCGGTTCTGTCGCTCAGCGTTGCTGACACGCGGCGTTCGTTCCGGACTGATGACATTTCGGCGGACGATAACCTGACCGTCCGGTTCGCAGTTCCAGCGGCGCAAATTGGTCCGATTCCTGTTGAAAGGTTTTGTGCGCACGCACCAACAGCGGAAGACGAAATCGATAACAAAGTTGATGAATCAGTATCGATGACCGTGCCTGCAGTACTCTCCTTACAGGCGTCTTTGCTTTGTGCAAGCGAAACGGAAAGCCGCATTACCTACGCGTCCACACCGCTTGATGTCACCCTGGAATGCTTGGCTCCGAATATCGATGATTCGGACCCCGTTGACTGACATCACTGAGCTACGACAAGGTGCTCGTTGAGGAAGTTAACGACCCGCGCCCAGGCCAACTCTGCCGTCTCAGCGTCATAATTTGACGCTTGGGGGTCTGCGAATGCGTGGCCGACGCCGGAATAGATCTCGATTTCAAATTCTTTATCCAGTTTTGCAAGCGTCGCTTCGAAGTCCCTGACATCATCAGCAGGAACGCCTCGATCATTTTCTCCGAACAGTCCAAGGATGGGTGCACTGACCGGAGCCAGGCGTTCCTCGCTGTCGGTGACCTGCCCGTAGTAAATAACGGTCGCGTCAAGGTCGTCCGGAAACAACATAGCGGCATTCAATGCCCAGCCGCCGCCGAAACTCCAGCCAAGTGAAGCAATTTTCGGCGCTTCGGCGGAATCGGTCAGGAACTGATACGCCTGACGAATATTGGCATTGGCCAGTTCCGCGTTCTCAACGACACCAACCATCAGCTTTCGCGCGCCAGGGATATCTGTGGCGGTAGCGCCACCATAGAGGTCAACGGCCAACACGACGTACCCCTGGCCCGCGATACGATCGGCCAACGCGCGCACGCCATCGTCCAGCCCCCATCTTTCATGAACAACGATGACACCCGGCAGGGGATCGACCATGTCGGCCGGAAAAGCAAAATATCCGTAGACCAGCTGTTCGTCGACTTCCGCATAGGGCAGCATTTCGGCGACCACCGGCTTGGCGGGTTCAACCGGGGCCGGCGCGTCATTGTCGGCAAGCCGGTCTGCATTACTCAGCGCATCGCTAGCCTGGCGATCAGCGCTGGAAGCCTGCGGTGTCTGTGTATCCGTGCCAGATTCACAGCCTGTCAATATTGACAATATGACCGCCAGACAGGTTGCCAGCTGCCATTTTATCTTCCCGCTCATAGTCGCGCCCTCGCAATTTGCCGGCTAGTTTAATCGAAAAATCTACTTTCTGGCACAAGACCTTTCACTTTTGGCAACATGACCCACCACCCGGCCGGGATTGCACGAGAAAGAACGTATGGAAATTTTGCAGGAAGCGATCATTTTTCTGATTGCAGCATTGATTGCTGTACCGATAAGCAAACGCTTAGGTTTTGGCTCGGTACTGGGCTACCTGACAGCCGGCATTCTGATCGGGCCATCGACCCTCGGTTTGGTCAAGGACCCGGTTCATATCCTGCATTTCGCAGAGCTGGGTGTTGTATTCCTGCTGTTCGTCATCGGGCTCGAGCTCCAACCGTCACGTCTCTGGGTGTTACGCAAGATGGTATTCGGTCTCGGCAGCGCCCAGGTTTTAGGGAGTGCGGTGGTTATCGCCGTTATTGCCTATCTTTTCGGGCTGGACGCTAAGCCTGCTTTAATCATCGGCCTGATCCTCGCACTTTCATCAACTGCCTTCGTTCTGCAAATGCTGGCAGAAAAAAAACAACTCAACACGACCCACGGCCGCGCGGCGTTCGCCATATTGCTTTTTCAGGACCTGGCGGTCATTCCACTGATTGCCGTGTTGCCGATGCTGGGGGCAACGGCTGTTGCAGAGACAACGCCTGGCGATTTTGTTGTCGCCCTCCTGACCATTGGGGCACTGGTAGTGGGCGGTCGTTTCCTGTTGCGACCAATATTGCGGGTTGCTGCCCGCAGTGACATTCCGGAAATCTTTACGGCAACCGCATTATTTGTCGTTATTGGCGCTGCGCTCCTGATGCAGTTTGCAGGGTTGTCGATGGTCCTTGGCGCATTTATGGCCGGCATGCTCCTGGCAGATTCCGAGTTTCGCCATGAACTGGAAGCGGATATTGCGCCTTTCAAGGGTCTGCTGCTCGGCCTGTTCTTCATCGCGGTTGGCATGACGGTCAACCTGGGATTGCTACTGCGGGAGCCTGGCACGATCATGGCAATCGTTGCCGCACTGATGCTCGCGAAAGCGGGCGTATTGTTTCCGCTGGCGAGACGCTTTGGGCTCTGCAACAAGACCAGCGCGCTGAACCTGGCTGTCAGCCTGGCGCAGGGCGGTGAATTTGCGTTTGTGCTTTTTGGTATCGTTGCACAGGGGCAGCTGCTCGAATCCACCCTGATCGATCAACTGATTCTGGCGGTCGCCGTATCGATGCTGCTAACGCCGGTCGCGTATCTAATTAATGAACGTGTGACCAAGAAACTGAGTGCGTCACCCGAACCTGTGTATGACGATATGGGGGAGCAGCATAACCCGGTAATAATCGCAGGCTTCGGTCGTGTCGGTCAGATCGCCGGTCGGCTTCTGTCGATCATTGGCACTAAATTTACGGCTCTTGAAATTGACTCGTCGCAGGTCGACGTCGTGCGCGCATACGGCAACATTGTGCACTATGGAGATGCTTCGAAACTTGAGTTATTGCGCGCTGCCGGAGCCGCGCGTGCCAGGATCTTAGTGCTGGCAATCGATGAAATCGAAGCCTCAATGCGTACGGCAGAAGCGGTAACGCGGCACTTTCCTCACCTGACAATTATCGCACGAGCGCGCAATCGTCGGCATGAGTATCACCTGATGGACCTGGGCATCACTCACATTTACCGCGAAACCCTGCTTTCCAGTCTCGCCATGGGGGAGCAAATACTGCTCGATCTCGGCATGTCCAGCGACGAGGCCTCGATGATCGTGGAAACGTTCAGGGAACGCGATATTCGGTTGATCAAAGAACAGCACGCAATTCAGCACGATGAGGAACAGCTTATTCAATCCTCACGGGAAACCGCTCGCGAACTCGAGCTGCTGTTGCGAAACGACGCGAGACAGTCGAACTGACGGTCTTCGTCGTCGGGCCACCAATCAAGTTTGCTTTCGCCAGCGCTAAGTCACTATTGCGCGCTTTTCCGCGTATACGACATCACTTTCAATACGAGATATACCACGACAAGAAATTCGAGCAGTAAGCCTGGCTGCAATCCGTCCGGCAGGCAACGCGCGTGAAGCAATTCGACACAAGGTGCAGCGTGACCAGGATCCGTACCGACTATCAGCACGCGCGTCCACTACATACTGCTCGTGCCAGGAGATATGTCGCCCTCTTTGCATGCAGAACCTGCTATCTGCAGGTTTCCCGATTGGCAACGATAATTTCGTCTAGCTGACGTTGACTTTCGAATAACTTCAGCTAGCATGCAGCGGGTAAGTCAATAAACTCATTTTCCTGGACGACTTTTATGATAACGACAAACAGCATGCCTTCCGTTGTAGTCGGGGTCGTCCGTGCGCTGGTCGCCCGCTTAGCTATCCCGCTAACCCGCTAGCCGCTTCTTTTTGTTGTTCAGGATGTCCGGCTTAGCATTCCGGACAATTTGCTGTTCCCGATCCTGACCGGCGAACAGCCCGCAAATTAAAGAATTCAGAAATGACTTACGTGAAAAATACCAAAGAAAAATCCGTTTTGCGGCGCGCGCGCACGTTTGTGCATGAGGCCTTGAGCGACAATGAAACCGATTTGACGACCGGGCCGATTAATCGCGCATTAGGATTGCTGGCAATCCCGATGATGCTTGAGATGGCGATGGAGGCAGTGTTCGCCGTGGTGGATATCGCCTTCGTCTCCACACTCGGTACCAATGCAGTTGCAGCTGTTGGCCTCACAGAGGCGCTGATAACAGTCCTCTATGCGATCTCAATCGGTCTCGGCATGGGCGTCACTGCCATGATTTCCCGCCGCATCGGCGCCAAAGATCCGCTGGCTGCTGCCTATGTTATGGGCCAGGCCATCTGGGTCGGCGGTGCGCTTGCCATACTCATTGGCTTATTCGGCGCATTCTACGCTGCAGATCTTCTAAGAATGATGGGCGCTACTGAGGCGGTAATCAGCGAAGGTAGTGGATTTACGGCGGTCTTGCTGGGTGGCAACGCCAGCATTCTCTACCTGTTTCTGCTGAACGCGGGATTTCGTGGTGCGGGGGACGCGCCGGTTGCATTGCGCTCGCTCACGCTCGCAAACGGACTGAATATCCTGCTGGACCCGTGCTTTATATTCGGCCTCGGCCCGTTCCCGGAAATGGGCGTTACCGGTGCCGCCGTTGCAACCACAATCGGGCGCGGCATCGGCGTGGCTTACCTTTTGTTTTACCTTTTCAGCGGTAAGGGCCGATTGCACTTTCAGTGGAGCAATCTTGCGATTTCGCCTGAACTGATACGTCGCATGATCTCGATATCAATCGGTGGCATCGGACAATTTTTGATTGCGACGTCGAGCTGGATCGCCATCATGCGCATCGTAGCCCTTTACGGCAGCGCACCGATTGCCGCCTACACGATTGCGTTGCGAGTGATTGAGTTTGTGTTCCTGCCGGCGTGGGGCCTGGGCAACGCCGCTGCAACGCTGGTTGGACAAAACCTGGGCGCCGGGAAACCGGAGCGGGCCGAGAAATCTGTATGGCGGGCAGCACGTTATAACGTGGTATTCATGACCGTACTCGGATTGACTTTTGTCCTGTTTGCGCCTGCCATCGTCGGAATGTTTGCGACCGATCCCGAAATTCTGAGGTATGGCGTTAACTGCCTCCGTATTCTGGGCATTGGTTATCCGGCGTACGCTGTAGGTATGATCCTGATTCAGGCAATCAATGGCGCTGGCGACACCAGGACACCGTCCTTACTGAACTTTATTTGTTTCTGGATCGTACAGATTCCGCTGGCATACTGGCTGGCGACTTCCGTGAACATGGGTCCGAATGGCGTTTTCGTGGCGATCGTTGTCTCCGAGTCATTGCTGACCGTTTTGGGTATTTACGTTTTTCGCCGTGGCGGTTGGCGGAAAATGGAAATCTAGTAACCTGATTCAAGACGAATCAGGCAAAGGAATACGAAATGAACGAACTTGGGAACCTGGCAAATATCGCAGAGATTATTGGCGCCATCATTGTTGTTGGCGGCCTGATTTTCGCCGTTCTGCAGATGCGCCAGACCCGGCAACAACGACGTGAATTAGCCGCCATCGAATTATTTCGTTTTTTTGGCAACCCCAAATTTACGGCCGCCTACAAGCGAATTTTACGTCTTAAGGCAGGCTTGTCAGCGGACGATATCCAGAATAACGAAACCGGTCTCGAAGACGCTGCGATGCTGATCAGCGCGACCCTCGAAAGCATCGGCGTTATGACTTTCCAACGCATCGTACCGTTTGTCGTGGTCAAGAATCTGATCGGCACCAGTGGCCCGGCGCTCTGGAACAAACTCGAACCGTGGGTCACGATGCTTCGCCAAGAACAGGGCGCGGACACCGTCTTTGAATGGTTTCAATGGCTGGCTGAACGTCTCGAGCAGGAGGAACACCTGGATCCGCTGCCGGCCTATGTTGCGCACAAGCGGTGGCAGCCGTCGAACATCTCTCAGGAATTCTGAGCGATCGTGTGGCTGTGAGCGATGCCCCGCTGCTGGACGTAAGGAATGCGACTATTTATCGCGGTGATACGTGCGTATTTGCGAATCTCAATCTAACGATTGAGCAACACCAGCCGGCCGTTATCCTCGGACCTAACGGTTCAGGTAAGACAACACTTTTAAAGACAATCAATCGCGAGTTGTATCCGGTGCATCGACAGGATTCGTGGGTCCGAATCCTGGGCCAGGAAAGGTGGAATGTCTGGAAACTGCGGTCGCAGATTGGCATCGTCTCTCACGACCTGCAGGCGCGCTACCCCGGCACGACCACCGGGCTCGCGGTTGTACTATCGGGTTATCTGTCCAGTATCGGCATTCATGGTTCGCTGGCTGACAGGATCGACAAGAGCCAGGTGGAGACCGCCACCGGGATCATGGAGGAGCTTGGCATCGCGGCTCTTGCACATACGCCGCTGCGACAGATGTCGACCGGGCAGCAGCGTCGGTGCCTGCTCGCACGCGCCCTGGTCCATAATCCGCACACGCTGATTCTCGACGAGCCCACCGCAGGTCTGGATCTCGCGGCCGCATTCGACTACATGGCGCGAATCAGGCAACTCGCCTCGCGGGGACGAAATATTGTGCTCGTTACCCACCTGCTGAACGAAATTCCGCCGGACATAGACAGAGTAATACTGCTGCGCAGCGGAAAAATCATGGCAGATGGCCCGAAACAGGACGTGCTTAACGAAAGAAATCTGCGCCGAACCTACGACGTGGATATTCGAGTCGCCGAGGTTGACGGTTACTACCTTGGTTACCCGGCCGAGAACTGATAGCAGGTTTGTATCGCCAACCAGTTCACAATCCTGAGCATGCGCTACAGATAGCCGCACAAAACGTGACGGACTGCGAGGCAACGCGGTCGGTTCGGGCTTAGTCTTTCTGCATGATCCGACGTCTTCTACCTAATGCCATCACAGTAGCAAGCGTCACGATCGCGTGGCCATCGGTAGCGGCCGAGGAAGCGGTGGTTAGCGGTCTCAACAATACCGGTGTCGGAATCTTCATTCTTACCATTGCAGCCGCGTTGCTTATTACCCTGGTGATTAGAGCTTCGGCTTGCCGTGTCGCGCGGACATGGTCTGAGAAAACAGGCACGCGCCGGATAGCCGGCATTCTCCGGCACCACAGCACCCATATGCTTGACGATTTCATCGTGCCCGGCGCCTACGGCGGGTTGACCCGTGTTGATTATGCCGTTCTGACCGCAGGTGGAATCCTCTGTATCCAGACCAAACACTACAACGGTATCGTTTTCGGCGCAGCCAGAGATCCGCAATGGACGAATGTAGACGGCGTTGATCAACGCAAGTTTTTGAACCCGCTCATTCAGAATGAAGGTCGGGCACGGGCGTTGCAGAAAATCGCCCCGGATGTGCCGGTTGCCAGCCTCATTGTGTTTACGGGCGCCGTTCAACTCACATCTTTGCAGGAAAAGAATGTGATTCACGTCAGTGACCTCGATAAGTACGTCGCTGCGTTCGCAGCCGAATCTGCTGCGATCACCAACTGGGATGATATTTGGACGTCAGTCAGGGCCGCCGC
Source organism: Woeseiaceae bacterium (assembly GCA_021773135.1). Classification (GTDB taxonomy): domain Bacteria; phylum Pseudomonadota; class Gammaproteobacteria; order Steroidobacterales; family Woeseiaceae; genus SZUA-117. Next base: position 132,000 of record JAJFKP010000036.1, on the reverse strand, counting down.
GCTGACGGACGATGAATCGCGCAAAGACTTTAATGCCCAACTTAGTTTTTCCTGACCTGGCTTTAGCCTCCTGATCCACCCCGGTTAGCATAACGGCACCATTTCAATTTCGGCTATAATGCGCCGCTCCCAGGAGCACGGCACTTAGAGCTATGTCAGATTCCCTTGTCAATTCGCCAGGAGGTATCCTCGCGATACTTTGTGGGGTGTGCGGTTTCTGGTTCTATGTTCAGCAGGTAACCGGCTGGAAATTGTTCAGCTACATTCCGCCGCTTTTGTTTATCTACGCGACGCCCGTCATTCTCAATAACACCGGCATCATTCCGGCATCTTCCCCGGTGTATGCGGGACTGAGCAGTTTTGCCCTGCCCGCATTCATTGTACTGATGCTTATCAAAGTGAACGTGCCGGCAGCGGTCAGGATCATGGGCAAAGGCGTACTGGTCATGTTGATGGGCACGCTCGGCGTCGTGGTCGGAGCAGTGGTCTCATATGTCCTGGTCCATCAGTGGCTGGCACCGGATGCCTGGAAAGGATACGGATCGCTCGCCGGCAGCTGGATAGGGGGCACCGGAAATATGGCGGCCGCCACCGAGATGCTCGGTACACCGCCGGAACAATTCGGTCTCGCAGTGCTGGCAGATAACGTCATCTACATTGTCTGGCTGCCCATCCTGCTGTCATCCAAGAATTTTGCGGATCGCTTCAATGCCTGGACGCGAGTCCCCGAAGACCGCATCAGGATGATGGATTCCGCTGCCGCGTTAATCGCAGAAGAAGAACCTACGCCGCAAATGCGCGACTACCTGTATCTTTTGGCCATAGCGATCGGTGTTACGTGGGTTTCCACGGCGCTCGCCTCGATTTTTTTCACTGCAATGGCTGAACGCATGCCTGGTCTGCAGATCGTACTTTCCGAATCGACCTGGCGGATTCTGCTCATTACAACGATATCGTTGGCACTGTCCGTCACACCGGTTGCGAAGCTGCCCAATGCGACCGCTATGGGAACCGCACTGATCTATGTGTTTGTCGCGGGTATGGGTGCCAGGGCAACCGTCGCCGGATTCGGACAGGCACCCGCTTTTCTGCTCGGTGCGTTCATTTGGATATTCATACATGGTGTATTCTGCCTGGCGGGTGCAAAGATTTTCCGTGTGGATGTGCACAGCGCTGCGATCGCATCGGCAGCGAACATCGGGGCAGCGGCTTCAGCACCGATCGTGGCCGCCTTTCATCGTCCAAGCCTGGTGCCGGTGTCAATACTGATGGCGTTGATCGGATATGCATTGGGCAACTACCTGGCACCAATGACCGCACACCTCGCACGAATTGCGGTTGGTCAATAGTCAGTGAGCAAGACGCGAATTCCTTGGCAGCGAATATTTCGCAACCTCGCGCTGGGGGCGATTGCTCTGATCGTGTTGGCGACCTATATCATCTGGCGTCAATGGCAGATTCGCGGTTCGCTGGAAGACCTGAATTGGCCGACTGCGATGGTCGCACAGGAACCTGGCGAGGCGGTTACCGCAACCTGGCTTGGCACAACGACGATGTTGTTTGACGATGGTGAGACCCAGCTCCTGATTGATGGGGCGTTCACTCGGCTGAGCCCGTTAAAAATTGCGTTTTTGCGGCCGGTGCAATCAGACATTGCGGCCATTAACTATGCGCTGTCGACGTTTGGCATCGATCGGCTCGCAGCGATTATTCCGGTGCATTCTCACTTCGATCACGCGATGGATGTGGGTTACATTGCCAATCGGACCAGCGCCGTTGTGCTTGGATCAGAGTCCACTGCGAACATCGCTCGTGGTGCAGATGTTCCGGTCGATCAGTATCAAATACTGGCCGATGGCGAGAGCCGTCAGTTTGGAGATTTCAAGATTAAACTGATCGTTTCACGACACGCGCCGATTCGCAGCGGAAAAAAAGAATTTTTCTCAGGCATCATCACTGAGCCGCTGCGACAGCCTGCACCCGTGTCCGCCTGGAAAACCGGCGTCGCGTGGTCCGTGGTCATTGCCCATCCGCGCGGCACTTCCCTGATTCAGGGTAGCGGCGGCTATGTCGATTCCAGACTCGACCGTGAGTCTGTCGACGTCGTGATGCTGGGCCTTGGCGGGATCGCCGGGCTGGGCAGGAAGTACGTCGATACGCTGTGGCGTGAAACGGTCGTCGCAACTGATGCCAGTCGGGTCATTGCGATACATCACGACGACTACACAGAACCGTTTGGCACCGTCAGGTTATTTCCCGATATGATCGACAGGGTAAACAGGAGCGCCGCCTGGATCGACGAAATCATTGCAGAAAACGGAAACAACACAGCGATTGAGTTGCCGCCATTTGGCAAGCCGATGCTCCTCTATTGACCAGAGCCGGCTAGGTCGATCGACCTGGCGCTCTGTTCCTCTAGTTGCGCAACAAACGAACCGATACGTTTCGACAGCACCTTCGAATTGGTCTTTTCCGCTTTCGGCAATCGCTTGACGCGACACTCTATTTTCGACGCGAGGCTGCGGTCACCGATCTCTCGCTCATATATGAGGGTCAATGGCCCCTTGCCGCGCAGAAATCGGGCGCCTCGCTTACTTTCCTGATGTTCCGTTATTCGTCGCGCTACGTCAGTTGCAATCCCCGTATACAGACTGCCGTCGCTACAGCGAACCAGGTAGACACTGTATGTGGACATAGCGGCTCGGATCAGGATCAGGCGTTGCCGCCCGCAAGCTTTGCGCCGAGGACTCGAAATGCGCCGGCTTCCATCGCGGTTTTGTTCTCCGGCGTATCATCGAAAACAAGGACCAGCTGCGATTCACCGCCGAACTCTTCGACCGGCCCCTGAAACGCCAACGTCAGCATGTTGCCGCTCATTTGCGCCTCAGAGATCAATTCGCTGCCAGCGAACTGTTGTTCATTTATTTCCAGAAAAATCTCTCCGTCCAGACCTTCACCTTCGGCACGCATTAATAACAAATAATCCTGGATGTCCCCGGCGGCCGAGGTTTTTGCAAAAAACAGCATAGTTGCGTTGTCCCGGACATCGAATGCGACCGTATCGTAGCTGCGACTGGATGACATGATTTGCTCTCTTTTGGTGAATCTGCACGCAGTCTACTATAGGCGCTGGGCGACGGTCGGTTTAATGCAGCGGACCTTGAAAACTAGTCGATGTGCTGAGAACTCTTTATCTGGCTGATCTTTTGGTCTTTTTCTTCCCAGATTCGTGTCAGCCACTGGTGAAAATAGCTGCGGAACTGCCGATCATTCTGATAATCGCCGCGGTATATCTTCGGTTCGATCGGTCGGCGCACTATGTCGACAATGACGTGCTCGAACTCGCCGCAGATCATCGCCCAAAACTGAGCCGGTCCGCGCGGGTAGACTATGGTGACATCCAGGATAGCGTCGAACATGTCACCCATTGAAGAAAGCGCCAGCGCCACTCCGCCGGCTCGCGGAGGCAGCAGATGTTCGAAGGTCGACGCTCTGCGCGCTTTTTTTTCCTCTGTGAAACGGGTTCCCTCAACGAAATTGATTACCGAAGTCGGCGTGTCCCTGAACTTCTGGCAGGCGATTCGGGTTGCTTCGAGATCCTCGCCTTTTTTCTCGGGATGCTTAGCAAGGTAAGACTTTGAGTAACGTTTCATAAAGGGCATGTCCATTGCCCACCAGGCGAGCCCCAGGAAAGGAAACCAGATCAATTCCTGCTTTATAAAAAATTTCAGGAACGGAATACGTCTGTTCAGCACCGTCTGCAAAACGACGATATCGACCCATGTCTGGTGATTGGAAATGACCAGATACCAGTCATTCCGGCCGAGCCCCTCAAGTCCGCGCACATCCCATACGGTGTTGCTGCCAGTCGCAAATATCAATGCATTCAGCGTGATCCATATCTCGCCAACTGCCATTATCCACGCCGTCATGACGTTGCGAAACTTTTTTACAGGCACAAGAAACTTTAGCAACGCAAAAATCATTATCGGCAAAAACATGATGACTGTGTTTATTGTCGTGGCAGAAAATATGGCCAATCCGTGCAGGTTTCTAAGTAACTTCTTTAGCAATGCAAATGGATCCTCGCGCTGGGTGTCTGGCATTCTAGCCTGATTTATTGCGTATCGATCGAGAATATCTCGCGGTTGCTGCTAATCCTTGACTGGAGTACCGTGTCGAGGATTGTGAATTCAAGGCTTCTCCGACGACTGTCGAAAAGCGATATAAACTGAGGTTCGCACCATGATCACACTGAACGTAAATGGCGAAACGCATGACCTGGAGGTGGATCCGACCACGCCGCTGCTGTGGGTAATCCGGGAACAGATTGGTCTTATCGGAACCAAATTCGGCTGCGGCATTGCACAGTGTGGTGCCTGCACAATACACCTGAATGGCGCACCAATTCGTTCCTGTGTGACGCCCGTGCAGGCGGCAGACGGCCAGCAGATAACGACGATTGAAGGCGTTGCCGGAGATGCAGAGCTGCACCCGGTGCAACAGGCCTGGATTGACGAACAGGTACCACAATGCGGTTACTGCCAATCCGGTCAGGTCATGTCTGCGGTTGCGTTGCTGGATGCCAACCCATCACCATCTGATAACGAGATCGATGCGGCCATGAGCGGCAATATTTGTCGCTGCGGCACCTATCCAAGAATCCGCCGAGGCATCAAGCGCGCGGCGCTTGCAATCGCCGCTGCTCCTGAGGATCAGGAGACAATCAATGGGTAAATGGACAAGAAGAGCCTTCGTGTCGGCCGGCGTTCTCGCTGGCGGCGTGGTGGTATTCGGCGTCGCCGTCAGGCCCGGTAACCGGGCCAGCAAGGTGCGCGACCTGATTGCGAATTCTGAAGAATCAGTGTTCAACGTGTGGCTCAAGATATCTCCGGATAACAGCGTAACGGCGATTGTCCCGCATGCCGAAATGGGTCAGGGCGTGCATACGACGCTTGCCATGATGCTGGCGGACGAGTTGGATGCAGACTGGAACCAGGTGAAATTTATCGAGGCACCTGCCGTATCAGAATTCGCCAACTATGCGCTGGGCAAAGGATTCGTGGCTGGCGACATTGATTTTCCCGAATTTCTCGTCGATACGGTAGACGGCTTTTTCCTCACGGTCATGAAAGCGATGGACATGCAGATAACCGGGGGCAGTTCCTCGGTGCCCATGACCGGCCAGTTCGGCATGCGTGTTGCCGGCGCCGCAACGCGTGCCGTGCTGCTCGAAGCTGCAGCCGAGTCCTGGGGAGTTCCGAGCCATGAACTGGTCGCCAGCAAAGGGCTAATCATGCATGCCGGAAGTTCGCGTGAAGCGACTTTCGCTGAATTTGCTCCGCGTGCTGCTGAATTGGATTTGCCTGTAAAACCACACCTCAAATCGCCGCACGAATTCACAATAATGGGCACCGATGTGCAGCGGTTTGACGTCCCTGCAAAAGTGGACGGAAGCGCCCGGTTTGGTATCGATGCTGCACCGCCAGGAATGAAATACGCCACTGTGAAAGCGTCTCCTGTTTTTGGCACTCATATCAAGTCTATCGATGAATCGTCAGTGCAGGACATGCCTGGCCTGCGCAAAGTGATTAATCTCGGTGACGCCGTTGCGATTGTCGCGGATGGCTACTGGCAGGCAAAGAAAGCGCTTGACCGCCTGCACGTAGAATTCGAAACGGGTGACAGTGACTCGGTCGAGCAAAGCGATATATTCAACCGGTTTGTTGCGGATATGGACGCTGCAACGGCAGGTCGTGACGAGATTATCGATCTTGAAACAGGCGATACAGAATCTGCGCTTGACAGATCGAGTAAAATTATTGAAGCGGAGTATCGCGTTCCCTATTTATCGCATGCACCAATGGAGCCGATGAACTGTACGGCATGGATGCATGACGGGCTGTGCGAGATATGGACAGGAACGCAGAATCCACTTGGCTTCGCAGCAGAAGTTGCCGCTTCGCTCGAGATGGATGTCGAGGATGTTCGATTACACAATGCCTATCTTGGCGGCGGATTCGGTCGGCGTGCGTTCCCCGACTACACTATACAAGCCGCCAGAATAGCTGCCGAAGTCCCATACCCCGTAAAGCTGATCTGGTCTCGTGAAGAAGACATGCGACACGACCACTATCGGCAGGCAAGCGTGAGTCGTTTTCGCGCCGGTCTCGATAGCGACGGCAATCCGACGGCATGGATCAATCAATATGTCGACAAACACGATCCGAAAGAAGCGCCCTACCCCCCTTACGGGATCGAAAACCAGTACATCCATTACGCCGAGTCAGCAACACATGTGCCGTGGGGCTTCTGGCGAAGTGTAGATCATTCGTTACATGCTTTCTTTACCGAATCTTTTATCGACGAGCTTGCTTTTTCAGCCGACAAAGATCCATACCAGTACCGGCACGACCTGTTGTCCAACGCACCGCGATTTCAGAGGGTGCTTGACCTCGCTGCGGAAAAAGCGGGCTGGGATGCGTCGTTACCGGATAATTGGGGTCGCGGCATTGCCGTGCATAAGTCGTTCGGAACAATTGTCGCCCAGGTGGTCGAAGTTGAGATTGTCGACGGCAGGGTATTTCCGAGACGTGCGATATGTGCAGTTGATGCAGGTTACGCAATGCACCCTGACGGCATGAAAGCGCAGATGGAGAGCGGCATTATCTATGGATTGACTGCCGCATTGTATAGCAACATTTCAATTCGTCGTGGGGCAGTGGCACAAAGTAATTTTCATGATTATGAGATGCTGCGCATGGACGAATCGCCGGAAATTGAAACATACATCATTAACAGCGGTGAAAAAGTGGGCGGCGCAGGCGAGCCAGGCACACCAGCAATAGCGCCTGCGCTGGTTAACGCTATTTTCAATGCGACCGGCAAACGCATCCGTGAGCTGCCGGTGAAGCTGCATGACCTGACCGACGGCAATCTCGAATCAAAAGACGTCGTATAAAAAAAGCCCCGACATAGTCGAGGCCTTTTTCTAATTTTACGGACACTCAGTCTTTGCGACTGGTCACCTCAAGCAGGTGGTAGCCAAACTGGGTTTTGACCGGCCCTTCAACCGAACCAACATCGGCACTGAAAACGACCTCGTCAAACTCCTTAACCATCATTCCCGGACCGAATTCGCCAAGATCACCCCCCTTCTGACCGGACGGGCACGACGAATGCTGCTTCGCCAGGTCGCCAAAATCGGCGCCCCCCGTAATTTCGTCTTTGAGAGACTGACACTGCTCTTCAGAATCCACCAATATATGTCTTGCCGTTGCTTTAGCCATGTTGTTATTCCCCAATTTTCGGATTGTCCGGATTATGAACTAATCTGTCGCGAAATGCGGCTTCAATACCGGCGAAAAGTGGCGACTCCGTTGAGGTATTGTAATTCTGATAACAGTGCGAAAATATGACCAGTTGAGTGGGAGAAACACTTCGTGAAACCGGGAACCGGACCAGCCGCTTAACGACAACGGCGTGTAAGCAATGGGGCAGGACGGTGCCGCCGTCTGCGAGGAGCGTCATCAAAATGAGCGTTGCATACTTTGTCGTTTTCAATTGTGACGATCCGGGATTCGACTCGTTTGTGGATGGTAAAATGCTGACCCACCGGCTGGAAGAAGTTAACGCCATCGCGACCCGGCTTGACCTAAAAGCGTTCGAAGACTACGCGTTTCAGGATCTGAGCGAATACGGCGGAGCTGATATGGAAGTCCAATGGTTCGATGCGCAGGAAGGCTTGCATTGGATTAGCTCGATCAGGCGACACCTGGATGAGAACCCGGGCGCAGTTAAGGACGCCGGCGCCGTGGTGTAAGACCTTGGTGACTATTTTCGGTTATTCGAGGAGGCAGAAGAAAGAGGGTCGAAATGGCAACTGGAACTCGATTTTTAGGCGCGGGAATATGCTACCGACACCCGGCGGAACCCGGTTGATAGCGCCTGGCGCATATGAACCCTCGAGAACCCTGTAACCCCGACCCACACAGGATGATGCCGGCGACAGATGTAGAAGATGCTGGTATTGACGAGTCCGTCGCCAGGCCGAACCAGCGATCTGTCTACGACACACGTGAGTTTCCTGAATTCAGCGACACTGCGAGACAGCAATCCCCTGTTGGACTGCATTTTTTTTTGTTCTTACGGGAAGATCAGCGTTTGCTCGGCTACACCGGGCTGACTTGCAACACTCCGCGTTGCGCCTCGACGGGCTACGTACTAACCCACGATGCCTGGGACTTCGGGAACGCATCCAAGTCGTTGATGGAAATGAAAACCACACGCAGCATATTGGACGTCGTGCGACTTTATGCGCTTTGCCATCCCGAACATGTTCCGGCGATCAGGGTCCCAGGAAAATGCGGTTTCGATTTTGACCGAATAATTTTTCGGCCATGCGTGGTCCCGAATCGCAACCCCGGGAAATCGGCAGATGTTGTTTCTTATTCATGGCGTCGACGTTAGCATAGAGACCTGCGGGTTTGGTCAGCGTCGAACACGGGCACCGGGAAAATGCTACTGATTGCGGGAATACTGACTGTTGGGATCGGCATTGTGCATTCTGTGCTGGGTGAGCGATACATATTGACGCGGCTTTTTCGACAATCGCTGCCGAAACTGTTTGGAGACGACTGGTTCACGAAACAGACGCTTCGATTTGCCTGGCACATACTGACGATAGCCTGGTTCGGGTTTGCTGTAATTTTATTTAAGTTGCATGCAGGTACGCCCTCGCGGTCCGACCTGTTATTGGCGATCGGCGCCACTTTTGCCGTTACCGGTTTGATTGCACTGATCGCCAGCTGGGCGAGACACTTGTCATGGATCGTATTTGGCGCGATAGCGGTCATCTGCCTTTTTTTTGCGCCATAGGCAACTGTGTGAAATCGAGACAAATCGACGCTCGATTGAATTTTCATCACTCTGCAGCACCTCGTAATCCCCTGGCGCCATGAAAATCGCGCTACGGGGATCCGGATCGGCGAGACTCGCCGGAAAGCTCGAGAAATCGGGGGTGGCCGCGCTGGTTGGCGGCATACACAACGAGTTGTTTTTCGATTCATACTGGCCGAATCCACACCTTGAGGATTTTCTTCGCCAGGCTGCGAAAAAGGGCTGCTTCGATCTCAATCCGTGGATGACATTTACGGCAAAAGACCTGGCGTCGACTGAATTTCATCAGGTTCGCTCGCGTAAGACGGTCGAGGATTCGCAGCAAGACTACGAACGAATGTTTGACGATATCGAACTGCTGCCGTGGATAGGCGAAGACCCGAAACGCCGGTACAAAATTCAGGAACAGGTTTATCTCAGCAAAGTTCGGTTGAAACCCAACCAGGTTGCCGGCGTTGGCCAATGGACCGCCGAGTACGTTGTGCCAGGCGTTGTCCGAAGATTGTTTGAGGTCGCCGGATTCGATGGCATAGAATTCAGGCCTGTCATCAATAGCCGTACCGGCTCACCTCACGATGACTATTATCATCTGTACTCCGGTCACGCATTGGCTGCTCGGGAGCTGGATATTGCTTCCCCCGAGGTCGTTTCAAACCGCGCCGATGAGCAGGGATATGACGCCCTGGGTTGCCTCTGCTACGAACGCCGGGTATTGGAACATGCACGTGACTTCAATCGAACGGGAGAAGCGATGATTGGGTTTCGCTTTCCGGGTTGGGTAGTTCGGGCATCTGTTAGCGAACTCTTTCGCGATAAAAAGCTACGCGGCTGGGCATTCGAGCCTGTTCTTGAGGTCCATTCGGAAGCCTATCAGGACTATACGAATTTATGGTCCTCCTTCTGGGCAATGCTTGCCAGGTGCCGCAAGCACACACTCCTGGGTCGGAAAATTGAGAGCAGCGCCAATGTGATAAAGTGACCCGGTCCGAGGAGAATCACTCCAGGGGTCGAGACGCCGTAACGCTATCCATACTTCATCATGTCCAGAATTGAAGACAAGCTGCAACGCATGGGCGAATCCCTTCCACGGCCCAAGGAACCGGTCGCAAACTATCTCGGCTGCAAAATCTCAGGCAATACCTTGTACGCGTCGGGACGGGTTAGCCTTACGCGCGGCGAATTGGGCACCGACCTGGATGTTGCGCAGGGTCAGATTGCGGCGAAGGAAGCCATGCTGGACATTCTCTCAATAATAAAGAGTGAAATCGGTGACCTCGATAGAATACAAAGCGTAGAAAAAATGATTGGTTTCGTCCGCTCCGGCCCATCATTCACCGAACAACCCAAAGTCATCGACGGCGCATCGGATCTGCTGGTAAACCTCTTCGGCGCGGCAGGACAGCATGCCAGAACAGCTACCGGGGTAGCGCAATTACCCTTTGGAGCAGCGGTCCAGCTGGAACTCATTCTTAGATTGAAGGACGACTAAAGGCAGGCAACTTTGTCAGGTTTCGCCACTCTCTCCGGCAGCTGCCACTGTAAAAACATTGTTTTTTCATTGCAGTGGCCAACAGCGGCACACGAAATAGTAACCAGGACCTGCGGCTGCACTTTCTGTCGCAAACACGGCGGTATCTGGACCTCTCATCGCGACGCGCGGCTTGCAGTACAAGCGAACCAGGCGGCCCTGATTTCGAAGTATCGATTTGGCAGCGAGACCGCCGACTTCTATATTTGCAAACGCTGTGGCGTCGTGCCTGTTGTTGTATCAAAAATCGAAAACAGCCTTTTCGCGGTCGTAAACATTAATACCTTCGATGATCTGGATACCTTTACATTGTCAGACACGCCGACTGATTTCGATGGCGAAGGAACAGCTGTCCGGCTCAATCGAAGGAAGCAGAACTGGATACAGCATGTTGATATTTCTATATGACTACAGCAGGTAGAGCTGAGATGCACAATATTATTCAAACAAACCAGGTTTTTCACATTCTGGCTGTTGCCTGCATATTTCTCGCAACCGGTTGTAACAGAGATGCCGGAGAACCCTCCGCCACCGAGAGTGCGCTGGACGACCTGCAATCGAAATATGATGAACTCGTCGAGGAAAAACTCGAAATTCCTGTTCGATGGGCAACGGATGATTTGGAAAATATCGGCGATTGGGAGTACAAGGTCGTTGAGCTATCGGGCGCCACAGCAGAATCTCTTGAAACGACATTCAATGAACTGGGCAATGACCGTTGGGAGGTGTTCTGGATTGAGAACGTGCGCAACGGCTACCGCATCATGTTCAAACGACCGTCCAGGAGCTACCTAAGCCGCATTCCGTTGACCCAAATTGGTCGCTTCGTCATCGACGGCGCGGTCGATAAACAGGAGTAGCCGCTGCATCCGACTCGCCCGTGCTGTCACGTTATGTATATAGATTCATTATTGGAATGTGGGACAGAATCCGGATCGTCGGTCTCTACAACAGATATAATGGCGCCTGAGCCAAACGCGTTGAACAGAGACCCACAGTCCACAGATGATAGGCAATAAGCGCTACCTCGCTACCCGTACGGAGCAGCTCGAAAAACAGAACCGGTGGCTGACCGTTCTGGTCAGTGCAATTATAGTCGTTGTAGTGGTTGCTATCACTGCCGGCCCGGCGCTCGTCAGAACCCTGGAAGACAACAGCGCTCCAGGCAATCTGGATTCGTCGGCCCGGGAAACCGACTTGCAGGATTAGCAATTTTGCCTGTTAATATTTAGAGTCGAATTGCCTGGAGAATATGCCGGCGGCTGCGTGGACTCACAGTCGCAACTCGCACAGCAGCCCGAATTCGAGCAAAACCGGCATTCGCTGCGACAATTCCGGAACGGACGAATCAGATGGAGACGAAAACCATGCGCTCGAAGCTTGTTCTTGCTTTAACACTAGTCTTACTGCCATTGGCTGCGGCGGTCGCAAATGAAGCGGAAGAACGTCAGGCGGTTCTCGCCGTTATCGACGCATTTTTCGCAGGCATGACCGCAAAAGACACGGATTCGATGCGCGAAATAATGACCGAAGATGGCAATCTGCTCGGCTATCAAGAAACCAGCGAGGGCCTCTCCTTGTTTAATCCAACGCATGCAGACTACCTGGAAAGCCTTGCTACCCGGGAGAGTGTTCCGGTTGAGCGATACTGGGACCCGACCGTCATGCTGCATGATCGGCTCGCGGTCGTCTGGACACCGTATGACTTATACAGCGATGGCGTGTTTAGTCACTGTGGAATCAACAGTTTCAGCATGCTAAAAACCGACGACGGCTGGAAGATCACCGGTGTTGTGTTTTCAATGGAGCCGGACGGTTGCGCACCGAGTCCGCTCGGCCCCCTCGACTGATCGGCGACTATGAAACACGACCTGATCACCGCGTTGTTTTTGGTTATTGCAGTCATGTTCTACTCCATCGGCGCTGCAGGACCAGGAATAGCGTTTCTGCTGCTTGGCGGAGTGGCGGAACTCGGGTTCTGGCTAAGGCTTTTCAGGAAAAGTTAATGCAGTTGGACAGTTCATTTATCGCTACAGCAATGGCTGCTATAGCCGATCGATAGTTCAATCGAGGATTAAGGTCCTGCCAAAGGCGCCTGCTTTGTCGGCGGCTTGATTGCGCATTACTGCAAATTTTCGAAGCGAGATAAATCGGGTTCGTGCAACCGCTCACGATTCAATTCCACTTCGTGTATCGCTGCGCCGAGCTCACGTAAAAACGGCAGTCCGATTTCTTCGTACTCGTAGCTATTGTCATTGAACGTCTCGTTTTCGTTAGTGTATATCGTAGCAGCAAGTATGAATTCGACGTTATTTTCGAGATCTATGATATAGGCAGCATCGGTCAGGAAGCCGTAGGCATCACCCACCTTGTTGAAGATGCGAATGTGGTTCGGGATTTCGTTTCCAGCGCCACCAACCATCAGGAATTTAACGTATCCATCAGGGTATTGACTGCGATCATTGTAGATGGCGCTGTTAACGGGGTAGGTCGACATATTCCGGTAAACAAACTGATAGTCGTCGTCGGTGAGATCGAAGCGGCGTTGCGGAGCAACGTTATCCGGGAACATCAGTGCCAGGATAACATCGTGCAGGTCCTGTATCGGGAAAGCGTTTTTTTCGGCGAAATCCTTTGGTTCTGCACGCAGCGCGCCGTCAATAATCTCTGCCCGTCCAAGCCGTACAGGCCTGTCGGCAACATAGGATGTTCCGCTGTACAGCGCCTCCTGCTCGTATAGCACGGCGTCATCGTCGCTAAACCGGACCGGATTCGTGTGCCGGTTTTCCTCAATGCTCAGCGCGATTTCGAGGCGGTGCGTGATGCGCGTGCCTTTGAGGCCCTTGGCTCGCAGAGCTTCGTTCAGCGCTTCCTGCCCCAGAAATTCATACAATCGATTGAACGCATCATTATCGCTGACGAGCAGTATTTTCCGTATGTAGTGACCAATGGATGGCAATCCGGTCGGTGATGATGGATCCCGGAGAACCGGCGTCTGTGAGTCGCGCACGGCTCCGGTCAACATCGTAGCGTTTCGATCCAGTCCCTTGATGTCCAGGCGCTTGAGTTTCTCCAATGCGAGCAAGGCTGTGGGCAGCTTTACAGTGCTGGCAGGATAGAAATACTCCCCGGAATCGGATCGATAGCCATAGGATGTAAATGATGGCCGATTGTCGACGTCACGATCGATTTGCGTGTAGATAATTTGCAGGCGATGCTTGTCCGGATCCTGCATTACGGCACCAAACCTGTCGGTTTGAAATCTTAGCAAGTGTTCAAGCGAGCCATTCCATTCATCGTGCTCGGAACATGCAGCCAACGCCAGCGCAACCGAAAGTATGGCTAGCCAGACCGTTAATATTGGATTTGAACGCATGCAGCAAGTATCGATGTCGGGTGAAAAAAGGCAAACGGAGCGTTAGAGTAGTAGCCCGCGCTAGGAGGAACCAGTCTGTGTCGGTAACACGATTGAAGCACATCACCCGGATCGGCGTCGAACAGATGGGAGACCTTGCTGACAGCCTGAAGGACTCGTCGGTATTGCGTCTGGAAAATCTCGACACCGACATTCGGCCGCCTGCGTCGGCACTCGAGCAAACCAGGGTCGCGATCGACGACGATGACGCAAATAGCTATCTGCCCTTTCTGGGGCTTGACTGTATGCGACAGGCAGCTACTTCGCTCGTCAGCCGCCAATCCGCACAGGATTACGATTGGAAGACCGAATCCGTCATTAGTGCAGGGGGCCTTACGGGAATATTGAATACTCTGCTGGCGGTCCTCGAACCGGGTGACGAAGTCCTGATGACTGATCCCACCTACGTGGGATTGATCAACAGAGTCAGGCTGGCCGGCGGCTTGCCGCGCTTTGTTCCGTTGGTAGCCGGCATCGACGGCTGGCATCTTGACCGCGATGTACTGCGTGATATCGAACCGCAGTCAGTCAAAGCAGCTTTGTTCATGAGTCCGTCAATGCCGACGGGCGCCGTATTTGACCAGGCAGACTGGCAGGCGATCGTTGATTTCTGCCTACGTGCAGACTGCTGGCTGATCAACAATACGGCAATGGAGAGAATTCTTTTTGACGACCGACAGGTTATTCACCCGGCATCTTTTCCCGACATGCGTGACAAAGTCATCACGGTAGGTAGTGCTTCCAAGGAATACAGGATGATCGGCTGGCGCGTCGGTTGGGTGGTCGGACCCGCGGCAATCGTTGCCGACATAGCGCGCGTCAGTATTTCGAACGTAGTCTGCCAGACAGGCATCGCGATGGCGGCAGTCGCTGCTGCTATTGAAAGTGACAATGACGGCATCGAACAGTTTGTGACTGAACTGCAATCACGGAGAGACCTCATCATGCGCGAGCTTGACGACTTCACCGTTGTGCCACCGCATGGCGGCTGGTCGCTGCTGGTAGACGTGTCGCCTTTGGGGCTAGACGGCCCTGCTGCATCTGAATTGTTGCTGCGTAAGGGGCGGATCGCCGCGACCCCTATGATCAATTGGGGTGGCGAACAGTGCAGCAGGTTTGTCCGCATCGTATTCTCCAATGAGCCCGTCGATCGGTTGCGCGGCATTGGCGATCGCTTCAGACGAGCTCTCGACACAACTTAAGACAGGCAGGTAATTACTATGGCTCAAAGATATACGGTGGAAAAGGCGCTGCAGCTGGTTGCCGAATCCGAAGATAGGGCATATGGCGTCCTGCTGGAGCACGGCTCCCTCGAACTTGGCTATTACAAACCCGACCGGATTGACCCACAACAGCCGCACAGCCAGGAC
Organism: Woeseiaceae bacterium; assembly: GCA_021773135.1. GTDB lineage: Bacteria > Pseudomonadota > Gammaproteobacteria > Steroidobacterales > Woeseiaceae > SZUA-117. Next base: position 116,789 of record JAJFKP010000036.1, on the reverse strand, counting down.
GAAATCTATATAGTCCAGTCAGGCACCGGAACGTTCGTGCTTGACAACGAGCGGCAGCCGTTCGAGCCTGGTGAGGCATTATTTGTACCTGCGGGCGTCGCGCATAGGTTTGAGGATTTCAGCGACGACTTCGCTGCATGGGTTGTCTTCTACGGCCCGCAGGGCGGGGAGTGATCAGATGCCTGAGCTTCGCAGGCACCTGTTTCTACTGCTGCTTGTCACGGGCCCAGCACTGGCCAGCGTGAATGACCTGGACTGGATGTCGGGCTGCTGGGCTGCAGACGACAGCGAATCCGGATCCATCGAGTACTGGACAGCACCCGCCGGCGGCACGATGTTTGGCATCAGCCGGACGGTCGTCGACGGCAAAACAATCGCGTTTGAATATCTGCGAATTGTCACCGACGAGGAGGACGACATCTTTTTGATCGCCTCGCCGTCGGGACAGCAGACGGCGCGCTTCGAATTGTCGAATATGTCGCAGCGGCAGGTAGTCTTCGTCAACCCGGAGCATGATTTTCCGCAACGAATCATTTACAGCCTGAGTGCTGTTGACAACCTGCATGGTCGTATCGAGGGCACCCAAGATGGACAGCCTGTCAGCATCGATTTTCCGATGAGCAGAATCAGCTGCGACCTCGATCTCGCGCAGCAATAGAATTGGCAGCCGACGCGGGCAGGTAGATTGCGTTTTCGGATCAGCTCGATACCCAGACGACTTCCAGGATTTCCTGCAAACCGGCAGCCCGAAACTTGGGCGGGCAGTTGTCAATATCATCGTATTCAGCAGCGCGACGCACGTCGGGCCAGGCTGCCGCTAGCTCTTCGGGCAGGACTGCAAACGGCGGTCCCGGTGTGACTGATTGATCATATTCGAGGGTAATGATCATCTTGGTCGCGTCAGGGAGCAGTAGATTCCGGGTATGTTCGACGTAGGCCGCGCGCCGCGAGCCGGGCACTGCAACCATCGCGCCACGATCGAAAAGCGCATCAAACGGTTCATCTTCAAAACGAAAATAGTCGCCGTGATACAACGTAAGCGGTATATCGTCGGCGCAGTATCGATCGAGAGGCTGTCCTTCCTCAACCCGGTACGACAATTGGTTCTCTGCGAAGAATTGCCGTATCGCAATATCCGAGAGTTCGACCCCAACGACTTCATGGCCGTGACCCGTTAACCACAGCAGGTCGGGCGTCTTGCCGCAAAGCGGCACCAGTACGCGATTTTTACGGTGACTCTCCGCATCTATAGATGGCCAGTGCGCTTTGAGTCCGGCGTTACCGTCCTCTTCATGCCATCCTGTGCGGCCATTTGCCCAACGATCGAGCCAGTCTTCAATCATGATATTCGGTTGCCAACGTACTGTGCGCCTGTGGCAGGAACGCCTTGGCGAGTCGCCAATGCTACCTGTGTATGGCATTCGTCGCACCCGGAATGTCAGACGAGGCACGCGCTCCACACGATCAAATCCAGGCAGCATCGATTGGTTTACCTGCAGGGATCTCTGGAGTTACTATCTGCGACCTGATTTGACCGCCGGCATCGGCGGTTGTTTGTTTTGTGAGATGATTTTTCATGGCAACAGCAGCAATTATTGACGGTAAGGCTAAAGCGGCTGAACTTTCCAGCGCCATTGCCAAGACAACCGCAGCACTGATTAATGACCGGAAAGTAACCCCGGGGCTCACCGTGGTAATTGTCGGGGAAGACCCTGCAAGCCAGGTCTATGTCAGAAACAAGCAGAGGACGGCGAAAGCCTGCGGCTTCAACTCTGTACAACACAGTCTCGGCGCGGACGCTACTCAGGACAAAATCCTGACATTGATTGATTCGTTAAACAAAGACGAGTCGGTGCACGGCATCCTGGTGCAGTTGCCGTTGCCAGTGCACCTGGACGAACAAGCAATCACCCAGGCCATTCTGCCGGCGAAGGACGTGGATGGCTTTCACTTCCAGAACATTGGCAAACTTACTGCCGGACACTTAGACGATGCATTCGTACCCTGCACGCCCGCCGGATGCATGCTCATGATAGAGGACCAGCTCGGCAAGGACCTGTCCGGCCTGAACGCCGTCATCATCGGGCGCTCGAATATTGTTGGCAAGCCGATGGCCAGTTTGTTATTGAAAGCCAACGCAACCGTCACAATTTGCCATAGTCGGACGAAAGATCTTCCGGCAGTGGCGCGCAACGCCGATATCCTGGTCGCGGCAGTTGGTCGCGCAAAAATGGTCAAGGGTGACTGGATAAAACCTGGCGCCGTTGTCATAGACGTTGGCATCAATCGAATCGAGGAGGAACTTGACGGGAAACCCAAGAACCGGCTGGTTGGTGACGTGGACTTCGACGAGGCCAAAGCTGTGGCGTCCGCAATTACGCCAGTACCGGGAGGCGTTGGCCCAATGACAATTGCACTGCTAATGCTTAACACATTAAGCGCTGCCGAGCGTTCGAATAGCTGAATTAGACGGTCAACCGGTCGTCAAAAACTGCGCTTGGATTCAAGCAGAATCTGTACGTCGTCAATCGACGAATCACCGTCCAGCGGGAATGCGATATCGAAATGAATAACGTCTCGCCCACTCGCTCGCGTTGGTACAAGTCGCAAACCAATGCCAACATCCTTAAGCCAGCCAACAGGAGGCGCGCCCAGTGGGTTGTCTCCCCACGTTCTGCCGATATCGGCAAACACTGCACCGCCTACCCGCGCCAGCTTGAATGGATACCAGTCCGTGAAATAGCGCTGCTCGGCGGAAAACAGCAGCCTGGATTCCCCGGTTTGATAGCGTAGTGGATAGCCTCTGAGGCCGGTATCGCCACCGAGCTGGGTGATATTGTCGAGATCGAGACTGCGCCCCCGACTTGCGTCCAGGGTCATATAAAACAAGCGCTTGTCATTGATCTGATTGTAATAACGGATGTTTAGCGACAGTTCGGTGTTGGCTGAATTCCCGTTATCGAAGCGGCCGCTCAGGGAGGACGATAGCAGGAGTGCCCGCTTGGCTATTGAACCGAATCCGCGGCTGGCGTCGATGCGATATATGAGGGACTCCCTGTCCGATCCAAGGCTTTCTGTTGCGTACCCAATGCTCGCCGTTACACGCGCCCCAATGAGAAAGTCTTCAGTGCGTTCAATCGATTCACGATTGCTCGTGGATTCGTACTTGTCCTGCAACAATTCGTATCCAACAAACGGATATACCAGCTTGCGATTATCAGGAAGCAAGCTTGGTAACGTCCCGTTACCGACCGTTGAGAACAGCTTTTCGTCATACACAAGTCCGACCGTCCAGCGTCGGACCCACGCATTTTCAAGGCCCGACGAGCGTCCGAAAAATGCGCTATGCAATTCGGCCCGTTCTGCATACTCGGCCGCTTCCTCGCCCAGGTCGTAAAAGGAAATATCCCTGGTCTCGTCAAAAAAGGTTGCGCCGGCAGACCAGCGACTGTCCAGCGAATAAAACGGTCGAATCAGGCGAAGATCGGTCGTAGCACCATCGGAGCTGTCGGCAATTTTGGTCAATACAGAAACCCGGCTTCCCGCAAGATTACGGTCGCTATACTGAAAACTCAGCGAGTCACGATCGACATCTTCAAGATAGGAAAGACGTACTGTCACGCCTTGACCCAGCAAATTGCGTTCGGACAAACTCAGGCGTGCGCGATTTTCTCCGCCTGAACGTGACAGCGAAAAGCCGGGCATTAAAGTCCAGAGGTCTCGGGTCCACACGCGAATGTCGACTCTACCATCGGCAATTCTTATTGGTTCAATTATTGCGTCATACAGGTAGGCATTTTGACGGAGGATGCGTTCCGATTCAGCGAGCAATCTTGCTGAAAATTGATCGCCGGGCGCGAACAGCAATTGCTCGCGTATCACTGACTCACGCGTAATCACGTGCCACCGGTTGGCAAGCCTGAAAATGGACTTGTTTTCGCCCGGCAATGAAGTATCAAATACGTTTTGTCTCGCAAAAACTAATTTTCCGATCACGGCCCCGGACGCCTCAATTTCCGCGACTGTCGGTATCTTCTCCTCAGCAGAAACTGCTGCCGCATGCAGTGCAACTACGCCTACAAAAGCCAGTAAATTAGTGAGAAACCGGGTCACCGCGTGAATTTAGCATTGGCGAGCGTCTGCTACGTCAATTAATTTCACGCTTTGTGCAACAAGCGACCTGCGCAACGATAGAATACGGCCTTCCTGTTTTTACACTCGCACCCCGGGAGAATTAGCATTGAGAAAGACCGGTCACGAGTTTCGCACGATCTGGCAGAAGCCGGGGAACCCGGAGATCGTGCAAATAATCGACCAGCGCCGCCTGCCACATGAGTACGTTGTGCATGATCTAAGCCGTTGGCAGGACGGGGCCGAAGCAATAAGTCGCATGCTGGTTCGCGGTGCACCACTGATCGGCGCCACCGCGGCGTGGAGCCTGTATCTTGCCGCTCTGGAAAAAAGCGCGGCCGATAGTCCCAAAACCCGTGTCAGACAGGCGGCGGCAGTGATCCGCGAAACGCGACCGACGGCAGTAAACCTGGGGTGGGCGATCGAACGCGTTCTTAAGGTCGTTGCACAATCTGCCGATGATTTACACCTTGCCGCGCGTCTCGAGAAGGAAGCGCATGCCATTTGCGCGGAGGACATCGAGATATCGCGGTCTATCGGCAATCATGGTCTTGGCATCATCGAACAACTGGCCGAACACAAGCGAGGCGCACCGGTTAACGTCCTCACACATTGCAATGCCGGAGCACTGGCGACGATCAATTACGGTACGGCAACTGCGCCCATCTATTTTGCGCATGCCCGGGACATTGATGTCCACGTATGGGTAGATGAAACGCGCCCAAGAAACCAGGGATCACAGCTGACCGCGTGGGAGTTAGCGGAAAATAACGTGCCGCACACGTTAATCGTTGACAATGCCGGCGGGCATCTTATGCAGCACGGCCTGGTCGACGTCGTCATTACCGGCACCGACCGAACCACCCGAACAGGCGACGTCGCGAACAAGATTGGCACTTATCTGAAAGCCCTGGCAGCACACGACAACAAAATTCCGTTTTACGTTGCGTTACCGTCCACTACGATCGACTGGAGTATACGCGACGGACTCGTGGAAATTCCGATTGAAGAACGGGCACCGGAAGAAGTAAGCCAGGTTTATGGTCGAGCGGGTGATTCACTGCTGACTGTTAATACAGTTGCCTCGAAGACGGGGATCAGCAATTTTGCGTTCGATGTGACGCCCTCGAGGCTCGTGACTGGTTTGATCACCGAGCGCGGAATCTGCGCGGCGAGTGAAGAGGCACTGCTGGAATTGTTTCCGGAATTCAGAAAACCGGCAGACTGAACCACACGCCAGTTTCAGCCGACATAGATACTTGGCTTACGAATTTTCAGCAACGATCGGGTCAAGCCTGAAGCGATAGATGCGACAGGTCCGCGCGGTCGCCAGCGTTTGGCCGGGGCCAATCGGCTCGAAGCTCGATTTTCGAATAGCGCGCAAAGCGGGCTTGGCAAATATCCTGTGTGTTTTTTCTGTAACGACTGCTCGGGAAATCTTGCCGTTTGCCCGAATTTTAAAACAGACTGTTGCCTCTCCCTCAATTCTGTCGCGCCGCGCGACGCTCGGATATTTGGGAAACGCCGTTAGCGAAGGGATTCTGTCTGTGTTGGTGTCGGTAAAATGCCTGACCAATGAGGAGCGCGACTGCGCAGCGCCATTTGCCGACATCAGGGCCAGGCCCAAACAGGTCACAGCGGCCAAATAATAACGTCCGTGACGATTTCCGCATAATCGTTTCATCAGGATGCCGGGCTGTCTTTTATTCAGGTGGCGAGACATCTTCGGCCGCTTTATGTCTATCGTCGATCTCGATTTCCGGACGTACTGGATGGACGGCATCCATATAGATGGAACGGGCAACTTTCATGGTCGTTGCGCCAGGGTTCAGCGCCTCACCTTTGGTGAGATCCTGCTCCGCCTTTTCCCATTGTTTCATTTGAATATAAACAACCGCCCTGTTGTTATAGCCGCGCCAATTCTTGTCGTTACGGGCCAGGAGCAGGTTGCAGTATTTGAGTGCTTCATCGTATTTACCGAGCTTCACGTACCCGGCGCACAAGTTGGACAGGGCAGCTTCATGCTCGCGGCGCCCTTGTGCAAATTTAAGCCCCTGCAGAGTGAGCTCAACGCCTTCCTCATCCCGCCCCGCCAACAACGCTTTTGCACCATCATCGAGCGGGATATTTCGCGGCCCGATGACCGTTTGCGCATTCGGGTCCCGGGCGATGCGGTCCGTGCCCTGGCTCCAGCTAAGCGGCGCCAGCAGCAGTGTGCATACCAGGATGATCAATCGACTAAACATGTGTTCCAGCTCCCGCGGTCCAAGCTATTCTAGCAGTGTGCTAAGACTTTTTTTCGGCCAATAAAATCAGCAACTTAAAGACTCTACATGTGCACGGTAGCGGGCTGTTTCGACCCTTCCCGGCGGTATTGCCATGCTGACATATTGTCTGTCCGCCCAAGTGAGACGTACATAGATTCAGACCAGACATTGCTCGAAAAATTCAATCGTTCTACGCAAGGATTGGCGGGCGGATTCTGCGTCATACCCGGGCGTCGCATCGCTAAGGACCCCATGATTCGCGCCTTGGATACCAATGCATCGGCTAGGTATTCCCGGCCGCATCCGGGGCGGTCGTGGACCCCAGCCAACCCCCTGTTTACACCGGCATCAAGTTCACATTTGGCGATTAGCAACGGCGCATGCATGCCATCGACACCCGTCACGGCAACACGACGTCCATCGTAAGTGACCGCCGCGGCGAGATCCGGAAATCCTACCGCGAGCGATTAGAAACACGCCCGCAGTTGCAGCAATCAACGCAACCAACCTGGCGCGTAGCCCATTTGGTGATCTCGCAGCGTGCACTGCCTATTAGCTGCGCGGCACGCAAGCACACCCCACGGCAGCGGCATTCGAAGGTAATTAGTTTGCGGGCTGATCGAACTGGACGTTCTGATCACATGAGAAATAGCGCGACGACCGCATAGCGCCGCGATAGCTGCGCACACACCACAGGAATATTAGCGAGCAGTCTGTACTCGTCCCGCGATATTTTCGAAATCCAGTCCACCACTACCGTCATCGACAATAATCAGGTCTTGTTCGACATCCCGAATACTGATGCCGCCGGACCCGTCGTCAACAGTGACGCTTCCCGTCACGCCGCGAATGCTGATGCTGCCTGAGCCGTCATTGACGGAGATATCACCACCAACTCGAACTGCAGTTATAGACCCTGATCCATCATCGATTTCGACCTGACCACCAACGTCCGAAAGTTGGATCGAACCTGACCCGTCGTCCACGATGATGTCGCCACGTACGCCCCCAATCTCAATAGACCCGGAACCATCATCGACGATTAGATGCATGTTTTCTGGCATGCGAATCTCGAGACTCACGGACGGATTATTTTTCCAGTTGAACCAGCCGCCTTGTTCGAAGTAGGCGACCAGAACAGCCGTGTCGCTGTCGTGCTGCAAGGTCAAACGCAAGTCGTCTTCGATTCTTTTGCGCGCTTTGTCCTCGTTTCCACCCGGCACGACAACGGTTGCAGTGATAGCAATTTCGCTTGCATTCGCCACGCCCTCGATGTCGATTGAACCAGACCCGTTGTCAACGCTCAGCGTGTCGATACCACGTGAATCGAGACTCAGTTCGCGCACTTCCTCGTAGTCATTGTCTGCCGCATGTGTCACGCCGGACACGACCAGTGCCATTGTTAATATGCCTCGCATTGCGCCACCTCACTTTTAATATTGCCACAGGATCTTTTGCAACCGGGTCACCTGGCGTCCCGTACCTGTAGATAGATACCGCAGATCGGAGTTTGGTTGCAGCTTTTCCGTCAGAATTCCTGCCAGTGATAGAATTCAACAACTTAAGAAGCGAGGAAAGCGAGGGCCCAATATGACGCAGAGCCGCGATCCTGGCCAGCCGAATGGGGTGGAAGAGATTCCGCCACGTGCGACGCCGAGCGTCGATTTCCACAATTTGCTGACATCTGCTGCCGAGATACAGAAGCTCCGGGACGGCTGTCTCGAGGCTGGTTTTGTCTCCGTCACCAATGCGTTGCCGAACGCCCCTGCGACAACGCAGGCCATGGAGCGAGCGGATCAGTTCTTCGCGCTTGAGGACAGCGATCCGAAGAAGTTAGCTGTCTCCGTCAGGCAGACAGGACGCCGGTACGGCTGGACACCGCTTTTCAATGAGCCCGCATACGAGCCGGGCACGCTGGCGTACGTCGAATCATTCGACTTCGGCCGTGGCGGTGACAATGTGTGGCCGGAACTGCCGGGATTCAGGGAAGATATGAAAGCCTGTTGGGACACCGTCGCCGGTATTGGCGATCGCGTGCTTGCAGCACTCGCACTCGCTGCGGGCCTGGACAGTCATTTCTTCGCGAATAAATGTGCTTCCCGAGAACTGAGCACCATGCGACTGCTGCATTATCCGGCAAACGACGCGCCAGTTTCGGCGAATCATGTGGGCATATCCGCGCATACGGATTTTGAATGCATAACGTTGCTGGTACAAGACGCGCCAGGTCTTGAGCTGCGTAACCGGGCCGGCCAGTGGCTCGATGCGCCGTCAGATGAAGGTCAGGTTGTGGTTTTGCTCGGCGATATGATCGAACGCTGGACGAACGGTTACTACCGGGCGACCGGTCATCGCGTACGTAATTCGAACGAGAAACGCATGAGTATCGTCATGTTCTTTGCTGTAGATGACTCAGTAAAGGTAGCGCCATTGCCCGACTTTACGGATGCCGACCGACCCGCCAGGTATGCGGCCATGAGCCAGAAGGCGCACATCGCCGCCGAAGTATCGCGAGCTGAACGTAATCGCGATATGCAAAAGGAATAGAAATATTCAACGCTCCAGGCGTTGCAGCATTCCATCGAGTTCGGCTCGTGGCAGCCACCGACCGCGAACCATGACACCGAAGATTCGGGTGGAGTTAGCAATATCTTCCAGCGGGTTGGCATCCAGTAATATGAAATCCGCTGCCAGGCCGCGCTGAATGGTGCCGAAACGGTTCTCCGTTTCAAGGAATTTCGCCGCGTTCACCGTACCCGAACGCAGTGCCTCGTAAGGTGTTAAACCGGCATTCACGAGGTATTCCAGTTCCCGATGCAGCGCGAATCCCGGCACGTTAAAAATTTGCGGCGAATCGGACCCGAGCAATAATCCTGCGCCTGCCCTTACCAATTCGGCAATAAGCCGGTGACGAATGGCGACAGCACGTTCGGCGGTGGTCGCAACGTAGTTGTCGTCATCGAGAATATTTCGCTTGCCGCCTCTCCACTGCGCAACTGTCTCCGCAGGCATGTATTTCATTTCCGGCCGACGCGCCATCTCATCTGGGCTGGGCGCCTGTAACGTGACATGCTCGAACAAGGATTCTGTTGGCACATTCCAGACACCCGCTGCGGCTGTCGCCCTTGCCATGGCCGGTATTTTCGTCAGGTCTGTCTGATCGGCAATAAAAACGCCGAAAAAACCGGACAGTCCGCCGGAAGGATCTTCATGAGGAGGAAGTAACGCCTGCATGTAACCGTCAAGATGATCGATGGTGGCAATTCCGGCATCCAGGGCACGCTGCACACCGACATCCTCTGGAACATGACCTGCAAACCTGATTCCCAGCTCATTTGCTTTTGCTGCGATAGCATTGAACTCAACGAGTGTCAGGCCCGGATGAATTTTCAGAAAATCGTAACCTGCCGCATGCTGCTCTGCGACCATCCTGGCCGCCTGCTCCGGACTGGTTACGCTGCGACCATTAAATGACGGGCCCGACGTCACAAGACGCGGCCCCAGAATATTATTCTCTTGAATGTCCTGACGCAGCAACAAATGCGACGGCTGCCCCAACATGCCCCGGACAGTGGTCACGCCATTGGCGACATAGAGCGTCAAAACCCGGTCGAGATTGCCGGACGATCTTCCGGGCACGTGTCCGTGCATTTCCGCGAGTCCCGGCATCAGGTAGCGATCGGTACCATCAACAATAATGGCATCTCCAGGCACCGCTGTATCTGCCACGTCACCGATGCTGTCAATTGTGCCGTTCGAGACAATAACGGTTTGAGACTCAATGACGATCTCAGAGGTCATTGGAATGACGTTTACATTGACAAATGCCGTCGATGCCGGCTGCGCAACGCTCCAGTAGAGACTGGCTACGACAAAGGCGTATCGAATTTTTTTCATCGCGGCTCCCGACTGGCTATTCCTGCATTGGAGCAGTGAATACGATTTCAGTTCAATCAAAGATCCAACGGCAGCTTTAGATGAGGTCCCTGAGCGTGTCGCGGCTGATGTTACCGCCGCAGATGATTACCACTACGTTCTTGCCCGCATAGTCGGCAGCAACTTTGAGCAAGCCTGCGATCGCCACACCGGCCGCACCTTCAGGCAATAGTTGGTGCGAATCGATAAACTCGCGCATCGCGTGCGCGATTTCATCTTCGGCCACCGTCACATAGCGATCCACGATATCGACACATATGTCGAATGTAATGGCGCCGGCCTCAATGCCACCCGCTGTGCCGTCGGAGAGTGTCTTTTGGCTGGGAAAATCCAGTATTTCCCCGGCCTTTACAGATTCCGTCATGACTGCAGATGCCTGTGGCTGACACGAAACGATCTCGATTGCCGGATTAACGGATTTTAGGAAACTGCCGACGCCACTGATGAGACCGCCACCTCCAACGGCAATGAACACCGCATCCACTGGCGACAGTTGTTTGGCAATTTCGACACCACATGAGCCCTGCCCGGCGATGACCTCTGCATCGTTGTAGGGTGAAAGGTAGGCCATGCCGTTTTCCGCGGCGAAATTGCGCGCATGGGTTTCCGTATCGAGCCCGTCAGTGCCGAAGAACTGCACTGTGCCGCCCGCGCGCTTGATGGCAGCAACCTTGGTTGGCGACGTTTGCTCCGGAACAAAGATGACGCCGGTTACGCCAAGTTTCTTCATCGCAAAAGCGATTGCGGCCCCATGATTGCCACTCGAAGCCGCGACACAGCCAGATTGCCGTTGTTCGGGCGTTAACGACAAGACTTTGTTAAAAGCACCACGCAGCTTGAACGACCCCGTGTACTGCAGGTTTTCAAGTTTCAGGTAAACATTGGCGGCCGTTATTTCACTGAAGTAGGGTGAGAAATCGAGTGGTGTTTCCCTGATATGCGGGCTTATTCTGTTGGCTGCCAGAACGCAGTCCGCCGGCAGGCGCTCCCGATTCATTGGTTGTTGACTCCACCCGAATACAGCTGCCGCAGCAGTTTGTGCAAACCGTGAAAGCGCTGCACCACTGAATCGTCGTTCTTTTCGGATTCAACCTCCAAATTCAATTTCTTCTTGTCTTGGCTGATCGGATCTTCTGTTGAAAGAAAATCGCGCCCTGAGTCCGCACCTATTCTCATACACATTGCGCCAGGATCTCCATGTCATTGTCATAAGAATCCGGACCGAGCGGACCGAACGAAAATCGTATGAATCGATGCAATGGACCGTCTGCGCCCTGCCGTCTTTGCATATCGCAAAGGACGCCGGGCAAAATTCCGGCATTGTGTTTGAACAAACGCTCGTTGAAAGCATCGGCTGACAGTTCGCCAGGCAAACGACCCCAGTGATAGAAGCCGCCGGTGCCGGTGTAAAGTTCAAAGCCGAGTTCCTGCAGGCCGGCAGCGTAGCGCCGGCGTTGCCCGGTAAAGAAATTATTGACGGCTTCCCTGGCGTGGCGCGCTCTTGTCGGTTCAAGCAGCCCGGCTACATACAGTTGAGATGGCCTGGAAATGCCACCCATGCCGAATGACGAATAATTCCGGAATATTTCTATGTGTCGTTCCGCGGCGACGACCCAGCCGGTGCGCATCCCCGGAACCTGCAACCCCTTGGTCGCTGCGCCAACGACGAAAATGTCAGTCTCGTCGATGTTATCGATAAATTTGAGGGCACTCTCAGGTTCCGGTTCTGCGTAAAATTCATAGGCTTCGTCAATCAGGGCGCCGCGACCGGCCTGAGAATACTTTTTAACCAGGTCTTCAAGCGCCTCGCCGCGCGTCATTACGCCCGTCGGGTTACAGGGATTGCTCTTGATCAGCAGGACCCGCTCGGTCTGCGCCGGCGGCGCAACGTCGTAATCTGATGCTGATGGCCGAAACCGGTTGCCGGCATTGCTGGGTATCAGGTGAACTTCTCGTCCAAGGATTTTGAGCATGTCATAGTAAGGCGTGTATTCCGTTTCTTCGATGGCAATGCCGACGTCGCGCTCAAGAAACGCCAGGGTTGCGAGGATTCCGGGACGTCCTCCCGCAAAAACCGCGACATGATCTGGCGTAATACCGGCGTCATAGTGTTCGTTGTAGTAATTGGCAATGCGTTCTCGGAGCTCAATCTCACCCGTGGCTTTGGGATACTTGAGGTCAGTTGCCTGCAGCTCAATCCGATCAGGTAGCGGCGGGCCACCTGGCAACTGCGTAGTTAACGGATATCCCTGTGCCCATGGGTGCGTTCCCGGATCTCCCATGTACTTCGCGGTGGCGTCTGCAAACTTGAACAGGGTTTCGTAAACGCCCATTGGAGGAAACTGCTGCAACATATCGAATTGATCTCTGAAATTTTTTCCTAAACAAACTTATCCGGCTGCATCCATGTCACCAGGCATGCATACGCTGGTGCTACTTACAGCGTGTCGCTTGAAAACGTGTCGCACCTGTCTGGATCCCCTTGTTCGAAGCCAAGACGAAACCAGCGCACGCGTTGCGCTGAACTGCCGTGCGTAAACGAATCTGGTGACACGGAACCGCGCGCCTGTTTCTGCAAGCGATCGTCGCCTATGGCACTGGCGGCGTTCAACGCTTCTTCAATATCGCCATCTTCTAACGCAATGTTGGTGCCGCGTTTCGTGCGATTTGCCCATACGCCAGCAAAACAATCAGCCTGCAGTTCGAGTCTGACGGAAAGCTGGTTGGACTCGACATCAGACGACTGACGCCGCAATCGCTGGACTTCTCCCGAGATGCCCAGGAGATTCTGCACATGATGGCCGACCTCGTGGGCCACGACGTACGCCTGTGCAAAGTCACCCGGCGCGTTGAACCGATTCTGGAGGTCGCGAAAGAAGGTCAGATCAATGTAGGCATTCTGGTCGGCAGAACAATAAAATGGCCCCATGGCAGCCTGCCCCAGGCCACATGCGGAACTCGTGCTACCTGCAAAAAGGACGAGTCGCGGCTCCTCGTAACGTTTGTTGCTGGCTGCGAATATGTCGCGCCAGACCTCTTCAGTGTCTGCGATCACGACGGAGACCATGTCGGCCATCGGATCGTCCGCAAGATCAGCCTCGCCCGGCCTGGTCTCACTGCTGGACGACGGCACGTTTACCGACTGCATCCCCTCGAGAAGGAATGTCGGGTCGACCCCGAAATACATCGCCGCCAAAATAACGAGTATCGTTCCAATACCACCACCAGCGATTTTGCGTCCGGCTCCGCGCCGATCAATTACGTTTTTGCTTCTTCTGCCACTTCGCCATCGCATGTCTACGCTACCTCTTGCATTTCTTTTTGGTGTTACTCATCGTCAGGGCGCAGCTTATGTCAATTAAGCCGCTCAGATGACAGGTACTGTACCGGTTTTGCCGCATCGCTCCGAAGCCACTGACCTGAACGGTTGCAGCGTCATTGTACGCTGAACCGGGCAGCGGATGCCCGTCCTCGATAGTGTCAAATTGACAGCTTCGTTTTGCCTGTGCAACGATGGGCGAAGTTTGATAAAGGCACACTTTTCGAAAGAAAGGGTCGCAAAGCTACCGGTCTAAGGGGAAACCTATTGACAGCGGGGTTACCGAACATGACGGTCATCAGTATCGATCCGTTCAGCAAGGGCATTCGCCCGGTAACACTCGCCCCCGCATTCCTGTGGCCCCGACACGCCTGATTCAGACGTCGAATTCGTCCCATTCGATTTTTTGGAGCTGCAATGTCAACAAACGCCACTCAACTGCGGCAGTCAGGCCGCTATCGTGCCCGAAAACAATCTGGCCCTGTCGTTATCAAACCTGCCCGTGCCGTCGATCTAAAAAATATTCTTGATCCCGGATCCCAGTGGTCGGCGCCCTTTCGGCCTATGGGGGCGAACAGCTCCGCTACTGACTGCACGATGTCGGTCGGCACCTGTATAGATATGTCGGCGCTGACATCCATACGCAACATTGACACTTATGCCCACACCGTTACCGTGCAACCCGGAGTCCGCATTGGCGACCTGGTCAGCGAACTGGCGGAGCATGGTCTCGAATTGTCCGGCGGGCACGATCTAATGAGCAGAACCGTTGGTGGAGCGGTAGCAGGTGGCTGCATCGGGCCATCTTTTGGTGCCGATGGTGCCTTCTTTGGATCACAGGTCGAAAGTCTGAAGGTCATTACGCCAACCGGAAAATCACTGGAAATACGCAACGATCAGAAAAACCTTCTGTATGCGTTTCGCATGAGTTTTGGCATGTTGGGCGTAATTTACGAAATCAAGCTTCGCGTTCGGCCAATAAGGATGTTTGCGGTTACCCACAGGCGATGCTCTTTTGATCAATTCAGTGCGGTTGCTGAAAAACTCGCGAAAATCGACGTTGGACTGAAATTTTTCCTGATGCCGTTTCGAGACCGCGTTTACCTCGATATACGTCGATCCAGCAACGATGCAACGGCGGCGCATCGCATTCCATGGAAGGTAAAAGACTGGGGAGAAAGCACGGTTCTTCCGCACGTATTCAAGTCGATCAGTCGGGTGGTACCTGCGTCCGGAGTGCGCTACCGCCTCATTGATGAGATCAGCAAGATCACACAGGGGCTGGTCAATAACCGCCTGGTCAAGTCCGGCAGTAATTCGACCGCACTGATGAGCAGCGCGCGTAACGGACACACCGCGGAAAGCCTGCTTTACTCAACCTGGTTTTTTCCAGCGGCTGATTTCGCGATTGTAGTACAGGCCTACCGCGAATTTTGTCAGCGAGTTCACCAGGAAAGTGGCTTCAGGTGCGACATGCCGACAGTCGGATTTCGCGTCGCCCGGGATGATTCCGCTTTGCTTTCCCCCAGTTTCGACGAACCCATGATTGCGCTAAGAGCAATTTCAACTCAGTCGAAGGGCTGGGAAAACTTCGCTATCGACTTTGGCGATTTTGCGCGTCACTGGGGGGGTTCCCCGTTGTTCAACCAGACCCGCGAGGTACCGAATGATTATCCTGCGCAGGTCTTTGGCAGCCGGTTGACCTTTTTTAACAAGATTCGGCGTCAGTTTGATCCCAACAATCGGATGATGAACGCATTCCTGTCGCAATATTTCCTTTGACCATGCGCGCTATGCGCGAACTCCGAATATAGGCTCGAACGAGTGCCGGCAGGCCGTCACAGCGGTCCGATCAGCCGGCCCGGGCCCGCTTGCCTGCGTTCGGGGCGCTGATAAATAGCTGTTTTTATTGGTTATTCCAGTTTATTGGGGCCGTTGACCAATTTTCACTAGCATTTATATATCAAACTGATAGTATGCATCGCCCCGATATATGCCGGCGGCGCTGGCGGATGATGTTGCTATGGATGTGAAGACGGTTTGCCTTGGCATGCTGACGGACGGCCCCGCCTCCGGCTACGACATGAAGAAGTGTTTCGAGTCGACGTTTGGTCATTTCTTTCCGGCCGGATATGGCTCTATCTATCCGGCGCTTGCCACGCTCGCCAGAAACGGGCTGGTTGAATTCGAAGAGGTGCCACAGGAAGGCAAACCCGATCGCAAGGTCTACAACATCACCGACGCCGGTCGCGCGGAACTGGATAAAGCGCTGTCCAATCCTACACCGACCCATAAAGTCCGATCTGAATTTCTCGCGATGATGTGCTTCGCACATCTTATGACCGATGAACAAATCAACGAAGTCATTGACAACAAGCTCACAGAACTCGATAGCTTTTTGAAATTGCTTGACGAGCTGCCGATCTGTCAGGCCGATGGCTCGAATAAAGGCACTCAGTTCGTCGCAGGCTTTGGCCGCTTCGTTGCATCGTCGCTGAAACGTTATATCAACGAAAATCGCGACATGCTCACACAATCCGACACCAAGGATTTGAAGATCGCAGTCGGCAACTGAACGCGAAAGACAAAAAATCTTTTAAAAGGCAATTGCAATGAATCTCGGTAAATTTGAAGCATACAAGTCGTGGCTGGTGTCAGCCGGAATTGCAATCGCGATTTCGCTTTGGCTTTTCAGCGGCACGCTCGACGAGAGCGACGATACAGTGACTGCGGATAGCGCGCCTGCCGAACAGGAAAACCGGTTAACCAGCGTGCGCGTCAGGAGCCTGGTGGCGGAAGAAGTAACGCGTACCATAACTGTGAATGGCAAAACAGCGCCCGCTCGCGTTGTTGAGCTAAATGCGGAAACAGACGGCAGGGTGATCGAGATCGGCACGGAGAGAGGTGATCGACTTGATGAGGGCGATTTAATTGTGCGACTTGATGAACGAGATCGCAGCGCACGCCTGGCGCAGGCCGTTGCCACTGTGAAACAACGAGAACTTGAATTTGATGCTCGTGAAGAGCTAAAGAACGAAAGCTACGTGTCGGAAGCCCAGTTACAGGAAGCCGCAGCACAGTTGGAAGCGGCCAAAGCCGAGCTGTCCCGGGCACAGCTCGATATTCGCAATATGACTATTCGCGCACCCTTTGATGGCGCATTACAGGATCGGCACGTCGAAATCGGCGACTTCGTAAAGAGCGGCGATCCGGTCGCCACATTTGTTGACGAGCGAGCACTCATTATCAGTGCAAATGTGTCCGAATTCGACGCGAAAAATGTGCACAAGGGCGCTACGGCGAGTGCCAGGCTGGCAACCGGAGAAAATGTAGAGGGCGTAATCCGCTACGTGGCGCCCGTTGCAGACGAGGCAACACGCACATTTACGGTTGAACTCCAGATTGATAACACTGCCGGAGAATTCCGCGGCGGTGTGACTGCAGAGCTTCTGATTCCCGCGGAAACAATTTTTGCGCACAAGGTATCGCCGGCATTATTGACACTCGATGACGAAGGCAACCTGGGAATAAAAACTGTCAATGATCTCGGGCAGGTAGAGTTCTACCAAGCCGACATCGCGATGTCTTCCAGCGAGGGCGTGTGGATTGCGGGACTCCCCCACACGGCATCGATCATTACCGTCGGCCAGGGGTTTGTAAATGCGGGTGCCTCCGTTAATTCGGTTACAGAGCTGGAGGTTGATACCGCGGTGGCCACCAAGTCTGAGCAGCTGGGACAGTAACAATGCAGATTATTGATACGGCAATGAAACGATCCCGAACGGTGATCATGTCACTTGCTGTGATCATCATAGCGGGCGTGGTCACCTACGTAAGCGTCCCTAAGGAAGCCGAACCTGACATCAATATTCCCATGATTTATGTCAGCATGACCCATGACGGCATTTCGCCCGAAGATGCCGAACGCCTGCTGATCCGACCAATGGAGCAGGAATTACGCACGATTGAGGGTATCGAAGAGCTGACGGCAAGCGCCTATGAAGGCGGCGCGAACGTCACCATCAAATTCGATGCCGGCACTGATGTCGACGTAGCTTTGCAGGATGTGCGGGCAAAATCGGATGCTGCCAAGGCGAAACTTCCGGCCGAAACTGAAGAGCCGACGATTACTGAAATCAAGTTCTCGCGATTCGATCCGATGCTGATTCTTAACCTCGCAGGCGATGTGCCTGAAAGAACGCTCACAAAAATCGCACGCGATCTGAAAGAGAAAATTGAAGCAGTAGCCGGAGTTATGGAGGTATCCCTTGTAGGCGTAAGGGAAGAATTAATGGAGGTCGTCGTCGATCCGCGTGCGATGGAAAGCTACAATCTCGATCAGGCACAAATCCTCTCGCTCGTGGCACGCAACAACAAACTGGTTGCTGCCGGCGCATTGCACACTGACGAGGGCAGATTTCCGGTAAAAGTGCCAGGCGTTTTCGAATCGGCAGCTGATGTACTCGAAATGCCGATCAAGGCGGTCGGCGATCGCATTGTACATTTTCGCGACGTAGCCGAAGTACGCCGCACCTACAAGGATGCGGAAAGTGTCGCACGCCTGAATGGCAATCCCGCGCTGGCGATCGAGGTCGTGCAACGTAGCGGTGCCAATATCATCGGCACCGTGCAGGTGATCAAAGCAATTATTGCAGCAGAGCAGGTTAACTGGCCCGCTGGCATTGAGATAATCGCTTCTCGTGACAAGTCCGAAGACGTCAACATGATGTTGTCGAACCTGCAGAACAGCGTCATCTCGGCAGTCCTGCTGGTCTTTATTATCATTATCGGCATTCTTGGACTACGCGCGGCCGGCCTTGTCGGCATTGCAATTCCGGGTAGCTTTCTTCTTGGCATTCTGACGATCGCCTCATTCGGCGTAACGATCAATATGATGGTCCTGTTCGCGCTTATCATGGCAGTAGGCTTACTTGTCGATGGCGCCATTGTGGTGACCGAACTCGCGGACCGACGTATGGCAGAGGGCATTCCTCGACACGACGCCTATTCGAGCGCCGCCCGCCGCATGGCGTGGCCCATCATCGCCTCAACCTGCACAACGCTTGCAGCGTTCGTGCCATTGGCTTTCTGGCCCAATGAAATGGGCGAATTCATGAAGTATCTGCCCATTACTCTGATCGCAGTATTGTCCTCTTCCCTGTTGATGGCATTGCTTTTTGTTCCAACCCTTGGATCAATCTTCGGTTCGTCGGGCGCAGTCAGTGAACAGGCACGCAAAGACCTGACCGCCGCCGAGACAGGCGAACTCGATTCAGTGTCGGGCTGGACGGGAAAATACATTCAGTTTCTCAAGCGGTCGCTGCATCGACCCTGGCTGAACGTTGCTGCGGTTTCAGCAATTCTTGTCGTCATCATGTTCGCGTTTGGCAAATTCGGGAAAGGCGTTGAGCTGTTTCCCGAGATTGAACCGGAGTTTGCAAACATAGAGATTCGGGCGCGTGGCGACCTCTCGACCGCTGAAAAAGACTTCCTGGTGCGTCAGGTTGAAACATATGTTCTGGGTCTCGACGAGATCGAAAGTGTCTACGCAAAAACCGGCGGCAACGGTCAAGGTGCAGCGGAGGACCAGATTGGTTCCATCACGCTCAACTTCATCGACTGGGACAAACGACGACCGGCGAACGATATCCTTGCGGATGTACGGAAAAGTGTGGCGGGTCTCGCGGGTATTTCAATACAAACATCCAAAGCCCAGGACGGACCGCAACAGGGCAAGCCGATCCAGATCGAACTGTCATCGCGATTCCCGGACGTGCTTACGCTGGCGACCGGGCGAATTCGCGAAGCGCTCGAAACCATAGAGGGTGTCTACAACGTAGACGACACTCGACCGCTACCCGGAATTGAATGGCAAATAGACGTCGATCGGGCGGAGGCTGCGCGCTTCGGCGCCGACATCACAACGGTTGGCAACATGATCCAGCTCGTTACCAACGGTATCAAGATTGGCGAATATCGACCCGATGATGCGGACGACGAAATCGACATCCGCGTCCGTTATCCCTACGACAGTCGCAACCTCACGCAAATTGATGAGTTACGCATACCCACTGCATCCGGACTGGTGCCGATCAGCAATTTCGTCAAGCGCGTGCCGGCCAATAAAGTCAGCACTATTCAGCGCACGGACATGCGGCGCACAATGAAAGTCGAGGCTGATGTCGAAGAAGGCTATCTCGACGGTGAAATTGTCAAGGAGCTCGCTTCCAGGCTGGAGTATCTTGGCATCGATCCATCGGTAAGCATCCAGTTCCGCGGCGGCAGCGAGGATCAGATGGAAGCGCAGGCCTTCCTCATGAAAGCCATGGGAATCGCGATCGCCGTAATGGCCATCATTCTGGTGACGCAGTTCAACAGCCTGTTCCAGGCGTTTCTTATATTGACGGCCGTAATTTTCTCAACCGGCGGCGTGCTGCTGGGCCATCTCATCATGAACAAACCTTTCGGCACCGTCATGAGCGGCGTCGGCGTGATTACGCTGGCTGGAATCGTGGTAAATAACAACATTGTTTTCATCGATACCTTCAATGTGCTACGCAACCGCGGCACCGATGCCTTTGAAGCGATTCTCAGAACCTGCGCGGTTCGCCTGCGTCCGGTTTTGCTGACGACGGTGACAACCATACTTGGGCTCATGCCCATGGTTTTCGCGGTCGATATTGATCTGATTAACCGCAACGTTTCTGTCGGTGCTCCGTCGACACAATATTGGACTCAGTTGTCGTCCTCGGTTGCAGGTGGGCTGGCGTTCGCTACAGTGCTCACGCTCTTCCTGACACCCAGCCTGCTGATGATCGGCTCAAATACGTCTGACTGGCTTGCTGCACGACGAAACCGGAATCGCAAAACCAACGCACTGCTGCAATCATGAACGCGTTGGCGGGACCACAAGAACCATTGCGCTGACTCGTCGCAATTTCTCGCCACGGGTCCGGTATACAATCTGCGAATTCGTGCAACTGGCTATACGGAGCAGGCACAGAGAAACCGCAGCAGCAGCGAAAATTTAGAATGCGGTGCGGCCGCTGCCAACTAATTGCAACCAGCCGGGAACACTTGCAGCCATAGATCAGTCAGTTTCAACTACCTGACCGACCGGCGCCGTAGTTCCGCGTGATCCTGCCAACAGGGCGCAGGCGTATCAATTCTGAGCAGCTCGTCGTTACGGTGCCGCCAGATCTTCCGTACCGCGCTTGCCACGAGCAATAGCAACATGGCACCGAGAAACCAGCCGTCCAGCGCGCCGCCACCGCCATGACCATGAGTGACTACAACCTGCACATTCTGCAACGGGGTATCCCGATCGAAGTCTTCCAGCGCAAGAAATGACAGGGCAGACGATTCGTCGGGACCGAAGCTGGTCAGGAAGGCGCCGTCATAAGCGTCGAACAGCTCAATAAGGATGTCGTAGCTGCCCGTGGGATACCCGGACATGAGCTCACTAACCAGGACATATTCATCATCTGAGCTCGTACCGTAGATCGTAAAATCCTCGGTTTCGGCATACTCGTTCCAGGGACCACCCTCAAAACTGAGGTACATAACTGCGTAGACATCGGCCGCAAGAAAGTTGGTATCGACATCGAAAAGCAAATCGAGGCCGTGGAAGTAGCCATCATTGTCGTCGTCATTGAACAGGACAATGTCAGCATCGTAGAACCAGAAATCGAAGCTGGGACTTTGTTCGCCTGCGGCGCCGAACTGCGGCTTCAACTGCCCACCCCTCGTTTTAGCTTTGCTGCGACTACCTTGAGTTTCGATCGCTTTGAATTCTTCTACCGATTCTCGGACGACGCTGGGGTTGTCCCGGCCACCACGAACCGTGTGCAAAGAAATTGAAGACCTGGTCTCGTCCGCCACCACCGCCGAGTTACCCGTCGGCTCAGCCAGCAGACTACTGGAAATGCCCAGCAACAGCAGAGACAGTGCTGCCGCCTGAAATCTCGGTTTGGATAGCACACCTGCGATATATATAGACATAACGATTACCTCTGTCGCACAATCTTCTAGCCTGGTGTCCATTAAAGAACAGACACCATGAATCGAAGCTGAACTTCGCAAACACTTTTCTGAACGTCAGCTGAATTTGGAATCCGCGCTGTGTACGCTTTCGTCGCAGCGCTTTTTTTGGTGGCTGAAGCATGGCTAGTCAGCAGACAAGGCTCGAAGATCATTTTGGTACTGCGCTCGCATTCCTGATGCTTGGCGTCACCGGCGGCCTTGCGCTGGATCTGTGTGCCAAGTGGTTGCTGGTCGATTATTCGCTGGAACAATTTGTTTTTTTAAGGAGCGCATTCGGTGTGTTCTTTTTTCTCCTGTCAGCACGGTGGTACGGAGGACTCGGTTCGTTAAAATCGAGTCGTTGGCAATGGCACTTACTGCGTACGGCACTTGCGACAGGCGCCATGTTCGGTTTCTTCTATGGGCTAAGCAGGATGCCTCTTGTTAATGCGCTGACCATCGCATTTCTGGCACCTCTGATTGTCACGGCGTTATCGGTTCCGTTTCTCGGAGAACACGTTGGCTGGCGGCGCTGGATGGCTGTGGTCGCGGGCTTTTTTGGCGTTCTAATCGTTCTGCGTCCCGGCAGTGGAATGTTTTCGTCCGCATCAATCGCGGTCCTTATCGCCGCATTCTGCTGGGCAGGTCTTTCTGTAACTGCGCGAAAACTGGCCGCGACAGAAACCAGTTTCGCACTTTCGTTCTATATTACGGCCGGACCGCTGGCTGTGTCCGCGTTCATGCTGCCAGGAAGTTACCTCCCGCCAACACCGAATGCGTGGATGCTCTTCGCTATTGCCGGTCTTTGTTCAGCGGTTGCATGGGTTGGAATAGTTGGCGGGTACCGCAGAGCGCCACCTGTCGTGTTGGCACCATTCGAGTACACGGCTCTTATTGGTGCCGCCATTGCGGGGTATTTCATATGGGACGAGGTGCCCGATCGGTGGGTCATCATGGGCGGCGGCATCATCATCGCCAGCGGAATCTATATTGTGTTCCGGGAAATCGGCAACGTTATGACCAATCGCTACCTGAGAGTATTCACGGCCAGCGGTGCCGCCGCCATATTCAGGCGGCGGTCACGACAGCCAATGGACAAGTGACGTAACGTTACTCGTTGATGAGCGCGAGATCCGCCTCAGCAGCAATCACTCCAAACGCCGACCATCCATCTGTCGCTATCATGTCCTCGAACATGTCCCGGGCTTTTTCGACATCACTGTTATAGAAGTGCCAGTTCGCGGCGCCATACATGACGGCGGCGCCAGCCGGGCTGTCCTCATTCTCGCCGATGAGTTCCTCCATTGTCAGCTCACCCTTATAGAACAGACAAAGGTTGTGATAAGACATGTTTTCAATGACGTTCATGTCGGCAGAAATGACGTCCAGCACTTTGGCGGCTGCTGCCGGATCGCCCTTGCGTTGCAGTATCATGTAGAGCCAATGCGTTGTTGAAACCCGGTTGTCGTCGTTCCTTCCTGCATCGAATCCGTTCTTATAGGCGCGATAGGCGTTATCCCAGTCTTGCTTGAGATAGTAGGCAAGCCCCAGGTGATACCAGATATTGCCGTGCAGACTGCTTACCGGGATATTGAGTGCGTTAGGAGCACCATCAGGTTCCGTTTCGTTTGAAGTACCATCAATCAACTCAGAAGCGCGCTCGAGATCGGCAATTGCACGATCAAATTCCCGGATAGATATATAGCGGTGTCCGCGATGCCTGTACATTCGTGCATCGTCTGGAAACTTCTCGATGCCTTCTGAAAATATATCGATTGCTCGTCGGTAATCTCCGGTGTACGCCACGCGCCTGCCGTACCAGATGATATTGTCGGCATTATCCGGATCTGCATCGTAGTCCTGTTTCGCCGCTGCCACAGCAGCGATGACTTTTTCACCTGGCGTCGACGAATATAGCGGCTTTCCGGACAGAGAGACCGCCTGGGCGCCTTGCGGCACAGGCGGAAGGTTCTGTGCAAGCGCGCCGTGCATGAGCATAATGCCGGCAACTGCCAGTGCGACCCTGATTTTTTTCATTACATTTCACCTGTGATAGTGCGCGACAATAGTTCGATTCGTTCCGCCATATCGTCAAGCACGTTCGCTGCGATTTCGATTTGCGGCGCAACCTTGTCGTATTCACGCTGCTCAATTGCCTCCCGGACGCCCGGAATGGTTTTCACACCGTATCCGGTATAGAAACCGGGGGCATAAATATGATGTTTGTACCATGGTCTCCCGTCGAGACCTTCGTCTCGAGTCAGCAGGCGCTCACTGGTATACAGGAGCTGGTTTATCTCCTCTGACGTTGCACCACTCGCTGCCGCGCTGGTATCGAATTCTGCGGCGGCCGCCTCAAGTCTATCAAGTGCGTTCTTCAGCGGTGCAAAACTGAAATGCGGTACAGGCGCCTTTGCTATCGGCACGCCAAGACTTTTATACGGATTCATTGCCGCAGCGTAGGTACCGTCTTCCAGCATAAGCCTGGTCGTCTCGGTCGACTCGCGCATAGCATCGGCAAGTTCTTCGAGTTCCTCGACGTACAGCGAAATATTATCGGCCAGCCCTGTGAACTCAAATGGCAGCCGCGGCGCGTTAGCCAGACGCAATGTTGCCCGACCGGCAACCTTCGCCAGGGTCGCGCCATACAAGAGCCCAGGGTCGCGAAATTTCGTGAAGTGCTCGTACGTATCATAGAGGGTGTGATAGCTCCCGTCTGACGCTTCGCCGCCGAAGGCCAGGTTGACAGACGCTATGCCGAGATGCTGCAGGAACGGCGTATAGTCCGAACCGGAGCCCAGCGGATTGATGCGCAGATCAGCGCGCTGTTTCGCCTCGGCCTGTACTTTCGGGTCGCCGTTGACCAGCCGGTTAGCACGGGCACGTTGTTTTAAGGAGATATCTGACCGCGGATCATTAACTTCTTCAGCAATCTGATTGAGATAGCGCTCGAGTACATGACTGCCGCCTAAACTCAAGAAACCGCGACTGCTGCCGTCGGTATTTAGATAGGCGACCGCATGTTCCCGAAGTTCATCCGCATGGTGCTCTGCCCACTCGGTAGAACCAATCAAGCCGGGTTCCTCCGCATCCCACGCGCCGTAAATAACGGTTCGCAATGGCCGCTGTCCGGCTTTGGCCAGCTCGGCGACCGCTTTGGCTTCAGCGAGCAGGGCGACCTGACCTGATAACGGATCGGCGGCACCGTGATTCCAGCCGTCGTGATGATTGCCGCGAATAACCCATTCGTCCGGATACCTGCTGCCATCTAGGCGCGCAATGACGTTATATGCCGTGACCATGCCCCAGTCGAACTCCGCTTTCATGCGGACTCGAGCTGGTCCGGGCCCCAGGTGATAGGTGATCGGCAAACCACCCTGCCATTCTCTTGGTACGACCTCGCCGCCCATTGCCGCAAGCAGTGGCATTGCGTCGCGATATGAAATAGGCAGGACAGGAATTTCGGTAATCGTGGGTGCATCTTCCCGGTCCAGGCGGCGTGCCCGTTCAGTTGCACCACGTCCGGGCGTCAGCACGTCTCCCGGGTAAGTCGGCATATCCATCACCGAGCCCCGCTGCACGCCGCTTTCGTGTTTAAAGGGCCCCTTGGGATAAACGTCACCGGCACCATAGCCGTCGTCGGCGGGATCGGAATAGATAATGGTGCCGATCGCACCTTTTTCACCGGCAAGTTTTGGCTTGATGCCGCGCCACGACCTGCCGTACTTGGCAATGGCAATTTTACCCGTGACATCAATTCCGTAGCGTTCCAGAACCTCGTAGTCCTCGGGAATACCGTAATTGACAAACACCAGCTCCGCCTCAACTTCGCCGTCCCTGGAAAAGGCATTATAAGGCGGCAGCAGGCCCTCGCGGCGCGCCGTACTGGCATCTTCAGCCAGCGTGTCCTCGGTCAGAGAAGCGCTGAAGGACGATGGGGCAACGAGTTCTATCTCCCTTACTTTCGGCGTAGGCAGCAGGATTTCGTATGCCGCGATCTCAGTGTCGTAGCCCCAGGATTCCAACAGCTCCGCGATGTATTCTGCGTTTGCTTTGCTGGCCGGCGAACCGACGTGGTGCGGCGAGGCGGACATCACGCGCAGCCATTCGTCCATTTCACCTGCATTAATCCTGGCATCGAGCTGTGACTCGATGGCTCGCTGATCTGCGCTGGCTGCCGCATCGAAACCCTGGATGTTGTCATCTGCGGCAAGCGCGTTGCTGCCGGCAAGCAGCAGCACTGGAAACAAGAACCTCATGCAATCCCCCTGACTTTTTTCTGAATTGTTCGTGCCCTTCATCAGACCATAGATTGTGGATCGGGCCAAACTCTACATAGCAGTGAGCAGCTGACGCATATCACGCAACCACTGTTTGACGACCGCGGCATGCTCCGCACTCATGCGCAAAATTATTTTCTGACCGCTGGAAAGTGCCTCCAGCTCTGCATCCTCAAACTGGTAAAGCACGTGCGGACGAATCAGCGCTATCGGCTCTGAGACGTCGGGCGTTTCCAGCAGGTGATCAACCACTTCGACCAGGCGATCGTTGAAATAACCGTCTGGATATCCCTGCTGTACATACGCGCTCTGAAACAGCGGGTAAAACCGTCTGTACAAATCCATAACGGCGTTCAGGTCGGCGCTCTGGAGCAACGCAATCAAACCATCGTAACGCTCCGCATTTGAACTTGAGATGGCAAATTCGCCACTGGCATCCTGGCCGTCAACCAGGAATGTACCTTCGACAGCCGCGAGCGGCCGTATTCGCTCGGCTACCTGGGCGCGAGGCAGGTTATCGATCGTAGCGACAAGCTTTTCGATAACGCCCGACTGGGCAAGTTTCTCCTCGACCGAATCGCCAAGAATCATGGCGAGTTCGAGCTTGAAATACTCGTCACTGTCACCGAGGGCCGGCAATGGCACCAGCGCGGGACTGTCAGCTATTTCTGGCGCTGGACTTTCCATCGGATGCAACGGCGCCGGCGCCGGCGTCGGTTCCACAACGCGCTCGACCGGTAACGCGGTCGGCGCCGAGTCGGGCACCGAAACCTGCGTACGGTAATACCAGAGTCCGGCAGCGACGCCGAGCGCAAGTAATACGGGAATCAGCCACTGTTTTGATTGTCTTGGCATTTTTAAGCCCCCTGTTTCCAGTCCGACGCTGGCGAACGAAATTAAGACCGCTTAATAATGGACCAAATGACCCTTCAGTGGTTTATTTTTTCGCATCGAAACTTTGCGCGCGCTATGCTCCGTCGCCACATGTTTTCGATTGACCGCCGGCGGAATTGACAAATGAAACTACCCGTACTTGCCTTCCTGGTCCTGTCTGGCTGCTTCGGTTGTGCGCCTGAACAGGCAGGTGAATCCAGCGCTGCAACTGATCTTGAGGCACTGACCAACGAGTACCTGTTTCTCGAACTGAGCATGGGCTGGCATGACAATGGTCATGTCGATGCCTATTTCGGTCCCGAATCAATTCGTACCGCAGCGAACGATGCGCAGGTGTCGCTGGCAGAAATCAGGTCCCGAGCGGCCCAATTGCGGACCCAATTGGCAGCGCATCGTGACAGCGCCGAAGACGCTCTCGGGTTGGCACGGCTGGACGGGCTCGATCGCCGACTCGTAGCGCTCGACACCAGGATTGACCTGCACGAAGGCCGCAACCTGGATTTCGACGCAGAATCTGTGCGCCTGTTCGGCACCTCAGCGCCTGATCATGATGCGAGTTACTTTGCAGCGATTCTTGGTGACATCGATTCATTGCTGGGTGGCGAAGGCGATTTATCGGTGCGGGTAAACGATTTTCGCAATCAGTTTGTCATCCCCGAGGACTCCCTCGAAGCCGTATTTGACAAGGCCATTGCAGAGTGTCGCCGCCGCACATTGCAGTACATTGACCTCCCTGATCATGAGTCGTTCAGCATTGAATATGTGAATGACAAGCCGTGGTCCGGATATAACTGGTACCAGGGCAATGCCCAAAGCCTGATCCAGATAAACACCGATCTGCCTATTTTCATCAGTCGGGCAATCGACCTTGGCTGTCACGAAGGTTATCCGGGACATCACACGTTTAATGCGTTGCTGGAGAAGAACCTGGTCAAAGACAGAGGCTGGCAGGAGTTTAATATCTATCCGCTCTTCAGCCCGCAATCTCTGATAGCGGAGGGCAGCGGCAACTATGGAATTGAACTCGCATTTCCCGGCAGCGAACGCATCGAGTTTGAGAAAAAGGAGCTGTTTCCGCTTGCCGGCCTGGATGTCACCGAAGCGGATCGTTATTACGCACTGCTGGGCCTTCTCGCCAAACTCGAATACGCAGGGAATGAAGCAGCTCGAGACTATTTAAATGGTGACATGAGTCGCGAAGAGGCCATTCAGTGGCTCGTCGACTATGCGTTGTCCTCGCCTGAACGAGCAAAGCAACGTATAGAGTTTTTCGACACCTATCGAAGCTACGTGATTAATTACAACCTGGGCAAGGACCTGGTTCGCGCGTATGTCGAACGCGACACGACCACTATCACTGAACGGTGGCGCAGGTTTGAATCACTACTGTCGACGCCGGTCACTGCCGCCGATCTGGATCAGCACTGATCCATTCAAAATGGATAACGCTTTATTAATAAGTCTCGTTGGTTTTGCGTTCATAGCAGCCGGCACACCGGGACCGAATAACCTTTTGCTCATGTCGTCCGGGGCACTGTTTGGCTGGCGACAGACGTTGCCCCACCTGGGCGGCATTCTGCTGGGATTTGCTGTCGTCATGGCATCCTCGGTCTTCGGACTTGGCACGCTCGTTGAGCAATGGCCAGGGTTGTTAACAGCTGTACGTGTCATTGGGGCCACCTGGCTTGCCTGGATGTCGGTGCGGTTCTTCAAAGCAGCGCTGAGCACCGGCCAAACAAATTCACGGGTTGAGGAAGCGCCGATTTCGCGGCCATTTCGCTTTATCGAAGCAGTCTTTTTTCAATGGGTGAATCCGAAAGGGATTATCACCTCGCTCTCAAGCGCCGGCGCGTACATAACGATTGCCGATCTCGCATGGCAACGCGCGTTCATCATCGTCGGCGTATTTTCCGTGGCCGGGCTTATAGCATGTTCCAGCTGGATGCTCGCCGGGAGTGCGCTAAAGCGTTACATGTCGACAGGCAGATCGGCGCCTTATATCAACGCCGGCATGGGACTGCTTATTCTCGCCACAGCCGTTTTTATACTGGTGGGCTGAAGCGACTATTTGACGCGTCATTCAATATTGCCTTTCCGGCAGATCGTCGATCGGTGGATTCCATTGCCGAATGCCGGGCAAGCGTCTGCCCCACACCGTACCGCGGTAGTTCGGTTTCAAATGCCGGGTCACCAGGCGCTGGATAACGTTCACCCGTGGCAGCAGGCCGTGAAAGCCGCCTAGCTCCACCATCAGCCTGTCGCGCAGCTCGAGCCGCCCCAAATCGTTTTCTGTTACGCAAACCAGGCGATTGCCCGACAGAAACGGCGGCAATGCGCCCGCCAGCGGCACGGTGCCATCACCGGTCCGGCGGGAACGCGGGTTGTCAACGCCCAGCTCGTTGACGAACTGCTCGTCTGAAATGATGAACCAGGGACCACGCCTGCTGCGCGCAACGGTCAATTGAATACGCGTCTTCTCCCCTACCCCGACGATGGCCAGCCAATCGGACTGTTTGATTCCGGTGTTCGACAACTTTAATTCCTGCACATTGCGCCGATGTCGCCTTGCGCGTTCCAGCATCCCTTCAAGAATCTGTTTCGCCCTGTCCTGGCGAGCGTCTCTGCGCGTGGATACGGAATACAGACGGACAAATTCCGTCAGACTGGCAACGACGCTGGACTGGATATTGCGGGAATCGAATACATTTACGTCAGCGCCGACAGTATCGACAGTGGCGCCAGCATAACTTGGAAACAGCTGATAAAGCGCCGGTGTAACGCGTGCCGCCTCGCGCTCGCGTTCCTTGGGATCTGGCCCGGTAAGCAAACTCATGCCGGTCGCAATTTTTACTATTGCCTCGACCGACCCGAGAAACGGTGTGCCAATCGTGACCACTTTCCCGACGTTGGAGCGCCGCCCGAATTGCGACAGGTATTCGCAAATCGCCAGCCCTCCCATCGAGTGGCCAACGAGGTCGACCTGCAGGTCCTTCGCTTTGGCGTAGTGGCGCATCAGTCGGGTTCGCGCGATGACTTCTTCAATAAAAGCGCCGAGCTTCTTCGCGGTTGTCGCCACATCCATGCGCCAGTCAAACGGGAAAGCAAAAACGGGGGTTGGACGGTCTGCACGCGCCGTCAGCTCGTGCCGCAGTGCACGTATCAGGTCGTCGTAGACCGGAAACAGCTGACCCTTGACGACGTGCGCGGGCTCGATCGCCTCATAGCGCATGTCGTCCGGGTGCAACGCGACGCGATCGTACTTTTTGTTAAATATCATCGTCCAGATCTCGTCTGCTTTGAGCGGATAATCGTCGACCAGGCTGGTGGCGGTTATTCCGGGAATTACGATGACAGGGTTTTGTATTTGCATGACTTTCCTTCGCAGGACCTCCATTCTGCCCGAACTGTCAGGCGCCGGCCAAAGTCCGCCCATTTCGTTACGAGTGAATGTGTTTTCCTGTTGCTGACCCTGAGGTATCCTCACTGTCCTGTGCATTCAGGGGGACGATAATGAAAAAACTAACCGCCGTTCTGGCGATAACCATGCTCGTGAGCGAACTGTGCTTCGCGCAGGCGCCAGGCACAGCTAATGGCGAGTGGCACTATCTTGGCGGAGATTCCGCTCACACAAGATACTCTCCGGCCGACGAAATCGACGCCGATAATTTCGAAGACCTCGAGGAAGCGTGGGTGTGGGACGGCGCGAGTTTCAACGCTGCCAGTGGTCGCTCAACGCCCAGCTACATCGACGGCATCCTGTATACGGTTGCAGGGCCACGCCGCCACGTTGTCGCGATAGACCCCTCGACCGGTGAGACGATTTGGTCTTATCGCGAACCCAACACTGCCCGCTATGAATATTCGATGCGCAAGGACTATGGCAAGGGCATTGCCTACGCCGAGGTCGACGGCAAAGGCGTTATTTATATCGTTTCCCCCGCATTCTTCCTCACCGCACTGGACGCCAAAACCGGCAAGCCACTGGAAGGATTCGGGCAACCCGTACCAGTAGACGGATTTCCGGCTACCGGCGTCGTGGACATGCTGGCGGACCTGGGACACGAATTCGACCCCTATGAAGGTATAGACCTGGAGACCGGCTACATTACGTCTTCGTCGCCGCCCATTGTTGTCAACGGCGTAATCGTTGTCGGCAATTCCGCTGAACAGGGTTACAACCAGTCGCGAATCGAGAATATCCCTGGCGACATTCTCGGTTATGACGCCAAGACCGGCGCATTTCTCTGGAAATTCAACGTGCTCCCTGGCCCTGGCGAATTCGGGCACGAGACCTGGGAAAATGACGCATGGGAATGGACGGGTGACATCTCGTCATGGGCGCCGCTCTCAGCGGATCAGGAGCGCGGCATTGTTTATATTCCAACGAACGGCGCGACGGTCGATTTTTATGGCGGCTTTCGCCCGGGTGACAATCTTTTCAGCACCAGCCTGATCGCGCTCGATGTCACGACCGGTGAACGTGTCTGGCACTATCAGTTGGTTCATCACGATATCTGGAATTACGATACGCCGACTGCTCCCGTCCTGCTCGACGTGGAAATGAATGGTGAAACGGTGCCCATCGTGGCGCAGGTCACGAAACAGTCATTTACATACACGTTCAACCGCGAAACCGGAGAACCGATATGGCCTATCGAAGAGCGGCCGGTTCCGGCATCAAGAATTCCGGGTGAAAAACTCGCCGCAACCCAGCCGTTTCCGACCAAACCTGCACCTTTCGATCAACAGGGCCTGACCGAAGACGACCTGATGGATTTCACGCCGGAATTGCGTCAGCGCACGATCGAGGCGCTCGCGGACTATGAAATCGGACCATTGTTTCAGCCCCCGCTGCATCGCGATAATGACCTGGGAAAGAAAGCCTCGCTGTGGTGTCCCGGAGACATTGGCGGCGTCAACATTGACGGGCCGGCTGCAGCGGACCCGACAACCGGCGTCCTGTACGTGACGTCGCGCAAGCACTGCACTACGCGAATCATCGCGCCAGGCGCGGAGCGAGATGCAATTCTCGATGCGCCTACCGGCACAACGATTGCCGACTATGCGGTCTTGAGCGGTTTCGGTGTGCGCGGTCCGGACGGCTTGAATATTTTCAAACCGCCTTACAGTCGGATCACTGCAATCGACATGAACACGGGCGAGCATTTGTGGTGGATCCCGGTCGGCGAAACGCCGGATGCCGTCCTGAATCACCCGGATTTGCAAGGCATGGATATTCCCAATACCGGCTACGGGCTGCGCGTCGCACAAATGACCGTCACCCCGAATCTGCTGATTTATGCCGGCAATGTCAGCGATGGCACACCGACCATTTTCGCGGTCGACAAGGCAACCGGTGAAACGCTCGCGCAGGTGGAAGCACCTGCCGACAGCAACTACGGGATGATGACGTACGTGCATGAGGGTCGCCAGTACATAATGCTGCAGACGGGACCTAAGCTGACAGCAATGGCATTAGCCGATTATTGATCGGCTGTTAAGGCTGAATTCAGCATTCTCGTGCGATAATCTGGGGAACTAGCTGGCCAAAGTCAGTCCAAATCATTCGGACTGACTCTGGCGCGTGTCTTACAAAGTGGGCTGCGACCGGTAAGCAATGACTACAAAACTCAAACAATTTGGCGCAATCTTTTTATTCCTCGCAGTGTGGACTTCCGTATCGTCTGAACCGCGTACGGTAAACGACGGCGTATACACCGAGGAACAGGCGGAGATTGGCGAAGTCCTGTACACCCAGCACTGTATTCTTTGTCATGACAAGAAATATTTCCGGCCGGTCCTGAAGCGCTGGGAAGGCCAGCCGATCAACGTGTTATTTACCGTAATGTCGGCCTCGATGCCGGAGAATAATCCGGGCTTTCTGTCGGAAAAAGAGTATGTCGACATTCTTGCCTATGTGCTGTCCCTGAGCCGTTACGCCCCGGGCGATACAGAGCTGGATTACAAAGATGGTGCGCTGAACGACCTGATAGTTGAGGCCCGCAAGCGCAATTAGCAGCCCCGGGAGGTGCCTGCACTGCCAGGATCACACCAATCTGCTATGCTTGAGCTTATCCGTATAACGGATATTAATGCATCCGTTAAGCGGATCTTAAATTTTGACAGGGGGACACTAATGTCAGATTCAACCGGATATAACCGCCGCTTCTTCCTTAAAGGGGCTGGCATGACGGCACTCGCAGGGGCAGTCGGCGCAGGCGGTGCGGCAGCCGCCGCTGATGGCGAACCCGCCTACTACATGAATGGCAAATATGATTTCGATACTGTTTATGACCGTGTCGGGTCCAAGTGCGTCAAGTGGGACAGCCAGATCGCGAAGTACGGCAACAAACTCAAAATCGGCATGGGCATCGCCGACACAGACTTCCGGGCAGCTCCCTGCATTGGCGAAGCCATGGCTGAACGCTTAAAGCATGAGAACTGGGGCTACATGGGCGCCGAGGGTTACGCGGAATTTCGTGAAGTGATCGCCGAATGGAACCAGGACCGCTGGGGCCACAAGGTCGACCCGACATCAATCCAGATCGCGACCGGCGTGCACCCCGGACTGATCGCGGCTCTCAAAACCTACTCACCGCCGGCGAGCAAGGTCCTGTTGATGACGCCGACTTACAACGGTTTCTATTCCGACCTGCGTGCGTCACAAACGCTCAAGAACGAGAGCGAAATGGTGTTCGAAAACGGCGAATACTCGGTCGACTGGGACGATCTCGAAGCTCGAATGACTGCAGATACGCACACGATGTTGCTTTGCAACCCGCAGAATCCGACGGGCAACGTCTGGTCTGAGGAAGACCTGATGCGCATCGGCGAGCTGTGCCTCAAGCACCAGGTCGTTGTATTGTCTGATGAAATTCACGCAGATTTCGTGCGGCCGGGGCAGAAATTTACGCCGTTTGCAGCATTGCCGGACAAGGCAATCGTCGACAACAGCCTGACATTCCGCGCAATAACCAAAACCTTCAGCATGCCTGCGTCCAAGAATGCCTATTGGTATTCAACGAACAAGGTCATGCTCGAACGGGTCAAGAAAAACCATCGGGCCGGCATCAATACACTGGGCATCGTCGCCAACACATCTGCTTACCAGAACGGCAAGGAATGGCTCGACCAGCTGCTCGTATATCTCGACGGCAATCACCAGTTCGTCGAAGACTACATCAAGGAAAATATGCCGGAAGTCGAATACACGAGAGCGCAGGGTACCTTCCTGAGCTGGCTGCGCTTCAACGACATCATGGACAAAGTTGGTGTAGTTGAAAAAGCGGCAGCCAGTAAGATGACCGACAAACCAAAGAGTGAGACGCAGGTCTTCGAAGACTGGTTAGTCGACAATGCCGGTGTCCAGCTGAATAATGGCAACAGTTACGGCAAAGGCGGCGAACGCTGCATGCGAATGAACGTCGGCTGTTCTCGCCAGGTATTGGGCGACGCGCTAGGCCGCATCAAGAACGCTGTTCAGAGGGTATAAGTCAGTAACTTTTGATCCGGCAGTCCTGTGGTTCTTTTTAGACTGCCTCTATAGCAAAACGCACTGCTGCCTGTGCCGGTTCGATAATCGGCACAGGCAGTTTCGTTTCTGCAACCGCTTTTGTCGCGGCCATTCCTGCACAACCCAGGATCACTGCACTGACATCATATTCCGCAATTAACCTGCGACTCGCCGCGACGACTTTGTCCACCGTGTCGCTGGCATTGGCGGCTTCGTCAACAGTGATGTTGAGCGGCAATTCGGCGGCCAGCTGATCCGTGAATCCAAGTTCGCGAATGTAGCGCAGATGACGCTGAATGGATTCGTCTGACAATGCCAGTACGCCGAATTTACCACCCGGAATCGCGGCAGTTCTTATGGCGCTTTCCTGCATGCCAAAGACAGGCTTAGCAACTGTTTCGCGACACTCTTTGAGGCCCGGATCAGAGTAACAGGCAATAACGTAAGCATCGAATTCGTGAGAGTCGAGGATTCTCTGGCGAACCATTGGCGCCACTTTGAGAATGTCTTCATCGGATTCAATTCCGAAAGGGCCATCCTCCAGTGTGCAGCAATCAATGTCGGCTTCGGTTGCAAAGCCGAGCAACGATTCGCGGAGACCCGTGGTTACCGTTTCATTGGAATTCGGATTGATGACGAGAATTTTCCGGGCTTTCATCAAAGCCCGAAATCAACGCCAAAATTGATGGCAGGATCCAGTTCCGGCGCCACCCTGCCCGGCATGCCGGTGCAGTCAATCGTGCGCCGCGGCACAAATGTGCCCTCGCCTCGTTCGGCGAGCAACTTATTGCCGTCGATCACGACCTTGCCACGCTGCAACACTGTCGTCGGCCAGCCCGTCACTTCCATGCCTTCGTAAGGCGTGAACTCCATATTGTCATGCATGTCTTCGGCCGCAACGGTACGAGTGTCGTCCGGGTCCCAGATTGCTATATCGGCATCCTTGCCTTCGGTAATAGACCCTTTGCAATGATCCATGCCATAAATCTTCGATACGTTGGTGGCCGCCAGCGCAACAAAATGATTGATCGAAATTCTTCCTTTAACGAAACCTTCGGAAAACAAGAGCGGCAGCCGCATCTCGATTCCCGGCAGACCGTTTGCGATCTTGGGGAACGCCGCATCCGGGCCGGCGTGCAGCTTCCCGGTGTCGTCGAACCGATAAGGCGCATGATCGGAGGAGTAGACCTGGAAAGTCCCGTTCTGCAGACAACGCCAGATCTCCTCCTGTGACGCCCTGTCGCGCAACGGCGGACTGCAACACAGTTTGGCGCCGTGCATGCCAGGCAGATCCATCTGCTCCATATTGAGGAACATGTACTGCGGGCAGGTTTCGCCAAATACTTTTCTGCCCTCGTAACGCGCGTCAGCAATGATCCTGGCGCCCGCCTCCGAAGATACATGTACGATCAGTATTGGCGCATCGAGGAATCCGGCCAGCGATATCGCGCGATTGATCGCCTCTGATTCTGCTGTCCTGGGATGACTCAATGCATGGTACTTAGGCGCACCGTGCCCACTGTCGACGAGTTTGTTACTCATCCACTTGATCATCGCGTTGTTTTCCGCATGGATCATCGTCAATGCGCCGTGTTTTTTCGCCACGGCAAGAATGTCCAGCATCTGGCCGTCGTCGACGATCAGACGGTCGTAGGTCATGTAGATCTTGAAAGAACTAATGCCGTCCGCAATCGCCTGTGGTAGTTCCCGGTGCAGAACGTCGTCGTTCGGATCCGAAAGAATGAGATGAAAAGAGTAATCGATTACTGATTTAGGACCTGCCCTGCCGTGATAGGTGTCGAGGACATCGGCAAGCGACTGGCCTCGATGCTGAGCGGCAAATGGCACGATGCAGGTATTGCCGCCGAATGCCGCCGACACGCTGCCAGAGTAATAGTCGTCACTGGTCATCAGGCCACTAGACGATTCCTGTTCGATATGACAGTGCGCCTCGATGCCACCTGGTAAAACGTATTTACCTGTCGCGTCTATCGTTCGGGTCGCGTCGCCCAGTTTCTTTCCAATTGCAACGATCTTGCCGTTCTTGATACCAATATCGGCAGCGTAGGTTTCCGATACATCTGCAACGGTGCCGTTGGAAATCTTTAGATCCAGCATAGTCATTCGCCTATACGCCCCTGATCGCACCGCCGTCACAGCGAACCAGCCCGCCTGTCATGTAGCTCGCCGCCTCGCTGCACAGAAACGCGCCCACGTTGCCGAAGTCCTCGACAGTGCCATAACGTCCAGCCGGAATTCCCGCCTGTTCACTCGCAGAAACCTCCTCAACGGATCGTCCTGTTCGCTCGGCCTGCGCGGCATCCAGCTGATCCAGACGCGCCGTGCGAATTCTCCCGGGCAACAGCATGTTGACGGTAATGCCGAGCGACGCCACCTCGTTGGATAGCGACTTGCTCCAGCCGACCAATGACGAACGTATTGTGTTGGACATTGCCAGGTTTGGAATGGGCTGGACAACGCCCGATGATGCGACCGTGAGTACTCTCCCCCACCCCGATGCCTTCATGTCTTCCACACACAGGTTGGTGATCTCGATGACTCGAATCAGCATCGTGTCGATCTGAGATCTCCATTGCTCCGTATTCGGCGTATCAACCGTTCCGGGTGGTGGACCACCCGTGTTGTTGACCAGGATGTCCACCTTGCCGAATGCTTCTTTTGTCGCTGTGTACAGCGTCCGGGCGGCATCTGTATCTGCCAAATCTGCGACGCAATATTTAGCGCTGCCAGGCCCGGCTTTCGAGAGTTTCTGTGCCGCTGCGGCAAGTTTTTCCTGTACTCGACCGCACAGCATTACGTCAGCGCCTTCGGCGCAAAGTTGGGTTGCTATGCCGAGGCCGAGGCCTTGACTCGATGCCAGCACCAACGCTTTCTTACCTTTTATTCCTAGGTCCATTTCGCTTTAACCCTGTTTTCTATGATTATTCGACAAATAATCTGTTTCACTAAAGATCAATTCGCAACAAGCACCAAATCAAACCGAACAAAGAAGGCGAATTGGACTCGATGCCAGCACCAACGCTTTCTTACCTTTTATTCCAAGATCCATTATGTTTTAACCCTGTTTCCCATGACTTTTCTACGAACAAACAGTAGCACTAAGGTACAACGCGCACACAATCCGCCACCAAATCGTTCTACTGCGACTTTGAATATCGCGCATTCACTTTTATTGCACTAAAGATCAATTTGCACCGATCTATTCAATCCAAATAACAACGCAGGCAAATTGGGCAAATTGGGACAAATTGGACTTGATGCCAGCACCAACGCTTTCTTACATGTTATTCCAAGATCCATGCTTAGAGTGCCGCTACGTTTTTCTCAACCCGATTGATCAGTCGGCTTAACTCGTCTTTATCGATGCTGTTTAATGACGGACCGGGCGCTCTTACGGTTGGCGCTGCAATTACACCGCGACGATGCAGAATCTCCTTGCGGAGCGCGAGTCCCATGCCGATTTGCTGCTCGTGTCGAACCAGCGGCAGGTAAGCGTCAAACACATCCTCCGCACGGTCCTGCTCGCCTGCCATGTGCAGGGCGACCACGGCCACCAGCATCTCGGGATACGCGAATCCGGTCATCGCTCCATCTGCACCCCGTGCCAGCTCCTGCGGCAGGTAAAGCCCACCGTTTCCGACCAGTATCGACACTCGACGCAGACCTTCATCCGATGCCTGGCGAACGCGCGTGACCTTGGTAAGACCCGGACATTCCTCGTGTTTGAGCATTACCAGCTGTTCGAAATCAGCCACCATGCGGTTGAATAGCGACACCGAAATTTCGGTTCGAGTTGCCTGTGGATAGTCCTGGTAGCAAACGGGAGTATCGCTACCCAGCGCCGCAAATACCTGGCTGAAGTAGTTATAGATTTTTTCCTCGGTCGCCAGTCCCGGCAACGGCGCTACCATTACGCCCGCTGCACCGTTGTCCATGCTTATTCGGGAAAGCCGCGCGAGGTTATCCAGTCCTGCATTGGACACACCG
The DNA here is from genome assembly GCA_021773135.1 of Woeseiaceae bacterium. Classification (GTDB taxonomy): domain Bacteria; phylum Pseudomonadota; class Gammaproteobacteria; order Steroidobacterales; family Woeseiaceae; genus SZUA-117. The sequence goes on along the minus strand of JAJFKP010000036.1, from coordinate 78,419 downwards.
ACAACAACCGGCAACGTGTCGTCCACACGTTTCAGCACCCGTTCGAGAAACGCCTCTGATTCCTCTGGCGCCATTTTCTGCGCCTCTCCCATAACGCCGAGAATGGTAATTCCCGACACGCCCTTCTCTATGTAGAAATCAACCAGGCGATCTGCGCTCTCCAAATCCAGTTCGCCGTTCTCTTTAAAGGGTGTTGCTGAAATGATGTAGACGCCGCTTGCGGTTTCATCCAGTAATTGTGTTGACATTATTATTAGGTCTCCTTGCCTGCCGCTGCCATTCGAACATACTGCCTGCTGTCGTCAGTAATTGCTGTTGCGTATCGCTTTTCCCCGCAAAGATAGTCTTTCATCAGCGCAAGAAAGACACCACCGAGCAATAGAAGTGCGACGAGATTCGGCAGCGCGCTCGCCGCAACGGAAATATTGGCGAGCGCCCAAAGCTGATCAACGTTGGTAATACCCGCGAAAACAACGCCGGGCATGAAGTAGGTCCATTTGGCGAATCGAAATACGTTCTCACCAAACAGACTGACCATGGCCGTTTCAAAGTAGACGAAGAACCCGATCTGCGTCGACAGACAGAAGGTGAGAATTGCCACGGACACGAACGCCTTCGACAATTCCGGCGAATAATAAGTCGCTACGGCATCCAGCAACATCTCTATTCCGGTCGTTCCGTTTTGCAGTGCGCCTGACGAAAGAATTACGAATGCCGTGATCGTGCACACAACGGTGGTATCGATAAATACTTCGGCCGCCCCCCACAGGCCCTGCTTGAAAGGATGCGACGTTTCGGCATTCGCATGCACCATCGGCGCAGTACCGAGCCCCGCCTCGTTCGACAGCATGCCGCGGGCCATGCCCATTTGTATTGCAGACATCACCGCGGCACCCGCAAACCCGCCTATGGCAGGCGCCGGCGCAATAGAGTAAGCCAGGATATCGCCCATCACGCCCGGCAACGCGGCGGCGTTCGATACAAGAATCGCCAGACTGCCCAGCAGGTAAATCACGGTCATAAACGGTACCAGCGTCTCGCAAAAGCGTCCGATGCGGCGAACGCCCCCGATCGCAACCGTGGCGGTGACGATCGCCATCGCACCGGTAACGAGGTAAGGATTCAGCCCATAGCTTGCATTGAAAGCGCGGCCCACAGTGTGTGCCTGCAACAGCGACGAACTGAAGAAGCAGTTGATCGTTACGCCGATGCTGAACAGAATCGCGAGAGATTTCCATCCCAGTGCTTTGTTGATGTAGTACATAGGGCCGCCATGCACATGTCCATGTTGATCCACCTCACGGTAGTGCACGCCAAGCGTAACCTCGGCGGCTTTTGTCATCATGCCGAAAAAAGCCAGCACCCACATCCAGAAAATTGCGCCAGGGCCGCCGATCGACAACGCTGTCGCGACACCTGCCATGTTACCCATGCCTACCGTGCCGGCAAGGGAGGTTGTCGTCGCCTGGAATGGTGTCATCCGGTTCTCGTCCTGATCACCGCTGCGATCGAACATCCGCCCGAATGTCCGCCGCATTATGTAACCGAAATTTGTAACCTGGAAAAAACGGGTTCTGAAGGTCAGGTAGACGGACACGAAGGCGATAAATATCATCGTGGGCGGTCCCCACATCAGATCACTTAAGCGCGTCACCAGCGTCAGAAATGCCTGGTACATCTAAGATCCCCCGGAGCCCTGGTGCTGTATCCACGGCAGTTGTTGTTATCGGTTAACTTGGTGCCGCACGCGTCGGGGCCAAATCAATTTCACTTGAAACCCCATGCAATACAGGCAAACGACTGTAACAAACCCGCTTTTAATCTCCAATGGCAGGATCATTTCGCGTAAACTTATTGCCACGAGAACAGGTCAAAATGTCCAACATCCCGTCGTCGCGAATGCCATCCAGAATAAAAGGCCCTGACCCGGGAAAAACAGTAGGGGAGCACGAATGAAGACTGCTAATCAGGCGTCGACTTATTTCCGTTTCGGCGCAATTACTCTGATCCTTGCCTTGGCAGGCTGTTCGCAGGAATCTGCGACCACCGGTAGCGAAGAAGCTGCGCCGATGGCTGCTGCCGGCGAAATAAAACCACCACCGGGCACCGATGGCGGCACCTGGGGTTACCTTGGCGGCGACGCCGCACACACCCGCTATTCGCCCGCCGACGAGGTTAACCTGGAAAACTTCGAAGACCTCGAGGAATCGTGGGTATGGGACGGCGCGAGCTTTGGAGCAGCCAGTGGGCGTTCCACGCCAAGCTACATTAACGGCAAACTGTTTACGGTCGCAGGACCGCGACGGTACGTGGTTGCGCTTGACCCGGCCAATGGCGAACTGATCTGGTCATATGGCGAGCCCAAGACACCGCGTTTCGAATACTCGATGCGCGCCGACTATGGCAAGGGCGTCGCGTATGCTGAAGTGGACGGTCGCGGCGTCGTCTACATTTCGTCGCCAGGCTTTTTTCTGACCGCACTTGATGCAGAGACCGGACAGCCGCTGGAAAACTGGGGCCGTCCCACGGGTGTTCCCGGATTCCCGCAAAGTGGCGTAGTGGACATGCTCACTGACCTGCTGTCCGACCTGCCGTATGGGCATGATCCTTATAACGGTATGGACCTCGAGAACGGTTACATCACGACATCGTCACCACCGATCGTCGTCAACGGTGTCGTTATCGTTGGCAACTCCCACGAACAGGGTTATTACCAGTCACGCGTGGAAAACGTTCCCGGCGATATTCTTGGCTACGATGCCCGTACCGGTGAATTCTTGTGGAAGTTTCACGTCATCCCGCGGCCAGGCGAGTTCGGCCACGAGACCTGGGAATCCGATGCGTGGCAGTACACCGGCGACGTTTCCTCGTGGGCACCCATGTCGGCCGACCAGGAACGCGGCATCGTCTACATTCCGACCAATGGCGTAACGATCGATTACTACGGCGGTTTTCACCCGGGCGATAACCTGTACGGCACCAGCCTTATTGCACTTGATGCGAAGACCGGCGAAAGGGTCTGGCATTACCAGCTTGTAAAACATGACATCTGGAATTACGACACGCCGGTTGCGCCGGTCCTGATGGATGTCAACATCGATGGCGAAGAAGTGCCGATCGTCGTACAGACAACGAAGCAAAATTTCGCCTATACGTTCAATCGCGTCACCGGCGAACCGATATGGCCGATTAACGATACGCCTGTCCCTGCGTCAGACATTCCTGGCGAAAAGCTGGCAGCAACACAGCCATTTCCGACCAAACCGGCAGCCTATGGAATGCAGGGTCTGACATACGATGACCTCGTTGACTATACGCCTGCCATGCGTGAAGCGGCGATCGAAGCATTGAAAGACCACAAGATCGGCCCCTTGTTCAATCCACCTCTCCACAGGGACAACGATCAGGGCTATCGCGCTGCCTACTGGTGCCCGGGTGACGGTGGCGGCACAAACATCGACGGACCAAATGTCGCCGACCCGGAGACCGGTATTCTATATGTCTCTACAAGAGCCGCCTGTTCGTCCAGAATCGTCGTGTCGGGTGAAGAACGTGATCCGAATATCGAAGCGCCAACCGGCGCAACGTTCTCAGATTTCGCGTCACTGCGCTCCGACCAGGTGCGGCATCCGGACGGCATCCCGATGTTCAAACCGCCCTATAGCCATATCACCGCCATCGACATGAACACCGGCGAACACCTGTGGCAACTGCCCATTGGCGAGACGCCTGAGCGGGTAGCCAACCACCCGGACCTGCAGGGCATGGACCTGCCGACAACCGGCACCGGCCGCAACGCGGCAATGTTGGTGACCAAGACGGCGTTTATGTATACCAGCCACGCGAGCGACGGCACGCCGATGCTTTATGTTGTGGATAAGGTCAGCGGCGATCAGGTCGGCAGTGTGGAAATTCCCGATAGCGTCAATTACGGCATGTCCACCTATGTGCATGAGGGCAAGCAATATGTCATGTTGCAGACCGGCGCAAAACTGACCGCGATGGCGCTGGGCGACTTCTGACTAAGCCTTTGATCTAGCGGGCCTGGAAGCGTTTCCGGGCCCGCTTTTTGCTTTTTTATATCACGATGTGGCACTGGGTCCTGCTGCCTGCATCCAGCCTTTGATATAGTCGCGAACTGCCCGTATCGCCGGTGATTTTATGTCCCAAGCCGCCAATCAATTGAACACTGACATGCACCTTTCACAGCTAAACGAAATGCGTGAATACGGCGGCACAGCCGTCTGCACGGGGCTGTCGGACGACGTAGTTCAGGACTTCCTGGACGACGGCTGCGAACTCGCCAGTGCAATTCAGCGCGCCTATGAATACTTTGTCATGGCGCAAGAGTCACATCCCGAGTTTCTCGCCCTGGACGAAGAATCCCAGGTCAGTCGGGCTCAGGAACGCTATACCAATTTCTATCGTCAGGACGCGATAAATCCTTACGTCGCCGCGGGCGCTGCCGGGCCCTGGGTCGTTAGCCTCAAAGGCGCGGTAATATATGATTGCGGCGGCTATGGAATGCTCGGGCTGGGGCACGCGCCGCAAGCGGTGCTTGATGCCATGAATCAGCCGCATGTAATGGCAAATGTAATGACCTCGAACATCAGTCAGATGGAGTTCATTGCGAGCCTGCGACAGGAAATCGGGCACAACCGAACTGATGCGGAACCCTTTGCCAGTTTCCTGTGTTTGAATAGCGGCTCCGAGGCAACCTCGGCTGCGTCCCGTATTGCCGATATCAACACCAAGAACCTGACTGACCCGGGCGCTCGTTATGCCGGATGTGAGGTACGAGGACTAACGCTGACCGGAAGTTTCCACGGCCGCACAGATCGGCCGGCACAGTTCTCTGATTCGACGATGGGGAACTATCGGAAGCACCTGGCCTCCTATCGCGAAAGAGATTACCTGTTGACGGTCGAACCAAACAACATCGCCGCTCTGGAAGAAGCGTTTGCCACGGCTCGAGCGGCAAATATATTCATCGAGGCATTCTTCATGGAACCCGTCATGGGCGAAGGCAATCCCGGCCAGTCCATAAACCCGGATTTTTACGCGCGCGCGAGGGAGTTGACCCGCGAACACGGCTGCATGCTGGTGATTGATTCCATCCAGGCAGGTCTGCGGGCGCACGGCGTCCTGTCCATAGTCGATTATCCGGGATTCGAATCACTGGACGGACCCGACATGGAGGCCTACTCCAAGGCCCTGAACGCCGGACAGTTCCCGTTATCGGTGCTGGCGTTATCAGAGTCGGTTGCCGCCATTTATCGCACGGGCCTTTACGGTAATACGATGACAACAAACCCACGCGGACTGGATGTTGCGATGGCCGTGCTTGCAAGCCTGACCCCGCGACTGCGCGAGAATATTCGTCGTCAGGGCAAGGCCATAGTTACCGGATTGAAAGATCTTGCCTCTGAATTGGGTGATGCTATTACCGGCGTACAGGGTACGGGACTGTTACTCAGCTGCGAATTAAATCAGCGCTACAGGTGTTACGGGGTTAACAGCACCGAAGACTATTTGCGTAAACAAGGACTGGGTGTTATTCACGGTGGCACGAGGTCGTTACGTTTCACGCCGGTTTTTGCGATCAGCGACAAAGAGGTTGAACTGATTATTGACCTGACTCGCGACGCATTGCTTAACGGCCCTAAACTGCAATAAACCGATTCAGTGCCTGGCATCTCGCGATGCACAGTCCTTACGCGCACGGTTAGCCGCGGCGGCAACCAGCAACAGCAACTGCAGAACAATAAACGGCGGCGATAGTGTTCCGCCTCCGCCTCCGCCGACACCTTCATTGATGCCGACATTAATAACGCGGCTGGCGGCGGTCAGATTACCCGCCCTGTCCGTCACCGAGTAACTGAGCGTATAGCTGCCGACCACACCCGGGTTGAAAGTCCCGCTAACAACGACTGCGGCTGTCAGGTCACCGTCTATGTCGTCAATCGCAGTTACGCCAGGATCCTCATAAGCAGCACCTGCAGCAATCGATACCGTTGCTTCGCCTAACAACTGCATGTCTGGCGCCCGGCGATCGCCGAGTCCCAGGCTGCCAATACCGTTATTTGCGTGAATCTCGACCACGCCTGAATCCGGACCGGCAATGATCAGGTCGATGGAATCGTCGTTGTTGAAATCCGTCAGCACACCACCGCGCATACCTGCGCTTACAATTTGCGCCGCGCTTAGCGCAAACTGTCCGCCGGGGGCACCGCGATACAGCTGGTGAACGCCGGCAGCATTGACGGCCACGATGTCCATAACCGAGTCCCCGTCCACATCCCCAGCCAGCATCTCGCTTAACGGGGATGCGCCGATTATGTCACCGTCCGGATAAGTCCCGTCCGACTGCTGGTAAAGAATGCGGCTTCGCGGCGGTGACAGGTCACCGCCGTCAATCGCAAGTAACAAGTCGATGCTGCCGTCTCCGTTGAGGTCAGCAGCCGTCGCCGAAGCCACACTGCCCCGTTGCAGACGTTCTGCGGAATATGTGATGCCGTCACCGAGGTTCTGTAACAGATTGACGGATCGATCGCCGGTCTCAATCACGATGATGTCGGGGAAACCGTTGTTATCGATGTCAGCAACCGCAATATCGATTCCCGGCCCGGCAGGAAGGTCGATTCCCGAGTAGTCCGACTGACCGGAACTCAGCAACAGGCGCGAAGCGCCGGCGCCGGTCAGAACCAGGTCGGCAAATCCATTCTGGTCAAAATCGGCGGTCGCCGCTGCACTAATCGCGCCGGCGCCTGCGTCCGGCAAATCTATTGGATTGGCGAATGCGCCGGCACCATCGTTGAGGTATACCCGCGCCGACTGTTCCGGAACGCCGGCTACAGCAATATCTAACCGGTCGTCGCCGTTCCAGTCGAGCAGGACGACGTCCATGCCGCCACTATTCGTACCGAGGCTTATTCCAGGCGTGTTCAATGACCGATTGCCACTATTGAAAAAGACCACGGTTTCCGCAGCGGTTACTACCAGGTCGGGATTGCCGTCGCCGTTCAGGTCACCGCTGGCAACACTGGTGCCCGTTACACCGAGAATTTGCGTCGGGCCCTCGCTAAAAGCAGCGACAACCTGGCCACCAACCAAAGCCGTGTTATTGGCAGTTATCGGGTCGTCTGCAGTCGCCGTTACGATCAGCGTGTTATCGCCGTCGACATCCTGTGTGCCCTGCACACTGAATGTAAGGCTCGTGCCGGCTGCAAGGCCATTCAATGAGCAACGCAACTCGGGACCACTCGATTCGTTGGCGGACAAATCGCAGCCTTGCTGCAGGTCCAATGACAAATTTGATCCGCTCGTGCTCCATTGGGCAAGCAGCTCTCCCTGGTCGACGTCTGCCGGCCCCAGGTTCTCCACAGTGATGTTCCATTGGGCCGCCTCACTGACGGTGACGGGATTTACGGCAAGCGCTGCAGTTACCGCCAGGTCGGAGCGATCATCCGGGTAGATAATCAGCAAGAAGTTTACAGTTGCCGTTAGCCCACCTGAATCCGCGGCAGTAATCGTCACGTTGTAAGCGTCATCGCGTACGTCGGCGGCGACAGGAGTACCCGTCAATACGCCAGTGTCGCGATTGATACCGAGACTGCGACTTCCCGGCAGACCGTTTGCGGAGTATGTCAGTGAGTCGTTCGCATCAATGTCATCGAAAAAGCCCGCAAGCGCCAGTGTAAACCGGCTGTTTTCTATGCCCTCCTGGTCAGCAGGGCTGCCGACCGGAAATGGCGCATCGTTTCGCGGCCGGACGTCAACTTCAAGCGAAAACAGGTTGCTGAAATTTGTACCATCAAAAACTCGTACGGGTACTGTGAGCTGCCCGTTAAAGTTTCTGGTCGGGGTTATGGTCTGGTTATTCCGCGAATAGTTTTTGCCATCGCGAACTTCGAGTGTGAAATCGGCCGGGAAATTATTGTCCGGGTCGACGACGTCGAGACTCCGTATGTCAATCGCCAATGACGCGTCTTCATTCACCGCGACTTTTTCCTGACCAACAATTTCGGGCGGAACTGGTTCGCCGTCGACGATATCAATTTGCACTATAGCCTGGGTCGAAAACCCGGTGCCGTCGTAGAGTATGTATCGGAACTGATCGCTGTTCCGGCGGCCTCCATTGTGCTGATAGACGAATGTGCCGTTGGGGTTGAGCGTTAACGTGCCCCACCGGACGTTCCTCGTCAGGAAGATGAACAGATTGTCGTTTTCTACGTCAAAGTCGTTGGCGAGAATACTGATCGACCCGTCGCTGAGTGTCGTTGCTGTGCTGCCCCGGATGACAACTATGTTGTCATCGTTTGCTACGGGTGGAAATCCCGAAGCAAGTGCCAGGTCGACGGTTAGCACTAAAAATCCCAGCGCACACAGACAAGCCACCAGACGGCCAGTGTAGGTACTCGACAATTTTGAAAATGGCTGCAAACCGCTGTCCCTGTTTTTATTTTTCTGGGGTGCGAACAAGCAATCTTAGCGCAGAGGCGCTATTAACAAAAGATAAATAAGATTAGCTTTGTTATGACAAATCAGCTGGCTACAGGATTTTGTTAGAGTTCTTTCTGGTAATTTACCTGGCGGAAAACAAAGGGTTTTTCAGTATACGGGCCGCCACCTGCTGGCCGGTGACCGAGTAGCCAATGTACTCGTACTCAATGCCACTGCTGGTAACGAACTCCTGAAACGCTTTGTATTCATGCTGTTGCCAGCGCGGGAAGTTGTAGTACTCATCGAATAATACGATCGCCCCTGGCTGCAGCCGGGCTCCCAACATTTCGAAGATTGTGACGGTGGATGAGTAAAGATCACAATCGACATGCAGCAGCGAAACCGGATCGCTGTGCTGCTCAAGGAACCCGGGAACGGTTGCATCGAACATGCCGATCTCGAATTTGACGTTATCCGGCACTTTGGGAAGTTTGCTCTGGGCGAACGCACCCACCGGGTTGCCGTTCCAGTATTCGGGGATGCCATCAAAAGAATCGAAACCGTATACCGTGCGATCTGCCGCCGCGCCTATCCAGCGAATCGACTTGCCGCGACCCACGCCAAATTCCAGGTACAGACCCGGTAACCGGGCCTCATTAACAACGTAGGCGACCAGGTTCGGATGCTTTTCGAAATAAGGTGCGTCGGCCATTTTGGCTTTCACGTATTCGACGGTATCTCTTTTCGCATCCAGCTGCAGGTCGACCAGGAGATTGGATCCATAGTGTTTCAGAACAAATCGGCGAAACAGGAATTCGCTCAGTGTGCGTTTGAATAATGGCATGCAATTAGACCTGATCCGCAAGGCGCAACGGCGGAGGAGTTTAGCACAGGATGGTTATAGCCCAGCGGCAATTACGGTATATTCAGGCGCTGTCCTACACTGCTGTATGTCCCGCCAGGATCCTCGTAATGAAACACCTATGCCTGTTTTTCACCTTCGTTTTCCTGTTCGGCTGCTCCCCTGCCGAACAACCTCCGACAGATTCGACGAGCGCCGAAAGTGTTGCCACCGACGGCAGCTGGAACAAGGGCGGCATGGCCACTGCAGCCAACCCGCATGCCGTTGCGGCAGCGATTGAAATGCTCGAGAAAGGTGGCCATGCGGTCGACGCCGCCATAGCTGCACACGCGGTCCTGGGCCTGGTCGAACCCCAGAGTTCCGGTCTGGGCGGAGGCGGATTCATGCTGGTGTATGAGCGCGAAGGTGGTGAGCTTACGTTTCACGAGGGGCGCGAGGTCGCTCCCGGCGGCGCGACGATTGACATGTTCATGCGCGATGGCGTGGTTATGGACTTCTTTGAAGCGTGGCAAAGCGGAAAATCAGTTGGCGTCCCGGGCGCCGTGGCGTTGTACGAGAGCGCACATGAACAGCATGGCAGATTGCCGTGGGCGGTGGTTTTTGAACCCGCAATCAGGCTGGCCACGGACGGGTTCGAAGTGTCCCCACGCCTGGCCGACTATCTGCCGATGATGGCGCAACGCAGTGAACTGGCAAAAAACCCGGCGACGGCTGCGTACTTCTATCCGGGTGGTGAACCGCTTAAGGCTGGACACCTGCTGAAAAACCCGGAGTACGCTAATACGCTGATGCGAATCGCGAAGGAAGGAATCGGTGCCTTTTACACCGGAGAGATTGCGGCAGCAATCGCTTCTGCCGCGCAGGCCGAACCGAACGGGGGAACGCTGACGGCGGAAGATATTGCGGCGTACGAGCCGGTCAAACGCCCCGTCATCTGTGGTGATTTTCGTGAAATGAGTATTTGCACATCTTCGCCGCCGTCGTCCGGCGGCGCACAAATCATGATTGCCGGACTTTATGACCATCTCTCTGCCGATGCGGCCAACCAGGCGGATAAAGTTGCCGCGTTCGTAGACGCGCAGCGGCTCGCCTATGCCGATCGCGATCACTACTTCGGCGATCCGGATGAAATCGATATCCCGCTCGACGACCTGCTGCACCCCGAATACCTGAAGCATCGCGCGACCGAAAGGATTGAACCGGGTGCCATACCGACGCCGGGTGATCCGGGTCTCGTGCTGCACCAGGATGCCGCTGCTGCAATGTGGTCAGCTGACACAACGGAAGAGGCGGCGGGAACGACGCACCTGTCGATAATTGACGCCGCTGGCAATGCCGTGTCTATGACCGCTACCGTTGAAGCACCGTTCGGGTCTTCTCGCTGGGCTGCAGGATTCCTGTTAAACAACGAAATGACTGATTTCGCCCGTGAGGTGCCTGCCGACGGGACCAGGGTGGCCAACGCTATTACGCCCGGACGGCGGCCACGCTCATCAATGTCGCCCAGCATGATTTTCGACAGTGATGGTGAACTGCTGATGGTAACCGGATCTCCGGGCGGCAATTCCATACCAGCCTATGTCGGCAAGACCATAGTGGGTGTGCTGGATTGGGGTATGTCCGCCCAGGAAGCGGTCGACCATCCGAATATTGTCGCCCGCGGGGAAATGGTGCGGGTGGAAATCTCGGTTGAACCCGGCCAGGCCATTGCTGACGACCTCAAGAAACGTGGCTACAACGTGCAGGAAAGAGAGGGCGAGAACTCCGGTTTGCACATAATCGTGGTCGGCGACGACGCGCTCGACGGCGCTGCGGACAAACGCCGCGAAGGATTAGTCGCCGTTCCTGCCTCTAACTGATTCAAGAAGCTCGAACGGTCGCCCGTGTAGGGGAAATCACGACTGTTTGGAATTATTGCGGCAGGATTAAATACCCTGCCGACCCGGAGGCGTTGCATGTTTGTTGATTTGACCAGGCTGGCCCGCAGGCCAGCAGTTCTTATTGCCGCAATTCTGCTGCTTACGTGCACCGTGGCGGTACCGGCGAAAGACGCGCTGGATCTGAGCCAATACCGGGGCAAGGTCGTGCTGCTCGATTTCTGGGCATCCTGGTGCGTGCCCTGCCGTCGTTCATTCCCCTGGATGAACGAAATGCAGGACCGATATGCGGGCAGCGGCCTGGTCATCATCGCGGTCAATATGGACGCTGAGGCCGGCGCAGCCACGGCATTTCTTGACGCATATCCGGCCAACTTCAAAATCATCAATGACCCGGACGGCGACATCGCCCGATCCTATGACGTTATCGCCATGCCGAGCTCTTACGTGATCGGCAGGGATGGCAATCTGCTCGATACCCATCTTGGCTTCAAAGTGAAGAAACAGGGCGAATATGAGTCTGTTTTATTGACAGCACTTGCATCAGAAACGGGGTGACAGCATGCGGAAGTTTATAGTTATTGTCTCGGTACTCTTTGTTGCGGGTTGCTCCGGCATGGGCGTGGCTCCCTGGGAGCGCGACGTACTTGCGAAAGATGAAATGCAGCTGGTCTCCGACCCGCTCCAGGCCTCCTTGGACGATCACATCTACTTCAGCAAAGAGGCTTCCAGCGGCGGACGAAGCTTTGGTGGGGGGGGCTGCGGCTGTAACTAGTCACGCGCTTTATGATGAAAGGTAAAAAATCACATTCAGCCGCTGCGTCCATCGCGGCTGCGGCCTGCACTCTGCTTGGCACCACAGCGACGACGCCTGTTCAGGCACAGGAAGAGAACAACTGGGAGTTTGACACGGCGCTTCTCTACTACGGCGAATCTGACGATCGAGTGCAGGATCTGAGTCTGAACGTACTGGCACTGCGCAATTTTGTCGATGACAGGGTGTTAAGTCTAAGTCTCGGTGTCGATACCTTGACCGGCGCCACACCGATTGGCGCGATTACCGCAAGCGTTCCGCAGACTTTTACAAGTCCGTCCGGCGCGGCGGTCGCAACCAGCCCGGCGAACGCAATTCCGCTGGACGATACGTTTTTAGATACGCGAGTCGCCGTTGCGGCGAACTGGCAGCAACCCTGGGGCCGCCTGAATAAGGTCGCGGCGGGGATATCTGTTTCGGATGAATATGACTACCTGCACCTGGGTGCGAATTTCAAACTGTCCCGCGATTTCAATCAGCGGAATACCACGGTTTCGTTCGGACTTGCGTTCTCGAGTGACGAGCTCGATCCGGTTGGTGGTGCGCCGACCCCGCTTAGCACCATGCTCGACGTTGGCGACCTGTCCAACCGCATCGGTGAGCAATCCAAAGATGTCACGGATATCGTGCTCGGCTTGTCGCAAGTGGTCAATCGCAACCTGGTATTGCAATTAAACTATTCGTTCAGCAGTTCTGACGGGTATTTGAACGACCCATACAAGATCGTCAGTCTGGTCGATCCGGTAACTGGCGAGCCGATATCACGAATACCAACTCCGGGCATAGCGGGCCCTTCGCACGAGTATTTATTCGAAAGCCGGCCCGACGAGCGCACCAAACACAGTTTTTTCGGCCAGGCAAAATACTACATGAGCGGCCGCGTGCTCGACGCCTCATATCGTTACATGACTGACGACTGGGAAATTGATTCGCACACAATTGACATCCGGTATCGTTGGCCCCTGACAAACGCCAGTTATCTTGAGCCGCACTTCCGTTTTTACACGCAGACCGAAGCAGATTTCTATCGTACGAGCTTGGCCAGTGGTTCGCCTTTGCCGCTAAACGCATCTGCTGATTATCGACTCGGAAACTTTGACGCCATAACGCTTGGTTTGAAGTATGGCAAGAAGCTCGAGTCAGGGAACGAGTGGAATGCCCGTCTGGAGTTCTATACGGGAGACGGCTCCGTGCCCGGCAATCTATTGCTTGGGAGCAACCAGTCCGGCCGGGAAATATACCCTGACCTGGACGCCATTATTTTTCAGATTGGTTATCGTTTCGGCAGATAACGTGGCGCGCCCGGAACGTGTAACCGAGATTTCTCAGCAGCCTGGATATGGCCGTGGCACTTTTCTGGCGATGGGCAGCCCCTGCGAACTGCTGGTAGATTCGGACGACCGCACAGTAGTGGCGTCGTTACTCGATGCAGTAGCGACTGAAGCCTGGCGGATCGAGGACAAGTTCAGCCGCTACCTGCGCGGCAACGTTGTCGACAAAATAAACTCGAGCAAGGGAAAGGCGGTAGAAATTGACGATGAAACAGCCAACCTGCTCGATTTCGCAGCCATGTTGACGAGCCTGAGCGGCGGAGCATTCGACATCACGTCTGGCGTGCTGCGTGAGGTCTGGCAATTCGATGGCGGCGATAACATACCGGACCAAAAGGCCATTGCAGCTGTTTTGAGACGAGTCGGCTGGAATAAAGTGCGCTGGCAAACGCCATTCTTGACGATGCAAAAAGATATGCAGATCGACCTGGGTGGCATAGGCAAAGAATATGCGGTGGACCGCGCCGCAGCGATTCTGTCCGGTTATTCTGATGCGGCCTGTCTCGTCAACTTTGGCGGCGATATCTTCGCTACCGGTGCGCCATCAGGCAGCGACGGTTGGCAGGTCGGCATTGAATCACTGAACGCTGTCAGCAGGTCGAAACGGAAAACGATACGCTTGAAAAACGGCGCCCTGGCGACCAGCGGTGACTCGCGCCGCTTTCTGATGAAGAACGGCGTTCGTTACAGCCACATATTGAACCCGGTAACCGGTTGGCCTGTTGCAGACGCGCCACGGTCAATCACTGTCGCCGCCGACACCTGCACTCAGGCGGGCATGCTGGCTACGCTGGCGATGCTGCAAGGTAAACACGCCGCGGGTTTCCTGGAGCAGCAGGCGGTGCAGCACTGGTGCTACTTCTGAATGATTTACGCTTCGAGATCTCGCTGTAATTTACTCAAGAATGCAGCCGATGGCGCGGCGTAGGCCTGAATCCAGCGCTCATGTATGCGCTGAATAGGGCTGACATCGAGATAATTCCAGCGGCAGCGTCCTTCTTTCCGCGTAATAATCAACCTGGCCCGTTCAAGCACGCCCAGATGCTGCATGACGGTCGTCCGGTCGAGGTGCTTAAGGTGTTTTACAATCTCGCCCGTTGTCATCGGAGCCTCGCGCAACAGATCGAGTATTTTTCGCCTGTCTGCGCCAGCGAGGGCCTTAAACACCAGGTCATCATTATCTGAATTGTTGTTATTCGATTCTTTCAATTTTGCCATTTGACAAATATGTTATAATTTTATAACGTGTTTTGCAAGCATGCAGAGGAGTCACGAATATGGCGCGGAATTACACGGTACAAACAAGAATCATGCGGCCGGTTGCGGAAGTATTTAACTCGATCGTCTCCAAAGAGAAGATGATGAAATACTTCGTTGACGGCGCCAGCGAAGACCTGCGGGAAGGTGCAACTATCAAATGGCGATGGAATCACTACGGAGAAAACGCGGTAGTAGTCAAGACGATTGAAACAAATAAGCTGATCGTGCTGACCATCGATTCCTTCGAATGGGACAAGACGAAAGACGAATCATATGACGTTGCAGTTATTTTCGAGTTTGAAGAGCTCGATGAGGGCGGCACCCTGCTCTCGATCAGTGAAGATGGCTGGAAGACAGACGCAGATGGTCTGAAGGGATCACACGATAACTGCGGCGGCTGGATGCACATGGCGATGTGCCTGAAAGGCTGGCTGGAGCACGGCATCGATTTGCGTTACCCCTGAAAAGTCACATTTCAGAATAGCGCTGCACTGACGGTAGAAGGGCGCTAACTGCCTGGTCCGGCCATCCCGCAAATCAGGGGAAGACGGCTAATGATTTTCCGGGATGCCGCAAACGGCAGCAGTAAACACGACATCAGTGGAACTGTTTAATGCCGTTTCTGCTGAGTCCTGCAAAACGCTTATTACAAATCCTACCGCGACGACCTGCATGGCAATTTCATTGGGAATGCCAAACAAGCCGCAGCTCAGAGGAATGAGCAGTAACGAACCGCCAGCGACTCCGGATGCACCGCAGGCCGACAGTGCCGCTACGACCGACAACAATAGTGCCGTGGGCAGGTCTACATTGATGCCCAGCGTATGTGCGGCTGCCAGCGTAAGAACCGTAATGGTAATTGCCGCACCGCCCATGTTGATCGTTGCTCCGAGAGGAATGGAAACGGCATAGGTATTTTCATCAAGTTTCAGGCGTTCACAAAGTGCCATATTGACGGGAATGTTTGCGGCTGAGCTGCGGGTGAAAAAAGCCGTTATGCCGCTTTCACGCAATGCGGTGAAGACAATCCTGTATGGGTTTCGGCGCGTCTTGACGAATACAATAAGCGGGTTTATCAATAACGCCATAATCAACATCGCGCCAAGCAGCACAGACAGGATGCGCGCATAGCCCTGCAGGGCGGAAAAACCGAACTCTGCGATATTTCCAGCAACCAGGCCGAAAATGCCGATGGGCGCAAGACGAATCACCACACGGACAATCGACGTTACAGCGTGCGAAAGATCCGACAACATGAGCCGCGAACCATCGCTCGCGTGGCGCATCGCGAGTCCGAGAGCAACGCCCCAGACCAGGATGCCGATAAAGTTGCCATTCATCACCGCGCTGACGGGATTGTCCACAATCTTGAACAGAAGATTGTTGAGAACCTCACCAATTCCCTGCGGCGGATTCATTGCAACGTCGGTGACGCTCAGTGTGAGTACCGTGGGAAAGAGCTTGCTCATCGTTACCGCCAGGAAGGCGGCACTCAAAGTACCGACCAGGTACAGCACCACAATGGGTCGCAGCTGTGCATGCTGGCCCTGCTTTTGATTCGCAAGCGCTGACGCGACCAGGACCAGAACCAGTACCGGCGCGACCGCTTTCAGCGCCTGGACGAACAGATTGCCAAGCAGCATGGCTTCTTTTGCAGCGGCCGGCCACAACAACGCCAGTACGATCCCGATGCCAATACCAGCGGCAATTCGGTAGACCAGGTTGCCGCCAAAAAGCCACTCTGAGACAGGTGAATTCGCGCGCGCGGGCGTGTTTTCTAGCGACATGCGGATCTTCTTCTTGTTGTGGGAACCTGCATTATCAGTGATTCGTTCTGAATAGGCGAGATCGGCAGGATGAGTAGCAATAAATTACCCAGCCCGTCCAGCGCTGTCAGCCGGCCAATCGCGCTCGTTGCGGCAACGTCGGTAACTTATCCGTCTGCAAGCGCACGACACTCCGGCCACAGGGCCGATGCGCATCAGGGAATCGCAATCGCAGCTCGCCACAGCAGGTAAGATCCGAGCAGCAGTAAAGCTGACATGAAGATCTTTTGAAAAAGTACCTCGTCGACTTTGTCCCGCGCCCGACGGCCGGCGAAAATGCCGACGAATGACGGTAACAATGCCACAAAAGACAACTTCAGGTTCTCAACGCCGAGCAGGCTGTTGCTGCCCAGTGAAACTGTCAGCGTCAGCGTCGATATTGCGAAGAACATGCCCATCGCCTGCACCAGCATATCCTTGGAAAAACCCAGTGCATGCATATACAGCACTGACGGAACCATGAATGATCCCGTGAAGCCCGTCAAACCGCCGTTGATCGTGCCCAGAACTACAGACAGGAACGGCTCCTTGGCCCGATCCACGGCAATCCGGAAGCTGAACAGCCGCGATAGTGCGAAAAAAAACAGCACGCCGCCGAGAAGCCCGGTCAGCAAATCGACATTCACCGCGGTAAGAAAGCGTGATGCGACCAGTATTCCGGCAACAGCACAGGCAAAGTAAAGCCACATGCGTTGCATTACCGCTGACCAATACGGTCCGGAGAACGCCTGCCAGATGTTGGTAACCAGCGTTGGTACGATAAGAATAGCCAGCGCTTCGAAAAGCCCGATTGTCAGCGTAAGAATAACCAGCACGATGATCGGAAAACCGAAGCCCACCACGCCTTTGACGAACCCGGCCAGAAAGAACGCAACCGCTCCCGTTGCGAAAAACTCCATGAGATCATCCTATGCAGTGCGCAGGTTCACGAATTCGGCGGAACGAGCGCTATCTGTGAAACACGGTAACTGCTAGGCAGGTTTCTTGGCCAATGCCACCCTGCCAACACGAACTTCGTTGCCGGGCGCCGGGCGGTCCGGCACATTTTGCGCCAGCGCCAGCGAGCACACAGCGAAGGCTGTTCCAATGAGAAAAACGGCGGCATTCGAGTGTATCCACACCAAGCCCAGTGCAGCCGGAATAATAACCGCTGCAATGTGGTTGATCGTAAACGAAACACCGGCACTACTGGCGAAATCCGCCGGGTCCGCAATTTTTTGAAAGTAGGTCGACATGGCAATGTACAAAGCAAAGAACATGTGATCAACGACATACAGAATTGCGGCGACGTAGGCATTCTCAACGAATGCGTAAGACGTAAACACGACAATGAGGCCGATGTATTCAATGCTGAGCGAGTTTCGTTCACCAATGCGCCTGATCAGAACGCCGATTTTCTCAGCAAACAGCCAGTTGAACGTATAGTTGATCAGAAACAGCAGCGTAACCTGTGACGCTGAATAGCCGAACTTTTCCACCATCAGGAATGCGGCAAAGACCATGAAAATCTGTCGCCGCGCCCCTGAGAGAAACGTCAAACCGTAATAGAGCCAATACCGTTTGCGCAGAATCAGTTTCGTATGTTGTTCCGTTGCACTTTTGTAATGCGGAAATCCGATCCACATTACGACTGCCAGTGCGGCACAGATCACACCTGCTATCAGGAAATTCCAGACATAGTCCAATTTGACTATTTCGAGCAGGACCCAGAGCACGCCGTAAACAACCAACGACGTTATTGCCGCAACTGAAATAAGACGACCCAGCACCTGCGGGGCCTCGTCAGTACTCAACCATTGCAAAGCCAGCGATTGTTTGACCGCTTCGAAATAATGAAAGCCCAGTGACATGACTACAGTCGTGAAATACAGGCCGTAGGTTGTGGGAAAGAACCCGGTGGCAGCGACACCCAAACCCAGCAATGCTAATGCGACGACTGCAAAGGTCTGTTCTTTGAGAATCAGGAGCACGAATACGGTCGTGAAGGCGAGAAACCCGGGCACTTCACGCAGGCTTTGTAGAATTCCGATTTCAACGCCTGTGAACGCCGCTCGCTCAAACACAAAATTATTGAGCAGGGCCGTCCACGCGTTGAACGCGACCGGCATGGCGATGCTCATCAAAACGAGCAGCATGGTCGGAGACTGCCATCTATGCTTGGACACCATCAAATCAGGTTCCTAAATCCGGCATTGGAATGTCGCTATCATGATAATAGTCGCGCCACTCCTGTGCCGGGTTTTTTGCACCTGATACGACGATATCTGTAAAAACCGAGTATGCAGTCGCGGCTTCTTTGGCAATTGAGTCATCGAATGCGGGCGGAAGTTCCAGCTCCCAGCGATACTGGTGTTCGCAGTTTACGGCCGCGGCATGCAGGAATGCCTGCTTCCAGTCATCGCCCTCTTCCGCGTCCCCCAGGCCTACACGCAGTGCGTCCAGCGTCTCTAAGTGCCAGAACGTTTTCCAGTATTCACGCTGCGCGAAATTCGACAGGTCAGGTGGGTCGGCGTCCTTGTCGTCACCTTCCGTTTCGCGGAACAGCGCCGACCGCAGCACATCATTGCACTCAAACAGGCGTTCCAGGTGTGCTCCAAGCATGCCGCTGATCCCCGGCTGCCCGCGCAGGCCGGAATTGTCCTCCTCTGGTGGCGGCGGAATGAGCAAAACCTGGATTGCAGCGAAATTTAGCATGATGGCCGCAAAGCGCTCACGGCAACTTGCAACGGGGTCCCGATTCCTGCAGATCCCGTTTACTTCCAGGAACAGCTCCCGCGCCAGTTCGCTCCGCATCTGCTCATCTATGAACTGATGCAGCGGAATCTGGCTGTAGACGATGGCCGATCGCTCAATCGCAGTTGCCAGCACCGGGTCTTTGCGTCGCTTCTCAACGGCAGAACGACCCGCAAACAGATTGCCAATCCAGGTAAACACGGAGAACATCCAGGTAATTTCAATGGAGACCTAAACCAGTCTCGATATGGCGTAATAAAACAGAAAACAGTCCTGTCTGCTAGAGTGAATCTACGATACAGGTAGCGTAACCCAGTTGCGGCACCATCATTGCCGAACTTACTGACATCAATGGTTCCCAGTAACGCCTGTACTAAAGCTTACCCGAGTGCGCTTTGACCAACGTTTGTATTCGCCACAAATCAACCGGGCAGATAATTGCCGACGGTCCGCTGGGATGGGGTATCACACCATTCGAAGGCAATTTCTATATTCGCAAAAAGTATCTGCGGGGCGGTCGCTTCAAGATTAACTACATACCCGGTTTGTGTATCTACAAGTTCTTGTATGTCTGGCTCGACCTGCACCTGGACGACGGAAACACGGTAGCAAATCTGGGCTGGATGTACTGGCTACCCAACCCACTATTGCCGTTTATCTGGTTTCGTGTGGCTGTGCCACGAGCCCATCCGGAAATCGAGGCGGAAGAATACTAGGTAAGCCACACACGGTCCGGCGCCCTTTATTCCACTTCGACAATCACCCGCTTCGCTACCATCTTCTCCACGAGCTTCTTGATTGTTAATCCTTGCACGATAATCGAAAAAAGTACTACGGCGTAGGTAATTGTCAGTATGGTTGGTTTGTACTCGTTGTTTGGTAAAGATAAAGCCAGCGCAACAGCTATCCCCCCACGCAACCCGCCCCACGTAAGAATCGGAATAGCGCCTTTGGTGAATGTCTGCCAGCGGGACAAAAATGTTATCGGCACAAAGACTGCGCACCATCGCGCGGCCAGCGTTATCGGAATCAGCAGCAACGCGACGCCTGTGTGGTCTGCGCGCTGGGCAATGATCAGCACCTCCAATCCGATTAACATGAAAAGTACGGAGTTCAGAATTTCATCCAGGAGGGACCAAAACTTCTGCACGTAATCTTTTGTGTTGTCGCTTACAGCGAATTTCATGCCCTTATTGCCGATAAACAGCCCGGCAACCACCATGGCGATCGGGCCACTCATGTGCAATTTGAGCGCGACAACATAGGTGACCATCACCATTGCGAGCGTTATCAATACCTCGAGATTGTGCTCATCAACTACGTGCAGGGCACGATAACCGATATAACCGGCCAGGAGCCCAAGCAACCCGCCTCCCATTGCCTCAGTCAGAAACAGCTCAGCGATTGTTAACGCACCCATGCCATCGTCATGGCTCCCGTCACCGGTGGCAATGGCGACGACAACCGCGAAAACCACAACGCCAACGCCATCATTGAATAACGACTCTCCGGCCATTTTTGCTTCCAGGGATTCAGGCACGTCTACCGTTTTGAACAGTCCCAACACGGCGACCGGATCAGTGGGGCTAATCAGGGCGCCAAAAACCAGCGCCCAGATAAACGGCATGTCAATTGCGAACAGATTGAGTAGCCACCACGTGGCGGTCCCGATCAGGAAAGTCGAAATAAGAATGCCAACCGTTGCCATCAGGCCGATAGCGTAGGACTGCGATCGAAACACCGAAAAATCAACGTGCAGGGCGCCCGCGAACAGGAGGAAGCTAAGCATTCCGTTCATTACGGCGTCGTGAAAATCGATTTGTTTCAGCATGCCTGTAATTTGTTCTGCAATCTGGGTCGCCGGACTGACAAATTCGATTGCGACGATCACCAGCGAAGCTGCCAGCGCAATCAGCACCAATCCGATGGTGTGCGGCAACCGCAGATAGCGATAGTTAATAAAGCCGAACAAGGCGGACAGCCCGATAAGAATCGAACTTATCTCGAATACGTTCATGTCGCGAAAACTCCTTGTTCCTGGCCGTCTGTTCGAAGTCCGAGGGACGGCATTTGCGTATGAATCTGGATCGACCGGTCGACGAACGCCCTTCTGAGGGTATCGGTGTTGTCGACTATTTTGCGCTAAGCTTAAACATTGTGCGCCTGCCAGGCTGTCGTATGCACAACAGATGACTGCCTGAAAAATCCTGAGGACAGTAGTGATTCAAGACGCGTTTGTGGCTTTCTCTGGCCCCGTGGTGAAACACGTGAGTAATTCGTCGCGCACGAGCATAGCGCACGAGCAAAGCGAAACCACGCCTCTCTTTTCGAAACAAGCGTTAGTACATGGTCACAGGTGCATTTCAGCCTGGCCTGGGTACTGTCCGACACCGCTGCTGAATTTGCCAGGCCTCGCGAAAGCGTTGCACGTGCAAGACATTCTGTATAAGGACGAGGCGAATCGTTTCGGACTCGGCAGTTTTAAAGCACTTGGCGGTGCATTCGCTGTGAGTCAATTGGCACATGCACCTGGCACAAAGCCCGCAGCGCTGACGGTCACGACCGCAACCGACGGAAATCATGGGCGCTCCGTCGCCTGGGGTGCCAGGGAACACGGTCATCGTGCTGTTATTTATATCCATGCTGAGGTCAGCGCTGGCAGAGAACAGGCGCTGCGGGACCATGGCGCCGAGGTCGTGCGCGTCGACGGTAACTACGATGATTCGGTGCGCATTTGTTACCAGGCTGCAAGGGAGAACGGCTGGACCGTCGTCTCTGACACGACCTATGCGGGTTCAGGTAGTGACGTCGCGAGGACTGTAATGCTCGGCTATTCGGTCATGCTTACGGAGCTCGTCGAGCAGTTTGCGGATAATATCCCAACACACGTATTCGTCCAGGGCGGTGTTGGCGGCCTCGCGGCAACGGTTTGCGAGTGCTTGCGACTTGCCTGCGAAGATCGCGCACCGCGGGTGATTGTTGTGGAGCCTGAACTCGCACCGTGCCTTTTCGTAAGTGCCAGCAACAACACGCCAACAAAGGTCGAGATTTCGCAAGAAACGCTTATGGCGGGACTTTCCTGCGGCGAAGTGTCCTCGGTAGCGTGGCCAGTGCTGCAGCGTCGTGCGGATGACTTTGTAACGATTGCAGATTCGATCGTAGCACCAACAATGACAATGTTACGTGATTCACCATTTGGAGATGCGGCGGTCGTGGCAGGCGAATCTGCGGTTGCCGGCCTTGCGGCATTTATTGCCGCACGACAGATTGACAGCCTGTCGAAAGCGCTGAACCTGACGGCAGATAGCCGGGTTCTGGTTCTCGGAACCGAAGGTGCGA
Organism: Woeseiaceae bacterium; assembly: GCA_021773135.1. GTDB lineage: Bacteria > Pseudomonadota > Gammaproteobacteria > Steroidobacterales > Woeseiaceae > SZUA-117. The sequence continues at coordinate 55,935 of JAJFKP010000036.1, read as the reverse complement.
CAGACCCTGCTGTCTACCAACGCATGACCGGTTTTCCGGCTTAAAAAGATGCGCGTGCTAATATTTCCGGCAAATGGTAACCAGCTTGCGATAGCGATGAAATTGTTGTGCCGGTTTAGACGTATGCGATGATTGTTAAAGGCACTATTATTCACACGCCGGTTCTCGGTAGTGTCGAAATCATCCATGACGGCCTGGTAGCTGTCGACGACGACGGGCAGATCTTGCATGTTCATCGAACTGAATCGGGTGAATACGAAACCTGCCTGGCTGCGGCTCGAGCCGATGATCAGCTTATCGAACTGCAACGGGGACAATACCTTCTGCCGGGACTGGTTGATCTGCACGTTCACGCGCCGCAGTGGCCGCAGCTCGGCAAAGCTTTGCACCTGCCGCTATACGACTGGCTGCAACAATACACATTTCCGCTAGAAGCTCGTTATGCGGACCTTGGATTCGCGCGCACCGTTTACACATCCCTGGTCGAAAACCTGCTGGCAAACGGCACGACGACCGTAATGTATTTCGGCACCATTCACCTTGAGGCAACCAAGTTACTTGCCGACGTCTGTCAGGAGCAGGGGCAGCGTGCCATCGTCGGCAAAGTCGTTATGGATAATCCCGACCAATGCCCTGATTTCTACCGTGATGAATCATGCGCGGTGTCGCTCGATGAAACGAGAGCGTTTGTAGATTACGTCAGCGGCATCGGCGGCAAGGATTCAGATCGGGTGTTACCGGCGGTAACGCCGCGCTTTATCCCCAGCTGCACTGATGAAGCGCTGCTTGGACTGGGGAATATCGCGCAGGAATACGCCTGTCACGTGCAGACGCATTGTTCGGAGAGCGATTGGGAACACGACTATGTGCTCGATCGACACGGCTTAAACGATACCCAAAGCCTCGATCAATTCGGCTTGCTGACCGACAAAACCGTTCTGGCGCACGCAAATCTTATCAGCCCGGCGGACATGACCACGATCAGGGACAGGGAGTGCGGCATCGCCCACTGCCCTTTGTCGAACATCTATTTCTCCAACGCGGTCTTTCCCGCCCGAAAAGCCCTTGATGCTGGACTAACGGTGGGCCTCGGCACCGATATCTCGGGCGGGCCACGCGCCGACATTCTCAGCAACTGCCAGGCGGCTGTGAACGCCTCGCGGTCACTTGAAGAGGGAGTCGATGCCAATGCTGACGCCGCCACTCGCGGCATGCCGGACTCAAGAATCGACTACCTCGAAGCGTTCTGGATGGCCACCGTGGGTGGCGCAAGGGCGCTTGATCTGCAGATTGGTCAAATCTCGGCCGGTTACCGGTTTGACGCAATTGTGGTCGACACGGAACTGCCGGATAGCAACCTGACGACCTGGGATGACCTGGATACGGCGGAGGACATTTTACAAAAAATTATCTATAACGCAGACAGGCGTAACATTGCACAGGTTTGGGTACAGGGAAAATTGCTAAAGAGCAGATGATTACCCGCCGGCCAGAGTCGACTAATCGGGTGCCCGACCCCAGCGGCATTCAGGCCTGCTGCAATTATTTGCTTGCGATCAGGCTGAAGGCCTTGGAAATAAAGGGATCCAGGCTGACAGCCGGTGAAGTCTGCGCTCGGTCTTTTGGACTTATCGTGTCATAATCGAAAAAAACAGCACCTGTACCGCCCATTGCTCGGCGAATGAAGTTTGCGCTTGGCGGTTACCAGATCCAATCCTGAATACGAAATCCACTGCGGTGGTCAATGCCGGTTAAAGAATGAAGTCACAGGAAAACTCCCTTCGAACATCTGTCAGCTTGCTGGTACCGCTGTCCATGGCAATAGTTGCCGGCTGCGCCTCACAGGGTCCGAATTTGGATTCCGGCGACGATGAGGCGGCGGTCGACATTGTTCCAGTCGTCCCGGTTGTCGTCGGACCGCCTGAGGACCTTAAAGAGTCGGTACCGGATGCGTGCGAACTGCTGCTTACCCGACTGGATGAAACGCATCCGCTGTTGAGTGATCTTGACCAAACGCTGGCGGGTCAGGCGGCGCGAATCGAGGAGGCGCTGGATCAGATTCGGCGGCCAGTGCCGCCGCCGCAGATTCAGGAGTGTCCCGCTGTTTCAGTCGGCGATATCGGCAACAAGGAAATCATCGGCGCAATCGAGTGGCTCTACCTGGAACCGCCGGGCCGGCATTATAGGGCGCGAGTCGATAGCGGTGCCGAAACGTCCTCTCTGAGTGCCAGCGACATAGTCGAATTCGAACGCGACAGTGAAGACTGGGTACGATTTACATTTCAACACAATACCGAAGAAGAGCAGATCGAACTTGAACTGCCGGTCAAGCGCGTCATCCTGATCAGGCAGCCCGCAACCGTTGAAGCCGAACGACGGGTCGTGGTCGAGTTCGACATTCGCCTCGGCGAAGAGCTGCAAACCGTAGAATTTGCCTTAACGGACCGGAGTCATATGACCTATCCGATGCTGCTTGGTCGGGCGTTCCTGATGGATATTTACGTCCTGGACGTCTCCAGGTCGTATACCCACGAGCGCTACGAAGCATCATGAATTTATGAAATCACGTGCCCGGGCTCGCCAGTTTTCGCTGTTTGCGATCGTCGGCGTACTGCTGGTTCTGGGTCTTGGGCAATCCATTCACAGACACTATGTGTATGACGTTCCCTGGATTCCCGGCACCGAGAAACCGATCTGGTCAATTGAAGCCAGCGTGCAGTTTTTCGCGCGCGGTGAACCGGTCACGGTCAACCTGCGACGACCAAAAGATCAGTCCGGTTTTGCGATTCTTGACGAGAACGGAGCATCTCCGGGATACGGCTTAAGCTTTGTCAATGTAGGCGGACAGCCCACCGCGCAGTGGACCGTGCGCCAGGCGGACGGGCAGCAGGTCCTCTACTATCGCGCCGAGGTCCTGCAGCGGGATGCCGGTGAATTCGACGACGAGCCACCTCCGGAAATCCGCTCACCGAGCTGGGAAGAACCCTACGCCTCGGTCGTCGAGGCGGTACTCGATCAGGCGGTAAGCCTGTCTGCCGATCCGTTCTCATTGACACGCCAACTGATTAGTCAGTTTCGTGCCAGCGATCGCGGGCAGAATGAACAGCTCCTGATGGACGTCGTTGGCGATCAAAACCTGACAGACCTGCTCGCCAATATGTTGCAGAGTCGTGGCATTCCGGCTGCCACTGTTTACGGACTGCTACTTGAGGACGGCCGACGGCGCCAGCGATTAAGGCCGCTGCTGCGCGTCTGGTCGGATGAACAGAACGAGGTCTTTCCGCTTGGTATTGAGGCCGGTGAAGAGGATCTGCCGCTGCTACTCTGGCAGCCTACTCAGGGGTATGTGCTGGACGTAACGGGCGGAACAGGCTCCGAACTGCGCTTCTCGATGATTCGGTCGGAGCTGACCAATTACGGTCAGCTGGCCGGCACCCTCGGCGAAGCTAACGACTGGCTCGGCTTCTCCATTCATTCGCTGCCAATCGAAGAGCAGGCTTTGTTTAAAACTATCCTGCTGTTGCCGATCGGCGCACTGGTCGTTTGCCTGCTGCGAATTTTTGTCGGATTGAGAACATCCGGCACGTTCATGCCAGTGTTGATTGCACTCGCATTTATCGAAACCAGCCTGACGACAGGACTGGTTGGCTTCCTCCTCGTCGTTGCTGTGGGACTGATGATCAGGAGTTACATGTCACATCTGAATCTGTTGCTGGTGGCGAGGATATCCGCAGTGATCATAACGGTTATTACCATCATTGCGTTGTTCAGCGTATTCAGTTTCAGAGTGGGCCTTACCGAAGGATTGAAGATCACTTTTTTCCCGATGATCATTCTCTCCTGGACCGTGGAGCGAATGTCTATCCTGTGGGAGGAAGAAGGCTGGCGAGAAGTGGCCATCCAGGGTTTCGGCAGTCTGGCCACGGCGGTCGTGGCGTACCTGGCCATGACCAGCCTGCTGGTGCGACATTTGACGTTTAACTTTATCGGACTCCAGTTTGTGGTTCTGGCGCTGATCATGATGCTCGGAAGTTATACGGGCTATCGATTGCTGGAGCTGGTTCGCTTCAAATCGCTGGCTGAGCAGAACAGCTAGGATGATGTTCGTATCGCCACGCCGATTGCGCGAGCTGGGCATCGTCGGCATGAACCAGCGGAACATCAGCCTGATTGGAGATTTGAATCCCCGGCACCTTTACCCGCTGGTCGACAACAAACTCAAAACGAAACTTCTGGCAGCGGAAAAGGGGTTGGCAACTCCGGCGCTCATCGGTGCACTGCGTACGCAGCATGATGTACAGGGTCTCGAGCCATTCCTTGAACCCCACGATGGTTTTGCGATAAAACCGGCGAAAGGTAGCGGTGGCAAGGGCATACTGGTAATCGCCGCCCGCCGGGAAGAATTCTTCGTCAAAGCAAATGGACAGGAATTGACAATCGATGAAATTCGTCGGCATGCGTCAAACATCCTGTCCGGACTCTTCAGCCTCGGCGGCGCGCCGGATGTGGCGGTGATCGAAGAACTGATTAAACCGCATGCCGCCTACAAAAATCTGTCGGTCGAAGGAGTCCCTGATATCCGCGTCATCGTATATCGCGGCTTTCCGATAATGTCCATGATGCGACTGTCGACGCGAGAATCTGACGGCAAAGCCAATCTTCATCAGGGCGCAATCGGCGTCGGCCTGACAATTTCCGGTGGGCGGCCAGTCAACGCGACGCAGTTCAATCGCCGTGTTGTGGAACATCCCGACTCCGGCGCGGATTTGATGTCGATCCAGATTGCGGACTGGCCGGACCTGCTTGAAATTGCGGCACGCTCTGCAGATGCGACCGGTCTTGGCTATCTTGGCTCCGATATCGTCGTCGATCGTCGCTATGGGCCATTACTCCTGGAGTTAAACGCCCGCCCCGGATTGGCGATTCAGTTAGCGAACAATTGTGGCCTGGCGCCGCGTGTTCGTGCCATCGATGACCTCTCCCCAGCCTGCTTCCGCCAGGGGCCCAAAATGCGCGTTGATCGCGCAATGTCGATGTTCGACTAGCCTGATTTTTACCAATGCTGCAGCGACTGATAATTGTAGTCATCCGGATCGTTACCAACACTTTCTTTCGTCGGATCGACATTATCGGCACAGAAAATATTCCGGCAGACGGCGCCGTCATTTTTGCCGGCAACCATCCGAATGCGCTGATGGACGGTTGGCTGCTGACGGCGACCTGCGGTCGCTGGCCGCTTTATTTCGTTGTCAATGCAAAGCTCTGGAACTATCGGCTTCTCGTGCCGCTGCTGAATGCATCTGGCGCCGTACCCGTCTATCGCCGTGAAGAGCACGAGGGCGAAGTGGACAACCAAAAGGCCTTCGCCAGGCTCTATGAAATCATGGAGGCGGGAAATTGTATGGGCATTTTTCCGGAGGGTGTCAGTCATACCGAATCCAGAATGGCCAGGCTGAAGACGGGCGCTGCCCGAATCGCGCTAACCGTGACTGCCAGGGGCAAGTCGCGTGTCAGCATTGTTCCCTGTGGGCTGAATTACATGCATCGGCATCGATTCAGGAGCCAGGTGCTGATCGAATTTGGCGCGCCCATTGAAATTGACGACGACTGGGTCGAGCGTTTTCAAAAAGAAGAGCTGGCTACCATCAGAAGGCTAACTGACGAACTCGCGTCTGCGCTGCAGGGGGTCACCCTGAATGCACCCGACTGGCGCACACTGCGATTCATCCAGACGGCCAGGCGCCTGTACAAGCCATCTTCGGTCGTACTAAGCCCCGCACAATACGTTGAACTGAATCGGCGTTTCCTGGATCAGTACGAACTGGCATCGAGCGATCAGGAATTGAGCGAATTGCAAAACGAACTTGAAAATTACCAGGCGCAACTGGACATGCTGGGACTCAAGGATTATCAGCTGCGACAACCGTTAACGCCTGGCCACGCTTTCAGGAAAATCGTCGGCCGGGCGCTGTGGATGCTGGCGCTGTTGCCGCTGGCAATCCCGGGGGCACTCCTGCATTTGCCGGTCGGCTGGATCGCCGCAACAGTTGGAGAGCGGTTCAGTTACGAAATGGATGATGTCGCAACGCTCAAGGTTTTTGCCACTATCCTGCTTCTGCCAGCATTGTATGTTGCGATCGCCGTTGTCGTCGGAACGTCATTTGGTGCGTGGTGGGCAATCGCTGTGGTCATCGGGCTGACCGTGAGTTTTACGGCGTCGGTCCGCATTATCGAAGCGGAAGCGGGCATTCTCGTTTCAATTGTGTCGGTGGCAAGGCTCGCACGACTGGACGCTGAAGTTGCCGACCTGCGAGCGACCAGGGTCAAACTCGTGGGAAAAGTCAGGTCGCTGGTAGACAGGCATTCAGATCCGGCAATGCCGCGAATGTTTACTGAGAAGGATTTCGGACGAAACACTGAATCCTGAAAGGCCTAGCTTGCCTTGCGCATGACGTTACGTCCCTCGCGTTTGGCCCGGTACAGTGCGTCATCCGCCCTGGATAGCCAGCTTTGTGCCGATTCACCGCCACGAATTTCTGCCACCCCCAGCGAAATGGTGACGGCACTATTAGGGACCAGTTCATTGACTTCGACAAGCGTGCGAAGCTGTTCAGCAAGGTGACAGGCGTCTCCCAGGCACTGTCCGTCAGCGACAACCACGAATTCCTCGCCGCCAATGCGGAACAGGCTGTCATTCAGTCTCGTTCTCAGATTGACGATGCCGACCACTTCACAAAGAATCTGATCACCAACGGCGTGCCCGTGAATATCATTTACTTTTTTGAAGTGGTCCAGGTCGAGGACAATAATTGACGTCGGCAATCCGCTGCGCTCAAAAGAGCCAATCACTTCTGCCAACTTGACCTGCAGTGCACGCCGGTTGCCGGCACCGGTCAGTGGATCCTTGGTCGCGAGACGCAAGAGTTTTTCCTGCTGCCGGTTATTGATGAAATTAAACGCGAAAGCAAATGCGGTGGTAACGAAAATCGTGACCGCCACCGTGCCGGCCGTAAAGGTTTCCAGGTTCTGGAATACAACGGGCGTAATAAGGACGTTGAATGTCAGTGCAAGAATGACTGCTTCAAATGGCTTTAATAGATAAAAACAAGCCATTACAGCCGGAAAAGCCCAGTAGACCTGCTCCACACCGCGCATATAGATCGTAATGAGTGCGCCCATTATCGCAAGTAGCGCAATCGCAATGCTCGCCCCGCGAACCCGGCGTGTGTAATAAATATAAACGCCGAGCGACACCAGGCCGGTAACGATTACGGTATCGATTGCGGCGACCACCCAGTCACCGTCCATCCAACGAACAACGACAAACGGCGCCACGCCCAGAGCTCCCGCGGCACTCAGAATCAGTGGCAGGTAGCCGGTAAGAGTCTCTCTTGACGTTGGCACCTGGGTCATTTCGTGCCACGATTCAATTGCGGATTTCTGTCTTGCCACGCACTAGTCCTTTAGAGATACAACTTGTTTTTTTTGGCGTAATTTGATGATCAAGAATAGCATCAAACCACTTAAGGACTGCCGGGGATTCGTAGTGCGGGCCCGAAGCGACCACGCAGCTGGCATTACCGTTGGCCGCGATTTTACATATTACTCACTGCCCCACTTCGTTTCGACCTTTATACCGATTTTCTGCAGAAATCCGGTGGGAAGAATGCCTCCCGCCGAGATAATGACAGCGTCATTGCGAATCCGGGCCAGCTTGTCTCCCAGCGCAATGACAACCGAATCGTCAAGAATTTCCCTGACGTTTGAATTAAGCACAACCTGTACGCGCTTCGCACGACTCATCGCCGCAATTTTTTCCCTGTTCTTCTGCTTTGCCCTGCTGAATGCGCCGGAACGGTATGACAATGTGACGGTCGTGCCCGCTTCTTCTGCAATACTGGTTGCCGCCTCCAGCGCACTGTCACCGCCACCGACGACCAGTACGTGCAGATCGCGGTACTGCTCCGGATCAATGAGACGATAAGTCACTTTCGGGAGGTCCTCTCCAGGTACGCCGAGTTGTCGCGGCGAGCCGCGCCGCCCTATCGAAAGAAGGACCGCCCGGGTGTCGTATTGAGCCCTGTTCGTGGTCACCCGGTAACCGGCTCCGCCTTCTGCGGGTACGATTTCGTCGACGCGCTCATCATAGTTGATCGCTATGCCAGTCTTCTTCTCGACGCCCCGCCAGAAATCGATGAGATCTTCTTTCTGCACTTCCTTGAACGTTGTTTTGCCAATGATCGGCAGTTCCGCCGGCTGCGTCATGACGAGCTTGCGGCGCGGGAAATGCGCAACCGTACCGCCCAGTTCCTCCTGTTCCACGGTAACTACTTTCAGGTTGTCGACTTTGGCCGCAAGCGTTGCCGAAAACCCGGCGGGGCCGGCGCCGACGATCAGCAGATCGAGCTCATTGTTGTGCCCGTCGGCAAGCAATTGGCCGATCGACTCCATCGCCTGGCGGCCTTGCTCGATCGCGTTGCGAATGAGTCCCATGCCGCCCAACTCCCCCGCAATAAAGATACCGGGCATGTCGGTTTCGAAATTCGGTTTGACAACGGGAAGATCGATGCCGCGGGTCGCGGTACCGAACACGAGCGTAATCGCATTGACAGAACGAACCGTCTTGCAGGCACCGTGTCCGATACAGTCTGACGGCCCGATCAAACGTGCCTTCTTGCCAATCATGCCGGCTTCCATTGCCGCCTTAACCGCCTCCAGGCTGGTCCGTTCCAGGCGATTATGGCGACGGATATACCAGGCCACGATGCCCAGGATTGGCAATACGTACAAATAGGTCGGGAGATCCGGGTTTGACATTTTTTTCGTAGTTTCGAGTCCGGCGGGAAGCATATCGCGGCAACGCGCAAAGCTCATGAAGCAGTTCACGCAACGAAGTTTTAGCCGTGGGACGACCAATTGGCCGCCCGCAGTGAAATGCGGGAATTCTTGCGGCGGACTTTATTGTAGGTCGAGCAATTGCGATACGATGGAGACCGGGAAACGCAACGAAAGTGACAACATGTCCGGCAAAGGAAAAAATTACCGGCCGATGGAGGAATCCATTCGGACTGACCTGCAGGGCAGCATGCGCTACGGGGACTACCTGCAGCTCGACAAAATTCTGCAATCCCAACAGCCGCTGTCGTCAGAACATGACGAAATGCTTTTTATTATCATTCATCAGGCCAGCGAACTCTGGCTGAAGCAGGCCTGTTTCGAAATCAGTGCCGCTATCAGCTACGTTCGCAACTCAAATTTCAGGCAAGCGTTCAAGGTCATCTCGCGGGTCAAGCAGATTCTCAATCAAATGGTCCATTCGTGGGGCATCCTCTCGACCCTGACGCCGGTCGACTATCACAGCTTTCGTGACCGCCTCGGCAGTGCTTCCGGATTCCAATCATTCGGTTATCGGAAACTTGAATTTCTGTTAGGCAACAAGAATGCCGATATTTTAAAAGTCCATCGGAATTCCGGATTCGCCTATGAAGAGCTTGAGCGGGTTCTGCATGAACCATCGCTATACGACGAAGTGATCAGAAAACTGCATGAGAGTGGTTTTGAGATCGATGCAGAGGTACTGGAGCGCGACGTCTCGCTGCCATACGAGCCAAATGATTCTGTGCAGCAGGCATGGCTATCGATCTACAAGAACTCGGACAACAACTTCGAGCTCTATGAATTGGCGGAAAAACTGGTGGATATCGAGGATGCGTTTCAGCAATGGCGTTTCAAGCACATGTACACAGTGCAGCGAATAATTGGCCAACAGGTTGGCACCGGAGGATCTTCGGGCGTCAACTTCCTGAAAAAGGCGCTGGATATCAGCTTTTTTCCCGAACTTCTCGCGCTGCGTTCGGATCTTCCCTGACAGCGACCGACATCGGCCTGTCTGAGACCCCCATTGTGGCGAGCAACAGGTGACGGCGGATATCACCGACGTCATCATCGTCGGCGCGGGCCTGTCCGGAATCGGATTGGCCTGCCATCTGCACGATAAGTGCCCCGCAAAACGCTACGTGATTCTCGAGGGCCGCGATTCGATCGGTGGCACGTGGGACCTGTTTCGCTATCCGGGTGTGCGCTCCGACAGCGATATGCACACACTCGGCTATCGCTTCAAACCATGGCGCGCAGAGAAGGCCATCGCCGATGGCCCTGCGATCCTGGCATACATTAAAGAGGCCGCCGCTGAACACCGGGTCGCGGATCATATCCGCTTTCGGCATCGGGTCAGGAAGGCCGCATGGTCCAGCGACGAACGCCTGTGGACGCTTGAAGTGACAGTTGGCCCCGGCGGCACAACCAGGATATTTAAATGTAACTTCCTGCTGATGTGCTCCGGCTACTTCGACTACAAGTCAGGCTACCAGCCACAGTTTAGTGGCCGGGAATCCTTTCTGGGCGATTTCGTACACCCACAGGAATGGCCAGAAGACCTGAACTACCGTGACAAACAGGTCGTGGTTATTGGTTCAGGCGCTACCGCAGTGACGTTGATACCGGCGCTTGCCGAGAAGGCGAAGCACGTAGTGATGCTGCAGCGTTCCCCCACTTACATGGTGGCCCTGCCCGACACGGATCGCGTTGCGAACTTCCTGCGCAGCGTGTTGCCCGAGAACTGGGCCTACGCGGCAACCCGCTGGAAGAACATCAGGTTGCAGCAGTTCGTCTATTACCTGGCACGGGTGGCCCCGCACAAGCTTCGGTCACTGCTGCTCAAGAGGCTGCGCAAGGAACTGGGGCAAGGCTTCGATATCGGCAAGGATTTCACGCCGCACTATGATCCATGGGAGCAACGACTCTGCCTGGTACCCAATGGAGACCTGTTTGAATCCCTGCGTAGCGGCAAAGCCTCCGTTGTTACGGGTGAGATTGCTGCAATTGTCGCCAATGGCATTCGCCTGAAATGCGGACGCGAGATCAGCGCAGACATAATTGTTTCAGCCACCGGCCTTAATCTGTGTGTGCTTGGCGACATGCAGGTTACCGTCGACGGTGCAGCGGTTAACTTTGCTGACAAGTATTCCTACAAGGCAATGATGTTTTCCGACGTGCCCAACCTGGTTTCGATCTTCGGCTACGTAAACGCTTCCTGGACGCTGCGGGCCGACTTGGTCGCTGACTATGCCTGCCGGCTGCTCAATCACATGGCGGCGTCAAATTCACGTCAATGCACGCCACGTCTGCATAGTCAGAATCGGCACATGACGGCGAAGCCGTGGATAGAGAACTTTTCACCCAACTATTTGCAGCGCAAGCAACACCTGCTACCGAAACAGGGCGATCGCCAACCCTGGCTCAATACGCAAAGTTACGCAATGGAAAAGAAGTTGATTCGAGACAGTGACGTGGTCGACGACGTACTCGAGTTTAACGGCTGAAAAAACGGCGCGCCCCCGCCCGTAAAAGCAGGCGGGGGCGCGCCGAGATTGAGCTGCCAATGTCTCCGGCAAGTAATTCCGTTGTGGCGCCTATCGAATCGTTGTTCGGGCAGCGCTTATGCCGGGCATTTCTTTAAGCCTGGTCAACATTTCTTCCGCAGTCGCACTGTCTCCCGCGCCGGCAGCGGCTTTCGCCATTCCGGAAATTGACGGTGTGCGCAGCGGTATCCACTGTAGCGACCGCTCGTAGGCGGCCAGCGCCTCAACGGGACGGTCTGCCGCGAGAAGAATGTCAGCATACAACTCGACTGCAGGTTTCATTGGAACCGGCGGACCTGACGGTGCCTTCATGTCCCGCATTTCCATTTGTGCCGCCTCACGCGCATACGCAACAGCATTGTCCTTGTCACCATTTGCCAGGCTCAGCACAGCCATATTTTCCTTTTCAAGAATGGCGATCTGCTTCGCGGCGTACTCGTTTCCGCCCGTTTCGGCTTTTTGACGCAGCATTGCGAGACGTGCAATCGCTTCTTTGGCAAGACCATCATTGCCACGATGTGCGGCGCTCATCCCTACCACGGACACCCAGTTTGCGTTGCTGCCTTCCATTGAATCGGCCGCGGCGAGTTCGAAATCACCCCATTCCTGTGACTCGAGAACGTGTCGACCACGAATATTCAGGTAACCATTGTGCACCATCGCAGAATCAGGATTGCGATCGAGTGTCGCTTTCGCCAGCTGCAGATCATCTTCCGCATCATCAAACTGGCCCAGCATCAGGTAGGCATAAGCACGCCACGACAGCGTATGAAAATCTTCCCGGCCTTCTGCCAGACCGAACTTTTTGTTTACTTCAACTGCGGCGTTGTAGGCATCTATATTTGAGTCGACAACTTTCTGCCACTTGCCGAGCTGCAGGAAGATATGCGACGGCATGTGCAATGCATGTGCAGCGGCCGGCGCAATTCCGGCATAAACCTCGGCCGCCGGCAAGGCCAATATCGCGTGATCAGGATCATCGAACGAATGAATGATGAAATGTGCAGCACCCGGGTGCTGTTCGTTCTTCGCGAATACCGACTGGCTTATCGACGCCGCCAACGCCTGGCGCCGGTAACCCTGATCGCCCGGTCGCACCGTACCCAGCAGTGACAGAGCATAGAAGATGGATATCTCATCATCGTCCGGCCACCGCTCGTGCATGCGAGCCATATGTTCCGAATAAGCGAAGTCTCGCTGTAACTTGTCGCCCGGCGAGAAGTACAAAGTCTCGATCGCGGTCAGGAACGCTTTTTCTTTTTCCGTCCCGGCCTTGGCCAGTCGACCTGCATAAGTCGGCGCCAGGCGTTGCAACGCTGCACTGGCTGCGTCCATATCCTGCTGCGCCCAAAGCGGGTGATTGTCGCTCATCGCCTGGCCCCAGTAGGCCAAAGCGAACGAAGGATCGACCTTTTGCGCTCTTTCGAAGGCGAAACGGGCCTCGTCGAACTGGAAGCTGTGCAACGCTTTCACGCCATCCAGAAAGTCCGCCTGGGCCGCTTTCGCACCCGAATTCGGGAAGCTGATATTGCCGAGCGCCCCGTCCTGGGCGGCGGCGATGCCGGATTGCATGAATATTGCAACCAGGAAGTAGAATAGTGTTCTGCGAGCTGTCATTTTTGGTTCCCCTTGTTACCAGGGCATCTGGCCCCTAAAGCCCCGGAAAATCGCCGCTTCTGCGGCGACCGGGCTATCCTTTGATCTTACCATGAGCACTGATTGCTGCGGTCACATCTGTTGCTCCGCAGCCCGGCAAACCGGGCTTTTTCGGCGCACTTTGATATGCTGCCTGCCTCCTGGAAATGAGTAACAGCAGTGGCACTCACGCTCGACGCAGTTGAAGCACGAATTATTGGCAGCCTGATCGAAAAATCGGTCGTGACGCCTAATCAATACCCGATGACGCTGAATGCGTTGACCAGCGCCTGTAATCAAAAATCGGGGCGCAATCCGGTTATGGCGCTGAAATCGGGGGAGATGCAGGCGACACTGAGAAGCCTGGCAGCACAGAATCTCGTGCGCGCGGACGAGAACTTCAAGAGCAGGACGGAAAAATACCTGCAGCGTTTCTGTAACACGCGCTACAGCGAGTACCAGTTTGATCCCGCACAGCTCGCAATCGTATGTTTGCTGTTACTGCGCGGCCCGCAAACGCCGGGTGAGCTTCGCTCGCGAAGCGGTCGCCTGCATACCTTCGACGACAACTCCGCAGTCGTTGTAGCACTGAATGAACTCATGCAACACGAGCGTGAGCCACTTGTCGTCAAACTGCCGCGCACAGCGGGTCGCAAAGACTCAGAGTATATGCACCTGTTTTGCGGACCTGTTGACGTTGAGGCGTATGCCGCCCAGGCGAAGGCTTCCAGACCTGAGAACGTGTCGGCGCGGAGCAACACGTCAGACCTGGAGCGTCGCTTGAGCCAGCTGGAAACGGAGCTCGCCCTGGTCAAGGAAAAACTGGGAATGGACGCTTAACCGGTTCCAGACCGAGCCAGCAACACCGTTTCAGAGTCTACCTCTTGCTTACACTTAACCAGATCAGTCTCCGTCGCGGCCGCAAGCTTCTTGTAAGGGACGTAAGTTTCCAGGTTCACGCCGGACAACGTATGGGTGTGATCGGCGCCAATGGCAGCGGCAAGACGACGTTGTTCGCCATGTTGCTGGGAGAGCTTGAGGCGGATGACGGCGAGCTCAGCCTGGCCGCGGGCATCGAAATCGCGCATGTGGCCCAGCAAAGCCCGAACAGTCCGGCTAGCGCCATCGACTACGTTCTAGACGGCGATGCCGAATTGCGGCAGGTGCAGCGTGCCATCGCCGAGCACGAAGCAAACGCCGGCAGCGACAGCTCGACATTGCATGCGCTTTATGAGCGCCTGGAGGCAATTGACGGCTACAGTGCGGAATCCCGGGCCGCGCGACTCTTACACGGACTTGGATTTGCAACGGTCGTAATCGGGAAACCGGTCCGCGAATTCTCCGGCGGCTGGCGAATGCGGCTCAATCTCGCGCGCGCCCTGATGTGTCGATCAGACCTGTTACTTCTGGACGAACCCACCAATCACCTGGATTTGCCAGCAATCCTGTGGCTGGAGCGCTGGCTAAAACGCTATGCTGGCATCCTGCTGGTCATCTCGCACGACCGCGATTTTCTCGATCAGATCTGCACACGTATTGCACACCTCGAAAACCAGGAAGTGCACACCTACACAGGAAACTATAGCCAGTTCGAGGCACAGCGAGCAGAACAGCTCGCGCAACAACAGTCCCTGCACGTTCGCCAGCAAAAAGAGATCAAACATATCCAGAGTTACGTCGATCGGTTTCGTTACAAGGCGTCGAAAGCACGCCAGGCGCAGAGTCGCCTTAAAATGCTGGAGCGCATGACCGTCATTGCACCTGCGCACGTCGACTCACCGTTCCGGTTTCATTTTACTGAGCCAAAAAAACAGCCTCAGCACCTGTTGAATCTGATGGACGCCGCGATTGGCTACGCCGATAGCAAAGACGGCCCGGTGCTGACTGACATCCGCCTGAACATTTCTGCCGGTGACCGTATTGGCCTGCTTGGCGTCAACGGCGCAGGCAAGTCTACGCTTGTCAAAGCGCTGTCCACCGGCAGTACGCTATTGTCCGGCGAGCGCGTGCTGAGCAAAGATACGAACATCGGCTACTTCGCCCAGCATCAACTCGATTTGCTCTACCCGGAGCAAAGCCCGATTGATCATCTGCGGCAGTATCGCCCCGACATGCGGGAGTCCGACCATCGCAAGTACCTTGGCCGATTCGGTTTCAGCGGTGAACGGATATTCGAACCCGTCGCGCCGTTTTCCGGTGGGGAGAAAGCGCGCCTCGTGCTGGCGCTGATGATCAGCCAGGCGCCCAACCTGTTGCTACTGGACGAGCCCACAAATCACCTGGACCTGGAAATGCGCCAGGCCTTGAGTGTGGCGCTAATCGAGTACACCGGTGCACTGGTCGTCATCTCCCATGATCGACACCTGTTGCGCAGCGTTTGCGACGAACTGCTGATCGTGCACGACGGTATTGTGGATCGCTTCGATCGCAGCCTGGACGAATATCCGGCCTGGCTCAAAGAACAACAGGCCGCCAACGACGCGGGCGAAAACGGGGTAGCGGCCAGCGACAAACCCGCCAGGCAAATGAGCAAGAAAGAGAAACGCCGGCATGAAGCGGAACGGCGGCAGCGGCTGAAGCCGTTGATGGACAAAGTCCGCAAGGTCGAATCTGAGCTTGCCGCCAGGCGTATGGAAATTGAGAAACTCGAGTCGCAGCTTGCAGATGAGACCCTGTATACGGACGCAGAGCGTACCGGCGAGCTGGCCGACCTGGTCCGGAAGCAGTCAGAACTGAAAACAGAAATCGAGACGCTCGAATGGAACTGGATGGAGGCGAGTGAAGCCATCGAAGTTGCTGGCGACGGTACCTGATGCGCCGGGCTCCGCCATGCGCATCGCGGTTGAATAATCGTACGGCGACACCAATTCCGCACTCCCGCCCGTGAATCCGGAAATGCTATTCGATGCCTGACGACAACCCTTCCGAAACCGGCTTCTTCGGTCGCGCACTGGGCGTATTTGGATACAGCAGGCGGGCGCTGGGCCTGGTCTGGACCACCAGTAAACCGCTAACGCTGATCCTGGCCGTATTGACCATCATTGCCGGCATCTTGCCTGCGGCAATCGCCTACGTCGGTCAGCTTATTGTGGACGGGGTTGTGGCCGCAATGTCAGCGGACTCTCCTGACACGGGACCCGTTCTATCGCTGCTCGCGCTGGAGGCACTGATTGTCGTGATGGTTGCCGCCAGCCAGCGCGGCATTTCGGCAAGTCAGTCACTGCTGCGCGCGTTATTGGGGCAGCGTGTCAACGTCATGATTCTTGAAAAAGCGCTGACCTTGCAGCTCGAACACTTCGAAGACTCGGAGTTCTATGACAAGTTGAACCAGGCTCGGCGGGAAGCCTCCAGCAGGCCGCTCAGCCTGGTCAACAGGACGTTCGGCCTGGTGCAAAACCTGATCTCGCTTTCAAGCTTCGCCGTTCTGCTGTTCGCGTTCTCGCCATGGGCCGTGGTGATACTCATCGGCGCAGGTTTGCCGTCTTTCTTCGCCGAGGCAAAGTTCTCTGGGGACGCATTCAGGCTGTTTCGCTGGCGATCACCGGAAACCCGCATGCAGATGTACCTGGAGACCGTGATCGCGCGCGAAGACGGCGTTAAAGAAGTCAAGTTATTTCAGCTCGGACCACGCCTGCTGCAACGCTACCGCGATATATTCAGCAAACTTTTTGTCGAGGATCGCAAGCTTACGCTGCGACGTGACGGCTGGGGCTTCGTACTGGGCCTGGTTTCCACCGCGGCATTTTATGGCGCCTATGCATGGATCGTGATTGCGACAGTGAACGGCGAAATTACGCTCGGCGCGATGACGATGTATCTGCTGTTGTTCCGTCAGGGACAGTCGGCAGTGGCAGCGATACTTTCCTCGGTCAGCGGCATGTACGAGGACAATCTGTATCTTTCAAACCTGTATGACTACCTGGGTCAACCGGTCATCGCCCGCTCCGGCGATGCCGAACACGGGCCCGAACCCGATCGTGGCCTCGAATTCCGGAACGTTTCGTTTGCCTACCCGGGCGCGGGTGAGAATGCGCTCAGCAACATCTCCCTGCAGATTCGGCCCGGCGAAAGCCTGGCACTGGTCGGCGAAAACGGATCAGGCAAGACCACTCTGATCAAACTGCTGACGCGACTTTATGAACCAACGGAAGGCACCATACTACTCGATGGTTTGCCACTGCAGGACTGGGATGTCGAGGCACTTCGACAGCGCACCGGTGTCATTTTTCAGGACTTCGGTCGCTACCAGTTTTCCGTTGGCGAGAATATCGGCGCGGGCGACGTTCGGCACATTGATGATGAAGATCGCTGGGCACAGGCCGCAGACACCGGCATGGCAGCGCCATTTATTGACGCCATGCCGGATGGCTACGCAACGCAGCTCGGCCGCTGGTTCAAAGGTGGGCGCGAACTATCCGGTGGGCAGTGGCAGAAAATAGCGCTATCGCGAGCATTCATGCGGACCGATGCCGACATACTCGTGCTCGACGAACCGACCGCTGCAATGGACGCCGCATCCGAGGCGGCCGTGTTCGAACACTTTCGCTCGGCGAGCGACGACAAAATCACTATTCTGATTTCACATAGGTTCTCTACCGTGCGGGCAGCGGATCACATCATCGTTATCCACGAAGGCGAGATCGTTGAGCAGGGTAATCACGACAGCCTGCTCAAACTCGGCGGACAATATGCCAGTTTGTTCAAACTTCAGGCGCAGGGCTATCAATAACTGTCGTTGCCAATCAGTTGCTCGGCGAGCCAGGTAGCGCGCCCAGGTTGCGGCCAATCCTGACCGGCGCGTCGAATGACTGGGGGTTGTAGAGGACGAGATCTGTAAGTCCGTCGGCGTCAAAATCAGCAAAGCGGATGATGCCTTCAGTAGGCAGCTTCTGCAGCGCAGCGCGTTTATCGAACGGCCCATCGCGGCCACCCAGATAGACTTCGATTCCCTTCCCGCCTGCCGACATAACGAAATCCATCAAGCCGTCCGCGTTCAGGTCGATTTCGCCAGCCGGCATGAATCCCTTGGGCCGAAATGTATCGAAACTGATTGCCGTACTTACCTTTCTGCTTGACCATGGCTTGGGATCGTAGCGTCCATTGTCCTGTAATCGATGAATGTTCATGCGAACATCGACCTTGCGAGTCAGTAACAGCTCAACGATTTCGAAGACGCTGAATTTCAGCTGAATCCGCAGCAATTCAAGGGTGTCATCTTCGTCAACGTGCACAAGCAAATCCGAACTCAGTGTCCCCTTGCTGACGAACTTGTCGTCGGGTTCCGCAATATTCCAGCGATCGCCCCGATTAAGATGAATGGTGGTCGTTGAAACCGTGTCGGAAAAGGTTCCTTTCACGTGGCTAATCATCAGGTCGAGGCGACCGTCGTTGTCGACGTCTTTAACAGTCGTTACGACGCTTCCGGAGCCGCGCATATGATCCGCCTCGCTGACAAGTTCGATAGGTAAAACATAGCTTGGCTGGCGCTTGAATCCGCCATCGTCTTCGCGCAGGAAGACCCGGATCTCATGCCGCGTGGTCGCGACAATGTCGACCGATCCGTTACCATCTACATCGCCAACAGTTAGCTTCGGCACATCCAGATACAGCTGAATATCACTTTCAACCGAGAGCAGGCTTGAATCCCTGGCGACAAAGTAGTTGGCGCGCCGTCCTGTTTCGATGTGCGCGACCAGGCTGCCGTCGGCGGTTAACGCCGTCAGCGCACCAATTTGCGGCACCAGAATCCACGGATCTTGACTGAAATCACGATACACCATCGGATATCGATCAAAGCCACGTTCGTCGTCCGCAGCAGCCACTGTACTGGGTCCATCGACCGGCAGATCCCAGCGGGCGACTGTGTCGTTCGCAAATGACAGGACCGTTACACTGTCAGGCCGCAGCAGCACCAGCTCCTCACCGGGCGTGTCTTGCAGGTCTGCGACATCATAGACCGCACTCCAGCGCGGGATCGGGATTGTGCGGCTGGCAGCACTGGGAAACGAACGATCAGCCCGCTGGAAGTAGACACTGATGGTACGCGTCTCTGCAGGCGGAACGCCTTGCAGGGTTGCCAACATCAGGTCTTCGCGACCGTCGCCATTGAAGTCTGCAAAGTGGGTTGTTACGACCCGACCTGCAGCCGACAACTCATCAATCTCGAAGATCCTGTCGTCTGCCACGGCCAACCGACTCGATTCCGACATTGCCAACAGCAGCAGCGCTGGCAGCAGCAACGCGCGCGTCTCAGGTTTTATCATCCGGTTCCCACAGAGGTCAGAGACTGATTGTTACGACCATGGTTCCCGGACACCACCGTAGGCGACCCCCGTCAACTGCGCCATATCCGTCTTATAGGTCGTGAGGTCGTCTATGGAGAAATCGCTCAGGCGCCTGTGCCCTGCTGCCCGCGCAAGAACGCCCATCAATTCCACCGACGCGGAAAAAAACCGTGCCAGGCGTTCAGCGGCGATATCGACCGGCAGTCGCGCGCGCAAATGAGATTTTTGTGTAGCAATGCCCACCGGGCAATTATTGGTATGGCATGCCCGCATGCCAAGACAGCCAATGGCCTGAATGGCCGCATTGGAGACCGCGATGCCGTCCGCGCCCAGCGCCATGGCTTTAGCGAAGTCGGCAGGGTGTCGCAGACCGCCTGTGATGATAAGCGTGACGTCCGCTGCATTACTGCTATCGAGATGTCGGCGCGCGCGCGCCAGCGCCGGAATGGTGGGTACGGAAATGTTGTCACGAAAAATGAGCGGCGCTGCACCGGTGCCGCCACCGCGGCCGTCGAGAATGATGTAGTCGACTCCGATTTCCAGTGCCGCATCGATATCCTTTTCAATATGCTGCGCGGATAGTTTGAATCCGACCGGTATACCGCCTGTATTCTCGCGGACTTCGGCTGCAAAATCGCGGTATTGCCGGAGTTCAGTCCAGTCCGGAAATCGAGCCGGTGAAATGGCCGGCGTACCAGCTTCGAGTTCTCTGACTTCCGCAATCTTTCCCTGCACTTTTGCCCCGGGCAAATGGCCGCCGGTGCCCGTCTTGGCGCCCTGTCCGCCCTTGAAGTGAAAAGCTTGCGTCTTCTTCACCTTGTCCCACGAAAATCCGAAACGGGCAGAGGCGAGCTCATAGAAATAGCGGGAATTCGCCGCCTGCTCTTCCGGCAGCATGCCGCCCTCTCCGGAGCAAATTCCGGTTCCCGCCAATTCGGCACCTTTAGACAACGCCACTTTTGCCTCTTCCGAGAGTGCCCCGAAACTCATGTCAGACACAAAGAGGGGAACATCGAGCTGCAGCGGTCTGTCCGCCTGCGGACCGATGACCAGCCCGGTTTCGACTTCTTCGTCATCGAGCAGCGGTAACTTGTGCAGTTGCCCCACGACGAATTGCAGATCCTCCCAGTGCGGCAACGAGTCACGCGAAACGCCCATAGCGGCTGCAGGACCATGGTGGCCCAACTTGCTCAAACCGTCATCGGCAAGTTTGCGAATGAATTTGACGTGCGGCTCATCCTTTGTGCCAGTGTGGTCCTGGAATTCACCCTGGTAGGAATCGCGCTTGTAAGGCTGTGGATGTTTTTTCGACCAGGCCTGTATCTCGTCCTCGTCGACTAGCACGGCATCGTTTTCAATCCACGATGAAAATTTAGACAGCGTCTCCGAGTGATTGTATTCGCTTACGCCGGTGTCGAGCCTGTAATCCCAGCCATGCAAACCGCAAATCAGGTTCTCGCCATCAACGTGACCATCGGACATCAGGGCACCGCGGTGCGCGCAGCGCCCATAAAGCACGGACACCGACTCATCGAAACGGATGATCACCAAATCAACGCTGCCCACCAGCGCATGTTGCGGCGCTCTGTCACCAAGCTCATCCAGTTTCGCGATCTCAATCTTGTTCAATGCGAGCTCCTTATTTTTGTTAACTATGTCTTGATCTGATTCAGAGCGGGCACCGCACGGGCCAGTCTGCCGCCCTGGCAACGCCGAAACGTTGCATAAGCTCAGCGACGACTCCGTCAGATTCGAGTACCGACAGGCTGCTGTTCAATTTGCCCTGAAGATCCGTTTGATCCAGTGCCAGGACGAAACCGTACTGTTCTTTGGCAATGCCTTCCGCCAGAACGTCCAGGCCACCGTTTGAAGCCCTCGCGGCACCTACGCCATCAAACTCATCCACAATCCATGCATCGATGGCGTCGTTCTGCAGCGAGCTAATGCCTTCACCGTCCTCGAGCGAGACGTGCACGCCGTCAATCAACTGCATCGCGTGAAACGAAGTACCTGCGCCGGACGCGCCAATGCGTTTACCCTTGAGTTCTGCGACCGCCTGCGGCTCTGATGACCCGCGCCGCACGACTGCGACCTGGCAGGTTGTAAAGTATGGCATGGAAAACCGATAGGTCTGCTGGCGATTCCTCGTAATGCCGGTGGTCGCCGCAACCAGGTCGTGACTACCATCGGTTAGTCCGGTGAACAGATCGGCATATGGGAGCACGATGACTTCGGGTTCGTAGCCAGCGTGGATTGCGACAGCGCGCGCCAGCTCAACATCAAAGCCCGTCGTTTGGCCTGCAGCATCGATCAGGTGAAAGGGGGCAAAAGTCGCGTCAGTCGCGATGCGCAAGTTTGGTGGGGCCGCATCTTTGCTACACGCGACCAACAGGACCAGCAACAGCAAGGGTATTAGGAGTGTTTTCTTCATGGCGGAAGACTATCATTTGGTCACCCGGTAACCCATCCCGCCGTCGTCATTACGATTGGCGCACGGCCCCCGCATACATAATGTGCACCAACAGGAAAATCCTATGACACTAAGACACCTCCTGGTTTTGAGTCTCCTGCTACCTGCGTTCTCGGCCGCACAGGATTCCGATCCCACGATCGATTCGATCGATGCTGTACTTGACGATTTTCATGACGCAGCAGCGCATGGGGACAAGGCACGCTACCTGGGACACATGGCTGATTACGGTGTTTTCATGGGTACCGACGAGTGGGAGCGCTGGCCGAAGAACCCGGAATTCACCAACTATGTCGACGGCCGCTTCAAAGATGGCAGCGGCTGGCACTACCGGTCGGTGGAACGCAACGTGCGACTGTCAGAGTTTTCCAATGTGGCATGGTTTGACGAAGTGGTATTCTCGGAAACCAATGGCAGATTCCGCGGCACGGGCGTGCTGGTTCTTGAACAGGGCGAATGGAAAATCGCTCACTACGCCATGTCTTTTCTGGTATTTAACGAGATCTGGGAAGACGTAATCAAGCTAACCAAGCAGGCTCAGGCCGAGAAAGACAAGGCCAGGTAGCGTAAGGAGTTATTGGCGTGGCAGGTGGGTTTGCAAAAGACGGGGCCGTTCAGGACCAGATCGACGCAACAGTCGAGGATGCGATCAAGCGAGCTCGGGACAAACTGCCGCAGGGCGAAAGCGCTGCGGAGTGTGAGGCCTGTGACAAACCGATTCCCGCTGCGCGACGGGAAGCCGTACCTGGCGTGCGGCTGTGCGTGGCCTGCCAATCTGAATACGACAAGCAGGAGGCCCGGTTTAGTGGCTACAACCGGCGCGGCAGTAAGGACAGTCAGCTCAGATAAATTCCGGCCAGTCAGTCTCCATCCGCCCGTAATCGATAGAGCGACTTTTCATAGGCCAGTGATGACCACGCCGAGTGCGCCAGTGCACGTTTTGCGAGCTCGGGATCAACGTCAGCTACTTCCGCAAGCTGACCTTCACGGAACAGGTACTGCTGCACCGGCAGATTCTTTTGCAGTATCGCTACCCGTTCGCCCTCCATGTAGGCTTGCGAGCCGTTAAACTGCATGATTGCGCGGCCGGCCGAGGCCTGCATTTTCGGCTGCATCAGGTCGCGACCGATCATAGGGTGCTCGCAGGCAACACCTATCAAAGACAGCAGGGTGGGCGCGAGATCGATCTGGCTGGCCACCGTTGTAATGACCGAAGGAATGATCGACCCGCCCAGAATCAGGCCCGGGATATGAAATCGTTTTACGGGAACAACCTCATTTCCGTACACACGTGAATTGTGATCAGCAACAATGAGGAAAACCGTATCGTCCCAGTAACTGGAATTGCGTGCTTTCTCAATGAATTCGCCAAGCGCGAAATCAGCGTACTTCACAGCGTTGTTAACGGTATTTTTTTCCTCATCGAAGAGTTCAATTCGACCATCCGGAAACTGGAACGGCGAATGATTGGACGACGTAAATACCAGGCTGAAGAACGGTTTTTCGTGCGGGGCACTAAATTCCTTATGGGCCCTATCTAAAAGATCCTCGTCGGACACTCCCCAGGAACCCACAAAGTCCGGGTGCTCGTAGTCGCTTTTATCGATCACTCGATCAAAGCCGTTATTCATAAAGAAGCGACGCATATTGTCGAACTGCGCCTCACCGCCGTAGATAAAGCTGCTCTCGTAACCTGATCTAGCGAGCAAACCCGCCAGCGTGAAGAAGTTTCTCTGCGACCGACCCAGCTTGACCACGCTCCTGGCGGGTGTTGGCGTAAACCCGCTAACGACTGCTTCGAGCCCGCGTACTGAACGAGTACCCGTCGCATAGAGATTCGTGAACCAGATGCCCTGGTCGGACAATTCGTCGAGATTCGGCGTCACACCCAGTCCGGCAAGCGCGCCGACAAACTCGGCACCCAGGCTCTCCTGAACGATGATGACGAGGTTTTTCCTGGTAACGGTCGGATCGGCGAGCGCCTGATTGTGCAAAGTTCGCAGTCGATCAGACGTAAACGCCGCTGCATCGATCAGCATGGAATCGGTGATGGCTGCATATACTTCTTCGTCATCGATCTCGCCATAGCGAAATCCGCCCTCCTGTTCGTGACGCGTCTCATAGAGCGCATAAAGTGCTGTGTAAGCAGAACTCAAGGCGAGTTCATTGACTAACGGATCGCTCGAAAGTGCGACAGTACTGGGATTGACCGCGCGATGATCTGTCGTGGACCGAATGATGCCAAAACAAACCAGCAGCAATAAGGGCGTGACAAGCAGTGCCGGCAAAATGCCGGTTGGCTGAATGGGACGCGCCAGCTTGCCGATTTGTTTTGCGTTTACCCACGTAAATAGCGTCACGACGAAAACCGCGACGATTATTGGCAGCTTGTAGGCCGCCCACAAGGTTGCACCCACCTCACGCGGGTGATTGAGATACTCGAAAAAGAGAATGTTCGGGCGACTGTCGAACTGATCCACGAATGAGGGCGTACTGCACTCCATGAATAAAAGCAGAAGCAGCGCAACGGGCAGGCAAATGCTAAGCAAAGATCGCCAGGCGGGAACCAGGATACGGTTGGAAGCAAGCAACGGGAACAGGAGCACGGGAATTGCGAGGAAAAGTCCGAGCAATACAAAGTCGAATCGGAGGCCCTGGACCAGGACCGAGCCAAGCATGTCTGCGTCGATAACACGCTGCCATTGCCAGGTGACGAATATCATGCGGCATACCGTTAGCGTAAGAATCGTGCGCCACGCGAATGACCACAGTGGTCTTAAGGAAACGATTAGTTTGCCGAATGATGTTTGCGAAGTATTCATGAATTGATTTGCCTTGAATTTTGTCGAAAATCGCTCGCGCGAGTCAGAAACTTTTTCGGGTCTCGACCAGCAGCTGTACGTCCTTGATGCCCTGGTCGCCGTCCAATGGAAAAGCGAGATCGATATGTGTCATGCGGCCCTGGCCTGATCGCGTGTTGCCAATCCGAAGCCCAAACCCGACGTCTTTTAGTAGTTCGTTGTCTCGATTTGAAACCGGACTACGCCCCCAGGTTCGACCGGCGTCAAAGAAGATCGCGCCGCCTACACGAAAGAGTCGCAGCGGATACCAGTCCGTAAAGAAGCGTTGTTCGAGGGTTAGCAGCGCTCGTTTATCGCCGGTTTGATAGCGCAGCGGATATCCGCGAAGCCCGTTATCGCCACCGAGCATCATCGGATTATCAATATCCAGGTTGTGTCCGTAGGAGCCACTCAGACTGGCGTAGAAAAGTCGCCCTTCTGCGTGCCTGCTGTAGTACTTTGCGGACACGTCGAGAAGCAGATCCTGTGGGCCGTCGTCTTCAACCCGCGTCGTGACATTGCTGGCAAGAATCAATGACCGCTTCTCCGAGCTGCCAAAACCGGTCTGGGCGGCTGCATTGAGAATCCAGGCATTTCGGTCCGAGCCAAAAGTTGTCCGCGCTGCACCCACGCGGGCGCTGAGCCGGGTGCCCAGGTAACGGTCTTCGGTCCGGTTTATCTGGTCGTGATTCGCGGCTTTTTCATACTTGTCCTGCATGAACTCGATGCCTGCAAAGGGATAAACCAGTTTGCGATCATGCGGCAGAATGGCCAGCGTCGGTTCGGGGGAATCCAGGGCTGCAAAGCGATGCTCGTCAAATACCAGGCCGGTTGTAAAGCGGCGTGTCCACCCTTTTTTCAGCCCTTCAGACCAGCCTTTGAAAACAGCAAGCGATCGAGCCTGATTGCCGTACTGCGCCAGCACCTGACCGCGATCGTAAAGTGAGTCAACCTGGCGACTGGTCAGGAAAGAAACGCCGAATGCTGAAGTGGTGTCCAGGGCATAGAATGGCTTGCCAAAGTCGACCTGGTAGTTATATCCATCGCTGTTATTGGCGTAAATCGCGTCCAGCCGGTACCAGGATGATCCAAGATTGCGGTCTGAAAACTTGAAGATCGTTGAATCTCTGTCAACGTTCGATTTATAGAGCGCCTCGACATCGACGCCGGTGCCAAGAAGGTTCATTTCTTTAACGCCGATGCCGGAATTGGTTTCCCCGCCAGAACGGGACAGGGAAATCTTTGGCACGAGGGTCCACACATCGCTGGTGCGGACATTGATATCGACAACGCCGTCTTCGCCGAGTACTGGCTCGATGTTTGCATCCTGGATGAAGCGATTACTTCGCAGGATTCGTTCGGACTCCTGCAGCTCACGCATAGAGAACGGGTCACCGGAATCGAAAAGCAGCTGTTGCCGAATGACCGACGGACGGGTCGTAACGTGGGCGTTGTTGGCCAATCGATAGAGTGGCTTGTTCTCCTCCGGATCAGTGATGTCAAAAATGCTGCCGTTAACGATAGTGACCGCACCGATCACTGCCTGGGACGATGGGAAGGTCGCGATCGCCAGCGCTGCGGACTGAGCGGGCGGTGCTGCTGCTGGCCCGGCGTCAGGAGCAGCCTCGGCGCTGAGTCTAGATGACAGAAGCAGGGTTACGATGATGGAGATGCCGTGCGTGCCGAGGCGGAATGAGTTTGCTCGGCCCGTTATTGCGGTCGCAGGCATGTGCATCGTTTTCACACCTTTTAGAGTTAACTCAGCTGCTTAGGCATTAATAAAACGCCTTGCGACTGATTAATTGCGTATTTGCCTCCGTTAGACGCGCGGCGCGGATTAATCCTTCGCCTGGCCCAGCGGCAAATATGCCGGGTGATAAAATGCCCGATATCAACGGGGCGGGGATTCTGCCGGGTACGGCGAAGGATTTCGGCCAGACACGTGTCTAACGGTTAGTGATCGCCTGGGTATAGGTTTTTGACGTGAATTTCTCGCAACTGCATGAGGATCGCGCGCTGGCTAAGCGCGTAGCGAAGGGCGATTCAGAGGCTTTCGAGACGTTTTTTCGTGAGTACTTCCCACGTCTTTTTCGTTTCACGCTAACCCGTGTCAACGGTGACGAGGAACTCGCGGAAGAAATTGTGCAGCGAACGATGTGTCGCGTCGTAGGCAAGATGGGAACGTATCGAGGCGAAGCACAGCTGTTCACCTGGCTTTGCCAGATTTGCCGCGGTGAAATGTCGACCGTATTCAGGCAGCGTGGCAGGCAGGAAAGCCAGACACTGGCTATCGAAGATCATCCGGCAGTCAGAGCTGCACTGGAGTCAATTTCTATCGAAGCAGACACGCCGGAGAATTCGCATAACCAGGAGGAGCTGGCGAGGTTTGTCAGATTAACACTGGAATACCTGCCCACCAAGTATGCGACTGCGCTGGAATTGAAATATATCCGTGGCTGTAGCGTCGACGAAATCGGCGAACATCTCGAGATCAGTTCGAAGGCTGCGGAATCCGTGCTGACGCGCGCGCGCGTGGCGTTCAAGGAAGGTTTTCGATCGCTCTGGGACTTTGAACCCGACTTTTTGCTGGACTAGGACTTGGGCATTTACGACTATTTAGTGAGCTTTTCAACATGAGTAGAAAGACGAGCAACGAAGGTCAGGACTCAACCGACGATGATCATGCAGATGACACCGTTTCAACCCTTATGAATCTTGCCGGCCCGAGGTCGGTTATTCGTGCCGATATTGAAAAGCGGGTTCACGACAATGTCCGGCAACGCTGGCAGAGCGAAACGCGGGGGAGAAGCAAGCTGCGATGGGCAGTTCCGGCAGCGCTTGCAGCCACAATATTGATTGTATTTGCATTTAATGTGCAGAATTCGGCCGTGCCGTTGCAGCAGATCGGAACCATTGCGAACGTCTACGGCGACTCTCAGGCGAGCTATCAGGATTTAACAATTGGTCGCGCCCTGTATGCCGGTGAGACACTCGAGACAGGCGCACAGATCGGCATAAGCATTTCCCTGGCCGAAGATATATCACTCAGGATTGACGCAAACACCTCCTTGCAGTTCGATGCGGCGGACGAAATTACGCTTGTGAGTGGCCAGGTCTACGCAGATTCCGGTGAGCGCATTTATCGTGACCGACAATTAACGATAAACACTGAATTTGGCACAGCAACCGATATTGGAACGCAGTTTTCGGTTTCCGTCGGTGATTCTGAATTGCGCGTTGCCGTGCGCGAAGGCAGAGTCGATGTTGTTCAGGGGCAAACGACGATTGTCGCAAATGCTGGCGAAAAGCTGCTGGTGCAGAATGGCAATGACGTTATTGTCGAATCGGTCACTCCGTACGATGAATCCTGGCAATGGGCGACGATGTTAGCGCCGGAATATGACAGCGCCAGTCAGTCTCTGCTGGAATTCCTGAAATGGGCGGCCCGTGAGACGGGCAGAACGCTTGTCTTCTCGAGCGATGAGGTGCGCATGGCGACAATGCGCAGCGAGTGGTTCGGCTCCATCACAGGATTTACGCCGGATGAGGCGCTGGCGTCAATACTGGCAACAACGCAATTTGCCTATGTGGTCGATGAAAAGAGCATAACGATCGACAGGTAGTTCAGTATTCGGGCCGCAGCGGCGCAGCCAAGTATTGGTGGCTAGCAGGCGTTGCTCTAAACTGCCGCCATGCGACTGCCACCATGTCTTCGGGCCACTTTCTTTTTGCTGCTGTGCTGCCATTGCGCCGCAGCCGCTGAAGTCCAATGGCAGGGCAGGCAGGTCACTGACTTTATTGCCTGGCTCATCGAGCAGGATATCCGGATCATATACAGCAACGATCTTGTCGGGCCCGAACTCGTCCTGGAATTTGAGCCCGACACCCAGAAGCCGATTGCGGCTTTACGCAAAGCGCTCGAAGCCAACCGCCTGACGCTCGCCGACGGTCCCGACGAAAGCTTCCTCATTATCCGATCGCTGCGCGAGGGCGCTGACGCCGATCCCGGCGAAGCTAAGATAGCCGGCATTGAATCGGTGGCAATCGATTTACCATTGACGGAAATCGTCGTGAGCTCGAGCTTGTATAGCCTTGAGTACGACCAGGCAGGTTCACATACTTTCCTCGAACGCCAGCTGACCACACAGTTACCGGACGTTACGGATGATGCGGTTCGGGCTATTCATCGGCTCCCCGGGATCGCCAGCGGCGGCGTTTCTGCCCGCAGCCACGTCAGGGGGGGAATCGATAATGAACAGCTGTTCCTGTTTGATGGATTGCGGCTGTACGAACCATTTCACTTGAAAGATTTCCAGGCGCTGTCTTCTATTGTCGATCAAAATGCAGTGGATGGCGTTGACTTCTATAGCGCCGGATATCAGGCGCGCTATGGTGATCGCATGAGCGGCGTAATCGATATGTCAATGCGACAGCCCGAGCCGGGAACAATCACCGAGCTCGCGCTGAATTTTTACAGTGCGTCTGTGCTGTCAATGGGACGTTTCGGTGGCAGCGATCATGGTGACTGGCTGATCACCGGCAGGCGCGGCAATCTCGATCTCGTCGCCGACATCGTCAACCCTGATTACGGATCACCAAGTTTTGAAGATTCCTTACTACACGTTGGCTGGGAGCTGGGTGACAACACCTACCTTAGTGCCAACGCGCTGCTTTCGTATGACAAGGTTTCACTAAACGAAATCGATGGCAGCGAACAAGCCAACGCGACATACAGAAATCGCGTCGCATGGCTCAAGGCTGAAACGGATTGGACCAGCGACTTATCGAGTTCAACCATCTTGTCGGCAACAGCAATCGACAACGCCCGGCTTGGTTCGGCGGATATTGCTGGTGTCCTGACCGGAAACGTCACGGAGACACGCAAGTTTCGCAACATGTCGTTCAGGCAAGACTGGCGGTGGACAGTATCTGATGCGCTGGTCGTCAGGTCTGGCCTGGACCTGAAGCACCTGGACGCCCGCTATGACTACGACTCGTCGTTACAGATTTTTTCGCCATTCGATCAGATTCTGAATAACCAGGCAACGCTTGCCAATAACATCCAGGTTGCGCCGTCGGGCGGGCAATACGCAGCGTATTTTGAGACCAGGTGGCGCCCTTTCGAACGGTTGGTACTCGATGGTGGAATTCGCTGGGACCAGCAAACCTACACCACTGCGGAGAATGACGACCAGACGAGTCTGCGTTTCAATCTGCTGTATTTCCTGAATGATCGCACTGAGATCCGTCTCGGCGGCGGGCGATATTACCAGGCGCAGGAGATCAACGAGTTGCAGGTAGCGGATGGTGTAACGTCATTCTTCCCCGCGCAGCGCGCAACTCACCTTGTCTCCAGTATTTCGCATGCACTGTCCACAGGTATTGATATCTATGTCGAGGTCTATCGAAAAAAATATCGGTCCCTGATGACATACTACGAAAACGCCTTCGACCCGCTGGTCCTCATTCCCGAATTGCAGATCGACCGCCTGGGCATCGACACTGACGGCGCTGTCGCAAAAGGTGCAGAACTCAGAATTTCCGGCGAGAGTGAGTCAGCGGAATTATTGTGGTGGCTAAGCTATACCTGGTCGTCAATAAAGGACGAGCAGCTGGCCGGTGACGTAAGGCGCAGCTGGGATCAGACCAACACGATCAATGGTGGTCTTAGCTGGGACTGGAACAAATGGAACTTCAGCGCGTCAGGTGTTGTTCACACCGGCTGGCCGCGCACAGACCTGCTTGTCAATTCCATCACGAATCCGGATGGTTCAACCAGTTTGACGGCATCAACTTCGCCGCGAAACAGATTAAGGCATTCGCCTTTTCATAAACTCGATGCAAGAGCAAGTCGACGCATCGACGTGTCCAAAGGCGAATTAACGGCATTTCTGGAAGTCTCGAATCTTTATGACCGGCAGAATCCATGCTGCGCGAAATATCGCCTGGTCACTGACGGTGACGGCAAGCAGATACTTTCGCGGAATACGGGAAACTGGTTGCCGCTTATACCCTCGATTGGCATCATCTGGCAATTCTAGTAAAGGTACACTCGCTATGGTTCGTGACAGCAAATTCTGGATTGGCATGGCGGTTTTTCAGGTCGCCTTTGGTTTGGCAGTATTTGCGCTGACCCGACAATATTACCTGGAACCGGCTACACCGATCAGCAGCAGCCCTGTTGCGGTAACCGACAGCGGGCCTGGCTGGACAGAAGACATCACTGCGGCGAACCTGCAACAGTTCAACCTTTCCGTGCCCAGCCAGACGGACATGCGGGACCCGGTCGACCTATCACGCCAGGCCAACAATTATTTCGCCAATGGACAGTATGAGCAGGCTGCTGATCTGTACGAAAAATTGCTGGAATTCGGGCCCGACAATGCGGATACCTATAACAATCTCGGCCTCACGCTACATTACCTGGGCCGCTCCGATGAAGCACTAAAGCGGCTCAACGAGGGTATTGCTGCAGATTCGACCCACCAGAGAACCTGGCTTACGTTAGGCTTTGTGAACAGCCAGATGGGCAACACTGGTGCAGCGCGCACAGCGCTCACGAATGCCGTACAGATGGGTGCGGACGCAGAGATAAGGCAGTCGGCTACGGAAATGCTGGACAAGCTGCCCTAGGCGGAGCACCCGCTCCGAGGTCATTTGCCGGTATTCCCGGAATCATTCTATTTTTTGCGGACATCTGTTGTCATACTTCTGGCCTGTATTATTAGCTTAAACTTGTTCAATTCATGCACAAATACCGACACACCAGGGGACCGGTGACGAATGCTGACTAGGCGATCGACACTATTTTCGATTCTGCTGGCAAGTGCGCTCATGTTTACGGATGCGCTTGCCCAGGACGTGGAAGAAGTCGAGGAAATTCTGACGCCGGACCTGCAGGCATTGCAATCCGATTGGTGGACCTACTTCGAGGGTCCGCGAGAACAGGTCGAAACGCGCGTTGCTGCAATTGACGAGGTCGTCAGCGCGCAGATTGCAGATCTCGAAGTACAGAACCAGGAAATCGCGAGGTCGCTGCTGGCGACGGTCCGCGACAATTTTGTGGCCTATCTGAATGTACTGGACATTACAGATGTTGCGATGCCAGGCCAGCCGCCGGAGGCGCCCAGTTACTCGCTTGAGGAGTTGTTGGAGCTCGCTGCTGTCGCGCGTGAAGCGCGCACGGGTGCCACAGAAGAGCGACTTGAGGTTGAACGCGAGGAGCGCACGCTGGCGGGTGCAAGGAGGCAACGCGACGCTGCCTTCAGGGAATACACGGCATCAGCCGAAGGCGACGAACGCTGGTTACTCGCGCTGCGCCTCGTGCAGGCGCGCGTCGTACAGGCCATCTCGGCTCTGCGCCTTGAGTTGCTGACCGAACGGTATGAAGCGGGCACTGACTTCGCCGATGCGACCGGGGAACGTGTCGAACTTGCCCGTGAGCGCCTTGCACCGACGGGCAGTGACACGGAACTTGCCGATCTCGAACAGCGCGTGGCGGCAGATGCTACGGCCGTAACGGCGGCGAGAGCAGCCCTGGCATCGGCCCAGGTTGCTGCAAGCACGCTGGACACCGACACCGCGCAGGGCCGATCCCAGAATCGGCTGCAGCAGCAAAGGTTTATCGCCGCGGAGATAGATCTGGCTCTTGCCGCGGAACGCCGCGCCCGCTCAAGTGCGAAATACTGGTGGACTGCATTAAAGACAGGCACCGACGTCGATCTTGCCACGCTCGAAACCCAGGTGCTCGAGTGGTCGGAGCTGATAAGAGACATCGAACAACGAGCGCCCGAGTGGCAGAGCGATACGGAAGCCGAGTTGCTGGCGGTTCAAAGCCAGAATCGCGACGGTCTTGAGCGGACTGCAGAACGCCTGCTCGACCAGCGCCTCGAATTGGCGCGGCAGACACTCGCGAAGATAGCGGATCTGGAAGCAACAAGTGCCGATCTCGAACTGCTCATGCAGGTCGTCGACGTCGCGGTGGCGGACTATTCCGGCGCATTCAGATCGTGGCTGGCAAGCATGAGTCGGGCTGTAAAAACCGCCTACCTGCGCGTCGCCGGTCTCGCAGACACAACCTTGTTCTCTGTAGGAGAGACGCCTGTAACGGGTGGCGACATACTGCGCGTCATCATCATCCTGACGCTGGCCATGCTGCTGTCCCGAGGCATTCAGTTGGCCATCCGTCGCGTAAGCGCCAGTGAATACAGCGGCACGCAGGCGTCAATGTACACAGTGGGCCGTCTTACTCACTACACCATCGTCATTCTTGCGCTGTTCATCGCACTCACGTCGATCGGTCTTGATTTCAGTAATCTTGCACTGGTCGCCGGTGCGCTCAGTGTCGGCATCGGTTTTGGCCTGCAGTCTATCGTAAATAATTTCGTATCCGGCCTGATCATACTGTTCGAACATTCGCTTCGAGTGGGTGACTACATCGAACTCGACACGGGCCTCACCGGAACCGTCAAGGCGATCAACGTTCGCAGTACGCTGATCAATACGAACGACAATATTGATATCGTGGTGCCAAACTCGGAATTCGTAACAACGCGTTTGACGAACTGGACGCTCGGTGAACGCATACTGCGTGTCAGGATCCCGTTTGGCGTCGCCTACGGCAGCGACAAGGAAGTGGTAAAGAAAGCGGCCATGGAAGCGGCTGAGGAAGTTCCCTATACGCTGACCAACATGAAGAGTCGCGAAACCGATGTATGGCTGGTTGAGTTTGGTGACAACAGCCTCAACTTCCTGCTGCTGGTCTGGGTTAACCGGCAGGGTGCCAGGCGCCCGACACGAACCAGGGCTGCTTATCTATGGGCGCTGGAAACCGCGCTGAAAAAACATGGCATTGAAATTCCATTCCCGCAGCGTGATTTGCATCTGCGGTCCGGCTGGCCGCCGAGAAACGGCGAAAACGAGATAGGAATTTTCGAGGAATCGGAAATCGAGTCCGCCATCAACAACCTGGCTGAAAAATCCTGACGTAACTGTTACCAGGACTGGACCCGCGCCAGGAGTGTTCAAGCATTGGCACCATTCTGAATTTGCCGTAGTGTTTCTCAAATGCAGCAACAATTTGACGCCATTATCATCGGTACCGGCCAGGCGGGCCCGGCACTTGCGGGGCGCCTGAACAGCGAAGGCCTGAAGACCGCGATTATCGAGCGTGCTCGAATAGGTGGCACCTGCGTCAATGTAGGGTGCATACCGACGAAAGCGCTTATCGGCAGCGCCAGGGCAGCACACATGGCGCGCCAGGGAGCAGCGTTCGGCTTTTCACTTGACGGCAGTGTGGCTGTCAATATGCAGGCGGTCAAAGCTCGTAAGGATGAGATCGCCGGGTCCTCGAATCAGGCTGTGACAGATTGGCTTGGCGGCATGGAAAACGTCGATCTGATCAGGGGACATGCCCGCTTCCTGCATGCCACCGCTGTTGAGGTCAATGGCGAAACGCTGCACGCCGACCGAATATTCATCAATGTTGGCGCCAGGGCACGGATTCCTGACTGGGAAGGTTTGGAAGCCGTTCCCTATCTGACCAATTCGAGCATTATGGATGTTGATTTCCTGCCCCAGCACCTGATCATCATCGGTGGCAGTTACATTGGCCTGGAATTCGCGCAGATGTATCGTCGTTTCGGCAGCGAGGTGACTGTTGTCGAAATGGCCGAGCGCATCATCGGACGTGACGACGAGGATGTAGCAAAGACTGTGCAGGAAATACTGGAAGGCGAAGGCGTCAATTTTCGATTGGGGGCTGAATGCCTTGAAGCTCGTAAAACAAAATCCGGAGTTGCTGTTCGCGCGGATTGTGGTGATCACTTTGAGGAAGTTGAAGGGTCGCACATGTTGTTCGCCGTGGGACGTATTCCTAATACCGATGACCTTGGCCTGGACGAAGCCGGCGTCGATGTAAACCGTTTCGGCCACATCGAAGTCGATGACCGCTTGCAGACAAGCGCGGAGAATATCTGGGCACTTGGCGATGTCAATGGCCGAGGTGCTTTCACCCATACCGCCTACAACGATTTCGAAATTGTCACGGCCAACCTGTTTGACGGCGATGCGCGCAAAGTATCCGATCGGATTCTTAGCTACGGCCTGTACACGGACCCACCCTTGGGGCGAATAGGCATGACCGAACGCGAGGTTCGTGAGTCCGGACGAAAGGCGCTCATTGGCAAACGCATGATGACTCGCGTAGGCCGGGCACGGGAATTTGGTGATACACGCGGCTTCATGAAGATTCTGGTCGACGCTGAAACCGAGGAAATACTCGGCGCGGCAATGCTCGGCATGAACGGCGACGAGGTGATTCACGGCTTACTGGATGTCATGTATGCGAAAAAGCCTTACACGGTCATATCGCGTGCGGTGCACATTCATCCGACCGTGTCCGAACTTGTACCAACCGTGCTGCAGGAGATGCAGCCGCTTCAGTAAACATCGATGTCAACGTCCGATAGTGGCTATTATCGGCCGGCGAATCGCCTATCCTGCACCATTCAAAGGCCTGCAGGGATGAACATGAAATCATCTGACTGGTTCATGCTGATCGTGCTGTCGCTTTTATGGGGTGGCTCTTTCTATTTCAATGAAATTGCACTGCGAGAGTTGCCGGTTCTTTCCGTGGTCGCAGCGAGAGTGGTAATCGCCGCTGTGGTTTTGTGGTCTGTCGCGCTGGCATCAGGGTATGAGGTTCCTTCGGACATCAAGGCATGGCGCTGGTTTCTGGTCATGGGCGTCTTGAACAACGTGATACCGTTTTCACTCATCGTATTCGGGCAAACGACGATCACGGCAGGCCTGGCTTCTATTCTCAATGCAACTACGCCATTGTTTATCGTGCTGGTTGTTGCGCTGTTCATACGCACCGAAAAAGTTGGCGGACTGAAGGTTGCCGGGCTCGTCATCGGCTTTGTTGGTGTGGCAATTATGCTCGGCCCGGAAGCCCTGAATTCGAATAATTCCCTGGTGGTTGGCCAGCTTGCAATTCTTCTCGCCGCTTTGTCGTATGCGCTCGCAGGCATATACGGGCGCCGCTTTCATACAGCAGGAATCGCACCAGTCGTGGCGGCCGCCGGCCAGGTGACGATGTCGGCAGTTGTGCTGCTTCCTGCGGCCATGATGATCGATGGACCGGGGCACCTGGCAGCAGCCAGCGGTAACGCCTGGCTGGCCGTGACCGGGCTCGCTGTTTTGGCCACTGCTGTGGCTTACATTCTCTATTTCAGCATCC
This sequence comes from Woeseiaceae bacterium, assembly GCA_021773135.1. Lineage (GTDB taxonomy): Bacteria > Pseudomonadota > Gammaproteobacteria > Steroidobacterales > Woeseiaceae > SZUA-117. Next base: position 20,044 of record JAJFKP010000036.1, on the reverse strand, counting down.
TGAGTTCGGCCGGATCTGTGAATCTCATGCTGGTGACATTCCTGATGCCGGTAACAGCACTGTTACTGGGAACATATTTGCTTGATGAACCTGTGCGTCTTTTGGAAATTGCGGGCATGGTAATCATCGCAATAGCGCTGGTCGTTATCGACGGGCGTCTGTTTTTGAAGAAGACGAATACTTCAAACGAGGCATGATTGCCGTCGGCGTTGCCGTCTTGTGAATTTGTTGTTAAAGCTCAAAGGCACACGGCCGATATCACAAGCATGCAAACTGAATCGAATAACTGTAGTGGTGACACCGTACGCATTCGCCGACCTGCCCGTATTACGACGGACGAAATCGGGCATAATTTGTGGATGGGTGATGTGGAGCCACATCCTTTTGAACTTGTGACTGAAGAAAACTGCGACCCATACGACAGTGCGACCTCGAACCGGGGCCACTAGCTGATGCTGCTCTGCGTGCCTTCGCCGAGGCGGCCATTGGTTCTCAGTTGGAGTGCCAGCAACTGTCCATGATGTTTCCTGTACGCTAGACTCCTTTGCTACGTTGGTACAAAAGGAGTCCGTCTAAAATGCGCTTGGTTCTCATTGCTTTTCTCTTATCTTTAAGCGGTCTCGCGGCCGCTGAAACCGTGCTCGTGACCGGCTCCAATCGCGGCATCGGGCTTGAGTTGGTGACCCAGTACGCCGCAGAAGGCTGGCATGTTATCGCCACCAGTCGCTCCCCTCACGACGATGAGGAACTTCTGGCACTGGCGCAGAAACAGAAGAATGTCACGATTGAAACGCTGGACGTGACTGACATGGCGCAAATCGCTGCGTTGGCAAAGAAACTCGAGGGTACGCCGATCGACGTGCTGATCAATAACGCCGGCTTGCTCGGCGGCAGGCCGGGGCAGGATTGGGGCAACCTCAGCGCGGATCTTTTTGCCCGGCTGATGGCGGTGAACGTATTTGGACCGATGAAGGTCTCAGAGGCATTCGCCGCGAACGTGGCCGCCAGTGAGCAGAAGAAAATAATCGTCATCTCCAGCACTATCGGCTCAATTTCGCGAATGGAAAACCCTACCCCCTTTCCGATACTTGCAACGAGTAAGGCGGCCGTCAATATGGCAATGCGTACCGTTGCGATGCAGCTGAAGGACCAGGACGTTACGGTTGCAATGTTGATGCCGGGTATCGTGCGCACTCGAATGATGTACCAGGCTGGTGGCATGTCACTGGAAGAGGCCAGCAGGCAGACCGAATTCGAGTTTGACCGTCCCGGGACCATTACCGCGGCTGAAAGCGCGCAGCGCATCAGGAATGTGGTTGCGTCAATTGATGGCTCGGAGACCGGGATCTTTCTGAACAACGACGGCTCACGCATCGACTGGTAGTCAGGTTGATCGGTCCGACGCGGCGGTACCTATTGCGTCGATTTTGTGTTGTTCTCGTGACAGGCGGATAACAATGCCCTGAGCTTGTCGCTACCCATGCTGTTCATTAGTGCAATGTTGCGTTTGGGGACATCTGCAATATCCGGATAACTGGCTATCGCTCGTCCTATGCTTTCCTCCCGCAAAAGGTGCAACATGGGATAAGGAGACCGGTTAGTGAAATTCTCTGCGTCTTCCGCCCGGGTTCCGCCAAACTGGTAATCCGGGTGAAAACTTGCGATCTGAAAAACGCCTTCCAGATTCAATTCAACCAGCACTCTGTCTGCAATATCCAGAAACTGGTTGTAGTCGAAAAAGTCCTGCAGCACGAGCGGATGAACCAGCAGCGTCGTTTCGACAGCGGGGTTTTCACTAAGGTAATTCAGCTCAAGTTGCAGGGCTTCCAATAGCTCTTCTTCCGATCGCCCGGCCGTGGTCGAAAATCGAATACGACCTGCGTCCAGTTCACGTTCGGCAAATGGACAACAGTTCAGACCGATAACAACCGACGCAACCCACTTTCGCACAGTTTCGGTGATCTGCTCTTCCTGCAGGGGTTCAGTGTGGTTCTGTTGCTTCAACGACATTGCACCGGCAGCCAGACTTGTACTTTGACAGGACTCAAACAGGCGGGTAACTCCGCTCTGGTCAAGAGCGGGCAGCCTGGTGGATCACCGGGATAACGGTTCAGCTTCTTCCAGCCACGCTTTGAAACCGCCACTCAGGTATAGCGAATCGTGCACGCCCATATCTTTGGCAACTTTTGCCGCCAGCAGCGAACGACCACCGGTGGCGCAATAGAACACGATCCGTTTTCCGGAGCTGAATATATCCATATGCATCGAACTTCTCGGATCGACGTAAAACTCAAGCACGCCGCGCGGAACATGAACCGAATTTTCGATTTTTCCGAGTCGATCAATCTCGTCTTCTTCTCGCACATCGACAAAAACGACGGATTCATCGCCGCTGAGTTGCCGCGCATCGGTGACACTGATCGCGGACACGACTGCTTCGGCTTCGGCCTTGTAATCGTCCACGCTCTTGACCACCTGCGCGAAACAGGTGCTACCAGCGAGTACCAGCCCCAGCGACAAAATGTATCCTGCTATTTTCATAGTGCTTCCCGGTCTGCCGATTACTGTAAGGACGAATATATCAGGGCGACCGCGACTTCGGGAACGTCAATTGTGTCGATCAAAACCACACCCGCGGATTTCGTCATAAGCCAAAACAGGGCAACAGGCGAATGCTATGCTCTGCCTGTCTCCAATAGCGACCAGGTACTTTCATGATTCCGGCTTTGACCCTCGCCACGCTTGCTGCTGTGAGTTCAGCAGATATGCAGGCGATTGTAGACCAGTTCCGCGTGGACCAGCAGATTCCCGGCGTGAGTATTGTCATCACGCAGGGAGAAGAGGTGATCTTTGCCAGCGGGAGCGGCTTTGCTGACCTGGAAACAGCCCGGCCGATGACGCCAGACACACCTCTGTACGCTGGTTCTTTGTCTAAAATATTTACCGGCATACTGACACTGAATCTGGCCGAGGAAGGCAGACTGCGGCTGGATGGCCGCGTTGTGGGCATTGGCGCGACGCCGGCTCAAGGTGATGGCGGCATTACCGTTCGACATCTCCTGACACACGCGTCCGGTCTTGACAGGGAAGGGAATTTTGGCTATTGGTTCTCTGCGAAGTTTCCGGATGATCAAGCACTTGCCGGATACCTGGCGGAAACCGTGCTTCGTTCGGTGCCGGGAGAAAAATTCCACTATTCAAACATCGGCTACGCGACGCTCGGCAATATCGCTGCGACGGCACATGGCAAAAGTTATGATGACGCGCTTCGCGAGCGCGTGCTGCAGCCACTTGGACTGAATTCGTCGGGATCTCCCGGTCCCGTTACGGACATTGCGGTCGGCTATTCGCCCGTCAATCGTGTCATTCCGAGCGGGGAACGACCATTTGCGGGACTGGGCCGGCAGGTTGGCGATCGTTACGTCCGCGAGTATCACGATGCCAAAGCGATGACGCCGGCATTCGGCATTTACACGACAGCGAATGATCTGAGTCGGCTTGCCCGCTCTCTACTCGGATTCAGCGACAGTGCCGTGTTGTCAGACACAATGCGGTCGCAAATGCTGTCGGCGCAAGCGTCGGGATGGGGCCTGGGCATCAAGATCGACAGGCTGATGGGTCGCCCTGTGGCACGGCATAGCGGATGGTTTGCTGCCCACAAAGCCCACCTGCTGCTGGATCTTGATTCAGGTATGGCGGTCGTTGTCATGGCTAACGCCGATAGTGCAGTCCCCGCAAAAATCGCGGAAGCGCTCCTCAGGAGCGCGCTGGATCTGCACTCGCAATAGGCAGTTTTCTTAGCCAGCCTTTGGGCAGAAATCGATACATCCGTCGTTGAGGAACACGCGCTACCGGTTCCGCCATGCGCGGTCATCGCGGCTTGTGCGCTGCCAGGGGCGAATTTGGCGTGATCACCGGTTTGCTCGGTCTATTTATTGCTTTGCCAGGCTGGACGACTAGCCTTTCGTTGCTGACAGGAGTTCTTCGATTGTGTCCGACCGCAGGTCGACGCGCTCAATGGCGTCCTTCGAAATGTCGGCTTGCTCACTGAAATTTTCAAGCACCGTTTGCAATGCCTCCGGGCGATGTACAGCGAATCCCTGAGCGTAATTCACACCGAGTTCTTTCAGCCGGGCCCTGACAAGGGCGTTCTCTACATGCTCGGCAACGGTAGTCGCGCCTATGACGTGCGCTATGCTGACAGCAGAGGACACAATCGTATTCGACAGCTCGCACTCCAGCAGGTCGCGAACGAAAGAGCCGTCAATTTTCAGGATATCGACCGGCAATGTTTTCAGGTAGGCAAATGAACTGTAGCCGGTGCCAAAATCATCCAATGCGACCTGGCAGCCAAGTCGCTGAATTCGCTTTATAAAGCGCTGCGCCCTGTCGATGCAACGCACCAGCGACGTTTCGGTTATTTCAAAACAAAGTATGTCTGGCGGAATGTTTGTTTCCGCTATACGGGCCTCGATGTAGTCCACGAAGGTATCGTCCTGCAACGACTGTGCCGAAACGTTGATACAGAAAGACCTTAAATTGACTTCTAGTGAATTGTCGGCATTCGACAGTGTTTCAAGCGCCGAGTTTACAACCCAGCGATCCAGCGCTGCCATCATTTGGTAACGCTCAGCCGCCTGCAGGAACTGGTGCGCATTGCCGTTCTCGACGCTGTCATCGAACAGTCGAATGAGCAGCTCGAATTTCTGCATGCCCTCGATATTTATCGGTTCGATTTCCTGCGCAAATATCGTAAATCGGTTCTCAATGAGCGCCATTTGCAGGAACCCGACTTTATCGACATCACTACGGCGCTGCATGATGCTGCCATCAGTACCCTGATAGATTGCACTTTGATTGCCGCCCCGATCCTGGGCGCCCCGTGCCGCAACTTCGGCGAGAATTAGCAGCTCCTCGCCACTCTGCGCGGAGGAATCCGTCGTCACGATGCCCGCGCTGGCCGAAAAACGAAGTGACTTGTCGTTGTTCTCAAGCGACTCATGCGAGAACTGCCTCAGGATATGCTCTATTTTAAGTACACCCGAATCGGCAGAGGCACCGGGCATAAACAGCGCGAAGCGATCGCCACCCAGGTGTGCGGCTACATCATTGCTACCAACACAATCGACAAGCACTTCACCCAGCTTTGCCAGGGCTCTGTCACCATTTGAGTAGCCGAATGCGTCATTGATGGCGTGCATTTTGTCGATATCAAAATAGGCCAGTGTATTCGACAGAGGAGACTGCACTGCAATCGTCGTGTCTATTGTTGTCAGTAAATCGGTGCGCCCGACGAGAGATGAAGCTGCACAATCTGTCTCCGGCAAAGAATTGACCTTGGCACCAAGCGACCTCAGGGCACGGGTGTGCCCGGGTTTTTTCGCGCGATCGATAAGGGCGACCAGTCCGCCTGGCTTCCGCTGGCTGCGGCTCAGGGGAACGCAGGTAGCGACATGTTCTTTGCCACCGGGCAAAATGATGTTTACGGAGATCGCTTTATTCTTCATCTCCAGTACCGTAAACAACTTCTCTGCAAGAGCTTTGATAAAATCGGCCAGGCCGGGATCCGCTGAAGAACTCACCAGGAGTCGCTTCTCGGGAATGTAAACCGAGACAACCGGACACTTGATTGTTTCTCGAAAAACGTCGGTCAACGTGTTCACTTTCTCGTCGTAACTTCCCTTGAGTCGGACTGCATCCAGGTTGGCGGTCAGGTTGTGGCTTTGACTCTTGTCCGCGGTAATGAGCGTTTTAATAGTGAGAGATGTATCGATTCGAATCTGGCGGCTCAGGCACTCCAGTGCTGGAGCGATAGCGTCATTGATATAGCTCAGGCTCGGGGGGTCGAACGTGTTTACGATCAGGCGCAGCACTAATGGCGGCGTATCTTCCTGGAGAAGCGGAAAATCGTAGGCAACTTTGTTCTGCTCCAGCCTGCGCTTCAAGGGCCGGCGCAGGTCCATACTTCCCGGTGCGTCAGTAGCTGACATCAACACGGGGTTGCTTTGGTTTCTCAGGCCCCATCGGAACGTTCCGGCCTGGTCGAAAATAATCAGATTGACGACGCCTGCAACAGACTCGATGATTTCTCGTGCATACACAGCGATGACTTGATCATCCAGGACCAGTTCTTCGCCAACTTCGCTATTGCTGTCGACCATGGCGATATAATCGGCCTGCGGTCGAAATTCTTTAAAAATTCAACACACTAGGTCGAACCGACAACGCCACTGATCAAGCTGGACCAGGCAAGTCGTGGCTGTTCACAAGCCGTTATTCACCGTTTCTGCAGGCGTCGATAATGCTGCAGGTGATCACCTTGCGTAGACACGCCCGTTTCGCGCGCCATGGTGCTGTGACCGGCCGGTTTTAACAGGGCGTGTCGATCTAGACGAGTATCTTGGGCAGTGCCGGGTTCAGATGCATAAGAATGTCATAGACCGATGTGCTACTCGTTGATGCAACTGCATTCGGGTGTATAGCATCATGCTCAGGGCCCATCAGTGTCGCGACGTCACCGATATTGACGCTGGGTTCGTCTCCGATCTCGATGATGGTATGACTCGCACTCACCGCACCAATGACCGGGTAAAGCCGGCCATTCACGAGCACCCGTGAACCATCGACCGCCGTGCGCGGAATACCGTCGGTATGCCCCGCAGGAATGGTGGCGACCCATACCGGCTTGTCGGCTACATAATGGCCTCCGTAACTGACACTGTCGCCTGTGCGTAGCTTTTCCGTACGGACGATTCGCGCTTTCAGGCTAACGGCCGCCTGCAGTTTTGCGATTTCACTTTCCGCCGTATGATCGGAAGGATATGCACCGAACAGCGCGATGCCCGGTCGTACCTGGTCCAAATGTGAATCGGCAAAGTTGAATACAGCATGTGATGAGGCCGCATGCAGCGGGCCGAGTTCGGCACCGCTATTCCGTGCCGCATCCGTGAACTCCACGAAGCGCCTGAGCTGCTCTCGATCAAAATCAGTTTCCTCGGTGAAGCCGGTGAATGTACCCATGATCTCGATATCAAGCCTGGCCGCCTGGGCCAGTACCGGCATAGCTCTGTGGTAAGGAATACCCATACGGCTCATGCCCGTGTCCAGGTAAAACTGCGCCGCGGGGCGCCGGCCGGCTCGTTTTGCAGCCTGCATGACCCGCGCTGCCGCATCATTAGTGCACAGGCTGAACTGAATGTCCCGCCTCGCCAGCTCCTCACCATCCTGCGCAGAAAACAAAGCCAGTAACAGGATGGGCTTGCGCACGCCCGCATCGCGCAGAGCAATGGCTTCCGCCGCTTTGACGACTGCGAATCCCTGGATCTCCGACATGGGCTCGAGCACGGACGCAACGGATGTCAGACCAAGCCCGTAGGCGTTGTTCTTGACTACTGCCAGTACTGGACGACCGCCGGCCAGCCTGGCGACCGTTCTGGCGTTGTATTGCAGCGCGGCAGCGTCGACCTCTAGCCACGGATCAAATCGGTCCGCATCGATGGTTGCAATCTCTGCCGCAGACCCAGTTGATAGTGAAGCCAGCAGTGGCGCGGACGCGAGTCCGCCAACAATTTCACGTCGTGTTGTACCCATTGGCTATACCTCCGGAATCCTGCTTTCGTCAGCGTGCGCCGCGCATATTTTCAGAGCTGACTGAAGGCTGCAAATGCGGCGCCTTACTGCAGCGGTTCTTCGTCAATTTTAATCAACAGATAAAGATAATCTTCGTTGGGGCCAAGCAACAGTTGGTGTGGCGCACCGGGCGGAATGTGCATGATGTCACCCGGTGTCAGATCCTGTCGCACGCCGCCTTCAATGGACGTTCCCCGCCGTTGTTTTCGTGGCAGGGATTCGGCGTCGACTAAAGTGCCACCGACTATGGAGGTGGCCTTGCCGCGAATACTGATCTGCACGTCGGACTCCGTTTCATGAATTTCGGCACGACTGGTTCGTCCACGCAGAACCAGGTACACCGAGTGTCCGGGGTAATTGCCTATGGTTTCCCAGACGAGCGCTTTGTCACCCAGCGTCTGCTCGAGACGATCAGCGGCAGCGTCCACGACCGCAGCACTCCAGAGAACATGCCCCAACGGACCGTCTGTTGCAGAACCGGCGCTGGACTGGCCAAACACCGCGCTGGGTAAACAAAAGCACAGTATGGTCAGGATTGTGCGCAAAACCGTCGTCATCTGATTTTCCCGTTGCCTGTTGTTAAACCCGGTCGACACCCATTGCTTGATTGCTGCATCGACTGCAGGAACTCGCCGCCGCCTTTAGCACCTACTGATATGAAGCAGGGATCCCGTCATTCTTGAGCAGCGGCACCACCCAACACCGCCGCAACGCGCTGTCGATAGACTGCATGACAGCCGAAACACCCGTCCAGCATACGCTGATAGTTTGTCGCTGCCCTGTCGTGATCTTTCTCTTCTGCAGCGGCTCCGATGGACACAGCAAGATCGTGCACCGAAGTATCGAATTGTTTAAACGTGGCCATCTCCGGGCCCAGTTCGGCCGCAACAAGCTGGATCTGCGCCGGCGGTATCTGTGGGTGGTTGGCAATCCTGTCTGCACCTCGTGCAACCTTGCTGAAGTCATCCGTCAGCAGACCATCAAAGATGGCAACCGAATCATCTCTCAATTCCTGCATGATTTCTTTCAGATTCGATTCATCGGCCGTCGCTACATGTACGACAGTCAATGCCAAAAACACAGCTACAAAGGTAATGTTGATTCTTTCCTGCATGAAATATCCCTGCCGCGGAATTGAATGTTTTGCAGCTTATAAAATACTCCGATACGCCGGGTTGAGCCACCCAAATGCGGCAGAAAACCCGGACAGGTGATTTAGGCAATATGTCAACAGTTAACCATGGTGGATGGTCCCGTCACCGTCAGGTGTCGCACCCTGGTGACACTGTGACAGCGGCATCGATCGACGCTATGCTGCAAACGAGTCCAATGAGACAGGGGCAGCTCATGCTGAGTCGATTCAACGTTTGCCGAACGGTCGCTTTGCTTTTAGCGATGCTATTAATGTCGTCTTGCCGCGGCGGGTCAACCACGGTTGCCAGTTCGCCACCACCCCCTTCTCCTCCGCCACCACCGCCACCTCCCCCCTCGGGAATCACAATTTCTACAGAGCCGGTATTCGATCAGGTCACGCTGCAGCAACCGGTTGCGCTGGTCCAGGCACCGGGCGACTCGAGTCGATGGTTTGTCGTGGAACAGCAGGGAATTGTTCGGGTATTTCCGAACCAGGCCAACGCGACTGACAACGATACGAGCATATTCATCGATGTGAGCACACGAGTACAAAGCGGCGGAGAACGCGGTCTGCTGGGGCTGGCATTTCATCCGGATTTTGGCAACGGCAATTTCGAGGTGTTTCTGTCGTACACCCGCAATAACGGGGGAACCGAATCGGTTATTTCACGATTTCGCAGTATCGATAACGGCCTGACTCTGGACCCGACCATGGAAGACATCGTCCTGACCATTCCGCAGGATTTTGGAAATCATAACGGCGGCCAGATCGAGTTTGGACCTGACGGGAATCTCTACGCAGGCTGGGGCGATGGCGGCGATCGTGATGATCCGAATAATCGCGGACAGGACACGACGAACCTGCTGGGCACCTTCATACGTATCGATGTAGATAGTGCGATTCCGTATGCGATCCCGGCCGGCAATCCCTTCGCAGCCAATGCCGCTACGCCATGTACACAGGGGTTTGGCGGTGCAGACTGTCCCGAGATTTTTGCCCACGGCATGCGCAATCCGTGGCGCTGGAGTTTCGACAGAACTACGGGCGATCTCTGGGCCGGTGACGTCGGTCAGGACGCCTGGGAAGAAATCGACAAGATTGAGATCGGCAACAACTATGGCTGGAAAATCCGCGAAGGCGCCAACTGCCGCCCGCCAACATCAGGCTGCAGCACGGCTGGCCTGACAGACCCGATCACGGAATATGGCCGCGGGCTCGGGCAGTCGGTCACCGGCGGTTACGTTTACCGTGGCACGGCAATACCCGAACTCCAGGGTTCGTATGTTTACGGCGACTTTGGGTCCGGCAGGATTTGGGCGATTCCGGCAACCAGCCAGCAGGGCGTGGTGGGTGAAGAGCTGCTAATTACCGTATTCGGAATCTCGGCATTTGCCGAAGACAGCAACGGCGAACTCTACGTTATCGACTATGGCGGTTCCGTACATCGGATTGTCGATGTTCCGTAGTTTGGAGAACACTGCACCGGTTACAGGCGCCAACACTAACCAGGCGCGACTAGTGCGTCATAAAGTGTCCGCTTGCCATCAACGGCAGCACCCAGAAGCGTATGCCTGCCGCGCCGAAGGATTGTTCGATGTCGTGCATGAAATTGTCCACAGCGGTGGCAGCAATCTGAACCTGGAATTGCTGACGACGCTCCCGGCCACTGACCTGCTCGGCTGCGCTCAGCCGACTGTGGCCTGCCCCGTGTCCGAAAACCGGGAAGCTTGTAAACCCGGTGCCATCATCTCGCACCAGCAGCCAATCGATAACTGACTCTTCGAGGCTCGGCGGCACATTCAACACAATGAGCGCCTGGTCGCTCTGACTCCCTGTCATGCCGCACCCTCTCCGGTTTCAAATCGACGGTAAAGAATCGGCAGGATATACAGCGTTAGCAATGTCGCCGACATGAGTCCGCCAATGACCACGATGGCAAGCGGACGTTGGATCTCCGACCCGGGGCCTGACGCAAATAATAGTGGCACCAGGCCGAATGCAGCGATACTGGCGGTCATCAGGACCGGGCGCAGCCGACGCCGTGCGCCTTCGACGACCACCTCGGCAATAGGCAAACCGCGCGCGCGCAGCTGATTGAAGTAAGAAACCATGACAATTCCGTTCAGGACGGCTATACCCAGTAGTGCGATAAAACCGACAGATGCCGGCACTGACAAATACTCTCCCGTTAACCACAGGGCAAAGACGCCGCCAATGAGCGCGAACGGAATGTTGGTTAGTACAAGCAGGGCCTGACGAACCGATCTAAAGGTTGAGAAGAGCAACAGAAAGATAAGTCCGATAGCAGCCGGCACAACGACTGCCAGCCGGGACGCAGCGCGCTGCTGGTTTTCGAATTGAACCACCCCATTCGACGTAGTAACCCGCCGGGAAGTCAATCTGCGACGCCACGGCTGCACTTGCCTCCTCTACGAAGCCGACGAGATCTCGGCCCGTTACGTTGGTCCGAACGACTGTAAATCGTTGCCCACGCTCGCGGCCGACCCCGACAACCCCCTCAACCCTGTCGATGTTTGCCAGGCTGCTGAGTGGTACGGTGCTGCCATCCCGGAGTGCGATCGGGAGCGCCGAAAAGGTGACAGGTGACCCAGCGGCGTTAACGTCTGCGCGCATAACAAGCGGGGTTCGGCGAGCGCCCTCCTGCACAATACCCAGTGGCAGCCCTTCCAGCTGTGCGCGCAACATCCTCTGCAGACTTACGACATCCAGCCCCAGCCTGCCCGCGTCGAGTCGTTGTATGTCGAGCTCGAAGTACTGAACGCCCTCATTCTGGCTGGCGAATACGTCTTCACTGCCGTCAACTCCCCTGAGAAGGCTTGCAATCTCGCCGGCATACTCGCCAAGTACGGCAAGATCCGGCCCGAATAGCTTGACAGCAACATCTCCTCGCACACCGGTCAGCATTTCGGAAACGCGCATTTCGATGGGTTGCGTAAACCCGTATGCCACACCAGGAAACTCCTCAAGAACGACTCGAATCGCCTCGATCAATTCGTTCTTGGTGCGCATTCTCCATTCGGATTTGGGCCGCAGCACCATGAAAATGTCGCTTTCATTCAAGCCCATGGGATCCATTCCGATCTCGTCAGAGCCGACGCGCGCGACGAGTCGCTCGACCTCCGGGACTCTCTCGAGAATCGCCCTTTCGACGCGCAAATCAAAATCGACTGATTTATCGAGCGTGATCGAAGGTAGTTTCTCGAGCTGGACGATAATGTCTCCCTCGTCCATTGTCGGCATGAAGCTCTTGCCAATCATAAGGTAGACGACCCCGGTCAGTATCAGGCTTACGATCGCGCCGACGGTGACCCACTTCGTGTGCGCCAGGCACCAGCGCAGCGACGGTGCGTAGATCGCCGCGATTTTTCGTGGCAGCCAGGGTTCCGTATGGGATGCATGCGTCACGAGGTATGACGTAATCACGGGCACGACTGTTAGGGACAGCAATAGTGAGCTGGCCAACGCGAACACGATAGTCAGCGCGACCGGAGTAAACAGTTTTCCTTCCAGACCCTGCAGCGTCAGGAGCGGCAGGAAAACGATGATTATGATGCCAATACCGGACGCGACGGGAACAGACACCTCACGTACGGCACGGTAAATAACGTGCAGGCGCGGCAGGCGCTGCTCCTTTTGCCATTTGCCGAGATGGGTCGATATGTTCTCAACCACGACAACGGCAGCGTCAACCAGCATACCGATGGCTATAGCCAGACCGCCAAGGCTCATCAGGTTTGCGGACATGCCAAACTGGCGCATCAGGATGAAGGTTGCCAAAGCCGCCAACGGCAGAACTAACGCAACCGATAATGCTGCTCGCAGATCGCCCAGGAAAAGCACTAGCAGGATGACCACCAGGACAGTCGCCTCGGCAAGCGCTTTAGCGACTGTGCCTACCGCCCGTTCGACCAGCTCTCCACGATCATAGAAAATGTCCACCGAAACACCGTCGGGCAGTGCACTCTCGATGTCATCGAGTTTTTGCTTCACTCCTTCAACGACGTCGCGCGCATTTGCGCCGCGAAGTCCAAGCACCAGGCCCTGCACGGCCTCGCCGACGCCATTTTGACTGACCGCGCCATAGCGAGTCATTGCGCCGAAATCGACCGTTGCGACATCACTAACCCTGATAGGCACGCCATTGTCGACCTTGACGACAATGGCGCGAACATCGGCAAGCGTCTGGATCCGGCCCGCTGATCGAACCAGCAGTGTTTCTTCGCCTGCATTCATTCTGCCGGCGCCGTCGTTGCGATTGTTCGCGGCCAGTGCGTCGCCAAGCAGCAGCGGATCGACACCGCGAGCCGCCATGCGGACGGCATCAGGCGTGACTTCGAAGCTGCGTACGTATCCACCCAGGGAATTGACATCGGCAACACCGGGTACCGTTCGCAAAGCCGGTCGAATTATCCAGTCAAGTACGGTGCGGCGCTCCTTCAGGCTTAAATCACCCTCCACCGTAAACATGAACATTTCACCCAGCGGCGTGGTCATGGGGGCAATGCCGCCCTCGATGTCAGATGGAAGACTGTCCCACACCGCACTAAGCCGCTCCGCCACCTGTTGCCGTGCCCAGTAGATGTCTGTTCCTTCCGCAAAGTCGACGGTAATGTCTGACAGTGCGTACTTTGCCACGGAGCGCAGCATGACCTGCCGGGGAATTCCAAGCAGCTCTAGCTCGATCGGTGCCGTAATCTGGTTCTCGACTTCTTCCGGTGTCATGCCCGGCGCTTTAACGATGACTTTAACCTGTGTTGGTGATACGTCCGGAAATGCATCGATCGGTAATTGCGTAAACGCGTAGTACCCGAAAACGGCAAGCACCACGGTCATCAGAACAAGCAACATCCTCTGGGTCAGGGCGAATTGAATTAGCGGCGACATCAGGACTCTGATTCAGTTTCTGCAGACCAGAGTGCTTTAAGGGCCGAGACACCACTAACGGCCAGCTGTCCGTCTGCACCGATGTCCAGTACGAGATAGAGACTGCCTGCGGCGGCTCCGACAACTTGTACCTCCCGAACATCGAATCCGTTCGCTGTCCGAACAAATACAAAGTAACTCTCGCCGCTTCGGGTTACGGCAACAGCAGGGACCAGCCAAATCGATTCTGTCGGCGCGATGCCGCGTTCGGATACGATGCGCGCAGATACGAACTGGCCCGGCTTCAGACCGTGGTCTGCGTCCCCCAACAGCGCCCGGACCATGACCGACTGAGTCGCAGGGTCAATAGACCGGCCAATCGTTGTGACCTGTGCCGGATACTCAACCGGGGAATCCGCAACGGCCACGCTCATGCCGGGCTGAACCGCGGCGAGGTTTTCCTGCTGGACATTTATCTCAAGCGACAGCGAGGATAAATCGGCGAGCCGGTATATAGGTGCCATTGCATCAAGCCTCTCCCCGACACTCGCCATTCGGTCCAGAATGACACTGTCAAGGGGCGCACGAATATCAAGCACCTGAATTAGTTTTTGTTCGGTTTCCAGCAGCCTAATATCACCTTCTGACAAACCGGCGATCTGCAGCAACTGTCGATGTTCGTTGAGGCTGGTTGCCGCGATCCTGGACCGGGTAGTTGTCTCCTGAAGCCGACGGTTGGAAATAATGCCCTCATCGAACAGCTGCTGGTCACGTTCGTATTCATTCCTGGTCAGGAGATTCGTATTCAACGCATCCAGGAACTCGCGTTGCAGCGACAGAAACTCAGAACTTTGTAACCTGGCAATGACCTGGCCCTGAGCAACCTCGTCACCGACTGACACGTGAAGGCCGGCCAGCAGCCCTGCCTGCGGTGCGCTCACTATTGCATCGGCCATCGGTGGTATGACCACACGTGCCGTGGCCTCGAGTACAGCGACCTCGCTTGCCCGCGTTGGCGTGGCGACCTCGATGCCAAGATTCGTAATTTCATTCGGCGAGATTGTGATTTCCTCGGCGCTGGAGGTCTGCCAGACAATAGCCACCAGCAAGGACGCCAGGGAAAGGCTTTTATAGGTCATGGAAGTTTTCCTACGGCCTGGTTGTAAAAGGCGGTTTGCCGTTTCTCGTCAATTTGCAGGCGCGTGACCTGACGGGTTGCGGTAATTGCATTCGTCTGCACCTTTAGTAAGTCGATCAATTCAAGTTCGCCCTTTTCATAAGCACTCTCCGCCATAACCAGGTGGCTTTCGGCCAGTTTGAGTCTTGCAGAAGAGGCCGCAAGGTTCTGATGAGCGACATCCAGGCCATGCGCAGCCTCATGCATAGCAAGCGTTAGTGCGCGAATCTTCGCTCCGCGGTTGGCCCTGACGACTGCGGCTGCGCGCGCCGCTGCGCTGGTTTGGACGCGCCGGTGGGACGCGCCGCCGAACGGGATACTGACGGTGACGCCGATGCTGTCATCATATGCATCGCCAAATGCGGGCCGTTCGCGTCGTGGTCCAATCATCAGGCTCGTTCCGGATTTGGCAGATTGTTCTGCGACAGCAAGCCCTGCTTCGGCCCGCGTGACCTCCGCATTCGCGAATACCAGTGCCGGGTGCTCCGGCGCGATGTCCTCGCTCTTGCTGAGCACTTCACCGCGAAACGGTGGTCGCCGATCCAGGCCGGTTAATGAACGATATGCCCGCTCGGCGTCCAGCACCATTGCCGCCGCCTCGATCAGGTTGGTCTGGGCGTCCAGATGTGCAGACTGGGCGAGGAGTACGTCGCCCAGTGCCACATCGCCAAGTTCGTGGCGCCTCTCCACCGATGCGGTGAGGCTCGCAGCCATATCCACTACCTGCTGCGCAAGTTCATGGTCACTTTCGGCCAGCGCTATAGTCCATAAAGCGCTTCTTACGAGACCCGCAACTTCCCAGCGCAACGCAGAGTCTGCCGCGCTCGATTCAACTGACAAGGCGTCTCCCAGCTGTCTTACAGCGCTTCTGCCGCCCCAGCTCCAAAGGGGCAGAAGGACACCTGCTTCATATTCGGTGAGGTTCTTGTCCGAATCCCAACGATCTGTCTGGTAACGCAGCGTCGCTGAAGGGCGGCCGGCAAGCCAGCTCTGCCCGCGTTCGGTCCAGGCCTCCGCCTGCGCGGAGCGGGCTGTCAGCTCCAGTGCCGCAGGGTATGCATCGAACGCGGCGTCCAACGCTTCGGTCAGTGTGAATGTCTCGTCGACCGGCAGTGCGGCGTGCTGGTGGGCGGGCGCCTCTGCTGCAGATACAGCCAAGCAGGTAATCAGAAGCATGCCAACAATGGCCATACCACTGGCTTTCGCCAGCGTTGCCGCCAATCGAACGGTCACAAGGTTTTATCCGGCCGTTGATGGAGAAAACCCGCGGTCAATCTTGGCCGCAAAAATAATCTGAACATATCCTTATTCACACTACCCACAGAACATCCCGAATCACCTCGATTCCTGCCCAATCTTAATTTGAAGAGTTCCTGATACAATCCGCCAATTGACCTATACCGTGCTTTATTCCGGGGAGATGCCCGTATATGTCGTATGACGTACGTAGGAATCGCGTAACAAGAGCGGCAGTTGCTATGTTCGCCACGGTCGTTGTACTGATCGGCTGGGACCTGTACGTCGATTACGGCGAGGGTGTCGGTCTGTGGCATTTGCTGTTCGAGTCCCTGATATTCTTTGTAGCCGTATGCGGCATGGTCCTGATGTGGCTGCAACTCGACCAGACTCGAGCAGATCTGGAAGTTGCGCTGGTTGAGGCCGAGCAATGGAAGACTGAGAGCCGCGAGATAATTGAGGGTCTTGGCATGGCGATTGAGCGCCAGTTCGAGCGCTGGAACCTCACCACGGCTGAAGCTGACATCGGTCTGTTGTTGTTAAAAGGACTTAGCCACAAAGAAATTGCAGATCTACGCAAAACCAGTGAGCGCACGGTTCGCGAACAATCCCGGGCACTTTATCGAAAGTCGTCTTTGTCGGGCAGGTCTTCACTGTCTGCGTTCTTTCTCGAAGACCTTCTGCTGCCGCGGACTGATCAACCGGTTTCTGGGCGCATCCAAAACGAAAGATAGAACGGGAGCGCCCGCCAGCGTATAGCCGGCGGCCCCTCCTGCAGTTCCCGGACTTGCCGCGGTTATCTATGCCGCAGCGTCAGCCTTCACTTCCTCACGCACAATCACCAGCACGTCGGCCGCAATATCACTGAGAATTTTTTCGGCTGTGTTACCGATGGTGATGCCCGACAGTCCGCCGCGCCCGACATTACCCACAATCACGAGATCTGCCCCGAGTTCTTTGGCTACCTCGGGAATGATATCTGCCGCCGAGCCGCGCCGAACATGAGCATGCGAACGATCGATTTCGAGTGCTTTAGCGACATCGGGCGGATGGACAAAGCTGTCCGAGGACGGATACGCGCTGATGACATGCAGTTCCGTATCCTTAACCGTGCCGCGCATGCGCTTGCCGAGCGACATGATGGCCTGATTCAGCGCTTTATGGCTCTCGTCCTCGGCATTGAAATCTACTGCAATGAGAATCTTTCCCACTTCAGTCTTGGGTTCATGCTTGACCAGCAGCAATGCACGCCCCAGTTTGCGGATCAGCTTGCGATCCGAGCTGGCCAGTGAATTTTGCCGGCCGCTCGCTCGTTTTGTCACCAGCACAATGTCGTCAGCGGCGCCAGCGACGCAGATCGCTTCGCGCCAGTCGTCGTTCCACTCAACCCGACCCTCGGTGATCACACCGCTGTCCGCATATTCGGCGAGCATGGTGTCAAGCCACAATTGTTGCCTCTGCAGCTCCGCGGCCTGCAGCTGATCCGGATCGTCGCATTTCGCATTCGAGTGCGCGCACAGGAAGGCCAGAACATCCAGGTCGTCGCGTCCGCTCGCGATCGCGAGTGCTTGTTTTAGCGCCCACTGTTCAGTTCGTGTTGGATCAATCACCGCCAGGATGCGGCTTTTTTGAGTGCTCATAGTTTCAGTTTGTCTCTTCAATTTTAGCTAAGGGACGGTACTTTACGGCCGCCCGGATGGGCACAATATTCGTACAACTACCTAGGCAGATGTGGTGCCCTGAATTTGCGACGGCGTGCCTTGCCGGGTTTTTCGAAAGTCAGTTAATTAGCGGTATCAGGTGTGGCTACGAGGTCGCGCTAATTTGGCGTAAGATTGTTGGATGTCCTCAATTGTGAAAGTGACATTGCAACGTGCAACAACTCCGCGAGGAAGGATTATTTTCGCGCTGGCTGCCACATTGATCGCAGTGCTTGCATTATTTATCAACGGGAATTCGGATGTTGATCCCGCAGGTGCGTCGGTGACGACAGATACCAGGATGCCGATCAGAAAGCCGCTACTCGAACCTGACCGGCCAGATCTGTTACAGGAGCCGTGACTATTTGCGCACGCCGGCATCGAAACTCGCGTCGACCGCCGTCGATAAAACTGTAACAAGTGGTATCCGTCTGTTAGTCGGTGTTCGCGAGACGTTAAGCTTCATCGGATGCAGGATAAATCACTATTCACATCACTTTCGGTGGCCGGGGCTTTGCCGTTTCTGGCCTGTGCTTTGCTGCCCCTGTTCGGCGTCGTTTCGATCAGGCCGTTCGGCCCTCTGGATCATCTGGCAACGAGCTATGGCCTCGCGATAATTTGTTTCCTGGCGGGAATACACTGGGCGACCTATCTATACCGTCAGGAGCCGCTTCCGTTCAATCTTATGGTGGGCAGCAATATCCTGTTCCTCGTCAGCTGGTTCACTTTTGCGGCCGGCAGCCTCGTCTGGTCGCTGGTCATTCAGATCGTAGTTCTGCTTACTCTGCTGCTGATCGATTGGCACCTGCAAAAGGCCGCAGTAATTTCTGCCGCCTACTTTAAGGCACGATTCCTCGCGACAGCAGTCGCTGCGATCGCGCTCACTTTAATTGCGTTGCACTGAGATCTAGCAATGCTTGTAATTCTTGGCAATCAACTTTTTCCACTGCAGCACCTGCCGCCGCCTGACGTGACACCGGTATTTATGGCAGAAGACTTCGATCTTTGCACCTATGAGAGACACCACCAGCAAAAGATTGTGCTTTTCCTTGCGGCCATGCGCGCCTATGCCGACGAGCTGCGTTCGGCGTCGTACGAGGTTCACTACACCGAGTTAGATGTAACTGATTCCCGATCTTATGAGCAGAAGCTTAAAGATGCGATTGAAGATACCGACTCATCCGAGCTGCAGTTTTTCGAAATTGAAGATAAAGCCATGGAGGAGCGCCTTAAGCGGTTTGCGGCGGACAGTAAACTGGCGTGCAACGAGCTGGTCTCACCGATGTTTATGTGTTCTCGTGAAGCGTTTGCGGACTACTCGGACGGCAAGTCAACTCTGCGCATGGCGGACTTTTACAAGTGGCAGCGCCGCCGGCTTAAGATCCTCGTTGACGATAATGGTGACCCTGAAGGTGATCGCTGGAGTTTTGATGCCGAGAATCGAAAGCGCTTGCCGAAAGATGTGTCGCCACCGGAGATTTCATGGCCGCAGGCCGACGGGCATGTCGTCGATGTTATCGCCATAGTCGAGCGCGAATTCCCGGATCATCCCGGTCGGGCCGAGGATTTCCGCTGGCCGACGACACGTGCTCAGGTTACGCAGTGGCTTGAGGAGTTCATTAAAGAACGCCTGGACCAGTTTGGTCCGTTCGAAGATGCAATGACCACCCGGTCGGAGACGGTTTTCCACAGTCTGTTGAGCCCGTACCTGAATATGGGTCTGCTGACGCCGGAGGAAGTTGTTCGAAAAGCCACTGACGGCCGAAGGAACCTGTGCATGCAAAGCCGCGAAGGATTCGTTCGCCAGGTCATCGGCTGGCGCGAGTTCGTTCGTGGTGTCTACAGGCAATATAGTAATTCTCAGGAGTCGAGTAACTTCTGGTCGCATGATCGGGAGCTGACGGACAGCTGGTACGACGGATCTACCGGTATCACACCGCTCGACGATACGATTAGCACGGTCCGAAAGCTGGGATGGGCACACCACATCCCGCGACTAATGGTGCTCGGCAACCTGATGACGCTGTGTGAAATTCGACCGCAATCGGCCCATCGCTGGTTCATGGAAATGTTTGTTGATTCATCGGAGTGGGTTATGGGTCCTAATGTTTACGGTATGGCGCTGTTCAGTGACGGCGGACTGTTCGCAACCAAACCTTACATCTGTGGTTCAAACTATCTTCGCAAAATGAGTGATTATCCAAAAGGTGACTGGTGCGACATTGTCGACGGGCTCTATTGGCGATTTATCGACAAACATCGCGATTTTTTTGCCGGCAATCC
>JAJFKP010000035.1 GCA_021773135.1 Woeseiaceae bacterium | reverse complement strand
CCAACCTCACGTGCCATCTGCTCCGGGGTCGGGGGGAGTGAAACCGGAACGCGGTTTGTCGGAGCCGACTGCGGCGCACTCTGTGTCGTTTTCGGCAAAATCGATGCGGCACCTGCTGCCGCTCCCGTGCCGAGGAATGCCCGGCGGCTGATTCCGGGTTGTTCTTTGTCAGGTTTCTTGGTCATGGACTTAAATCTCTTGGAATTCCGCAAAAACGGTCAATGAAAGATAGCAAAACTGCCGGGTCATCGGCCACCACGATCCCGGATTTCGGCCCCGATGTCTCGTATAGCGATCTCCGGCCCCCGTTTATCGTTGAAGATACTGATAGACGGAAATGCGGCGGCCGCCAATACTTTGATTATCAACCGTTTCGGATTCAACCATGGGCGAACTCGTACTCGCAGCCAAGATTACGCACGTGCCCTCCATGTTCATTTCCGAACTGGAAGGGCCAAACAAGGGATGTCGCAAAGCCGCGATCGACGGTCTGGCGACCATTGGCGCTCGACTGACGACTCTCGGGGTGGACACGGTGGTTATTGCCGATACCCATTGGTTGGTCAATGCCGGTTATCACATCAATGCCAACTCAGACTGTTCCGGCATCTATACGAGTACTGAGTTTCCACACTTCATTCGCAATCTCGACTACCGTTACACAGGGGATGCCACGCTGGGCAACGCGATAGCCGAAGAAGCGACCAGGCGCGGCACTTTTACACGATGCCACACGGATGTGCCGTCACTTGGACTTCAGTACGGCACGCTGGTGCCGTTACGTTTCATGAATATCGGTTCGAATGTCAAAATCATATCGATCGCTGCCTGGATCTATGACGCAGCGCTCGAGGAATCGAAAATCATGGGGGAAGCAGTAAGAAGCGCGATCGAAACCAGCGACAAGAAGGTTGCATTTCTCGCCAGCGGCTCGTTGTCGCATCGAATTGCGCCGAACCAGGTTGTTGACGATTACTTGTTCAAAAACTCAAGCCCGTTCAACGAGAAGACGGATCTTATGGTGCTCGACATGTGGAAACAGGGCGACATCCAGGAGTTCCTGAAGATGTTGCCACAATACGCCGACGACTGTAGCGGTGAGGGACATATGCACGATACCGCGATGCTTTTTGGCTTGCTCGGTTGGCACGATTACGCGGGCGCCGGCGAGATACTCACCGACTATTTTCCCAGTTCCGGTACAGGTCAATGCAACGTCGTTTTTCCGGTAACCTGAACCAGCCCGGACGCTAACGCTGCCATGGCGTCGGTGTCAGTCTGAATCGAAGGCGAGGACGAAAGAGACGGGCACAGCCGTGCTGATGCTGGGCAGTCCGGCCACTTCCCGAAGTCGTTCGACGCCCGCCTCCAGCCCGAACAAGGGGGCATTTACGACGACCGGCTTCCTGCTGGCAACCAGTATTCCCGATTCGCTGGTTCGGGTAACGATCACTTCGAATGTCAGCGGAACCGTCTGGCCGTGCAGTGCCAGCTGCCCTTCGATCGCGTCGGATTTCGACTCGCCCACAGCGAGGTTCTTGAGCATGTCGGTGTCCGCCGTGGTCGTCAGCGTGGCCCTGGAGAATGACCCGGTTTCGAACAGCATCTCCTGCATACGATCGTCACGAATGTCGATACCAGTGTCTACACTGGCAAGATCAATTGAGATGCGCACCGCGCCATCAGAATCTATTGTGCCTTCGAGCATGCCGAAGGTGTGCACTTCGGCTATGTTGACTGCCTTGGTGGAGACAAAACTGAGGGTGGAGGCGTCGCTGTCGAGCACCCAGTCCGCATGCGTTGGCATCGACGCGCATGAAGCCAGCAAAAGTGAAACCACGATCTTCTTCATTACCCTACCCCTGGTTTATTGACGTTCACTGATTGGAATATGTGCCAATTGCCTACCGGTTTGCAAGTTCTAGAATTACATCGGCAAATTCGTCGACGTCCTGTTGTCGCGTGCGCCAGTTTGAAAAAGCCGGCCTGAAGATTGTGCGTGCACCCATTTTGGAAGTGCCGACCAGAAATCGGCCGTCGGCGAGAACGGCTTCGCCCAGCTGCTCATTCAGTTCATTCAATTGCGCGTCACTCAATCCGCCGGGATTGTACCGAAAGGCAACGATGTTCAACTGTGGGTCATTCAACAATTCCAGACACTCGGTCGCACGGACACGCTCAGCAAAGTGCGCTGCGATATCGAGACAGTGCTCCACGAGCCGCCGCTGCCCTTCGCGCCCGTATGCCTTCAGCGTCGCCCAGACGGCGAAACTGCGGGCACGTCGTGAGCTTTCCGGCCCAATTGCGCCGAATGTAGGTCGGTCGCTGTTTTCATCCGGCAGGTAGTCTGCGGAATAACGAAATGCGCGGGCCATCAGCCGGTAGTCGCGCACGAATGCGTACCCGGAATCGTAGGGGACATTCAGCCATTTATGGCCATCGACTGTCGCCGAATCCGCCTGCTCGACACCGTCGACAAAATGCGCGATTCGTGGTGACACTTTTGCGAACAGACCGAACGCTCCGTCGACATGAATCCAGCAGTTATGCTGTCGCGCCAGTTCAATCATCTCCCTAACCGGGTCAAATTCGCCAGCATTGACCTCACCGGCATTGACAATTACCAGCGCGGGTTCGCCAGCCAGCGCGTCGAGCCCGGCAGCAAATGCATCCAGATCCAGGCGGCCAAAGTCGTCCAGTGTGAAACGCTGGACATGACTGCGCCCGATACCCTGGACCGCCAACACCTTCAGCGTACTGGCATGCACAAACCCCGAGGTCAGGACCGGCATCTGCGGAGCGCAGGCCAGGCCGGTCTCGGAAACATCGAGGCCATGTTGCTCGCCCCACCACTGGCGTGCGGCCGCAATACAAACGAAGTTCGCCATGGACGCGCCCGTTACCATTACGCCGGTCCACGACTTTGGCAGTTCGAAAATTTCCTTCAGCCAGTCGAGCGCCTGCATCTCCATTTCAACGCCGGTGGGCGACAGGACCCACGTATAGGTAATCGCATCGTAGGCTGTCGCCAGCAGGTCGGCGGCAAGCGCCGCCGGCGTACTGCCACCGATCACAAAATGAAAACACTTGGGGCCCGAGGTGTTGCCGCCCGCAGTTTCGTTAAGTTCGAGTAAACGCTCTATCGCTTTCTCTGCACCACAGCCCTGGAGTGGCAGTGGCTCCCTGAAATTCGATAATACGGATGCGGCGTCGGGCTGTAGCGCAATACGGTCGTCGGTGCGCCTGATAACGTCTGGCAAAACCTTGGCAAGTTGCTGCACCAGGTCGTCCAGCTCGGCGCGAAACTCCTGCCCTAATTCTGGCTGCACCATGCCCCCCAATCTTCCGCATGTCCCCACAACTGATTGCGGATCGTAGCATGCGCTTGGGCTGAACTAATTGATTTGGGACATTCTTGATTTAGCGTATTAATACGCTAAATCAAGAATGTCCCAATATTAGGTGCAGGGTTTAGTTGCAGGTGTCGCCGTACGCGTCGGGGAAGTCGGCAAACATGTCGAGAAACGCGTTGCGCATTGCCGCGCGGGCGGGTGCCTCATGCATGTAGGAGCCTTCGTAAACGTTGTGGACGCGTGCCATGGAGCCGGCCCAGATCCTGTCGCGGGAAACGGCGTCTGTCATTTCCAGTTTCACTTCAGCGATGAACCGAACGCCGCCACCGGGGGCAATCGTTTCCCAGGCCTCGTCTCGGGCAGCTTCCCCCGCTTCAAGTGTCCGGTTTACGTACGTCATCTTAAGGACCGCGTGTGCATCTCCCTCAACGTATTCCAGTCCTTTCGTGCTCAACGCAATGCTTGCCTCATCGCGCAGCATCGGCTTCAAGAATTCCGGTGTATCCTCAAACTCGACCCGGTAGGTGCTTATGCGCTCGAGATTCGCATTGCTGCAATACGCTACATCGGTGCCAATTTGAGGCAGAGAGCCGCAGGACGCCACCAACGTCGCGAAAACACAAAGAATTGTCGCTCTTCGTATTTGAATCCAGCTGTTGGCAGGGTGACTCTCGGGTTTCATCATGATCGGTATACTCCTCTACTATCGGGCTCTAGATAGTAGGGTCGTTCACCGCCTGCAACTATGCGCAGTTTGCGCAGGCGCTACAGGTACAAACACCTATTCCATATCCGATGCTAACCAAACGCGATGCCTGTGCATCCAAGATCTGATGGTGGCTGTTATCGAAAGCGCGGGTCCCCCCGGTCAAGCTGATTTTCACGCGGCGATTGCCAGCCGATCGGATCGCTGGTATTCGGCCTGCCTGCGAATTACTCGCAGCCCGGAGCTGGCTGAAGATGCCGTGCAGGAGGCCCTTCTGAGCGCCTGGGACAAACGCCATCAGTTCAACCATGCGGCGAAGCTGGAAACCTGGATTCACCGCATTGCCGTCAATGCGGCCCTGCAACTTTTGCGGAAAAACCGTCCCGGTATGTTTGAACCTCTCGAATTCGATGTACCGGATCCTGAGGCGACGCCTGACGTAGCGCAGCAGAGGCGAGAATTGGACAACGAACTGTCGGCGGCATTCTCGCACCTGAGTGATACAGAGCGCGTGTGTTTCGTGCTTAAGCACGTCGAACAATGGCGGCTTAAGGAGATAGCGGAAGAGTTATCGATCAATGTTGGCACCGTGAAGCAGGCTGTTTTTCGCAGCGTCCGCAAGTTGCGCGGTCAGATGATCGAGCTGAAGGAAATGGACAATGACTAGACTGACAATGAATGATCAGACCCTGACGTTTTACTATTACAAAGATGGTCTGAGCAAAAGCGAGCGGCAGGAAGTTGTCAACGCAATTGCCACAGACCCGGACCTGGCGAATCGCTACCAACGACTCAGTCAGCAATTGGACGGTCTTTCCGATCTGCCATTGGACCGCGCACCGCCGCATGTGGTTGAGCGCTGGCATGACGCGATCAAGACTGTGGCTATGCGCCAGGAAAATGCGCCGCCAAGAAAGGCTTTTCACAGCTGGTCTTTCTTCTGGGGTGTTGCGATCACGGTTGCGCTGGCGATCGGTATCGGGGTCATACTTTCTGTTGGAGATACGGCGACGAATATGCAGTTGGAGACTTATGCCGAAGACACCAGCCGGCGCTCCGCATTTGAACGTAGCCTGCAGGTGCATTTTCGTGAAAGCGAAGAAAACATTGCAATGCTCGCGATCAATGCAGGCTCCGACACCACCGAATTAATCCTGCGCATTATCGAGCAAAATCGCTTGTTCGAGAGAGCGGCGATGCAAAACAATGATCAGGCAACAGCGCGTCTACTACGTGCGTTCGAACTCGTGCTTATGCGCATCGCGGCGGAAGACACAACTACAGAAGACGCAGAGAAACTTCGGGCAAAGCTCCTGTTCGA
>JAJFKP010000034.1 GCA_021773135.1 Woeseiaceae bacterium | reverse complement strand
AACGTCGTTGTGATGCCGAAGCGGGGCAACGTGTTTTTCATCAGGCTTAGGTTGCCGCCATACATTTGCGACGAGGCGACGATATGGTCGCCCTGGCTCAGAATAGCGGTAATCGCACAGAATGTGGCAGCCATGCCGGACGACGTGCAGACCGCCGCAGACCCGCCTTCCAGCGCAGCGATTCGTTGTTCAAGCACGGCAACGGTTGGATTCGTAATTCTCGAGTAGGCGTGACCGCCGCGTTCCAGGTTGAAGATTGACGAAGCGGTATCCGTATCGGGAAATACGTACGACGTCGTCTGGTAGACCGGTGCCGCCCGGGCCCCGAATACCTGGTCAACCGTCTGCCCGGCATGCAGGCTGAGCGTGTCAAACAGGTAAAAATCCGACATTTCCGACCCCGGGTCTGCTCTAAACCTGCGCGAGTGCTTGGTCCAGTGCCTCGATCAGGTCCTCGACGTCCTCCAGCCCAACGGACAAGCGAACCAGTCCGTCGATGATGCCAACCCGTTTTCGTTCAGCCTCCTCGACATCGGCGTGCGTCATCGTAACCGGGTGCGTGATCAGCGATTCGACCGAGCCGAGATTCTCGGCAAGGCTCCATAACTCGACGTTGTCCATCAGCTTCTTGCCGGCGGGGAGGCCACCTTTAACTTCGAACCACAGCATGGCGCCAAAGCCCGTCGCCTGCCGACTCGACAGTTCATGCTGCGGAAATGATTTCAAGCCGGGATAGCGCACCTGCTCAACTTTCGCATGGTTCTCGAGAAATTCGGCAATCGCCATTGCGTTGGCGGATTGCTGATCCATGCGCACCGATAGCGTTTTGCAGCCCTGCAGCGTTAACCACGCTACCAGTGGCGACATGATGCTGCCGGTACTGTTCATTATGAAGCGCACCTGGTCGGCATGTGCCTGTGTCTTGCTGATGACTGCACCACCCACTGTCGCGTTATGACCATCCATGTACTTGGTCGTGCTGTGGATAGACAAATCCGCGCCAAGCTCGAATGGACGCTGGTAGTAGGGCGTCAGGAATGTATTGTCCACCGCGTGCACGGCGCCCGCTTTTTTCGCCACCGCCGAAATCGCCGCAATGTCAGAGCACTTCATGGTGGGATTTGCCGGCGTTTCGGTAAGAATCAATTTTGTATTGTCACGAACGGACGCTGCGACATCCTCGGGATTCGAGCCGTCGGCAAATGTAAAATCGATGCCAAACCGGCTTAACACCTTGGTGCAAAGTCGGTAGGTTCCGCCGTATGCGACATCGGAAACAATTGCATGGTCACCCGCGCTAAGAAATGCCAGCATCGTTGCATGTATCGCGCTCATGCCGGTGCCGAACGTTGCGCATGCGACACCCCCTTCGAGTTCCGTCAGTTTGGCTTCCAACGCCTGGACCGTTGGATTGCCGGAGCGCGAGTATGAGAAACCCTTGCTCAAATAGTCGTCAACCGAGGGTTGAACGTAGGTGGTTGTCTGGTAGATCGGCGTGAGAATTGAACCGGTGACCGGGTCGGGCGTAACGCCTGCGTGAATTTGTTTGGTCCTGAATCCCATGAACTTTTTCCTTGGTATGCGTTGTTCAGCTGCACGAAATTGATGCGGCCAGATGATACACGGAAGTCTCCCTGTCAGGGAGCCAGCGCCAGAATATGCGGACGCTAACGAGCCCGGCTGAGCGGGTTTTCCGGGTCGACGCCTGGCATGAATTGTTGTTTGCGATCGAGATTGGTGAGCTGGTATACGAGTCCAAGCCAGTTGTTGACAATCGCTTTGCCGGTATCTCCCCAGGTATTGTCGACCAGCTGTTTAAGCTGGTTTTCCGGGAATGCAGGCACCTCGCCTGACGATTCACCAGCCTGCTCTAAAAACCTGGCGGCGATATCCTTCGCCTCCTGCGGGAAATAGTTTTCAGGAAACGGCGGTGGCGAATCGAGACCGCCATCCAGGTAGCGGAACACTTCGCGTTTGTATTCCTTTAACAGGCTGACGGCGTCGTACTCCGGATGCCCCTGGAAGTATACGACGCGGAATCCGTCCGTGCTCACCGCAAGATGCACACCGACCTCGTCGCTCTCCACCAGGACTCTAATGCCTGCGTCCTCCAACTGTGTGCGAGAGACCTCGTTGAATCGAGAATGCGGCGCATCGAAGCGTGTATTGATGTCGCGCATCAGCGGGTGCGTGGGCTCACTGATCCTGTGGCTATAAACCCCCCATTGTTTGGTCGACATTTTCCTGCGATCGATATTGTGGAAATGCTTCACCAGCGCATGCGTTGCCAGGCAGGAGCACAATACGGATGCTACGTTCTGCTCGGCCCAGTGCGCAATATCCACCAGTGGTTCCCAGAAGGCTTCTTCACTCAGATCAGGATTGATGACATTCGCGCCCGTAATAATCAGTGCATCAAGGCCTTGCGCCGCAAGATCGTCAAATTCAAAGTAGTGCTCATCAATGTGCGCCTGTGCCTCAGCGCCGCGATTAAGTTCTGGAATGGAAAACGGATACACATAGAACTGTGCAATCTGGTTGCAACTACCGACCAGGCGGATAAATTGCTGTTCAGTCGCTGCCAGCGCCGCATCGGGCATCATATTCAGGAAGCCGATGTGTAACTCGCGAATATCCTGGTGCTGCGCACGGGTCGCAGAAAGGACCTCCTGCCCGCGATCCTTCAATTTTTGAAAGGTTGGCAAACTGTTGTGGGCGACCAATGGCATAGACCGATACTATGGCCACTCGGCATGCACTTACAAGACGGCGAAGCGTGCGGCGTGTCTGCAATGACAGGGTCAGGTCGTCTCGTCCGCTTCTTCACGCAGTGTCACGACAATTCGCGCACCGAAGGTGTAGTTTTGGTCGAGTCTCAGGCTGCCGCCATGCGCTTCGGCTACCAGCCGGGCGATATAGATGCCGAGACCGGTTCCTCCGGTGTCCCGCGTTCGGGAAGGGTCTCCGCGAAAAAACGGCTCGCCGATTTTTGCAACCTGATCCGGCGCGAATCCAGGGCCATTGTCGGCAACGCTGACCACAAGGTCAGCGCCGTTTTTCTCCGCAGCAACCGTCACTCTGCCATCGTTTTCGTCCGAGTACCGCAACGCATTGCTAATGAGGTTTTTCAGTAACAGCATCAGGCGCACGTCGTCCACATTGGCTTCGCACTGTTCATCAATATCCAGCGCTATTCGAGATTGGTCGCGACTGAAATAGGTGTCTACAAGCTGCTCTGTAAGCTCATGAATATTGACCAGCGTGCGGTTCAGGGGCGCGTGCCGCGTGTTCAGGCGCTCGGCCTCCAGCAGCGTCGCTATTATCTGCTCCATTTCGGCGATCTCGGGCTGCAGATCTCCCTTGTGCCGATCGTCAACGAACTCAAGCGCCAGTCGCAGTCTCGACAGCGGCGATCGCAGTTCATGACTTATGCCCAGCAGAAGTTGCCGCTTGGCATCCAGCATTCCCCTGACATCACCAGCGAGCTTGTTAACGTCCTCGGCCAGGTCACCCAGCTGGTCGTTTCGAAATCGCTGGATGCGGTGCTCAAGATCGCCCTTGCCGATTCGAGCAGCGCCCGCGCGAATAAATCGAATTGGCCGGAACAACCAGTTGACAGACAGGTAGGCAATAAAGAGCCAGATGAGTCCAATGGCGAGGATGATTGGCAGCAGGTCCGGGCCGTCACTGGTT
Source organism: Woeseiaceae bacterium (assembly GCA_021773135.1). Lineage (GTDB taxonomy): Bacteria > Pseudomonadota > Gammaproteobacteria > Steroidobacterales > Woeseiaceae > SZUA-117. The sequence goes on along the minus strand of JAJFKP010000034.1, from coordinate 10,295 downwards.
TCCGAAATTCTGGGTGACGAGACCACGATGACGAAGTCACCCTGGATCAGTTTCAGGAAAGTGTGTGGCGCCAACACGGCAAACTCGACGTTTTCAATTTGATCAAGCAATGCGCCCGGGCTCTCGCCAAACAGGTCGCTCGCGCCGAAATCCAGCTCGCTGACCTCGGGAAAGTCAGGGTCGGACGCCCACTCGATGTTCGTGCCGGAAATGCGGATGTCGACCGGAACTTTGCGCGTGATTTCAAGCGCACGATCGATTCTCGGCGGGTCGCCAATGTCCTGCCGAACGTAATCAACGTGTAATGAAAGATGACCGCTTATAAGGTCCCGCAGGTCATCCTCGCGGTATACCCAGCGAATGCCAACTGTCGCGAAATAAATGAATGCACCGGCCAAAACAAGAAATATAACAAGCAGGCGAAACGACAGGGACCGCGTCAGCTGTTTGAAGATCATTCCACTGCGGCAGTCAGCGGCCGTGCGATGAACGCGTAACCTGTGCCCCAGACCGTCTGGATAAAACGCGGCGGCTTCTTGGTGTCGGCAAGCTTCTGTCGCAAACGACTGACCATGATATCCACTGCGCGGGTCATTATCGCGGCATCGATGCCGCGTAACTCGTTCAGTATCTCGTCACGCGAGACCTTCTTGCCCTGGCGTTTGGCTAACAGCGTTAAAAGCTCAAACTCCATTGATGTGAGGTTAACCGGCTGCCCGTCAACCTGTACTGTTTTGGCGCCGGTATCAATCTCTACGCCCTCATAGCGCAGTACAGCTTCCCGCATGTCCATGCTGCTTGAGCGTCGCATAATAGTTTGAATCCTGGCGACCAGCTCCCGCGGTTCAAAAGGTTTCCCGATGTAATCATCTGCACCGATCTCGAGCCCGGAAACCCGGTCGACCACATCTCCGCGTGCGGTCAGCATGATGATCGGAATCTGGCTGCTACGCCGCACTTCGCGACAAATCTCGAAGCCATTCTTGCCCGGCAACATGACGTCGAGGAGCAACAAATCCGGGTCTGTCCGCGAAAGCTTACGGAACCCTGCGCTCGAATCGCCGGCGCAGTCGAGCATAATTCCGAATTGTTTCAGATAGTTACGGAGAAGCTCGGAGTGCTTCTTATCGTCGTCAATTAACAAAGCCCTGATCATCCGGCAATGATAGCCGCAAAAGTCCGAAAAATCGGTATCCGGCGCCCATCGATACAATTCGATACAAGTTGGTATCTGTTTGAAACCTTTTCGCTGGGTTCGCTGCGCATACTTCACTTTGAACAAGCCGACAGGCGCCGCCTCACGCGAACTGCCTGAGCGGTTTCGAACACACTGGAACTCAGGGGTTGAAAGTGGCCAATTTTGCCAACATTGCAAATGAACTCGCGGAGTCCGGGCTCGTTCCCGACGTGCTCATTCGCGGTGGCATCCAGCGAGTGGTCGCCGAGCGTAAACACAGAATAGCGGCCCAGAATCGTCGTGATCTCGATGCTTTCGTGTACAGGATGAATCGCTCGCGCGTCGCCCTGGTTCCGGAGCTTGCCAATGAGCAGCACTATGAAGTACCGGCGGCATTTTTCGAAGAAACGTTGGGTAAGCATCGCAAGTACAGCTGCTGTTACTGGAGCGCCGGTGCGCAGAACCTGGACCAGGCTGAAGAGGCTGCGCTCCGCATCAGCTGCGAGCGGGCATTGCTCGGCGACGATCAGGATATCCTCGAGCTGGGTTGTGGATGGGGATCTTTGTCTCTGTGGATGGCGGAGCAGTATCCGGGCGCTCGCGTGACGAGCGTTTCAAATTCTTCTTCGCAAAAGATCTACATCGATGAACAGGCGAGGATACGAGGACTCAGGAATCTAACGGTCGTAACCGCCGATATGAACGATTTCGAAACCGACCAGCAGTTCGACAGGGTCGTATCGATTGAAATGTTTGAACACATGCGCAACTACGGCCTGTTGTTTGCGCGTATATCGCGATGGCTGCGTCCCGAAGGGCATTTTTTCATGCATATTTTCTGCCATCGAAGCGCGGCCTACGAATACGTCGATCAAGGTCCGTCAGACTGGATGAGCAGGCACTTCTTTGCCGGCGGCATCATGCCGAGTGGAGATTTACCGCTGCGATTTCAGGAACACCTGCAGATTGTCGACCAGTGGCGCTGGAGTGGTCGCGAATATCAAAAGACCGCGGATGCGTGGCTGCAGAACATGGATGAACGGAAATCCACAGCGTTTCCTGTCATTGCGGCAACCTACGGAAGTAACAATGCACGCCGCTGGTGGATGCGCTGGCGCATTTTCTTCCTCGCTGTCAGTGAAATGTTCGGCACTGACGGCGGGCGTGAATGGGGCGTCGGACACTACCTTTTTCGAAACAACGGCGCCGACGATGCGCTCGGGAGAAGCTGTTGAACCTGCTGGTCAACAATGTTGCATTCAGTTTGAATTCGCAACGACTACGAAAATCACTGTTTCCGCTGCTTGCGATTCTGGCTGCGGGAGGCTGTGCCAGCAATCACGAGCCAATTCCACCTGTGAACTATGTCGACCTTCCGAAATTTATGGGCGACTGGTACGTGATTGCAAACATACCCACGTTCGTTGAGAAAGGCGCGCACAATGCCGTCGAAACTTACAAGCTCAATGATGACGGCACGATCGCAACCACGTTTGTTTTTCGCAAAAACGATTTCGACGGCAAACGCAAGGAGTACAACCCAAAGGGTTTTGTTACGGATACCGACAGCAATGCCGTATGGGGGATGCGCTTCATCTGGCCTGTCAAAGCCGACTATCGCATCGTCTATCTCAATGAGGACTACTCGCAGACCGTAATCGCGAGGAACAAGCGAGATTTTGTCTGGATCATGGCGCGGGAGCCTGAAATCCCCGGCAGCGACTATGAAGAACTGGTGCGCATGATCGGAGACATGGGCTATGACACGAGCAAGATAGAAAAGGTGCCACAACAATGGTAACCGGTGCCAGAATCGCAATCGTTGGTACCGGCATTTCGGGAAATGTTGTTGCTCACAAACTGCACGCCGCAAACGATATCACCGTCTATGAAGCGAACGACTACGTAGGCGGGCACTCCAACACAGTGGATGTGCCGACTGCGAGTGGCAGCATCCCGGTTGATACCGGGTTCATCGTATTCAATGACAGGACGTATCCAAACTTCATGGCCCTCCTGGACCAGCTCGATGTGCCATCACAAAAGAGCAACATGAGTTTCAGCGTGCAGACTGAAGCCGGCACGGTCGAATACAATGGTTCAACGCTCAATTCGCTGTTCGCGCAGCGACGCAATATCCTGCGCCCGTCATTTCATCGCATGGTGCGCGATATTCTGCGCTTCAATCGCGAGGCGAGTGCCAGCCTGCGCCGCGGTGGGCTTAAGTCGAGCCTGAATGAATATCTTCGTGCAGGCGGCTATTCGAGGGAATTCATTGACCACTACCTGATTCCAATGGGCGCCGCCATCTGGTCTGCGGAGCCCGAGAAGATGTTCAGCATGCCGGCGATGTTTTTTATCCGGTTTTTTGAAAACCACGGCCTTCTCAGCGTCAAAAACAGACCGACATGGCGGGTCATTCAGGGCGGCTCAAGGGAGTACGTAAAAGGCCTGGTCCGTAATCATGAACACAAGATCCGCCTGGGCTGCGCCGTTGAGCGTGTCCTGCGCACTGACGAAAAAGTCACCGTGTTTGCAAAGGGTTGCTCAGCGGAAGACTACGATTTCCTGTTCCTTGCCTGCCACAGCGATCAGGCCCTGGCGATGCTGGCTGAACCGGAGGATGCGGAGCGCGACGTGCTCGGTGCAATTCCATACCAGTACAACGAAGCCATACTACATACAGATGAATCGCTGATGCCGCGGCGGAAGCGTGCCTGGGGTGCATGGAACTATCACATACCCAGTGACAGCAATGAACTCGTAGCACTCACCTATCATCTGAATACGCTGCAAGGTTTGCCGGTGCGCGAAAACTATTTCGTTAGTCTCAACAGCCGCGATCTTATTCGCCCGGAGAATATCATCCAGTCAATCGACTATGAACACCCGGTATTTACTGCTTCGAGCATAGCGGCACAGGCAAGGCATGCCGAAATTAACGGACTGAAACGTACCTATTACTGTGGCGCGTACTGGCGCTACGGCTTCCATGAAGACGGCGTGGTCAGTGCATTGAATGCATTGCAGAACTTCGATGAGAGGTATGAAAATGCACAGCAGCATTTTCGAAGGGCAAGTTAAACACTGGAGAAAAACGCCGGTCACGCATGCTTTCGAGTACGGCGTTTTCATGGTGTATCTCGATTTGGGCGAGCTTGACAGCGTTTTCGCCAAGCGGTGGTTCTGGTCGACGTCGGGGCCGGCGCTGGCACGATTCAGGCGCGAAAACCATTTCGGTGATGCAACGGAGTCTCTGGATACGTCGGTACGCAACCTGGTCCAGGAAAAGACGGGTTCTCGACCGGCGGGCCCTGTCCGTCTGCTTACCAACCTGAGTTACTTCGGCTACTGTTTTAATCCCATCAGCCTGTACTATTGTTTCGATGCCGCCGATGAACGGCTGGAGACGATTGTAGCGGAGGTAAGCAATACGCCATGGGGGGAACGTCACTGCTACGTGTTGCCGGACGAGCAGAATGCCGGCACTGAGCAATCGCGGCAATTTCGTGTAGAAAAAAATCTGCACGTATCACCCTTCATGGGCATGGACATGTCATACAGCTGGATGATTACCGAGCCAGCGCAGAATCTTCTGGTTCGCATTCACAATCACAAAGGCGATGAGTTGATTTTTGGCGCGTCGTTAAACTTGGTCCGCCAGCCGATTACTGCCATGTCCCTGGCGGGCACGCTCATTCGCTACCCTTTTATGACGCTTAAAGTGATGCTCGGCATTCACTGGCAGGCTCTGAAGCTGTGGGTCAAGGGATGCCCCGTACAAAAGCATCCAGATAAAAAATCGTCGATAGGAGTTGGACAATGAGCCGTGCGCGTGTGAATACAATGCAGCAATACGAAGAACCTGACAAGGCGCCAAGTTTTTCGCAAAAAGCGGCCAAGAAGATGCTGTACGGACGCCTGCAACACATTGAGTCAGGTCGGTTGAAGATCACTGAATGCGGGATAGCGAGGTTCTTCGGCAATGAGGATGACCTGAGCGCGTCGATAATCGTTACCGACCCTCGCTTTTTCTCGTCCGTCGCATTCGGAGGTGCGCTCGGGGCAGCAGAAGCTTACATGCTGGGATACTGGAACTGTGACAACCTGACTGCGGTCGTGCGGATACTGGTGCGGAATCGCAATGTGCTCGAAAACCTGGATAGCGGTTTCTCCAGGCTAGGGGCCCCAGTCCTCAAGTTTGCGCACTGGATCAACCGCAACACGCGATCCGGAAGTCGCCGCAATATCTCTGCGCACTACGATTTGGGAAATGAGTTTTTCAAGCTGTGGCTGGACGAGTCGATGATGTATTCGTCGGCCGTATTTGAGCGCGATGATATGTCCCTGGAAGAGGCCTCAATCGCGAAGCTCGACCGAATCTGCCGCAAGCTGGAACTTTCAGCGGACGATCATGTGCTGGAAATTGGCACCGGTTGGGGTGGTTTCGCGGTATACGCGGCTAGTCACTACGGCTGCCGGGTAACGACCACGACGATTTCGAGAGAGCAATACGAATTCGCAAAAGAGCGTGTGGAAAAGGCCGGCTTGCAGGATCGGGTGACGCTGTTGCTGCAAGACTATCGAGACCTTAGGGGTGAGTACGACAAGATTGTATCGATCGAGATGATCGAGGCTGTCGGTCACCGGTATCTGAATACCTACTTCGGTCAGTGCAGCAGCCTGCTAAAGAAGAACGGCATGATGCTGTTGCAATCGATCACCATTGCCGATCAGCGCTACAAGGCTGCGCTCAAGTCCGTCGACTTTATTCAGCGCTATATCTTTCCCGGCGGATTTCTGCCTTCCGTCACCGCGCTGGCGGAGTCCGTCACCAATTCGACCAACATGCGCGTCTACCATCTTGAGGACATCGGTGCGCACTACGCTGAGACCCTGCGCCAGTGGCGTGAAAGATTCGGCGCAAATATCAACAAGATCTGGCCTATGGGATACGAGGAACAGTTTCTGCGCATGTGGCAATACTACTTCTGCTATTGCGAAGGCGCGTTCACAGAACGCGCCATCGGCAATGTCCAGGTTTTGCTGGTGAAGCCAGGATGTCGCAGAAACCCAATCGTGCCGCCCCTCCAGCCGCTCAAGTGCGTCGGGCCGGATTGATCCTGGCTCTTACTCTTTTTCGTTGCCGGCGTTCAGGTACAGCGTTGCGGCTTCCATCGTGCAGGGCGCCTGGATCACATCACGGTCCGCCAGTTTCCGCCAGTGGTGCGAGAACGTGTGCGGCTTGCTCAGGTAGACAGGGTCCGTAACCGTGATTTCAGCCTTCAGGTTCAGTCCATCGTTGTAGAGTGTGAAGCGTTCAACCAGCTGCTTTTCTTTGCTGGAACTGATGCCTGTGTGCATGCCCCAGTCATCGTCAATAAAATTATCCGTCTCAACGACCAGGGTGTCGCCTTCGAAATAGCCGATTGAATGGCCCATTTTGGAAGGCGGACCGACCGGCGCGGCGCGATCGAAATGAACGATCCGCAGGTCTTCCATCAGTTCGCGTTCCATAACAAGCGAGTCTTTGTCGGGTCTCGTAAAGACGACCGGGTACGGAACAATCATTGCCTTGGGCGGACCGGGATTCCCGCAGGTGACCATCGGATTCTGATCTTCGTGAAAATTGTCGACCTGGGCCTGTCCCCTGGCTGAGAGTGGCCAGTCAGTTGGCGGCGTGTAATGCGGTTTGAAGCCGCCCGGATCGGCGCGTTTCCACAGTCCGGTAAAATCCGTCGACGGCGTAACTTCTTCGGTTGCGCCCTTGGTTACGCCGACGCGGGTGCCATCGGCGGTCTCCGCCCAGTTCAGTCCGGTGTAATGTCGATTGGGATTCTTGTCATGCGGCCCTTCCCAGATGATGCGGTCGCCCGGCTTCCATGTCGTCTTGCTCCAGCCGACCTGGGCCATTGCTGGCGGATGCTGCATTTCGATGCTGTATTCGACGATATTGCCCTTCGCGTCGGGCGCCATGACCTTCAGGTAGACATGCGGCATCGCCCAGCCGTATTTCTTTACGACGCCTTTATAGATGCGGACATCGTCCATGTTCAACGTCGCGTGTGAATGATGGGCAACACTGCTTAGCGGCAGCGCCATCACCACGGTGAGAAAGGTAATTGACAGTACACGCTTGATCATTGTCTAGTTCCCCATGCCAGGAAGCGCCAGGTTGTCCTCCGCCAGACAGTTGGCCTCTTTAACGTCGCCGCTCAACATTCGATCGCGGAATTTCGTGTGTTTCCATTCACCGACCCAGTGTTCCGGGTCGGTCATAGTGAAGTCCATCTTCATTGTGTTGCCGTCGTTAATGACCGAGATTCGCTCCGTGATTTTGAGCTGATCGCCGGTAAATACGCCTTGCTGAATCAAGTGGTTTTCATCGGTGAAACCCTCGGTTTCAATAACCAGGGTGTCACCTTCCCAGCGACCCAGAGATTCGCCATTCCAGTTCGGATCGCGCAGGTTGTCCGGCTGACGTTCGCGGCCGTCGAGATAGACCACCCGGTATTCGTTATTCAGTCTTGACAGCATGAAGATAGCGGTCGGGTACTGCAATATCATCAACGAACCATAGCGAGTCATGAGGCGTGGCATGCCGGCCGGGTAGCAGAAGGCTGTTGGTTCGGCAAAACGTTCGCCCCGCTGCGCGTAACTCAGGTATTCGTCGTAAATTTTCTGGCCTTTTTCAGTCCATTCCGGATGCGGTTTGAATTCGTATTGACCGTAACTCGCCTGCTCTGAGCGCTCTCCCCGAAAGGCCCAGGTGCCGGTCAGGTCGAATGCCGGTTTCGGTCGCGGCTTGGCCAGGTTTGCTGCGTCGAGCACACCCATCGGCAGAATGTCGTTCGCCGGCGGCAGCGGCAGTACAGGCGGTCGCGTGCGGGCCTCGCGCTTTTGCCAGGTGTCGCCAGCGGGCGGCGGCACGTAGGGCGTCAGCGACGGCAGCTGCCGTTCGGATACAACTGTCGTAGGGGCATCCGGATACTCCATCCCAAACGTCGAGCCGTCAGCGAGCGTCATGCCCTGCAGTAGCCCGCCCGGGCGGCCGGAACGCAGCGGATGGACGAGTGCCGTCAGTTCTTCACCAACAACAATCGAGTCGCGGGTAAATCCTGCGTTAACCATCTCGGTCGTGCTGCCACCTTCAATTTTCCAGATCTCACCATTGATATCGACGCTGATACTCAGGTGCGGGTTGCGCCACACAAATTTAGTGACCGTACCTTTGATGGTGGTGGACTCGGATTTGTCGAATGCCACAGCAGAATGATGCGCTCGCGCTGTGAGTGACAGCAGCGTGAGCAGCGACAGGGCTGCGATGGTTACGAGTTTTTTGCGTTGAAACATAACGACTTCCTTAATACCTCAGGCTGCATCGAGCCAGCCGAAACAGCGACCAAATCCCAGTATGGCATAGAGCAACGCCGCTACCATGTCAGCGAGGATCGGCTGTTTCATATACCGAAAACGCATCCCTGCCGCCCCAATGCGGCAGAACTGACCGCTTGTTAGAATGAACGTATCCGGCCTGACTGCCTTCTTTTACGCTATTCTCGGCAGGCCCCGCTGACTGCATGTGAGTGTAAGCCTTGTTAAAACTGAATCGACGAAAACTGGTCGCCGCACTGGGGTCAGCCGCGCCGCTTGGCTTCTTTTCCCCCTCTGCACCTGCTGCGGCAGACCTTGTTAGTGAATCGCAACCGGACTACTTCGCTCAACTCGGCGTAAAGCCGTTTATCAATGCTATCGGGCCGTATTCGTCTCTCGGTGGGGCGGAGATGTGGCCGGAAGTAATTGAGGCGATGGAGTACGCGATCCACAGAAAGGTACGTATGACCGACCTGCATGATGCCGTCGGACAAAGGATTGCCGAACTGACCGGTGCCGACGCCGCCATGGTTTCGGCAGGCGCTACCAGTGCAATGATCCTCGGTACCGCTGCCTGCATGACGATGGGCGATGCGGAGAAGATGGAACGGCTGCCGGCAGCCGGCGATATGCCAAACGAGGTCATCATTCTTAAAAGTCAGCGCTATTTGTATGACCGCTCACTCAGGGCAACCGGTGCGCAGCTGGTCGAAGTTGAAACGGCCGCCGACATTCGTGCCGCAGTCGGCGACCAGACTGCCATGATGTTTTACCTTCAGAATCGGCCGGACGATACTAGAATTCAGGTTGTCGATTACATAGCCCTTGCAAGAGAACTTGGCATCCCAATCATGTGTGACGCCGCGACCACGGTGCCGCCGGTCGGCAATATCGCGGCAACGGTGGCGCAAGGCTTCGACCTGATCTGCTATTCCGGCGGGAAGGGTCTGCGCGGCCCCTATAGTGCAGGCCTGTTGCTGGGACGCGAAGACCTGGTGCGCTACGCACGCATGAACGGTTCGCCAAACCATCGCGCGTACGGCCGCAGCATGAAAGTCGCGCCCGAAGAGTATCTTGGCATGCTGGTTGCGGTTGAAAAGAGCCTTGAGTTTGATGAAGGCGCGGAGTACCGGCGTCAGCTTAATGTCGTCAGCACGATGGAACGGGATCTTGCCGCGATCGAAGGCGTGCAGACCGAGATCGGCATACCGGGTGCCGAGGCCCGCGAACCTTACCTGGAAGTTCGTTGGGATGCAGATGAATACACGATTAGCGTTGCTGATCTGAAGCAGGCACTGCGTTCCGGTGAGCCATCAATCGAAGTCCGGGCGCTGTTTCTCTCTAATAACCAGCTGCACCTGACCGCCGTCGCGCTAAAGCCCGGGGAGGCAGAAATTGTCACGCAGCGGGTGGCCGAGATTCTGCGCCTGCACCGACGGTCTGCAGCGTGATGTTCAGACGATCATTCCTGAAGAGCCTGGCGAGCGCCGTACCTTTCGGTCTGGCCGGCAAAGCGTCTGCCCGGGAATCCAGTGCCGCGAGCGGCAGAGACTACTTTGGAGAGCTCGGGTTGACACCGATGATCAATGCGGCCGGCGCCTATTCGGCGTACGGCGGTGCCAGGATGCGACCGGAGGTCGTCGCAGCGATGCGCTATGCGGCCACGCACAAGGTGAAAATGCGCGAGCTGCATGATGCGGTCGGTGCTCGTATTGCATCACAGGTTGGCAGTGAAGCGGCGATG
>JAJFKP010000033.1 GCA_021773135.1 Woeseiaceae bacterium | reverse complement strand
CGGTCTATGCTGTGTTGATGGTGGCTGTCTCATGGCCCGTCTACCGATATCTCGCACGCAGTTAATCGGACTGGAATCGAGCGCCTGCCCGGATTTCAATATCCGGTCAGACTCGAGAATTTACTCCCGGAGACGCACGTTTGTCAGAATAGACACTAGCCACCGATCAGCGCGTTCCAGGTCGTATCGATAGTCGCATCGGGCGCGCCATCGCCGTCATAGTCTGCCTGGATTCTTACGCTCGCTGCGCTTAACGCAATGATCCTGATGGTGGCGTTGCTCGTACCGGTCACGACCATTTCTCCGGCATAAGGATAGTCATCGCCGGTTGACAGGTACGGCGCCGCCATCTCGTAATTGACATCGCCGCTGAACAAGGTGCTGGACATTGTCCCCGTTACATCGGTGTTGAAGCCGCTCGGCGCTGCACTCGTATTTTCGGTTACCGTGCTCGAGAAATTGGTCAGCGTCTCGGCACCCGCGTCGTTCGTGACAACCAGTAAGCTGCCACGCGTCGTAACGATCGTGTTGGGAGGCGTGCGGGAGTCAATCGTGAGCGACATACCGCCATCGGTGACATCGACTGCCCCGTCTTCTATAACCTGAAAGTTCTCCAGGTCGAGCGCGATTCCCAGCAGAATTCGTCCGGACAGCAGATTTCCGTCGAACTCGGTAAAGGTCATACCGATGAAGCCGTCAACAACCTGGTTCAAGCCGTCGTTGCAGTTATCCCATTCGTAATCGAGAAAATCGCCCTCAGTGACCGTTAGGGGATTAGCAATATCGCCGGAAACCGTTACCGAACCGTCTACCTCGCAACGCGTGGTCTCGGGACCGAACGGTACCTGCGACCAGCCGTTGGATCCACCGGGTTTTGCAATCGCGCCAGACCCGATTTTTCCTGGCCCGCTCGATGCGACCGTTGTCAGCCCGACAAAACTGGCAATGTCGCCGAAACTGCCGGATTGGAGCGCTGCGTTGACGGTGCGTCCTGCGACCGTCAGCACGCTACCCGAATTAATCGTTCCGGTTGCAGGCTGGCTTGGCAATGGCGTATCAGCAACCATGGCCGCGCTTGGAACGGCCCCTCCACCACCGCCGCCACCGCAGCCGGCAAGAACTACTACTGCACAACCGAAAACCGCTGTAAATTTATTCATCAGTCTGTTCCCCATGCGAACGAACGCTCAAGGCTGGTGTTTGCTTTGTCATTAAGTAAGCGGCTGGCGACCAATGAAATACATTGGCGCACGCAACATCGCTGCGAAAGCGTGCTGCCCTGCCTTAAAGATAACTGATCCCAAGCGCTTCATTATCGTTGACCTGGTAACCCACGCCAATCGATGCCCACCGCAATACTATCGCAACTGGCACAGAACACCAGCGGGAGTTTTCGGCCGGGCCAGGTTAACCGGCACACGTCAAATCTCGTACGAGATATTTGCCTGGTTCCGAATCGCTCCCGCTGCATTTAGCCTTGGCTACACGGGCTTGAATCACAGTCGTTGCATAGCGCTGGCACCACTCCCGAATACCGCGATTTGATGGCCGGAAAACCGAGCATGCCGATCCTGATGTTGCCAGGGCCACGACAACACGTATTCCGCAGTCCTGTAGACTTGTCCTGGACTGGCAGAAACCGGTAAGGCGATGAATCTAGACAGGCACAGAAAAATTGATCAGGAAATTGTTGATGCTGCCAAAGGCATCAAGGTATTGAGCCGCCTCAGTTGGCCGGCCGAAACAATGGACAGTTTCCTTAGCGATTGGCAGCGTGGCAAACCGCGGCTGCCCCGAACTGAATACCCTGACACTGATGACCTTGACGCCCCATCACGTCAGCTGGCGGCGGCAGCAAAAGAACTGGACTCCTTCGATGATCCTATAGCCGATTACTTGCGTGAGACTGCCAATTCCTACCTCGTGTTGTGTGAACTCTTGTCGAGCGCCGGAACCAGCAAGATGGTTGATTCCAGTCGCCGCCTTTACGGCAGTCCCGGCGACCCCTTGTCAGATGGCAGCGTCACCAACCTTGACGCTGCAAAATATTTTCTCGACCAGAGTGCGCAGTTCAGCGAAGCCAGCCACCTTCACGAGGCGGACTACTGCGTTTCGGCACAGACAGTCAAGCAGGAACTGGAGGCGCGGCTTAGCGATGTTTTTCCGGCGGATACAGTTCGCGTCGCCATTGATCCGGGCCTGGCGTCCAAGGCGGCAGCGGGTTCGACCCGAATCCGGCTGCGGGGCGATACCTGTTTCTCGGACTACGATGTCGAGCAGTTGCTGCAACACGAAGCTTTCGTACACAGCCTTACGGGGCTGAATGGTCAGGCGCAACCCAACCTGAAGTGTTTTGGCCTCGGGGCACCGCGCACCACCGGGCCACAGGAAGGTCTTGCAACATTTGCGGAGCTGATTACTGGCGCAATCGACATCGATCGCATGGAACGAATCGCGCTGCGTGTGATTGGTATCGATTTGGCGCTTGGCGGTGCCGATTTCATAGAGGTGTTTCGATTTTTTCTTGAGGCAGGTCAAACAGAGAAAGAAAGCTTCAGTTCTGCTATGCGTATTTTTCGCGGGGCGCCGGTGGATGGCGGCTGCGCATTTACAAAGGACGTTGTTTATCTGCACAGCCTGATGGAGGTGCATACCTTTTTCCGTTGGGCCCTAAGGAATCAACGTATGGAGTTATGCAGGTATTTTTTTGCCGGACGCATGACCATTGGAGATGCCATTGCGTTGACACCAATGTTTGAAAATGGCCAGCTCTCGGGCCCAAAATTCCTGCCCCCATGGATGACGCGCACACACGCGCTGGTGGGTTATCTCGCCTTCTCCATCTTCGCCAACCGCATTAGCATCGACGCGCTCGATGAACACCATCGTTTCGACCGGGTACAGGACCTGGATGCCTGAGAACGCGGGAACAAGGCAGATCTAAATTTAGGTCCGGCGCGCCAGATCAATACTTAATGAATCTCAGTTCCCGGTATAGCCTGGGCTAAGTCGAGTACTTTTCCCGACGTCACAATCCTTTTGCGAGACCCGCTCCACGGGGATCGGACGCACCGCTGAAGCGGGTGGTGCCATCTTCGCGATACTCAATTGCCAGCCCGTTGGCGTTACCGATGTAACGAACCTCTACCTCGTGGCCCATGTCCGCGAGCGATTGCCGGGTTGCCGCCGCTATCGTCTCCTCGACGGCGAGCGTATTTGGCTCCACAAATGCGATGCGTGATGACGCAATGGCTTCTTCTATCGTCATGCCATGGTCGAGCAGGTTCATGATCATCTGGGCAACTGCCTGCGTGATCGTGTGTCCGCCCGGCGTACCTAGCGCATAGACAGGTTTACCGTCTTGCAGAATGATCGATGGCGAGTCGCTCGACAGCTTGCGGCGACCGGGGTGCGCGTCCATAGGATTGCCCGCCGGTTCGAAGGTGCAATAGCGCAGTGAGTTGTTCAGAAAAAAGCCGGTGCCGGCGGGCATGATTTTGCTGCCAAACAGGCCGCCCAGCGTCACGGTGGCGGAAACGATATTGCCGTCACGATCCGCGACGACGAAGTGCGTTGTGTTCTCACTGTTCGCGGACACGATGCCGGTGTAGTCAAAGTCTTTCGCAACATCTGGATTGACTGCGTCGACCCGGGTCTGCCAGTAGTCAGGCGAGAACAGGCGCTCATAAGGAGGTGTCGCGATATCGGGGTCGCTGGAGAACGCCAGCCGGTCCCAGTACGCCGCTTTGGTCAACTCCGCAAATGTGTGCAGGTATTCCAGTGTGTTGTGACCCAGATCGCGACTGCCGGCCAGGTCCATCATGCCAAGTCGCTCCAGCATGGGAAACGCGCCCGCCGGCGCAGACGGTGTGTAGATGTCGTGCCCGCGGAATTCCAGGTGTACCGGTGTCCACCAGTCGGCGTTATGGCTTTCGAGGTCGGTCATCGCGAGAAAGCCGCCGGAGTCACGCATCGCGGAATCGATCGCCGCGCCAATGTTGCCGCCATAGATTGCGTCGGTTCCCTCACGGCCAAGGATGCGCAGCGTCTCTGCCAGGTCGGATTGAACCAGTCGATCGCCCTCGCCAAGCGGCTGGCCGTCGCGTCCGAATATTCCTTTCGGGTAATCTCCGAATTCGTCAAACGCTGCCGCGACGTAGCCGGCTATGCGCTCGTCCAGCACGTAACCGTTCTCTGCCGCGCTGATTGCCGGCTGCAGCAAGGTCGCCCAATTCATGCTGCCAAAGCGTTCATGCATCGCCTGCCACGCGCGCGACGCCCCTGGTGTCGATACGGCCTTCGGGCCGACGCGGTTCTCCATGTAATTGGGTGTCGGCGCCCGGTACACGTCGGGATCGACACCAACGGGAATCTTGCCACTGGCGTCGAGGTAATACGGCTCACCGGTTTCGGCCGAGTACACCATGATCGTGCCGTAGCCACCCATGCCCGACATCATCGGCTCGACAACGTTGAGCGTAGACGCGATGGCAACCGCTGCGTCGAAGGCGTTGCCGCCGGCAGAGAGAATCTCCAGGCCGGCCTCGGTTGCAATGGGATGAGCCGATGCCACCATGCCATTGGTATAGTCCCCTGCCTCGCGCGCGGCGCTCATTGCAGGTTCGGCCGTCTGTGTCGGCGTTTCCTGCGAACAGCCGGCGAGTATCACGATCGTAGTGAGCAGTTTGAAACAGGAATTGCGCATGGCTATCTCCAGTATGTTCTGCAATTTTAAACTGACAGTGTTTTTTAGCTCGATGGCCCTCGAAAAATCGGTCTGACCCCATTTTCAGTGTGACTACATTGCCGGCTCGCCCGATCCGAGCGCAATCGCCAGCAATGCAACATGCTTTGCTGCTCGCAGCATGGCGTTGATGTCGGCCCACTCATCCGGATTTCCCCGCTGTCCACCGCGCCCGCCGCCGAGCCCGATCGCGGGTGTTCCGGCGCCGATTGCCACGTTGAGATTGGCCGAGCCGGAATTGGAGAACGTCGGTGACAAACCGATTCGTTCCGAGACCTGAGCAGACCACCTGACGAGATCACTTTCGCGCGCGCCCGGAATCTGTCCGCCCGGCACCAGGTTCTCGGGCTCGAGCCGAAACGACACGCCCGTTTCTTCGCTAACCTCGATCAGGATCGAGCGCACCGCGGCTTCGATCTCCGCAATGATTGCCGCATCGAGTGAACGGACATCAAGCGAAAACCAGCCTTCCGCGGGTTTGTGGTTGAAGACGGCGCCGCTCTGCAACATCGCAACATTGACACGGGTTACGCGATCGGCATGCCGCACCGGTTGCGGCAAGCCGAGGATGCGGTCAACGGCACGCGCAATGCCGCGATTGACGTTGGGCAACCCGCCCCGCAGCGTATGCCCCGGTGGGCCGGAGGCAATGACTTTCCACCAGTGAATGCCGAGCGCCCCGTAGGAGATGCTTCTGCCGTCCCCCAGGACATCGATGAACGCAAGCGCGGTGTCTTTGTACTCGGCGTAGAGATCGCGCATGCCGTTCAGCCCGGTCTCCTCCTGCGCGACTCCGGCGAATACGAGATCATGCTTCGGTTTGATACCAGCATCGATCAATGCACGTGCTGCAATCAGCGTCGCGACCGTCGTCGACGACGTATTCGTTCCCGGGCCAATGACACGGTCGCCTTCGATTGCCGGCGGCGAGCCCCGCTCGCGCTGATGCTCAGCGACGGTCAACAAGTCGTCAAGCGTCGAGACGAATACAATCGCTGCGCCGGACTGTCCCGGGATGCGGCCTATCGCGTTTGGCGACGCCGTGACGCGTACGTCGGAGAGACCGATGCGCCGCATCTCTGCTGCGACGCGCGCGGCCCGCGCGTGCTCCTCACCTGAGGGCGACTCGATGCCGCCGATATCGACCAGCAACACGGCAGCATCGTCTCTCCACGCGTCAACCAACTCGACACCCATCTTTGCTTCACGACGATCGAGAACGTTTTCCTGCGCCGCACTACTCGAATATATGAGTGGCGTGAATACGACGAAAATTAAAATTGCCAGCGATAACCTGGGACAGAACTTCATCTTTTTTCCTTGTTCGGGTTCGCCCGTCTTAACATGGCAGCAACAAAATATGGGACATCGTTCTCTTGAGCCGCAGCCACCGGCCCGCTGATTTTGTCCGTTGTCAAAACTGCAGCAAACGGCGATGTATTTGTCAGTTCGGCGACTTTCGACCAGTTCAATTCAGTCTGTCTAATTAGTCAAGCCGTGGCAGATGTTTCCCTTACCGATGACAACGTAAGTTATGACAATGTCCCTTTATCGGCTCGGCCCGCCTGCAAGCCGCTACTGACACCGACGATTTGGCGTTTCTGCGAGACCCCGTATTCTCTGAAACGCGCTAGACTCTGGTGTCTGGTTGCGACGGGGAGTCAATATGTTCAGGTTACTGGTACTCAGCATTCTGTTTCTGGGTTTCGCAGAAGTGTTCGCACAGGCACAGGAACCAACCCGGGTCCGCCAGAATCCCAACATCGAACGACCGATCACCAATGAGGGCACGACCAGTCCGTTGCAGGATGCGCTGCAGAAGCTCGTGTCCGTTTACGGCCCAATCGCGCACAGCAACGACCGGCCGAATCCGTATACCCGCATGGAACCCTGGGGAGAAGCGCCCCCCGGAAACAACGACGAGTGGGCTGCGGTGATCGGTGCCGAAGGCAGCCCAGACGGCTATTTATACATCCTGCATCGATGCCACTCCAATACCTGCGTCGACAGACCTGAGCCACCGCTCGTGAAGCTCGATCCACGCACCGGCAAGCGAGTGGATACATTCGGCGAGGGACTGATGGCGTTTCCGCACGGCTTTCACATCGACTTCGAAGGCAACCTGTGGACGACCGATACAGGCAGCGGCGATGCGCCCGGCGGACACCTGGTGCGCAAGTTCAGCCCGGAGGGTGAGCTGCTGATGACGCTCGGGCATTCAGGAGTCGCCGGTGATGAGCCGGACATGTTTCGTGAACCCACCGATGTCGTGGTCGCACAAGACGGCACGCTGTTTGTGACCGAGGGCCATATCAAGAACGGACCACATTCCCGACTCACCAAACTCGCACCGGACGGAACGCTGCTCGCACGTTACGGGATGACGGGCCAGGGACACCTGCAACTGAGCGCGCCACACGCAATCGCGCTCGACACCGAAGGACGCCTGTTCATCGCCGATCGCGACAACAATCGCATCATGATCTGGGACCAGGACGGCAACTACATCGACCAGTGGACCCAGTTCGGCAGGCCGAGTGGCATTTACATCGATCACACCGATACGATTTACGTGGCTGACTCGGAATCATGGGGCCCCGAAAACCCTGGTTGGAAGAAAGGCATTCGCATCGGCAGCGCGAAGACCGGGCAGGTCCACTACTTCCTGGAAGATATCGAGTCGCGCGACTTTGCACACAGCGGCGCTGAAGGGATCGGGGTTGATGGCCTTGGCAACGTCTATGGCGGCGTCGTGCGACGGCAGATGCTGGAGCGACATGAGCCGCAGTCGGAGCAACCGACACGAGGTGCGACCTGGGACACGCCTGGCATGGAATCGGGGTCGGAATAAAAATGAAGTGGAATTACTTCGCCGTTGTTGTTCAACTGCCATTTCTCAGCGCTCTGGAAACAGCAGGTCTGAACCTGTTTTTCGATAGCCGCGGATAATTAGCGTGGCTGGTTAAAGATTTCCACGCCTGAAGGTGCGGGATTTCCTCCGAGTCGTTAGGCAGGGGTTAGATTACCCGTAGGACAGCATCGCGAAAAAGGCAAAAAGACCCAGCGTGCTGGTAATACTGATGGCGAGACAAAAGAAAATTCCAAGTAATGCCCCGCGATGGCCGGTGCGGCGCACGAAGCCGAGGATCACGTAAGGCACGGCACCGACTGCGATAAGCGCTGCGGTGCCCAATGTTAGCTGTAAGAGGTTCGTGTACCAGTCACTGCCAAACAGTGTCTTGAAGGCCTGAAAATCGTCTCCGGTAAATGGCACCCATACCAGGAACAGCGACTGCAACATCAGCATGAACGCAATCCCAAGTAGAATAATCGTCGTGAGCCGCATCGGCACCGGGCTCGCCTGCCGCGGGCTGGTTGTTCGCAACAGCCAGCGGGCCAGCCAGTACAACGGAAACACGGCCATAGCCGCAACCACCAGCCAATGTGCTTGAGGCGAATTTACCAGCGGCAAACCGACCGCCGTATTTAAGATTGAAACGAGCGCAAAAGCTGTTGGAAACGCCGTGATACCCCAGGCTGCCAGGCGACGGCAGTCAGGAACCTTCACGATGTGCCAGGCACCTGCAACCACCATTACCCCCCAGAGCGCAGCCAACCAGAGAAGAACAACCAGGCTGCCCAGACCCTGTGGCTGGAAGCTTAAATCTGCGATCCAGATGAGGAGCAACATGTCCTGCAGGCGTGCCAGTCCTTTCAGCCAGCGTCCCTGGCTGCGCTCGCCTTCCGCGCGCGGCGCGAACAAGTTCGGCGATGCCGTGGACGTGTTACTCATGCCGGTCATGTCTTTGTCCATATCCGCGTATTCAGATTCAGCTCGTCGACAATCTGCAGCAGGCTTTTGATGTCGCGGACGAATTCGTTGATCTGCGCGGTTGAACTCGCCTGCCGGTAGAGAGACGGCTCAAACAGCTCGCGCCTGACCGGGAGCGTCAGCACGAGTTTCTCGTCGCGAAACAGCGCTCGCATGCCGGGAAAGCGTTTGTGCAACTCCACGAACCGGCACACCATCGCCGTGCTTAGTATGTAGCGGACATCGACCTGGTCCGTGCTGACGGTTGCGAAGATCTCCTCAAATTCGGGGTCCTCCATCGTCACAGGTCGCTGCCCTCTCACGCTCGCGAGCTTTTCGCCTCGCGGCACAAGGCGGGTGGTACTGTGAAAGTGTTTGTGAAAGTCCGCGACAAAAACCAGGCCGCGAAAAAACTCGTCATAGTATGTTTCGAAACTGCCATCATTGAAGCGCCTTCGCTCGCGCTTAGCCGTCACTTCAGCAAAGTGGATATCGGTCTGCCCGCTACGCCCGCCAAAGAAATCATCGCTTCGGTATTCGTCGCTGGTATAGGCAAACAATTTCGTCGCATCAAATTCATCGTACCCGACGTAGCCCTGAGGATCGTAAGACAGCCCGGGAAAGTGAACGGCGCACAGGTGGTTGAAAACCAGCTGCTTGAAGTTACGAACGTAGTCCCAGGTTGGCTGGCGAGCGTGACGCACAAAGTAGCGGCCGAGAAAGTACAGGCCTGCAGCGAACCATATTGCCGCAACGTAAAAAACCGGTTCGGCATAAGGTTCAATCAGCTGTTTTCCTGAATTTCGTAGTGTCGCCATGAACGCGTCGGGCGAATGCTCGCCCATAACGAACAGCCCACCGGCAAGAGGCAATACGGTCAGCGGCAGCAGGCACAGGCAAACAAGCGCTGTTATCCAGAAAGCCTTGAGCGCCGCTATGCGCTCCGCTTCGAGCCTTAAATAAACGCCTTCCATTGAGTTGGTCGCGCCACGTGCGGTCGGTGCGCGCTCGCGGACAGAGGATGCAGAGACGTTAGCCGTCATGTTGCGCCAACCGGTCCAGGGAAACAGCTGGCAACGCCTTTGCTTCGGCGGCAGCTGAGAACGGCGCAAGCGTCTTGAAACCCATGATGCTGGCAACCAGCAGTGTCGGAAATTGTTGTACCAGGTTGTTCAGACGCAGGACCTGACCATTGAACGCACGGCGTGCTGCTGAAATCTGCTCTTCTGCTTCCGTCAGGTTTCTCATTAGCTGATTAAAGACCGCATCTGCCTTGAGATCAGGATATTCTTCGGCCCGTAACGCCAACTGTGCAAGCGATTGTCCGACCTTAAGTTCCGCAGCTGCACTGCCACTTGCACCCAGTTGTGCAATCGCCGTTTGTCGCGCACTGGTAACTTCCCGCAGCGTCGCACGTTCGTGCGCGGCATAACCTCGCACTGCTTCAACCAGGTTAGGAATCAATTCATGACGGCGGGTCAGGTTCACATCAATACCGGATCGTGCGTTCGAGCAGGCATTGCGACGCGCAATCAACCGATTGAATGTGACAATGAAGTATGCAACCGCCAAAAGCAGAGGCGACCACACTAACAAGAGCAATCCCGTCATCGAATTAACCTGTATGAGCGCAATGCGCGCGGCATTGATGCAGAGATATTTGCGTTGATCCGGTCATCTCTACATGCTACTTGGGCCGGCCCGCCGACGTATGAATCGCCATCACAAATCCCGCATATATGCAGGCGCGCCAAACAGGCCCGGCGAGCGGCGATGCGTCTGCAAATGCGATTGCCTGTGCTCATAGTCTGGAAGACCCTTTGGTAAGCCGGATGACGGCCGGCTTGGCGTATCCGGGCATGTTGTGGTGGCCGGTGTTTGTGTTTGTAACAGCGAAAAATACCCGCAAGGCCCTCGTCGCCAGCGTCTTCTTTAGCGGCGCGATGTTTCTCCTTTTCACCCACCGCCAGCCTGTTTCTCCAGGCAATAGCGTTGAAACCCATGGAGCCCTTAGGTCACGGCTTGCTGTTGTTGCCGGCCTGCTGTTCGGTGGAGCAAGAGCGCGGTTGCTGTTGGCGGATTCTGCCGCAAGACACTGCAACCTATAGCGGCGCTCGACCAGCTGAAATCATGGCAGGCGTTTCGCGCAGGGTTGTATGTATTCGTGGTGATCATGGCCATGCTTGGGGCGTTTTTTCGAACCTTGCGACTGAAAATCACACGGCCGTACTGGCGCTGGTCGTACTAACTCCAGGCATTGCCATCGCGCTGTCAGGTCGCTATCGGGATTTTGGCAGCGGCTTTAAGCCTCCTGGCGCCGGGAAGCAATTGCCGGGACAAGGCCGCAGCAGTGGCAGCACGCTTTCGCACGTGCTTGCAGTTGCCAACAGATGTATTAAATTGACCATATTCGTACGTTCTTGAAAAATTCAGGCTACAGGAGTGCAGCATGCGACTGACAGAGACCCAGGGTGGGCTGAAAGTCCACGCCGTAGCCGGAACCTACGTCGTGATGTTCGGCTTCGACCTGCCGCAGGCCGAGTGCGACGGATTGATGGGCTTTTCCCTGCATCGAGCGAACCATGCTGAGCAGGAAGCCAATTTTCTGACGGCGATGAAGGCGTTCGCCGCAACCGATCCCGGTTTCCCGGCGGGTGCCATGTACTCGACGAAAGATCATCCAATCCAGAGCTTCCAGTGGGCAGACTATTCGGCCAAACCCGGTCATGAGTATGTGTATACGATCAGCGCGCTGAAAGGCACGCCCGAAAACCTGACGATTCACGAACAGGTCAGTTTAACAATCACGACCGAGAGCCCGGAGACAGGCGACCAGGACATTTTTTTTAATCGTGGCATCGCTGCGTCGCAGGCTTATGTACGCCGCTTTGGTGACAAGCGACCGCAGGAGGTGCCAAACCGCAAAGCGTACGAGTGGCTGTCGCGTGGATTAAACGAGGCGCTGGAAGACTTTGTGCGGTCCTGCGTGCCGGGTGTGCATTCGCTGCGTATTGCTGCATACGAGTTCAACTACGAAGCGTTCCTCAAGGTCGTCAAGGAAGTGCTGGATACGGGTGTTGATATCAAGATCGTCTATGACGCGCGTAAGGAAAACCCTCGCGAGCGCAACCGGGCTGCAGTCGCACGGCAGGGCCTCGACGATCCCAATGTCAGTTTTGAGCGCACGCAGCCCAAGTCATACATCTCGCACAATAAGTTCATCGTCAAACTCGAAAACGGTTCGCCGATATCCGTCTGGACCGGAGGCACAAACTTTTCGGAGGGCGGCATCTATGGACATTCCAACGTTGCACACGTGGTTGAGGACATCGACGTTGCGACGGCTTTCAACGAATACTGGAATGCTTTGTCGACAGATCCGACGAGTTCACCTCTGAAAGACGTCGTCGAAGCCGTCTCACCATTGCCCGCTGCGGAGCCGCCAGTCGGCACGACTGTGTTGTTTAGCCCGCGCCGGAATCTTGACGCGCTGGACTGGTACGCCGAGCGGGCCTTGAGCGCCAATGAAGGCCTGTTCATGACCTTTGCGTTTGGCATGAATGACATTTTCAAGAACGTTTATCAAAACTCAACGGCACCTTTTCGACTCGCCCTGATGGAAAAGAAGACGCGCTCGATGAAAGCCGGGCCGGAGAAAGAAGCAGAAGAACTCAAAATTCAATTGCTGCGCAATATGCCGGAAAACGTGTTTGCGATTGGCAGCTTTATTCGTACCAACCAGATTGACGGCTGGGTCAAGGAGCGGCTTACCAACCTGAATTCGCACGTACGCTACGTACACAACAAGTTCATGCTGATCGATCCTCTTTGCGACGATGCGATTGTTATCGGCGGGTCTGCCAATTTCAGCGACGCCTCTACGCGACGCAATGACGAGAACATGATCATCACTCGCGGCAATACCCGAGTTGCCGATATCTACCTCGGTGAATTCATGCGGTTGTATTCACACCATGCGTTTCGCGAATCACTGCAGTGGCGAGAGCCTGGCGATCCGCCCAAACCGTTGCGCCTGGACGACTGGTGGATCGACTACTTCGGGGATACGGCACGTTCATCGAGGCGCCGTTTCTTTGCGCGCTCGGCGATATGAATCGTCACTCGGTCGCTGTCGCCCTCACCCGCTACGACTGACGAAACAACTCGGGGCAGGCTACCCGGGTATTCCCACCACTTCTGAATGCAACCCGGTTTCCTCAATCCACTACAAGACTCCGGTAGCCGCTCGTCTTTACATATTGTTGCGTTAAGCCCTGAACCTCTCGATGTCGTTAACGTTTTGTGCATAAGTGTTACGCCAAACGCAGCATCTGGCACAGGTAAGCCGATCCCAAACCGCCATTGACATCGTAAGGGGCGGGAAATCAGAAGGTTTTGCCAGGCAACGGATTTCTGAACCAGTTATTGCTATCGACCCTGCATACGATTCGTGAAAAGATCTGGGGCCCTCCATTCGACAGGAAATGACTTCATGTTGCGTCGCGTTAATCCGTTACTCACTGTCATAGGTTTTTCACTGCTCCTTATCGGCTGCTCCGACCCCGCGACGGAGGTGCCAGCCCAGGCGTCGACAGAGGCACCTGAACAGTGGCGACAGGCGGCAGTCGCCATGCCAGATCGTTACGGGGCCGAAGTTGGCGAAACAATTCTGGCTGCTGGCGGCAATGCCGTTGACGCCGCGGTTGCAGCAGGTTTTGCGCTGGCGGTGACGTTTCCGGAAGCAGGCAACATTGGCGGCGGCGGCTTCATGCTGATACACATGAATGGCGAAAACTTGTTTGTCGATTACCGTGAAAAAGCGCCGCTTGCGGCAGACAGGGATATGTACCTGGATGAGAATGGCGACGTCATTCCGGATGCAAGCCTGATTGGTCACCTGAGCGTTGGCGTACCTGGAACCGTTGCGGGGTTTTGGGCGGCGCATCAGAAGTACGGTTCACTGCCCTGGAAAGACCTGGTCATGCCGGCTGTTCAGCTGGCCGAGGATGGGTTCGTCGTTCCTGAAAAACTCGGCGGTGGCATGCTGTCGACGCTCGAAAAGTATGAGGGGAAGACCAACTTCGGAAAATATTTTGGTGATTTAGCCGCTGGCAAGACTCACCGACAACCCGAGCTGGCAGCAACATTGCGGCGCATTGCGGACAATGGCCCGGACGGCTTCTACCGGGGTGAGACCGCTGACCTGATTGTTGCGGAGATGGCCCGTGGCAATGGCCTGATCACGCTCGAAGACCTCGAAGCCTACGAAGCGAAATGGCGGGATCCTCTGATTGCAGACTGGCGTGGCTATTCTGTCGTGGCGGCGCCACCGCCTAGTTCCGGCGGGTTTGCGCTTATTCAATTGCTGAAGATCAAGGACTATACCGAGCACTACTTTGCGGACGTGCCACATAATTCGGCGCAATATATTCATCTCGTTGCGGAGATCGAGAAGCGCGTTTTCGCCGACCGGGCTGAATTCCTGGGCGACCCGGATTTCGTAGACAATCGCATCGAAGAACTCATCAGCGAGGAATACATCCGGGCGCGGGCAGAGGAGATCAATCCGGATGCAATCTCGATGGACGTCGGTGCCGGCACCGGTCTTGAGACCCACGACACGACGCATTATTCCGTGCTCGACAAATGGGGCAACGCGGTCTCGAACACCTATACCTTGAACCTCGGCTTTGGCAGTGGCGTCGTCGTCGAAGGCGCCGGATTCCTGCTGAACGACGAGATGGATGATTTCAGCGTCAAGCCAGGTGTCCCGAATGTATACGGGGTGGTCGGCAGCGAGGCGAACGAGATTCAGCCGGGCAAACGAATGCTGTCCTCGATGACGCCAACCATTTTGTTGCAAGATGGTGACGTTGCGATGGTCGTCGGTACGCCGGGAGGCACCACTATTTTTACATCCGTTTTCCAGACCATTGTGAATGTGGTCGACTTTGGCATGTCACCGCTGGACGCCATCGATGCAGGGCGCTTTCATCACCAGCTGTTGCCGCCCGACCTGATCATGTACGGACCGAGTCGGCCACTGTCAGACGAAGCGGTATCCGGGTTGAAAGATCGCGGCTATCGATTGATGGCACCGTGGGATTTCGGCGATATGCAGCTGATTTATGACGACGGTGACGAAGTTTGGGCGGCCTCAGATCCGCGCCATCGTGGCGAATCGAGGGTCATCGATGCCATGATGGCTGAATAGGCGATCTATTAGCGACGGCCGAATACGCATTTATAATCCCGGGTGGTAAACCTGAATAGCGCAACTTTCTGCCGTATCGGTTTTTATTCCAGAGCTCACCGCAGCTGCAATTCTGGTGCACATCGATAGCCGGTTGCAGGACGAACTTTCCTTTTATAGGGGAACCAGGCAGTCAGGTGGATAAAGAACTCGTCGAATCCCGCTATAGGTCAGCCGCGGCAAGCGCCCTTGAATGTTTTTCGATCCAGCCCGAGAAGATCGTACTGGTTGCGCATTCGGAAAACGTCACGTTCAGGGTCACCGCCGCCGGCAGCCATACTCGCTATGCGCTCAGATTGCACCGGCCGGGCTACAACACGCTTGCCGAGCTGGAGTCAGAACGTAGCTGGACGAAAGCGCTCAATGCGGCAGGCATCGCTGCGCCGGAAGGGATTGCTACGCGCCAGGGCAAATACTTTACGCGGGTAGACATTCCCGCCACTGACGAGCAACGTTATGCCGGAATGACGAGGTGGGCTGAAGGGTCAACCGTGAGCGACTATCTCGATGCAACTCCTGCCAGGGTCGAGAGGGTGCGCTTCTTTCGCAGAATCGGGGAGATGGCCGCGATGCTGCATAACCAGGCAACGAACTGGCAGGTGCCGCCGGGGTTTGGGCGGCCGCGACTTGATCGCGCTGGCCTGCTGGGAGAAACGCCGCGCTGGGGTCGCTTCTGGGAACACGCAGACCTGAGCACGACGGAGAGGAAATTACTGCTGCGGGCAAGGGCGAAAATTAGCGAAACACTGCGTGACTATGGCGAAAGCCGCGATCATTTCAGTTTGATTCATGCCGATCTCCATCCCGGCAACATCGTTTACGACGGCAGTAATCTTGCGTTGATCGATTTCGACGATTCAGCATATGGCTGGCACCTGTACGATATCGCGTCGGCTTTGATCGAGGACCGGCTCACTCCGGGCTTCGATGCGCTCCGCCAGTCGCTGCTCGAAGGGTATCGCGCACACCGGCCGCTGGCAGAGCGAGACGTCGACATGCTGCCGGACTTCCTGTTGCTCCGGGGCATGGCAATTATCGGCTGGTTGTACCAACGACCCGAACACGGCGGTATGGGCTTTTTTGAAGAACTGAAAAACTGGGTTGTCGAGACCTGCAGTTCCAAAGAGCAGTGACTTCGACACTTTTTTTTAAGGACAGACCCTAGCGCCCTGTGGCGCGGCTGCATCGACTGCTGCAGCGTCGTCCTGTATACGTAACCCAGTTTCTTGACGAGGAGTAACAGTAATGCCGGAAATCAGTGTGCAGCATCAATGCGCAGCACTAACGGACCTTGCCCATTGCGAATCTTTTGGCGTGCCGATCGGGGCGCTGCCGAAACAGTCCGATTCGGGTTTCTACCAGGAAGGCAACCTAACGGCCGGCACGTGGGAATGCGAGCCCGGGAAACTGCAGCTGGACCTCGATATCACTGAATTTTGCCACCTGCTTAAAGGGCATTGGGTGCTGACCTCCGAATCCGGCCAGGTGACGGAAATCAAAGCCGGGGATAGCTGGGTTTTCCCAAAGGGATGGAAAGGCACTGCCGAAGTCGTGAAGACTGTGCGCAAGGTGTACCTGATTATCAGCTAGGCGGGCCCAAATGACAGCCAGCCTGTTGCTGCTCCGAGCAATCAAGACCTCGCAGGCTAAGACGGCACAGGCTAAGTCAATGCCCTGACCAGTCGCTCTACGTCGTTTGCATCATTGAATACTGACAGCGCCACTCTGAAGTAGTGATCTGAAACGGTGATCGTAATATTGTGCGGGCGTAATCGATCCCGCACGGCATCGGCATCGTCGTGACGAAACGACACGATCGCAGAGCCGGTGCCGCGCGGCGTGATCGTGGGATAGCCCAGCCTCGGCAATTCGTCCTGCAGGTAATCGATGAGTGGCTGCCGGTAAGCCTGTATGCGTTCCACCCCGACCGTCAGCAGGTATTCGAGCGATACATCGAGCTCGGCCGCCACGATGTTCGATTGCGTGCCCATGGCGAAGAAGCCGAGCGCTGAATCGAGGTACTCATATTCGGTGACCTGGTCACTGCCACCCGGGTTAGGAAAGCCGAAGTGTTCGCGGCGAGCAAGCTGGCCACTTCCATACCAGGGACGACGCAGGGAACCAAGACGATCTTTGCGCACAGACATCAGTCCAAGCCCCATGTCGCCCATCAGCCATTTGTAACCGGCGGCAGACGTGAAGTCTACGCCGCAATCCTGCACATCAAGCGGCGTGTTGCCCACCGACTGAACGGTGTCTGCATAAACGAGCGCGCCTTTTGCATGCGCAAGTTCGCAGAGCGACTTCAGCTCATGCTGGTAACCATTGAGCATGGACACGTGCGAAACCGCGACCAGCCTGGTTTCATCCGTAATTGCCTGCTCGTATTGCTCGAGATCGATCGAACCATCTTCGGCGGCGCGAATCGTCACGACGTCCATACCTCTTTTTGCCAATTCAGAATAGGTTGGCAATGAGCCTACGAAGTGCAGCTCGTCCGTCACGATTCTCCCGGGTGTGCCCGGAATATCCAGAGCCTGCAATATCAGGTTCTCGCCAACCGTCGTGCTTTGCACGAAACATATTTCGTCGGCAGTGGCGTTGATAAGTTTCGCGTAGTTTTCCCGAACCCGATCTCGAATTTCGGTGAACGGATAGCTCGCCGGCGACGAGAATTTTTTAAAATCGAGGTATTCATCGGAAGCACGCCTTGCCATTCGGCTCATCGGGTGCTGGCTGGCGCTATTCAGATAGGTGCCCTCAAACGGAAAAAATGCGTCCTTGTGCGGCAAAGCTGAAGTTGGATCGAATGCCTGCTGGGCCATCGACCCTCGTGCAACAAATGGCAGTGCGGCAGCGGCGGCACTTCCTGCGAGCAATTCCCGGCGATTGATCATTGGCTTCCCCTTTCTCTGTATTTCGCCTAACAATATCCCATTCTGGCGTACTTGACAGCGTCCGCGGCGTCTCGCCAGTCGAACACGTCGTCGAGACCGGCACGCCAAATTGGCGCTCCTGGCGGGGCAAATCTGGTATTATTTTTAGGGCTCGCGTCGACGAGCGACAGTCGATTCCAGAGGGGACACGCTATGTCAAATGACTCGGGGCTTAACCGCCGAAATTTCCTGAAAGGTGCCGGAATGACGGCCCTCGCGACCACCGCACCAATAACCGTCATCGCAGATGACGACGAGGGCAAGCCGCTCTTCAGAAGCGGCAATTACGACTTCGAAACGGTTTACAACCGGGAAGGACATAATTGCGCACGCTGGGACGGACCGGCGAAGAAATACCCGGGCGGCGAGTTCAAATACGGCATGGGCGTCGCGACCATGGACTTCGAGTGCGCGCCGTGCATCACCGAAGCGCTCGCGGAGCGCTGCAAACATCGCACCTGGGGCTACATGAGCAGCACGGATTCGCTCAAGGAAGCGATTGCCGAATTTAACGCTGAACGCCACAACCTCGAACTCGACCCGAGCGTGATTCAGATCTCGTCCGGTGTCTACCCCGGCATGATTGCCTCACTGCGAACATTTTCCCGACCGGGAACCAAAGTAGCGCTGTTGTCACCGAATTACTCCGGTTTCTATTACATGACAAAGCACACATACACGATTGCAGACGACAGCCAAATGTATCTGCAGGATGGGCGCTACGAAATCGATTGGGACGATCTCGAGATGCGACTTGCAAACCCGGAAACGCAATCGATGATCGTTTGTAATCCGCAGAATCCGACCGGTAACGTCTGGACAGAGGAAGAATTACTTAAGATCGGCGAACTTTGTCTCAAGAACAACGTTGTCGTTTTGTCGGATGAAATTCATTCGGACTTCGTCCGGCCGGGGCACGAGTTCATACCCTTCGCCCGACTGCCGGACAAGGCGGTCGTCGCCAACAGCCTCTCATTTAATTCCGGCAGCAAGACCTTCAACATGGCCGGCATGAAAAATGCCTACTGGCACTCAACCGATCCGAAACTGCTGGAAAGGGTCAAACACAATCACTTCAGCACCGTGAGCACGCTCGGTTGCGTCGCGAGCGAAGCTGCCTATCGAGATGGCAGCGAATGGCTGGACCAGCTGCTGGCCTACCTGGACGACAACCACAAGTTCGTCGAGAATTACGTCGCGAAGAATATGCCAAGCGTCGGCTACACCAGGCCGGAGGGTACGTATCTCAACTGGCTGGACTTCAGCAAAACGATGGATGCGATCAATGCCGAGGATATGGCGGCGAAGAAGGAAGTGACGCCCGAAGTTTACATGCAGGACTGGCTCGTAATGAATTCCGGCGTTTACCTGAACCCGGGATCCAACTACGGCATGGGCGGCCCCGGCAATATGCGATTTAACGTCGGCTCTTCACGCAAGGTTGTCAAAGCTGCACTCGATGCACTGGCGGGAGCGGTCAGGAACGCCTGACCGACGTACTCGGCCTGCCCCGCGGAATCGGGAAGGACACATCCTGATGCGCGGCGCGCTGTTAACGTTGCTGACGCTCGTGACAACGAGCGTCAGCGCGCAGACCGAAATACACCGTTGTTTGCAGGCGGACGGCACGACCGTCTTTCAGCAAATGCCGTGTCCGGAAACCGCGCGCAATTCCGACTCAGAAGACAAGGAAGGTGGCGACCAGCGCGACAACGAAGCATTGGTTCCTGCGGACGGCTATGCTGATTTCGTTAACCCGTTCGACGCAGCCGAAGACGATTCTGTAGCCGCTGATACAGAGTCGGAAGGTCCGGTATCACAAGACCGGGCTGCGTGTGAGAAGACATCCCGGGATGCAATTGACGCGATCGATCTCGAGATGCGCAAAGGCTACTCTAAGGAACAGGGTCAACGATACCTTAGCGAATTGCTGGTGCTGACTAAGCAGCTGCGTGCCTGCAAGCAGCTATAGATTTTACTGTCGGGCTGCGATGGCGTGCCGGATCACTTCCGCCGTGGTCCTTGCACGGTAGTCGACCATCTTTCTGCCAAGCTCAACCGTCTTCTCAAGATCCGAGATGTCAACACCGTTGATGGAAGCCAACCCGGCAGCAACACGCTGGTCGTAGCGTACCGTTTCCGGATCCGTAACCATCATCATTGCCGTCACCCACATATCGTCGTGGTGGCCGTCGTGTTCGCCCTCAACGACACCCAGTTCTTCTTCGGTATAGTTTTCCGTGTTTTCCCAGCCTGGCGAATAAAACTCGACAATGAAATGTGCGCGTACACCACTTTCGGACCAGCGAACATTGAGGCGCTCCGCAACGGCCTTCATCCCGCGCTGATTGCCACCACTATCACCGATGAACACGATGTCCCTGAATCCATGCAGCTTCAGGCTGGTGGCGATATCGTCGAGCAACGCCTCATAGGTTTCATCCCGTACGCCGAAGGTGCCCGGAATCAACATGGCCCCCGATGGCGGATTCAGATCGCCCTCCGGGACGAAGCCAACCACGGGCGCGCACAGCGCATTCCCGAGTTCGCGTGCAAGTGCCGGGCAAATTGCCTCCAGAATGTAGTTGTGTTTGCCGGTCGCGAGGTAAGGACCATTTTCCTCGATACCGCCGGTTGCAATAATTGCGGTCGTCATACCGCCGGCAATCTTGTCGCGCACTTCCATGTAAGTCAGCTCCTCAATCCACACCGACTCGCTCGGTGGCAGTGGATTCTCCGCTGCCAGGATTCGTTGTGCACGTTGCGCACGCTCCGCCGCGCTCATTCCCTGCGCATGCGCACCGTCTGTGACAGTGCCAAGTACGCACATGAGTGCCAGCGTCATTCCGACTTTATTCATAAGACTCATCGATCTCACCAACCCGCCTGAAAATGCCTTTGCCAGTCATTCTCGACTACCGATCAGCGTTTCGCAATGCCTGCAGCGGCGGTTGCACGACGAGTAACATTTTGTATCAGCAGTAGCATGCGCGCCAGCAAGTCGTTAGCCTAGAGCGCGAAATGTTAATGTTTTTAACGGAGATTTGAATGCCAATCGAGTTTAAAGATCTACCCTATGCAGCTGACGCGCTGGAGCCTCA
Source organism: Woeseiaceae bacterium (assembly GCA_021773135.1). GTDB lineage: Bacteria > Pseudomonadota > Gammaproteobacteria > Steroidobacterales > Woeseiaceae > SZUA-117. The sequence continues at coordinate 14,495 of JAJFKP010000033.1, read as the reverse complement.
TGTTTCCGCGGAAACACTTCATTATCACTACGGCAAACACCACAAGTCATATGTTGACAAGCTGAACGCTGCGATTGCTGGTGGATCCTATGCTGACCAGGGGTTGGAAGACATCATCAGGGCGGCGCATGCCGCAAGCGATACCGGTATTTTCAATAATGCCGCCCAGGCGTGGAACCACACCTTCCTGTGGCACAGCATGGCTCCCTCTGGCGGCGGTGATCCCGCTGGACCGCTGGCGGATGCAATCAAAGAGAAATTTGGGGATCTCGCCGGCTTCCAGGACGAGTTCCGCAAGGCCGCCCTGGGGCAATTCGGCAGTGGCTGGGCATGGCTCGTGCAGTCAAAAGACGGTCTGGATGTCGTTGCTACGGGCAATGCTGATACGCCATTGGTGCATGGCTCGGTACCGCTGCTGACCCTGGACGTATGGGAGCACGCCTACTACCTCGACTACCAGAACGAACGCGGCAAGTATGTCGACACGTTCCTGGAAGAGTTGGTCAATTGGGAATTCGCCCAGCAGAATTTCCAGGCCGACCGCGCCGCTTCCTGAATATTGCAGTCGCCACATGGAAACGGGCACCTGTCGATCAGGTGCCCGTTTCCTTTTGACCAGCCGTAAGGCGGCGGTTTGGCACGCTTCGTAATATTCTCCCGTCGTTGGCTGTCTGCTTGTGTATGAACAAGTGGTCACAACAACTCGGGCAGCATTCAGTTGCCATTATCAGCCTTGTCGTTGCACTTTCCAGTCTGGCCTATAACACCTGGAGAAATGAACAAACGGAGGCCAACAGGAACGTACGTGCGGCGGGCATCGAGCTCCTGATAGCACTTGGGGAGCTCGAACGCGTCACTTTCCTGAGTCATTACGACAAGGATCAGGTTCGCGGCAATCCGCGATCCGGTTGGGCCTACGTACTCACGATTGCCGACCTTGCCACGCTGACGGACGAGCCCGCCATCCAGTCGTCACACGCCCTCCTCGCGGCATGGCAAGCCAACTGGGAAGGTCTCGGCGTTGACGACGCTGCCGCGAATAGCATTTCGAAAACTATAGACCGACAGCGGACCGACATGCTGGCGGTCCTGGCTGCGCTGGACTGACCTGGCACGTGAACAGAGCACCAGTATTGCTGCTTTTTGCGCTGGCCCTGCTTGCATCGACCGTCTCGGTCGCGACCACTAAAAACGGTTTCATTCTTGACGATGCACTGGTCCCCCTGCGTGAAATTCGCGCCGGTGGTCCGCCAAAAGACGGCATTCCGGCTCTCAACATGCCCGCTGTAATTAAGGCCGCCGACGCGGGCTACCTTGACGAAACGGATCGCGTACTGGGGATCAACATCCGCGGACGCGCGCGAGCCTATCCGATTCGAATCCTGAATCATCATGAGATCGTCAATGACGTCGTTGGTGGCGAGATGATTGCGGTGACGTGGTGTCCGCTTTGCGGTTCCGGGGTCGCCTTTGCAGCTGAGGTTGCAGGACGTGCGCTCGAATTCGGCGTTTCCGGACTCTTATACAACAGCGACGTGCTGATGTATGACCACCAGACAGAATCACTGTGGTCGCAGATCATGAAAACGGCGGTTACCGGGGAAATGAAGGGCGCGAAACTGACCGCCATTTCGCTGCGACATACAACCTGGCATGACTGGCGCAGCAGACACCCCGATACCGACGTACTGTCGGAGCGAACGGGATACCGGCGAAACTATGGCAAGAATCCCTACGCCGCGTACGAACGTCAGAATCGACTCTATTATCCGGTCAGCCACGAGAATCGCTCGTACGCGCGAAAATCGTTAGTGGTCGGGCTGGAAGTTGACGGCCACTTCAAGGCTTACCCATTCGAGGAACTTAAGAACGGGCCGGAGCGTTTTACCGATTCCGTCGGCGGCGTGCAGGTTGAGGTGACCTTTGACGATGACAACGGCACGGCCAGTATCGTTTCACCTGAGGGCCAAGAACTGTCAACAATGATTCTTTACTGGTTCGCCTGGATTGCTTTTTATCCGGAAACGCAGGTCTACACGGCAGATCTCTAGGAAATCGAGCGGTTATCATCCGCTTCAGCTCAGGCAGAAATCATGAGCCTGAAGTGTGCGTAACGCGCTACTTACTCCAGCATCGTTGGCGTGTTTCGATCTACTGTATCTCCTTGCCCAAGCTGGCCAACGTTGTTTCTTCCCCACGACCATAACGTGCCGTCATTTTTGATAGCGAAAGATGACCATTGTCCACAGGTTATAGCCTTCCAGTTCGTGTCAGTGCCAATCTGCGTCGGCGTTGCCACATCACCTGAGTCACTATCGCCTCTTTCGCCATGGATGTTGGATCCCCAGGCCCACAATGTGCCATCCGATCTTAACCCCATGGAATATCCGAGGAACGCGTATCCACCGCACGCTACTTCCCAGTCACTATCATTACCAACCTGCACCAGGGATGGCTCAGGCGCGCCGAAAAACCCCAGTCCCAGGACGCCGTTTTCATTTAAACCAGCAGCCCACAAAGTGCCGTCATCCTTGATGGCAAACATGTGGCGGCCGCCACGAAAGAAACTGGCCCAATCGGTGTCACTGCCCACTTGAATGGGGAGCCCGTCGCCGAATCCTGAACCGGTTACGGTAATCGTACCAATACCCAGTTCGCCGTTGCCATTGTAGCCCCAGCTCCACAGCGTACCGTCAGTCTTCCGGGCCGTAGTTGAATTGCCACTTCCATGGAAATCCTCCCAATTGGTCGCAAACCCGATTTGACCTGGTTGCGGATCACGAAGAATACTGTCGAATCCCTCGAAAGGGCGGCCCAATGCGCCCGGAGCTGGATCATTGATGCCCCACGACCAAAGCGTGCCGTCGTCTTTGCGGGCCACCCCCCACGCATTGCCTGCCGATATATCGCTATACGGGCCGCCAAGTACGACAACAGGCGTTGCATTGACCGCTACATTATCTACACCATTTCCCAGCGCTCCATAGGTATTGTCCCCGAATGCAAAAAGGGCTCCGTCATCACGCAATGCGAAACTGTGCCCGGCAACTGCGATGCTTACGTACACACTGTCATTGTCGATCAACTTCGGAGTTTCGCTCCCAACGGTTGTGCCATCACCGAGCTGCCCTTTGAAATTGGCTCCCCAGGCCCAAAGTGACCCGTCTTCACGCAGGGCGAGGACGTGATGTTGACTTGCAGCGATCCGCGACCAGCCGGCGATACCAATTTCCGTGCTTGCCGTGGTCTGCAACTCGCCGTCCGTGACCGTTAACGCGATTTCGATTTTCGTGACGGCTGAGGGAGCGACAAAAGTTGGCTGGGGGCTGGCATTATCGTCAAAAATTATTGCAGGCCCGGATAACTGTTGCCAGGAGTAAGTAAGTTGCGCGCCCTCCGGGTCACTGCTTGCAAGAGCGTCCAGTTGCACAATCGCGCCTCTCAATTCATAAGCTGCATGCGAAATAATGGCCGACGGCGCATCGTTAACGGCAACGAGTTCAATATTCAGGATCGCAGTATCGGTGAGCAAACCATCACTCACCAAAATAGTGAGCGTATCCTCGCCAGCGAAATCCGGATCCGGGAAATAGTTCAGCTGATCACCAGTAATAGTTGCAATGCCGTTGAGAGGTGGCACGGCGACCTGGTATATAAGAGCGACATTGTCAACGTCACTACCCAGAAGCGGAACTTGTATTGGTGAATCTTCCTGTCCCATCACCGCCTGGTCCATCACGACCGGGCTATCATTTACCGCAACGACTTCGATCGAAACCATTGCAATATCAAGGCCTCCACGTCCGTCCTCGACCGTAAGACTAAAAGAATCGGTTCCCGAAAACTCCGGAAATGGCTGATACGAGTACAAACCGAATCCCTGCAGGTCGAGTGTTCCGTTTGTCGGGCTTTGTGCGATTGAAAAGCGTAATACGTCTCTGTCCGGATCGGCTGCCACAATCGTACCGTTAAGAATTGTATCTTCGTCAATGGTCGCGAATGCATCTCGAGCAACCGGAGCATTGTTGATCGCGGTTGAATCGTCGCAGGCAACGGTCAGGAATACCGTCAAGAACAATGTGAATCGCTTTCCGGCTCGAAGCATTCTTTGGTAGTCAAAAACTTCCATCATTTAATCTATATTCCTGAGATGTCTTGTTGTTGAGCAAGAACAGTGTACTGGTTGGACAGAAACAAGGGCACCGAATTTACCAGCGACGTTACAGTGTGATTCTTTTGCCGACACCTGAGACATGCGATCTGTCTATGAAGCTGCGCCTCTGAATCGTGGCAAATACGATGGCAACATTCTTTCGCTCAAGCAGATGGCTTAAATATGTCTTATGCAACGGATATCGACTGAGATACTGCGGAATCGTCATTCGCGGCTGAACTTCTGTCGGAGTCGCTTTCGTAGTAGAGCAGCGTTACTACAAGGAACAGCAACTTCAGGTTATGCGACCGTACTGTCGAGTTCGTATCATCGGACGTTATCTTTTCGAATTGATCGCGATCGACAAATTCCCAAACGCAAGAGCTCGCAGAATCCAGTGCAAACTGGCGCAGGTAGCTGCGCTTATCTTCGAACCAGTCGAGTCGGCTGAACATCGAATCCACTTTGGAGTAGTTCACTTTAGCAGGGCTCACCAGGTTGCGAATTCTGCGCAGCTTACGCTTGATGAACAGGGCCTTTTTGCGGGCCCTGATCCTGGCGAGATTCAGCATGGGATTTTGTGAACGCCACGGGTGTTTGTCGAAAGGAAAGCGATGCAGGCCAGGTGACAGCGTTTCGAGAAGTCGGTAGTGAAGCGGCTCTGTAAAGCGACTCAGTACGGGCTGAGAGAAAGTAGCCTCCAGAAAGGCACGGCTGGCGTAGGGCGTGAAGGTATCCCTGATTGGCGCAAGTCCGCGCCCGTTATTGCTGAGTCGGCGTGCATCGAAATAGTGATTGCCGAACACATCGGGTATGTCGAGCAGCGCCATGCCCTGATCGGCACAGCTGTCAACACACTGGTCTTTCCAGGCCCGCGCTCTGGCTTTCGCAGTTTCCCGGACTAAGCCTGTCGAATCATCCGGACCGGTCCGGTCCAGAATTTTTTTGATGTCCTGTACAGATAGTCTCCGATTCAGGAACGGCAGGTTGCCAAAGAAGCTCCGTGCGACTTCACCACAGGCACCCCATAAATAGATGTCCTTGCCTGCCCCGGAGATCGGCGCCGATTTTGCCATGCCGCCGAGGTGATGCAGGCTCCGCATGCCATCGGTCGAACGCACCGTCTGAAGACACATTTTATCCCACGATTCGAACACGCCCTGTTCGTCGACTGTTTTGAATTCATGTTTGAGATCGAATTTCTGCGCCAGGCCCGCTGCAACCTGAGCATCACCGCCGTTCGGGTCGCCGAAAGTGAAGTACTGCGACTCGATATTGGCATCCATCAGTAATGAAGCAATCACGCGCGAATCTTTGCCTCCGGTCAGTGGGCAGACAACGCTATCGAAATTTTCTGCAAGACTGATAAGAGGGCGTTGCAATTCGCCCGCAAGATCCCGCACGAAATCATCATCCAGATTTCTGCGCGGCAGATTCGCCAGTTTTGACAACGGGAAATAGCAGTATTTTGTTGGCACCCTTGACCGGCCACCCAACGTCCAGCGTTGTGCGCCGCCCATCACCCTGATGTCGCGACGAAGCGTCCGGTCACCCACCGTGTGGCCGATGTGCAGGTACATGCTCACACCCAGGTCGTCCAGCGGGCGCCAGCCAACCAACCGCTCGAGGAGCAGTACGCTGTTGCTGAAAAGCCAACCGCCTTTGTGACGAACATGATAGACCGCTTCGCCCCCCAACAGGTCGGTCTGGAATTCCACTTGATTGTCTCTGTCTGTAATTTTGACGACAGAGTAGGTTCCCTCGAGTCGATCTTTAAGTTCTCTCCAGTGAACGGCGAGATCATCGGCCTTGTGAGCCCGATACCGGTTCTCGGGATCGACAGGCATGCCGGAATATAATGCAACGCCGTCGGCGTTCCGGCTCACCACTTGGCGCGGCTCGAGTCGAGTCGCATCGGCACTGATCGAAGCGGCGAGTATCGATTTATCCGGCGTTCTGTGATCCCAGATCGTATCGACATCCAGTGTCGGATAAACCGCTTTCATACGGCGCAACTCAGCTCGAATGCGTGCTTCCTGCAGCGAGCGCTGGTGCGTTGCAACGAGAAATATGTTCATTGCAGGGACGGCTTTTCGTTGAAACGAATCATCATTGGGTCGAACGACTTATAAGCTGCTTTCTTATTGGTGAGGGTGAACGACAGACAGACAGATACTTATATCAGTAGTGACCTTTTGCGAGCGTGTGCGAGTTCACCGAAGAAAACGTGATCTGCGCAAATTCAACAGTCTTATGTTCAGTTGGGCAGACAGGTGATATGCAGAATTTCAGGAACCAAAAAAGCCCGCGTTGTTGCGGGCTTTTCTGAACTTAGCATTTTTACTGAGAGGATCAGAATTTGGAATTATTGAACCTCACCTACTGACAACTAAGCGTCCCTTGTGCCCCCGTCGACAAGTTCCCTGCCGCCGTCAACTTCAGGCTGCCCGCCGGCCGGAACGCCACCTATAGTGGGCTGTCCGCCTCGAATGGGCTGTCCGCCTAACATGTTGCTGATAGATTCCCGGCCGCCTTCCTTGCCCCCAATCTGGGTTCGTCCACCTTCCATTCTCATTATTCTTCTCCATTTTTTTTACAAACAACACGGTGCTGTCCGTTTCGGACGACTCCTGTTTTATTGCCTGCGATTTGCACTTGCAAGCAGTGTCGGAATTCAATACAGAGCATTCGATCTCGTTCACCGCCGAGGCCCCGTGGCGCCTGCAACTAAACATATTTCTACGCTCACCCCGGAGCCGAATAGTGCCAAAAAATGCGCTGATTTCAGTGTCTTAATTAAACTTAATCAGGTTAATTCGAACCCTATGATCTGGTCATTTGCAGACAGACAGGAACGCCCTATTGACAGTTTCCCAGCACTAAGAAATTTCTGAATTCGACGATCGAATAAATACTTTAAAGCCCTCCATCGACCCGCCATTGCCACCTTAGGTTTCGACACCAACTGCGATTCCCGTCCACAGAAATTGGATGCTGAAGCGATAATGAATTCACGCCATCGCCAACCGTAGTAACAGCATCGGATTCTAACCCGCGTTTCGATTCTCGATTGTATTTTGAATCTGTTCGGCAAGCTTCGATACCCAGGGTTCCATAAACAGGCGACCGGAATCTGTTGCAGCGATTCGTTTCACAGAAAATCCGCCCTCAGCGAGTTCGCACCAGTCCATTCGTGTATCACGGGCCGGGTCTATCGGGCGCTTCGATGCGAGGTATAGATGTATGTGGCCGGGGTAATCTTTAGGCACGTAATTGGCCATGATTTCATAGTTGGCATTGGACACGAGGTCCTGGTAAAAGTAACTGCGGTCACCGCGATAGACATCACGGTGCCGAATCATTTCCGTCATGATGCCGGCTTTGTCCGAAATATATTTCCAACGCTCCTTAAAGCTGAGATCCCGCATCGCATGCAGGTGACGCATCGCTGCCTGGTAAAGAAACACGATCGGGTGAAACAGAGACTGGAGTTTGCGCCGCCCTGGTTGCAAAGCAATGGGTGAGGCAGTCTCAATTAGCATTAGCGCGGAGACATCTTCACCCGCTTTTTGCAGTTGTTGAGCCATCTCGTAAGCAACAATGCCACCCATACACGCACCGCCAATAATGTATGGGCCATGCGGGCGAACCTTCTGAATTTCTTCGATGAAATGAGCCGCCATTTCTTCGGCGCGAGTGAATGGCGGTTGTTCGCCATCCAGTCCTCGTGACTGCAATCCGTATACTGGCTGCTCACTGCCCAGAAGCTTGGTCAGACGATCGAAAGACAGGACATTGCCGCCGACGCCGGGGACCAGAAAAATTGGATCGCGACTGCCCAGGGGTTGAATGCCAACCAGGCAATCCCAGAGCGGTTTACGCCCGCCTGATGACAACACTTTGGCGAGCGAGCGTATCGTTGGCGCTTTAAATAGCGTTGAAAGCGGCAATTTTTGACCGGTAACCTGTTCAAGTTGAACAAACAGTCGTACGGCAATAAGCGAGTTTCCACCGATGTCAAAGAAGTTTTCGTCGATGCCTAAGTCATGGCAATCAAGCGCCTGCTGCCATAGCGCGGCTATCTGTACCTCAAGCGGCGAAGCTGGCATTTGTTTGGGTTCAGACAACTCTTCGGAATAATAATTTGGGACAGGAAGTGCGCCGCGATCAACCTTGCCGTTTGCTGTCAGTGGATATTCTTTCAGCGTGACAAACGCCGACGGAAGCATATAATCCGGAAGTCTGGATTGCAGGTTTGTACGCGTTTCTTCCGAATCGAAACTGTCTGCCGCAAAGGGAATTACATACGCGACTATGCGTTTGTCGCCTGGCGAATCCTCTCGAAGCGTCACGACCGCATCAACCACTTCAGTAAGCTCTCTTAGTGCAAACTCCACCTCACCAAGCTCGACCCGAAACCCTCTAAGTTTAATCTGAAAGTCCTGCCGACCGATGAATTCCAATTCTCCGTTCGGCAACCATCGGACCTGATCACCCGTGCGATAAAGCCGCATGGGTAGCTCTCCGTCAAATGACTTCGATACAAAACGCTTCGCCGTCAGTTCGGGCCTCTGCCAGTAGCCAGCGGCCACTCCATCGCCACCAAGGTAAAGCTCGCCGACGACGCCAGGGGGTGTCAATTGTCCGCCCTCGTCTACTACAAATGCAGTTGTATTTGATATCGGCGCACCAATAGCAACAGGCAAATTTGTAAGACGATTGTCAGGTCCCAATTTTAACTTGCTTGCCGTCGCAAACGTCGTGCATTCCGTCGGCCCATAGACCTGTGATACTTGCGTGTCTGGCAGCGCATCAAGTGCGCGTTCAATGTGATCCACTGAATGCGCCTCACCACCAAATAGCAGCCAATGTAATGGTTGCAGAATTTCTGAAGCAGTATCGATAATCGTGTTGAAAAGTGCCGTCGTTAAGAACAACCCGGAAATTTCGTAGTTTTGAATTATCTGGCCTAAAGTCGATACGTTCGGAACGCGCTCCGAATACACAACGCAGCGTCCGCCATTGAGCAGCGCGCCCCACAACTCAAACGTCGATGCGTCGAAAAACGCTGGCGCAAGCAGCAGAAAAGTCTGATCTGGACCGAAGTCAATGTAATCAGCGCCATCCACCAGGCTCATTATATTTCGGTGAGTAACGAGAACACCCTTTGGCGTGCCGGTTGAGCCGGATGTGTACATCATGTATGCCGCATCTGCAGCATTTCCCTCTACTTCAGGATTGAACTCCGACTGACCCACAAGATCTGGATCGCCTACGTTCAGACGTGCAATCTCAAGTAAGGAGTCCTCCTCCAAGTCCGTATTATTGTCGATCAGGATAAGACGTGGCTCGCAGTCGCCAATCAGTATCTTGATCCGTTCGGCGGGGTACTCAGGATCAACCGGGACGTAGATCGCTTGTACTTTGAGCGTCGCCAGAATTGCGATAACGATCTCAGGCGATCGATCCAGGCAAAGCATAACTCGATCGCCAGGTCTAACCCCATGTTCCATCAGGAGATGCGCCAGGCGATTTGCCGCTGCATTGAGCTCCGCATAGCTCAATGTCAAGTCAACCGATTCGAGCGCGGTATCGGCCGATCTTTGCGATACGATTTCCTCAAAACGCGCTGCAATCGTGACGTCATGCCGAAACATTCTGCGAGTATCGTTCCACTCTCCAAGCATGCTCCGATGTTGCGCCGAACTGATTACAGCCAGGTCCCTTATGTGCTGCTGTTTATCAGCGACGAGCTGCTCGGCGACAACCTGAATACTGTCTACAAGCTCCTCTGCAATTGCTCGATCCAAAATTGCAGTGTTGTATTCCAATGCACCCCTGAAACCATCTGGTGTATCGTGAATGTAGCAGGTGAGGTCGAACATCGAACCGCCACTTATCATTGTGAATTCGTTGCTTAGCGGCGTGTTCTGGAAAACGAATGTAGCCTGAAAAATCGGCGGCACACCTGGCACTCGCTCCGGATTCACCGCCTCCACCAACTTTTCGAACGGCAGATCCTGGTGCGAGTAAGCATCAAGCAACATGTGGTGATTCCGCCTCAGGTACTCGGCGACGGTCTGACTCCCGTTGCAGTCAGCGTGCAATGCAAGAGTGTTGGCGAACAGGCCGATCATCTTCTCGAATTCCAACCAGTTACGGTTCGCAATGGGAATTCCGACGAGAACATCTTTCACTGCCGAGTACCGCGCCAACACGAGGCTGTAAATTGAAAACAAAGTCACGAAATCCGTAACCTGGAGACGCCGGCTAATTTGTTTGATTTGTTCCGAAAGCTCGGGCGAAAACCTGAACACCTCTACTGCGCCTGACATTGACGCAGAATGAGTTCGCCGCCGTTGTGCAAGGAAAGGCAACAAAAGCGGTGCACCTTCTACCTGTTTCTTCCAATAGTCCAGCAACAGGTCAAGTCTCTGCTGTGTCAGCCAACTCCGCTGCCACTGGACAAAATCCCCGTACTGGACGGGAATCGCTGGTAGGTTCTCGTCACTATCGCTTGCATACTTTGCGTAAATAAGTACCAGTTGCTCGAGCAGCACGCCCATGGACCAGCCATCGGCAGTGATGTGAGGCAGGCTTACGTACAGTACACACTCGTTATCCTGCAATAGCGCCAGTCGGGCACGAAACACAGGTCCGTTTTCCAGATCAAATACTTCGTGAGACTCATCTTGAGCGATACCCTGCAAGACCTGTTCGCGATCTTCCAAATTGCGTTTCCGCAGATCGTGTATGACGAGCGGCACTGGTGTCGCCGGTCCAACCACTTGTGCCGGATTGCCGCCACGACCAGGGTAAGTCGAACGCAATACTTCGTGCCGAACTGCGACTTCATCGAGCGCCTTTTGCAAAATATCTGTGTCGACGACGTCGTGAAAGCGACGGCTGGCTGTCAGATTATAGGCACTGCTATCGGGTTCCAGCTGGTAAAGAAACCATAGTCGCTCCTGAGCAAACGACAGTGGCAAATCTCCAGACCGATCAAAGCTTGTTGGGCGCGGTATTTCCTCTGCATCTACCTGGATGGCGTTGAGGTATTCTACAATTTCCGATTTTCGCTCAGCTATCTGCGCAGCAAGCTGCTTGGTTAACACGCCTTTGGGTGCTTTGCAGCGTAACTGGCCCCCGTCCAGCCAAATGCGGACATTCGATTGTCGTAGTTCAGTGAGAAATACGTCTACACTCAAAGTACGATTTCCTCGACATCATCGTCAGGCAGATCGTCGGGTCCATCTTCGTCTGAACTCTCCAGAGCCCAGCGCAGACTTTCGATACGCTCTGCGAGCATCGCAATCGTCGGCGCCTCGAAAACAACCCGTAGTGGTAGCTTTAGTGAGAACTCTTCCTTGATTCTAGACAACACTCTAGTTCCCAAAAGAGAGTGTCCACCCAGTTCGAAAAAGTCATCATTGACCCCGATACTTTCGATTCCAAGCAGGCCAGACCATATGGCAGCCAGTTTTTCCTCGTCCTTATTGCGAGGCGTGACAAGTTCAGTGGAAAGTGTCGGGCGGGCATGCTGTGCGCTACCCGGATCTGTTACCGGTTTGACACTGTCTTCCCGAGTGCCAGCTTCGGCCGTCGCTAGGCGCTCTGCATCTGCGGCATCTATGCTCTCCATCACTGCCCGAACATCGTGTGTCGATACGACAAACTGGGGCGCCGCAACCTTCAACAGTCTCGAAAACGCATCGACACCTCCGGCTGTTGGTATAGCCTGTTGTAAGGCCTGTCGACGTGCGGCCTGCATATTTTTCGGCAAATGTTCAACTGCATCTGCCGCCATGCCAACTTCCTGCCAGGCGTCCCAATTCACAGCGATGACAGGCAAGTCATAAGCAGCGCGACGCGATGCCGCATAGGCATCGAGGTAAGCATTGGCGGCAGCGTAATCAATTACGACGACACCACCGTAAATAGAATTGATCGACGAACACAGCAGCATGAAGTCGAGTTCGGCGAGATCCAGCAAGGAATCGAGCACCAGCGTGCCCTGAACTTTCGGACGCAATACAGCATCTGCGGCCTCCCTGGTTTTTAATTGCATGATCCCGGTACCGGGAACACCCGCAGCATGCACGACGCCGTTAATCGCACCGTAACGATCGCGTGCGGAAGCAATTCCTGCGCGCATTGCATCACTATCTGCCACGTCAGCTTGAATTAGCATAACCTCGGCGCCCAGCTCTTCGAGTTCTCGAATCTGCAGCAAGCATTGCACGACAGGATCATTTTTGTCGTTGCTTGCAATGTAGTTTTCCCAGTCTGAACGATCGGGCAACTTGCTGCGTCCTGTCAATATCAGTTTAGCCTGAAAATCGCGCGCAAGGTACTGAGACAAGGCAAGTCCAATGCCGCCGAGGCCACCCGTAATCAAGTAGGTGCCGCCCAAACGTAGCGGGATCTGCTGTTCATTTGTCGGGCCAATCCTGACAGGCTCGTAGGATTCCAGCCAGCGGTAGGCACCACGATAGGCAACCGCACTGTTGCCCGGAAGCTTGAGCTCGGCGACTAACCGGTCAACCGCTTTTTCCGGATCGGCCAGGATATCTGCCACAGCGAAATCAACACTGCGGCCGGATACATACGGGTACTCCTGCGGTATGACTTTGGCAGGACCAACTAGGAGAGACTTTTCAGGCTGACGTTTGTCGCTAGCACGGACGCCATGCATGCCGCTTGCCGCAATCAGAAGTTTAACCGCAGGAGGTGGGCGGTCACCCAAAGCCTGGGCCAGATACAAGAGACTGTAGAAACCTTCGTCCAGGCTTCGTTGCAAGCTCGAATCCGACTCGCCGAGATTCCAAAGATGCAGTATCCGACAGGGTCTGCTCTCCAGGTGTTCGATGCTGTCGACCAACTTTTCGTAGTGCGTTTTATCGATTGCATCGAGCGTAATTCCGGCATCGTTCACATCATACTTTTCTCCGGCTCTCACGAGGATTGCCTTACGATCATGTCGTGCCAGGCGTTGTGCGAATCGTTCGCCAACAGACTCACGATCACAGAAGATGATCCAGTTTGCGTTTTCTCGCAACACACTGTCATCTTGTGCAAAACCATCCGGCAGTGAGCGTCGCCAGGACGGTATGTAAAACCAGTCTTCGACTTTGTCATGAATCTTGATTGCGTCGGGCGCCACCATACCCATTTCGCTGAGTGGTTTCGGTTCTGCCAGGTAACGACTGCGTTCGAATGGATAGGTCGGCAGTGGTATCCGGTACAACTTGCCGTGGCGGTTGAAGCCTTTCCAGTCGAAGCGCACGCCGCATTGCCACAGGATTGCTGCACTCTGCAAAACGAATTGACTGTCATCACTTGGATCATTTGGATGCGGCAATGAAGTGTTGATGTCGATACCGCGATTGCCTGCGGCTACCTGGCGGGCAAACGTTGCCAGTGTTTTGCCAGGCCCCACCTCAAGCAGCACCCGGTTAGGCTCCGCCAGCAAAGTAGATAACCCGGCCTCGAATTTTACCGTACCCCGAAGATGCTGCGCCCAGTAAGCGGGATCGGTCGCTTGCTCTGAGGTAATCCAGTTCCCGGTGACATTCGATACATAAGATGTCGTCGGTGCGTGAAGATCTATTGTGGCTACGCGACTGGTAAATTCATCCAGGATGGGATCCATCATTGCCGAATGGAACGCATGCGATGTCTCCAGCTCCCGATACTCAACGTCATCGGCATCAAGCCGCTGCATGAGCGCAGCAACTTGTTCGCTCGCGCCGGAAACAGTGCAGAATTCAGGCCCGTTTATTGCTGCGAGCGACACGTCGCCATCCAGGTAGTTCGATATCGCTTCCGAGGCCGCAAATACGGCAAGCATGTCGCCAGATGGCAGGCCCTGCATTAGCTGACCACGAGCCGCAACCAGGCTGAGCGCGTCCTCCAGGCTCATGACCCCGGCGAGGCAGGCCGCCACATATTCACCGATGCTGTGGCCTATCATCCCGTCCGGTTCGATTCCCCATTCAATCCATAGCTGCGCCAGCGAATACTCGATTGCAAACAATGCCGGTTGAGCGAGTCCAGTCTGGTTAAGTTCGTTGTTGTTTCCTTCATCGTCGCCGCTGAAGATCTTGTCGCGGAGATCGCAACCCAGCTGAGTTTCCAGTAGTGCAGCACACTGATCCAGGCATTGCCGAAAACTCGGTTCGTTCTGGTACAAGGACGCCGCCATGTTCGCATACTGGCTACCTTGGCCACTAAACATGAAGACTACAGGCCGATCGACCGTATCCTGTGCCTCAATTTTGGTGGTTGCCGACTTCTCTGCTTCCAGCAACTCAAGCGCATGGGCCACATCCCTGGCAACCAG
>JAJFKP010000032.1 GCA_021773135.1 Woeseiaceae bacterium | reverse complement strand
GGACTATCTCATCACCCTCAACCGAATTGTTAGGGGCGGGACGCTCTAGCCTGTCATTAAGAACACTAAAGTTCTCAGGTAGTCTCTGCACCTTCCGGCAGTGTACTGCCGGCTTGGCTCAGGATTGCCATCAGCCGTACTGCTAAGGTTCCCCTGAATTCATCCCGTTCGCTTTGCATCTTTCGACGCAAACGCACCATTTTGATGAGTCCCCTGCTCTAACCAACTGAGCTACAGGCCCAAATGTCTTTTATTCCTTAAATGAGTTTTGATGCCATTGGCATCTGCTCGGTCATGATTTTCGAGCAATCCGGTAAATTGATCGCATTTTCGAGGCCGCATTCTATCAGATCTGGCGGGAATTAAGCATCGCTAAACCGACAAGTTTGCCGCGATTCCCGGCCTCGAGCACCGGGTTCCGTCCACCCATGATCCACACCTGAGTCGGTGCGTCACATGTAAGAGGAGCCTTGCCGGATGGCAGCGTCTTTTCTGCTCACGTCGGTGCAAGATTGACGGCACGAACAAGAATCATCAGTCCTGTCGAGCTCAGCAGCGTCGAGGTCCACCTCGAAAAAGAGCGTTTGTTAGGAAGCAGGGATATTGCTGCTCGCGATATAGGTATAACGGCAATATAGCGGCTCTGGATTCACATCACCAGGTCGCAACCGCCAAGAAGTTCTTGCTGGATTTACGTTCACTATCAAATCGAATGTGGTCTGCGATTTTGATCGAGGCGCGAAAATGCAATCTCGTTTGTTCAAACTGTCACAAAGAAATTCACAACCCGAATTGCATGCTCAAGACCTAGGCCAAAAAAAACCGGGCAATGCCCGGTTTTTATATACACCATTCAATAAAATACCGTCAGTCCTCGATCAGGAAACTTCTCAACTGATCCGAACGGGTCGGGTGCCGTAATTTACGTAGCGCTTTGGCTTCTATCTGCCGTATACGCTCGCGAGTCACGTCGAACTGTTTGCCGACTTCTTCCAGCGTGTGATCAGTATTCATGTCAATGCCAAATCGCATGCGCAAAACTTTCGCTTCGCGCGGGGTCAGCCCGGCAAGAACCGAATGGGTCGTTTCCTTCAGGCCCTCTGAGGTTGCCGAATCAACAGGAGAATGCACGGTCTGGTCTTCGATGAAATCACCCAGGTGCGAATCTTCGTCGTCGCCGATCGGCGTTTCCATTGAGATTGGCTCTTTCGCAATTTTCAAGACCTTGCGGACCTTGTCCTCCGGCATTTCCATGCGCTCGGCCAGCTCGTCGGGGAGAGGCTCACGACCCATTTCCTGCAACATCTGGCGCGAAATCCGGTTTAGTTTGTTAATCGTTTCGATCATATGCACCGGAATGCGGATGGTTCTTGCCTGGTCAGCAATTGAGCGCGTGATTGCCTGGCGAATCCACCAGGTGGCGTAAGTCGAGAATTTGTAACCGCGTCGATATTCGAATTTATCGACTGCCTTCATCAGCCCGATATTGCCCTCCTGGATGAGATCCAGGAACTGCAGCCCACGGTTTGTGTACTTCTTCGCGATTGAGATCACGAGGCGCAGGTTGGCCTCCACCATTTCTTTTTTCGCCCGCCGCGCCTTGGCTTCGCCAATGGACATCTGGCGATTGATTTCCTTGATTTCAGCAATCTTCAGGTTCGTCAGGGTTTCTACCGCGAGCAGCTTGCGCTGCGCGCGCAATACATCGTCTCGCAGTTTGCCGAGAACCGAGGAATGCTTGCGCTTGGCCCGGATATGTTTTTCGATCCAGGAAAGATCTGTCTCGCTCTTCGGGAAGCTCGCCAGGAAGTCCTTCCTTGGCATTCCTGCGTCACGCACGCAGATTTGCATGACCTGCCGTTCCTGCGTGCGGATGACCGAAACTGATGCGCGCAGGTTTCGTACCAGCACGTCCGTCAATTTCGGCGCCAGTTTGAGTTCCATCAATTGGTCGGCAAGCTCTCCCTGAACCTTGACGGTCTTTTTGTCCTTGGCGCCATATTTATCGATCGCGGTAAGCGAACGCTTGAAAAGTCGCTTGATCTTCTTCGAGCGTGCGGCAACTTCTTCCGGATCTGGACCCGTGTCCACGACTTCGTCATCGTCGTCGTCATCGTCTGTCTTCTGTACTGGCGACTTGATCTCGTCCGGTGCATTCGGGTCAATAAAGCCAACCACAAAGTCCTGCATTCTGGTCTCGCCGGCATTGACAGCATCGGCAACCTCGATCAGCTTCTCGATGGTTGGCGGGAAATGTGCCATATGATATTTGACCTGGTTCAGGCCGTCTTCGATGCGCTTGGCGATTTCGATCTCGCCCTGCCGGGTTAGCAGTTCGACCGTACCCATCTCGCGCATGTACATGCGCACCGGGTCTGTCGTTCGGCCAAACTCGGCGTCAACGGTTGCCAGTGCGGCTTCCGCCTCAACGGCAGCGTCTTCGTCATCGTTTGAAACCGCAGTTTCTGACAATGTTATCGAATCAACATCAGGCGCCTTTTCGTGAACGGCGATACCCATGTCGTTAATCATGTTGACGATTTCCTCAATCTGCTCGGGATCGACGATATCGTTGGGCAGATGGTCATTGACCTCTGCGTAGGTCAGGTAGCCTTGCTCCTTGCCCCGTGCAATCAATTCCTTCAACTGTTGGGCTTGCTTGCTGCTACTGATGACTGTGCGTTTTTCCGTCAAGACAAATTTCCCTCTGCGTAAAAAATGCAAACGACCAATTATACTGATTTGACCGTATTTGATCTATATTTATCCGCTAAATGCGGATCCCTGGCTCAATGCCCTCAGCTCGCTTCTTTCAAGCTCTGAGAGATCTTTAAGTGTCTGTTTTTCAATGAGAAAATCGATTCGATCCTTGCGCGCGGTCACGGCCAGCTGCGCGATGCAGTTGGCCAGCTCGGCGCCAGCGTCAAATTCTTCGGATTCCGGCAGCTCGGTTGCTGCGAGCGTTCCCAGGTGCCGACCGTCTTCATGGCTTCGCCAGCGCTCGAGTAGCCCCGCGGTAGTGATAGTGGGTTCGGCCTGGACGGTTTCAATCAGGTCGCGCAATAAATCGGCGCCCGGTTTGGAAACGCCGACCAGTTTCTCCACGTCGAGGCTCTGCCCGGCACCAGGCTGGTGCAGCAAGAGCGTTATTGCCCGTCGAATGATCGATGGATTGCCCGTTCCCCTTGCTCTGGGTTTTGGGCGGGCGGCAGGCATCGAACTGTGCTTGGGCTGCCTGGCGACATCCTTGCGAATGATGGATTCCAGTTTCTCCGTCGGCAGGCCCACGACGCCGGCGAGGCGCTCAGTCAGCAATTCCTTGTAGACGCCTGCCGGAATCTTCGAAAGCAGGGGGCGGGCGAGCTCGGCCATCCGGGCCAGGCCATCCACAGAGTTCATGTCAACCTGGCGTGAAAGTTCCTCGATGAGAAAATCCGACAACGGCAGCGCCGTGTTTAGTGCCTCTTCGAACGCACCTGCGCCATGTTCCTGCACAAACGAATCCGGGTCCTGGCCGTCCGGCAGAAAAACGAATCGAATCTGCCTGCCTTGCCTGATCTGGGGTAAGGCGTTTTCAAGTGCTCGCCAGGCGGCAGCGCGACCTGCGCGGTCACCATCGAAACAAAAAACGATTTCTTCACAGACGCGGAAGACGCGATTCAGGTGCTCATCCGTCGTCGCGGTGCCGAGTGTTGCTGTTACAAAATCGATGCCATGCCGCGCCAGGCCAATGACATCCATGTAACCCTCGACAATCACCAGCCTTTCAATGCTGCGCAAGGCCTGTCGCGCCTCGTACAGTCCGTATAGTTCGCGGCCTTTGTGAAACAAGACAGTTTCCGGCGAATTCAGGTATTTCGGTTCTTCGTCGGCCAGGACACGGCCGCCGAAACCAATCACGCGACCGCGCGAATCACGAATCGGGAACATGATTCGATCACGGAAGCGATCATAGTGTTGACCATTGTCTTTGCGAATGATCAGGCCGGCAGCGAGCAGGCGATCGATGGCTTCCCGGGAAGTGCCAAACTTGTCCAGTACATTGCTCCAGCCGGCCGGCGCATAGCCAATGCCAAAGCGTTTCGCCGTTCCGCCGTCAATGCCGCGAGCCTTGATGTACTCGATCGCGGCCTGGTTTCCCTTCAGCTGTGATTCGAAGTAGCGACCGGCGCGAGCGACGAGCTCAAAAAGCGCATCATAGCTGCGGGCAGGGCGCTGTCCTTCCTCGCGCGGCACCTCAATGCCCATGCTGTTGGCAAGACTTTCAACCGCATCGACGAAATCCATGTGGTCATGTTCCATGAGAAACCCAATCGCTGTTCCGTGGGCCCCACAACCGAAGCAATGATAGAAGCCTTTATCGGGGCTCACCGTAAATGAAGGTGTCTTCTCATCATGAAACGGACAGCAGCCCTTGAATTCTTTGCCGGCCTTCTTCAGTTGTACCCTGCGGCCAACAACCTCTGCGATGTCCGCTCGCGTAATGAGGTCATCTATAAAATGCTGTGGGATAAGTCCGCTCATCTGCTTGTGCCTATTCACCCGCAACTGCGCTGCCCGGGGTCAGGCCCCGCATTGTTATTTTTATTAGTTCAGACGCCCTGAGAATCGTTCCTCAAGAAGCGCAAGAATAGCAGCCATTCGCCAGCAATTACCTGCGGATTATTGGCTGAGTCGGGCCTTTACTTTGCCGCCGACGGCGCCCATGTCAGCACGGCCCTGGGCTTTCGATTTTATCGCGCCCATAACCTTGCCCATGTCGCGAATACTCTCAGCCCCGGTTGTAGAAATGGCATCTTCGATGAGTGCATCGAGTTCCGCATCAGACAGTTGTTCGGGGAGATATTCAGCAACAATTTCGATTTCTGCCTGCTCGATATCTGCCAGGTCCTGACGATTACCCTGCTCAAACTGGGTGATTGAATCGCGTCGCTGCTTCACCATCCTGTTCAGGATGTTTAAGACTGCGGCATCGTCGAGTTCGATGCGTTCGTCTACCTCTACCTGTTTGATCGCGGCGGTAATCAGGCGCAACACTTTAAGCCGCTCTTTCTCGCCGGCTTTCATAGCACCCTTGACGTCGTCGAGAATCTTGCCCTTAAGAGACATAACGGGCGCCAACCGGCTTAGACGCCGCTTGGAAAATTGGGACGATTAAAAATCATCGATCGCTTATTAATAGAGGCGCTTTCGTCGGGACGCCTCGCGCGACACACGCTTCAGGTGGCGTTTCACCGCAGCGGCTTTCTTGCGCTTTCTTTCCTGCGTTGGCTTCTCATAGAATTCACGTCGACGGAGTTCCGTCAGGACGCCAGCCTTCTCACAAGCACGCTTGAATCGACGCAACGCGGCGTCGAAATACTCATTTTCTTTTACACGAACACTCGGCATACGAATTTCTGTCTACTTCAAATACAAAGAAACCCGACACAGGGCCGGGACTGAACCAATCATGATATCGGCCCTCAGGGCAATTTGCAAAGCAAAAATCAGCGATTTGGGCGAGTTCCGGCGCGACAAAAAGGTATGATGCGCCGCCTATGCTGATACTGGGACTGGAAACGAGCTGCGACGAGACGGGCGTGGCGCTGTATGACACGGAACACGGGCTGGTGGCCGAGGCGCTGCACAGCCAGGTTGACCTGCACGCCATTTATGGCGGCGTTGTTCCCGAAATCGCCTCAAGAGACCATCTCCGGCGGCTGCTACCCCTCATTCAGCAGGTGCTGGCCGAAGCCCAGGTCGAGCGGCCCGACGCCATTGCCTATACGGCCGGACCCGGACTCGTGGGCGCACTCATGGTGGGCGCTGGCATGGCGAATGGACTCGGGCTGTCGTGGGGGTGTCCGGTCATACCCGTGCACCATATGGAAGGCCACCTGCTTGCCCCGATGCTGGAGGACAACCCGCCGGACTACCCGTTTCTGGCGCTGCTGGTCTCTGGCGGGCATACCATGCTGGTATGGGTTGCGGCACTCGGTGCCTACACGGTCCTCGGCAGCACGCTGGACGATGCCGTCGGCGAGGCATTCGATAAAACGGCCAAGCTGCTTGATCTCGGCTATCCCGGGGGTCCCGCGTTGGCGAGGCTCGCGGAAGAGGGCGATGACAAGGCCCTGGATTTTCCCCGGCCGATGCTGCATCGCGACGGGTTCGACTTCAGTTTCAGTGGCCTGAAGACCGCGGTGATGCGTAAGGTCCGGGAGAACGAGGCGGCGGGAATGCTGGACGAGGCCAGGGCCGATATTGCGGCATCCTTTCAGCGCGCGGCAATTGATACGCTGGTCGCGCGGACGCTCAAGGCTGCCCGTGCTAAAAATGCCGATAGGATTGTTGTGGCCGGCGGTGTCGGTGCCAACAGGCTTCTGCGCGCCGAACTGACGCATCAATTTCAGGGCACGGTCCATTATCCACGCCTGAAATTCTGCACTGACAACGGGGCGATGATTGCCATCGCGGGCGCACTGCGCCTTGCAGACGCGCAGCCACCCGCCGACATTCAGGCCACCGCACGCTGGTCACTGGACACGTTGGCCACACCGCTGGCCGCAAGCTAGGAAAGACGCATATGGACGACGACGCTTACCCGGACACGATTTTTCTGAGCGACATGCGGATCGAAACTACGGTTGGCATCTGGGACTGGGAACGGAAAATCAAACAGACGGTCAGCATCGACCTCGAAATGGGCGCAGACATTCGTCGCGCGGCGGCGAGCGACAGTATTGACGATACGTTGAACTACAAAAGTGTCGCCAAGCGCGTCCAGCAGTACGTCGCCGATTCCGGGTTTCAACTTGTCGAGACGATGGCGGAAAAAATAGCAGAAACTGTCCTGGCCGAATTTGACGTGCCATGGATTCGGGTAGAGGTAAACAAGCCTGGCGCAATCCGTGGGGCGAAGGGTGTCGGTATCAAGATTTATCGGTGCAAGGAATAGTCCGTTGTCGATTGCCTACTTGGGCCTCGGCAGCAACAAAAAACCCGAGCAGAATCTGCGCCTGTGTGCGCGTGAATTGCGGCGGCGATTCAGCGTATTGACGATTTCGCCTGTTTACCGCAACAAGGCGATTGGCTTTGATGGACAGGACTTTCTTAATGCAGTCGCGTGCATTGAAACAGAGCAGTCGCCCACCGAAGTCTGGCAGCAGCTTGAAGAGATTCACGCGCTGTCGGGGCGCGAGCGCGGCGCAAGCGCATTCATGTCCAGGACGCTGGATATCGATCTTTTGCTGTATGACGATCTGATCATCGACGAGCCGCCCGTGCACGTGCCGCGCAAAGACGTGCTGGACTATGCTTTCGTGCTTGGGCCGTTGGCGGAGATTGCGCCTGATTGTGTTCATCCCGGCACCGGCAGGCCAATGCGTGCTCACTGGGCGGAATTCGAACACGGGCCGGAACTGCTCACGAAACAAGACCTGGTCTTATAAATCCTGCTCAGCCGGATGCCCAAAATCGGCTACCCGTCACGGGTTTGCCGCAACAATAACGCAATAATAGCAGCCGTCTGGGTGTGCCAACTCCGGGAGCCGCTGGTGCCTAAACGTTTGTTCATTGCTGTGCTTATTGCTGTTCTCGTAATGGCAGGATGTGGCAGTTCCGACAGTCCGCTAAGCGCCCCGCCGGTTGCCGCTGAGTGCCCGATCGATGAGCAAAAACAGTTTGTTCTCGACGCAATGCGCGATGTTTACTATTGGAATGACCTGCTGCCCGACGTCGTCGACCTGGACGCCTATGCAACGGCCGATGATTTGCTCGAAGATCTGATTTCCGTGCAACCGCTTGACAATTACAGCTATATCGATGAGCTCGCAGCCGATTCGCAGTTCTTCAATGAAGGGCAATATGAAGGCTTCGGTTTCAGTTCACGTTTCGAATCCGCTGATGAGTTGCGCTTCCTGAGCGTGTTTGCCGAAAGTCCTGCTGCGGTCGCAGGATTCGCCCGCGGCCAGCGAATTGTCAGGTTGAATGGCAGGACCATCGCCGATATCGAGTCCAACGAGGGTGTCGGTGAATTGTTTGCGTTGCCGTCGCTTGAATTCACGGTGCGTCGACCGGACAGTAGCGAGTTCCAGGTAACCGTCGACAAGAGCCTGGTGACCATCGATCCAGTGCCGCGTACGCGGATCATCGACCTGCAAAGTGGCAATTCGGTCGGCTACCTGTTGCTGACCTCATTCATTGGCACCGCTCACGAGACCTTCGCGACGGTTTTTGCAGACTTTGCCCAAGCAGGCGTAACCGACGTCATTATCGATCTTCGCTACAACGGCGGCGGCCGCGTCGATACTGCGGAACTGCTCGGCGATTACCTCGGTGGCACGGTTAATGACGGACTGGTTTTCTCGAAAACCCAGTTCAACGATAACAATTCGCTGTCAAATCGGATCGCGTTATTCGAGCAACCCACAGTGTCAATCAATCTATCCAGCCTCGTCGTGATAGCGACGGACCGAACAGCATCGGCAAGTGAACTGGTAACCAACAGCATGTTTCCCTATGCCAATGTGTCAATCGTAGGTTCACCGACACTGGGAAAACCGGTCGGGCAGCTGGGCATTCAGTTCTGCGACAAGATACTGCGACCAACTGCATTCGAGACGCTCAACGCCAATGATGAGGGTGGATATTTTGGCGGGCTCCCGGTCAACTGCCCTGCCGCCGATGACCTGGCTATAGCGGTCGGAGACGACCTGGATCCCAACCTCGAAACCGCTCTTTATCTGCTGGAAAATGGTGCGTGCCCCACGCCGCCTGCTGCAACAGCCAATTCTCGAAAACCAGCGCTTGCCGGGCATACGCCTCGCCAGTTGCGGCATCGTCCTGTCTGGCAAAAACTCGCCGGTGCGTTCTGACAAAGGCTACCAGCCGATGGAACGTCCACCGTCAATCGAAATGATTTGCCCGGTCATATAGGGCGCGTCGCGCACCAGGAAAAGCACAGCATTGGCAATATCGGACGGCTGTCCCGCCTCACCCAGCGGAATTTGCGCGATAATGTTCTCCTTGACCGCAGCGGACATGCCATTCTCCGGCCACGCAATGGCACCGGGAGCAACTCCGTTTACGCGAACTCGCGGTGCCAGGTCTTTCGCGAATGACTGCGTGAGCATCACCAGGCCTGCTTTCGCCGCGCCATAAATGTGGTGATCGCGCAGCGGCTTGCGCGCGTGGATATCGACGATGTTAACGATGTTGCCACGCGTTTTCTCGAGATGTGGTGCTGCCGCCTGGGACAGAAAAAGCGGCGCTTTCAAATTGGTTCCAACGAGATCTGACCACGCTTCTTCCGTAATTTGACCAATCGCTGTGGGGTAAAATGAAGACGCATTATTCACTAATACATCAAGTCGATCAGCCCACTGAATTGCCGCACCAATCAAATTTTCTACTGCCTCGGGCTGGCAGAGTTCGGCCTGAACGATCATTGCCGAGTCGACCCGGCTGCTATTCAGGTGAGCAGCAAGATTCGCAGCTGCGTCTTTCGAACCCCGATAATGAATAAGAACATCTGCGCCCGCTGAATGGAGCGTGGTCGCTATCGCTGCACCAATACGTCGAGCTGCGCCGGTAACCAGAGCAACTTTGCCGTCCAGTGCCAACTGTTTGGTTTTCTTCATTTGTAGATTCGTTGATCCGTCATGAACAATGCCTGGAATTGCTATTGGACTCATGGCATTTGTGAGTCAGCCAGCATACATTGTCGACATTGTTGGAAAGCCGGACGAGCAATGCAACCGAAACGGACCGATCGGCTCGAATTGCCCAAGCCCGACGCGATAAGCGCGAGCCATAGCCGCAAGGTGGCGGCCGCCATTCGTGTGGCGATCGATGCCGCGGGCGGCAGCATTTCATTTGCAGAGTATATGCAGCACGCCCTGTATGCGCCGGGGCTGGGTTATTACAGTGCAGGTGCCGCGAAATTCGGTGCAGCAGGCGATTTCGTAACGGCGCCGGAAATATCACCGCTGTTCGGCGCTGTCCTGGCGCAGCAAGTTGCGTGCGTGTTTGCGCAGCTCGGTGGCGGCGATTTGCTGGAACCGGGCGCGGGCACAGGAGCCTTGGCCGTTTCTGTTTTGCGCAAGCTTCGAGAACTGGACGCACTGCCGGGACGCTACCTGATTCTCGAGGTCTCTCCTGATTTACAGGAACGTCAGGAGCAACGCCTGCGAGCAGAGGTGCCAGAGTTACTCTCCAGGGTTACCTGGGTCGCGCAATTGCCGCAGAATTTTTCAGGCGTCGTCATTGCGAACGAGGTGGTTGATGCGCTGCCGGTTGAGCGTTTCAGAATCAGTGCCGGAAAAGTGTTGCAGGCCAGGGTCAGTGCCGAAGGCCCGCGCTTTGCCTGGTCATACGCAGATGCGCCTGCGGCCTTACAGAAAGCGGTGACCCAAATCGAGTCTGAGCTGGGCGTCGAATTTGCAGAGGGATACGAATCCGAAGTGTCATTGAGCGCACGGCACTGGTTGTCCGATGTGGCGGACGCTGTTTCGACAGGCTTTATATTCGTCATTGATTATGGACTTTCTCGTCGCGAGTATTATGCGCAAGAGCGACATGAGGGGTGGTTGCGCTGTCACTTTCGCCATCACGCACACAACGACCCGTTAATCCTCCCCGGAATTCAAGACGTGACTTCGTGGGTCGATTTTAGCGCCATTGCAGAGGCTGCCTGCTCGTCAGGCATGACGGTAGCCGGTTATCTGACTCAGGCGGACTTGTTGTTGCACGGAGGCTTGCAGGAAGAGCTTGCGGACTTCTCAAAGCTGTCCATGACAGAGCAGATAAAATTGTCGGCGCAGGTTAAATTGCTTACGCTGCCCGCGGAGATGGGCGAAAATTTCAAGTGCATTGTACTGGCGCGAGGAGATTTGAGCGTGCCTCCCGCACTAGGCATGTCCGACAGGATGCATCGTTTGTGAAGCAAGGAAAAGGAATTCTGCAATGACTTTAACGCAAATAATCGTCCTGGCTGTTGTTCAGGGCCTGACCGAGTTCCTGCCGGTTTCGAGCTCAGGCCACCTTGTGCTGGTTCCAAGCATTTTCGGCTGGACCGATCAGGGCCTCACTTTCGACGTCGCCGTGCATTTTGGCTCACTAATCGCCGTTTGTGTCTATTTTCGTTACGACATTCTGGGTTTGTTACAGGGAGCGGCCGCAATCCTGACCGGCAACTACGCGTCTCCCGAAGCCCGTATGGCGTGGAGTATCGGACTGGGTACGATCCCGGCGGCGATCGCGGGTCTCCTGTTCGCCGGCTGGATTGCGGCCAACCTTCGAGACCCCAGGGTTGTTGTGGCTACACTGGCCGGGTACGGCATTCTGATGGCGATCGTCGATCGATTCGCGTCTCGTGAGAGGGACATTTCGCACATTGGCATACGGGAAGGCGTGCTTATCGGCCTGGCTCAGGCGCTGGCGCTCATACCTGGCACATCGCGTTCCGGCGTAACAATCACCGCAGGCCGACTGCTGGGTATCGCGAGGCAGGATGCTGCCCGATTCTCATTTCTGCTGTCAGTACCGGTTATTCTCCTGGCGACGATTTATGAAGTAGTGATCCTGGTCACAGGGGGTACCACTGTGGCATGGGATAATCTGTCGCTCGCGGTGCTGATATCGGCCATTGTGGCCTACCTGAGCATCGAATTTTTCATGCGATTCGTCGGTGCTATTGGATTGTTACCGTTTGCCATTTACCGAATATTGTTAGCAGGCATCATCGTTTATGTTCTCATCTAGACTCATCGTACTTCTTGCCATGACGTTGCTCTCAGTGAATGGGTTTGCAGAAGGCTATGTGCTGGGACTAGGTGTCGATGGTGATTCCGCCGACGGACGCTCCCTGACCGCCTTTGGGGACTTTGGTGTCGGTGACGAGACCTGGCTGTCGGTGACGACGAGCACAGCGCAAACGGACGGACTGGTGCGCAGGAATGACACGCTATTAGCCGACGTTGGCGTCGATCACTATTTCGAACCAGTTGGCGTTCGCGTGGGAGCTGCCTACTGGGGCAACGCAGACATTCTGGATTCAAGGGATCTGCGCGCGTCGATTTACGTGCGGGGTGCTCCGGGCTCCTTGTCACTGGACTATCAGAAACGCAATTTTGAATTCGACCTGCAAACGGACTTTTTGCGCGGTCGAACGGCGAAGTTCGATGCTAACGGAGTCGGTGCAACTGCACGCGTGGAGCTTGGCGACAATCTGAGTTTCCGCCTGGGCGGTATGAGTTACGACTATTCGAGGAACCTTCGTTTGCAGCCGGACATCAGTGTCCTGGCGTTTCTCACCGCGTCTCGACTGAGCACGATAAACAGCCTTATCGACAGCAGGATAAATGCAGGGCTTGAATACCGCTTCGGCTTGCGCAGTGTTGATGTCGGAGTGAGTCAGTGGCAAACGGCGGTTGACGGCAGCGAGGTGGATTCATACAGCCTTGGATTCCTGACGCCGATCAGCGATCGCGTCGATATGGAGCTTCGTGTCGCATTCGATGATTCGGAGTCGTTCGGCAACACCACTTCATTCTCTGTATATATTTATTATTTCGGCGGCACGTAGTTTTCTTTGCAGGTACGAATCGCGCTTAAGCGCCTTTGCCTGATTTCCCTGCCAATGGCATCGCCGGCCTGGTCGCTGCTGATAACGTCATCAATCCCGACCGCGCGAGCGGCATCTGCCGCGGCGCGGAAGAAGTCGGCTTGCGGGTATGCTCGATCTTCCAGTCCGGTCCGGCCGCGTGCATCTGCCGTACATACCAAAAGGACTTTCTCAAAGCGATCCGGCCGCCTGAATGCATCCGTGCGGTCCAGCACCTTCAAAACCGTATCTGCCCGCAATTCAAATGCGCGGTGGCAATGCGTGTGGTATTCCGCGGCAAGCGCGGCAAGGTCACGACACGCGTTTGGCACCGACAATCGACTTGCCAGCTTTTTGACCAGTTTTGCGCTGCGAGCCTCGTGCCCGGGGTGACTGGGAAGCCGACTCTTATCTGTAGTGGCTTTGCCGAGGTCATGGGTTAACGCCGCAAATCGGACATCAATCGATGTCGACAGCTTTGCAGCCTGCTCCAGGGACATTAACGTATGCACGCCGGTGTCGATTTCCGGGTGCCATTTTTCCGGCTGAGGCACGCCAAACAACGCGTCGATTTCCGGAAAAATGACCCGCAGAGCGCCGCAGTCGCGCAATACCTCGAAGAACACCTGTGGATGAGACTCTCCCAGTGCAGTTGCCGTCTCTTTCCAGACGCGCTCCGACACAAGGGCGTCAGTTTCGCCGTCTTCAACCATGTGACGCATTAACTGCATCGTATCTGCAGCAACACGAAAACCAAGTTTATGAAAACGGGCCGCGAATCGTGCTGTTCGCAATATACGCACGGGGTCTTCTGCAAATGCCGCTGAGACGTGGCGTAAAATGCGCTTCTCAAGGTCCTGCTTGCCGTCAAAGGGATCGATAAGTTGGTTGTCGGCATCGCGGGCGAGCGCGTTAATGGTCAGATCACGCCGACCCAGATCCTCTTCAATCGACACATCGGGTGCCGCGTGGAAATCGAAACCGTGATAGCCGGCGCTGGTTTTGCGTTCCGTCCGCGCCAGCGCATATTCCTCCGCGGTTTGCGGGTGCAGAAACACCGGGAAGTCCTTGCCGACGGGTCGGTATCCAAGTTGCTTGAGTTCCTCAGGCGTCGCGCCAACCACGCACCAGTCCCGTTCTGTTACAGGTAATCCCAACAGATCGTCTCGTACTGCGCCACCAACAAGGTAAACTTCCATACCTATGATTCTATCCTTAGCGATGTCGGCTTGTCCCTCAGGTTAGGAAAATCGGCAAGACTGCGACAGTGGCGACGCGGAATTCTGGCGGCCGCTCTCCTGCTGATTGTCCTGCAGACAGAGGGTTGCTACTACATGCAGGCGGTCCGCGGGCATGCGGACCTGATGAGCCGACGCAGGCCGACGGACGAAGTCATAGCAGACGCTGATTCTCCGGAAGAACTGCGGCAAAAACTCGCGCTTGTGAACGCAGCGCGCGACTTTGCAGTGTCGGAGCTTAAGTTGCCTGACAATGACAGCTATCGCTCGTATGCCGATCTGGAAAGGGATTACGTGGTCTGGAATGTTTTCGCGGCACCCGAGTTTTCGCTCGAGCCCAAAACCTGGTGTTTCCCGGTCGCCGGGTGTGTGGCGTATCGCGGCTATTTCAGCGAGTCAGCAGCGAAAGCGTATGGACAACGGCTCGAAGATAAAGGCTTCGACGTTGCGTTCGGTGGTGTTTCTGCCTATTCGACACTGGGTCGTTTTTCTGATCCCGTTCTTAATACGATGATGCGCTGGTCCGATATAGAGCTGATATCGACGATTTTTCATGAGCTCGCTCACCAGAAACTCTACGTGAAAGGCGACAGCGAATTTAATGAATCGTTTGCTACTGCCGTCGCAAATTTTGGCACGGAAAGATGGCTTTATGCGCGCGGTGAGCTTCAGAATCTCGACGGTGCCGATGATTTGCGATCGGTGCGACAGGAGATGATGTCGCTGGTGTCGACTGCTCGGGAACAGTTAGAAAAATTGTATGCCGAGGAAATAGACATCGAATTAAAGCGCGCCCGGAAGGCCAATATTCTCAACAAGGTTTCGGCGGACGCCGCTGCCTTCATAGAGGCGTCCGGCACCAACGCGAGAAACTGGCTGGCTGCGCCACTGAACAACGCCCGCCTGGTTTCATTAAACCTCTACGAGGGACGAACAACCGCGTTCCGGAAGATCATGGAACAATGCGAAAACAAGATTGAATGCTTTTATCAACGCGCTGAGAAAATCGCAGCCCTGCCCATTGAGACTCGAGCCGCAGCGTTAAACGAACTGGTCGACTGATGGATCACTAGTCACTGTTGACTACTTTCCCTGCAGTGCCGGCTGCGGCGATCAGCGGCAGTTCGCTTGAAATGCGTCGCAATTGACCGGTCATGCGCCAGTGAAAAATCGATTCATCGGTGAGAACTCGGCGCACATAAGCGCGGGTTTCATTAAACGGAATATTTTCGATCCAGATGCGGGCATCGAGCGTACCTGACGGTGGCAGCCACGCCTCGACCCGAGCGGGCCCTGCATTGTAGGCGGCCGTTGCCAGAACACGGTTGTCATTGAAGCGCGTAAACATCTTGCCTAGGTAGTGCGTGCCAAGACGAATATTGCTGACAGAGTCGGTCAGCGTCGCCTGGCCAGACCAAGGCAATTTGATTTCACGGGCAGATTCGCGGCCGGTTGCCGGCATCAACTGCATTAAGCCGATGGCACCTGCGCTGGAGCGAACATCCCGCATGAAGAGACTTTCGCTGCGGGCAATCCCATACGCCCAACTGCTGTTAATCCCCGCTGTGGTCGCCTGCTGTTCAAAGTCCGTTCGCCAGGGTAGTGGATAACGCACCTGCAAATCGTCATATTCACCGGCTTTGGCGACTGTTGCGATAGCCCTGGAGTGCCATCCCCATTCATCCGCCAAAAGAGCCGCCTGTATCTGCTCGGCGGCGGTGAGCATGCGCATTTCGGCGTCCCACTCGGAGCGCCCCTTGCTTTCGAGGCCCACGTGAAACAGTTCGCGCGCGCGGACGAGGCCGGGAATTTCCGCAAGTCGTGCCACTATGGATGCATCCCGTGTTAACGGTGCATCGGTCAATGCGTAGGCTGCGCCTCTCGAGTCCGCAGCGAGGAATCCGTAGTAGCCTCGTTCCACCGTCAGGTTGTCGAGTTTCTGTTCTGCAATCGCCTGCTGGTCGAGCTGCTCAAGTGTTACTGCCTCCCAATAGCGCCATTCGTTCCTGTTTAACTCCTCGTCCGGCAGCATTCGAATCGCCGCAAGTGCGTACTGCCAGCGGCGATGGAGCAGGTGGTTCCTGATCAGCCACCGCCCGGTTTCCGCATCACGCACGGATTCTGCCAATGTCGAAAGCATCTGGGCCGCTTCGGGACGATGGTTACGCGCGGCCCACAGTGCAATATGACGCAGATTCCTGTTGGCCTGTTCGTCGCTAAACGAGAAATGCCCGCTCAGCGTCCGCCAATATCGGTTTGCAGCCAGCGGGTCTTTGTATGCGATTCGCTCGACAGCATAGGCGAACAGTTTTTTGGCGAGCGTCGTGTCCGCGTAATCGAGGTATTCGTCAACCAGCGCTGTGGGACTGTTGTGGGCTCGGTGCCATTCGTCGGCCCGTTTTGCGTATGTTGCGTCAAGAGATTTGGCGAGGTAACGCGCCAGGCCAAACTGCTTCGCATCAATAGCCAGCTCAAACCGACTGATGTACTGATCACGCGTCAACAGCTTGCGATTCAGCAGTTCATCAAAAACCAGGTCGCATTCTTCGGCCTGACTTCGTCCCACGTTCCACAAATCGAGTGCTCGACTTACAATGCGATGAGACTGTCCGGCGGCGATTTCTGCCTGCAGGGCAAGGCAATCCAGTTGCGCTAAATCCAGGCCCTGGTAGAACTGCTGGTAAATCGACAGGTATTCCTGCAGAAGTCCCTCGTCAACAAGGTGTAAGGCATATCGATAGCGCAACTCACGGGCCGGTTTCAGAACGCCATATTCGTTGAGATACGCATCGATTTCCCCATGGTCGGCATCCTTGATTCGGGCCTTTAAATCAAGCGCACGCAGATCCGGCCACAAAGGATACGATTTGAGGACGGCTGCATGGGGTTCTACGGCCTGCCAGTTGCCGCGTTCGACGTCGGCCCGCACGGCGCGAAAAGCGGCGCGCTGCTGCTCAAGTAGAGCGTCATCAGCAGCTGTAAGCGCGCTTGCCAGGAGAGCAGCGAGACAAAACAGGGCGTTGACTAATGCGGGTCGCGTGACCATGGCTCTACCTTAACCATGCGGCGGGATTGCCGCAATCAATTAGGCCCACCTGTAGCGTATCGGGCTCGACCGCGATGATCGAGCCCTTTAGTGATGGCTGACGCTATCAGCGAATTTGCAGCATCAACTGCCGATCGCCGCGACGCACAAGTAGAAACAGAATGCGGCTTCCGGAGGCAATTTGGCCTAGCTCGTTAAGATTGGCTACTTCCTGCCGATTTGCCTGAACGATAATATCGCCGGCCCGCAGGTCCCGCTGTGCGGCGGGGCTGTCGGGTTCGACCGACAAAACTTCGACACCGTCTGTGGCACTGGCCGAAGACCTCGGGAACTGTGCGCCTGCCAGTCGCGGATGAATTTCTTCACCCCGAACACTAAGGGCATTTTGTTGCCCCAGCTCCGCGGTCACTGAGCGTTCACGGCCATTCCGCACAAATTCGATCTGTACTTCATCACCGGAACCCCGCAGACCGATCGCGTTGGCAAGTTCACGATTGTTATTGATACGTTTATCATCGACGGCGGTGATAATGTCATCCACGCGCAGGCCGGCTTGCTCAGCGGCAGAGCCCGGTTCAATACCGGTTATCAATGCGCCTCGGTCGATATCCGTACCGAGAGCTTCCGCACTTTCCTCGTCCATCGTTTGGATGGTTACTCCGAGCAGGCCGCGCCGAACTTCGCCAAATTCAAGGATCTGGTTCATGATCGATTGAGCGATTTCGGATGGCACGGCAAATCCGATTCCTACGTTGCCGCCCGTGCCGCTAATAATGGCTGAGTTAATACCGACAAGTTCACCGCGCATGTTAACCAATGCGCCACCGGAGTTGCCTGGATTGATCGACGCGTCAGTCTGGATAAAATCTTCCAGCCCGTTGCGGCTGATGCCTGTCCGGCCCAGTGCACTTACAATGCCGGACGTTACCGTATGCCCTAACCCAAATGGATTACCGATGGCAATGACGAAATCGCCAACCTCAACCTGGCTGGAGTCGCCGATAGGCAGGTCGGTCAACATTGCTGGATCAACCTTGATGACGGCGATATCAGTTGCAGCGTCAGAGCCTATGACTTCCGCATCCAGCGAATCTTCATTAAGAAGCGACACCTGGATCATGTCCGCATTTTCGACGACGTGATGATTTGTCAAGATGTAGCCGTTTGCGGCATCGACAATGACCCCGGATCCCGCGCTGGCAACTTCTCGCCCCGGTCCGTCGCTACCCTCAGGAATACCAAAGAAACGACGAAACATTTCGTCGCCATACACGGACGGCGCATTGACCGTCTGGCTGACGCGAATATTGACTACGGCGGGCGCGACCCGTTTGACGAGCGGCGCAAGACTCGGCAGCGGCTGCCCATCAACGCTATCTGGCAAGGCGGCATGACCGATCGCGGTCATGAACAGAAGCAGCGTCGTCAAAATTGCCCGACCGGTTCTGTCGGCACGCCTGTTTGTCGACCTCAGGTTGTTCATGATCCGATTTCTATTTATCAAGTGGTTATCCTTTTTTCACAACGCTGGACCGGCCGTCTTCTGACGTATGCCCGGTCCGGGCTAGATAATAGCCGGTTTGGCAAAAGACAGGGAGACCTCGCCAAAAGTTCATTCTAATCCTAAACGAATCGCCTCCGGAATCACTACGAAGATGCCGGAGGCGAACATTTCGTTGCGCCGTTGTTTCAGGCTGCCTGCACCGTAATCCGGCGAGCCTTGACTGCCGCTTGTTTTGGCACGATCACTTCGAGAATGCCGTCGGTACACCGTGCCGAAATGCCTTCCGCGTCGGCCGTTTCAGGTAGCGCAAATCGTCTGTGAAAAGTGCCGCTGGTTCGCTCGACCAGTTTCACGCTAGCGGTCTCTTCGCAAACTTCCCTGGCGCGTTTTCCCGCAACGCTCAATACACCTTTATCCATACTGATTTCTATATCGTCTGGCTTCACTCCGGGTAGATCAGCTCGCAATACGAACCGGTCCGTTTCCTCGACAATATCGACCGGAGGCATCCAGTCAGACAGGCTTTCGCCGGTCAGGGTGGATGACGCGGGACCCAGGCGTCGTGCCGCCAGCTCATCTGCCTCACGCTGCAAGACGTTGAGCAGACTGAACGGTTCGAATCTATTGATGTTCATGCTACGAGCTCCTCAATTAGGGGTAATTTCGGCATTTGCTGCCGCACGCTTTGCAAGCGTTATTGAGGCCATTAATAGGGCCTCAAATATGCATTTCAACCCCGGACAGCGCGTCAAAAGCAGTGAAAATAACGGCAAGAATGATGCCAAAAAAGGCAAAATCCCTTTTACTTAATGCCACTATATGTTGTGGATCGTAAATTTCACAATAGTGTCATTTTTTTGTCTCTGAATTTAAACAAGTTTTTATAATTAGTTTTGCAAGTTGTTGTTTTTTATTAACTTTGATCTCTGTAAAAATTTCAAGTTAGGTCTTGACAGTAGACCGCTCCAGGCATAATCTTGACTCCTAGCAGGCACAACATCTTGTGCCAACGATAAAGAGATTCAGAAGCCATTATGGCACTTGCCGCTAAGCGTTTGGGCTGCGGCAAGCGGGGAACTATTCGCTTCACGAAAGGGCAGTGCGTGGGCGTGTGGCATAGGGATCAGGATCTCCTCAGGGAAATTAGGGAGTAGAGGACCACATGAAGTCCGCAGTACATCTTCAAGCACATTCTGTGGCTGAGATTCCGTTTCAGCCAGCCTCATTAGACATCTGGAGCACCAAATACCGGCTATGCGCCAAAGACGGCCGTGTTATTGATCAGGAAATTGATGAAACCTACAGACGGGTTGCTCGTGCACTGGCCGACGTCGAACTGGAGTCATTGCGGGACGAGTGCTACGAGCAATTCTTGTGGGCATTGCGTTCTGGCGCGATACCGGCCGGAAGAATAATTTCGAATGCAGGCGCCCGCGCGCACAAACCGGCGACCTCGACCATTAATTGCACTGTGTCGGGCACAGTCGCGGATTCAATGGACAACATTCTCAACAAGGTCCATGAAGCCGGGCTGACACTGAAAGCGGGCTGCGGTATTGGTTACGAGTTTTCGACGCTGCGACCGAAAGGCGCCTATGTAACCGGCGCCGGTGCTTACACATCGGGTCCGCTGTCGTTCATGGATATCTACGACAAGATGTGTTTCACCGTATCTTCGGCCGGTGGTCGACGTGGCGCGCAGATGGGTACATTCGACGTCGGTCATCCGGACGTAATGGAATTTATTCGAGCGAAACGGGAAGACGGTCGGTTGCGTCAGTTCAATCTGTCGCTGCTCGTGACGGATGAATTCATGCAGGCCGTAAAAAACGATACGGATTGGCAGCTTGCCTTTCCGGTAACGCCGAAAGAGGTGCAGCAAGACGGGTTGGACATCACGGCGGAGGGACAATTCGTGTGGCGGGAATGGCCCGAGCCGGACAATTATTTGCGAAATGAATATGGACTGGTCTGCTGCAAGATCTATAAAGTCCTGCCGGCGCGACGAGTCTGGGATGTCATTATGGCATCGACCTACGATTTCGCCGAACCTGGCTTTGTACTGATCGACAAAGTAAATGAAATGAACAACAACTGGTTTGTCGAAAACATCAGAGCCACAAATCCTTGTGGTGAACAGCCGCTGCCGCCGTACGGTTCCTGCCTGCTGGGTTCCGTAAATCTGACGAAATTTGTACAGCAACCATTTTCCAGTGAAGCGCGATTCAACTGGAATGAGTTCCGTAAAGTCGTCAAGGTGTTCACGCGCATGCTGGACAACGTTGTCGAAATCAACGGGTTGCCACTGCCGTTGCAGCGCGATGAAATTGTACGCAAGCGCAGACATGGTATGGGCTTCCTTGGTCTGGGCTCGACCATCACGATGATGCGCATGAAATATGGAGATCCTGAAGCGGTTCGTTTTACGGAAGAGGTTTCCAAGCAGCTGGCCCTTGCGGGATGGGAAATGGGGCTCGAGCTGGCACGAGAGAAAGGACCGGCACCGATCATGCTTGAAGATTTTGAAGTAACCGCGGAAATGCTGGCGAAGCGCCCCGAGATGATCGCGGACGGTTATTCAGTCGGCGACAAGATACCGGGCCGGCTCCTGCACAGTCGTTACAGCCGCTATATGCAAAGAATCAGTAAGGAAGCACCGGAACTCGTTTCAGAGCTCGCGAAGATAGGTGCAAGGTTTACGCACCACAGCTCAATCGCGCCAACCGGAACGATTTCGCTCTCCTTGGCCAACAATGCGAGTAATGGTATCGAGCCGAGCTTCGCGCACCATTATTTCCGCAATGTGATTCGGGAGGGCAAGAAGAGTAAGGAAAAAGTTGATGTGTTCTCTTTTGAGATGCTGGCATACCGCGAACTGATAAACCCCAATGCCGCGGCAACGCCTGATGAGAACACAAGATCGGAAGATACATTGCCCGATTATTTCATCACCGCCGAGGACATTACGCCGACGGCCCATGTGGATATTCAGGCCGCCGCTCAGAAGTGGATCGATTCGTCGATTTCCAAGACCGCGAATGTACCGACCGACTATCCTTATGAAGACTTCAAAGATATCTATCTGTACGCCTACGAAAAGGGCTTGAAGGGGTGTACGACATTCCGCTTCAATCCGGAAGCTTTTCAGGGTGTGCTGGTTAAAGAGCAGGATCTCAAGAAAACCCTTTACACATTCACCCTGGACGATGGCTCGAAGGTGGACCTTAAGGGCGATGAGGAAATCGAGTATGACGGTGAAGTGCATACTGCCGCGAATTTATTCGATGCGCTCAAAGAGGGATATTACGGAAAGTTTTGATTTGCAGAAACTGAATACAAGATGGAGCCTGGCGAAATGAGTCCGAGTGAATTGTGGAAGAAAAGAACGGGTGGACTGACTAACAAATTGACGGAGCAGCGTTCGAGCTGGCTTTGTCCGACAGATACGAGCCGCAAGGCGGCGGCGTCTGTTTCTGACGGCAAGAGAAAAGCCGGGCTGAAACGACGCGGAAATTGAGGTAGATAAACGTGAGCAGGTTAAAGATTGAGAAAAAGATCGTCGGGTATGCAGTTAACCAGCCGGACGAAAAGAAAGAAGAAGCGCCGCGGCCGGAGTTTCGGCGGGAGATGACCGAGGGCGGAGCCGAAGTCATCCGCATGCACGAGAGGCTCGAGCGGCCGGAGATGCTGGTCGGGTCGACGTTCAAGGTCAAGACACCGGTTTCGGATCACGCGATGTACGTCACAATTAATGACATCATTCTTAACGAAGGCACCGAGCACGAAAAGCGCAGGCCGTTCGAAATCTTCATTAACTCGAAGAATCTCGATCACTACCAGTGGATTGTAGCGTTAACGCGAATTATATCTGCCGTATTTCGCAAAGGCGGCGATGTCACGTTTCTGGTCGACGAACTCAAGGCAGTCTTCGACCCCCGCGGTGGTTACTGGCAGCCGGGCGGCAAATTCATGCCGTCAATTATTGCCGAGCTTGGCTATATCGTGGAGAAGCACCTGATTTCAATCGGACTGCTGGCCAAGCCTGAGCTCGATGAAGGCCAGCAAAAATTGATTGCCGAAAAGCGGGCCGAGTTCGAAGAGAGCGCCAAACAACAGGATGCTTTTTCGAAGAGTGAGTATCCCGAAGGCGCACAGCTCTGCATCAAGTGCAGCACTGTTGCCATCATCATGATGGATGGGTGCATGACCTGTCTTTCCTGCGGCGACTCCAAATGCGGCTGACGCCGGTTCAGGCGGCGCAATACGGCGTTTAAAACCAGCGAGAGAGCGTCCGTAATTTGAGTACGTTCCACCTTCTCGCCGGCATTGACTTTGTCTCGCATCCGACAGACCCGGCGTCAATCCTAACGCCGCGTTCTTCAGCTGACTGCCTTGGATCGGGCGTCCTGGAAAAACGCCCGGCATTTATGTCGTCGCTGGCCGCTCTTGATTCATTTTGCCGCTTGCGGCACTGCGATGCGCCCCGCTCTGGCTGCCAATTGACACAGAAAACCTATTGACATGGTGTAATATCCCGCCGTGACTATTTCCATTCCTGATTTCTCGAATGCCAGCGTAGTCGTTGTCGGTGACGTAATGCTGGACCGCTACCTGTTCGGCAAAACCGGGCGCATTTCTCCCGAGGCACCTGTCCCCGTCGTGCACGTAAACGATACGGACGATCGACCGGGCGGCGCGGCAAACGTCGCAGTTAACCTGGCGCGCCTCGGCGTAAAAACGACGTTGCTTGGCGTCGTCGGCAGGGATGACGAGGCTAAGGCGCTTGAATCCGCGCTGCGGAAGCAATCCGTCGAGTGTCATTTCACGACCTTAGAAGACCGGCCAACAATCACCAAAACCCGAGTGCAGAGTCGTGGACAGCAGCTGATTCGCCTGGATCGAGAGGCATCAATTGCCTCGGGCAGCACTGCGCTGACGCGGGTGCTGACTAAGCATCTCGAGAATACCCATGCTGTCGTCTTGTCGGACTACGGCAAAGGCAGTCTTGCAGATGTCGCTGCAATGATACCCGCGTGTCGCGACGCCGGTGTGCCCGCCTTCGTCGATCCGAAAGGGACCGATTTTGGCAAGTACCGTGGCGCCACCCTGCTCACACCAAACCAGGGCGAATTTGAGGCCGTGGCCGGAAATACTGAAACCGACGCGGATCTCGTTGCCAGTGCCGCAGCACTCATTACGGATCTGGATCTTGCCGCACTGTTGGTGACGCGCAGCGAAAAAGGCATGCTGCTGCTGGAAGACGGCGGTGAACCGGAATTTCTCTCAACCAGGGCAAGGGAGGTGTTCGATGTAACCGGTGCGGGTGATACCGTGATTGCCGTTCTGGCCGCCGCACTGGCGAGCGGTGAACCGCTGAAATCAGCCGCTCAATTGTCCAATCTCGCTGCCGGTCTGGTCGTGGGCAAGATCGGTGCAGCGTCCGTAACTCCGTCGGAACTCAGGGTAGCGCTGCATCGGCGCGGACAGGGTGGGCGTGGACTGGTGACAGAGACTGAGCTTAAATCACTGGTCGAAGAAGCCCGAGAACGTGACGAAAAAATCGTCATGACCAATGGCTGTTTCGACGTGCTGCATGCGGGACACGTTGGCTATCTAGAGGAAGCGAAAAGCCTCGGAGACAGGCTGATCGTTGCCATCAATGATGACGACTCGGTACGTCGTCTGAAAGGCGAGCCGCGACCGATCAACGAACTGCAGGACCGAATGTCTGTCCTGGCAGGACTGGCCGCCGTTGACTGGGTAGTCCCCTTTTCCGAAGATACGCCACAACATTTAATCCGCATGGTCGTGCCGGATGTGCTCGTTAAAGGCGGTGACTACCGGGCGGACCAAATAGTCGGTTCAAAAGAAGTTTTGCAAAATGGCGGCGAAGTGCGCGTTCTGGCTTTTCGCGACGGTCATTCGTCAAGCCGGATCATCGACAAGCTGAACCCGTAGTTCTGTGCCGCAGCCAACTTACTCCTGACATGCGCTTCGCTTACGCCGCATTGACCTACCTGCTGCTGCCCGTCTACGCCGCCTACTGGTTTCTCCGTGGCATCAGCAATCGGTCCTATTGGGATCGGCTGGGGCAACGATTTGGCCGAAATTATCCAAATCCAGTCGGTGGCTGCATTTGGGTTCACGCGGTTTCCGTCGGCGAAGTACAGGCGTCTGTGCCACTCGTCCGGTCGCTGATGGAGCGGTTTCCGGACCGGCACCTGCTGATAACAACCGTAACGCCGACCGGGGCAGAAAGAGTGCGCATGCTGTTTGGTGACTCAGTACTCCACAGTTACATTCCATTTGAAACACCTGATGCTGTAACCAGTTTTTTTAACTCGTTAAATCCCGAAATTGCGTTGATCCTGGAAACTGAAATCTGGCCAAATCTTTACCACGAATGTGGCCGGCGGAAAATTCCACTGATCCTGGTCAGTGCGAGAATATCGCCAAAGTCTGTTAGCTCATATCGCAAGTTTCTGCCGCTGTTTCGTGAAACGCTTTCGCATGGCATCGTCATTGCCGCGCAATCGGAAGCCGATGCCGAACGGTTTCGTTCACTCGGTGCGGCACCGGAGCGGACCTGGATGACAGGTAACATCAAGTTCGATATCGAATTACCTGCGGACCTGGAAGAACGAGGCGTGGCGCTGCGCCGGGATAATTTTGAGAACCGACCTGTGTGGGTAGCTGCGAGCACACATGACCGCGAAGAAAGCCAGGTCCTGCATGCGCACAAACTGGTTCGAGAACAGTTTCCGGATGCAATCCTCGTACTGATTCCGCGGCATCCCGAACGGTTCGCCGCGGTGCGCGCGAACCTGCACAAGGACGGCTACAATTTTATTTCCAGGACCGAAGGCCTGCCGTGTACCCCGGATGCCGAAGTCTACCTGGTGGACACAATGGGGGAAGTGCCGCTGTTCTATGCGGCGGCAGACGTTGCGTTCGTTGGTGGCACGCTGGTGCCCGTCGGCGGACATAACCTGCTCGAACCGGCAGCGCTGCGCAAGCCGGTCGTCACAGGCCCGCATTTGTTCAACACCCAGGATATTGCCGATAAATTTGAGAAGGTGGGCGCATCAATTACGGTCAACAATGCCGGCCAGCTTGGCTCGGCCGTTGCCGATCTGTTTTCATCCAAAGAATCAGCGCAGGATATCGGCAACCGCGGCTTCGAGATTATTCAACAGAATCGCGGCGCGCTTGAACGCCTTTTGCGACTTATCGAGCCGCTGATTGTGAAAGTTGGCTAGGGCTGATTCGCTTCTTCTTCCGCAATGACATCCTCTGGCGGTCGTCGATCGGTCAGGAACCGATCAATCTGTTCCAGATCCTGTATCTGTAAAGTACCGGCAGCGAGCTTTAAACCCAATACGTTTCTGATGTACGTGTAGCGACTTGCATAATAGTTCGTAATCGCGATGTATAAAGAACGCTGCGAGTTCAACACGTCAACAATTGTGCGCGTGCCAACTTCAAACCCGGCCTGGGTGGCTTCCAGCGCCGTCCGGCTGGATTCGACCGCCTGGGCCAGTGCATTTACACGACTGATTTCCGACAGCACGCCGAGATAGGCATCCCGCGTTTGTCGCTCAGTTTCGCGTGAAACGCGCTGCAGCTGCTCACGGCTGGCGCGATGCAGGTAGACAGCCTCGCGAACCCGGGACGACGTTCTGCCTCCTTCGAAAAGCGGTACCGTAAACTGAAGCGAAATCGAGTCGCGGGTGTTGTCAGTCGGAAAATTCGGGTTCGGGCTGAGCATGCCGCCAATGGTCACGTTACTAATGTCGGTATCACTGGTGTCATAGTTTGCGACCAGATCGAGTGTTGGATAATGACCGGTTCGCCGAAATGAAATCTCGTCGCGCGCAATCTCTTCGTCGAATCGACTGGATATCAGCGCCAGGTTCTGGTTCATGGCAAGATCGATCCAGCTACCTTCGTCTGCAGGATTCGGCGACAGCAAAGGAAAATCCTCACCGGGCGCTGACAGGGAGGGCGTGTACTCGCCGGTTATCTCGCGCAGCAATTCTCTTGCCGTCGCCACTTCCCTCTTGGCCTGAATTTCCGATGCGATTGACTGATCGTAGGCCGCCTGGGATTCCTGCACATCTGTTATGGCGATCAGACCGACATCAAAGCGCTGTTTTGCCTGCTCGAGCTGTCGTGCAATGGCCAGGCGATCGGCATGGATTGATGTCAACCGGTCCTCGGCGCCGAGGACATCAAAATAGCGCAGCACAACACGCACGATAAGGTCCTGTTGCGCGGCCTCAAAATCGATCTCTGCTTTGGCAACGCGCTTGTTCGCCTGCTTCAGCCCTACAAACTGATCCCAGCGAAAAACGGTCTGACGAAGCTCCGCATTCCAGCCAAAGGAGTCAAATTCCGATTCCGCCTCAACGGTTCGAAACTCGACGACACCCGGGGACACTTCCTGCTGAAAACTTTGTTGCCCGGTATTGGAGCCGCTGGCCCACGATCCGCCCGCGCTCAACTGTGGCAACAACGAGCCCCGTGCCTGCGGTACCGCCTCATAAGTCGCCATACGGCGAGCCTCTGCTTCATGAATCAGCGGATCGCTTTGCAGCGCCTGCTGATAGACCTCGAGCAATGAATCTGCTGAAGCCAGTTGCGGTACCGCAAAACAGAAAACGGCAATGACTAAAATATTGAAATTATTCAGATTTTTCATTCGTATTTTTCCAGAGGACCGGTCGCGTAATCCGACAGGTGTTATGGTCAACTATATCACTATATCAGTCAAGCCCGTTTTTCTACTGACCTTCCGGTGCTGTCTAGTACCGCGGCAAGGTACAGTCTAAATCCTGCGCCCACGCATCGACACCACCGGCGATATTGGCCACTTGGGTGTAACCTGCCGCAAACAGGAATTCGGCTACCCGCCGGCTTCGACCACCGGAGTGACAGAGCACCGCGGTCGGGCAATGCTTGTCCAGCTCAGCCCGTCTTGCGGGAACTTCAGCCATCGGAATAAATACTGAACCTGCGATCGACACCGTTTCGACTTCCCAGGGTTCACGCACGTCAAGCAACTGCCAACGGGAGTCAGATTCCCGGCGCCGGACAAATTCTGCCGGTGAAATATCTTCAACCAAAACTCGATTCCTTACCCAACATCATGCGCGACCGGACACAGCTATAGATGCTCCAGCGCGCCAGGTAGTTTCGTTCAAAACGAAAAAATTGTCTCCTGTTCCAGGTTGATGAGCTCCGGTATGTCCGTTTCGAATAATTCGTCGACTTCGAATTGGCCATCTGCAGCTCTCGTAACGAGCATTGCGGTGCGAACGGGTGCCGGGCCGGCAACAACAAACAATCGTCCACCGGGTTTGAGCGGTTCTGCATAGGCCTGATTCAGCTCCGGCACCGCGCTGGTCATGACGATTGCGTCGAATTCGCCATCCGGGAGCTCTGCCATGCCATCCATACACTCGAGTGTCACGTTTACCACCCCGGCATCCTGCAGTTTACGCCCGGCGCTATTGATGAAATCCTCGAAAATGTCGATGCTCGTGACGGAACCGGCCAGCCTCGCGATGCATGCAGTCAGATAGCCACTCCCGGTGCCGATCTCAAGCACAGACTCGTGCGATTGCAGGACCAGCGCTTGCAGTATTTTGCCAACGATAGAAGGGCGCAGCATGCATTGCCCGTGCGGCAGCGGTATCTCGGTATCCGCATACGCAACGTCCACGAATTCTGCCGGTACGAACTGCTCGCGGGGCAGGTCGTCGAAAGTACGCAAAATGTTCGCATCGAAGACATCCCAGGTGCGAATTTGCTGCATGACCATCTGGTGGCGGATCGGTTCAGTATTCATTGCGGTTTGGGCCTGTAATCGATTGAAATATATAAAGATACGAAGATTCAGGCAGGCAAATTGCCACCTTGCACGACGTTTAAATGCGAGCGCTTTCCGAATTATGGTGAATCGCCCCGGTGCGGTGGGGCTGCTGAGATATCCTTAAGCGTGCATAAACCACAATGCCAAAAAATGCCTCGGCTCCCAGTGTCGGAGACACTGCGCGAGCGCATAATAATAACAAATGATCGTTTCGCAACATTATTTGCCGAGACGGCCATACAGGGACAGGCAGCACTTGCGCTTACACATCAAACATAGCACGGGGAGAGCATTCATTAAGTGCAGCTTTCTGTGGCGCGCGGCGAACCGCTAATGGCACCGAACGTTATCATCATAATGCTCGGCATTCTGCTGGCGGCGGTCGCACTGGCACTTTTCCTTATCTGGCGAGACAAGAGCCGAATCGTGGGTCGGGTCAAACGGCTAAACGACGAGCTGATTGCAGTCTCAGCCGATTCATCGGTTGGTCGGCGCCTGTCGGAGCGCGGCAGCGGTGGCATCAGTGAAGTCGCAAAAACCATCAACAGATTGTTCGATGCCATCGGTGAACGGGACGAAGAAATTCACGACAGAGATCGTTTGTTCGCCGACTTTGCGCAAACGTTGCCAGAGATCGTGCTGGTGCATGACGAACGCATATTGCTCGCGAATCAAAGTGCAGCGAGCCTGATCGGATTGAACCCGGAGCAGCTTCAGGGCAGGGATGTTGCCGATCTGGTCAAGCCCGCCTATCGCGCCCTGTTTCGCAAGACGATGGCCAAGCACTTAAGCGGCGATACCGCGCCCAACAAGCTCGAGATTCAGCTTATCAACGGCGACGAAACCGGGATGTGGGTAGAGGCACAGAGTTCCCTGATCGAGCATCATGGCAGCAACGCCGTTCTGACCATCGCCCGCGATGTAAGTTATCGAAAAAACCTCGAAGTTTCACTGAGCCGCAGCAAACTCCAGGCGCAATACACGCTCGAGTCAATTTCTGAAGGAGTCATTACGACGGATACCGAAGGCCGTATTGATTACATGAATCATGCGGCGGAGTTGATGACTAATGTCAATCGCGATGATGCTGCCGGTCACAGAACAGGGGAACTGTTTGCTCTGATTGATGAGGTCGATCGAAGGGCGCTCGGGGATCCGGTGGAACGCTGCCTGTCAATTCGACGGCGAGTAAACATGGGGCGCCGGGCACTGCTTGTCAGCCGCGAGGGCAGCAACGAACACTCGGTAGAAATAACTGCCTCGCCGATCAAGGCGCCAGGGACAGGGATTTCCGGTGCGGTGGTCGTTATTCATGATGTCAGCGAAATACGCGGCCTCACTCGTCAGATGAGTTACCAGGCTGCACACGATGCACTGACGGGGCTCATCAATCGACGTGAATTCGAGCGGCGGCTTGAGGAGGCAATGGATACAGCACACTCCGAAGAGGCGGTACATATCCTTTTCTACATGGACCTCGACCGATTCAAGGCGGTCAATGACAGCTGTGGTCATATGGCCGGCGACAACATGCTGCGTGAAGTTGCCAG
The DNA here is from genome assembly GCA_021773135.1 of Woeseiaceae bacterium. Lineage (GTDB taxonomy): Bacteria > Pseudomonadota > Gammaproteobacteria > Steroidobacterales > Woeseiaceae > SZUA-117. The sequence goes on along the minus strand of JAJFKP010000032.1, from coordinate 5,768 downwards.
CCTAATACGTGACCAGGTGCGCGACTCGGATTTCGTGGCACGACTGGGTGGAGATGAATTCGGTACGCTGCTGATCGGGTGCCCGCTCGAAAAGGCACAGCAAATCGCTGCTGATATCTGCACTGCGGTCGCAGATTACCGTTTCGTGTGGCAGGACAAGATTTTCAATATCGGCATATCAATCGGGTTAGTCGAGATCAGCGGCAACAGCGGCTCGATCCAGGATCTGATGAGTGCGGCAGACTCTGCGTGTTACGTGGCGAAACAGCGCGGGCGCGGCCAGGTACACGTCTACTCGGCGCGTGACGAGGCAGTGGCGCGCGAGCGCGGTGATATCCAGTGGCTGCGGATGCTCCAGGACGCTCTGCAGGAAAGTAAATTTGAACTGGCGACCCAGCCGATTATCGCCACGGGAACAGGTGCCGCCACCGGGCCGGCAGTCGAGGTGCTAATACGCTTGCCGGATGAGCGCGGCCGCAGCCCGAACTCTGCTGATTTCCTGCGCTCGGCGGAGCGTTACCAATTGATGCCGCAAATTGATCGTTGGGTGGTTAACACAACACTTGCGGCCATCAAGTCAGGCGAGATCAAGCTGGCGAGCAACCGCAGCTGCGCAATAAACATATCCGCGCAGACATTGGGCGACGAGGAATTTCTTACCTTCGTTGTCGAAGCCCTGGATCACAGCGGTGTACAGCCGGGTGACGTTTGTTTCGAGGTGACGGAAAGCGCGATATCAACCAATGTGCAGTATGCGCAAAGATTTATTGAAGTACTGCATGGCATTGGCTGTGAATTTGCACTCGACGACTTCGGCAGCGGGCTGGGTGCGTTTTCCAGTCTGAAAAGCCTGCCTATTGACTACCTCAAAATTCATGGCACCTACACGCGCAACCTGACCACCGACCAGGTAAACCAGGAAATGGTCGGTGCAATGATAAAGCTCGCGCGCACGATGGATTTCAAAGTGGTGGCCGAACAGGTTGAGGAGCAGGAAGACTTCGACTGGCTGCGTGAGGTAGGGATCGACTATGTGCAGGGAAATTTCGTTGAACCTCCTGCCATCCTTGGTGCCGCTAATACCGGGACGTTCAGGGCGCTCGATTCCTGAAGCCTGCCACAAAAAGCCGCCTGATCTGCGCCAGGCGTTCTTGAATATCGAGCCGGCCTGAACTTACGTCCGCAGTTCCTGCACACAGATCAGAGCAGCGGCACCATCGGCAGCGCGACTATGTTGATAATCCTGATCAGCGGATTGATCGCCCGGCCTGCAGTATCCTTGTAAGGGTCGCCAACCGTGTCGCCGGTGACTGCAGCTTGGTGGGCGTCGGTGCCCTTGCCACCGAGATTGCCGGCTTCGATGTACTTCATGGCGTTGTCCCAGGCGCCGCCCGCGTTTGACGCCCAGATCGCTGGTGCCTTCCATGATGCCCGGATCGTCGCGGAACTGACGCCGCACTTCCTCGATCATCTTAAACGCGGCCGCGCTGGCAGCAGATCGGTACAGGTCAGGAACTCGGCGAACAGAGCCTTGATTGTTGATCGCCCACTGCACTGGACCCAGAGGATCAGGCCATGCGCGTGTTGACCGGCGGCTTTGCCTGCTGGCATTTCCGGGTGAAAGGGGAAGAATCACGGACCCAACGACGTCGCCAGGGTGCGGCTCCGCCTGCATCGCGGCGTTCAACCTGCCATCAACACCCCGATTGCAACACGCCCCTGACGATTTGACCGAATCCGCTGATTAAACAAAGGCGGCTTATACTGCCTATTCGCAGGTCAACTATCCCATTTCCGGCTTGAGCTTTAATCTGGCTTAGGCTTTAATTGCAATCTCGAAAATTTACCAAGGAAATAGTCATGTACAAGAAAGTTCTAGCGGCAGTGGATTTCTCCGAGACCAGCCGAAAAGTATTGGATGCTGCCCTAAGGCTTACGAACGATAACCCCGCGAGAATACATCTCATCCATGTTGTTCAACCGGTGACCGAAGGCTATGCCTTGAAAGTCTATAAAGAAAACTTTCAAGCCTTGGAAGACGATGCTGTTGAGCAGGCCGCTGCACAGCTAAAGGAATTTGAGACTTCAGATAAGATTCCAGCAGATCAAATACATACTGTGGTAGGAGATAGAGCCGGAGAAATCCGCAGAACATGCGAAGACATTGAAGCAGATGTTATTGTGATCGGCAGTCACGGGTACTCACGAGAAAGGCGCATGCTTGGAACCACCGCTAATAAATTATTGCATGGTTCCAAGAGTGACATCTTGACAGTGCATGCAGGCGACGCTACCTAAGTCGCTGGAAAACAGTTCCAGAAAAACAAATAAAGTTATGAATATTCAAAAACATTTGTAACAAGCATTCTAAAGCTGCTACTCCCTTAGCAGCTTTTTGCATTTAGTCGCATCAAAATTTCTTACAAGGGCTTAAAGAGTGTAGCTTGAAATTCTCCTCGCCAGCAGTAGGTGAATTTCTCAATCTCTCTTTTCGAATCCTGACTACCAAACGAAAAACACCGAGCGGGTATTTTACCTACTCGGTGTTTTATTCGTTTTCACCCAGGGATGAGACCCAAGGACGAGATAATGTATCTACAACCAGTTATACATGACGATGCCGGCCGTAATTGATGTGATTATAAAGTACGGCAGGGCCATGAATACCATTGTGACATATCCCAATCTGATCTTCGGTGCTATGCCTGACATTAACAGGAACAGGAAAGCTGCTTGCCCGTTAGGGGTAGACATACTAGGAATACCTGTACCCATCACCACCGCAACAGATTGCGCCTCATATAATTCGCGTGACAAAACACCTGCCTCCAATAGTGGCGAGATCTGGTCCATGTAGATAGTTGCTACGAATACATTATCACTAATAGCGGATAAGGCACCGTTGGTCACGAACACCATGAACACCTGCATCCTGCCATCCAGCGACAATACCCATTCCATAACTGGCGTGAACATCTGCTGATCGTTAATCATTGCAACAATGGCGAAGAACACGACCAGGAGTGATGCAAAGGGTAGACCTTCCACAAAAGCCTTTCCAATACTATGCTCGTCAGTCTCACCCAGCATGGATGAAGCGAGAATGATTATACCGAGGCCAATCAAGCCGACCTCAGCCAGGTGCAGTGACAATGCTATGACCATTATTAAGAATACAACGACTTGAATCTTGATAACCAGGCGATCCCTGTCAGTTTCTGATTCTTGAATACGTGCATCTTCATCCGCGAGTACTGTGCGCACGTCTTCCGGCAGTTCATTGCCATAGCCGAAAAACTTTCCGAAGGGTCGAATCTTCTCCAACAGGAGGCACATGATGAAGCCAGACACCAGGGTTGGCATCGTGGCGGGAGCATTGATCAGAAAGAATGTCACGAAGTCCCAGCCGGTATGGCTACCGATAACGATATTCTCGGGCTCGCCTACCAGGGTACTAACTCCACCGATCGCAGTAGCAACCGCACCATGCATCAACAAGCCACGGAGATAGCCGCGAAAAGCTTCCAGATCTTCCAAATGCGATTCTTCAATATGGCTGTCATCGGATGGCAATCCAGGTTCGTGCCCGACCTTGGTGATCACTCTTTCATACACAAGGTAGAAGGTCGTAGTTAGCGCAATAAGAATTGCCAGAATGGTCAAGGCATCAAGAAAGGCTGAAAGCACGGAAACAACTACCACCGTCGCAAAGTTCATTATGACTCGGGACCTAATTCCCAATAACACCTTGTTGATGAACTTGAAGAGCATCTCCCTGAGAAAATGCACAGCGGCCACCATGAAGACAACCAGGAGAATCACCGGCAGCCCGTGTAGCACTTCTTCATAAACGTGGTAGGTATCCGTTAGCCCCAGCGCCAGAACTTGTATTGCAAGCAAGCCCCCTGGCTGCAGCGGGAAGCATTTCAATGCCATTGCCAGTGTAAAAATAAACTCAAACAGAATGATCCATGAAGTAACTAGTGGTCCCAGGATAAAGAACGCTGGAATATTCAAAACAAGTGCGGCAATTACCGCCTTCTTGTACCACATTGGCGTTGGACCAAGGAACGTGTCCAAAAGAGTAGCTGGATTGTGGGTATCACTTGCAATTGCAGTTGACATCGATTGCTTCCTTAGATTGACGTTTGTCCGAGCGCTCTTGCATCGCTGCAAATTGATTCCAGAGGATTTCTCCTTTCTTTTTCTGAAATCAGGAAAGCCTGAACATAAAATGCCCGGGCGAGATCGACAATTCTAATTGGCCGATCGGGTCCGGGCGAAATCGAACGGATTCTACCCCAGTATAGTAAAATTCTCAGCCAATTTTTGAGGCTTATTGCGATATCTGCAGCGACTTTGCAACCTGGACCAACGCGCAGTTTCTGGTACAGGCACCTTTTTATTGAAATGTCGTTCCTATCGGTTCATACGGGTGGCGTGATTTGCACTGTTCCGACAGAACCAACACGGGTTCAGCTGAAGTAGAACCGCATCCAAACTGAAAGGCAAGACAACGTCTATGCCACCTCAGGTCGAATCAGTCCTGCCATCAACACCCCGATTGCAACACGCCCCTGACGATTCGACCGAATCCGCTGATCAAACAAAGGCGGCTTATACTTCCTATTCGCCGACGGATCGCTTCGCCCTGAGGCGGACTGCCGCGCTGCAGAGCAAAAAAAGCCCAGCATACGGCCGGGCTTTTTTTGTTTCCTGACAGCGTTTGGTAGTCGGCCTACCCATACCCTGCAAACCTCCGCTTCGCGGGCATAAATTCCGCCGTGTTGATTTACAGGCGATCAAAGATCGCCTGTAAATCAGGCGTCACTTACATGAACTTCAGCAGGATGCCGCCGTACTGTACGAAGAACGGTACGAAGACGAGCGACAGAATGGCCGACAACTTGATCAGGATATTCAGCGACGGACCGGATGTGTCCTTCAACGGATCGCCCACCGTATCGCCAACCACCGCCGCCTTGTGAACGTCGGTGCCCTTGCCACCCAAATTGCCGGCTTCGATGTACTTCTTGGCGTTGTCCCAGGCGCCGCCCGCGTTTGACGCCGAGATCGCGAGAACGCCGCCGGTGACCAGCGAGCCGGCCAGCAGTCCGGCCGTGGCCTGGATGCCGAACAGGAACCCGGTGACGAGCGGTGCACCCATGATAAGGATGCCGGGCGGAACCATTTCGCGGATAGCAGCCTTTGTCGAGATTGCAACGCACTGTGCGTAGTCGGGATCGCTGGTGCCTTGCATGATGCCCGGATCGTCGCGGAACTGACGCCGCACTTCCTCGATCATCTTGAACGCGGCTGCGCCGACTGACTTCATCGTCATGGCCGAGAACAGCGCCGGCAGTACGGCACCGATGAACAGGCCGCTGAACACCATTGGGTCGAGCAGGTTGATCGAGCCGAGAAGATCCGAGCTAGGGTCCTGTTCTTTCAGCAGCAGATCGGCACGGGTCAGGAATGCGCCGAACAGGGCAAGCGACGTCAGAATGGCAGCGCCGATCGCAAAGCCCTTGCCGATGGCGGCGGTAGTGTTACCAGCCGAGTCAAGGACGTCCGTGCGTTCTCGCACGTGTTCCGGCATGCCTGCCATCTCGGCGATTCCGCCGGCATTGTCAGCCACCGGGCCGTAGGCGTCGATCGTCAGCGCGATGACCAGCGTGCCCAGCATGCCGAGCGAGGCAATTGCTATACCGTACATGCCGGCCAGCATCCACGGAATGTAGATGGCAAGGCCGATCGCGAGATAAGGA
>JAJFKP010000031.1 GCA_021773135.1 Woeseiaceae bacterium | reverse complement strand
AAAGAAGGTGAAACGACAGACGAGGCGTCAATCAGGTCATTCGCGTCGGAGCGACTCGCTTCCTTCAAAGTGCCACGCAAGGTTCTTATTCTCGATGAAATCCCTAAAGGCGCGACCGGCAAACTGCAAAGAATCGGATTGGCCGAGAAGTTGGGGCTTGCCTGATGCGCATCTGTATCTATGGAGCGGGCGCCATCGGTGCCTGGCTTGGGATCGAGTTATCTCGCGCCGGTGAGGAGGTCACGCTGATCGCGCGGGGACCACACCTTAACGCCATGCAAAAGAATGGTGCGAAACTGCGTATCAATGGAGAGGAACGCATTGCACATCCGCGTTGCATAGAAAATCCTGAAGATGCGGGTCCACAGGATTACGTGATCGTCACACTGAAGGCGCACTCCCTGCCCGGCATCACTGCACGAATCAAACCGCTGCTGGGTCCGGACACCGCGGTCGTGACCGGCGTGAACGGCATACCGTGGTGGTATTTCTACAAGCTCGCCGGCGCCTACGAGAATCACAAGCTGGAGAGTGTCGATCCGGGCGGGCGATTCTGGAATGCCGTGGGTCCCGAGCGCGCAATCGGCTTTGTGGTCTACCCTGCCGCGGAAATCGAGGAACCGGGCGTTATTCGCCATATCGAGGGCGATCGCTTCACGATGGGTGAACCCGACGGGCAGCCTTCCGAGCGCACTGACAAGCTCGATGCTGCCTTGACCGCCGCCGGATTCACATCACGCGTGCGGGACAACATTCGCGACGACATCTGGGTAAAACTCTGGGGCAACCTCTGCTTTAACCCGATCAGTGCCCTTACCCTGGCCACGCTCGACAAGGTTGCGGGCGAGGCCGATACGCGCCAGGTGTGTCGGCAAATGATGCTCGAGGCACAGCGGATCGGAGAAAAGCTGGGGGCTGGTTTTCGCGTGGACGTCGATCAACGTCTTGCTGGCGGTGCGGCAGTCGGTGCGCACAAGACATCGATGCTGCAGGACCTGGAGCTCGGCCGGCCTATGGAGATCGACGCGCTCGTGACGGTTGTGCAGGAGCTCGGACGCCTGGTAGAGATACCGACGCCCACGATCGACGTTGTCCTGGCGCTGATTCGCCAGCGAGCACGCGTCGCCGGCACCTACCAGACCGGCGTAACCAAAACCTAAGGAAAACGATGAACGAGCAGACAACCGGCGCTACCGATTCAAATGAATTTGATTCACTGGAGCTGCCATCAATGACGCCGGGGAGCCTGGCTCGCAAGTTTGGGCCGGGCATGATGCTCATGATGACCGGTATAGGCACGAGCCACCTTGTGACAGCACCGGTAGCCGGGGGCCGCTATGGATACGCCCTGCTCTGGTGTCTGCCAATTGCCTACATATTCAAATATTACGGCTTCGAGATGGCTATTCGTTTTACCCATGCTACGGGCCGCAGCATGCTCGACGCGTATGCGACAGCGTGGAAGAAACTTCCCGTCTGGTACGTGTTGATAACGACCGTTATTCAGTCTGCCGTCGGACAGGCCGGCAGACTGATCGCCGCTGCCGCGGTGGTGTTTTATTTCTTTCGCATGTTCCTGGGCGTTGATATTCCCGGGGTCGACGACGACCAGGAGCTGGCTGTATACGGCCTGCTTTTGGGGGTCATGTCGGTTGCGATCATCTTGCGCGGGCGCTATGCGATCGTCGAACTGGTAACAAAGATCGCCGCAGGTATTCTGATTGTCTGCACACTAGCGGTGTTTGTCGTGGAGCCGGCACCGGTTTCCGAGTTCGTGCATTTCTTTCAGCTTGAGACTCCGGAAGGATCGTGGCTGATCATTGCGTCATTCCTGGGCCTGCTGCCAACCGGCATCGATGTTTCATTGCAGGCATCAGAATGGGGCAAAGCAAAGAAAGTAGGCATGGGAAAACTGCGCAGCAGCATGGAAGCGCAGGGTCTTGCGCCAAGGTTTGATTCGTTCGATGGCAGGAAAGAAGACCTTACGGTCGACGTATCGAAGCTGCCCGCGCATGCACAGGAATACTGCAGGCGCTGGTTCAAGATCGGGCTCCTCGACTTTCGTTTCGGTCACGTAATCTCTTTTATTCTCGCGACAATATTCCTGGTGCTGGCGGCGGTCTGGCTCTATCCAAGTGACGTGAGCGGCAATGCGGTGATGGGCGAGATCGCCAAGATATTTACTGAGAGTGTTGGTCCGGGCCTTATGGTCGTGTTTCTCGCGGGTGCGCTTGCCGCAACCTATTCCACGGCCTTTAATTACTTCGACGGCTGGCCCCGTGTTGTCGGCGCCTGTTGCAGGAACCTCTTTCGTAAAACGGCAGCGTTGCCGCGAACGTCGCGTGAAGAGATGGACGCAAAGCAACGCAAGCTCTGGTATTCGGAATACAACATCTATCGCATCAGTATGTTCTTTTCGCTGATAACCTCAGTTGCGATTATCGCCGGAATTCCAAGACCTGTTTATCTCGTGCTGGTAGCATCCGCGCTTGCCTATTTCGTCGCGCCGGTCATATTTTTCCTGAATCTTTACTATTGCCAGACGGTAATCCCCAAAGACGACAAGCTCTTTTATCCGTCGCCGTTTGCCACCTGGTTTGGCTGGCTGAGTCTTGTCGTATTCACCGGGTTGTCCGGAATTCTCATTCTGCAACGGCTGTTCGGCATCTCACTGTTCTGAGCTACGCCAGCGTCCGTGTGAAGCCAGGCCACCGGTTCCAGGAAAAACTAGCGATGCTTTGTGTACGTTTGTCGCGTCCACTGAAGTGATCTGCGGTCGTCCCATTCGGCAATCTGGCGCGCAAGCTTTGGCGGATGACGCAGGTTGTTGTAGACAGGGTGTTCAGGCGGCAAAGCAAGCGGCGACAGCAGGCTCGCCACCGCGATATCGGCGCGCGAGAAACGCCCGCCAACCAGGTACGCTCTGCCGTCTGAAAGCAGGTCATCTATGCAGTCCAGTTCGGTGGCAACAATCTGTTCCGATTCAGCCCCCTGCGCACCGCCAAGATCCATGCGGCTGATCATGATCTTGCGAATCTTCGGCCAGGCTAATCGAATCATCAGGTTTTTTGGAAAACGCAGGTCGCGCGTAAACACGGGCCGCACGGTCTCCGGATATTCCACCAGCGCCTCTGAATAGTAGTAACGCCGAATGTGGACCCCGGCAACGTCGTCAATACGCTTCTCGATTTCTGCACACTGCTCCAGTTCAACGCCCGGGGAAAGTCGCTTTTGCTCCGAGCCCGGCTGGTTCTCGGCCCAGTTGATGATGCCCGCAGAGCCCTGGATCACCGTGCCTCCGACGGACAAGAACGGCACGCTCGAGTGCGGCGCGCCCAGCTTGCTGGCTATCTGTGCATGTTCACCGGGGGCGACATGGCGCAGCTCGTAATCGATTTCGTGGTTGTCCAGAACCCAGCGAGCTTTTTCACAGTAATGTGAAATGGCGAAAACATAGAGTATCGGCTTACTTGACTGCATAAATGGGAATTTTGATGGTTGCCATGCTATCCGGTTAACTATTAGGCTAGCCGCAAAGAATTCGACATGCTATCAGTGGCGCGTATTGCCGTACAGAATTTCAACGCCTTGATCGGCGCTGTGCAGACAAGTTGAGCTCATGCAGGATCAAATCGATAAATTCCTGGAAGAACAGCTGCCGGGGCTAATGCAACGATGCCAGCTGCCGGCGGCGTTTCAGAAGACCGCCGGGAATTTCTACCTGCCCCTGGTCAGCAAAATCCACGCATTGCAGAGCGATGACGGGCCGCTGCTGGTCGGGATAAACGGGGCGCAGGGAACCGGCAAGTCCACGCTCGCTGAATTTCTGCAATTGGCGACCGAGAGCATTTTTGGATGGCGGACGGCGGTGCTATCGATCGATGACTTCTACCTGACGCAGTCAGAACGCCGCAAACTGGGTCGCGATGTTCACCCGCTGTTCGAAACACGCGGCGTGCCTGGCACGCACGATACCGCCATGCTCACTGCGTTCCTGGACCGACTCGAGAAACTCGCAGCAGGCGAGACTCTGATGCTGCCAAGATTCGACAAGGCCAGCGACGATCGCGCGCCGAAGTCCAGCTGGACCCCCGTGGCAGGGCCCGTTGATTTGATATTGCTGGAGGGCTGGTGCATCGGCAGCAATGCGCAGGCACCCGATGCACTGCGGACACCGGTCAACGCACTTGAACGTGTAGAAGACCCAACCGCGATCTGGCGGACCATGGCCAACGAATACCTGGCAACGACCTATCAGGCCATCTTCGCACGCCTTGATGCGCTGGTATTCCTGGTGGCACCGTCATTCGATGCAATTCACCGCTGGCGTCTCGAACAAGAGAAGAAGCTCTCGAAAACCGCTGCGAATGCGGCGGCAGCAATCATGAACGAGGATCAACTGAGGCGCTTTATTCAATTCTATGAGCGCCTGACCCGGCACAATCTGGAAACGCTTGCAGGTACTTCAGACTTCGTGCTGAAACTGGATGCGGATCACGAAGTTGTTGCGTGCAACGCGGGCCGCACTTAAGCGCGACAACGACCGCGTCCGCTAATCGATTTCTGCCCGGCGGCAGGCGGTGCGCAGAGAAGTCAGGAACTCCTGATGCTGACCGATAAGCTTTGCATACCTGGCCTCCCTGTCGCTGCCCTTGGCTCGCAGTAACGCACGCATCGATTTCTTGGCCGCGGGCGACCAGTCTTTTGGTCTGGCAGCTGCAGCGATAGGCGCGATGCGCTCGAATGCGCTCCACTCTGACGCGGACCATTTGTCAAATGAGCGTATGTCCAGGTCTGCCGCCAACTGTTTCGCCACTCGGGTGGCTGCGATACGACGAGTTGTGCCGCCCGCCTCGCCAAGCACTTTTGTTGCCAGCATCGAACTGGTTTCAATCCAGCGCTCCTCGAACAAATCGCTTTGCCTGGCACCCGGTAACGTTAAATGCATGTCGCAGCTCGCCAGGCTTCGTAGCGTTTTTAGGTTACTCCGATAGCGCTTGTCGCGTCGGGTTTTGGCAAACTCACGACCCGCAAGGTGTCGAACTTCGGCCGCGACCGGACGGTATCCAAGTCGATAGTAGAACCAGAATGCCCCGCTTCGCAGCGCCTCATCATTCTCTGCACCAAACTGATAGGGGTTTGCGATGTAGCGACTACATCCTGTGATCTGGTGATAGACCCGCATCACCTGGACCCAGAGAAATGCCGCTTCGCTGCTGCGATAATCGTCGAATATATTCAGACCCGTGTTCACCTGGCGAAACAGAACACTCGAGCCGCCGTAACCAACCGGCACGCCGTTACTCAGGATCAGGTAGCCGAGCGTGCACTCAAGTGGAAAACGATGCCGTGGCTGCAGCCCGAAAATGGCAACGGCTGTACCGCAGCCTGCGTCTGCCAGGTAGACCTCCTGCGAATTGGCGTGATTAAAATGGTAAGTCTCACGGTGCCGGACAGCCAGGGATGCCATTGCAACATCGATCATTTTCGATCCGGCGTGTGGCGGGAGGCGCGTGATATGCCCGATGGGTCGCATTATTTCGGCCCGCGCAGGTCCCTGCAGCGTGCGCATCCCGGCGCTTCGTCCTGCCACTTTCTTGACGGGATAAGCATTGAGCGACTTCGAAAAATGTGATTCCCGCAGGTCCCAGGCCAGCCAGAGTTCAGCGGCATTGTAAAGTTGTGCCCAGATCGACGCGAAGCGTTGTTCCCTGAGCTGGGCCAGCAGCCAGTCAAAGTCGGTCCCGGTAAATTTCATTGACGCCAGTTCGACCCACTCTCTGCCGCTGACGTGACCACTATCGAAATATTCATCTTCGGATGGCTGCAACAGGTGCGTCAGAATCTCGTCCAGACCCGGCGGATCCTGCATATCCTCCCAATCGATCGACACCGTTCCAGCGACCCGCCTTTCCAGCCAGCGAGCGACCTCGTATGAAAACCGGTAGTGGACGGGGGTGCCGACAATGCCTGTATCCCAGAGCCTGGTTTGTTCGGCACCTGCCAATATGTCTACGCGATGCTCCATGCTGACCAGCTCGGCATATGCGAGGCGGTAGTGGCTCGGGGAATCGGGAAAAGCGCGAATAAAGCACAGCGCAGAATGCAGCAGCTTTAAATCTTTTGCCGCTGTAAGTTTCGTCTGACCAAGCTGTCTGAGCAGGGACAGCTTGTCGGCCGATACTAACGGTTCGTATTTGTTTCGAATTTCGAACAGCTGACGGACGATCATGGCCTGAACGAGTTCCGCTAGGATTGACGTTACTGCTTCCCAATCCTAGACAAAGAACTTAGCCGAACAATAAGTAGATGCCGCTTTCCTGAGGCTATGTCAGAAATCCCTGGCGCCCGTTAAGTCAACTGATTTCGTAGCTGATAAGCAACGTGTCGAGAATGACGAAAATCGTGACCAGCGGAACCAATACGGTATGCAGTGTGCGATTTCGCGAGAATCCCAGTAAGGCGCAGATCATGACCATGGGAATTGCCGTCGCGTTATCGCGCACAAGTAGTGGCATGCCGAAAGCAATTGGCCGAAATAAGGTCCCCAGAACGACCGTCGCCAAGGCCAGGCGCCAGGGTAGCCCCGGATTTGTAAAGTAATACTCTTCCAGGTTTTCGTATTGCGCGTCCGCTGGAAACAGAACGTGTGCGATTGTCATCAGCAGAATGGGTGACGAGAGCATCAACAGCATTGCCGGAAAAGTCCACTCCTCGATAGCACGCAGGCTCCAGCTCTCCCAAAACGTTTGCAACAGGCCGAAAAAAACCGCGGCGACGAGCGCAGAGTGAATCCATGAAAATTCCCGTTGCCTACGCTCGCGAAAAATGCGCGCGATGCCGGTGAGAATCTCGGCCAGACCGAGCCCGACAATAATCGACAGCAGTATCATTAGAAACTCGAACAACGACATAACTAACTTCCGCAAAGGAATGACAACCGCGGATCGGTGAGCCCTGGAACTGGCTGCATTGCTTCCAGAAAAATAATTTGCTGATCGCGGCTGACAGCCAGTTGATCAAATAGACGCTAAAGCGTCAAACGCGGTTTTAGTTCCTCTCGGCCGACGCCGCCAGCGAAGCAATAAGGTGAGCTAGTCACCGGCAGCGAATAGCTGCATCACAGAGTTTTGTTCGGGAATGGTAACGGCGGTATAGGAGATCGTGCGCCCGCCTTTGGCAGGTGCTTCCAGTCCCAGCCAGGTATTGCTGTCGCTTGAATACCAGAGGGTAATATCTCCCGCCGCAGCGGACAGTCGATAGCGCAACGCAGCCACAGACTCGCCGCCAATGTCGAGCTGCTCTCGTTGCTCGAAGGTAACCGTGACGTCCTCGTACTCCCCGGTCTGACTGTTGAGGAGCTTGCTGGAGTCGAGTACGGCAGGATTCCAGTACGCGAAAGACTGGATACAGCCCGACAACGTCGCCGGTCCTGAGTTGCTGGAAAGTTCGAATTCACCGTCTGTGCTCGTGCCCCGCACACTGAGGTTTTTACCGTTACTCAAGGTGGTCGCCTCGATGCTGCTCAAACAGCCGTCGCGCCACACCTCGGTGCTTTGATGCCGATATCGAAACGCCGTAACAAACAGGAACTTAACGTCGAACCTGGCCTCTGTCTCAAGTATTTGCTGCGAACCATCCTGGCGTATTTCGAAGAAGTGATCGCCAACCGGTTTGCCGTCCAGTGCCACATCGAATTGCCACTCCAGAACGTGCTCTTCTGCTGGCACGGTCGCCAGGGCAGAGATTGCCGGCCAGCCGGCAAGCAACGCGGCGACGAACAGGTGACCAGGGGTTCTCATCGGTCCTGTCCTCACGCCTGATCCAGCACCGCGCCGGCGGCCGCGTCTTCATTACGTTGGGCAAAGTTAACCAGCAACGGCAGGAGAACCGCCCAGCCGAGGCCGATGATAATCAGCGCAAGTGCTGGATCAGCGAAGCTGACTGCCCCCATCTTTTCCCCCGCCAGGAATGACAGCGGACCTCCTGCTGCTCCGGCCGCCGCAGCGACGAAGACGCTTTTACGGAGCCACCGCATGGCGACGTTTAGCGTGGTAGCAAACAGGACCCACATGCCAACGATCCAGTAGGGTGCGACGCCCGGCAAGATAGAGCTGGCCTCGTAGTTCACAATGCCTGAGGCAACCAGCAGCGACTCCCAGATGAGTCCCAGGAATGCTGCAAATGCAAGCAACTTCAGTTCATTTTGAGAGTCGTGTGACAGCCACAAATGGGCGACAACCGCGATGCCTACAACGATTGTTCCAACGACCGGCATACTGGCGGCAGCCGTAAATACCGACGCCAGCCAACCGATCTTGAACAATGACAAATTGACGACCAGTGCTTTCATGCATTTCCACCGTTGTGCCGCTGCGATGGCGGTGACTTATTTGAGAAAAGCCATTGTCCAGCTATCGGGCGGAAAAAAGATCTCAACAAGGTTTCAATTTGTATCAGTTTGCAACAGGCATGACAGGCTTAAGCACGAGGCCTGGGGGCATTTTCACGAGATTCTGTTCACAAGTTAGGCCGGTTTCACTGAAGGTTACTGACAAGTGGCCGATAACGAAATAACTGGAATGCGGATATCATTTAATGCTCAAGCCCACCACATCAATCGATGAGACCGCACGACTGCTCAGTCTGCATTCGCTGCGGATCATGGACACACCTGCGGAGGAACGCTTCGATCGCATCACGCGCATGGCAAAACGCATGTTTGGAGTCGAAATCTGCCTGATCAGCCTGGTCGACTCCGGCCGCCAGTGGTTCAAATCCAAGCAGGGCCTGGATGCCTGCGAAACGCCGCGCGAAATTTCCTTTTGCGGACATGCGATAAACGCTGACGAAATACTGATTGTCGGTGATGCAAGCACGGATCCGCGTTTTCTGGATAACCCCCTGGTTACAGAAGCGCCGTTCATACGTTTCTACGCGGGCTGCCCCATCAGGGGTCCTCGCGGCCACCGCATTGGAACGCTCTGTCTGATTGACAGTAAGCCCCGCGGCCTGTCCCTGGAAGACCAGGAAACGCTGCGGGACCTGGCTGCAATGGTGGAAGACGAACTGCAGGTCGCGTCCCAGGTGACAGTTGACGAACTCACCAAGATCGCCAATCGCCGCGGATTCAATATGGTCGCCCGGCACATGTTGTCTTTGTGTCGACGCACTGACACAGACGCCGAGCTGGTTTACTTCGACCTGGACGGGTTCAAGGCGCTCAATGATACCCACGGTCACAGTGCCGGGGACGACATGCTGAGCTACTTCGCCGGTCTCCTGGTCAAGAGTTTTCGAACTGCCGATGTGATTGCGCGCCTTGGAGGCGATGAATTTGCCGTCCTGATGGCGGCGTCGCAGGAAGCATCTGAAATTGCCCTCGCCCGATTGGATAAGGTTGCAGCGGATGCAGATTCCAGCCTGAAAAGAAGGCTAAAATGGAGCGCCGGTGCGGTTCGGTTCGACCAGGATCGCCACGACACCGTGGAGCGCCTGCTGGCAGATGCAGATGCCCAGATGTACGCAAATAAGAAGCAAAGGCCACAGACAGCCAGTTAGACTCAAAAAGCGTTGCTGGCAGTCGCCGGCCGTTTAAGAGAGAAACCGCAGTTGGGCACGCTGTTTTACTTCGCTACCATACTGGTAACTGATCGCACGTAGGGACTAAGTTCCTGCGTATTCTCGGCCCTATTGTCGACCATTGGCCGAGTGGTTTGCTACGCTGTTTTGCAATCTATTGTTCTCCCTGGAAACGGATCATTTTTTTATGCGCTTAATTTGTATGCCCAAACTTGCAGTTCTTTTGTTCGTGGCGATTAGCGGCTGTCAGTCGGCCGCGTTAAACCCCGCACCTGCGAAAGCCAAGTCCGGTGACGGCAAGATTGTCACGCTGCTGTTCACTAATGACGTGGAGAGCGCCTACGACCCTATTCCGGCATTCTGGCTGGACGATATCGAAACGATCGGTGGCATAGCCGAGATGACCACGCTGATCGAGAACCTGCGCGAGACTGAGCCGAACGTGTTTCTCTTCGATTCAGGAGACATCTTCACCGGCGCGCTGGCAAAACTGACTGAAGGGAAACTTGCATTCGAACTGATGATGACCATGGGTTATGACGCGATGGCAATTGGCAATCACGAATTCGAGTATGGCCACAAAATCTTCGAGTGGGAAAAAAACAGGGCTCCGTTCCCGGTGCTCGGTGCTAACTTCTTTTACAAGGATACGGAGCATCCGTATGCGCAGGCGCATACGATCATCGAGCGCGATGGCATCCGTATTGGCGTGATCGGAATCATGGGTCAGGATGCCGCTACGGCAATAATTCCATCCTTCATTGCGCCTTTGGATGTGCTTGATCCGGCCACAATGGTGCAGAAATCCGTCGCAGAGCTCCGCGACCAGGTGGATTTGCTCGTCTTGCTGACGCATCAGGGTAAAACGGCACCGATGCAAACGGACGCCGAATCCGATCCGCGCCTGCAACGAGATATCGACGCGGATATCGCGCTGGCAGGCGCAGTCAGCGGAATCGACATACTGTTGGCGGGCCATGCGGATGCGGGCACACCGGAACCTGTCGTTCATCCTCGGACGGGTACACTTATCATGCAAACCTATGGGCAGGCGACACATCTTGGTTTTCTGCAGCTCCGCATTGACGAAATATCGGGGGAGATTTCGAGCTACGAAGGCAGACTGATTCCTGTCGAGTCCGATAAGCTGGTCCCTGATCCGAGAATCCTGGCCAAGCTGGAGAAATACCGCGCGGAGAATTCAGAAATCATGGTTAAAGTTGGCACGACCAGCGCGCCCATGGTTCGACGCTACATCGAGGAGTCTGATATCGGCAATTTGTTTGCGGATATTCTTGTGGCGGCTACGGGTGCGGATCTGGGCTTCGTGCACGGCGGCAGCCTGCGCAAGGACCTGCCGGCCGGCGACGTGCGCCTGGTAGACATACTCGATTCCTACCCATTCGTTGACGACGTCAGCGTCAAGGAAATGAGCGGTAGTCAGATTCGGCGTGCACTCGAACAGTCACTGACTTTCGAGAGAGGTTTACTGCAGCTGTCAGGGCTGGAGGTAAATTATGACCTGAATCGGCCGAAATACAGCCGCGTACTGTCGCTGGAAAGAAATGGGCAGGCGGTTGCAGATGACGACCTGTTTACCGTCGCTGCACCCGGTTTTCTGACAGAAGGCGGTGATCTCTACGATTCGTTTCCCGAGTCAGAGGTGATTCGCAGCGTTGGCAAGGTGTCCGATGTCATCGTCGACTATTTTCGCAGCAACGACGTTGTTGCAGTACCGCACCGGGGACGGCAGTTCGATCGGACAGGATACTGACGCCCGGGCAGCGGGTTGCTCAGTAGAAAGTGGTCCTGCGAACCGGCTGAAACAGGTCTTTGCGGTGCGCGCATGCCGGGTCCATTGCGCACTGGTTGCATAACGGTTCGCTCATTTCCGGGCAGCGCCGGCGGGAATTGAAAAAGAACCAGTCGACAGCGCCCATGCTTTTGCCGGATTCCACGACTAACTGTTCGACGGCCTGATAGGTGGCGTAGCGGATAGACCACTCATCATCCTCTGCAAGCAGATCACGCCCTTTTAACCTGCTGACAAGATCTTCGTCGTGTACCTCAACAAGGCCCGTACGCAGGCAGGTGCGCATGACGTGGTAGTCGACCACTGGGGGCACATCCTCGACATCCTGGACAATAAAAGCTTCCGGTCGTTGTTGCAGAATGATCGCCAGCAGGCTGCTCTTTTTGCGCAACGGGTCTTCTTTGTAACCACTGACCTGATCGAGCATTTGCAGCAGCGTGCGTAGCGGCATGTGGGAGGCGCTTGCAGTCTCAAGTAGCGACTGCGGCGTCCAACCCAGTGCCAGCATATCCCGTCCGTACTGCCTCGCCATCTCGATATGCAGATCGAGAGCAGGCAACGGATCACTACCGTCATCTGCCCTCAGGAGCGAAATCATGTCCGTGCTGGTCAGGTTGGCCTGACCCTCGGGAGTGAGCAGTTGTGGCGAATCGTGCAGCCACTGCAGGTAGGCACGAAACAGGTAAAAGGCGCCTTTGCGTTGTTCACCGTCGAGGGTGGCGACGAGCGGCCGTGAATACCTGCCATTGGCTGCGTACCAGAATCCGAACTGCTGCATGGCCGTCGCAAAAAAGTAGTCAAGCGCCGCCGGGTGATTCTCAGCCGGTAAATCCGGACCCGTGAAGTCAAACGGCTTGACCTCGGTGAGACCTGCAATCAGATTTGCGATGCTGTGGACGCGCGTGGCATTGACAACAACTCTACCGTGCTGTGGCAATCGTTCGGACGATGCACCAGGAAGAAGCTCTGACGCGCCAATACCCTCTGTCATTTTCGCGGCGAGTGGCATCGCGCTGCGTGCCGCCATTACCGGGTGCAAGCCACTGGCCAGTCTGACGAGGGTCGCGCCACAAAATGTGTCTCCGGCACCGGTCGGATCAATGACCCTGGCTTCACAACCAGCAAGAGCCGTTGTCGTGTCACCCTGCACGACGACGGCTCCCCCTCTTCCTTTCGTCACGAAAAATGTTTGGCCGGGTGCGGAGCAAACTGCGGCCAGGGAACCGAACAGACGCCGGGCCTCTTCTTCGTTCATGAAGAACAGGTCGACCTGCTGCAGAATGGTGCGGGCCAGTTCCGGCTGGTCGTTGATAAGATCGATTACCGTACCTGCGGATATGCGCGCAGCACCGTTCTTCCTGCAGGCGAGGATGAATTCATATTGCTGTCGGAGATTGCCCAACGGGACAATATGGACGCAATCAAAGCGGGAGAGGTCGCCGGGTAACAAGTTGGATGCGAGACTTGTCTCCGCACCGAAAGATGCTGTCAGGTAATGGGCCTTGCCACCACTATAGACAATCTCAAAGTGCGGCAGATCCGTTGCGGACACGGTCGGGCCCAGCCAGGTCACGTTGTCGGCAACGGCCTGCAATGGCGCCGGCACAGGATCCGGTCGAGGCGCGAACAGGGTGACTGATGCCCCGCAGAACCTCGCCGCCATCGCGGTATACATGCCTGCGCCACCGGCTACCAGCCCGTCGGCACCCGCCAGGGTGTCGAGCGATGTCCCGCCGATCACGAGAATTTTCGCGGCTGTCATGACGGCGTTACGGGTGTCCGTACTGCATTAGTAAAGGGCTCGCGGGCAGCGGGCAGTCAGTTGCCCGGCGCCACGGAGTTCGCCTGGCGCCAGGCCGCAGCGCTGGATTCTGACGGAAGCCATGAAACCGGCGTTTTCGGCGGCGTTGCGCCAGCAGCCTCTTCGCAGGTCATTGGTGTCGGGTCGCAGTACCACCCGTCAGGCAGGGCGAGTTCGTGCAATTCAGCGGGATCGCGTGGATCGCCCATTCGCAGGTCAAGAACATCCTTGAAGTATTGCGCCGCGATCTGGTCGGATCCTGCGACTGCGTGGGCAACGCCAGGCTGCTCGACAAGCGCCCACAGCGCCCCCGCCCGCCGATTAATCGAAAACACGCCACGGATGATGTCATTGCGAAAAGCCATATCCTCGCTGCCGATGAAAAACAGTCCCGGAACGCTGCGGGCCGTTTTGGCGGCCAGCGCTGAATAATAAATTCCGCCCTTATTGACAACGAAAGCGGCGACCCGTTCGGGTTTCCACAGCGCAAATTCGTAGTTGAATTCGCCACCGGCTGACATGCCCCACAGCAGCAGCGGCGCAGTGTCGATTTCAGGGTGCCCGGACAGGCTGCCAAGTTCTGCCAGTGCTTGCAGTAATGCGTCACCGCTGCCGCCTGCAACGTCAACGTAGTGCTCGATGAACATGTCAGCGTGCGCCTTGTCAGTCATATAAAGGCCCACCAGCGCCAACCCTTGGTCCTTAGCAAGTCTCTGCCACAATTGCGTTGCAACCTGGTCGCGACCATCGCCGTTCGAGCCAGGCACCAGGACGAGCACTGCGCGAATCGACTCAGAGCTATCCGGCAACCAAAGGCGAAAGCTTGCCTCGTTATAGTTACTGCCCGGGGGTATTCGCACGTCATATATCTGAGCTTGCGCGGCTTGCGCAGACAGACTGATGATGATTATCAACGTGTGAATCAGCGAAATGAGAATTGCTTTAGTGTTGGTTAACACCGGCGACACCTGAAGTTGGACACGGGTGTGAGAGTCTAACAAAAGCGATGCAAATGCATTGGCCCATGAGGGCAAATCCAGTTCGAGTCTTTAATCGTCGTCGGAGCGACTGCCTTGGTGGTTACGCAGAACCTGTCCGTGAGACGCCTTCGGGTTCGTCAGCCCGTTGCGCCAGGTCGCCATTCATCATGCGGGACTCCAACTCTCTTACCAGCGCATTACTGTTTTCATGGCGATTGCTTTGATACTCAATGGCAAAAGCGTCAATTTCTATATCGAAAGTGGCCTCGGTTTGTGCATTTCGATCGACGATTCGCTCCATGAACCTGCCACGGGGCGTGTAAACGTCTTCCAGCCTGGATCCGGCAAGCAAAACCACGAACGTATCAGCCGACAGCCTGGCCACGATATCCGAATTGCGAAAGCTGGCGATTAACAGCTGCGTCAGCTCGATGATCGCTCTATCGTTTTCTTCACGTCCTTCGGTTTCTGCAATTAGCTGCTGATTTACAAAATGCAAGAGTACGAGTGAGGCGGGAGCATTGGTACGTTCGCACATTGCAAGTATATGTTCAGCAATGATTTCGAAGCCTTCGCGATTTGAAAGTCCGGTGACCGGATCAATGCGCATCATCTCCTCGACGACAAACTCTTCCTCCACCATATGGGCAAGCTCATCGAGCAGACCAAGGTCATCTGCGGTCATCTCGCGTGGTTCACGATCAATCACGCACAGCGTACCGACCTTGCTGCCATCCGGCGCGCTCAAAGGGCGACCTGCATAAAAGCGAATGCCAGGATCTTCCGCAACCAGGGGATTGTCACTAAAACGCTCGTCTACTTGTGCGTCACCTACCACCATTGTTTCGTCACTCAGGATCGCGTGCCCGCAGAAAGACACATCACGTGGCGTTTCTGTGACATCCAGTCCCTGGTGAGATTTGAACCACTGGCGATCGGCATCGACCAGGCTTACCAGCGCGATCGGCACGCCGAATATCTTCTTCGCCAGGCGCGTTACACGATCGAAGCGCTCCTCCGGATCGGTATCCAGTATGCGCAGATTGCGCAACGTTTCCAGACGCAATAACTCATCGACGGGTGTCGGTGGTTTGATCATTGCCCACGGTTCCTCATCAGATCCTATTAGTAATGTTGTCGACCATGTGTGACATAACTGTAGAGGTGCGAGTCCGAGCGTGAGGTCACTGCAGCACCCTGTTCGACGCAGACCCCTCAATGCGATTCAGGTCGGTTGTGCCAACAAAGTTGAGAATTGGCACCGCGCGCGATGATTTACATAAGCCGCTGGACCCGACGAGACCGACGTCACAAAAATCGATTACGGACGTAGAAATGTGAACAAGCTCACAATATTAGATGTGACTGATATCTCAATTTAATTTCTACGGTACAACGCGCACCTGATTGATCGCAATTCGGGAGGCAGGGAATGCCCACAGGGGAACGGCCGCAAGCGGGCCATCTTCGACGCTGCGTGGCGGTACGCGGGTTACGAGCATCATGGTGACCAGGGCGGCCAATGCGGCCGCATCTCATCAGTGGACCAAAGACCCATTTGACGACTCCGGCCCGCGTTGGCGCGAATTTCTGCGCCGGCACACCGCAGCGTTCGGGTTTGGCGCCGCAACTTTGCTCGTGATAATTGGCTGGCTGGTACGCGACTTCGGCTGGCTAAACGCCGGGACGGGGCTTGGCTACGCACTGGGTATTGTTTCGGCCGGCTGCATGCTGGTGCTGTTGTTATATCCGCTGCGCAAGAAATTTCGGTTTCTCAAATTTATCGGCCCGCTGTCGAAGTGGTTTCGTAATCACATGGTGCTCGGTGTGTCGGCGCCGATAGCAGCGCTTTACCACTGCAATTTTCAGCTTGGCTCTCTAAACAGCCGGATTGCCCTGTTTTCCGCGCTCGCGGTGGCTGGAAGCGGGCTTGTTGGAAGGTTTATCTACTCGAAAATTCATCGCGGACTTTACGGCCGGAAAACCACTCTCAGAGAGCTGCTGGCGGGCGTCAAGGTAACGTCGCCCGGTGTTGGCCGACTCGGAAATTTCGTACCGGAACTCACTCAGCGCATGACCCGCTTCGACAAAGAGGTCATGGTACCGCCGAAGTCGATCCTGGATTGTATGCGATTGCCATTGGTGTTGTTCATTCGAACACGCCTACACTATTTTCAACTGATGCGTTTCACCCGGGCTTCGCTCGCCTACGAGGCACGTGATTCGGCCGAGGTCGCCAAACATCAGAAGCAGCTCGAGCGCGCCGTCCGCAGGCATGTTCGAAATCATTTGTATCACGTACGGCGGGTCGCGGAGTTCACTGCTTACGATCGATTGTTCTCGCTGTGGCACAAACTTCATTTCCCGTTCTTCGTTGTACTGCTCGTTACTGTCGTCGTGCACGTGGCGGTGGTGCATTTGTATTAATGGTGCGCCGCATTGCGAAAGTCACTTTCACCATCGGTACCAGCTTTTTGTTGCTGTTGCTTGTGATGCACACGGTCGAAGCCAATGAAGTTGAGAAATGGTTGCTGATGCCAGGTGACGTCGTCGCATCGCATGCCGAAATCGAGGCTGAGTGCGGCCTGTGTCACTCGCCCCTTAGCGATACCACTCAGGGTGAACTGTGCGTCGACTGTCATACACAGATTGGCGAAGACGTCGAGACGTCTGTGGGTTTTCACGGTCGTTTGCCTGCCGACACACAGATGGACTGCGCCGTCTGCCACACCGACCATGAAGGACGGGATGCCGACATACTCAGCCAGGACGACAGCGAGTTCGATCATTCACTTACCGACTTTCAGCTACAGGGTGCGCACGCAAACGTCGACTGCGTCAGCTGCCATGCACCCGGTACACCGCGCAGCGATGCGCCAACAGCGTGCGTGGGCTGTCACCGGACAGACGATGTTCACAACGAAAGCCTGGGCGAGGACTGCGCAGCGTGCCACGTCAACGAAGACTGGCAGCAAACTCATTTCGATCACTCGAATACGATTTTTCGACTAACCGGCGCGCATACCGACGCCGGATGCCAGGATTGCCACAAATCGGCAAACTTCGCCGACGTTGGCACCACCTGCGTCTCCTGTCACCAGGCTGATGACGTGCACGAGGGACAAAACGGCACCGAATGCGGCAATTGTCATGTTACGGCCAACTGGATTGGCATCACCTTTGATCACTTCAAGGTCTCGGGTTTCCGCCTGACCGACGGACATAACAACCTGACCTGCAGTGACTGCCATCGCTCTGAAAGTTATACCGACCTTGGCGGCAGCAGTTGCCAAAGTTGTCACGCCAACGATGACGTGCATGAAGGTCGATTCGGCAATAACTGCAGCAGCTGTCACAACGCGCGCAGCTGGTCGACGTCGCGGTTTGATCATAGCGTGAAAACCGGCTTCGCCCTGCCGCCAGGGCACGCGCAGTTGGAATGCGCCTCCTGTCACACGGGAAATCTGACGGATCCACTGCCGCAGGATTGTGGCACCTGCCACCAGGACAATGATCCACATCAGGGGCAGCTCGGGACGGTCTGCGAGTCCTGTCATTCTCCGACGAGCTGGGTCAGCAATCTTTCCTTCGACCACGACCTCGTCGCTTTTCCGCTCCTTGGACGACACGCGGATCTAGCCTGTGACCAGTGCCACGCATCTGCCGCTTTTCGCGATGCTGACAGTCAGTGTGTCTCTTGTCACCTGGAGGACGATCCCCACGCAGGTTCACTGGGCAACGCATGCGAAGCGTGTCACAACCCGGCGACCTGGGCTGCATGGCTATTCGATCACGATGAAAACACTGATTTTGCATTAACGGGCGCACACACCGCAGCCAGCTGTTCGTCCTGCCATGTTTCGACTAATGGCGTTCAGGAACCGCTTGCCCAAACCTGCGTTTCCTGTCACCGCCGTGATGATCGTCACGGCGGACGTTTCGGTGACAACTGCGGCAGCTGTCACACGACGGAATCTTTCACACGAATGGGAGAAAGATAGTGCGAGCTTCGACCAATATAGTTTTGCCATTGCTTCTCGCGATGATTGGCATGGTAGCCGCACTGCTGGTGCCATTCGATTCGTCAGGCACGGAAGCCACGCCAACGTTCGATCACTTTACGACCGGGTTTCGACTCGAAGGCTCCCACCGCCTGGTTGAATGCGAAGGGTGTCATATCAACGGCGTATTCGCGGGCACTCCGGACGAATGCAACGGCTGCCACGCACAGGCCAGTAGAATTCGCGCTACCTGGCAACCCCCCAGGCACATCACCGTGACCAAGCGTTGCGAAAGCTGCCATCGGTCGGTGACGTTCGTGCCTGTTGCACGGGTGGATCACCTTGAGGTGCAGGGAAGTTGTTCATCCTGCCATAACAACATTACCGCACCCGGTCAGCTGCCCCAGCACATACCCACAGTCGACGAATGTGACGCCTGCCATAACACAAGATTCTGGCGCTAGCACGATGCGTCATTCACTGACAAGGACAGCACGCAGTCGGATTGGCCGATCGTCCCTCCTCGGTCCGGTTTGTGGCGTCTTGCTTGCAACCCTCGCGTTTTCGACACCGGTCCGGGCAGAGGCGCTCGGCGATATTCGGGTTTCCCGCACTGGCAGCAAGGCGACGATGGATATCGAGTTTGCCTGTGCATTGCGTTACATCGACCATCAACAGCAATCTGCCGGCACTGAATTGATCATTCAGTTGGCGGCAGGCATGGATTGCCGCCTGCCGCTGCGGGATGTGTCTGGCGATTTACGCCGGCCACGAAGCGGACGCCTTGCGAACGTATCCGAGGTGGAGTTTCTCAAGGGCGACGCCGGTGTAGCCACACTGGTTATACGCTTTAACGGGCCGTATCGGCCTGAAGTAGTGCAATCCGCGAATGAATACCTGTTAACCGTCAATGTCGACACGGACAGTGTGTCCCTGCCAGACGCGCCTGCACCGACAGTCGACATCATTGCGGACCCCGTCGTTGCGGCGGCGGAGCGGGAAGTCGTGCCCACTCGCAGGACAGACCTTGCGGCCGACACGGGTCCCAACACCTATGTGATTCGCGTAACCGACAACAGCACCGACGCAGCGGTGAATCACCCTGCCTTCCAGGCCTACCGTGACAAGCTCCTGTATACGAACCAGATCACCGTCAGTGACCGGCAGTGGCGAGAACTCAGGCTGGGATTCTTCGACACGGAGCCCGAGGCACAGCAGGTCCTGCAGAGTCTAAGCGAGATCTTTCCGGACGCATGGATCACGGTTGCAAGTCCCGCCGAGCAACTATCAGCACAGCGGACGCAGGTCGACTGGCCGGGTACAAGCCCTGCTCCGGATGCGCCGGTGGCAACAGCCGCCGCGCCACAGATAAACGACGCGCCAACCATTCCTGCCGAACAAATCGCTGTCATGCTCTCTGAAGCCAAAGTGGCTCTGTTGCAGCAGGATTATGCGGCCAGTATTTCCGTCTACGAACAGCTGCTGGCGGAGCCGGGCGACGAGCATCGTCGTCAGGCACGAGAGTTTCTTGGCGTGGCACGCCAGAAAAACGACGAGCCGCACCAGGCACGTGCCGAGTACCAGGCATATCTTGACGAATTTCCCGACGGCCCGGAGTCGCAACGAGTCCGGCAGCGACTCGCAACTTTGTCTGCCGGCGCAGGAAATACGACGCCGGCGCCAGCCACCGCCGCTCGCGACACAACGGCGGCCGCCAGCGACCCGCAACCACAGGCCAGGCACAAGGCTTGGGGCGGCTGGGAGTTTTTTGGCAGCGCATCGCAGTATTACCTGCGCGGCGTAAATCTGGCGGAGGGAAGTTACGACGATCTGGTCGCGCAATCGGCGATGTTGTCGCAGGCGCATATTATTGCCGAACGCCGAGGTGAACGATTCGATCTGTTCGCCCGTGCGAATCTTGGTTATCTCTACGACCTGGAAAACTCCGGCACCGACGAACAGACGCTGGTGTCGTATGCCTATCTCGATGTTGAAGACACCAGGACAGATGTCGGGCTTCGAATCGGCAGACAGCAGCAGCTGACAAGCGGCGTGCTGAGCCGCTTCGACGGACTGCACGCGAGTTACCAGTATCGCCCGGACATTACCGTCAACGTTACTGCGGGATTACCGGTCGACTCATCGCGCTATCGTGCCAGTGGCGATCGCTATTCCTATGGTGCAAGTGTTGATCTCAATAACATCATCGGCAGCTGGGACCTGAGCGTCTTCGCCAACCGGCAAACCGTGGACGGCATCCTCGATCGTCAGGCGATCGGCGCAGAAGCGCTCTATCAGGGCGACGATGTAACGCTCGTGGCGCTGCTGGACTATGACGCTTCTTTCAATGCTGTTAACACCCTGCTGATCAACGGGACCTGGCGAATTCACGACCGTCTGACGTTGCACGGACGCGCGCGCAGCGGTGTCTCGCCATACCTGACTGCGCGCAATGCGCTCATCGGGCAGACAACCAATACGATTCGGGAACTGCTCGACACCTACTCTGAAGGTCAGATTCGAAGGCTTGCCCGAGATCGCACCGCCGATGAAACGTTTGCCTCTGGCGGCCTGTCTGCGGCGCTGACGCCGCGCCTCCAGGCAAGAGTGGACGTCTCCTACATCGAGTATTCGTCGACCGTGGCTTCGGGTGGTGTTGCTGCATTTGCAGAAACCGGACCGCAGTACACCTACGGCGGCCACCTGCAGGGATCCGGTTATCTCAAGCCCGGCCAGATTACCCAGCTGGGCTATCGTCACGACGAAACCAGGAATGTCGATCGTGACACTTTGTGGCTCGATGTGCGCTACCCGTTCGGCGAAAAATTCCGCGTGCAGGCTCGCTTGTCGTATTCAAATCGAAGCGCGAACCAAAACCCCGCCGGCGATATCGACAACTGGGTCGCCAGTCCGCTGTTGCGCGTCGTGTACTCGGGAAGTCGTCGCTATCGAATCGAGCTTGAAGCCGGTGGACAGTGGTCCAAATACGAGTACCCGCTGTTACTTGCACCGCCACAGTTGGACGGCAACACGCTCGAGCAGCGGGACTATTACGTGCAGCTTGGGTACGTACTGGATTTCTGACGATGTACGCATCGATTCGCCTGGCTTTGCTGCTGACAGTCACCCTGTCAGCGTGCGCAAGAACGCCGCTCGAACAGTCGCGGCTGGACTCAAGTGGCGTGACCGTCGTCACGCTGGACCAGTCGCTGGTGCTGTCACATTCGTTGCCATCGATTGCGGCAGGTGTGCGCGACTATGTCTACATAGGGCCGGTTGAAATCAACAATATGGGCAACCGTGAATACTACCTGTGGGTAAGTCTCGCCAGCACAATCGATCGCGAGTTCCTCGGATTAACGCCTTCGGACGCCTCTGAGCTTGTTTTACTGGTGGACGACGAGCCGATGCAGTTTCCCATTGTTCGGTGGCGAACTGAACTTGATGCGCCCCCCTACCTTTCGTCGACGCCGGTTTACGCAACGCTCGAGGCAAAGACCACGCTGGACCAGATTCATCGTATCGCAGCGGCACAAACCGTTGAGCTGCACTTGATCGCCGATACCGACGGCGGATCGCTCTACCAATACTGGAACGGCGATTGGGCAGCCTGGCAAAACTTCCCGGAACAACCATGAAATATCGAACCTTTACGCCAGCTTTTGCAGGCAGCGGTTTGCCTGCAACGCGGTTCCTGACGAAAACGCCCGAAAAAACCGGTTGCAGCCCTGTTTTTGCGCGAAAGCGAGTAAATCGGCCTGAAACTGATGACTACATCACAGGTTTTATTGTGAAACACATCACATTTTTCCTGCGAGTAAATCTCGTTATGTCGAAGACACGACAGTCGTCACCCGGCCCTGCATACATTGCAGCCAGGCCAGGGACCGACCTCCAGAAAGCGGGTTCGTTGGAACCTTGCCACCAGCAAAAATTAACAGATCCAGCCATTCGTTTGGCACGAATTCAGCGTAAAGGAAGCCCGTCGATGAGAGATGCCAGCATGAGAAAAGACCAGCGTAGAAGCCACAGCAAACTGAATGTTGTCATTGCACTTGTGGCAGCACTTTCTGCTGCGACCGTAGCTGCGGGTCCTCGCGAACAGGCCAAGCGCCTGCACGATCGACTTGTAGGCGTACCGCCGATGACTGCAGTCCTGGATGCAATGACGACCAAAATTGAGGCCGGTGACGCCGTTGGCGCGGCCTATGACGCAATGGACAATCCGGCGTTCTACAACACGACCGTTCGGCAGCTGGCAGCACCCTGGACAAACCGGGAGCGGTCAGTTTACGTCGATCTGAATGACACAATCGCAACCGTCATTGGACTGGTTCGCGACGACATTCCGTTCGACCAGGTATTGCACGAGGACATTGTGTATGTGGGTACGACCGATGCAACCACCATTGCGTATTCGCAAACAGACAACGATCACTATCTCGATCTCGATTTGAATCGAGTTGATCTGAGCAGTGCCGCCAATCTTATGCAGCAGCAACAGTCTGCGTTGCCGAATACGGCGATTAACACCGGTCAAACCGCCGGCATCATGACGACGCGAGGATTCGCAGAAGCTTTTATGGTCGCCGGTACCAATCGTGCCCCGGTGCGTTTTGCTGCACTGAACCTGCTGTGCCTTGACCAGGAGGACCTGCGTGACCTGACGGCTCACCCGGATCGGATTCGGCAGGACGTCACGCGCTCACCTGGCGGCGACAGCAGTATTTTCCTGACCGACTGCCTGACCTGTCATACCGGTCTCGACGGCCTCGCCGG
>JAJFKP010000004.1 GCA_021773135.1 Woeseiaceae bacterium | reverse complement strand
TGGGAATAAGAGAGGTCGCCGACCAGGTCTGGCTGGTCAGCTTCATGCATTATGATTTAGGATTCTTTGACAAAGAGCAGGACCGGGTAGAACCCGGTCCTAATCCCTTCGCCCCGGACAAAGTGTTAACTATGTGTCCGGTATAAGGTGTAAACCATGTGGTCGGAATACACCTGAACAGGATCGTGGGCAGGAGCGGAATCGAACCACCGACACGCGGATTTTCGGTCGCGAAAAATTTCGACTTTTGCTATTTATTTCAACTATTTACCGGGGCACCCGTTGCCCATTTTGCATGACAATGCAGGATGATGCAGAGCTGGTTTACGCAAAATTCACGCAGCGATTTTTATCCGTGGACGCAACCGAAAACGTCCTCTTGATGCCACAACAGCGCGTCCTGGTGTGGAAGGCGCGACTCATCATCGGGCAGGATAATCTACTTATCCGTCGGACCAAATATTCCAAAACCTTTATGACGGCATGCTTTGCTTCTGGATGAATCAACACCTCGCACTGATCCGAAATCGTGAACATTCCCCGCTCGAACGCCCAATGTATGGTGTGACTCATCGCAACCCCATTCCGCGGGTTGTCGGTTCCATTGGCTTCTTTTGAAATGATGTGGGCGGCTTGCGCCGGGGCAAGACCTCCGTAGACGAATTTGGATCGCGTAACAGCACAGGTATTTTCGTAATTTCCGAGTACGATTTTCCGAAATGCGGCGCTACGCTTGTTTGATGAATCCTTATAATGCGCGGGTTCCTCTTACACAAGCGGCGACCTGGCCTCAAGTGCCCCTGGCTGAAGAGCCGTCTCATCAAGATCGTCTCCCAGCATCTGTTCCGGTGCGGCGCGCTGTTGAAACGCATCGATCGTTACCTCTCGGATTTTGAACAAGCGTTGCGCAGGGTCGTAGCGTTCGACTATCCCAAGCCCGAGAATCCTGAATCGAGTGCCTTTGCTGTGAGTCTTGTTGGATACCTGTTTAATTGCCAGAACCGGCACACCGTCGCTCATGCAATTGCACCTGCGAGCGAAGCGACCGGCTGGAAGTCATCCTTGTTTCTTACAAGGGGTGTGTATCGTCCATCAATCTCGTTAGGTTTCGCGATTGCTGTTAAAGTCCGGCGATGAAATTCGATTCCACAGAATATTTGGTTGGCGATTTTTATGACGAGCTCGTCCAATCGGACGGCGCGGCAAGAAAGCACGCCCGTTCGCTGGTCGATTACTTCAGTAATATGCCCGCTAAAGAGCTCCTCGAACGCCAGCATGCCGCGGACAGCACGATCGTCGACATGGGCATCAGTTTCACGATCTACTCCGAGGGTGACAACATCGACCGCGCCTGGCCGCTCGACATCGTGCCGCGGGTGTTGTCCGGTACCGAGTGGGACCGGATAGAGGCCGGACTGATCCAGCGCCTGCGGGCGCTAAACATGTTCATTGACGACCTGTATAACGACCGGCGCATCATCAAGGACAAGATCGTGCCGGCCGATATCATTGACAGCTCGACGAACTATCTGCAGGCCTGCAAGGGTGTCAGCCCGCGTTACGGCGTGTGGGCCAATATCTGCGGCTCCGACCTCGTGCGCGATGGCGACGGCACAGTCTATGTGCTGGAAGATAATCTGCGCGTCCCGTCGGGTGTGTCGTACATGCTCGAAAACCGCAATGTCATCAAGCGCGTCTTCCCGTCACTGTTTCGCGATCATAGCGTCCGCCCGGTGAGCGAGTATCCGACCGAGCTCAGCGAGATGCTTGAGTCGATTGCCCCGGCGAGCAGCGACGGCGAAATACTCGAAGTCGTTGTGCTGACGCCCGGCATCTACAACTCGGCGTACTTCGAGCACAGTTACCTGGCACGCACGATGGGTGTCGAACTGGTCGAGGGTGGCGACCTGATGGTTGGCGACGACGATTTTGTTTATCTGCGAACCATTGATGGACTGACGCGGGTCGATACAATCTACCGGCGCATCGACGACACGTTCATCGACCCCGAAGTTTTTCGGTCGGATTCGACGCTCGGCGTACCTGGCATCATGCGCGCTTGGCGTGCTGGCAATGTTGCACTTGCCAATGCACCGGGTTCCGGTGTCGCCGATGACAAGGTTGTCTATTCTTATGTTCCGGAAATAATTCGCTACTACCTGTCAGAGGACGCGATTATCCCGAACGTCCCAACCTGGCGTTGCTCCGATCCAGCGCACCTCGATCACGTGCTGAAGAACCTCCCCGAACTCGTCGTGAAGCCGGCGAACGAATCCGGTGGCTACGGCATGCTGGTGGGGCCGCACGCTACAAAGGCCGAACACGAAGAGTTTCGCGCGCTGTTGAAAGCGAACCCGCGTAATTACATCGGGCAGCCGACACTGTCACTGTCTACGGCACCGACCTTGGCCGGCGACACTCTGCAGCCACGCCATCTCGATCTGCGGCCGTTTATCCTGCAAGGCAAAGATGTCGAGGTTACGGCGGGTGGATTGACGCGAGTGGCGATGCGCGCGGGCTCGCTCATCGTGAATTCGTCGCAAGGCGGCGGCAGCAAGGACACCTGGATTGTCGAGGACATGGACTGATGCTGTCGCGAGCTGCGGAAAGGGTTTACTGGGCCGGTCGCTACCTGGAGCGCGCCGAGAACACGGCGCGTATCGTGCAGAAATATGCACACCTGCTGCTCGACCTGCCGTCTGAAGTAGGCCTCGACTGGGCCGAACTGGTGCGCATCGTCGGTGCCGCGGAATCTTTCGAAGAGAGTGGCCTGCCTGACGACGAGTCGGCCATCCTGCAGTTCTTGCTGGCGGACCCGAAAGCAGGCACCTCGCTGGCGTTCGCTATCAACATGGCGCGCGAGAATATTCGTAACCTGCGCGACCTGTTGCCGCACGAGACCTGGGAGAACGTCAACGAGCTGCACCGCTTCGCGGCCGACAACCTGGGCCAGGCGGCGGCCGGAACGGATCAGTTCGAGATTCTTGGCAACTGCATCGAGCGCTGCCAGCAGATTAACGGCACCCTGATCGGCACGATGAGTCATAACAGCCCTTATCATTTCCTGACTCTGGGGCAGAGCCTCGAGCGTGCGGACATGACCAGCCGCGTCATCGAAGTTGCCGCAACCTACATTCAGCAGAACGAACGCATTATCCGCCGCTACGGATCGACGTTGTGGACCAATGTTCTGAAATCCGTCAGCGGCTTTCAGATGTACCGGCAATACCGGCAACCGCAGGTCATCGGTATCGATGTCGTTGATTTCCTGCTGCGCGATCAGGCGTTTCCACGTGCCATTCGCTTCTGCGTCGAGAACGCGCGCAAAAGCAGCGCTGCCCTGCCGAATTCGGACCATGTCTGCAATGCGCTACAGCGTGTGCAGCTGGAACTCCTCGGCAGCCCCGAGGATGACACCTCGGCCGAAGACATAGACGACCTCGTGGATACGTTGCAGGTGCGTCTTGCAGACGTACACTTGGCGATTGTTGATACCTGGTTTTTGCCACGAGAAGAATGATGCGCGAGTTTTCCTGCCGATGCGGCCAGGTCGTCTATTTCGAGAATAACTCCTGCGGCAATTGCGGTCGGCAGCTCGCATTCGATCCTGTCGCGCTGACCATGGTCGCTGAAGAAACTGCGGGCAGCGGCCTGTCGTTCTGCATGAATCGTTCCAGTGCGAGCGAATGCAACTGGCTTGCGGATACCTCGTTCGGGGACAGCCCATGCCTTTCCTGCCAGACGAACCGCACCATTCCGAACCTGTCGAGACAGAAAAGTCGTAATCGCTGGCGGAAACTGGATTCTGCTAAACGACGCATGCTTGCAGACGTTTTGGGTCTGGGGCTTCCCGTGGATCCGACGCGTTTACGTTTCGATTTCAAGGAAGACAAACGCATCAATCCGGACGCCATCGAGGAGTTTGTGTCGACAGGGCACTTAAGCGGCGTGATAACGATCAATGCCGCTGAAGCCGACCCGGTGTTTCGCGAGTCAATGCGCAAGCACATGAACGAGGCCTACCGCACCCTGCTCGGCCACCTGCGGCACGAGTCCGGCCATTACTTTTTCAATATTGTTGTTGGCCAATCGCTCATTGATGAAGCAAGGTTGCTATTCGGAGACGAGCGGCAAGACTATGCAGCAGCCCTGCAACGGCACTATCGAACCGGTGCATCGGCCGCATGGCAGGGGAATTTCATTTCTCACTATGCCAGTTCACATCCGATGGAAGACTGGGCGGAATGCTGGGGGCACTACCTGCACGTTCGTGCAGTGCTGGATGTTGCGTCGGCCAAAGGATTCATTAGCGATGTGGGGCCGGAAAACTGGCTCAGCAAGTTCGTGGAATTCAGCGTGTCGCTCAATGAAGTAACTCGAAGTCTCGGCCTCCCGGACGCCTACCCGTTCATTCAGACGGATCCGGTTACTGCGAAGATCAAATTCGTACACAAGGCGATTCAACAATACCAATCGAGTCAATCACCGCATAACAAAACACCGCAGGAGTTCGTCACAGAACGATAACGAGCCGAATTACTTTAGTGTTGGCCCGAAGTTAGCTGCGCTGCGAATCGCCAGAAATGGGCGGGCACACGACTGTAGAACACACGAGCGTCGCTATTTGGCTTGTTTGATCAAGTATTCATACTTGCGTGCGATATGTTGGGAATTGATGTTATCAAAATCGTCATTCCCAATTCCCGCACGACTAAATGCGTCTAAGGGGTTATCGAATTCGACGAAATCGACTTCGTCCTGTGCCCAGAACAGCCCCTTATATTCATACACATCTGACCACGAGCCACCTGACCAAGTCTGTGACGCGATGTGATCTCCCATTTCCTGCACCACGATCGTAGGATCCTCGATGAACATCTCATCCTCAGAAAGCCCGTCAAATCTAACCGGATCCCCTTTCTTCTCTTTGAGTTCGCCCAAAGGATCCGATGCCTCGGTCTCGTCGTTTTCAAGAAGGAGATTGCTCGCTGCATTCCTGAACCCTTCGTGTAACCTACGCTTGTCGGATGTCATCGCGCTTCCTCTTGATGGCTCGTCGTCAATTCGCGAATGTTTCTTCCAGGCGCTTCGCCAATACCGAAAATTGATTGACTAAGTTATTCTCATAGTCCACGTCTATGTAGAGCTCTATCTGATTGAATGACCGCCCCGGCGAATCGTCAATCGGGTCGGCATTCATAACCAAGAATCCTCCCAAGTCTTCGAACGCTTGCTCGCTATAAAGCGGAGGTGCGTCAAGCTCCGTTAGGTTCTCGAGATCAGGTAGATTTTGCAGTAGGGCCGACCAGTCGACGGAAGCATACGCATCTCCCTCTAGCATCATCAAGTAGGAGCGAGCTTCTTCGATCGACTTAAAGCCATCAACCCACGTAAGATGATCTCCTCCCTCTCCTGTGGCGACGAGCTTCCAGCTCTCTGGGTCAGGTGTCGACATATGGGTTTCACCGCACTTGAAACTGTGACGCTATGTTAGGCGATCAGCCTGCTTTATTACAGGTTGGTTTAGCGCTGATCTTTCAATCATTGTTCAAGAAAGGGGTCGAACCGATTTTTAGATTTTCGATTTAGTCAGTTCGACCCCTAAATCATCCGCCAGCTACTCAAATGGCCGTGTCTCACCTTCAACCGCAACAAACGGTCGCAAACTTTCTAAAGGCTTGCCATCAATTCCGGCAATCTTGGCAAGTTCATCAACCGTCGAA
Source organism: Woeseiaceae bacterium (assembly GCA_021773135.1). GTDB lineage: Bacteria > Pseudomonadota > Gammaproteobacteria > Steroidobacterales > Woeseiaceae > SZUA-117. The sequence goes on along the minus strand of JAJFKP010000004.1, from coordinate 223,932 downwards.
TACGGTCTGCCAGCAATAACTTGCGCTGCTCTGGGTTCGAAAAAAGGGGTCGAACCGAATTAATCGGTATTCTAAAAAGCGGTTCGACCTTTTACTACACTAATACTCGCGAATTACTACTCCAAACATCATATGACCTACGGATAGGTGTAGCTTGATTGAATACCGAGCGGTAAACCGATCGCATAGTAAATCAACAAAAATACTGTCCACGAAGCCAGGAACCATATCGAGTACGGCAACATCATTGCCGCGAGTGTCCCGATACCCGTGTTCTTCACGTAACGCTGGCAGTAAACGACGACAAGCGGAAAATATGGCATCAACGGCGTAATGATGTTTGTACTCGAATCGCCGACGCGGTAGGCCGCCTGCGTTAGATCCGGAGAAATACCGAGTGACATTAGCATCGGTACAAATATTGGCGCCAACATGCCCCACTTGCCGCTTGCCGAGCCAATGAATATGTTGACGAAGCCGGTGAGCAAGATTATGCCGACAATCGTTAGCGCAGGGGGTAGCGCCCAGCTTCGTAGAACTTCTGCCCCTTCAAGCGCCAGCAAAGTGCCGAGATTGGATGTACCGAACGCGTATACGAACTGCGCGATAAAAAACATGATAACCAGGTAATAGGCCATGCTGTTCATCGCTTGCGTCATACCAGCGATGATGTCTTTCGAGCTCTTGAAATTGCCCGCGACATAACCAAACACAATGCCTGGCAATAGGAATAGGAAGAAGATCAGTGCAACAATCGAGCGCATGATTGGCGCCGAAAAGCTCGCCAGGTTGCCGCTGGCATCACGCCACGGTGAATCTGCCGGGATCAAGGTAACCGCGAGTAACGCCAAGCCAAGCACCATCACGACCAGCGACCAGCGCAGCCCTTTACGCTCGGCGTCCGTCAGATCGTGCATCTCCGGCAGGTCCTCCGCATCACCGTCGATTTCGATGGCGGCGAACCGTGGCTCGACAACCCTGTCAGTCAACCACCAACCCAAACCGACAATCAGCGGCGCCGAGGCAGTCGTGAAGAAGTAATTATTGAGCGTATTGATTTCCATACCGGGATTCAGGAGCTGCGCGCCGCCCTGCGTTAAGCCCTGCAATAAAGGATCGAGTGCAGCGGGTACAAAATTGGCGGAGAACCCACCCGAGACACCAGCGAATGCGGCAGCAATGCCGGCAAGTGGGTGTCGCCCGGCAGCGTAGAAAATGACGCCCCCTAACGGAATAACGAGAACGTAGCCAGCATCGACGGCAGAGTGACTGACGATGCCCACCAATATCACCATTGGCGTCAGCAGGTGTTTTGAAGTCACGTTGAGGAGCGCACGGATACCCGTTGTGATGAAACCTGAATGCTCCGCAACGCCGATGCCGAGCATTGCGACGAGAACGGTGCCGACCGGACCGAAGGTCACAAAGTTCGTCACCAATCCCGTTAGGAACGTCGTTAAACTCGTGCCGGTCAATTGATTGATAACCACAATCGGTTCACCGGATCGCGGGTCGATGACATCAAACGTCACATACGAGAGCAGCCACGAAAGCAACCAGACGATAAACAAAAGTGCGATGAACAGGATGCTGGGGTCCGGCAACTTGTTGCCTACCCGCTCGACCGTGGCGAGCATGCGATTGGCAAGACTTGCGGGCGCTGGCGCTTCGTCCACTTCTTCTTCTGACATGGCGTATCCCCGAATTTTCGTATTGTTTGGGCGTCAGCCCTTTTATCGGGATATTCTAACAGGCGGAATGCCGGGAAGAATCATCGACTGGGAGAAAAGGGTCGAACCGATTTAATTGACACTCGAAAAAATCGGTTCGACCCCTTAAACTTTCATGCCTGTTGACCCATGCCGCAGTCCCGAAACTGTTATAGTCAGACTGTCATGAATCGTGCTATTGGAATCCAGGTACGGACATTCCTTTATACCGTCGTCAGCCTGTGCTGCCCACTTGTGATGGCACACGCACAAGAAACGTTAGACCAGGTATATGATGGCGCGGAACCCATTGAAGAGATCGTTGTTGTGGTCGACCGAGATGGAAAGCCGATCGATGTCGATGCGCTTCGCCTGGAGGAAGCAAAGCTGAAAATCATCCAGGATTTTGAACTGGAACATACCAAACTAGAACAAGAGTTTTGGCGGCTAAAGCTTCGATCCGCGATAAATCGCAACACCTCAAGAATTGCGTGGGGTTATGACGCGCAAAGCGACGCCGCCAAAGTCCGGCTTTCTCGAGGAAGCGAACTGTCAATTGACCGGATTAAACCCGCTACCGTCGTTAGCATCCGTTTTTAACAAAAAATAGGGTCAGCGTAAAAACTCCGCGTTTTCTGGATAAGAAGATGGTGGCCAGGGGCGGAATCGAACCACCGACACGCGGATTTTCAGTCGCGAGTTGGTTCGCCTGAGGCTTTATATTTCAAAGAGTTACCGGGGCGTCCGTTGCCCATTTTGCAGCACAATGCAGGACTGTGCACAACTAGTTCACGCAAAATTCACGCACGATTTCCGAAACGCATGTGCCAAGCTAGATGTCCGACTTCGAGTCGGCGCATTTCATCTCAGAGACCATCTGCTACGCGCGACGCGACTTCGCGCTCCAACCAGCGGGTCGTTTCGTTGGGGTACCAGTTCCTTTTGGTTCAAGAACAAATTGCGGAACTACAACCTCCCACTTCGGACTTCGAACATGCTGCCGATACTCCGGTAACGAATCAGCCTCGCCTCTGGTAACTACAGCGGCGACGCTCGTCTCGCGACATTGCCAGTCAGACGGCAGCTCGAACGCGCGCGCCATTCGCCCCACCAATGCTCCGGTCAGATCAAAAAGCTCCCACTTTTCATCCTGCTGCCGCAGTTCAAGTGGATCCCCCGGCTGCAGCCGCTCAATGGATCGATGCACCTTATTCCCGGCCTGGATCCGACCTGCAAAGCTGAGATCCACCTCGGACAACTTTGCGCGCTTATGCAATCGATAAAGCGCAGCCGGAATCGATTCAGGTCGTTCTGACTGTCTAAATATGAGTCCCGGCGCACTCTCGATTCCATCGAGCGGATGTGCATGATTATCCATCCGTGCCAGCAACAGCGATTGCTTTGCGCGAGTCATTGCAACGTAGTAAAGCCGCCTCGGCGCATCCGGATCCTCGCCACGACTTGGCCGGACCCAATCACCGTCGATCACAGCGACATGCTCGAACTCGAGTCCTTTTGCACGGTGGGCCGACAGCAACAGCAGTCCGGTCTGCCGATGATGGACACTGCGGCACCAATCAACGAGCCACTCAAAAAATTGGTCGAGCGGTTGCTCTTGTTCTCCGGTATCCAGCCCGTAATCTTCTATGCCCTCGCGCAACGCAGCCCAATGTGGTCCAGACCCTCGAGCTGACAGTAATTTTCGCAGCGCTGCCGCGTCGACTAGCTTGGTGCCCGGTGAACGAAGCTCCTCGACCAACGCCTGCACTTCACGATACCTCCAAAGGTTGCCCAGTTCGTCCGCCGCAGACTGAACTGGTATGTCGTGCAATTCACAGTAGTTTCGAACCGGCGACAGCGACTTCCAATTGCGTCCTATCACAGCCGCGTCCGCCCAGTTCCAACCCGGTACCAGCGCGGCAAGCCGCTGCAACTCGGTCATCACGCTGATTGCCTGCTGCTCGTACCCATCGCCCACAGAAAGAACCTGAACTGATCCGTTCGAAACCGGGTCCCATTTCGAGAGCCGTCCTCCTGGTGGTTCTGACGTGCGGCGGCGGTCGATCCGAATCGGATGGTGCTCCTTCATCCGATTGTGCGCTGGCTCGATAACCTGGTTTCCAGCTGTGATGATATTCGCCGTCGATCGGTAGTTATCCGTCAGATAGGCGGGCTTCGCGGCATAGTCATTCTCAAAGCGTCGAATAAACTCGACCGAAGCACCGGCGAACGAGTAGATATTCTGATCGTCATCACCAACTGCGAAAAGGCTCAGCCGTCCCTGCTCGTCATCTCGTCTGATCCCCGCGAGTGCGCCGATTAGCTCGTATTGCTCCGCTTCGATATCTTGATACTCGTCTACAAGAATCCAGCGGAAACCTTCAAGCAGCCGCTCGCGCTGATCGTCCGCCTCTTCGGGCGACAGACCCTCGCCGCGCACGAGTGCCGCGGCCTGCCGGATGATCTCGCGAAAAGTCTCTTCATTGAAGTCCGCTCGCTTGCCGATGAGACAATGTCCTGTGAGACGCATCGCCATCGCATGGCATGTAAGGACCGTGACTCGCCGCGCGTCGTCGCCGATTAGTGCAGTAAGTCGCTGGCGTATCTCGACTGCCGCATGTCGATTGTAGGCGAGCGCAAGGATGCCGCGCGGGTTCTCTCGTCGCACGCGTACAAGGTAGGCGATTCGGTGCACCAGAACCCGCGTCTTCCCCGACCCGGGACCCGCAAGCACAAGGACGTTTGTTTGCTCGCGGTCGTCCGCCACGATGCGCTGCTGGATAGGATTCCTAAGCGATTCAACAATAGTCCGCCATGTTTCGGGCAACGTCTGACGACGCAGTTCCTTCGCTCGTCCAGGCAGCCATTTCTCAATGAACTGATCGCTCGAGAGCGCGAAGTAGTCCATTACGAGCCGGGCCGCATCGGCCTTCGCCGCGAGCCCGCGCTCTGCGTATTCGGCCATCACATGAATCTGCACTGTCTGCTCGCTGTAGTGCTGCCGCAACGGCTCGAAATCGGCCTTCAGAAATGAGCCGCCGCGTTCGTCGAGTCGGATCGTCATCGCCGAGCGAAACACGACAAGACCCTTGTTGATGCGGATCACTTCCTGCTCGTGGAGCCACAACAATGCGTGTTCCAACAGACGATCGAAGTCTCGAATTTCTGCTTTCAACAGTAAGTCGTTGGAAAGGCTGGATCGCAATTCACCGAACGTCGTTTCAACGAGCAAATCTGTACCGCGCGTGCCCTGCGGCAAACTACTCAACAGCGTCGTGAGTATCGCCTGCGCCGCCTTGCGCCGAAGCTCCGCCGTTTTAGATAGCGCCGACCAGGAACGTAAAAGCGTGACGCGAATCGTTTCACGATTTAGGGAGCGCAGACTTAGACTTCCGCGCCCAATGTCCTCGCCATGATCGTCCTTGGATAGACTTTTCAGTATGCGGCGCAGCCTCTCAGGTAGCGCCGATTCTATTCCGTCATCGATCAACGCCTGGGTCAGACTGCGGACATGCAACACCGACGACTCGCTGCGATCAAGCTCTGGCGCCAGCTCCTGCAACTTTGCGATCATCGCACTCTCGAGCTCCATTGCGGCCTCGAGCCGGTTGATCGACGATCGTTCCACGCCCGCGTGCACGAAGGCCGTGAGCGGTGTGTCATTGCTCGCAATTCCAATCGCCTCAAGGTCGTGCATCGCCTTACATACGCCCTTGGAGGAAAGACCTGTAAGCCCCATGAGCTCGTCCGTGGAGACGCCGTCATCAGGATTGGCCTGGAACAACGCAGCTACGATCTTGAGTAGCTGTTCGGCATAGGACTCGACAATACTAGGCCTCTTCAAGCGCTGACGCGCCTCATCAAGGCTTGTCACCCGCAATGAGGAGGGGAACAACGCCACGCGGTTCTCGTCGCGTCGCAACAACTTCGACTCTTCGAGCCAGGAGACGGCTGTGCGAACTCTTGTGTCGTCCGTGACATCGTCTCGCTCGAACGCGCCCTCCTGGTCGTCCAGCAGAATCTCGCCCGTAGTCGCGACGACCTCTCCCCCAAGACGCTTCTTGCGATCGATTCGTCTCAGCGCCCGCAAGATGCCCTGAATTTCTTGCCTGTTGAGTCGCGAGCTTGCCGACATACCGAACTGCCTCTCCACGTCTTCGCGCGTATAGAGGAGCACGCAGCGCGCCGGCTCGCGATCTCGGCCGGCACGACCGGCCTCCTGCAGATAATTCTCCAGGGAACTCGGGATATCAGAATGTACGACTAGTCGGACGTCGGGCTTGTCAATGCCCATGCCGAAAGCATTCGTCGCAGCGATGACACGAATCTCGCCACTTATGAACCGATTTAGAACACCCTTCTTCGTCTCGGGCGGCAAGCCAGCGTGGAAGTGCTCCGCGACAATACGCTTCGCGCGTAGGAACTCGGCCAGTTCCTCCGTATTGCTCCGCGTTGCGCAGTAAACGATGGCGCCGCCCGGAATGTTATCGCGAAGGTCCGTCTCGATGACTTGGAACACTCGCGCGAACTTCTCTGCCGGCGTCGTTTGCAACACAACGAAATCTAGGTTGTCACGCGAACTTCCGCCATCGTAGCTTGTAAGCTCGACATTCAGGCTCTCGCGAAAGTAGGTAACAATCTCTCTCATGACATCGGGTTTGGCCGTAGCCGTGAGACACAATATCGGCGGGATTGGCGCCTCGCCCGCTCGCTCTTTTATGTAGCGTCCTACGAATCGGTAGTCAGGCCGAAAGTCGTGCCCCCATTTGGAAAGACAGTGCGCTTCGTCGAGCACCCAACCTCCAATCTCGCGCTGTTCGAGCACGCGCCTCAAGGCTCGACTGCGAAGTTGCTCGGGGGAGATAATCAGGATGGATACCTCACCGAGGCGCACGCGATCGAGCACGTCGGAGCGTTCAGGCATCGACAACAGGCCGTTAAGCGCAGCGCAATTTGAAATTCCCTTGCTTTCGAGGCCAGCAACCTGGTCGCTCATTAAGGCAACGAGCGGTGAAATCACCACGGTTATGGAACCGGTCTTGTCGTACCGGGAAAGCGCCGGAACCTGATAGCAGATTGACTTCCCAGTTCCCGTCGGAAGAACTCCGAGGACATGTTGACCCGCCATTGCGGCTTCCACAATTGCCTGCTGCAACGGATGTCCATCCGCATCCGCGGGCTCCGGCCGGAAACCTTCGAATCCGAACCATCGCTCAAGCTCGGCGCACGCATCGTGCCTTGTACGACACCACTGACAGGATGGATCCATACAGGCAGAGTCGCGCAACAGCTGAACAATGCGCATGGTCTCCGGGAAAGCATGTCGTACCCACGGCGAAACAACAGAGTTGCCGCCCGCAACTGAAAGCCACGAGAGCGCATATGCCATTGACCATGGCTTCACTTCGAGTTGGGCAAGCAACTGCTTGCCGTGTGTGCGGCAGATCGCACCATCGAACCTCTGACGGATTGCTGATTGAGCCTCCTGCGATGTGGGCCGGGACGATTGCCTCACCTCGGTGAACAGAGACCCCATGCCAATTGAGTCTTCATCGGCGGTTGTGAGCCAATGCAAGGCAATCGCCAGATTCGGGTCGCTCTCCTGCATTTCCCAGAGTGCTTGATACTGATCCTTAAGGAGTTCTTGCGTTAGCTCAGCATCGAGCTTGGGGTCGTTAAGTTGCGCTCGCTTGAGGCCAGCATCCTGGTAGTGCTTGACGAGGTGATGGTATGGGTTGCGAGGAAAGCACAGTGGGTTGAGGCGAAGCGTGTCTACCCGAGGTAGCTTAAGGAGTCGTAGATCCGGATTTGCCGCAGCGAGGTGAGTCGCGTCGAATTCAATCAGGTTGTGGCCGAGGAGATATTCGGCACCGTCGACAAACTGATCTAGACGCTTCAAGGCGGACTGAAGATCCCCGCCAGAGAATGTAAATGAATCGCTATTCTCTAATCGTACAGCCGCGAACCGATGGATATGGCCATCATTGCGACCGACTTCGAGGTCGATTGATACGCCTCGAGATAGGAATCGGTCGGATTTCGTTCGTCCGCTGGTTTCCGGCACACCATGTCTCCGGAGGACTGGCCATTTGTTACCAAGAGCATCCAGCCGCAGGGACGCTGGAAACACCGCATGATCAGTATCCTATTGAATAGATGTGATTTTCTCAAACCATTTGATCGGTGTCTGTGACGGTGGACACGTAATCGTCGCCCTTGAGTGCGGCATAGAGGTCGAACCGACATTAACGAAAACCTCGGTTCGACCCCTATTCTCCGTTTAGCACTTCAAGCCACCGCCGCCGCGAATGAGGCGTACAAATCCCCTGGCAGAGAATGATGTAATCGCCAAGTCACTGCCATTGGCTTCTCACCTTCATATTTGACGAAGTCGGCGCCGCCCAAAAACCAGAATGCTCGATCGTCTGAGTTTTCTCTCGCGAATAGTAGAACATGAGTACCCGCTTCATTCTGGTTTCTATAACGCGTCCCAGTTGGGCTCTCAGCACCCGTCATACTTTGACTTTCCCAGTGAATGAGATCACGACTGATCGCATAATCTCGGTATCGCGTCGTCGGCGAGAATTGGCCGCTAGTCTTATCCAACGTGAATAACATCATGTCTGTTTCAATGTCTTTCAGCCAATAAACTCCTTCCCGCCACGCTTGCGTCTTCCCGCGGTCGCGAGGATCAGTCGCCGCCAAAATTTCGATGCGCGTGTACTGGCCATGTATCTGCAATGGAACATCAGGATGAGTCGACAATGGTGTATTTATGTGACTAACCTGTGATTCAAGAATGCCAAGCAGCTCAATTAATTCGGCCCGCACTTGGGGGTGCTTCCAAAGCAAGTTGATACCTTCTTGCAAGGAACTATCGATTTTCAGAGCTTGTGCGCAGACTTGGGCGACCAGCATTCGAGCAAATCGCGCCTCCCTTGCATGAAGGTCCGAATACTTTGGCGTTAATTCAAGACTTAGGAATTCGCGATAGGCATTTAGGCGCAAGAAATCATTTACATGATCGATTCGGCCACAAGCTCTACGAAGAATATTCTCGCTGGGGCCGGGCGGATGCGTCTCCAACCCCGCGGCCTCACTGAGTTCTGACCAGCTATGATTCCCCCGGTAGATATCGTCCAATTCAAGTCCACTGTGTTCAATAAAACCCGCAAGTGACGAAACTCCTTCGGCGGCGAGAGCCCTCAGTTCGCTGACCTTGGCTAGCCACTGCGACGGCACCGCATTACGTATGCTTCGAAGTACAACTTCTTGTGCCTTCGGTTCCAAATCCATATGGCACCCGGTTGGTAGAAACGGAAAGCCGCTTTCCACCTGCCGCTGAACGTTGCGGCGAGAGCCTCCCAGAAATGCCTGTAGCTTCGGGTGAATCTTGAACTCGCGACGATGTTGGCCGATGAAGTCCAGTACGGTACAAGACACCTTACCGTCAGCTTTTCTCAGACCACGCCCTAGTTGCTGCAAAAACAGGACCGGACTTTCGGTTGGACGCAGTAGCAATAAAGTATCGACGTTCGGAATATCAACGCCTTCATTGAACAGATCGACGGAAAAAATGACCTGGATGTCACCTCGCCGCAATTCATTAAGCGCGGACTTACGATCGGCTGCAGGCGTATTGCCCCATATAGCTTTCGCAGCGACGCCATGATCATCAAATACCTTTGCCATGAACTGCGCATGGGCGATGCTCACGCAAAACCCCAACGCCTTGACTTCGGCTAAGCTGCTAACGCGCCTTTCCAGCTGTGCGAGTACAAGTTTGGCCCAGGCATCATCTGAGGTGTAGACGTTTGTTAGCTCATTAGCGTCATAGCCCTTGCCACGCTTCCACGTTACACCTGTAAGGTCGCTATTGTCGTGAACTCCGTAGTAATCAAAGGGCACTAATCGACCTTGGTCGATCGCGTCCCACAATCGCAGTTCAGCGGCGATGCGGCCATCAAACCACCTAAGAATATCCAATCCATCGGCTCGCTCCGGCGTCGCCGTCAATGCGAGCAGTTCCTTGGGTTTAATGAATTCCAAGAATCTCTCATAGGATTTAGCCGCTCCATGATGAAACTCATCTACGATCACTACATCGAAGTGCTCTGGATCCAAGTGCTTGAGACCACTCGCATTGAGACTTTGAATTGAGGCGAACACATGGTCCCAATGATTTGGCGTTTCGCCGCCAACCCATAGTTCACCGAAATCGCCGTCGCGCACTGCGTGGCGAAATGTCACGAGACTTTGATCAAGAATCTCCTTGCTGTGGGCAACAAATAGAAGCCTAGACCTCTGCAAGGACTTTGACACTCGGGCGTAGTCCACCGCGGCCATTACGGTCTTGCCGGTGCCGGTGGCCGCCACTAGTAGGTTCGCGTGACGGCCTCGCTCCCTTGCCACTGCAACTTGCTCCAGAAGGCGCTCCTGAAACGGATACAATCGAATTTCTATCGGCGCCAGCAACGTACCTGTGTCAGACGATTGGCTCTCGGTATGAGCCGCAAACTCTTCCGCGTCAAATGGTTGAAAGTCGCCCCCTTCCCAGTAGCTATCGAAAACCGCAGCCATCTTTTCCACAACAGACGGGTTTCGCGCGCCTGAAACGCGAACGTTCCACTCAAGTCCGGTACGTTGCGCTTGGTGCGTTAGATTTGAAGATCCGATGTACGCTGTGGACATACCGCCTAGTCGATGAAAAAGCCATGCCTTGGCATGCAATCTCGTTCCGCTCGTGTCGTAGGACACATGAACGTCGGCGCCCATGTCGACCAGCTCTTGTAAGGCCGCCTGCTCGGTTGATCCAGTGTACGTCGTGGTGAGAACTCGTAGCTTCCGCCCCGCCTCACAGTGCCGTCGAAATGCGTTCGCGAAAGGCCTGATGCCGGAGCGACGAATGAACGCCATGATGAGATCGATACTTTCAGAGGATTCGATTTCAGTCGCAAGTTGATGCCCGACTCGCGGCTCTCCGTGTGCGTTAGTGAGTAAGGTTGTATCGAGTAAAGGGATAAGCGGTGACTCTATCTTTTTCACCGAACCATCTGGATTGCGGCCCAAGATTGCATTGAGCATCGTCTCATTCAGGACGGGCGCCTCGGTCACCAAGTCCGCGCGCTGGAGGAAGTCCGCTATATGTGTTGCAAGTTCTCGTACTAGCCGCAAACCTCTTTCCGACCGTTCCTTGTCGTCGATACCTGCAACCGCGATCTCCACCAAGCGGGAAAGATGGAGAGCCAAACGATCGGGCGCATCAGCACTTCGAAGGCTCGATCGAGACACTGCCTGCGAATCGCCGACGCCCGTTAGAGCTGCCTCTAATTCTTCAGTAATCAGTTGCTCGTAGAGGCCGCTTGAGAAGCGCTTGGACTTACTTTCCACCGCAGTTTTCCTTCGATCTGGAGCACGCCTCGTCAGGATAATAGCCGATTACGTGCGTTTTGCCTCTTGCTGTCGTAATCGCGATTGAATCGCGATGGCTCCATTCAAGGGAGCTTGGAATAAAAGCGCCCTTCTGCGGATCGCTGTGCTACTTGAATACGCGCTGCGATTCGTTTGTCTTGGAGTCGAACCTATAAGTTAGCGGGGCGCCCGTTCCCTAATCTGCCTCACAACGCACAACTCTGCACAGCTCATTAACGCAAAATTAGCGCGAACATCGCGTTCGCTAGAGTCCATAAAAACTCTTCAGCTCTCGTTGTATCAGACTGAAAGTCGCGCTAACCGTGTCTTTGGTGAACGGAATGTAGACGAGACCATGAATGTTGCTTGGAATGCTCGTTCCTTCTTCGTGTAATAGACAAATAGAGTTCATCCCAAATTTGCCTTGAAAAAAGCCAATCTCGTGCATGACATTTTCGCGGGCGCGTCGATTACCATCTGAGTCTGCGTCATCGCCAGTCATTACAATGACGGCGAAGTTGCACCGAGACGATTCCTGATCGAGTTTTTGTATTACGGTCCTTCCTAGATTGGGCTCTTGAGCTAACTCAAGCGTCGGCAGACCTATGTCCTTTTCGATAAAGGATTGAACTTCGCGCCAGTCGTTTGCCCTACCATGAGTGATGAAGACTCTGGGACTTTGCTCGGTGCTCTCCGGAACTGCTAACTCACTGTGACTCCTGATCTCAAAAATCTGGTCGATTGTACGAATTAGTCCAAGCAATTGATGGCGACTATAGAAACGCAGATGCGAAGCACCCTCGGTCATGTCCTTTTCAGCGGCCGTATTTATGCTAGGAAAGTCTCCATAAAGCCCGCCCATTTGTACTTGAAGAATTTGAAGATTAGCTTCAGCTCCAAGAAAATGTTGTGCAACTAAGTCCGGCGAAAAAGCGCTAATTGGTCGGCCGCGGCTTATGGCGTGGTCATCAATAACAGCTTGTGCCGCTTTTCCGATTCCTGCGAGTTTGGCGAAAGCAATTGCTACGTCATTCATGTTCTAAGGTCTCGAGCGATCATCTGCCAAAATTATACTCGCCACGAACGTCCACTCGCACGTAAAACGGCGCTTACTCGGGCGCGTATTGATAATCACGCCAACAATCTCAACGCCGGCATATGCATGATCAGACCCCACTCAAGTATTTAGAAGGCAAGGTCACCAACCGCTGGTCTGTTATCCCAAATTTCCAAATTCTTCTTCATCTGCTTGTTGAGAATCACGAATTATGTCCAGCACATTTGCCAGAAACTTGCCGTCTCGGGCGTCGGTCGCATTTCGAAGAAAAGGCGGTATTTCCTCCTGAAACTCCCAAACACTAATCGGCTCATATTCTAGGAGCGCTTCTAGCATTGCGGGCCGCAAGAGCCTCTTCTCTGGGTCTACGTCGGGTTCTTGCTCGGAAATAACTTCGGCCTGGTATCGCGCCAGTTTGGCCCGAAGATCTACCTGCTCTTGTACGAATGTGGCTACGAATTCGTCTTCCTCCGCTAATTCATTGGCAACGGCAGCAATTTCCACCGCCTCGTCCATCTCTTCTTCCGGCTCAATGCCTCCAACCGGAATTGGTGTCTTGAGTTGATTTAGTTCTTCGATAATTGGGACCAACTGCGCCTGCGGATTATTGAACCAGTCTGTAGACCATATGCGCCTAACGCGCCAACCAAGTCTCTCTAGGATCTCCTGTCGAAGTCGATCTCGATCTCTCGCTGATTTGGCTGAATGATATGTGGCACCGTCACATTCCACCGCCATTAGGTATCGGCCTGGATTGCCGGGGTCTTTGACGGCGATATCTAGGAAGAACCCAGCCACCCCAACTTGCGGAACACACTCGAAACCATGATTCGCCAACGCGGCAGCCACCGCCACCTCGAAGTCACTGTCAGGTCCACGACCTGTGTGCTCCTCGGTTACGGCAAGATGACCTCGCTCTGCAAAATCCAGAAAGTGTTTGAGCGCCTTTACACCACGGCTCGATGTTTCCGCTATCACAATATCTTCTGAACTCATCGACGAGAAAACGTGCATACGCCTCTTCGAACGCGTAAACAGGACGTTCAACCGTCGCCAGCCGTGTACGGTGTTAATCGGCCCAAATCGCTGCGCCGTGCGTCCGCCAACTTCAGCTGGCCCGTAGGTCATCGAAATATAGATAACATCACGTTCGTCACCTTGGACATTCTCAAGGTTCTTTACGAATAATGGTTCGTCAGCCCCTTCTAATTGATCTAGCGCGTCTCGGAATTCCTCGTCACTCTTTGCCTCGGTCTCAATGGCGAACTCAATTTGCTCGCTTTGCTTTGCGCTCATTGCAACAACACCAATTGACTCGTCGAAGTGCAAAAGCACATGCCTCCGAACCGCTTTTGCGATTAGAGTTGCTTCTTCGACGTTCTGTTGATTAATGAAACGACCGCGTTTGACCTTCGTAAACTTGACTCCGAAGTTAGAGGCCGTATTGTGCGGTGACGGAAATATGACTAGATCGCTGTCATAGAAAAACGCGTTCGAAAATGCGATCAAATTCTCGTGCTGCGATCTGTAATGCCATCTGAGACGTCGAGCGGGGAATGTCGCGAGAGACGCATCCAAGATACTCTCCGACTCCTCTCCAGAAGTCGGGTCAATATCCTCCTCGTCTATGAGCTTGTCGAAGAAGCTCGTCGGCGGCAGCTGTTTGGGGTCGCCCACTACGACTAGCTGGCTCCCTCGGGCGACGGCACCAAGCGCGTCCTCAGGCTTGATTTGGGACGCCTCGTCCATGACCACCAGATCGAACTTCATATATCCCGGTTTTAGATACTGCGCAACCGACATAGGTCCCATCATGAAGCAAGGTTTCAGCGCTGATAGTGCTGCACCTGCTCGAACAACTAGTTGGCGTAACGGAATGTGCGCCCGCTTCTTCTCGATCTCGCGCCTAAGCAACGCACCCTCTGTCCACGAGCTAACACGCCCAGAAGAAACTCCACTGGGTACACTTGTACGAGATGCCTTCCAGGCCACCAGGTCTCTCTGCAGACCTTTCAGCTTCTGATCGACCTCCTTGAACTGGTCTTGCAGGCTTTTCTGCGCAAGACCCGAAAAAGTTGCCAAATCGGGTTCCGCCTGCAGAATTTGTCGGGCCAAACAATCTGAGAAGCCCAATTTGACCGCGCTGTCGACTTGATCGACGAGAATATCTCCGCGCTCAAGCGCCTCAGCGACTCTTCCCAATCCAGACTGTTGCACTTGGTAACGTGCACGAAGGTACTCAAGCCAATTTCCCAGCCAATCCGCGTTTTGGATCGCTCTTTCATTCCGCTCTGCGAGCTGAGGCATACTCGCACCACATGTCCTGATCCATTCCTCTTGATTTAACCCAACATGCTCGGCGAACAGTTTGTACTGGTCAGCCTCCTCGACTAGAGCTTCCAAGATCAATCGATTTCGCATGCTAATTAGGTCGAGAGTGGTTTTCGTTGCCTCTCGTCGCACTTTTTCACGTACTAGCTCCGGCACAAGTTCATCGCTGAGCACCATAGCGATGTCAGCGAGCTTCTCCAATGTACGGAAAGTTGAATTGCTAGCGTTCCCTACTCCAACACTAAGTTCTACCTTGTTGCTAAATACGCTTCGACATAGATCAAGTTCTTGCCACCGTTGAATGAGTGCTTCGAGCTTTCCCAATCGGCGCAGTACTTGGGAACACTCCAACATTTTGTTGTCGCCGTTCTCAAATGCTCCAACAAACGAACTCAGCGATGTCCGCAATCGCTGTGCGACGATTTCGATTGCGGCAGTAGGCCCTATCAATATCTGACGTTCGTCTTTCAAACCGAGGTCGTTGGGAAAGATCGTGGCCAGCACGGCAACATTCTTCTCAACTTGCTCGACCTGCCCCTTCAGCCCACGGTTAGAAAGTGAACGTATTGCTCGCGCAAATTGCGATGGCATAGCAATAACAGCATCGCCAACGGCCACGTTCAGCCCAAAACCGATACCGAATTTCCCACGAATTTCTTTATACCAAGCGCGTAAACCGATGAGTTTGTCGCTTTCTGTTTGCATGCCTTCAAAGTAAGCCCCAAGCTTGTTGGAGTACTCAGTATTTGATTCAAAACTATCCAAGGACTCACGGTAGAGGACCAATTCGGCCAGCGATTCCGTGAGATCAGCGTATCTCGTTGACTTGGTTGCCTTAAGTGACTTCAATTCCTTTTTCGCTTGCCGCCATTCAGGCTTGAGCCAGCGGAAGAAACTATCATCAAGCTGTTGACCGTCTATCGCTCGAAGCCTCTCGAGGTCTGGCACTCGAGTCATGTTGAATGTTCTTCCGAGATCATCACGTGTCTTTTGTAGCTGGTCTTTTTCCGTTGCCAACTTCGGAAGTAACTGATCAAGTGATTCCTCGTCAAAAACATCGCTGCGGTCATCCCAGGACTCAACCGGCAACGCCGACACAAGCGCAACGATATCCGCGAACTCTTTTAGGCCTGAAACAGAGAGCGTAAGTAACTCGCTCGCACGAGACCCCAATTGTTCGTGGGCCGCACTTATTGGTTGTTGCAGAGATTCAACGGTCGTCGCTACGGTTTCGGCCAGATTGGGTGCCTCTTGCAGCTGGTTAAGTGTCGTGTCCGGCGAGACATTCTTGAGAAACCAAGTTGAAAGAGTCAGCAGTTCCGCGCGATCACTCTCTCCATCAAGTGCGGATTGACGGATGTATTGCGATAGATCACCGAAGTAGTTTTGAATGGCCTTGTATACGTCCAACGCATTTCTGTACCACTTCGTTTTGGCGCCAATGATCTTGGGAATCGCAAACAGGGGCTCAGTATTGTCGCTTTCTGGGATTTTAGATAACGCTGATGCGAACTCGATAATGCCATCCCGTGAGTCGGGCATTTCGGCGCTGCTCCCACCCATTGCCGCCGAAAAGTCTTCGCAGGTTAGTATCAGTTTTCGGAGCGTCACCTGCCAGTTACCGAGCCTCTGAACGACCTCGTCTTGTTCGTACGCCTGCAGCGTAGGCTTGCCAATACCAAACCATGGGTGGGCGGTTATAGATTCCTCGATTTGCGCTTGATGTAGGACGCCATCAAAGACGGTAGCAAGGGTTTTCGCGCTGCTGAGGATTGATTGCCGTGCTGCAGGCGTAAAGTTGTCTCCGTCAATGTTTTCCGGTCGCACCAACGTCGGTGAGATCGCCAGCGCCTCTCGGTATCGAGTCGCAGCTGCAAGAATCTCGTGAATCGAAAACCCTGTTTTCTTCCATTGCCGATTAACTTTCCGTGCGTGTATACCTAGTCGAGCCTTCAGTGCTTCATATTGCTGTATATCAATATTGATCTCTTCTGGTTTTCGATATTTTTTGCCGTTCTTAATTCGTCGAGCGATATTATCCAGAACTCTTCGCTTCTGGCTACGATGGCTGTGAAGTTCTAGACAGAAGTCGCCGAGGCCTGCCAAATCTAGGCGGTGCTTAACCACCTCGAGTGCAGCTGCTTTTTCAGCGACGAACAAGACTCTCTTGTTTTGCGCAATCGCTGCGGCAATGAGATTCGTAATCGTTTGCGACTTGCCTGTCCCAGGTGGGCCTTCTATTACCAAGTCTTTGCCGTTAATTACGTCAATGAGGGCACTGTGTTGTGAGCTGTCAGCGTCGTCAATGATCGGGTACATATCATGGATGTCTGGGACATCGTCAATGTCGTGTTCCTCTCCGAATCCGACCGACCCTCCACCAGTGGTTGCTTCTGCACCACCGGCATTGCCTACCAGGCAACGCGCCACAAGTGGGTGATCAAGGATGCTTGCGTCACCGAGCCACCGCTCCGGGTCTAAGTCAAGATACATAAGCTGCTTGGAAAAATTCAGGTGCGCCAATGTCACGCAGCGCCTTACTTTCCAATCGGGCTTGCTTGCTGCCAAACTATCCGACACCTTTTCGAAATAGCCCTCAGGCGTGTCCGTCTCTGCCAATTCGGGTAGCGCTACTCCAAAGTCATTGCGCAACTTCTCTCGCAGAGAAATATTGGTCAGGACATCTTCATCTGAATACGACAGGCGATACTCATAGGTGTTGGTCTTTTTGTTGAGCTTTCCGCGCTCCAGTATAGTAGGAATGAGATAAAGCGGGGCCAAGCGGGGTTTTTCAATGTCCTTATTCTCCCGCCATTCGAGAAAGCCCATTGCCAAATAGAGGATGTTTGCGCCTGTTTCCTGCATTGCGAGATTGGCTTTTTGGCGCATGCTGCGTAGCCGAGTCTCTAGCTCAGTCGGAAACATCAATGTCTGAATTGCAGCATCTGAATGTTTATCCTCGGTGGAAGAGAATAAATTCAGATCCGGCACTTCATAGTCAGTACTGAGTCCTACATGTTGGGCCCATTCTCGGGCTGTCGGGTCTGATCGCAATCGATTCACTTTTCTTGTGTCTTGGTCAAGTTCCAAGTAACCGGCGGCAATTAGCTCATCCAATGTCGGTTCCGGAACAGGTAGGAAACTCATGTCCTGCTCGTCATCCATTAGCCGGGCTTTGAGTTGATCCGGCAATTCGTCAATTACGCGAATACACCCCTTTGGATGTGTGTAATTGAGAAGTCTGTTGCGGCCTGTGAGATCAAGGAGTCGCTTACGTAGATTATTTAGTGCGGTAGAGATGATCGAGCTGGTGGACTCGTTTTGATCACTATTTGGGGCCTGGGATGCGCTACTGGTCGGATCGGTCGCGTCAATTTCTTCATCTTGAGGATGTAGATCACTTGACGTTGGAGTTTCGCTTCCACCGCCGACATACCACGATCCGCTGCTGTCACATCGAACTTTGCCGCTCAACGGTCCATGGACGATTCTTGCAACATCGGGTTCGAGCGCACCAATGGCGTCCGCCAGTTCCTGCAAAGATTGACCAGGTGTTTGGTCAAGCTCATCGAGGACTGCGCTTCCAAGTTCCCAATCACTCGCCATTTCTAAATATGATCCTCGCGATCATCTAAGTGAAAGTATCTGGGCCTTCTAACCTCTTTCGTCAAAAGGCTTCGAACAAAACCGAATTCGTGGCATCTCCATTGAGTTCCTGTCGTCTCCGACCCCAAGTCCAACTGCGTTTTCGCGGACTTATTGATTCTGATGCCATAATGCACCGGATTCATACTCGGACAATTTGTAGTTCCCGCAATTGTCCCGCATTGCGCCATTTGGCGACTCCGAAAGTAGCGTAATTGCCTGATTCTACTTGTACTACTGCCCCTTTATGCCTAACGACGCGCGGATTTTGAATCCGTTTACCGTTTCACGCCCCAACATCACGTTTTACCAATTTTCTCGGATACTTCGTACACATCGCGGCAATTTGGAGTAATTGTGGACACCGCCCGACCATCCTAATGCACTTGAGCGCAAATTCGGACCACTTTGATGCCATTTGACGCCATTTGTTGCCATCGAAGCCGCCGCCAATCTAAGGTATTCGTAAGTAGATAAAAAGCGAATAACCTACGCGCGAAGCACTCATCGCAATTATTCGAATTCTAATACCGAAAGAGTCTCATCCCGTTCGGGTTGTCGACCTCGGATAGGTCGCCCCTTGGCCGATTCCTAATCGGTACCATACGCATCAATCTGACATTGCGATTTTTTTTTTGCTGTCAAAAATCGACCTACAGACTTTACTATGTCGATGCTTTATCTCGCTGTCGTTTCTGTTTTTGCGCGCTTCTGTTTCTGCAGCGCGTTGAACACCAGTTTTTGTTGTTTCGGTTTCCGCTGCCGCGTTTGTCTTTTTTCGCGAATTTTTCACAGCCATCGCATCTGAAAAGCACTATTTTGTCCCGCGCACACAAATCTGCGAGGCGCGCTGTTGCGTAGGCAACACTCATTTCAAAATTCGTGGGCTCTAACAGCCCGTCCAAATTGACCTGGAGTCCATCACTCCACTCGTAATGCGATGTCCATGAGACTTCGCCATCCTGCAATTGTTTTACCGCGGCTTTTCCTACTTTAGACGTTTCACCTTTTATGAGAAGGAAAATACTTCGGCGAGCGGCTTTTTGGTACTTCTCCCTATCTTCATCGTCGAATCGAAAATTCACTGAGACGTTTAGCAGAACATCAGGTCTTTCCCCGTTGGCAAGAACCAGTAAAGCCTCGGGTAAATCTTCTAACGAAGTGGCAAATGCCCACAAGTCTGTCATCGTAAAAACTCGTTTTTTCGATGTTGTTTACGATATACAGGTAACTGCAACATAGCAACACCTGACCGGCAAAACCGTTGGAGTGACAGCCATGACCAAATCAACAAAGACAGTTACAAACGTTGCTAATGATTGCAACAGGAGTGCGGAGTGGGTTCGCTACCACGCAGACAGGGGCAATATTCCTTGCGTCCAAGCGAAGATCGGCAATCGATCCATGCGTTTATTCAATAGCCACAGTCTACGCGTTGCTAAGAAACTAGCAGGAGTGGCGTAATGGAAAAGAGAGTACTACGAACGGCACTTAAATTCGCCGAAAGAGGAGTTCGTTGTTTTCCTCTCTGCGCCAATACGAAAATTCCCATAGCGGGCTCGTCAGGTGTTCACGACGCGACGGACGAACCAAACGAGTTGAAGAGAATGTTCGCCTCTGCACCCGGCGCGAATCTCGCAGCTGTACCGGGTCCAAATTATGTCGTTATTGATATTGACAAAAAAGGAGACGTCGACGGCTTCCCGGCCTGGAATCAACTTCTTCCCAAAGTGCCGAAGACTTTGAGAGCTCGGACCCCTTCGGGTGGTGAACACTACTGGTTTCGCTGCCCAGCACCGCTGGGAAACACCGCCTCCGCTCTAGCCGAAGGAATCGATACGCGCGGCACAAATGGTTACGTGGTTCTGCCGCCTTCGCGTCTAAGCAATGGCGAGTATGAATGGCTTTGTGATATCGATTCGAGCATCGCTGATATCCCTGCTGCTTTGCTTAGCCGTCTCTCGGTGGCCGGCGTTCGGCGCGACAAAGAAGCTCGACATAACGAATTTATTCCAGAAGGGAGTAGAAATGACTGGCTCTTCACCATCGGTTGCTCGTTTCGTGCTCGCGGGTTCAGTAGTCGGCAAGTATTCGCTGAGCTATTGGCAATTAATAAAACAGAGTGTCAACCACCGCTGCCAAGAATTGAAGTAAAAGCGATTGTTAGGTCGATCAGACGATATTCAAAATCGCACTCGCTAACAGAGACTGGTAACGCAGGTCGCTTCGCCACGCGACATGAGGGAGCCGCTATTTACGTATTGGAACAAAAAGAATGGTATGTGCCAGATCGTGGGATATGGGTACCGGACAAGAAAGGGCTCTGCGTCCGATACATGATGAGGGTCGCGTCGGACCTCAAAAAGGATGCAGAAGCTCTCGAACAAACTGCATCCAAGAAACTTATGCAATGGGCAAATCGGTCGCTTTCCAAAAGCGTGCTTTGCAACAGCCTTGAACTCGCGAAGAGCGCGGGCGCGATGTCGGTTTCGATTTCCGACTTCAATAATTACCCTATGTTGCTAGTACTCAAGAATGGAATCCTTGACCTCCGGACGGGCTCTCTACGAGAGCATGACCTAAGTCAACTACATACTAAACGAGCTGGGGTCATATTTGATGAAGATGCTGAGTGTCCGAAATTCCGTTCGTTCCTCGACACAATATTTGCTGGTGAGCAGGATTTGATCGCATATGTTCAACGTCTCTGTGGTTACGTTCTTACCGGTCGCACTAGCGAGCAAGTTTTCACCATATTTCATGGTAGTGGGAAAAATGGTAAATCTACGCTCTTGCTAATACTACGAGCGATTCTGGGCGACTACGCGCGCCACGTTCAACCGGAAATTATTAGTGACTCAAAACGATCGCCTAATGGCGCGTCTCCCAGCCTGGCGAGACTTGTCGGTGCACGCCTAGTAACGACTACTGAAACCGAAGGAAATCATAGGCTCGGAGAGAGCTTAGTCAAACAAGTTACCGGCAGCGATCCAGTCGAAGCGCGTCACCTATATAAAGAACCGTTTGAGTTTGTGCCCTCATTCAAACTAATCCTAGCGACCAATCACAAGCCGGCCGTTTCCGGAAATGACTGCGCTATCTGGCGACGCCTACATCTAGTGCCGTTTTCAGAGCAGATCCATGACGATGACTGCATACCCAACTATCACGAGACGCTACTAGAGGAGGCGAGCGGCATTCTCAACTGGGCCATTGAGGGATGCCTAGAGTGGCAAGTCTCGGGGCTAAATCCGCCTGACGCGGTCGTGCGTGCGACCAATGAGTATCGCGACGAACAAGACACAGTTACACAATTTCTGCAGGAGATTGACTTCGATTGTGGCGAAAAGCCACGGCCGGAGCTCTATCGTATTTTCAAGGCCTGGGCAGAATCGAATAGCAAAGAGGTTATTAGCAACATCCGTCTATATGAAGAGCTAGAGCAATATGGATGTGGCGTAAAGACGGTGCGCGGCACCAAGATTGTTACTGGTCTGCCAGTGAGGGATCGTAATGAGATTGTTGATGATGACTGGGATGTTTGATAACAGAAATGAAAAACCTGAGGGTGCAGGGTGCTCGAGGGTGTACACCATTATCGAGAGTATTTGTGTACGACTCTCCCTCAAGCGTTCCGATCATTCTCCCAAACATGGATGCACCCTGCACCCCCGCCATTGCGTAGGTTTCAATTTATGAAACTCGATCATCGATGTGAGTCAACCACAGTTTCGCCGCGGCTGATCCGATTTCGTGACGCACCGAATTACCTTGGAATGGACCGAAATCGCTTTAACAAGGAGGTCCGCCCTCTGTTGACCGTTATCCCAATTGGACGGCAAGGAGTAGCGTTTGATCGACTTGAGATGGACGCTTGGGTGGAGCAGTATAAGTACTGCAACGGGCGTCCCGGTCGAACCTTAGGAGGAACGATATGGGACGCAAAAAAACGCCAGGCCTCATCAAAAGAGAAGGTATCTGGCATATCGACAAGCGCATTGGCGGGCGGCGAATTTGCAAGAGTACTGGAACAGCTGAACAAGAAGAAGCTGAGTTGTTCCTTGCCAGGCAAATCGACGAAACCCGCCAAGCGCAAGTCTACGGCGTTCGGCCGGCGAGGCCATTCGAGTTAGCGGCTGCGAAGTTTGTTCAAGAGAACCAGCACAAGCGCACGATTCGAAACGACATCGCTCAGCTGAAACGGCTGATGCCCTGGATAGGATCGATTCCCTTGAATCGAATTCATATAGGGACACTGCAGCTGTGGATAGAACACCGACGTAAAGAGGGAGTAGCACCAGGCACCATCAACCACGGGCTTAAAGTTATTCGGCGAATCCTGAACCTCGCACAAAGCGAGTGGCTGGATGAGAATGGACTGACCTGGCTCGCGGCAGCACCGAAGATCAAGCTGTTACCCGACAATAACAAGCGACAGCCTTATCCGCTTGATTGGGGAGAACAGAAGAAATTGTTTTCGGCGTTGCCGGCCCATCTCGCTGAGATGGCGTTGTTCGCAGTCAATACCGGCTGCCGCGATGCCGAGATCTGCAACTTGCGATGGAACTGGGAAGTGAAGGTGCCTACCCTCAATACGTTCGTGTTCATCGTGCCGGGGATGTTTGTCAAGAACGGAGACGAAAGACTTGTGGTTTTGAATGACATTGCCAAATCAGTTGTAACTACGTGTCGCGGGAATCACCCAACGCATGTGTTCGCTTACAAGGGCAAACCGGTTACGAGGATGCTGAACAGCTCCTGGTGCCGGGTCAGACAGAACCTCGGCATGAAGCAGGTGAGAGTGCACGACCTGAAGCACACGTTCGGCCGGAGGCTTCGTGCCGCCGGTGTGAGCTTCGAGGATCGGCAGGACCTGCTGGGTCATCGTTCGGGACGGATGACAACACACTACTCCGCTGCAGAGCTTTCACAGCTCATTGAAGCGGCAAATAGTGTGTGCGACAGAAGTGGTAACAAGCCCGAGTTAGTCGTTTTGCGGCGGCTGAGCGTCAGTTAGGCTCACGCAAAATTCACGCAAGGGTTTTTTGAGAGAATCTTAGAAACGGCATAAGCCGTTGAAAAGAATGGTGGCCAGGGGCGGAATCGAACCACCGACACGCGGATTTTCAGTCCGCTGCTCTACCAACTGAGCTACCTGGCCGTTTTAAGGCTGCCTACTGATCGCGGCTGAAGCCGCTCCTACGAGGGGGTTGAGGTCTCGAAGGAGGCGCGTATTAGACCGGCAGTGCTTCGTTCAGTCAAGGTTGCCGTCTCATATGCCTTGATTTCAATGGCTTAGTTCAGGCTCCCCTGCACCAATTCGCCCTCCATTATCACCGCAATGGGCTTCACTGTGTGCAGGTCGTACGGATCAGCCTCGAACAAGTTTTGCTCCAGAACAACCAGATCAGCCAATTTTCCCACCTCGATGCTGCCGACATGATCCTCCATGCGCAGCTGCCTGGCACCGTTGATCGTGTAGCCCTTAATAAGGAGTGGCAGCGGCAGTTTCTCTGATTCCGGCCCTCGATATGCCTCCCGATCCTGTTCCTTCGTCAGCCACTCCCTCGGGAATTGCCGGGTATGGCCAACCTGCATGCCCAGGAACGGTGACAGCACATTCAGCGTCCAGTCATCGCTCGAAAACGTGACGTTGGCGCCCATGTCGAACAATGCCCGTGCCCGATAGGTGTCGCCATCTCTTTCGGCGCCAAGGCCGGCGCCTACCGGATCAGGGTCATCGAAGCCATGCCACCAGGGCGTGAAGTTCGCACTCACGCCAAGTTCTGCAAAACGTGACCAGTCACCCGGGTCAATGTTTTGCAAATGGGCCACCGACACGCGCGGGTAAAAATCTTCGCCCACTTCTACTTTCGCTGCCTCCACGGCATCGAGCACCGACTTGGTCGCAAGGTCACCAATCACATGCACGTGCAGATCGAAACGCTCGTTGTGTAGCTCGATCAGGAAGTCGCGTAGTTCTTCTACCGAGAGTGTTGTATCGCTCACGTAGTTCGGGTCGTCTGCATAAGGCTCAAGCAACGCGCCCGATCGATTCTCGTGCACGCCATCCATGAAGAGCTTTATCGTGTTGAACTGCAGGCGTTCACCGCCATAAGTTTCACGAAAGCGTTTCATCTCGGATATTGCCAGCTTGCGACGATCGGGTGTGGATATTCTGTAAGTGCCTTCGTAACGCACGGGCAGCTCACCCTTTTCTTCAAGCCCCGCCAGGAAACCGTAAACGCGATCGCTGAATTCCTTGGTGCCCGCATCGTAAAGTGTCGTCACACCATGCTCGCTCAGGTTCTGCAGCATGGCGCGCATGCTGCTTTCGTGCACTGCCTGGTCGATCTCGAACATTTCATCCATCAGCTGCCAGCCCGCGCCCTCTTTCAGCCAGCCGGTCAGTCGCCCGGTTTCATCACGTTTGTAGATCGCGATTGGAAAACGCGGGTCCTGGCTATCCTCGTCAAGACCCAACCGGTCGAGCGCTGCCGAGTTCAGCCAGAAGCTGTGGCCGGCACTGCTCGAGATCCAGACAGGTCGATCAGGAAAGATCGGGTCCAGGTCTGTTCGGTCCGGTCCCTTGTTGCCGGATACGAATTCCTGCGTCGGCCAGCAGCAGGCGCGCAACCAGTCGTCGTCCGGATTGGCTGCTGCATACTGTTCGAGTTCTGCGAGGAACGCGTCACGTTTCGTTGCCGTGAAGGTTGCGTCGTAGCGGATGAGGTCGATCTGTCCAGGATGTGTGTGCGCATCGACAATGCCGGGCATCACCATGCGGCCGCCAAGGTCACTGATGCGAGCGCCCTCGGTCGCAAATTCTTGCGCACCTGCGTTGTCGCCAACGTAAACGAACTCGCCGTCGCGAATCACCACCGCTTCCGCCCACGGTTGTTCTTCGTTCACCGTATAGATACGACCGTTGGTCAGAACCCAATCGGTGGGCGACGAACTGGCAGGCGGTTCCTGGCTGCAGGCCGCTAGCAGCAGGCATATCGTCGCGCCGAAAATTAACGTGTCACGCATCAATAATCTCCTGCGGGCATGGTAGCCCACCGTACGGGGTGGATCGACTGGCCGACTGGACCGGGTCATCCAGGTGGTTCTGTAGAGCGCATGTGATTGTTACACTCCGCGCATGTTTTTAGCTTTCATTGGGGCTCTCATTGGTGGAGCCATTGGTGGCCTGCCCGGCTTTCTGCTGGGCGGAGCTGCCGGGTATTACTCCGGGATCGCCTTGCAGCGCTTCATCATCGGCAACCTGCGCGTTGCCCAGACGCAGCTGTTCGACTCGGTGTTCGCCATCATGGGTGCCCTGTGCAAGGCCGACAATGTCGTCTCGCGCGAGGAAATCAACGCCGTCGAGCAGATCTTCAAAATGCTGAACCTGCAGGGCGAGCAGCGCGATCAGGCCAAGGCGGCGTTCAGTCGCGGCAAACAGCCGGATTTTGATCTCGACGCTGCCGTTGATCAGTTCGGGAAGATAACCCGCGGCCGCGGGCCGCTGCTGCAGCTGTTCCTGCAACTGCAGGTCATGGCCGTCGCTGCCGATGGTCGCATCGACCCGGCCGAACACGAAATGCTGGTGCGTATCGCCCGACGATTGGGTCTTAGTGAGGCCGACGTATCGCAGCTCGAAGCGTTGTTGCGTGCCACGAAAGACGGGCGCAGGACACCCGGTGGCCCGCCGCCGCAGAATCAGCTCGCGGATGCCTATACCGCGCTTGGCGTGACACCGGAATCGACCAATGCCGAGATCAAGCGCGCCTACCGCAAGCTCATCAGCGAAAACCATCCCGACAAGCTCGCGTCCCGCGGCCTGCCCGACAGCATGCGGCCGGTTGCCGAGGAACGTTCGCGCGAGCTCAATGCGGCCTATGACCTGTTGAAAGAAGCGCGCACCATTAAATAACTCGTTGGGTCACAATCTGTCGTTCACGCACGTCAAACCTGCCAACCGGTTTCGTGTCGGTGATACCATCTGACCGCCCCTGAACTGAGCCCCATGAAAATACTCGACACACTCGCTGCTGTTAATCCCCTGTTGCCGACTGCCGCCGCGCTGGTGGCGCTGCTCGTCGGCGCCTGGATCGCCGACCGTATTGCCAAGGTCATCCTGATAGGCATGGCGCGACGCTTCGCCGCCATGTCGTCGGTGACCTGGGACGACATCCTGGTCGAGCACAAGGTTTTCGAACGCATCGTGCACCTCGTGCCTGCCATTATTATTTTCTGGGGAATCGATCTTGTCCCCGAAGTTCCCGACGGCGTCGTCACCGTAGTGCGTAACGTCATGCTCGGCTACATGATCCTGATGCTGACGCTGGCATTGACATCGTCACTCAGCGCGGGCAACGAGATCTACGGCCAGACCGAGATGGCGAAAGACCGGCCGTTAAAAGGGTTTGTGCAGCTCGTGCAGCTCGTGGTCTGGATTCTCGGCGGCATCATGATCGTTGCGGCCATTCTCGACCGCTCGCCGGTGCTGTTGCTCAGCGGCTTTGGCGCCATGACCGCGGTGCTGCTGCTGATCTTCAAGGATACGATCCTGTCGCTGGTTGCAAGCGTTCAGATTAGTGCGCAGGACATGGTGCGGGTTGGCGACTGGATCGAGATGCCGCAATACGGTGCCGACGGCGATGTTATCGACGTGCAGCTGCACACGATTAAAGTGCAGAACTGGGACAAGACTATCGTCACCGTGCCCACGCACAAACTGGTGTCGGAGTCACTCAAGAACTGGCGCGGCATGTCGCAGTCCGGCGGTCGTCGCATCAAGCGCTCCCTGAATATTGACGTGTCCTCCATTCGCTTCCAGCGCGACGATGAAGTGGCGGAATTCCGCCGCCTCGCACTGCTGGTCGACTACATCGATCAGAAAAAGAAAGAGCTCGCTGACTACAACGCGGGGCTTGAATACGAGGTCGATGCAGAGGTTAACCATCGGCGCCTGACGAATGTCGGCACCTTTCGCGCCTATGCCTACAACTACCTGCACAACCATCCCATGATTCGCAACGATATGACCCTGCTCGTGCGCCAGCTTGAGCCGGGGCCCGAGGGGCTGCCGATCGAGGTGTATTGCTTCACCAACACCACTGAATGGGGCGCGTATGAGGACATCCAGTCAGACATCTTCGATCACCTGCTGGCGATCGTGCCCGAATTCGACCTGCGCCTGTTCCAGCAACCGGCGGGCTCTGATTTCGACAAGATCAGCCCGCGTGACCAGGCGGCAGCGGCCCGATTAGCTGTCACGCAGGGGTAGCGTGTTTTTATCGTTTTGGTTTTCTGCCGGCCGGACCGCGTCGTTGCCAGGAATTGCTGAAGTAATTCGATGAGCCGCGTTTTCGAATCGGCTGCCGAAATAGCGGATGCCATCGTTGCATCGGTTGGCCAGGAAGTGGTGCTCGGCCTGCCGATCGGCATTGGTAAGGCGGTGCGGGTCGTAGACGCCTTGTATGAGCGCGCCAAAAATGACCCGTCGATTTCGCTCACCATCTTTACCGGCCTGACGCTTGAGGTGCCATCCGGCAGCAGCGACCTCGAAAATCGCTTTGTCACACCGCTGGTTGAGCGGCTCTACAGTGAGTGGCCGACGCCGGCTTACGCGATTGCCGTCAGGCGGCAGGCATTGCCCAGGAACATCAGGGTGCGGGAGTTTTACCTGCGGCCCGGGGCTTACTTAAGCAATTCACTGGTGCAGCAAAGCTACTCCAGCATCAACTACAGCCGCGTTGCAACGGAGCTGTTGGCGCTTGGCGTCAACGTGATCGCAAACCTGGTCGCAGTGCGGGAACAAAGTGCGGGCCGCTACAGCCTTGCCAGCAACCCCGAGGTCACGCTCGACCTGTTGCCGCCGTTTGCAGCCATGCGGGAGCAGGGCAAAAGTGTCGCGGTTATTGGCGAGGTGAATCGCAACCTGCCTTACATGCTCGGTGACGCGGATCTTCCCGCTGAGCGGTTCGATTTCGTTCTCGATACGAATGGCGATGACTTTCCGTTGTTCCCGTTGCCGAATCGACGCGTACTGCCCGGGGACTATGCCGCGGCGATGCACGTTGCGAGCCTGGTTCGTGATGGCGGCACGTTGCAGGTGGGAATCGGCTCACTCAGTGATGCGGTTGCCCATTGCCTCATTCTCAGGCATCGACACCCGGAGATTTTCAAAGAGGTTCTTGAGCGTCTGCCCGGTGGTACACAATCGACACGCCGCCAGGAACTGCCGGTTGAGACCGGTCCGTTCGAAAAGGGCCTGTTCGCTTCGACTGAACTGATGAGCGATGCGCTGTTTGCACTGTTCGAGGCCGGCCTGATCAAACGCCCGGCCGACGAAGAGGACGAGGCAACCATTCACGCCGGTTTCCTGATTGGCTCGAGCCATCTTTACGAGAAACTCAATGCGCTCAGCGAAGCAAAACGCCACCTTATACACATGACGAGCATTTCTTCGGTCAACACGCTGTATGGCGACGAACAGCGAAAACGCCGCCAGCGGCGGTTACCCAGCTTCGTAAACGAAACCATGATGGTGACCCTGCTGGGTGCGGCTGTTTCCGATGCGCTGGAAGATGGCCGCGTGGTCAGCGGCGTCGGCGGCCAGTTCGATTTCGTTTCAATGGCGCATGCACTTGACGATGCGCAGTCTATCCTGATGTTACGTTCGACGCGCACCAGCGGTGGTAAGACACAATCCAATGTGCGCTGGTCCTATGGCCATGTCACGGTGCCGCGTCATCATCGCGATCTGTATGTGTCCGAGTTCGGCATTGCCGCAACGCGCGGCAAGTCGGACGCGCAGGTCATCGAGGCGATGCTGGGCATTACCGACGCCGGTTTTCAGTTCGATCTTCGGGGCAAGGCCGTCAGCGCCGGGAAGCTGGCCGGAGGAACCACCGTGTCCGCCCCGGAAAACACGCTCGAAAATGTTCGCGGCGTTTTTCGGCTTGAACACATACGCCCGCACTTCCCGGACTACCCGCTGGGCACAGACTTTACGGAGACCGAGCAGGCGCTGGCAGCGGCACTGGAATGGCTGAAAACCGAAACGGCGACGCCATCAGGCAAAGTGAGCACGATTCTCGCTGCACTGCCGGGCGCATCGTCAGGCCATGATGAAGCACTGCAACATATGGGTCTGGACCAGGTACACGGGTTCAGTCAGATACTCACACGGAAATTACTGCAGCACGCACTGGAGCAAACGAGCAATGGCAATCAAGGGTAAAGCACCTTCGGCCTCTTCGGTTGAGCAGAATGTCTATAAAGTATTTCCGAATGACCTGAACTCGAAGTACACCGTGTTCGGTGGTCTCGTCATGAGTCTGTGCGATCGAACCGCGCTGATCGTTGCCGAGCGCCACAGCGGCAGCACCTGCGTGACCGCGGCGGTCGACAGCCTCAATTTTCTCGCGCCCGCGCGCGCCGGTGACACGTTAATCGTGAAAGCCGCCGTCAATCGCAGCTGGCGCAGTTCCATGGAAATCGGTGTGCATGTTGCGGCCGAGGACAGCTTCACCGGCAACACGCGACACGTCGTTTCTGCCTATCTCACATTTGTCGCACTCGATGACAGTGGCAAGCCCCGTTCAGTGCCCGATGTCCTGCCGGAAACCAAGGTGCAGAAAAGGCGCTTTGATGAAGCGCAGGTACGCCGCGATGGTCGCCTCGCCAGTAAGCGACGTTAGGATTCAGTTCAGCCGTCCGCCCAGGCGTTCGAATGAATGTGGCTGATTTTTTCCGGCAACTGCAGCCGATAGAACTGGCGTAATTCCGTTAACGCATGCTCGCCGTTGTTCTGCAGGCGTTGTCGCAGGCCGCGACAAAATCGTGCGGCATATTCGTTCGCGGCACGATAGCGTTCGGCCTGTTCCTGGTCTAAGTCATCGCGGAAACTGATTGAATCGAACAAGCGCTGATGCAGGCCGTTCTGTAACTCGGGGTCTTCCTGCTCGGTGGCCAGCTGCATCGTGCTGACGAACTTGTCTATCTCCGCCTGCAGCTCAAGTTCCAGCAGCGACACGGTGCGATCCTGGCTTGCCTTCCACACCACGTAGTTGAAATGACTCAGGCCCTCGATCACTTTGCACAGGTCGTTTAACTGTTCTGCGCGAAGTTCGTCCAGCGGGTTGGTCGACTCGAGGCGTTTCAATATTTCCTGTTCGAGATAGAGAGTGACGGAGAGTCCGTCATCTTCCTCTCGCAGCAACAGGGTTTCACCGGTGCTTGCAAGCCCTTCATGACTAAACAGGACGCTTGCAATGTTTTTGTCTGTGAGCAGGAACTCGCGCACGTCGTAACCCGGATCGGTTTGGTACGTTTCGTTTAACCGCTGCTGCAGCCTGGCAAGCATGCTAGTGCCTTTTCGGGCCCGCACTGCCGATGGGCACGACACCGTTATCCGCAAGCAACTGTTCGGCGCGTCGGCTGCCGGTCTTGCGCCAGACTTCATAGGTTCTCAGCAGGTCGGAGTTGCCTTTCGGGCCGTCGCTCAGTTCATTGAGCACATCGACCAGGGTCTGGAACTTGAGCGCGAGCTCGCGATAGATTGAAGAGAACGTGTTGCCGCGAAAAGTGCCACGGACCTCGTCCGAGAGAGAACCGTAAGCATTGCCGCCCATGTGGATGTAGTAGTCGATGTCGACCGCCTTGGTCGCAAGGCTGTTGGCGAAGAAGCCGGATATGAAAAGTGCAACATCGCCAATGCGCTGCAGGCAGTAGTTGCGATGTTCCGGCGATTCGGCGTCGGCGGCGTCCGCCATCATCAGGGCCAATGGTCGCAACCCGTAGGTTTCGCCATCGTCTGCGTAGAGTTCGTCGGAGCGGGAGAACATCGTCAGCAGGTTGACGACGTAGTGGGATGCGTGCGGGTCGATGTCGACCTGCTGGCGAGTGATGACATCCTCGATCGAGGTTCGAAAATAATCCTGAAGGTTGTGCACCGGCACTACCCTTTCTCTACTTCCGAAATCGACCATAGGCTTATTACCTCATCCAAATCGATGTTTTATATCCTACATAATAGTTAGACCCGAGTAGGTGATCTCGTTCACGATAACCGGAAAATGCCTATTTAACAGGACGTTAGGGCCAGAACGTCGAGTTTGGGCGGGATAGTAGGAAAAGGGCGGGTTGTGAGCCTGTTTCCAGGGCGAATGGCCGGAAAAAGAGCGTCTTTGGGCCGGTTTTTGGGCAGAACGGCCGAAACGGGGGTCGATTATGGGTGTGTTTTGGCCAGGATGGCCGGAAAAAGGCCTTTTTGGGGCCTTTCTCCGGCTCATTTGAGCGAAAACTACATATCCAGCGCCTCTGCAACCTCGATAGAGCCACCTGCGGCGAGGATCGGACAGCCTTTTGCCTTCTCGATCGCGTCCGCCTTGTCAGAGGCTTCGACCAGGCTATAGCCGCTGACGGGATTAGCGCCGCCATCGTCGGTGACCGAGCCGTCGGGATGAACGGTGCTGGACTCGCCGGCAGGATTGCCGCCGTCGACGACCGCTGCCCCCATTGAACCGAACCAGGCGCCCCAGGCGTCGAGCACTTCGGCCACTTCTGCTTCGGTCTCGGGATGGTCGCCACCGTGGTAAACAAACAGGAATTTCGCCATTTTATTGTCCTCTCATTGTCGTTCTTGTTGATTCGAATGTAGAGGGTATACACAATTTTAGGGTGTTACATCGGTCATAATGAGCAACGTCAGGATCAAGAATTGTGTAAAGTGCACAATTCATGGTTGATACGTCCTATTCCAGCCCCCTGCGGGCGACGCTGCTGTCCCTGACATCGCTGGGCATCATTCCCGGGGTGGCGGACAACCTGCGGGCGGACCGTGCCCGGATTCTTGACGAGATATATGACCTGGTCCTGGCGGATGTGGCGCCCTACACCAGCTCAGGGAATCCGGACGTGCTGCCGGAGCTTAAAACCTACCTGCAGCAGCATATCGACGAGATCTGCCGCCTCTTGGGTGGCCCCAGCCGCGAGGAATTCGGCTTTATCCGGGAGCATGCCCACCGCCGCGCGGCGCAGAAGTTTCCGCTGGATGCCCTGCTGAACGCCCATCGCTGCATCCACAAGGTGCTGCTGCGGCGAATCCGGGACGATGCCATCGGGGCAGCGCCGGTTTCGACGCATATCACCCGCGTTGTGGCTGCCGTTACAGAGTTCACGATTGAGTACAACGGCGCGATCGGCACGCTGTGCACCTCGGAATACGTCAAGCAGACGCGCGTGCTGGCAGAAGCCGAGGGCGATCGGCGTACCGAACTCCTGAACCTGCTGCTCAGTGGCTATGACGAATCGGATAATCGCATTGCTCAGCTGTTACGCCGCGCCGGCTACCTCGAACAGCGGCAGTCGTTTTGTGTGGTCGTAGCACGCTCGGTCGAGCCGCGGGAAATGGAGAATCCAGCGCGCGCCCAGCGCATGGCGGATGCTGTCCAGGATGCGCTGAAAGCGTCACCGGTGCGCACACTCATCAGCGTCAGGGATAATCTCGTGGTTGCCGTCGTTTCCGGTACGCGCCGTCAATCGGGCTGGACCGCACCGCAGTCGCTGCTTGCGGAACGTATTTACCGACCGTTGCGAACAATCGGGCCTGCAGCATTGATTGGCATGAGCAATGATTCGCCATCAACGTCGCACATACCGCGTGCACTGCGGGAAGCGACCTTTGCTTTGGACTTTGCGGACGTTGCGAACAGGGTCATGCGCTATGCGCAGATTTCTTTTCAGCAGATGCTGGTGCGCGTGGCGCGCGATAATTTGCAATCGGCAATGCCTGCCTGGGTTGATGACTTCATGCACGCGGATCGCAAAGCACGTGGTGCGCTGTCTGCGACATTGCGATCTTACGCTGATAATAATATGAATGTTCTGCAGACGGCAAAGGCGTTGTCGATTCACCCCAATACGGTTTACTCGCGTGCGCATCGCATTAACGAGTTAACGAAAAGGGATGCGCTTTCTTTTCATGACCTGAATGAAATGCTGCTGGCGATTGAGTGTAGTGGGGACGGTGGAGATCGCGGCTGAGCGTTGGCGTTGAAGATCACGGAAGCAAGTGGAGCGAAGCGGGTCGCGAACAGCGAGTCTTTGCAGTCACTGCGCACCTGGCAGTGACTGTCTGTTTACACCAAAGGCGGATTTCGTTTAAACCGCGGCCTCACTCTAGGGACCTTTAATGCAGTCACTGCCTACAGGGGCCACCGAGGTGCCATTCCTGGATTGCAGGGTGCTATAAACAGGCGCGGTGAACCTCAACTGCCTGCCCGGCACGACTTCAATCTGCCGAACGTAGCCATTCGTGCACGCGGCTGGCAAGGCTGATTTGTACTTGCCGATGTCCAGTCGCAGCGTGTAGCGGCCCGGCGTCAACTCGATGAATTTGCTGTTGATGGTATTTTCAGTCGTCGTCTTTGCAATCGTGTTGCCGTTTTCATCCAGCACGAAAATCGCAACGCCTGGAGCTGGCACGGTCTGCAGCCCATTGGCACCGAAAACATCCGCAACCGCAACCGTAATGCCGCTGGGCGTTGCACCATGCTGCCGGCTCGCACCTGCATCTTCTTCCGATCCGCCTGGCGCGAGTACACGTAAATAGTGATAGTGATCGGTGACTTCGTGATAGCCGATGATCTTTTGCTGTTCAGGTGACCAGTATGCTGCTGTGTGCGGGTTGTCCAGTTTATGACCGGACAGGTCGTCGTGTGCCGAGACCCTCAGCTGCGCGCGTTCCCGCAGGCCTTCCAGGCGGAACATGCCAATCCACTTTGCGCCGTTTACCTCGCCGGTGATCGCGGCGTCATCGATGAAAACACTGTCCACTGTCACGGGTTTGGAAAAATCCAGCTCCAGGCGATACGTTCCCTTACTGGCCAGGATTTGATTGACCAGCGGTTGCATGATTCTGTCCCGCTCGATTTGTCCTTCGCTTATGCGCACGAGGTTATTCATTTTGTCCTGCGCAACGATTGTCGACAGTCGCGACACCCAGTAGGCACGCGAAATCTGGATCACCTCGTATTCCAGCCAGGCCTGTTCGACCCACTTGCCGACATACTGGTGGTAAGCGTAGATACGTTTCTTGGTTTCTGCTTTCAGAAGCTCGTCCTTGATGCCGCTCAGCGCTTCATCAAGCAGCAGGCCACCCAGGAAGTTGCTGTGCACTTTCTTCATCGCCGAACTGAAGCCGGTGGCTCGTGACTGGAAGTCGCCGCCGCTGAGATCTTTAAGGACTCGCCTGACCGCAGCGTTTTCGCTATTGCCGAATTTTTTGATACCCGCTTTTGCTGCAATATTTCCCACCTGTTTGGCTGAATCATTGATGAGCACCTGTGCATAAGGCATCAAAGCATCCCGCACTGCATCGTTGCCAGCCTGGTCCGCTGCAGCCTGAATCTTTTTCCTGAGCGCTTCCGTATCGATGGCGTCGCCAGGTTTTTGAGCGCGTTTCTTCTCGAGCGTCTGTATGTACGCTCGTTCGGCGCCAAGTTGACGCAAACTTTCAGCCGTATCGACAGACATCCCCTGAGCGCTGTCGAGTCCGGGCAGCCTGTTGATGTTCCAGTATTCCCTGTTGGCGTCGATCGAACCGCCGGGTCTGTGCGCCTTGACGATTTCCGATACGCCCGAAATGGCGAGCCCAACGTACCCGGAGGTCACCGTGTCACGGATCAGTGTCTGCGACAGGTCGGTCAGCTCTATAGACCGTCGCCGCTCGCCTTCGGTCACGACGGCGGCAACGTAATTGTCCATCGCCGCGTCCGTTGCCTGGATCGCGGTCACTGTGCGGGCGATCGCTGCATCCAGGTCCCGCTGCAGGGCACCCTGATGCTCAGGCAGTTTACTTTCGATTGCCTGCAGTACGGCAATTCTCTCTGCCAGGTCCTGGCGCTTTGGGATCCAGCGACCGTGGTAAACGACGTTGTTGCCCGAATACACTTTCACGACGTCAAGATGCGGTGGCAGACGATTCGCAAAGTCTGCGTTCGTGCTGTTACGCAATTCGTCACGTCGACGCACGGCTTCTGCCAAACGATCCTGTGCTGTCTGCAGTTCACCCTGCGCAATTCGCTCCTTTTCTTTCCCTGCCCCGTGTGCGTTAGTGACCCTTTCAAGGTCTGACACGCGCTTATCTTCCTTTTTCTGCTTGCGCCACTTCGCAACTGCTCGCGCAAGTGCGTAACTTTCCTGCTGTGCGGCGCTAAAATTTTTTTCAGCTGACTTTACGGCCTGCTCTGCAGCCTGCACCTCGCGGTCTGCTGCAACCAGCTCTGCTTGCGCCAACTCCTCTGTCGCCTGTCCGTAACTGGTCGTCGCGAAAGAAAGAAACACAACAGCCAGCCAGATCAATGCTTTTCCCGGAGTCAAAAATGATCGGAGCGGAGCGTTACCACCAGGAAGGCTTGAATGTTGGTTTCGTGTATTCATGGGTAGTTGTCCGATGGTCCTGTTCAGTAATGTTTTATAGGGCTCACTAGTACATGCGCGAATGCCGTGCCGGTTGCGCCAGCAGAATGAGTCTTGTGGGGTAAATGTCGACGCGCGGCACCGCTGGATGAAAATGTTGGCCGTGCGTTGCCGATACAGTGGCAGCGATGCTGCACCTGCAGGTCATGCCGGCTGATGTCTATCTTTTGACGATTGCGACGCGGCGATTCAGCTCACGACCCTCTTCGGTGTCGTTACTTGCAACCGGTGCTACCTGGCCTACGCCAACAGCGGCCAGGCGCTCGGCGACGATGCCATGACCATTAACGAGTTCTTCCACAACGGACTTCGCCCGGTTCTCTGACAGCGCCTGGTTGTAGGCGTGGGCGCCTTCGCCATCGGTGTGGCCGACAACGTAGATGCTCAACGCCGGGTCTGCATTCAGCGCCTTGGCTACTTCAGCGATCGTGTCGTCAGAGTTTGCCTGCAGTGCGGCACTATCGAAATCGAACTGGATACCGTAGAGCGCGATACTGCCGCGCTCTGCGATTTCCGCTGACATTGCCGTAGCATCTATAAATACCAGGTCTGACTCGAAGTCTTCTTCTTCGACGATTTCGATGTGCACGGTGGGCTTGTTCTGAATGCCGTTAGGACTACGGATCGCAAATGCTGAAAACACGGATATGTGATACTGCTTATCGTCCTTAACGACGGTGCCGTAAATATATTTCGGTGTTTTGTAATAACTCGTGACACCGTACAGATGTTTCCAGAATTGACTGATTGTCGGTATCCGGTTTTCCTTCGCCCAAACGAATCTGCCGGCAATGGACTGTCCACACTCGAGCGTTTGACAGGCGAACACCTCCCGGTAATCACCGAATTCCGCCAGCGCTTTCTGATAATTTCTGATGATCTGTAATGTGCTTTGCGTATCCCGTCCCACGTACATTATCCGTGTCCGTTTGCCTTCGGGATTCAGCACGATTCGTTCACCGTCGACCATCTCGGAAACGAAGCCGCCTACGTCATATTCAGCAAGGGAATACCCAACAATTCGGGTGCCCTCGACACGCGGAAAGCCCGGATGATCTTTACTCCCCGGCATGTCCGGCTCAATGCCAAATGCCTGCGCGCTCAGCAGCGCAGCAAAAAGCGTGGCTACCTGGAATATCTGCCGATGGTTCATGTCGTTCTCCTGTCCTGGTCATTGGCCGGTTTAGTTGTGGCCGCTTTAGTGGGGGTTCAACAGGACATGCGAGAACGATCGGAAAAACGCGCCAGAAACCTCGCTTGGCCGTGCCGGTGTTTACTGCTAGGATGAAAACTTCAATAAAAACAAGAAGATTGCCTTGACCGATCAGCAAGAGAATCTGACCCAACTGCTGGCAGCCGCCGGCAAGGACGCCGGTGCTTACAACAAGATCCTGCCGCTGGTCTATGACGAGCTAAAGAAGCTCGCCCGCTCCAGGATGGCGCGGGAGCGGCCCGGCATCACGTTGCAGGCAACGGCGCTGGTCAATGAAGCCTATTTGCGGCTGGTGGGTGGACAACAGGTCGATTGGGAAAATCGTGCACACTTTTATGGCGCCGCGGCTGAAGCGATGCGCCGCATCCTTATTGATCGGGCTCGGAAATACGCCAGCATGAAACATGGCGGGGAATTCAGGCGTACGGAGTATGCGGAAGGCGACGTGGCGGATAAAGACGAGCTCATCGAGCTGCTGGAGTGGAATGAAGCACTGGACAAACTCGAAGAGAAAGATGCCGCGATGGCCCAGGTCGTTAAACTTCGTTACTTTGCAGGACTCACGGTTGGGGAGACCGCCCAGGCAATGGACGTGTCTCCCCGCTCCGTAAACAGGTTGTGGACCAGCGCACAGGCGTGGCTCAAGGTCAGTATCGACGCTGGATGAATCAAAAGCTGAACAGTACCCTTACGCGGCCACCAAACTCGGCGCTCGTGTCAGTCGACAGAAAAGTCGGCTGATTAAGAACGGCAAGATCGTCGCCTGACTGCGGGTTGATCGGCGCGGCGTTATCCATGCCGCCGCGATAATAAGCTTCAAACTCGAGTACCGTGTTCTCGCCAAGATTGAAGTCGAGCCCTAAGCTCGCCTGTCCGCCAACGCTGGTACCACTTTCGCTGGCACTGCGCTCGACCGTGTTGTCAATCAGCGGCGCGCCACAAATGGCGCACTGCACTCGCTCAGTCGACGTCCAGTCTGCATCGAGGACACGAACAATTGGCCCGCCTTCAATAAACCAGGCAGCAACGTCATTAATGTCGCGCGTGTAGCGGAGCCCGGCGTATACATCGATCTCAGTCTGTTCCAGCTCCTGGTTGCGCGTCGCTGACGGATTCTGCCCGCCGAATGCCGGGTCGATCAGCGTGTCCGTGCTGTTTTGTTCAATTTCCATTTCCCCGTATTGTCCATAAAACCTCGCCGTCAATCGGGACTGTCCGGTTTCACGAAAATCGAATTGATAACCGAAGCGAAACTGCGTGACGTCTACATCGACATCCAGGGACGATTGAACGCCGACCGGAAAAACCCCGATGCCCGTGACGCCCTGTATGAAGTCAGTGAATACCAGGGCTGTGTTGGTCGTCATTGTCGGTACATCGGCGGTGGTCTGGTCATCGCCAGTGCCGCTTTGAAATGCGCCAAACCATTTTGCGTTGCGTTGCCCACCAAGATTGCGGGACAAAGAGACATTGACGCCAGTCAGATCAACTGAATCGACTCCACGCAGGATAAAGGATTCAGACCCGCCCTCCGAAATGACTCCGGATGTACCGATCTCGGGCGTGGTCAAATCAGAGGCAAAACCACCGATACCGAGCGTCCAGCCCGGCGTTGCAGGCGCAGCGGCCATACCGGGGGACAACGTGAGCATCGAGACGTTGCCGGTCTCGAGGCCCACCAACAAATATTCGTCAACACGTGCCGGCGGTAGCGCAAACGACGTTGATTCGCCGTTGTCGAGCACGACGAGCGTGCCACGCTCACTCTGCCCGCCACGGCGATCGCCAGAGAACTGGATCGTGGCTGTGATGCGCCCATCCGCTTCTTCCTCGATCGTGACTGGCACTGCCTCGCCAGCGGCGGTCGTGAAGGATAGCGTGGCACCCTGCAGGGCAGATGCGTCACCACTCTGGATGACGACCTGCTGACCATACACGGCGAACGCCAGTGTGCTGTAAAGAAACATACCAAGTGCCGCCGATGCGATGACCATGCGTTGCTGAATGTTCATTGGGTTACTCCTTCTCAATTCGGGTTTCAGGAATCTCGACGCCAAACTCGTTCAGCGCTGGTTGCACATGCGAGGAACCGTCCCTGAATGCGTCAGATTTCTTCAAAAGCCGCCGCCCGGTTCGGCGAGATGCACGGTCCCCGCAACGAACTGGCGCTTGAAACCCGTCTTTTTGTTATTGTTCTAGCCTGTAAACAATAACAGAAATCCGCTAATTACGGCCGCCAGGCCGTCATTTGGCGCAAAAATTACAGATCTATCGCATGGTCAGTTAACGACCACGATTTTGGATCCTCACGTGATCCGGGGAGATTTGCCCGTGAATGACTCGACGATGCGTTTCTTGACGAATTTGCCGCGATGCCTGTCCTTCGGCCGCTACCTGCTGATATCTGTGCTACTGCTATCGATTGTTTCAACGGGCCGGGCTCAGCAAGACGAAAACGGGAGCTCGGGTGTTGACGCAAACGTGCGGGTTTTCAAGGGCATG
This sequence comes from Woeseiaceae bacterium, assembly GCA_021773135.1. Lineage (GTDB taxonomy): Bacteria > Pseudomonadota > Gammaproteobacteria > Steroidobacterales > Woeseiaceae > SZUA-117. The sequence goes on along the minus strand of JAJFKP010000004.1, from coordinate 184,589 downwards.
ATCGACGATCCGTTTTTTTTTGATATCCCCGCTGATCAGATAGACAGAGACGATCTGGTAGTTGGCGCCAACCAGCCTGTCTTTACCGGTTTGAATGTCGCGATCGAGGGTAACGAATGGTGCACGTTCAGGCCGACGCTTCCACAAACTTTCGTTTTGCCTTTCTCACCCGGTGGAACTTTCACGGCCGCTGGTGAACAGCCCCCCGATTTATTTCCTTTCTCTTCTGCACCCGTAAGAAACGGAGTACCACTCATTCCCCCATTCCTGATGCCCGGTTCACCGATCGCTCCGGACGGCGGCTTCCCCGGGGATGTGCTTCCGCCCGGAAATACTGCATCTGCATCGCCCGGTGGATTGACCCCTGCCGATGAAGAATTTCCTGTACCCATCATGGGCAACGTCGCTGATCGCGTCATCGTCGGAGACAGGGAAGGCGATGACGAGGAACCGGACGAAAGTGACGAGGAGTTTACAGAGCCCGTCATGGGCAGTGCCTCTGATGAAGTTATAGGGGCGGACACCGCAGGGGAAGAAGCAATACCTGAAACAAACGCTGATGCCGTAGAGCTCGGCAGCAATATCGCTACCGCAGGCACGTTTAATATATTCGTCAAGGCGAAGAAAACCGTGCTGGAACCTGATGGTACGCAGACGGAACAGGCTGTCGCCGCAGCGCCACTCAAGATCTTCTTTCCGCCTGGCGCATTGCCTGTTAATGGTGCGGACAAACCCCAGGATGGTTTTGACGGGGAGCCTTTACAGGGTGTGACAGACGACGACGGCAGATTGGCGCTTGCGCTGCAATTGGCGATTGACAGAGAAATGCTTGTGGATTCCCTGTCGGGGGTGCCTGAGCCGATTGAGTACGAAATAGACATCGACCCGATCCGGAGTTTTATTCTCGAGGGCGGTGCCGGAGACGATATTCGCGAGTTTGTGGAAAACCTGCCGGCGGACCTGGGACCGTACCTGCACCAGGGCCAGGTGATCGGTAATACGCCGTTTATTACGCTGACGTTTCCGGAAACTGCAGCTCCGGTCGTTAATCCGGTCCTGCAAACTCTCAACACGCTGGACTGGCTGATCATCGAGGAAAACTGGTGTCGCACGAAGCAGGCGCCGAACGATCCGAGTTTCGTGCAAACTGCCTCGCGTGGCAAAAGCGGCTCGTGGGGCCAGCCTTATGACGATCAATGGGCGATCAAGCGAGTTGGCCTGACGGCAGAGGATGATTCCGCATGGAATCAACTGGGCACCAGTCCCGAGCCTGTTGTCGTCGCGGTGATTGACACCGGCCTGGACTGGAACCACCTGGATATTTCCTGGGACAACATCTGGAAAAACGGCGCCGAAATTCCGGATAACCAGCTTGACGATGACGGCAATGGGTATATTGACGATGTAATCGGTTGGGACTTCATGCGTGCCAACAACCTGCCGTGGGACTATGACGGCCACGGCACGATCGTAGCGGGAATCATTTCGGCAACGCAGAATAACGACGTTGGTATTGCCGGCATCAATCCTTATTCAAAACTGATGGTCCTGAAAGCGCTGAACGCGTTCGGCAATACGCGTGCCTCTTACATCGCCGAATCCATCGTGTATGCAGTTGATAACGGTGCACGACTGGTCAACATCAGTGTCGGCGGAGAAAAACTGAGTCGCATTGAGCGCGCCGCCGTTGATTATGCCATTGCAAACGGCGTTCTCATCATTGCGGCTGCCGGCAATGAAGGTCAGGACCTGGAGGACTACGGTCCGGCAGGGCTTGAAGGCGTGCTGACCGTCGCCGCTACAGACCTGCAGGATGCGCGCACTGTTTTTTCCAACTGGGGTGAGCAGGTGGATATCGCCGCGCCCGGCATTGACGTGCTGAGTTTGCGGGCACGCCGAACCGATACGATGCTCGATATTCCCGACGTCGAATATGTCAGGTCGGCAAATTACGTTGGTGATGACAAACGCTATTACCGGGTCAGTGGCACCTCGTTTGCCGCACCGATTGTTACCGGGATCGCGTCCCTCGTACTGTCGAAGCAGCCGGACCTGGATTACGACGAACTGCACCGCATCATCACCCAGTCGGCAGACGACGCCGACGTGCCCGGAAAAGACCAGTTTACCGGCTACGGAATCGTTAATGCCGCGGCTGCGCTCAGCCTGGACAGGAACTACTACATCGACTCGCTGATCTCGGGCGCAACGGTCGTGCAACAGGATGGGGCGGTTCTGCTCTCGGTCTCGGGCACCGCGGACGCCAATGACTTTGAGCGTGCCTGGATTGAGATAGGCGCGGGCAAAGAGCCGACGGCATGGAAACGCGTTGCGACAGAAATCGGTGCAGCGGTAATTGACGGCGAATTGGGGAACATTCCTGCCGCGGAGTTTGCCGGTTCAGCGGACTGGGTGCTGCGGCTGATTACCGAACACAGCGACGGCACTCATCGCGAAGCGTGGTTCCTGCTGTCTCTCGGATAGCCTGCGACTGCTCACCCTGAAGGTCTGTTGTCAGAGCGCATTAAATATGTCGCTGCGATACCGGTCAGCAACGTCTGCCTGGCCCAGCTGTTCGTAGGTTGCGACGATGTCACGCAGCACTGTGCGTGTCGTGGTGTTGGTCGCACCGAGTTGTTGCAGCAGTGTCGGGTAGGCTTCGGTCAGCTTCACGACAGCATCGGCGGGTCTGTCCATTGCCAGCAACACGGTGCCGAGCTTTGCCCCGATAACCGCGCGTAGCAGATGATCGTCAGGCAGGCTGGCTGCAGCGATTGTTTCTGCTTGTGTTATCTGTTGCGCGGCCTCCTCGGGTTTGTCTTGCGCTACCAGCGTATCGAATATGCCAATTAACGCAGGCAACCTGACTGAGAAGATATCAACGGAAATGCCGTCGGTTGCGGAGAGCACTTCGAGGAACATGTTTTCTGCGGCGATCGGGTCTTCCTGTGCCATGAGTATTTGTCCGGCAATGAGCTTGAGACCGAGCGTTTCGCGATGTGTGGAACCTAATACCTCTATGGAGTCCTGCAGTGCTCCCTGCTGGATGACCCTTGCCTCGTCAATGCGTCCCTGCTGCAGCAGGGTGCGGGCGAGAAGCCCGCGAGTGGATAGCGTATTCGGATCCTGCGCCCCGTAATGTTTCCGGTATGCCGCTTCGAGTTCGCGGGCACTGGCCTCGGCTGCTGCGGCCTGGCCGGTATCTGCCAGTAGTGCCGCCATGTTGAAACGCGTGCGCAAGGCGGCATCCGGGGTTTCACCGGATGTCGTTGCATGCGCCGCAAGCACTTCTTCAAAAAGAGCCATTGCCTCTTCCGGTTTCCCCACCTGGATTAAAACGAGCGCCAGGTTATTGAGCGTTGCAGTCGTATCTGCGTGATCGCGCCCGAGCGCGCGGGCCTGCCGCTCGACGACGTCGCGCAGAACCCGTTCACTCTCGCTAAAATCCGCGGTGTCCAGCAGCAAAAGCGCCCCCAGGTTCTCGGCACGCAGCGCCGCCGGCGAATCGGGCCCGGTCAGCGAGCGCCAGATACCCAGGCTGGCATCCGCATGCGATCGGGCGGCTGCATAGTCGCCCAGCGCTCGATAGGATTCGGCGAGTGTCTGATGCAGGTCGGCCAGAACGCGCTGGTCGCCGGGCGGCGCATCTCGCAACGTAGCGCTGGCTTCACCCAGGATCGATCTGAGCAGACGTGCATCCTCTCCGTTTGCCGTGTCGGGAATGACCCGCGTTAACAAACCTGACAGGAAATCGAAGGATGCGCGCGAGCGTTGTCGCTCCGATTCCACGACCTCCAGCGCACGATTCGCCTTGACGATGCCGAAGGTCAGGCCAGCCAGTGTGGCTGCCAGTGCCAGTAGAATGACCGCCGACACGCCGACGCCGGTCTTGTGCCGGGCAACAAATTTCCTGAATCGATAGGACGTGAGCGGCGGCTTGGCGACCACCGGTTCGTTCTGAAAGTACCGGTAAATATCGCCCGATAACTCGCCAACCGACGAATATCGATCGGACCGCTCCTTGGCGATTGCCTTCAATACAATCCAGTCGAGATCGCCGCCCAGATGCCGTTTCATGTCGGTCACGCTGGCAGCACGGTTTATCGCAGCGGATTGCCTGTCGTCGCTGGCGTCGCTGAACAACGTGCTTGGCCTGGCAACTGCAACACCGCGAATAACGTCGGCGATACCACTCGTGCCTGATTTGGCAAACGCCTCCGAGCTGATCGGCGTACGGCCCGTCAGTAACTCGAACAAGATGACACCAAGCGAATAGATATCGCTGCGTATGTCGACCCCGAGCGCCCCCATCTCTGCCTGCTCGGGGCTCATGTAGCGCGGCGTGCCAATAAAATGTCCCAGCTTGGTGTAGACAGTTTTGTCGCTGAGCTTCTGGGTCAGCGTTTTCGCAACGCCAAAATCGATAACCTTCGCCGTGGCGTTGCCGTCGATGCTATTGACCAGGATGTTGGAAGGTTTCAGGTCGCGATGAATGATGCCCTTCTGATGTGCGTGTTGAATTGCGTCACAGACTTCCAGGAATAAATGCAGGCGCGCGGTCAGACTTAACTTCGCCTGATCCGCGTAAGTTGTGATCGCGACACCCGGCACATAGTCCATGACGAAGTAGGGGCGACCATCGCTGGTCGCGCCGGCATCGAGGATGCGTGCAACATTGGGGTGCTCCATCAGTGCGAGCGCCTGGCGTTCCGATTCGAAACGGGCGATGACCTCGCGGGTATCCATACCCAGCTTGATGATCTTCAGTGCGACGCGCCGCTTGATTGGCTGCAGCTGCTCGGCAGCGTAGACGAGCCCCATGCCCCCTTCACCGATCAGCTCGTGAATTCGATAGTCACCGATCGTCTCTCCCACGAGGTTTTCCGGGTCGAGTCTCTGCAAGTCCGCAATGATCTGTGCGCGCGTATCGGCGCCGGCAGCGGACGCATCTTCATGGGCGCTGAGCAGCGCCTTTATTTCGGCCAGCTGCTCCGGCGCATCGCCGAACTCGGCAAGCAGAAATTCTTCGCGATCGGCGCCTTCGCGCTCAAGCGCCAGGTGAAACGCGTCCCACATCCTGTTCCAGCTGGTGTCCGCCAAGGTTGCCTCGCCATGCACTCAGGGTCGGCGTGCCGTATGGCTGCGCCTCAATTGATCCTAGCAGGCACCCCATCCCACCGCCAGAAAGGCACGCAGGGCTAAGGCGCTCATGGCCTGGCGCGTTTTCGTCGCCGTCCTCGCATGTACCAGTAAGCGCAACTTAAAGGACAGAACGATGCCTCGCCAGACCCGTAATTCAGCCGACACCGAGCAGCGAACCGGCTCGATCTGCCTCACCAAGCTGGTCATTGGCATTTTCGGTGGACTGCTGTTCGCAACCCAGCATCAGAGAGCGATTCGCCAGTGGCAGAGATTCCTGCAGAACAGCCTGCAGTCGACCGAGTTCCAGGCAACCCTGGAGCCGGCCTTGTCGGACTTCAACCTGACCTTCATCGCAATCGGCATGTTGATGATTGCGGTGACCCAAATCTCTGCCCCTTTGCGCCTGTATGGACAGGCGCAATTTCATTCAAAATTTTAACAAGGAGAAGACACCATGTTTATTTTCTGGACCGGCCAGGGGTACCTGGTTCTGCTGGCAGCGATCGTGTCGTTTGTTTCCGCAAAATATATGACCGATGTGACTGGCATCCTGCCCGAATTCAGCGCTGCGCTCGGCGCCTGGGTTGCCGCTGCCATCGTATACAAGCTGCATACTTTGCTCGAGTTTGCGTCAACAGGGCTAACCATCATTGATGATGAAACCGGGGATTCTGCGCCACTGGTAGCAAAGCATGATCTCTACTGGATACCCGTCAAATACTGGTCGGTAATTCTCGCGGCGGCGGGTCTCTGGTTTACCTACCTGTCACTTCAGAAACTGATCATTGGTGCCTGATGGCTCGCTGACAAAAGGAGGTATAGGCAAACGGGGTCGCGGCATGCTTGTCGCGGCCTTTTTACGTTTGCGAGTGGTGCACCCTGATCTGTTCAGGTGGCGCGATACGTGCGCGGTTCTCGCATGTACCAGAGAGGAATTTTCCTCAAACGATTCATGCAGACTTTAAGGAGAACCGTATGAACATTACATCCAGGATGCTGCTTGTTACGGGCATCATTTTTTTACTCGCACAGCCCGTGTTGGCGCAGTCAAACGCGCCAGGCAGCTCGAGGGCGACGGCGATCGCGCTGGGTAACAACCCGGCGGGCGAAGTTCGCAACAACCGGGTCGGAGCAACCAGCCCCTTCAAGTACTTCACCTTCTCACTCAGTGAAACGCGCGCGTCAACTATAGAGCTCAGCGGGCTGGTTTCCTATGCGAGCCTCTACGTGTGGGGCGATAACGGCACCTGGGCAATGAGCACGAACTCGGGCATCACTAATGAGGAGATCAGTCAGCGATTGCAGCAGGGAAACTACACCATACTGGTTTACGGGTGGACGGCTGATACGAACTTCCAGCTTAGTGTCGATACGGCAGGTCCGCCAACAGGACGAACCGAGCAGCTGGGACTCATCGATGGCACAGGCACCAATACGAACCGCCTGTTACAGGGGAACGTCGGCGCCAATGAGGGTTGGGTCGACTATGTCTTCGAACTGCCAGCAACGAGGAGCGTGGTCATCAATGCGCAGATAGCAACAGGCGCAGCTGTATCGCCGCTGGTCACGCCGCAGCAGTGGCAGGTTGCCGATTCGCTGGGCGTGATCACCGCCGAAATGCCGGGCGGCACGCACTTTGTGCGCCTGTTTGGTCGACCCGGCCAGACGATACCGTTTTCGCTGTCAATTTCTGCAGCACCGCAGGATTTCGCGGGCAACAGCTTTGCGACAGCGACCAGCATTGGCGCAGTGGGCGACCCGCCTACTGCAATGGTTGACTTTGTCGGGCAAACGGACAGCGAAGACTTCTTCATCTTCAACGTAGCCCCGGGGTCCATCGTCAATGCCGATCTGGTGCATACCAGCGGCAGTGGTGCGGATATCTACCTGTTTGATTCTTCCGAGACGCTTGTGGCGGCTTCAACGAACGGTGGCGATGCCTATGACACGCTGTCGTACAATTCGCTGGTCGGTGGCGTTTTCTACCTGCGCGTGGCTATCCCGCCGGTTAACGGGTTGAATGCACAATATACCCTGCGTATTGGCAAGATACCGTTGCCGGTATCGATTCCGACGACTACGCCGGTTAACCCTAATTGTCCCCAGGGTTCGGGTCCGGATGGCAACAACTGTATTGCCCAGCCGGAGTTTTTCAGCGGCGGCTTTCTCAACCAGAACGCCCCGATTCCCGCGGTGCAATCAAATGTTGGAGGCCTCAATGATCCGGTCGATCACTACACGTTAAGGGTTGGATGCGACGTCACTGCGTACAGACCAACGTTCAATATTACGTTCACGGGAAACGTTAATGTCGACCTGGACAAGATTCTGCCGATCAACGGCTCGCGGGCTGACCAACCCTTCGCCCAAGGCTTGCCGATTTCGCCTTTGGCGGCGGAAGATCGAGTTGGAAATCGCGTTTACGAGTATCGATTTACTGTGACACCGCAACAATTTTCGATTGGCGGCCAGCAGTACAGCATTACCGCGATACATACAGATTGTTCGTAGCGCGCCAGGTTCCAACGCAACATTTGCCCCGCTTCGGCGGGGCTTTTTTTTGGCCGGAATTCAATCACGACCAGAACCCTTTCCACCCACGCTTGCTAGGAATGCAACGCACGCTCGGTGCCGATTGATCTTTAGCAAAGATGCGCGGACGAGAGACACATTCGCGGCGGAAGTTCTTGTCACTGCCGGTTTGCGACTGACATAAAAAAACCGGGCTTGCGCCCGGTTGAATAAACCGCCTGATCAAGGGGGAGATATGATCAGGCTGCTTGTAAAGCGTCATCCGCCGACAGGTATTCGTAACCCAGGTCGTGCGCAACCGCTTCGTGATTCACGTGGCCTGCATGTACGTTCAGTCCATGCGCCAGGTGCGAATCGCGACTTAATGCTTCGCGCCAGCCCCTGTTCGCCAGTTCCCTGACGAACGGCAGCGTTACGTTTGTCAGTGCAAACGTCGATGTTCTTGGCACCGCACCCGGCATGTTGGTCACGCAATAGTGCACGACATCATCAACAATATAGGTCGGTTCTGCATGCGTCGTCGGTCGGCTCGTTTCGAAGCAGCCGCCCTGGTCAATCGAAATGTCTACCAGCACCGCTCCGGCGCGCATGTTTTTAACGTGTTCTTTCGTTACCAGCTTCGGTGCCGCAGCGCCTGCAACCAGCACCGCGCCAATGACCAGGTCCGCGCCAGCGATCAACGTATCGACAGCGTGTTTTGTAGAATATTCTGTGCGAACCCGCCCCCCGTAAATATCGTTTATTTCTCTCAGGCGTGGCACGGATCGATCAAGTACCGTCACCTGCGCCCCAAGACCGACAGCCATCTCGGCTGCGTTCGTGCCGGCCACACCGCCACCGATCACCAGCACCTTTCCGGGTGCAACGCCAGGTACACCACCTAACAAGACGCCCCGGCCGCCGTTCGCTTTCTGCAGCGCATAGGCACCTGCCTGAATCGACAGTCTTCCGGCAACTTCGCTCATGGGCGTCAGCAATGGCAGTGAGCCATCTTTCGCGGTGACCGTTTCATAGGCAATCGCGGTTGCGCCCGACTTCACCAGTGCTTCTGTCTGCGCCGGATCAGCCGCAAGGTGCAGGTAGGTAAACAGAACCTGGCCCGAGCGAAGCATGCCGCACTCTGCAAGCTGCGGTTCTTTTACTTTTACAATTAACTCCGCCGCGTCATATACCTCTTTTGCGGTAGCCAGCACCGTGGCACCGGCTGCCTGGTAGTCCGCATCGGTCATGCCGATGCCGATGCCTGCGTTGGCCTCGACGAAAACCTCATGACCGTCGTGCACGAGTTCGCGAACGCCGGCCGGCACCATGCCGACACGATATTCGAGAATCTTGATTTCCTTGGGTACTCCGATCTGCATAGCGACCCTCCCCCGAGAGAGTTATTGGATTTTCCGGACAGGATACCGTCGTTTTCGCGCAATTCGCTTGCTGATTCAGTGTGAAATATCATCATTTGTGGCATATTCTGTCGCCAATTGGATAAAAATTAGAAGATTCTTCAATGTCTCTCGACCGATTCGACAGAATGATTCTCGCCGAGCTGCAGCGCGACGGGCGGGTCAGCAATGTCCACCTCGCGAATCTCGTGAGCCTGTCGGAGTCGGCCTGTCTGCGTCGCGTGCGGGCCCTGGAGCAGGAGGGCTATATCGAGCGCTACGTCGCCCTGCTGGACCAGAAAACGGTCGGGCTGACGGGTACCGTGTTTGTACACATAGCTCTCAGGCGTGAGGAACAAAGCGAACTGGCCGCGTTCGAGAAAGCGGTGCGCGATATTCCGGAAATCATGGAGTGCTACCTGATGACGGGCGAGTTCGATTACCTGCTGCGCGTCGTGGTTTCGGATATGGCGGACTTTGAGCGCCTGCACAATGAGGGACTCACCCGCCTGCCGGGCGTTGCCAGGGTGAATTCCAGCGTTGCGATCAGGACGGTTACGAAAACAACCGAGTTGCCGTTAGGGTAAGAACACCATCTGACAGATTGCGTCGCACTGCCAACTCCGCGATAGAAAAAACAGCACCAGCCAGATTGCGTATTACTTCAATGCACGCGGGAGGTAAGAACCCGTTCAGGCAGATCGGATTGCGCTTCCGGCTACTGGGGGGTTAAAAGCAACAGATCAGACCGATCTTGTCATGCCGCCATCCACGCGAATGTTTTGCCCCGTGATGTAGCCGGCACCGTCCGATGCGAGGAAAGCAATCACGTCGGAGATCTCTTCCGTCTTACCGTAGCGTCCCATCGGAATGCGTTCCCGAAACTCTTCCTTCTCCGGCAGGCTGTCGATGAAGCCGGGCAATACATTATTCATACGGACGTTCTCTGCCGCGTACTGATCCGAAAACAGCTTCGTGTAGGCCGCAAGCCCCGCGCGAAAAACGCCCGAGGTCGGAAAGACCGGATCGGGCTCGAACGCCGCGAACGTGGAGATGTTGATGATCACACCGGACTTTTGCTTAACCATGATGGGCGCAATGATGCGGGTCGGACGAACAACGTTCATAAAGTATACGTCCATGCCTGTGTGCCAGTCGTCATCGCTCAGCTCCAGAATCGGCGCCCGCGGTCCATGCCCGGCACTGTTGACCAGCACATCGACGCGACCCCATTTGGCAAGCACCTGGTCTGCCAGGTTTTGCAGATCTTCATTCGACTGGTTGGAACCGGTGACACCGACTCCACCGAGTTCTTCTGCAAGTGCCTCGCCTTTGCCAGAGGACGACAGCACGCCTAAACGGTAGCCATCGGCCGCCAGCCTGCGCGCGGCGCCGGCACCCATGCCGCTGCCGCCGGCAGTCACTATTGCTACTTTTTCAGCCATCCGAATTCACCGTCGATTTATCTCAGAGTCAGCGGCGGCGCTGCCGTTATTCAGGCACGAATTCCTTCGGCGCCGCAGAGCCCTCGCCGAAAAAATATTTATCCATTTCCGTTTCGAGAAACTTGCGTGCTTCCGGCTCGATTGGCGTCAGGCGGTATTCGTTGATCAGCATCGTTTGATGACCAAGCCAGCGCTGCCAGGCTTCTTTGGAAACATTGTCATAGATCTTTTGCCCCAGTTCGCCGGGATAGGGGGCATAGTCGAGCCCCTCGGCCTCTGCCTTAAGCACGATGCAATTAACCATTCTGGACATGTTCTTCCTGCTCTTTCAATTGTTGAATAAGGTTGCTGACCGGTGCCGCCATACCCAGTTGCGGGGGCGTGCACAGGTTGTACCAGACGCGTTCGTCGCTGTCCGCAACTCTACTTGATGCACCCTGCGTACGCACGGCGATCGGCTGTATATCCAGATCGAAGTGCGTGAAGCTGTGGCGAATCAACTGCCATCGCTCAACTCTGAGGGGCAAAAGGCGCAAACGCTCCTGGCACCAGTCAGCAACGTTGCCGCCACTTTCCAGTTCAGGGAAACTCCAGAGGCCGCCCCAGATCCCGGTCGCCGGGCGTCGCTCCAGGTAGATCTCATCATTACTGCACACCAGCAGCATCTGCGTTTGTCTAAGCGGTTTCTTCTTTTTCGGTTTCCGGCCGGGATAGTCGCTCTCCCGCCCCATTGCGTGCGCCCTGCAGTAAATCGCTATGGGACAGTCGACGCACAGCGGTGCGGTGCGTTTGCAGAGCGTGGCGCCAATATCCATCATCGCCTGCGTGTATTCCGCGACGCGCTTGTCAGGCGTGTGCTTTTCTGCCAGCAGCCACAGCTTGTCTGCCACCGCGCCGGCGCCAGGCCAGCCTTCGACCGCGTGCTGTCGGGCGAGCACCCGCTTGACGTTGCCGTCCAGGATGGCATGCCGCTGATTGCCGGACAGCGCCAGTATCGCCCCGGCGGTGGAACGGCCAACACCGGGCAACGCCAGGACATCTGCAAACACGTCCGGAAACCGGCCGCCGTATTCCGCAACGATTTTCAGCGCCGCTTTGTGCAGGTTTCTCGCACGCGCGTAGTAGCCCAGACCCGACCAGTGATGCAGCACTGCGTCGAGCTCAGCACCCGCCAGCGCGGCCACGTCCGGGTAAGACGCCATGAAGCGCTCGAAATAGGGAATGACCGTGGCCACCTGCGTTTGCTGCAGCATCACCTCAGAAATCCACACCCGGTAAGGCGTCGGGTTTATCTGCCACGGCAGGTCTTTGCGCCCGTGCAGGTCGAACCACTCGAGGACCCTGGCGGAAAAGCCGGCTTTATCCAAGGCTCAGTGCGTCTCTTGTTCTATTTTCTTGGCGAGCGCCTCGATCCTGTCGACCGCTTTTTCGCCGCCTCTTTTAAGCGCTCGTTTAATGTAGAACGGACCAATGACCGGCGGCACCCAGAAGTCCGGAATCATCTCAAATTCATACGTCATTCTTGTGCCGCCTTCCTCCGGCTCCAGTGTCCAGCGCTCACGACTGTGTTTGAAGTCGCTGGTCTCCGGATCGACGATCGCAATGAGCTCCTCGTGCGGTGTTAATTCGAGGTGCCCATTACGCACAAATGATTTGCAGAAGAGCACGACGCAGCCTTCGAAGCGCGAAAAAAATCGCGGGCGCCCTTTTTCATCTGGTTCTACGTTGCGCGATTCAATCACCGCACTGGTGAAATTAGTAAACAGGTCGTGGTTAGCCAGGATGCTGTACAGCAATTCTGGCCTGACATCGAGCCAGCTCACCGAGTTCATGTTGTAAACGTTGTCTTCGCGCTCGACTTCGATCTCCTGGAGATCGGCGCCGCGGATACCGCTGCAGAAAAACAGCAGTACCGGTATCAGCAGGAAACCGGCCTGCATTGTCGGATGCTTGCGCAAAACGTTTAGCGCTCAAATATTTTCTTGAGCAGGTCCTTTTTCAGCCTGTCTTCCAGGTCCTCTTCCTGCGGTTCTTCCGTCGCGGCGTCCGGATCGTCCGCATCGACCGGCTCGTTGCTGCCACCGATAATGCGGTTCAACAGGTCCTTCTTGAGCTCCTGTTTCTTCTCTTCGAGCGCCTCTTCAACCTGGCCGCGGAAGATGCCGCCAATGTCGGGCTTGACGCTGGGCGAGCTCATCAGACCGGTGATTTTCAGCGGCACCACGGTTTCAGTGAAATCCTCGAGCTCTGCTGCGGTCGCCCCGGCCATGAACTCCGGCCGATCCAGCACGCGAACCTGCAGCCCGTAATCAACTTCGGTGGTATTCAGGTCGACGATGCCGGCGCCGGTGAGCTGCAGGAACGGCAGGTCGGCGCGGAAATCATTATTCTGGAATATGCCGTTGGTGACCACGCCGGTTGCCGTCACCGAGGAGAATTTGGTCCTGGCGGGCAGGGTTGGCTCGGGCGCCGGCTCCTGGCGAAATAACGCTCGCGCGCTGCGTAACCGGTGCCAGACGTCGATGCCCTCCCAGGCGCCGTCGGCAAGCTCGATGGACATGCTGCCATCGAGATCGCTGCGAATTGCGGACAGGGTCTGGCCAGCGCCGCTCAAAATAAACCCGCCATTTATCGTTCCGGAAATGTTGTCCTGGTCGAACAGCGCTTTTGCCATCGACGCCAGGTTGACGTCGCTGATGTTTTCATTCGCAGACACGCTCGGCACGTCGCGGGATGCATCGACGCGCACATCACCGCTATATGACCCGTCGTAAAAATCGGCAGCCAGCGGATGCAGGCGCAGATTGCCGCCGGCCGCGTTGACACCAAGCTCCAGGTTTTCGAATTCCATGCCTGACAGGAACGCCTGGTCGATGGTGAAGCTGCCGTTTGCGTTCAGCGTGCGAATCAGGTCGACCGGGATTTCAATATCGTCGGCTTCATCGGCAGCGCCTGCTGCGCTGTCATCGGCCGGCGCCATGTAAGCGTCGAGCACGATGGAGTCGACATTGAGATCGAATTTAAGTGCACCGGTATTGGTAGTGGGTACCGACAGGCTGCCCGTCATGGATGAATCGTCGAGTGCCAGCGTCATCGCCGAGAGCGCAATTGCGGTATCGCCAACGGCAGCATTTGCACTGAAGGAAACGCGCTGCATTGCGTCGGGATCGGCCGTCACCGGCGGCTCGATGTCGAGCGCCTGCATCAGGTCCTTCAGGGAAAACTCGGCAACGCGCAAGGCGGCCTTCGGCTGCGGCGAACCGGCGTATGAAAACGGCTCGACGTCGGCTGCCATCGACAGGCCCAGCACCGACAGGTCCATTTCACCGGCGTTAACGCTTTGGGCCGCAGTGTCGACATTGATTTCACGCGCGTCGAAATTGAATTCGGCAGGCTGCGAAACGATCCCGTTCAGCGTTCCCGTAACATTCAGCCCGGCGAGTGATAATTGTTGTGCGCCGTCGCTCATGGTCGATGTGCCGCGAAACACAATATGTCCACCGAGTTCTCCGGGCATTGCGGCGAAGTCGAATTCGCCGGACATATCAATCGGCGTGTCGGCCACGATCCGGCCGGTCTTGAACTCAAGATTATTGATCGTGTAGGCCGATCCGGCCTGGCCATCTTTGTATGACACGTTCGCATCGCTTACTTCGATATTGGCGACGTCAATCACAGCCGCGTCGCCGGACGCATCTTCGGGCGCTGTACCTTCGCTGCCACCGGCAGCAAGATCATCCCAGTTGTTGGAGCCGTTGTTGGCGACTTCCAGGTTGACATTGAGGCCGGCCAGCGATGCCGTACCCACCGTTACCTCTTGTCTCAGAATCAGCGGGGCGAGGCGTACGCTTAAACTTGCCTGTTCAAAACTGAGAAACAGTTCATCACTAAAGCCGTCGGCATTGCCAAGTTCCGTGCGACCGACCTCGACGGCGATCCAGGGGAAGAGACTGAGTGACAGATCTCCCTGGATGACCAGGTCTCGACCGGTCTGGTTTTTCACACTCGCCGATATCCGGTCCCTGAAATCATTCGGGTCGAAAAAGAGCAGCAGGCCGATGGCAGCGACGGCGACCACGCCGACGACGGCTGCAAGAGCAATAAGAAGTATTTTAATAAGACGAGCCATGGTGCCACTTTCCGGACGCTGGTCCGGCCTCGATTGGGGGTGAGTGCGAATGAGCTAAGAATAACAAATGCGGCAATGTCCGGTCTGTGACTTTTTGTCACTAAAAAGGCCACCAGCGTCCGCAGACGGGCGGCCCTTGCCGGCAAATGTGGTCTCCGCTTATTTGCAGAGGCGCACGCTGCCGTTCAGCGTATTGATCCGAACCCGGCCAGAGCCGCTCCCCTCGGTGAAATCCAGCTCACGCCCGGGCGCATACTTGCTCGTTCTGACAGATTCCGGGCCGAAACAGTTCCTGATACTGCCGTTAAATGTTTCGATATCGATTTCAGCAGAAACGTCTCCTTTAAAATCAACGTCCACCGCCCCGTTGATGGTCTCGACATCCATGCGGCCGCCGTCCGCCAGGCGTGCGTGCAGCACTATTTCCCCGTTTACGGTCTCGGCCCGCACCCTTTCAAAGGACCCGCCAACCACCGTGACATCGCCGCTGACCGATTCGCCCCGGAACTCCCCGGCCAGGTTTTCGGTGTCAATGTCGCCACTGACTGTCTGCAGGCGTATGTTTCCCACCTGGTTATTACCCGCCACCTCGATATCTCCACTGACCGACTCGGCGTCCAGCTCCGACCCGTAAAAGGCGGTGGTGATATCGCCGCTGACGGCGTTTAAGTCCTGATCACCCTCAACGCCCGACACTTCGATATCCGCGCTGACCGTGTTGATGTCCAGTGAACTGGCCTCGGGCACCTTGATAACGAGATCGCTGGCGGCGCTTCTCGAACTGTTGCGCGGTAACTTCACCTTGATCAGGATCTCGTCGCCATCGCGCTCGAAGATCAGTTCCTCGACGCGATCGCCCAACGTCCCGGTAACCTGGACCTGGTTACGTGACCATCCCTCAACTTCGACAGAACCCGACACATTGGAGACGATCACCTCACCGTCCTCGTCAGCATCCAGCGTTTCATTGATGGTCGTATCCGCGATTGCCAGCGTGCTGACAAGGCTTAAACCCATTACCTTTAACAACTTCATTTTCCCAAACTCCCTCCGCAAGGCCGGCACATTGTCCGCCGACCCGGCACAAACACCCATGCTAAATATCATCGCGGCGCATTGTCGCACTGCCAATTTCTTCTACCGTGAGCATCAGGGATAACTCTTCCCGGTAAGTGCTCAACAGCAATTGCTGCAACAAAACGTTGTCCGGCTCTTCAGCCAGGGACACATTAATATCCCTGATGGCCTGTTCGATAGTGGCGACGTTGGCCTCTATGTCGGCGCGCGTTTCCGGGTCCAGGCGCGCAAGTTCACGCTCGTAACCGGTCGCCAGGTATCTTCTTGCGTCTTGGTAGCCGGGCCCTAAGTTGTACTGACTGCCGAAGCTGCCGGAGACCGGTTCGAAAACCAGTTGTGGCAAATCCTGCACGAGCGGTGTTGCCTCGCCGCCGCCGTCTTTGACGATGGTATAGGTCAACGCCGACGACGCGCCAACGAGCAGTAGCACGGCGGCTGCCTGCGCCCATATCGAACCCCGCCCTGTGCGCGCGGGCCGGGCCGGCGTGCTGAGGGCCTGTTCGATCGAGGGCCACAAATCGCGCTGCGGCGCGATGGATGTCGGCAGCTGTGCCGCTTTTTCCATCACCGCCTCTTCAATTTTATTACTGTCTGTCATACGTTTTCCGTTTCCAGTTGTTGTACCAGCAGTCTCCTGGCACGACTTAATTGTGCTTTGCTGGTGCCCTCGGCGATACCCAGCATGCTGCCGGTCTCGTTGTGGCTGTAGCCGTAGACCGCGTGCAGCACGAACACGTGCCTGGCGCCGCTCGGAAGTTCGTTAATAGCCTGTTCCAGGTCCTGCAGTTCTCCATCGTCGGCGATCGTTTCCGTTACCGGGATGACATCGGAGACCGCCCGTATGCGGTCCTGTTCGCGTCTCGATTTGCGCATGCGACCCAGCACCGTGTTCACGGCCACCCTGTGCATCCAGGTTGCAAAGGAACTGTCACCCCGAAACAGTTCGAGCTTGTTCCACGCCTGTATGAATGCATCCTGTACGCAGTCCTCCGCCTCCGCCGGATTGCCCGTCATGCGCAGACAAAGTCCGTAGACCCGGTCCACATGCAGGCGATAGAGCTTCTCGAAGGCGGCGGCGTCCGCCTTCTTCGCCAGTCGCACCCAGCGAGATTCGTCCGTTGGCGCTTCAGTTACCACAGAGACCAGACCATCCTGCGATATTCCTGACTGTCTGGTCGATTGCGCTCGCAACGGCCAATTCTCCCCGTGGTTTACTACTTAGATGTAACAAGAAGGACATCCGTTTAATTGATTTACGTTCGCGGCGTAAAACATCAAGCAAATTGTTGATTTCAGACTGAGTTTTGCAATGATTCTGGTATTATGCGCCTAGCTTTGGGGGGGCGTTACGGTCTCCGTGACCGAAATTTTCCATAAGAAACAACGAAAATCAGGATATCTGGCCCAGCGACAAGAGCATGCAGGAAACCACTTATAATATCTCGTTGGGCCAATGTGACTAGGATTACGTTGGCAGAGGCAACCCGGGCCTGATGTCGGGTCGTTCCATCCTCTATCTCGGCGATAGTGAATTCGCCGGCAACTTCTGCAACAAGCTGGAAGCCTATGCCTGTTGCCGGAACCTGGTCCGCCACAAAACAACGACTGTTCCCGACGAGTTGTTCGACGCGGTCGACCTGATCATGCTGGAACCCGGCGCATCTGCAGACCAGACCAAGCCGGACCTGCAAACCATACTGACCGGCCTGAAAGACAGCCCGGTCATTGCGGTGGTCAGTCGTGACCAGGAGCATCGGGGAATAGAAGCCGTTCGCGCCGGCGCGCAGGGATATCTGTGCGCAGATGATGCCGGGCACGAAGAAATCGAATCCGTTATCGATCACGCCATCCAGCGGCACCAGCTGCTCGACCGCCTGTCAGAAACCGACTCGACCGTGCTGTCAATTCTGAAAAGCATCAACGACGGCGTCATCGTCGTCGACAGCCACGGGCATGTGCTCGATATCAATCCCGCGGCCCGTTCCATTCTCGGTCTCGCGCCACGGCAACAGCCCGACGGCGAATGGGCGAAAAGTTTCTGCACCCGCGCCGCCGACGGCCTGACAGAAATTGAACACAACGATTTGCCCCTGGTGCGCGCCTGTCGCGGGGAGAAATTTACCAACCACGTTGCTGCTTACCAGACGGCCGACTATCTCGACACCATACTCAGCATCAACGGACAGGGCCTTTATGACAGCAGCCGGTCACTGGTCGGCGGCGTCATCACGTTCCGCGACATCACCGACAGCATGCGCAGAACGGTCGAGCTGGAACAGCAGGCCCAATATGATGAGCTGACCGAATTACCCAATCGACGCCTGTTTACCCAGCAACTGCGCAAGGCGATAGGGCGAGCGCAGCGTCAAAAACACAAAATTGCACTGTTGTTTGTTGATCTCGATCGCTTCAAGTCGGTTAACGACACGCTGGGTCATGATATCGGTGACGACCTGCTGCGCCAGGTTGCGGCAAGGCTTAACCAGAATCTGCGCGTCGGGGATTTCTCTGGTCGCTGGGGCGGCGATGAGTTCGTCGTCTGTATTGAAGATTTCGGCGACAGTCAGAACGCGGCGGCCGCGGCACAGAAACTCGTGCTGGTTCTGTCCGAAAAGTACGACGTCAAAGGGAGCGAGGTTTACGCCACGCCGAGCATCGGCATTGCCATCTTTCCGGGCGCCGGCGACTCTGCAGAACAACTGATCAAGGCTGGCGACCTGGCCATGTACCAGGCGAAGAATCGCGGCGGCGGACGCTTTCAGTATTACTCTGATGCACTGAACACCAAGCTCGAGCAGCGCGAAGAATTAGAGGTTGGGCTGCGACATGCCCTCGTCCGCGATGAATTCATACTGCACTATCAGCCACGTATTGACGTAGGCACGGGCAGACTGATTGGCCTGGAGGCGCTGATCCGCTGGCAGCATCCGCGTTTTGGCCTGTTACCGCCGACCAGGTTCCTGAACATTCTCGAAAGCAGCGGGCTCATTCATTCCGCGGGCGAGTGGATTATCAATACAGCCTGTCGGCAACTCGCTGCCTGGCAACACAAGTTTGAATTGCCGGACCTTTCCGTTGCCATCAACCTGTCACGACAGCAGCTTAAGGCGGGCAGGCTGTTGGAAGCAGTCGCCGCGGCGATTTCTAATAATGCGCTGGATGCCGGCTGCATAGAACTTGAAATCGGTGACGGCGATATCGTTCGCCAGCGCTCGTCGGAACTTGAAACGCTGCACGGCCTGCGCGCGCTCGGCGTGCGGCTGTCGCTCGATCACTTTGGCACCAGGGATGTATCCTTCAGTTCGCTTGATACCGGCGTGATTGACAGCTTCGTGCTCGACCAGTCGCTGATCCAGGACGTCGAGATCAATGGCAGTCACCAGCGTATTGTGCGGGCGGCTATTGCAATGGCACGCGGCCTGGACATCGAGGTAGCGGCGGAAGGCGTCGAAACCATTACGCAGCTCGAATTCCTGAGAAGCTGCAACTGCGACCTGGCACAGGGCTTCCTGATCAGCCGGCCCATGCAGGCGGACAAAGTGTCGAGGATATTGCGCAGCGAGATTGCCGGGACGAGACTGCTTTCACGCATGAACTAGTGCGCCCCTGGTGCAATCGCTTTTCTGCTTCCCGTATTTGAGATCACTACTCGCCAATTGAACGCACCAGCAGGCACGTTGGGCAGGATTGGTCCAGATGAGCCGTGAGCGTCTAATGCTGTGCACCGCACTTCCAGCACGCCGCAAACTGTCCTTCGTTGTCCGTGCCGCAATTTTCGCAGCACCACGGTTCAGACGGACTTTCATCGACGACCTCTTGCTGGTCGATTAACTGCACGGCTCGATCGTAGTCGAGATCATTCCGTACCCACAGCTGCGGCCACACCTCCTGGAACGGCATCTCGCCCACGATCGATGCAAGGTGTTCGTTGCGAATGAATGCGGGTATGCCCTCGCTCTCCAGCAGGTTCTTATAGTGATTGATGGTAATTAATGAATCTATGGCAGTAACTTTTTTCAACGCAGTGCCTTTAAGAACTCGGTCGGGTTCTCGCCGCGTTCGAGTACCTCCACAAGAGCAGAACCGACTATCGCCCCCGCGGCATGTCTGCCAACGTTAACGACGTCAGCAGCCGAACGGATACCAAAGCCCGCGCAGACCGGCAGCGGCGAAACGGCGGCGACCTTATCGAGGTAGTCTGCCAGCGAGTCGGGCAGACCGGTATCACCGCCGGTGATGCCGGTTATCGTGACAGCATAAAGGAATCCGCGTGACGCACCGGCAAGCATGGCCAGTCGCTCGTCAGGTGTTGCCGGTGTCACCAGCTGTATCAACCCGACGCCCTGCGACTCCAGCGCCAGCCGAATCTCCTCGCTTTCCTCGTACGGCAAATCCGGAACGATAAAAGCGCATACGCCGGTCTCACGAGCACGCCGGGCCAGGTTCTCATAGCCGAAAGACATTAGCGGATTGAGATAAGACATCATGACGAGCGGCGTATCGATCCCGCTCTCCGCCGCTGCAAGCTGCTCGAAAATCCAGCGCAGCGTTACGCCGTTCTCGATGGCGGTAAAACTCGAGCGCTGAATGGTCATGCCATCGGCCATCGGATCGGAAAACGGCACGCCCAGTTCGACCACGTCGCCACCTGCTGCGACGGCCTCCAGCGTTTCGATAAATTTTCCGGGGTCCGGATAACCGGCCGTGATAAACGGCACAAGCCCGGTTCTGCCTGCACTGTTTGCCGCGGCAATTGCCGCGCCTATTCGTTCATGCGGCTGCATTGTTACTTGTCCTTACCGGGTATTGAGTCAGGGTGGGCATGTCTTTATCACCGCGTCCGGAATTGCCGATCAGTATGCGCTTGCCGGGGTTCTTCGCAGCCCACCTGCGGGCGGCGGCATAGGCGTGCGCGGTTTCGAGCGCGGTCAGAATGCCCTCCGTCTCGCAAAGCTCCTCGAGCGCCGCGAGCGCTTCATCGTCACTGGCTGCTACGTACTTAACCCGACCGACAGCCTGCAGGAATGCGTGTTCAGGCCCGACACCGGAATAGTCGAGGCCGGCGGAAATCGAGTGCGTTTCCTGCACGTTGCCATCCTGGTTCTGCAGGATGATCGAGTAACTGCCCTGCAATACGCCCGGCGTGCCCGTCGCGAGCGTCGCCGCGTTCTGACCAAGACCTGAACCGGTGCCGCCCGCCTCCACGCCAATCAGTTGTATGTCTTGGTCGCCAAGCAGTGGATAGAACAGGCCGATTGCGTTCGAGCCACCGCCAACGCAGGCGAACGTGGCATCCGGGAGGCCGCCGGCCTGCGCGATGACCTGGGCCCGCGCCTCTGTCCCGATCACAGCCTGCAGTTCGCGCACCAGGTAGGGATAGGGATGTGCACCGACGGCCGAGCCGATCAGGTAGTAGGTCTCTGCCGGGTCCGTTACCCATTCCCTGAGTGCCTCGTCGATAGCGGCGCGCAGGGTCCGGTCACCTGTCTCTACAGGAAACACCTCCGCACCCAGCCTGAGCATGCGGTCTACGTTCGGTGCCTGGCGTTCAATGTCGACGGCGCCCATGTAAACCCTGCAGGGCAAGCCAACGCGTGCGCAGGCGGCGGCGGATGCGACGCCGTGCTGCCCGGCGCCGGTTTCTGCAATGATCCGTTTTGCGCCGAGGCGTTTCGCCAGCAGCGCCTGCCCGATCGCGTTGTTAATTTTGTGTGCGCCGGTGTGTGCAAGGTCTTCTCGCTTGAGCCAGACCTCCGCACCCCATCGTTCGGACAGCCGCGGCGCGTGCGTTAACGCGGTCGGCCGGCCCACCCAGGTTCTGAGCTCCGACTGAAACTCGTCCTGAAAGTCGTCGGTATGCAAATGTTCCGCGATACCCTGCTCCAGGCGATCAAACGCCGGCACCAGCGTTTCCGGAACGTAACGCCCGCCAAAAGGACCAAACCGCCCGCGTTTATCCGGCAGCTGACCCGCTATCGATGCCGCGAGAAGCGTGCGCGCTTCGTCGGCGTTAATTACCGCGCTCATGGTTTTTCCTGTCTGTGATACTGCATAGCGTAATAGGCCGTAGCGTTATGCTTCATGCAACCCGGGCCGCCGCGACGAAAGCCGCAATCTTTGCGGCATCTTTTTTTCCTCTTTCGGATTCGACTGCGCTCGATACATCGACGCCGAACGGTGCTACCTGCCGGATCGCATCACCGACGTTATCAATATCCAGGCCGCCCGCCAGGATCATGTTGCCGCGGCGTGCGATCCCTGCGGCGATAGTCCAGTTCACCGTCTCGCCGAAACCGCTTTTCTTTCCTTCGTAGACAAACGTCTGCGGGAAAGACGTATCGTCGCTAACCGAACCCTCACGGATCACCGGCCACTTTTCAATGCCGGCGGCAACGTTCAGGTAGGCGAAATCTGCGGCGTCGGTTTGCAAAACGTCCGGGCGAAATACACTGGCTACTTCGTTCCACAGCGCGACGTCGGGGTGCAGCATAACGGCAACGCGGCGAATATTCTTCGGCATATCGTTTGCCAGCTGCCGCGCCTGCTGTGCGCTCACATTGCGTGGAGATTTGGAAAAGAAAACGAAACCGATCGCATCTGCTCCGGCCGCAACGGCAGCCGCCACTGCGGCCGAATCTGTCATGCCGCAAATTTTCACAAGAGTCGCCATTCAGGCCACCGCCCTCCCGGCCGTCAACATTTCGCGGATGAGTACAGCGGGGTCCGCCGCTCGCATCAGTGCAGTGCCGACCAGTGCCGTGGAATAGCCCCAGCCCGCGACACGCGCGGCATCGTCTGCCGAATGCTGCCCGCTTTCTGCAACACACGTGACGCCTTGCGGCAACATCGATCCGAACCGTTGCAGGCGATCCGAATCCACGGCCAGGGTGCGCAGGTCGCGCGTGTTAATGCCCAGCAGGAACTTGCTGCGGGCAGCGTATTCGCGATAGCGGTTGACCTCGAGAAGCTTAAGCGAGCGCTGCCAGTCGTCTTCGTCAAAAGATTCGAGCAGCACGAAAAGATCGTGTTCAAACGCGCAGTCGAGCAAACTGTGCAACTGGTCATCGTGGAGCATCGCCGTGATCAGCAACACGCCGCTCGCGCCGGCGGCTTTCGCTTCGAGGACCTGCACCGTATCGACCAGAAAATCCTTGCGCATGACCGGCGTCTTGTCAGCTGCAACGGCGCGAACCACTTCCTCAAGGTGCGCCAGCTGCCCGGCAAAGCGTTCCGGCTCGGTAAGCACGGAGATAGCGGCCGCACCGGCACGCGCATATATAACCGCGCGCTCCGCGCGGGGCCCGGCATCCGCTGCAAGTTCGCCCTCGGCCGGCGACCGGTCTTTAATCTCGGCGATCAGGTCAAACTCACCCAGCCGCAGCGGGTGCGCCGGTTTGTCCAGATCGCCGTTCGTCCAGGTCACCTTTGCGACCACTGCGCGCGCAGCGCTGGCTGCCGCCATGTTGCGGAGAAAGTTGCTCATCAGCCGGTGAAGTGTTGCCGGAAGTCGTCGAGAAACCGGGTTCCCTTGTCGCTGTCGATTGCAGCCTCGGCCATGGCGACACCGTCATGCAGATCGCGTGCCAGGCCGACCACCTCGAGCACCAGCGATGTTCCCATTACGAGCGCGTCCCTGTGCGCGCCCTGGTCTTCTCCGGACAGCACGCGGGTAAGCTCTGCGGCATTGTGCGCAGCGTCGCCGCCGCGCAGGTCCGCCGGATCGCAGCGCTGCATCCCATAGTCTTCCGGCGTTCTACTGCTCTCCTCGACCGACCCCGGGCGCACGTCATACAGCACGAAGTCACCGGCCGGCGTCGCCTCATCCCAGCCGGGCTCGCCATGCACGACGAAGGCCCGCTCAATGGGCATGCCGGACAGGGAATCGGCCATGAGCTTCGCCGCCTCGACGCTGAACGCACCGATAAGCTGAAACGGCGGCGCGGCCGGGTTGGTCAGTGGCCCCAGCACGTTAAACACAGTCCGCACACCGAGCGCGCCACGTACGGGCATGATCGCTTTCATGGCCGGGTGATAAGCGGGTGCGAACAGGAACGTGAAATTCAGTGCGTTCAGGCATTCAATACTGGCCGCCTCATCGAGTGGCATTGGCATGCCTAAGCGTTCCAGCAGGTCCGCGCTGCCCGACCTGCTGGAAACCGATCGATTGCCGTGTTTCACGACCCTTGCACCGGCAGCAGCCGCGAGCAGGCCCGTGCCGGTCGAGAGATTCAGGCTGCCGGAACCATCACCGCCGGTGCCGACCGTGTCGACCGTCGGCGCGCCTTCGGGAATCATTGGGTGCAGGGCGAGTTCGCGCATGGCGGTCGCGAAACCGCGGATCTCGGCGGCGGTTTCGCCCTTTGCCCGCAGCGCCGCTAACAGGGCACCTGCCAGCGCGGGCTCCAGTTCACCATCGGCAAGGTCGTGCATCAGTCCAGCCGAATCCGACGCCGTTAACGAATTGCCGCTGAGTAAATGCTCGAGCACTTGTGAATAATTTCTAGCCATTAATTGTCATCCGTACGAAGTTCTCCATCAGCGTATCGCCCTGCGGCGTCAGTACGCTTTCGGGATGAAACTGCACGCCCTCGAGAGCGAGTGATTTGTGGCGCACGCCCATTATTTCGCCGCGTTCCGTTTGCGCGGTAATGACCAGCTCATCGGGCAAACTCATTTTATCCACACACAGCGAATGATAACGGCCAGCCTCGAAAGGCTGCGACATCCCGGCAAAAATTGCACCGTTGTCGTGCGACACCAAAGATGTCTTGCCATGCATCAGTCGCTCTGCCCGCACAATGTCACCGCCGAGCGACTGCACCAGGCACTGATGACCCAGGCACACACCGAGCAGCGGAATCTTGCCTGCGAACGCATCGATCATCGCCATGGAATGACCGGCGCTTTCCGGCCGGCCCGGCCCGGGTGAGATCACCAGGTGAGTGGGCTCGAGTGCCAGCGCGGCGGCAACCGAAATTGCGTCATTACGATGCACGAGCACCTCGGCACCCAGCGCTGCAAACGCCTGCACCAGGTTGTAGGTAAAGGAATCGTAGTTGTCGATAAGCAGCATGCGCGCGGTCATAGCCCGTCACCGGCGATTTCGAGAGCTTTTTTAAGGATAGCGCTTTTGGCCAGCACCTCCTGGTATTCCTTGACCGGCACGCTGTCGGCGACGATACCGGCGCCAGCCTGGAAGCTGTATTCATCACCGTTGAATACCAGCGTGCGAATGGTAATTGCCTGGTCCATGTCGCCCGTCGCGCCGAAATATCCCGCCGTGCCTGAATACAGGCCGCGACCGCTGGTCTCCATCTCCTCGATGATCTGCATGGCCCGCACTTTTGGCGCGCCAACCAGGGTGCCTGCCGGAAAACTCGCCGCAAACAGGTCGAAAGCATCATTTGTCGGTGCCAACCGGCCCTGCACGCCGCTAACGATGTGCATCACGTGACTGTAACGCTCGACCGAGCGGTATGGATCCACGTGAACGCTGCCAGGCACTGCGACACGACCGAGATCATTGCGCGCCAGGTCGACCAGCATGACGTGTTCGGCGGACTCTTTCGGATCAGCCAGCAGGTCTTTTTCATTTTGCAGATCGGCCTCAGGTGTTGCACCTCGCGGCAACGTGCCTGCGATGGGTCGCAGTGATGCATTGCCCGCATGCAGGCGTACCAGTGCCTCCGGAGAGGAACCGGCGACCTTGAGTTCGCCGAAATCGAAGAAGAACATGTACGGCGATGGATTCAGCAGGCGCAGAGCGCGGTAAACCTCGAACGGCGGCACGTCGCTGCGGCCCTTGAACAGGACCGAGATAACGATCTGGTAAATGTCGCCCGCAGCGATGTATTCCTTGCAGGCGCGCACCCGCTCGGCATACTCGTCTTCGGTCATGCCCGCGCTGACTGCTGCCACGGTAAAACTCTTGTTGTTGCCCGGCACGGCGCCGCGCAGGAGTTCAACAACCTCGCGGCGCAAACTTTCCCGCTCGGCCTCCGAGCCATCGTGCAGCAAAGCGACCCGGCGGGTCAGGTGATCGAAGACCAGCAACGATGACGTTGCACAAAATGCCGCCTCGGGAATGCCGGCCTGCGGTTTCGTCTGCGTTGGCAGTGTCTCGAACAGACGCACCACATCGTAGCCGGAAACACCGACCAGTCCGCCCGCAAACGGCAGGTCTGCAACGTCCGGCCCCAGTCGCGGCGCTTGCCGCAAACCGCTGCGCAGCACGTCCAGGTATGCATGCCGGTTGGCCGGGTAAGCCTGCGTTGCATCACCTACCCGAAAACCATCCCGGTCGAGCCGCAACTCGAGTGCATCGCCGAAACCCAGGAAAGAATAGCGTGCCAGCCGTTCACCGCCCTCAACACTCTCGAGCAGGTAGCGCGGCTGCAGTGCACCGAGCTTTAACCAGGCGGACACCGGGGTATCCAGGTCAGCGGCGATGTCAAAAGGTGGCTTCATTTCTGCTTTATTTTCCTCTACACCATGGCGCACAAACGCCGCTTCGGCACTTCCTTGTGGTTGCGGCATAAATACATCCGTGTATAAACGTCGCTCTTGCACATCCATGTGCTCGCGACATAAGTGCGTCCCTGCACAAAAAAACCCGTCTTCACTATCCTGTGGAGACGGGTTTTGGTTGTCTTTGGTTTATTGCTAAACGCTAGCCAGCCGCCCTCTCCGTGTTGGGCAGCCACCACCAGTTCCTGTTGGCGATTCGCTGTGCGTTCATGGGACTGAGTATCCCTGTGACACACGTCATCGTCAAGCCGCTCGGCAGACGCCTAGCCGAGGTCATAGAGTAACGGCAATAACAGCGAAAAGCCCAGCCACATGATGATTGTCAGCGGAATACCGACACGCAGAAAATCCGAAAATTTGTAGCCGCCGGCACTCAGGATCAACAGGTTGGTCTGGTAGCCGAAGGGCGTCGCAAAACTCATGTTGGCGCCCAACAGCACGGCCAGCACAAACGGAATCGGATCGGCGCCCAGCTGGCCGGCAATAGCAACCGAAATCGGAGTGCCAATAACTGCCGCTGCGTTGTTGGAGACCACGTTGGTCAGGATGGTCATGATCAGGATGAAGGCACTGAGGATGATCGGCACCGGCAGATCCGCCACGGCGCTGACAAATCCGATGGCCAGGTAATCCGCCATGCCCGTTCCCATCAGGGCCTTGCCCAATGCGAGACTGGTCACAATGATCATGATCACCTGCGTCGACAGTGCATTGCCGGCGTCACGCCAGGTGAGGCAGCCAAGCGCAATCATCAGGCCAACACCGATCAGCGCGCTGACCGATATCGGCATGATGCCAAGTGCCGCCGCCGCGACGACCGCACCCATTACAGCCAGGGCACGATTGGCGAGATGTGTATGCGGCAGATCGGTCGTGCCGTCGAGCACCAGCATCGTGCCGCTGGCCTTTAGCGTGTCGATCGCATCACGCGTTCCCTGCACGAGCAACACGTCACCAGCGCGCAGGCGGATCGAGTTCAGGTCGCCGGTCACCTGTGAACTCGGCGCACGCGCGCGATGAATGGCAAGTGGCAACAGTCCATAGCTCGCGCTGAAGCGCGCGGCAGCCAGGCTGCGCAAATGCAGCGGAGAGCCGCGCGTTACCACGACCTCGGCCAGCTGCTGCCCTTCTGCCTGCAACGGCGTGTCATCGTCAATCGGGTGCTCACTGTCGGAAATGTTGTACAGAGTGGCACCGAGCAGGCTCTCGAAGTGCTTGAGATTCTCAGGCGAATCCTTAACGAACAGCCGGTCGCCCGGCTGCAGCGTTACCGATGGCAATTTTGCGAGGAACAGTGATTCACTGCGTTGAATCCTGTCTACCCGCATGCCGCCATTGGTTTTTGCGAGTACCTCCGACAGCGTCTTGCCTGCCGCAAATCCGCCTTCCTTGACGAACAGCTGACTGTTAAAGACACGCGGCGTCGTATCTGCCAACGGCGGGATACGTTCGGGTATCAGTTTCGGTGCGATCAGCCACAGGAAAATAATGGCGACCCCACCGACGATAGCGACCGGCAGAACGAAATCGAACATACCGAATTTTGTCAGGCCAAGATCCTGCGAAATGCCAACCACCAGGAGATTAGTCGACGTGCCAATGGTCGTCGACATACCGCCTACAATGGTTGCAAGACCCATTGGCAGCATGACGCCGGACACCGGGAACTTAACGCGCAGGGACACACCGACGAGAATCGGCATTAGTAAGACAACGATAGGCGTGTTGTTCATAAACGCGCTTAAAACTGCGCCCGCGAACAGGGTCACGAGCAGAGCAAGAACCGGGCGCGTCGACCAGGCGTGGCCCACGATCGCGGCAAGCGGCTGCAGCGCACCGGTGGTTTCGAGCGCCTTACCCACCATCATCAGGGCACAGATCGTGATCAGTGCTTCATTCCCGAAGCCGGCGAAGAACTGGGCCGGACCCAGGGGGTCGCCGTCTGTTTCATAAGGAAATAACTGGAACCCGGCAACCAGAATAATCAGTATCGCGAGGCTCGACGTTTCGAGCGGCAGGCGATCGCGCGTAAACAGGAACAGCGCAACCGCGGTGAGCAGCATAACTGCTACTCCATGTATATCTGGCGTTACGGGCTGCAAGCGACTCTCGAGCTCTGCGCTCCTTGGGTGTCCGGGACACCGCGAGCGGGCCACAGACCGTATCTCAGTTCATACCCCGGCTGCAACGAAAGAAGCACGCTGAGCGCTTTGAATGGTTGCCCTGGCGCGACGATGGAAATCCCTGAATTGTGACAGTTTAAACTCCTGGGTTTGCACGTTGCAGTCGAAACTCCAGGCGTCCGCAAAACCGAGTACGGGTAGCAGGTCGGCAAACCCGGCACAACCAAGGTTACGGTCCGGCAAAACCGATGCGGGCGACATGGCCAGCAGGTTACGGTGGCGCACCGCAGCCTCGCTGACGGCTAAGTCCCACTGCTGCTGCCAACGTTCGCGATGCTTGCCGGCGGACCAGCCAAGGACGGGGCTTGCCTGCGCCAGTGCTGGCAACAGGTCGGTCGCGGCCGCCCGCCGGGAAGACTGTGCTGACAATTCTGTTCGGATAAAACGAACCAGCCTGGTCAGCCAGGCAAGACTTTCCAGTGCACCCGGCGAGCGACCACTCTGCAGCAGCAGATCGCCCAGCCCGGTGATGCAGACCGCGACGCGTCGATTGGTCGCGGCATCGGCGCGCTGGCGCGGGTCATGCCAGTCGAGCATTGGTAACACGCTGTCGGCCAGATCGACCACTCGACGCAAAGCCGCGCGCAGCCGCTGCCAGTCAGGTGTTCCTGCCTGGCTGCAGAAAGCGCTGATCGGCAAGCCGAGCGGCAGCCAGGCAGAACCGGCCGGCGCGAGCAGCGACCGGGTCGGTATGACTGCTGCAGCAACCTCGTCGGCAAGCAGCCGACAGGCGCTGCGAACGAGGCCGCCGTAAACCGGTTGCACTGGCCGCGGGTGGTTTCGATGCCGCCATAGAAACCGCCAGTTTGATGCCGTGCGCTCCGCCACCCGCGAATCGGTGTGCGCCGCCATTTGCAGACTGTCGAGAAAGACATAGCGCGGCCCCGGCCCCAGCAGTGAATCCGCTATCAGGCAATAAGCGTCAAGCGGCATCCGGTGAGAATGCATGCAAAAGCCCAGGTAAGGTTTGCAACCATGCTGACCGGAAAACCCGGACTGAAGCAGTTCGCAAAACTTTGTCCAGGCCTCGATTGCGGGCACTTCCCCTGGAAAATCGTCAGGCACCAGGCACACCGGTACCCGCTTCGCAATGAGTCCGCGCAGGGTATCGAGCAGGTCACCTGCGGCGCGCTGCCCGGCAAGAACGCAACTTACAGAGACGCGCAAGGACGTGCCACACGCGATGCTTTTGCCGTGCCCTGACCATGGTGGCGTTTCGAAGCCGAGCGCAGCGATTTCCGCGAAGATCGGGTCAACGCCGTCTGCAGCGATTGCTACCCGGGATGCGGGTAAGTCATGTGCGTGATCAAACATGCTGGTCCTTCCCTGGACATAGTAAAATTCTGCAGGAACCCTGAAGGCTTCGGGAGTTCTATAAGTTGGCAACCCGCCCGGTTTTTTCGGTTGCATACTGCGCGTGCGGAGACCGTGTGCGCTACACTGAGCGTCGCTGACACCACAATCCGTTTACTGACATGGGGGCGAGAATGAAAAGCTGCTGGTCGTTTCGTACAGTTTTGATTGCAGGCGCCGCGGTGCTCGCACTCTATGGCTGCGAAAAACCTGCTCAGGAATCGGCGCCGGCACCCACCAGGCTGGCGGTGGGTTACTGGCAGGCGTACATCACGCTGCCCGGTGGCGACGTCGAGTCCGGTATAGAAATTAGTCAGGATGGCGGCAACTACCGGGCCAGCCTCATTAATGGCCAGGAACGCGTGCGCATCGATGACGTCCGCTTTTCTGACGGCGAATTGACCTTAAGATTTCCGGCCTTTAACAGCGAGGTGAACGCGACGCTAGCCGACGGCCGGCTGTCCGGCAACCTGACGCTGGTCAAACGCTACGGCGAGACACAGACAATGCCGTTCAATGCGATCCAGGGCGGCGAATCCCGCCAGAAAACCAGTGCCGCACCGAGCATCGATCTTTCCGGACGCTGGGCAGTCACTTTTCACGGCGAAAATGCTGCAGATGACGATAACAGTTATATCGGCGAATTCGCGCAGCGCGGATCGCGGCTGTTCGGCACGTTTCTGCACCCGAACGGCGACTATCGTTATCTTGCCGGGCACGTTCGCGGCAATGACTTTCAGATGTCGACCTTTGACGGTTCACACGTGTTTTTCTTCTCCGGCCGAGTTGGTGAAGACGGACAGATAGCACGTGCTGATTTCTGGTCGGGTACATCCTGGCATCAGGAATGGTCGGGCGTACGCAATCAAAATGCCAAGCTGCCCGACGCGTTCAGCAGGACCTTTCTCAATCCCGGTTACGACAGGTTTGAATTCGAATTTCCGAACGAGGACGGTGTGCTGGTTTCGATTGATGACGAAAAGTACAAAGACAAAGTGCTTATTGTCACGATCGCCGGCACCTGGTGCCCGAACTGCAATGACGAAGCGCGCTTTCTTGCCCCCTTTCACAAGAAATATCGAGGCCGGGGGCTCGAGATTGTCGCACTGCTGTTTGAACACTTCGAGGATGCTGAGCTGGCGGCTGCGCAGGCGCGCCGCTTTCGCGAAAAATTCTCGATTGAATACGACACGCTGATCGCCGGAATCTCCGACAAGACGGATGCTGCGAAAACGCTGCCAGCACTGAGTGCAGTACTCGCTTTTCCGACGACTATATTTATCGATCGTGCGGGTCGGGTACGGCAAATACATACCGGTTTCGTCGGGCCCGGAACAGGCGAGCACTACGTGAACCTGCAGAACAGTTTCACCAAACTCACGACGACATTGCTGGACGAACCGGTGGGTGTCGTTGACACGCCGGCCACCGATGACCCTCCCGGCGAGAATTTGCCAGTTGACGCTGAGTCCGCGGCGCAGGAATAGAGGCCCATTCAGGCAGGAGGAAGCAATGCCATCTTTTGATGTCGTGAGTGAATTCGATGCTCACGAAGCCAGCAATGCGGTTGACCAGGCAAACCGCGAAGTCACCAACCGCTTCGATTTCAAAGGCACGGGTTCGAAATATGTACTGGAAGACAACGTGGTCTCACTGACCAGCCAGACCGATTTCCAGCTCAAGCAGATGCTGGACATATTGCGGCAGAAACTGTCCAAACGAGGTATCGATATTGCGTGCCTCAAAGAGGAAGATCCCGAGATAACCGGAAGCGAGGCGCGGCAGAAAGTGATCATGCGGCAGGGACTGGAAACGTCACTGTCGAGAGAACTCGTCAAGAAGATCAAGAGCAGCAAGATCAAGGTGCAATCTGCCATTCAGGGCGAGAAACTGCGCATATCCGGCAAGAAGCGCGATGACCTGCAGGCGGTAATTGCGTTACTTAAGGAAGAAGATTGCGAACTGCCGTTGCAGTACGAAAATTTCCGCGACTAGCGGGTTACAGAGATAAAAGACGTGCATAAAGAACTCAGGCGGCAGGACATCACCTTCGAAACGAAGGACCAGCCGCTGCGCGATGATGTGCGGATTCTCGGCGCACTCGTCGGCGACCTGCTGAAGGACCAGGGCGGCGAAGTACTGTTTGAATTCGTCGAGACCGCGCGACAGCGGTCGATTCGTCGCCGAGAGAACAATGAGCTGCCGGGGGAAGGGCTTGCCGAACTGGTGAGTAACCTCGAGCTGCCGCTGGCGCTTGAAGTCATACGCGCATTTTCAACGTACTTTCAGATGGTAAACATCGCCGAGAAAGTTCATCGCATCCGACGGCGGCGCGAGTACCTGCAGGAAACGGGACAGTATCAGCCGGGCGGACTCGAGGAGACTCTGGTCAAACTGAAGGCCGCCGGCGTGGGGCTGTCAGACCTGCAGGATCTGATCAGGCGCATCCGCATCGAGCCCATTTTTACGGCACATCCGACGGAGCCCACGCGGCGCACGATTCTGCGCAAAGAGCAGAACATCGTGCGACGGTTGATCGACATGCTCAACCCGACCATGACGGCACAGGAAACCGAGATTTGCCTGGAGAACATCAAGCTCGAAATGACGACCGGGTGGCAAACGGAAGAGCATCCGCATGAACAGATGACGGTGGCCGACGAGCTTGAGCATGTGCTGTTTTTCCTGACCGACGTCCTGTACCGGGCAATGCCGGCGTTCTACGAAGATATCGAGAATGCGCTGGTGCGTGTTTATGGCGAGCAAGCCAGCTCGGTTGAGGTACCGGGAATAGTGCGCTTCGGTTCCTGGGTGGGCGGCGACATGGACGGCAATCCCAACGTCAATGCCAAGACCATACGTTCCACGCTGGCGCGCCAGCGCTCGCTAATTCTTGATCTCTATTATCGCGAGTGCGCCGCAATTTCGACGAAGCTCAGCCAGTCGATTAGCCGGGTCAGCGTTGACCAGCGGATTCTCGACAAGATAGAAAAGTATCGCGGTATGTTTCAGCCGGCCTACCACGCCGTACCCGCGCGCCACCGGGAAATGCCGTACCGCGTTTACCTGCGCCTCGTGCAGGCCAGGCTGCAGGCCACCTATGACGACGATGCCTACCCCTACGAATCTGCAAAACAGCTGATCGAAGACATCCGCATTCTCGCCGAAAGTCTTGAAGCCAATAACGGCGAACATGCCGGACTGTTCGCGGTGCGCAGACTGCAGCGAAGAATCGATTCATTCGGCTTCCACCTTTTAACCCTCGATGTGCGTCAGGACGCGCTCGTTTTGCGGCAGGTTGTCGGCGAGCTGCTGGGCGAGGATAACTGGCTCAAATGGAATGCGAAAGACCGGCTGAAGCGCATCGTCGCGGCAATAAAGTCCCGTGATTCGTATCCGGACCATCAAAGCGTAACGGCGAGAAAGACGCTCGCCGTGTTCCAGGCGATCGCATTTTGCCGGCGCAAGTACGGCAAGCGTGCAATCGGCCCGTATATCGTCAGCATGACCCAGGGTGCGGACGATATTTTGTCGGTCCTGCTGCTCGCAAACTGGAGTGAATTACACAATCGTCGCGACGAAGTGCCGCTCGATATAGCACCGTTGCTCGAAACGGTCGGAGACCTGGAGAAAGGCAGCGAGATACTCAATGACATGCTCGACAATGACCTGTATTGCGCCCATGTCAGGCAGCGTTCGGGCCGACAAACGATCATGATCGGTTATTCAGACAGCAACAAGGATTCCGGCCTCGCTTCCGCGCGTTGGGCGCTACAAAACGCGCAGATCAAACTCGTCGAAGTGCTGGCGAAAAGAGATATTGAGCTGCACCTGTTCCATGGCCGTGGCGGCACCATCAGTCGCGGTGGCGGCAAAACGCACACGGCCGTTCTCGGCGCCCCACCGGGCACGGTGAATGGTCGCCTGCGGGTTACCGAACAGGGCGAAATCATCAACGAGAAATACGGGCTGCGCGGCATCGCTCTGCGCACACTCGAGCAGGTCGCCGGTTCGGTCGCCCTTGCGACGGCCATGCCTGATCACCGTGGCAACGACATGCCCGAGTGGCACGACATGATGCAGGTCATCGCGGACGTCAGCCGTGATACCTATCGAAACCTTATTTTCGACACGCCGCGATTCTATGACTATTTTCGACTTGCAACGCCGATCGACCTGATCGAACAAATGCGTATTGGCTCACGGCCGGCGTCGCGCCGGGGTGGCAAGGGGGCGGAGAATCTGCGCGCTATTCCCTGGGTGTTTTCCTGGACCCAGAGCCGCCTGATGCTGCCCGGCTGGTTCGGCCTCGGCAGCGGCCTGAAGGCGGCGGCCGAACAGTTTGCCGATAGCGAGTTCAGGGACATGTTCCGCGAATGGTATTTCATGCGAGCACTTACGGCTGATGCCGAGATGGTGCTGGCGAAGGCAGACCTGGGAATCGCCAGGCTTTATTCGGAGCTCGCCGGTGAACTGCACAACGAGTTTTTTCCGCTAATTGAAAAAGAATTCATACTGACGCGCGACCTGATTCTCGAATACTCGGATCATGAGTCACTGCTGCAGGGCGACTCCACGCTGCAGAGAGCCATCATGTTGAGAAATCCCTATGTCGATCCGATGAGCCTGATGCAGGTCGATCTGTTGCGCCGCTGGCGTCGATCGGGCCACGATGACACTGAACTTTTTAACGCGCTCCTGGCGAGTGTCAACGGGATTGCGCAGGGGCTGCAAAACACCGGCTAGTCGCCGAGTTTGCGCAGCACGGTCCAGTCGCCCGCTTTTGAGATCGCCTGTCCTTTGACCGAGATGCCGGCCTCATGTACCGAGTCAGGATTGCCCGTCAGCAGTGGATGCCATTCCGGCAACGCCTCACCTTCCGCCAGCAGTCGATAGGCGCAGGTCGCAGGCAGCCAGCTAAACGCGGCAACGTTGTCCGCGTTCAACACCAGGCAGTCCGCAACCTCTTGTGCGCGCGCCGCATAATTTTTGCAACGACAGGTGTTGACGTTCAGAAGCCGGCACGCAACGTCGGTATAAAATACTTCTCCGCTTTCTTCGTCCTCGAGCTTTTGCATACAGCACAGGGCGCACCCGTCGCACAGTGACTCCCACTCGTCGGCGGACATCTCCGGCAGTGATTTGCGTTTCCAGAATTGATCATTCATCGTGCGCCAA
Organism: Woeseiaceae bacterium; assembly: GCA_021773135.1. Lineage (GTDB taxonomy): Bacteria > Pseudomonadota > Gammaproteobacteria > Steroidobacterales > Woeseiaceae > SZUA-117. The sequence continues at coordinate 149,644 of JAJFKP010000004.1, read as the reverse complement.
CTCCTCATTCGAATTGAACCATACACTATGCAGGCGGTATTCCTCGATTATGCAACTGTCCGGTCCGGGTGTGTTTCTGTGGGACCGCTCGAGGCAGTCGTATCCTCCCTGACTCTTCATGATCACACGCGACCGGAACAGGTTGCGGACCGGGTCGGTGACGCCGATATCGTCATCATCAACAAGGTTCAGATGACGAGGGAAGTCATTGCAGCGTGTGGACAACTAAAGTTCATCGGCCTCGTCGCAACCGGCGTTGACAATGTCGACCTGGTTGCAGCCAAGGACCACGATGTAGCGGTCTGTAACATACGCGCGTACTGCACGAATTCCGTCGTTGAGCATGTCTTCGCCGTCCTCCTCCGAATGACGCACAGCATCGAAAGCTACCATCAGCGTGTGCGTGCCGGGGCCTGGCAGGATGCAAAGAGTTTTTGCATGCTGGATTTTCCCCTGCGCGAGCTGTCGGCGATGACCTTAGGCATAGTAGGCTACGGAGAGCTTGGCCGGGCAGTTCACAAGATGGCAAATGCTTTCGGCATGCAGGTCAGGATCGCCAGGCGTGCGGCAACTCCGGCCAGGGCAAACGACGGTCGACTCGACCTCGCGGTGTTGCTCGGAAGCTGCGACGTCATCACGCTCCACTGCCCGTTGACCGCCGCCACACGCAACCTGATTGATGCCCGGGCGCTGTCACTGATGCAACCTGATGCGCTACTGATAAACACGGCGCGCGGTGGCCTGGTCGACTCGCAGGCGCTGGTCGACGCGCTGGCGGCGCGGCGCATTGGCGGCGCGGCGATTGACGTGTTGACGCAGGAACCGCCCGTCGATGGCGATGCCTTGCTCGACTATGAAGGAGCGAACCTGATCGTGACGCCGCATGTGGCGTGGGCCACTGACGAAGCCCGCCAGAATGCCGTCAATGAAGTGGCAGCAAACGTGCGGTCATTCCTGGAGGGCAGCGAACGCAATCGCGTCGTCTAGGCGGCAGCGAAATAGGGGCATTGGCAGCTTGGACCTTAGGCGCGATTTCTACTCAGCCCCCGACAACCTGCCTCGCCCACTGCACGACGCCACGAACACGCGGCGACGCCAGGTCGTGCGCCGTATCAAAACTGACCCAGCGGTATTCGTGATGTTCGGGCCTGCCAAGGTCGGGTGAAATACCCATGACTATTTTTTCCTGGCTCGTTTGTGCCAGGTAGTAGCGCGCGACTTTGCCGCGCTGATAGGGGCCGGTTTCCGTAAATCGCTCACCCCATGCAAACGCCAGTTCACTCAGGCCGGATTCCTCGCCGACCTCGCGAACCGCCGCCTCCAGCGGCGTTTCGCCGTCTTCGCACATGCCCTTCGGGAAATCCCAGTGATTGTAGGCACGCAGCAGGAGCGTCAGCCAGCCGGATGCCGTTTGCCGGACCACCACGACACCACACGACAGAATCGTTGCTGCCCCTTTGGTGGCCAATGCTCAGGCCGCCCTCAATACCTCGACCGGTGGAGCGTTGATTGCGCCTCGGGCGGCAATGAAGCCGCTTATGCATACCAGCAACACACCACCCGCCAGACCGGCCACCCACAGAGACGGATTGAATGCATAGTCGAGATCAAACAACTGTATGGTCACAACGGCCGCAAGAATCGAGGCGCCGGCGGAGGCGAGTAAGCCCGCGGCAAAGCCCAGCGCGGCGAATTCGGTCAGTACGCCCGACAGCACGGTACGCCGGCGCACTCCCAGTGCGCGTAACATCGCGCTTTCGAACCGCCGTTCATCGATGGTCGACTGCACGGCAGCGAACAGCACTGCGATTCCGGCCGCCAGCGTGAACACGAAGACGGCCTGCACGGCGAGGCTGACTTTATCGAGAATGCCCGTTATCTGTAGCAGAATTGCATCGATGTCGATTACAGACACGGTCGGGTGCTGCCGCACCAGGTCGACCAGCGTCTCCTTGTTTCCATCCGGGATCCTGGCGCCGGAGATAAACGTCGCCGGATAATTGTCGAGCGAACCCGGCGACATCACCATGAAGAAGTTCGGTTGAAATGAATCCCAGTTGACTGCACGGGTGCTGGCAACCGTTGCCTCAATTTCCTGGCCGGCAACCACGAAACTGATCCGGTCACCGAGCGCCACGCCAAGTTCCCTGGCAGCGTCTTCCTCCAGCGATACCAGCGGTTCACCGTCGTATCCGGGCGACCACCATTCGCCGTCGACGAGTTCGTTGCTGTCGCTTATGTTCTCAGCCCAGGTCAGATTTTGTTCCCGATTGGCCATCCACTTGCCGTCCTCTTCGGGATATTCGCGCGTCTTCACGTCCTCGGCATTGATGGTTTTCATGCGGGCACGCACCATCGGTACGAAGTTTGGTGCCGCTACGCCGTTGGTCGCAAAGATGTCACTGATAGATTCGCGCTCCTGCGGCTGTATATTAATCAGGAAGTGATTCGGTGCATTCGCGTCGAGCGTCTGCTGCCATTCATCGAGAAGATCGGTGCGTACAAATGTCAGCAGCAGCAGCACTGTCAGGCCGAGACCGAAGGCGACCACCTGCACGGCACTGTCGCGGCCGCGGCGTGCCACATTGGCCAGACCGTAACGCCACGCAATTCCCACGCCGCCGCGGGACCGGCCCATCAACGACACCAGTCCGCGTCCTGCAACATACAGCGCACCGGAAACTACCAGCATTCCGCCCAGCACTATCACCAGCATCAGGCCATCGCCGATTGCCTGGTAGAGCATGATCGCGACGGCTAGCAGCGAGCTGCCGGCGACCAGCAACCGCGAGGGTGGTGGCGGCATTTCGTCATGCCGCAGGACCCGCAGTGGCGGCGTGTCGCGTAGTTGGATAAGCGACGGCAGGGCAAAACCTATCAGCAGGATCAGGGCGCTGCCGCTGGCCAAAAACACCGGCGTAAAGCCAACGGGCGGCAGATCGCCGCGAATCACGTCAGCAAGCATGTCAGTCACGACTTTCTCGACGACGAAGCCGACCAGGCTGCCGATAACTACCCCTAATATGCCCAGCAGCACGAGCTGCACGAATGCCGCAGAGATGACGAATTTCTGGCTCGCGCCGAGACTCTTCATTAACGCGACGGTATCCATCCTGCGATGCGCAAAGCGCCTGGCTGACATGGCAATTGCTACCGCGCTCAGCAACAGGCTGATCACCGCGGTAAGTGACAGGAAACGCTGCGCCCTGTCGGCAGCATTATTCGCCCGGTCGCTGCCTTCTTCCCGATTACGGCTTCTGACCGAGTCCGGCAGCAGCACCTCTATTGCTTCATAAAACTCGTCCACCGAATCCGGATCGCCAGCCACCAGCAGCGCGTAGCTGACGCGACTGCCCTCGTTGATCAGCCCGGTAGCCGGGAGATCAACCGTATTGATAACCAGCGATGGCGCCAGGGACGCAAAGCCAATCGACTGGTCGGGGCGGTAGGTCAGCACGGCATCGATCGTCAGGTCGGATTCGCCGACTGAAACCACATCGCCCACGTCAACGCCAAGGCGCGCCATCAATGCGCCGTCGGCCCAGATCAGCCCGCTGCCGGGAATGCCCTCGGCCACGCGCTGTTCACCGAATAAACGGTCCGCAATGCGCACGTCGCCGCGCAGGGGATAGCCGTCGCTCACACCCTTGATCGTGGCCAGGCTGCTCAGGTCGCTGGCAAACACGACGCTCGGAAACGTCTGCGTTTCCGCCGAGCGCAGCTGATAGTCGGCCGCCAGTTCGTGCCACGCCGAGGGAATCGGGTCAGGTGTGCGCAGGCGCAGGTCGGCGGCCAGCACTTCGTTCGCCTGTCGTTCTACGGCGCGACCAATGCGATCGGTAAGAAAACCGACGGCGGTCAGCGCCGCGACCGCCAGGGCAACCGCCGCCAGCAACACGACGACTTCGCCGGACCGCAGCTCCCGACCGAAACTTCTCAGTGCAAACAGGACCGCCCTCACGATGCGGCCTTCTCGTCGGAAACCAGGAGCCCGGCGTCGAGACCGATCACCCGGTCGCAGCGTGCGGCAAGCGACTGGTCATGCGTCACGAGAATCAGTGTGGTCGAGGAATTGCGATTAAGCGTAAACATGAGATCGATGATGTGATCGCCGGTGTTGCTATCGAGATTGCCCGTGGGCTCATCGGCAAACAGCACGGCGGGCTCGGTCGCGAATGCCCGCGCTATCGCGACCCGCTGTTTTTCTCCACCTGACAGTTGCGCAGGGTAATGACTCCAGCGCTCACCCAGACCTACCTGTTGCAGTATTTCCAGTGCCACTTTTCGCGGCTCCACTTTGCCCGCCAGTTCCAGCGGCAGCATGACGTTTTCCAGGGCGTTCAGCGATGGCACGAGATGAAAGGATTGAAAAACGAAGCCGACACTAGCCGCCCGCACCGCAGCACGGCCGTCTTCGTCAAGATTTGTCAGGTTTTCGCCGTTCAGGCTGATTTCGCCACTGCTGGGCAAATCGAGACCCGCCAGCAGCGCAAGCAGGGTCGACTTACCGGCGCCGGAGGCACCGACAATTGCTACGGTTTCACCCTTGTCGATCGCGAAACTCACGTCCGAAAGAATGGTCAGAGTACCTTCAGGGCTGCTAACCTGCTTGGTGACACTATTTGCTGCCAAGACAGCTGTCCCGTTAATTAATTGGTCAGACATGCGAAAAATACTTACCCTTTTATTGTTAATCGTTGGCGGGCCTGCCCAGGCAACCGAGGTGCCGACAGTGCTCGTTTTTGGCGACAGCCTCAGTGCCGGCTACGGTATTGATGTTGACCAGTCCTGGACGACTTTGTTGCAGTCTCGCCTCGCATCACAAGGGTACGAACATCGGGTCATTAACGCCAGCATCAGCGGCGAAACCACCGAAGGTGGCAAGACACGAATCGGGTTTGCGCTGAAAAATTTCGTGCCTGATCTCGTCATCCTGGAACTCGGTGGAAACGACGGCCTGCGCGGCTTTCCGACGAGTGTGATGAAGAACAACATTCGGGCAATCATCGAAACAACGCGCCAGACTGGCGCCGCTATCGTGATACTCGGCATTCGGATACCAACAAATTACGGCACCCGCTATACGCGGGCGTTCGAGAAGGTCTACCATGATCTTGCGCAGGAATTCGGCGTGCCCTGGATTGAGTTTTTCATGGAGGGCGTAGCGCTCAATGACGAATTGATGCAGGACGATGGCATTCACCCGAATGCCGAGGCACAGCCGCTGCTGCTGGATAACGCCTGGCCGATCATCAACCAGGCACTGCTTGACCAAACCACGGATCAGGGCAAACAATAAGAAAAACCAAAAGGGATGTTGCCCATTGGAAAAAATCTGGCTGAAGTCGTATCCGGAACAGGTACCGGCGGAAATTCCGCCGCCCCCGTACCGTTCAATCCGCGAATTATCTGAAGACGCTTTTCGCAAATACGCGGACAGGCCTGCGTATACCAACATGGGCACAACGCTGTCCTACAGTGACCTTGATCGGCTGTCGATGCAGTTCGCCAGCTACCTGCGCAACAGCGCGGGCCTGACCCGCGGCGAACGAGTAGCGATCATGCTGCCGAACCTGCTGCAGTACCCGGTGGCGCTGTTCGGAATATTTCGCGCTGGCCTGGTCGTCGTCAACGTCAACCCGCTGTATACCGCGCGCGAACTGCGCCATCAGCTGTCGGATTCCGGCGCACGCTGCATTGTAATCCTTGAAAATTTCGCCACGACGCTCGAAGAAGTCGTTGCTGATACCCGCATCGAACATGTCATTACCACGCGGGTAGGAGATCTGCTGAAATGGCCGAAAGGCGTGGTAACGAACTTCGCGTTGAAATATATAAAGAAGGCCGTGCCGCCATTCTCGCTGCCGGGCAGCGTGCCTTTTGGCAAGGTGCTGAAGATCGGCAGTCAGGCCACGCTGCAGCCTGTTGAACTGGGGTTTGCCGACATTGCGTTCCTGCAATACACCGGCGGCACCACCGGCCTGTCCAAAGGCGCCATGCTGAGTCATCGCAATATGGTGCACAACGTTTTCCAGACGGATGTGTGGCTGGGCGATATTTTTGCCGGCCTCGACCGGATTGTCGCCATTACTGCGCTGCCGCTCTATCACGTGTTTTCGCTCAAGAGCAATTGCCTGCTGATGATGTTCCTGGGCGGCGAAAATGTGCTCATTACCAATCCCCGCGATGCGGACGGGTTTGTAAAGGAGCTGGCACTCCACAAATTTTCCTACATAACCGGTGTCAATACGCTGTTTGCGACATTGCTCAGGACGCCGGGATTTACGGCACTGGATTTCAGTGCATTGCGACTTACTGTGGGCGGCGGCATGGCGGTGCAGCGCGCGGTGGCCGAAAAGTGGCAGCAGGTTACCGGTAAAGTCATCCTGCAGGCGTACGGCCTGACGGAAACCTCACCTGCCGCCATCATTAATCCGATTGACACCGCTTCATTTACGGGTTCAATCGGGCTGCCGATTCCGTCCACCGACGTGCGAATCTGCGATGACGATGGCAAAGATGTCGCATTCGGCGAGGCCGGCGAAATATGTATTCGCGGACCCCAGGTAATGGAGGGTTACTGGCAGAACGCAGAGGAGACCGCCAAGGTCATGCTGCCGGGAGGATGGTTTCGCAGCGGCGATATCGGTCGCATGGACGAAAACGGCTTCGTGTTTATCGAGGATCGCAAGAAAGACATGATTATTGTTTCGGGGTTCAACGTTTACCCGAATGAAATCGAGGACGTTGCCGTGCAGATGAAAGGCATCGCTGAAGCTGCTGCGATCGGTGTGCCGGATGCGAAATCAGGCGAGGCAGTGAAGCTTTATGTCGTGCGGAGCGATCCGGCTATCCGGGAAGAGGACGTCATTGAATTTTGCAGGCAGGAACTGACCGGGTACAAAATACCCAGGCAAATCGAGTTCAGGGACGAGCTGCCAAAGACGAATGTTGGCAAGATACTGCGGCGGGCATTGCGTGATTCCTGAAACCATCACTGATGATACTGCGGACTCAGCCGATGCACCGCGTCAACCAGCACGCCCAGATTGTCAGGATCGATGTCCGGCGTTATGCCGTGGCCCAGGTTGAATACGTGGCCCGGCCCGTTGCCGTAACTCTCCAGCACGTCTGCTACACCCTGCTCGATGACTTCGGGTGATTCCCTGAGCGTGGCCGGGTTGAGGTTGCCCTGCAGTGCCACCTTGTCTTCAGTGAAAGTACGGGCATCGGCGAGACTGGTGGTCCAGTCGACGCCAAGCGCGTCGCACCCCGTCGTCGCCATGTCACGCAGCAATGCGCCCGCACCTTTGGTGAACAGGATAACCGGGATTTTTTCACCGTCTTTCTCACGCTGCAGTCCGTCCAGGATGGCTTGCATGTGGCCTAGCGAAAAGCGCCTGTAATCGTCCCCGGCCAGCGCCGCACCCCAGGTATCAAAGATCATGATGGCCTGCGCGCCCGCGTCGATCTGGGCATTGAGATAGTCCGTCGTGGTTGCCGCAACTGTGCCCAGCAGTTTATCGAGCAGGGCCGGGTTTTCACGCGCAAGGCCCAGTATGTTGGGAAATTCCCGGCTCGAGCCGCCCTCCACCATGTAGGTGCCTACAGTCCAGGGGCTGCCCGCGAAACCGATCAGGGGCACCTGCCCAGCGAGTTCACGACGAATGCGGCTGACCGCCTCGAACACGTACCCCAGCGTGTCTGCAACGTCGGGGACATCGAGTCCGTTGATTTCTCTTGCCGTCCTCACGGGATGTTTGAATTTCGGCCCCTCCCCGGTTTCGAACCACAGGCCCAGGCCCATCGCATCCGGAATGGTCAGGATGTCCGAAAACAGGATCGCCGCATCCAGCTTGAACCGGCGCAGCGGCTGCAGGGTTACTTCGCAGGCTAGCTCAGGATTGCCACAAAGGCTCATGAAGTCGCCGGCCTGGGCGCGTAATGCACGGTATTCCGGCAGATAGCGGCCGGCCTGGCGCATGATCCATACGGGCGTACGCGACACCGGCTGGCGTTGCAGTGCCCGCAGAAACACATCGTTTATAAGCGGCACGCCCATCAGAACTGTGCAGCAATAGTCGCCTGAATCGCCTCCGCTGCCTCCCTCGGGTTCTGCGCATCCCTGATCGGGCGGCCTACGACGATGTGATCCGCACCGTTTTGAAAAGCCTGCTCGACGCTAACGACCCGCTTCTGATCGCCGCTTGGTTTGTTATCAACCGGACGAATTCCCGGCGTAATGACCAACAACCTGTTATCGATGAATTCACGCAGCCGCGGCGCTTCGAGTCCTGACGAAATAACACCGTCACAGCCCGCCTCGAGCGCGCGCTTCGCGCGACTTAAGACCAGTGCGCCCACATCACAGTCGAAGCCCAAATCATCCAGGTCGCCGCGGTCGAGACTGGTAAGGACCGTAACGGCAAGTACTTTGAGCTGGTCGCCCTTGTTCTCGGCTGCAGCCTCCATGATTGACTGGTTGCCGTGCACAGTGACAAAGCTTGCGCCGCGACTTTTAAGCTGCCGCACTGCCGAGCCAACCGTTGCCGGAATATCGAAAAACTTCAGGTCGGCAAAAACTTTTTTGTCCCGCGCGAGCATCCAGTCGAGCAGCTCGAAATAGCCGCCGCTCATCATCAGCTCCAGCCCGATTTTGTAAAAGGTGACCGCATCTCCCAGTTCGTCGGCAAGGGCGCGCGCGCGATCGCAGTCGGGCACATCCATGGCAAAAATAAGGCGATCTTTTACGGGAATATTCTTGTCTTTCACAACGCATCCGGTGATTGAATTCAGGCGCAGGATTGTACGCGAAAAAAGCTTTGGTTTGCTGTTGCAGGCGGCCATTTGGCGCTGGCACCCGCACTCAGTTCAGGCGTTTATGCTCGGCGTAGGCAAATCGATCGGTCATGCCCGCAATGTAATCTGCAACTACGCGCGCCCTGACCGGCTCAGCAACGCTCTCTGCCTGTTTGCTGAATGCCTCCCCCATCTGTTCCGGGTCAGTCATGTATTGTGCAAACAGGTCCTCCAGCAATTGCTGGGTCTCCTCGTTCATGGCACGCACCTGCGGATGGCGATAAAGATTGTCGCGCAGGAACTGCTTTAGCGACAGGTGCTGCTCGAGTACGTCTTCGCTGAATGCAATGACAGGCTCCGGGGCCGCTCGCACGTCCTCGATAGATTCAGGACCAAGTGCCTGGATATTGCGTGACGACGTAGCAATCAGATCGCCAACAACGTGACCGATCATGCGGCGAATTACTTCGTAGATGAGCTTGCGGTCATCGAGGCCAGGGTAGGCTTCCTGCACGTGTCGATAATGCTCGCCGAAGAGTGGCTCCTGCCGCAGCAACTCAACGTCCAGCAAGCCGGCTCGATAGCCGTCGTCGACATCATGATTGTTGTATGCAATGGCATCGGCGATATTGACCAGCTGAGCCTCCAGCCCGGGCTGCCGCCGTTCCAGGAATCGCCTGCCAATGTCACCCAGCTCGCGTGCATTCCTGAGGGAACAGTGTTTCAGGATCCCTTCGCGGGTTTCGAAAGTGAGATTCAGGCCGCTAAAATCTGCGTACTTTTCCTCCAGTTCATCGACCACGCGCAGTGACTGCAGGTTATGTTCGAAACCGCCGAAATCACGCATGCAGGCATTAAGCGCATCCTGTCCGGCATGCCCGAACGGCGTGTGCCCGAGATCATGCGCAAGACTGATGGCTTCCACCAGCGGTTCGTTGATTCGCAACGCGCGCGCAGCCGTTCTCGCGATCTGGGCAACTTCAAGGGAGTGGGTCAAACGCGTTCGGTACAAATCGCCCTCGTGATTGACGAAGACCTGGGTCTTGTAAACCAGGCGGCGAAACGCGGTCGAGTGAATAATTCTGTCTCTGTCTCTCTGGTACTCACCACGATAGGCTGGCGGCGTCTCTTCTATGCGACGCCCCTTTCCCGCTGTTTCGTGTGCCGCATACGGGGCTAAACCGGCGGACGCTGCGGTCATACTTTTTCGGCCGCGCCAAGCACGGCGTCAAGGCCAGCGGAATCATAGTCAGCGGTCACATAAGCATCGCCCAGTGCGCGCAGTAACACGAAACGCAGCTTGCCGGCCTCGGCCTTTTTATCGAGCTGCATCGCATCGCGCAGCTGCCCGGGCCGGGTGAGCGGCGCTGAAACCGGCAGTCCTGCAGCGCTGAGCAGCGCTTGCAGCCGATGCCTGTCCGCGGCGTCAATGGCACTCATTTCGGCGGCCATCACCATGCCGGCGGCAACAGCTTCACCATGCAGCCATTCGCCGTATCCCACGCTGTTCTCGATGGCGTGGCCAAAGGTGTGGCCAAAATTGAGAAGCGCGCGACGTCCCGCTTCTTTCTCGTCCTCCGCAACCACTGCCGCTTTGATCTCGCAGGACCTGCGGATGGCGTACGTCAATGCGTCGGTTTCCCTTGCAACCAGCGCCTGCACATTGTCCTCCAGCCAGGCGAAGAAGTCGGCGTCCGTAATAGCGCCATACTTGATGATTTCAGCGATCCCTGCACGCAGTTCCCGATCGGGGAGCGTGGCCAAAGTGTCGGTATCAATGAGCACCACGCGCGGCTGGTGAAAAGCGCCGATCAGGTTTTTGCCGCCCGGATGATTGACGCCGGTCTTGCCGCCAACCGACGAATCAACCTGGGCAAGCAGGGTTGTTGGAACCTGGGCAAAGGCGACACCGCGCATATAGCAGGCCGCAGCGAACCCGGCAATATCACCAACCACACCCCCTCCCAAAGCGATGACGGTGACGTCGCGACCGGCGCGACTGCCTACTAGCTCATCGAGGATTGCTGTCGCACTGGCAATCGTCTTGTGCGCCTCACCGTCGGGAAGCTCTACAACCCGGGTTGCGATGCCGGGCAGGCAGCCCTGCAGTTTTTCGAGGTAAAGCGGCGCGACCGTGACATTGCTTACGATCAGGCAGTCGCGCCCGTTGGTATAGGGCGTTAAGTCATAGCCGCCTTCGAGAAGACCGCTGCCAATCTCAATCGGATAACGCCGTTCGCCAAGTTCTACGTTCAGGGTGTGCTTGTCCATCAGGCGGAAAAGACTACCTGCAATCTGCCTGCATTGACCAGTCTAATCACGTTCATCAATGCGCACAGGGGGGTGTCACGTTGCTGGCGAGTGCTGCGGTTGCGGCACGGCGCCAGGCTCTTTCACCCCAGCGCCTCGACAATATCGCGGGCCACTGCCTGAACCCGCCTGCCGTCCGTTTCGACTGTCAGATCGGCAATCTCACGGTATAGCGGGTCCCGCTCGAGCATCAGCGCTTCGAGCACCTCTGCTTTGTTGCCATTCTCGAGCAGTGGCCTGTTCCTGCCACGCTGGGTGCGATCGAGCTGTTGCTGCACCGTGGTATGGAGATAAATAACGAAGCCACGCGCGCCGAGCCGGCTGCGACTGTCGGCATCAAGTACTGCGCCTCCGCCGGTGGCCAGTACAACGCCCTGGCGCTGCGATAACTCGTCAATGACCTTCACTTCGCGCAGGCGAAAACCCGCCTCGCCTTCCTTCTCAAAAATAAAGGGAATATCAACGCCGGTACGCGCCTCGATTTCCTCGTCACTGTCGACAAAGTCGAGATGCAGCAGCCTGCCCAACTGCCGCCCGACGGCAGATTTACCTGCGCCCATCGGACCAACGAGAAAAAGGTTTTTAGGATTTGCCATGGCCGGTTTTATTGGTTGGAAAAAAGCCAACCCGGAGGTTGGCTTTTTTACTTACTTATCGCTGCTAAGCCCCGTGGGGCGTTACACGATTAGTAGATGCTTGCGCCCTCGTTGAGAATCCTCGGCGTAACGAAGATCAGCAACTCTGCTTTATTCGCGGTATCCGCCGTTGATCGGAACAACACGCCAACGCCCGGGATGTCGCCCAGCCATGGCACTTTATTGATCGTTTCGCGGGTTTCCGTCTCGTAGATGCCGCCAAGAACCACAGTCTGGCCATCGCGCACCAGCACCTGGGTTTCTACTGACCGGGTATCGATACTCGGTACGAAACCACCGTTCGATGCCGGTGTCAGTTCGCCAACACTGTCTTTGCTGACAATCAGGTCCATGATGATGTTGTTGTCCGGCGTAATCTGCGGCGTAACGGTCAGCGACAGCACAGCCTTCTTGAACTGCGTGGTCGTTGCACCGGAAGATGCAGATTCCTGGTAGGCAATCTCGACACCCTGCTCGATACGCGCTTCTTTCTGATTCGCGGTGATTACACGAGGTGTTGAAATGATCTCACCACGACCCTCAGCCTGCACAGCCGTTAACTCGAGGTCGACAATATACTCGGACTCCAGTACCGCAATCGAGAACCGGCCGGCGGGGTTTCCAACCGGGACGTTCACGTTATATCGATCTGTCAGGGTGGGCAGCTCGACCGGGCCGATCGTGCCGGCGGTGGCCAGGTTATCGAGGATGGAATCAACCATCGTCGACGTACCGTTACCCGTACCACTGACAACAGTCGCGCCGTCGACACTGTTCTCTTTAACGCCGGTTGCGCCAAAGCGTACGCCCAGCTCTTTACTGAAGTCGTCGTTGACAACCACGATGCGGGCCTCGATCAGCACCTGGCGAATCGGTACATCAAGCGTTCTCACGAGCCTGCGAATATTCTGCAGATTCTCCGCCGTGTCTTGAACCAGGAGCGTGTTGGTGCGTTCATCGATGCCGACACTGCCTCGGCCTGACAGCAATGCATTGGTCGATGCAGCACCGTCGCCGCCAATCAGTGACGCCAGGTCTGCCGCCTTCGCATAGTTGACCTGCAGGAATTCTGAATAGAGCGGCTCCAGTTCTACGATCGCCTGGCGCGCTTCCAGATCCGCAGTTTCACGTGCTGCAATTTCTTCGGCAGGCGCAACGATAATGACGTTGCCGTTCTCGCGCATGTCCAGACCTTTGGTGGTCATTACGATGTCGAGTGCCTGGTCCCATGGGACATTCCGCAGTCGCAGTGTCACATTGCCCTGCACGGTATCCGCTACCACGATATTCCGGCCTGACGATTCAGCCAGCAGCTGGAGTACAGCGCGCGTTTCAATATCCTGGAAATTCAGGGACAGTCGCTGCCCTTCATACTCTTTGGTTTCGGAGAACAGGGACGCTGCGTCTTCGGTTTCGTCTATGGTCGGATTAATCTCAATGGTGAATTCGTTGTCAGACTGGTACGCCAGCTGGTCGTAGCTGCCTTCGGCAGAAATGACGATGCGTGTGTCCAGGTTGGTGCGCAGCGTGTCGACCGTAGTGACAGGCGTTGCAAAATCCATTACGTCCAGGCGACGCATCAGTTCCGCCGGCAAGGAAGTGTCTTTGAATACGGCAACAACCCGTCCGCCTTCCTGGCGGATATCGACGGGCGTAGACGGGTCACTCAGGTTGATCATCACGCGACCGCCGCCATCGCGGGTTCGTCGGAAATCGACACTGTTGATTTGGCGCACGCCGCTTGACGCGAACGACGGTGAGGCTGCTTGCGATGAACTGCCGCTAAACTGGGTCGCCTGATCGTCTCCTTCAGGCATGCCAAGCGTGACAATAATCGTATTGCCGCTTTTGCGTGTTTCGTAGGGAACCATCGAATCCAGGTTGAGGACAACCCGGGTGCGACCATTCGCTTCGGCGGTCAGCACGGTGTCCAGTGGCCCGAGATTTACGTCCCGTCGGCGTGATGACAGACCCAGCGTCGTTCCCGGAAGATCCAGCGCGATGCGCGCCGGATCGTCGATGGTAAAGGCCAATGGGTCAGATGCTGTGCCGCTGTGAATTAACTTCAGCTCCACGCGCTGTCCCGGCAGGCTCTGAACCTGAATGTCCTGCAGGCGATTGCCGTCCTGCGCATTTGCAGACAAGGTGCAAAATGCTAGCAGCGCCGCAGCCATTTGCATGACCCAACGTCGGTATGAAGAGCCGATCGTCGTCTTTAAATTGAGCGTCATTCCAAATACTCCCAGTTTCATTCAGGTTTTAATCCGTCAGCGCAACGGCAGCATCTCGTTCCAGATAGCCGCCGATCCCGTCGGAAATAATTTCGATAAGTTCTATTTCAGAATCCCGGATCGCGGTTATGCGCCCGTCGTTCTGCCCCATATAATTTCCCGGAATTACGCGGTGAACCAAGCCGTCGGAGGTTTGCACCAGTCCGAAATTGGTTCCACCGAGTTCGAGCGTCCCCACCATTCGCAGTGAATCGAGCGGAAAGCTTTCGAGAAATTCCCGACTGCGTTCCGGGTCCGGCCTGGTACCACCATCATCCGGACCACTCGCAACCTGGGGTGAGTCCGGCACGAACGGAGAACGAATTCCTTCGACGTCCGCTGCATAGGTAAATACTTCGTACGGCGTAATCTCGGGCAGCGGTTCGATGCGACCACCCGGCCTTGCCTTGATTTCGTTTATGTACTGATCGAGATCATCCATGTCGCTGCCACAGGCGCCTAAGCCAAGTCCTGCAGCGAGGATGATCAGGGCATTTTTTGAAAAGAAAGCTTTCATTTTCAATCCGCCTCCTCTTCTAAATAGCGGTAGGTCTTCGCCGTCACCGATAGCGTTAGCTCGTCGTATTCCTGCGGGTTACTGGCAGAAATATTAATGTCATGCAGTGTCACAATGCGCGGCAACGCAGCGATACCGCTGACAAAATTTGCGATCTCGTGATAGCCGCCGGTGAGACTGATAGTGATTGGCTTTTCGGCGTAGAAGTCTTTCGGAATCTCCGGTCGCGGCTGGAACAAACGTTCCTGCAAGCCCGCTGCCAGGCCCGTTTGCGAAATGTCCACAATCAAACTGGGAATCTCCGTCTCGCCAGGCAGTTGCCGCAGCATCGTGCCAAACGATTGTTCCATCTGCGCCAGCTGCGCTTTGTAGGCGTCATAATTTGCAGCCTTGCGTTGCTTGTTTTCGAAAACATCGCGAAGCGTCACTTCTTCCTGCTGCACGCGCTCAAGTGCCGGCGCCTTGTCTTCAATAATGGTGTAGTAGACACCGGCGCCAACGACGATCGCGAAGACGATGCCAATGACACCGGCGCGAAATACGAACGGCCAGCGACCGACATCATTTGCGTCGAGACTTTGCAGTTCTTCTATAAGGTTCATCGAGATTCCTCCGACCCTGCACTGACCTGTTTCAGCGTCACTACAAACTCAGCCTGGCGTGCTGGCCCGGACTCGGTGGTTTCAACCCGCGTTACGCTCGGGTCGGTCAGCCATTCAGACTCATCCGTTCTGCGCATCAATGCCGAAACGCGCGTACTCGATTGCGCCACGCCCTGTAACTCGACGGCAGATCCTGACTGTTTCATACCGTTTAAGTAGACGCCCTCGGGAAGCCGTCGCGTAATCTCGTCGAACAAGTGCACGATTTCCGGTCGGCTGCGCTGCAGCTGCTCAATGATTTCCATGCGCGCCAACAGTCTTTCTTTCTGTCGCTCAAGACCGTCGATCTCGGTAATGCTCTTTTCGAGCTCCGCGATTTCGGTCTCGAGCCGCTGGTTTCTCGCCTGCTGGGCATCGATCATCTGTGAAAAGACGAAAAATGTTGCCGCGACGACACCAATGGCGACGACGACGGAACCTGCCAGGGCGACGAGAAAATCCTGTTGGCGTTTCTTGCGTTCTTCTTCACGCCATGGGAGGAGATTAATGCGTGGCATCAGTCAAAGCTCCTGAGTGCGAGTCCGCAGGCAGTCAGCAATGCAGTGGCATCTTTATGCACTCCCTGCGACTTCGCCTTGGACGATATTTTCATTTGCCCGAGCGGGTCGCCGACTTCAGTCGGGATTCCCACTCGGCTTGAGATCACATCCGCGATACCCGGAATGTTGGCGCAGCCGCCGCAAACCAGGATCATGTCCGGTTGTTCACGACCACCGCCGGAAGCCAGATAGAACTGCAGCGAACGACTGACCTGCTGGGTCATGTCATCAACGAACGGCTCCAGAACTTCGGGCTGGTAGTTGCTGGGCAGACCGCCTTGTTTTTTCGCGCGTCCGGCGTCTTCCATGGATAAGCCGTAGGTACGCATGATTTCTTCTGTCAGCTGCTGTCCACCGAATGCGAAGTCACGCGTATATATGACTTTGAGGTCATGCAACACACTGAAGGTCGTGCTGCTCGCGCCGATGTCGACGATAGCCACCGACTGGTCGGCACCACCATCAGGAATTTGATGACTGAGAAGCTGGCAGGCGTTCTCAAGTGCAAAAGCTTCGACATCGACAATGTTGGTGCTTAAGCCCGCGGCCTGCACCGCCGACTCGCGCTGCTCGACGTTCTCGGTTCGGGTTGCAACGAGCAGGACATCCATCAGTTCAGGATCGTTCTCGTTTGGCCCGACCACCTCATAGTCGAAACTGACTTCTTCCATGGGGAACGGTATGTATTGATCGGCCTGAATTTCGACCTGGCCTTCGAGATCGCGTTCCGACAGGGAAGACGGCATCTGGATGACCTTGGTAATGGCCGCATCGCCGCTAATAGCGATGGCGACGTCTGTTGCCTTCGCGCCCGCCCGTTTAACTGCGCGGCGAATTGCCTCGCCAACAGCTTTTGCATCTACGATCGCCTTTTCGTTTACCGAACTTGGCGGAGTCGGCTCTGCCGAATATGCCTCGACCCGGTAGCGCTTTCCACTTTGGGAAAGCTCAATCAATTTGACCGATGACGTGGTTATATCGAGGCCCAACAGAGGCTGTGATTTTTTTCCAAAAAGCACGTATTTTTCCTTCTAAGTCGGTAGGTTGCGAAGCAAAATTAGTATTGACCTCAGCAATTCGATTTAACTATATATCAATAAAATGTTAAATAAAACGTGACTTTGTTCACGAACCAGCGATCCGTATGTTACTGACGCAGAAGGAAGCTTTCCGTGAACTGGTCGTCGCCTCGTATCCTCTCAGGTATTTAGTTCCCCGCCTGTGATGGAGGTCTTGTTTCGCCGCGGTAGTTGCTCTCGAATTCGGGCACGAAAACGTGATTTAGGCGCGGAAATCGGCCCGCAGGCGCCTATTCTGCGCGGAAATGGCGATTTGGAGGGGTCGATTGCGGTCGAACGGCCTCGCTGGCTATCATGCGCGCTGTCGGCTGCCACGGAAAAGCCACATTTGACGGGCAACATTTTGTCGAGAAAGCTGGCTCAAACGACTGAGTACGAATATATTGCCGGGCCCCGAGGCGCAAACCCTCTTTTTTGACCAATTTGCCTGGAAACGCGCAGACGCATGCAGAATGAACGCAAGACATTGGGCCGGTCCCGCACGGCCACGCGGCGCCCCAGGCGTCGCGGCATCCGCTGGCTGATCCTGCTCGCCGGAATCGGATTGACCGGATCGATCGGCGCGACCGCCGGCATTATCGGGGCCTATTTATATGTGGCACCCAGCCTGCCGCGCGCGGAGACCATTCGCGATATTCCTTTGCAGATACCGCTGCGGATTTTCAGTCGCGACGGTCGCCTGATCGAAGAGGTCGGCGAACGTCGCCGCTTTCTCGTTGATTATGAGGATCTGCCGGATTTTGTCGTGGATGCTTTCGTGGCGGCCGAGGACGGGCGCTTCTTCGACCATCCGGGCATTGATTACCAGGGAATCATGCGTGCACTGGTGCAGCTCATAGGGACCGGAGAAATCAAAAGCGGCGGCAGCACCATTACGCAGCAACTCGCCCGGGACTATTTCTTGACGCGTGAGCAGACCTTTATACGCAAACTGCGAGAGGCGTTTCTCGCTTATGCCATTGAACAGGCGTTTACCAAAGAAGAGATCATGGCGCTCTTCGTCAACAAGATGTTTTTCGGCCAACGCGCATACGGCGTTGCCGCTGCAGCCCAAGTGTATTTTGGCAAGAACCTCGCAGAAATAAACATTGCGGAAGCGGCAACGCTCGCGGGAGTGTTGCCGGCGCCCAGTCAATACAACCCGGTGCGCAGTGCGAGGGAAGCCGGCAACCGGCGTACCTATGTACTGAATCGTATGCACGAGCTTGGCCACATCAACGCGAGTCAGCTGCGTGAGGCACTGGAGTATCCGGTGGTCTCAAAGCTGCATGGCACCGCCAATGAACTGACGGCGCCGTATGTTGCCGAAATGGTGCGGCGCGAAATGCTCTCCCGTTTCGGTGAAGCGACCTACTCCGCGGGGTACCGGGTTATCACCACGCTGGATTCGCACCTGCAGTCTGCAGGCAATTACGCCATACAGAACGGCCTGTTCGAATTCACCCGGCGCCGCGGCTATCGCGGCCCTCTGGCATCGGTCGATACTGACCCGGCAATACTCGGCCAGCCGTATAGCGAATGGCCGGACGAGCTGCAACAAACACTGCAGGACTACGGCAACCCGGCCGGAATGTCCGTCGCAGTGGTGACCGCCGTCAACGAAGACAACAGCGCCGATATTGTCCTGCAGAACGGTGCGAGAACTGTTTTACCCTGGCATGGGATTTCCTGGGCGAAACCATTCATAGACCGGGAAACAGCGGGCCCCGCCCCGCAGACGGCCGCAGAGGTCCTGGCGCCCGGCGACATTATTTACGTCATACCCATAACGGTTGGCGGCTGGGCGCTGGCACAGCTGCCGGAGGCGCAGTCCGCGCTGGTCTCGCTGGATCCATACGACGCTGCGATAACCAGCCTGGTAGGTGGGCTGGATTTCTCATTGAGCAAGTTTAACAGGGCGAGTCAGTCCGCACGCCAGCCGGGGTCGTCTTTCAAGCCATTCATTTATTCCGCAGCGCTGGAAGCAGGCAATACGCTTGCAACGATCATCCTCGACGCACCCGTCGTTATTAATTCCTCGGCACTTGAGCGCCTGTGGCGACCGGTTAATTACAGCGGCCGCTTCTATGGCGAGCAGCGGGTTCGCGAGGCGATGGTCCGCTCAATGAATCTTGCCTCAGTGCGCCTGCTGTTGAACAACACAGGCATTGGCTTCGCTGTGAATTACCTGGCGCCGTTTGGCTTTAACGATTCGGCCTTGCCGCGCAACGGTTCTCTCGCCCTGGGCGGCGGCAATGCGTCTCCACTCGACATGGCGCAGGCCTATGCAACTTTTGCCAACGGCGGTTACGCCGTCAAGCCTTACGTGATTGATTCGATAATCGGGCCGGATAACGAGGTTGTATATCGGGCCGAACCGGTGGTCGTCTGTCCTGCATGTGAAGTCGACGAGAAATTTCGCCGCCGTGACAGCGAGCCGCGCTACCCCGTGCGTGATCCTGGCGCGGACATAATGGCCGACGTCGAGCCAGCACCACTGCCAGGCGAACCGTCGACGCCAACCGCAGATAAGGCGGTAACGACGGTTGCGGCGCTGACTACAGATCAGCAGGCCGCATTCGAGCGAATGGCAGATTTAGGGCAGGAGTATCGACCCGCAGCAAACGACGCTCCGGAGTTATTTGAGAATATAAAGGCAGCCAAGAGAATTATTACGCCACAGAATGCGTTCCTCATTCAGGATGCAATGCGGCATGTCATTCGGCGCGGCACCGGCGTACGCGCGAACGTCCTGGGACGCACGGATTTGTCCGGCAAGACCGGCACGTCCAATGACAGGCGGGATGCCTGGTTCGCCGGGTTCAACGCCGACATCGTCAGCGTTGTGTGGGTCGGCTACGACGATGACCTGCCGCTGGGTCCGCGCGAGGAAGGGTCGCGAACGGCCCTGCCGATCTGGATAGACTTTGCGAAAAATGCGCTTGATGGTGTCCCGAATCATCAAATGCCAATGCCTGACGGAATTGTTACCGTGCGCATCTCAAAGTCGACCGGTTGCCCTGCGGGCGCCAATCATCCTTTCGAAGATGTCATGTTTGAGCTGTTTCGCGAGGACCACGTACCGGTCTGCGAAGAATCGAAAACCGTCGAGGACATATTCAACTCTTCCGGAGACGATGGAGCCTTGTTTTAGGAATTCCCTGCAAAGGACCAGAAGGATGGGCAGGAAAAGCGAATTCGGAAACGACCGTGCCAGACAGGTACTGGCGCAGGAGGCCGCTCGTATTATTGTCGAACAGGGTATCGAGGATTTTCGTGTCGCAAAAATAAAGGCCGCGGAGCGGCTCGGCATGAGTGAGCGGGGGTCCCTTCCGGGCAACGGCGAAATTGAGGCTGCCGTTAGCGAACACCTTAAGCTGTTCGGCAGGGAGTCACACCTGGATCTGCTTAAGGCGCTGCGATTAACCGCGTTTGCCGCCATGGATATCCTGGCGCAGTTCAGTCCGCGGCTCGTGGGTCCGGTACTGCACGGCACCGCCAGCATAAGCTCCGCGATAAACCTGCATGTGTTTTCGGATACGCCCGAGCTGATCGCGCTACGGCTTGATGAACGGAAGCTGGGATACAAACCATTTGAGCGCAGACTGAAGAGTCGTCGAAATCGCGTTGATACGTATGCAGGGTTTCGTTTTCTGCACGATGACTCGCCGGTCGAGGCAACGGTCTTTCCCGTAGACGGACTGCGTCAGGCGCCCATCAGTCCCGTTAATGGCAAACCGATGAAACGTGCGGACCAGTCCGCAGTGGCCAGGTTGATAAACGGGAACCGCGACTAGAATTGGTTCCACCTACCAGTAGGCCTGGTTCATTCCGGCTGCAGCGCAACTTGCCCTCGTGCGCGTTTATGCAACAAAGGCTGATGCAAGTTAAACGTTACTGCATTGAACGTCAGTTCGACCCGTCCGGTGGCTGGAAGTCGGGCAGGGTCGGCGAACCTTGTTCAGTCGCGATACCTGACTACTTCCGGTCCGCTACCTGCACATAGTCGCGAGCCGCCGAGCCGGAATAAACCTGGCGGGGACGGCTGATGCGGCCATTAGGGTCGGTAATCATTTCACGCCAGTGCGCAACCCAACCCACCGTGCGGCCAATGGCGAACATCACGGTAAACATTGAAGTTGGAATGCCAAGCGCCCGGTAAATAATGCCGGAGTAGAAATCAACGTTGGGATAAAGATTCTTCTCAACG
The DNA here is from genome assembly GCA_021773135.1 of Woeseiaceae bacterium. Classification (GTDB taxonomy): domain Bacteria; phylum Pseudomonadota; class Gammaproteobacteria; order Steroidobacterales; family Woeseiaceae; genus SZUA-117. Next base: position 128,644 of record JAJFKP010000004.1, on the reverse strand, counting down.
AAATAGTCATCCTTCAACGCCACCTGTTCCAGTTCCAGCGCCAGTTCGAAAAGGGGTGAATCCGTGCGTCCCATCTGTTGCAGGACCTTGTGACACATCTCGCGGATGATCGTCGCGCGCGGATCGAAATTCTTGTAGACGCGATGACCGAAGCCCATCAGCCGGAACGGATCATTTTTGTCCTTGGCCTTTTCTACGAACTTGGGAATGTTCTTCGCGTCGCCGATTTCTTCCAGCATTAGCAGCACCGCCTCATTCGCACCGCCGTGCGCCGGTCCCCACAGTGCGGAGATTCCGGCGGCGATAGCGGAATAAGGGTTCGCACCGGAGCTGCCCGCCATGCGTACCGTTGACGTTGAGCAGTTTTGTTCGTGGTCTGCGTGCAGTATGAACAACAGGTCCAGCGCCTCGGCGGCAACCTGGTTAATCTCGTAATCTTCTGCCGGCACTGCGAACAGCATGTGCAAGAGATTTTCCGTATAGCTCAGATCATTGCGCGGGTAGCGATACGGTTGTCCGGCCGTGAGTTTATGCGCGGCCGCCGCAATGGTCGGCATCTTGGCTATGATTCGGTGGGTGAACACCTCGCGTGCTTCGGCGTTATTCACGTCCATCGTATCGTGGTAGTAAGCCGACATCGAACCCACCACGGCAGACAGGACCGCCATCGGGTGAGCGTCGTAGCGAAAGCCGTTGAAAAAGCGCAGCATGCCCTCGTTCAGCATGGTATGTCTGCGAATCGAGGTATCAAACTCGGACAGCTCGACGGCAGTTGGCAGCTCGCCATATAAAAGGAGATAGGCGACTTCGATAAAATTGGAATGTTTGGCAAGCTGCTCGACCGGGTAGCCGCGGTACATCAGCACACCGTTCTTGCCGTCGATAAAGGTTATTTCGCTGTCGCAACTGGCGGTAGAAACAAAGCCGGGATCGTAAGTAAAGACACCCTGCTCAGCAAACAGGCGTCCGATTTCGATTGTATCGGGTCCTGTGGTTCCGCTGCGGATCGGAAGCTCCATTGTCTTTCCATCCGGGCTTGTAAGCGTATATACGTTCTTCGTCATATCATCCTCAAACTTTCGGTGGGGGCAGACAGGCATTCATCCCTGGTTGCCTGCCTACGCTCGCAGTCAGGCTGTACCTGAAGGCTCCGTCGGCAATACGGGCACAGCAAAGCGCCAGCTGCAGCACGCTATGGTGCCGGAAGCCGGAATCACGAGCAAATAGCTTGGGCAGGTCGCGTCTTCTTCAGGATAACCCAGGCCGCCGGTTAGCCCATACCGTACTTACGGCGGAACTTGTCAACACGGCCGCCGGAATCGACGATCTTCTGTTTGCCGGTGTAGAACGGATGACAGGCCGAGCAGACCTCGATAGTAAGGTCATCACCGAGCGTGCTGCGGGTGGTGAATTCGTTGCCACAACTACAGGTCACTTTGGTGTCACTGTAATTCGGATGGATGTCGGCTTTCATTACGAGTCGTCCTTACGGCACAAGCATTCAAAAAAGGGCGCGTAGGATATAGCTAAGCTTATGTCTCCGCAAGTATCCGCGCAGGCCGCCACTATTTTATCCACAAAACCTGTGGATAACTCTGTGGACTAAAATTGGACAAGGGGGCTAAGTGAGGATTTTTAAAGCGGTGTTTCTAAAATGACTATTTTGTGTCCAATTTAATATTCATTATTAAATCAATTACTTATCATACCTTTCGCACAGCCCAAATTAGTTAACATGCTTATGATACGGAAAAAACAGGCTATCGCTTGTTGTTGTGCATAAATGCCGCCACCCGCTATGGACAGAATTAAACATCCAGGGATTCGAGACTAGGGCAGAAATCGCGCTTGCAGGTCGTTAAGCAGGCGAAATCCGTCCTGGGTCGGCCGCCAGCGATCTCCTGGTTGCCGCTCGACCAGGCCGTCCGCCTCGGCACCGGCCAGCGTCGCCGCGAGCTCAACGAAGTCCTGGCCAGTCTTCGACGTGAACTCCGCCTCGGTGAAGCCCTCGGACAGGCGCAGCTTGTTGAGCATGAATTCAAACCCCCTGTCGGCGGCTTCTATCGGTGTCATGGCGGGGCTGGCGGCTTCTTTTTCGGCCCATTCCATATACAGCAACGGGTTTGCTGGTTTTTTATAGCGCCAGGCAGCCGCTCCGGCGCGCGTGATTTTGCCGTGGGCACCGGCACCCGCGGCGAGGTAATCACCGAATGACCAGTAATTCAGATTGTGTCGACATTGATGCCCGGGTTGGGCAAACGCTGAGATCTCGTAGCATTCAAATCCAGCCTGCGCCAATCGTTCGTGGCATGCCTGCTGTATTTCCCAGGCCAGGTCGTCATCGGGAATATTCGGCGGCGGCCGTTTGAAAAATACCGTATTAGGCTCGAGGGTCAGCTGGTAATAGGAGATATGCGGTGGTGCCAGCGCCAGTAGTGCATCCACATCAGCGATGGCTGCCGACAGGCTCTGACCCGGCAACGCAAACATCAGGTCGACATTAACACTGTCGAAGCCGGCTGCAGCCGCTTCGTTGCAGGCAACGTATATGTCGTCAGGACCGTGGATTCTTCCCAGCACCTTGAGCATCTCTGCATTAAAGCTCTGCGCCCCCAGGGACAACCTGTTGATGCCGCTCTGCCGATAAGCCGACAGCGCGCCTCGTTCCACGGTACCGGGATTTGCCTCCATCGTAATTTCGCAGTCGTCGCTTAGTTGCAGAAACTTACCGCAGGCGTGCAGCACATTGCCGATTTCATCTGGCGTAAACAAGCTCGGCGTACCGCCACCCAAAAAGATGGTCTCAACAACACGACCGTTCGCCAGCGCCGCTTCACGCTGCAGGTCTTTCTCGAGCGCCAGCAGGTATCTTTTTTTCTGGGTATGTTCGCCCGCCCGATGTGAATTAAAGTCGCAGTACGGACACTTGCGAACGCACCAGGGTAGGTGAATATACAAAGATAACGGTGGCAACATTTATCTAACCTGGGAGCAGGTGAACGTATAGGGATAACGGTGGCACCATCCGGCTAACCTGCGCGTAAGTGAATATACAAAGACAACGGTGGCAATAATCCGCTTATCCGACTATTACTCGAGCCCCCGCACCCGTTGCCGCAATTCGCGAAATGCCTTACCGCGATGACTGACCTCGTTTTTTTCATGCCGTGACATTTGTGCACCGGTTTTGCCCGCATTCTTGTCGAGGAATACCGGATCGTACCCAAAACCGCCGGCACCCACCCGGCCTTGTGCAATCTCACCGCGCCAGACGGCCTCGACCACGAGCGGCGCTTTTGACGTGTCCGGAAAAACCAGCACCGCTGCACAGTGGAACCCGGCGTCCCGTTTGCCCTCCGGCACAGTCGCCATCTCCTCGAGCAGGCGGTCTACATTTTCAACGTCGGTGGCATCATCGCCCGCGTAACGTGCGGACCAGACGCCGGGCCGACCATGCAATGCGTCCACACAAATGCCCGAGTCATCCGCGATTGCCGGCAGGCCGGAAACGGCCGCTGCGTGACGCGCTTTCAGCAGCGCATTTTCGATGAATGTTTCGCCGGTCTCCTCGGGCGACTCAATGTCCAGTGCGCCCTGCGGCATGATCGCGACGCCGAGCGCGGAAAAGATGGCTTCGATTTCCCGGATTTTTCCGGCATTGCCACTTGCCAGGATCATTTTCTTTGGTATCGGCACCGCCCTGTCGTTATCCGGCCGAATCGATCGCGGCACTTTGCAATTGCAATATTTCAGCGACGCCCTTATCCGCAAGGGTCAGCAAAGCGTCGAATTCGCCGCGGTCAAATGCATGTCCCTCCGCGGTCCCCTGTACTTCGATAAATCGACCTGCGTCGTTCATTACAACATTCATGTCAGTCTCAGCCTGAGAGTCCTCGGCGTAGTCCAGGTCAAGAACAGGGGTGCCACGAAAAATACCCACCGAGATCGCAGCGATCTGTCCATGAATGGGATTAGTCTTCAGATCTCCGCGTGCGCACAGCCTGTTCATCGCAATTTGCAGTGCCACGTATGAGCCGCTGATTGCAGCCGTGCGCGTCCCGCCGTCAGCCTGCAGAACATCGCAATCGAGCGTAACGGTTTTTTCACCCAGTCCCTTAAGGTCTGTCGCCGCACGCAATGAACGACCGATCAGGCGCTGAATTTCCTGCGTGCGGCCACTTTGCTTGCCTCTCGCGGCTTCCCTGGCAGAGCGAGTGTTGGTTGATCCTGGCAGCATGCCATATTCGCCCGTCACCCACCCTTTGCCGCGACCACGCAACCAGATCGGCACGCGATGTTCTACGCTCGCAGTGCACAGCACGCGTGTATCGCCGAATTCGGCGAGCACGCTGCCGGCAGCATGTTTAGTGTAGTCAGCAATAAATCGTACCGGGCGTAACTCATCCGGCGTGCGGCCACTCGGGCGCATAGGTCTCTCCTTAAACTGGGGCGGTGTCAGAACAGGGTCGGGACCCTTGTCGAGCACGCGATTGCCTGCAGAAACGACGCCTGGTTAAACTTTCAGGCAAACGGCGCGGGTCACCATGATACGCCAAAAGGCAGGACGCTGGCCGGGCTATGGTCGCAGGCAGATATTATTCACCGAGCCAAAGTAGAGCCGTGCCCGTCGTGTTGTCGCTGTACGGTGCGTTCATTGTCAGCGCTTTGATACTTAGCGTCTTTAGATTCTCGGCGAGACTCGTCGTGCTGCGCGTTGCCACCTCGGCAATCTCATCGTCATTCATCCCTGACCACAGACCGTCAGAACATGCCAACAGGACGTCGCCGGGAAAAAGCGGCTTCATGCGGGTAATCGTCATGTCCGGAACCGGCGCGTCCCCGCCAATGCAGCATTCGACGAAATTGCGCATCGGGTGATCCAGCGCCTCTTCCTCGGTGATTGCACCCTCCTGGATGAGGACCTCGACATGACTGTGATCTCGCGAACGGCTGACCAGCTTGCCGGCCCGCAGCTGGTAGATGCGGCTATCGCCAATATGCGCCCACCAGGCACCGTTTTCCTGTATCAGGCAGATTGCGCAGGTCGCCCGGGGTCGGAAATCGACCGCCTGTTCGAGCCCCAGCTTGACGACCTCCTCATGCGCCTTTTCGAGCGCCATATAGAGAAAACCGTAAGGATCAAAAATCGGTAGCGATGCGGAGGTAAACCTGTCCTGGACGACCTTCATGCCAACTTCGGCTGCACGTGCACCGTCCGAATGGCCTCCCATCCCGTCGAAGACCAGCATGATGGCAGCATCCTCGGCAACCACGACCGCAGCTCGATCCTGGTTATCCTGGCGATCTCCCATCGCGGAGACTTTTGCGTATTCGATTTTCATAGGAATTATTCGTAGGCCCAGCTGCTGGTCCATATCGGTCAGCCAGCTTAGAATAAATAATCTGCCAGGAACAACGACCGCATTCTCAAAACCGATGATTTCGTGCAGTATGCGGCCAGCTGGAAAAATCCCCGCTATAGATGCCAGGTGTTGATGGTTCGTTTGCGCCGGAATACCAAAAGGATGTGTGATGTTAAACAGTATGACCGGATTCGCCCGGGCCGCGGTCGAAACGCCGTTCGGCACCTTAACCTGCGAGTTGCGAGCCGTTAACCATCGTTACCTGGATGTGCAGTTTCGCCTGCCCGACGAACTACGCTCGAAAGAAATCGACTTTCGCAACACGATTGGTCATGAACTCGCGCGCGGTAAAGTCGAGTGTTCATTGCACCTGCGACGTGCAAAAGCCAGTGCCGCCGAGCTCAACCTCAATACCGACCTGGTGCAGCAGATTGGCGCCAGCACGGCCCGCATCGCCAGCCTGCTGCCGGACTGCCGCGCTCCGGACGCGCTGGATGTGCTGCGCTGGCCGGGCGTTGTGGCAGATCCGGAGATAGACACTGAACCGCTGTACTCGGAAGCGAACACTGCGCTGGTCAATGCACTGGCCGAGATGGGAACGATGCGCGCAAGTGAAGGCCAGCGAATTGCCGATATGCTTGACTCGCGCCTCGATGACGTTGTTGCGATTGCAGCATCGGTAAGAGACCGAATGCCCGAAGTGCAGAGCGCCGTGAGGGCCAAACAACAGGAGCGCATCGATAAGCTGGACATCGAAGCAGACCCGGATCGGCTCGAAACGGAGTTGGCATTAATCGCACAGAAACTGGACGTCGATGAAGAACTCGATCGGCTGGAAAGTCACGTCAGCGAAGTTCGTGGTGCGCTGAGAAAGACGGAGCCGGTCGGTCGACGACTCGATTTCCTGATGCAGGAACTGAACCGCGAAGCGAATACACTCGGCTCGAAGTCGGCCGACAAACAAACGACCAACGCCGCAGTCGATCTCAAAGTACTGATCGAACAAATGCGCGAACAAATCCAGAACGTAGAGTAAGACGCTTGAGTGCCGCAGGCTCCCTGTTTGTCATCGCCGCGCCATCTGGTGCCGGTAAAACTACGCTCGTTAAAGCGGTGGTTAAACGCAACCCCCAGCTCAGGTTTTCCGTTTCCTATACCACGCGTGCGCAGCGGAAGAATGAGGAAGACGGGCGCGACTATTTCTTCGTCAGCGAAGACAGGTTTGTGGAATTGGAACGGCAGGGAGAGCTGCTCGAATCGGCCGTCGTGTTCGATAATCACTACGGCACGAGTCGATCGCAGGTGGAGCAACACCTGTCGAACGGCGCGAATGTCATCCTCGAGATCGATTGGCAGGGCGCGCAGCAGGTCCGCGCCTCGATGCCGTCCTGCGTTACGATTTTCGTGATGCCGCCGTCCCGCCGCGAACTGGAGCGCCGGCTGCGTGGCCGGCAAACTGACAGTGATGCTGTTATTGCCCGACGCCTGTCTGACGCTCTGGGCGATATGTCGCATTGGCGCGAGTTTGACTATGTGATCATTAATGACGACCTGGATGAAGCCGTCGATGCCATGGAGGCCATTCTGTCGGGCGAGGGTGAAGCAAACCATGCCAGCAGACCGGAACTCTGCAGCCGAATCGAAAATATACTGGTTTAGCGCCTGGCTTATGCGATAGACTGGTGGGTCTTGATCAAGAAAAAGGCCCCTTAGCGGGCCACTACTGGAGTTAGGATTAGATGGCCAGAATCACGGTCGAAGATTGTCTTGTGAATATCGACAACATTTTTGAAATGGTACTGGTCGCTGCCAAACGGGCTCGACGGGTAGCACACGGCGCGGATGCTTTAGTCAGCCTGGAGAATGACAAACCCACGGTAATCGCGTTACGTGAGATCGCTGAGGGTCATGTGACACCCGCGATCCTGGAAGAAATTGAAACGCCGATGCCGGAAGAATTCATGCAGCCGGAAGCCGTCGAAGACATTTTGCCAATGCGCGGAATTTCGATCGGCGACTGATTGTTGCGGGGCCTGACCCCGCATCCGCAGGCGACTGTCGGAGCCTGACCACACTTTGTCCACGCCTCTGCGCTGCGACCATTGCGGCGACAGGCTATTATAAGTCATGGACTACGCCGCTACTCTGCTTGCCAAACTCCCGGGTGGGTCAACCAGACGCGCCCGTGATTTAAGGCAACTTATCGAGAGCCTCGAAACCTATGTGTCGGCAGAACATATAGAGGGGATCATTAAAGCGTACGAATTCGGCGCGCTTGCGCATGCCGGGCAAACTCGCCTCTCGGGTGAGCCCTACATTTCCCACCCGGTAGCAGTCGCACAATCGCTCGCAGACATGCACCTGGATCCGCAGACCATCAGCGCTGCGATTCTGCACGATGTCGTCGAGGATACGGATATTTCAATTGCCGAGATCGAGGAGGAATTCGGCGCCGAAGTTGCCGCCCTGGTCGATGGCGTCAGCAAACTGGACCAGATGCAGTTTACGAGTCGAGCCGAAGCCCACGCGGAGAGCTTTCGCAAGATGATGCTGGCCATGATCGAGGATATTCGCGTCATTCTCGTAAAGCTTGCCGACCGCTTGCACAACATGTCGACGCTCGATGCCATGCCGCGCGAAAAACAGGCGCGCATCGCCCGCGAAACACTTGATATATACGCGCCCATTGCCAACAGGCTTGGTATCAATCACATGAAAGTTGCGCTGGAAGATTTGGGCTTTCGCTATCTTTACCCATATCGATACGCTGTGCTGGGAAGAGCCTTGAAGCGCAGCAAGGGCAGCCAGCGTCAAATTGTCAAAAAAATATCGGAACACATTCTCCATGCGATGACGGCGGAGAATATTGACGGTGAGGTACGGGGGCGCGAGAAACGCCTTTACAGCATCTACAAGAAGATGGCGGAAAAGAAGCGGCCTCTGAACGACGTTGTCGATGTATATGGCTTTCGAATTATTGTGGACGACGTCAACACCTGTTACCGGCTGCTCGGCATAGTGCATGGTTTATACAAGCCGATGCCGGGGCGCTTTAAAGACTACATCGCCATTCCCCGCATTAATGGCTACCAGTCACTGCACACGACGTTATTCGGACCAAAGGGGCTGCCACTCGAAGTACAGATACGCACGCGTGAAATGGATAGCGTTGCCGAGTCGGGGGTAGCTGCGCACTGGCGTTACAAGGCGATCGACAAATCTTCGGCAACGCCGCAGCGGCGGGCGCGCGACTGGCTGTCCCGTCTGGAGGAAATACAGCAGACCGGGACATCTGAGGAATTCCTTGAAAGCGTCAAGGTCGATTTGTTTCCGGACAAGATCTACGTGTTTACGCCGAAAGGCGACATCCTGCCCTTGCCCAAAGGAGCCACCGTGGTCGACTTCGCCTATGCCGTACATACCGATGTTGGCAATCGCTGCGTTGCCGCCAAGGTCGACCGAACGCTGGTGCCATTGCGCACGACTCTGCATAACAGCCAGACAGTCGAGATCGTGACGGCGCGCGGTGCCAAGCCAAACCCGAACTGGGTGACCTTTGTAACGACGGCGAAAGCGCGCAGCGCTATCCAGAAGTATATGAAGAATATGCGCTCGAGCGAATCCGTGGATTTGGGCAAACGCCTGCTCGACCGCTCACTGAAAGACCTCGGTTCGTCGCTGCGAAAAGTAGGCAAGGTGCGCCTGCGAGAGGCGTTGGACGAGCTCGGCCTGAAAGACCCGTCAAGTCTCTTCGAGCAACTCGGGCTGGGTGAGCGACTGGCGCCTTTGACGGCGCGCTTCCTGGTCGGCATCCGGGAAGACGATGCTGAGCCAACCTCGGCCAGCCTGGTTATCGCCGGCACGGAAGGCATGGTCGTCAGCTACGGTAAATGTTGCCACCCCATTCCCGGGGATAATGTCATGGGATATTTAAGTTCTGGTCGTGGCGTTGTCATTCATCGCAACACCTGCGGCAACCTGACCAATTTCAGGAAGCAGCCAGAGAAATGGCTGTCCGTGAGCTGGGAAGAGGGACTTGACCAGGATTTCTCGAGCGAAATTCACGTCGAATCCGTCAACAAGACCGGCGTACTGGCCGAAGTCGCAGCCGTCATTGCAGACTCCCAGTCCAATATAGAAGAAGTTGCGGTTGTGAATCGGCACCAGGACACCACGTCGATGACCTTCCTGTTACAGGTCAAGAACCGCGTGCATCTCGCGCGTATCATCCGCAACGTACGCAAAATGGCCAACGTCCACCGCGTCAGTCGCGATTCCTGAATTTGCAACGACCCCGCATAATAAAACCGTCACCCGGAGAATCCGTTGAGTAAAAAGACCATCACCACCGAACACGCGCCGTCGGCAATCGGCACATACTCGCAGGCCGTGCAGAGCGGCAACCTTGTTTTCCTGTCCGGCCAGATCCCGCTCGATCCGAGCACGATGGAGGTCGTGGACGGTGACTTTGAAGCCCGTGCCAGGCGCGTCTTCGATAATCTGCAGGCGGTTTGCCGCGCTGCGGGTGGCGACCTGGACCAGATCGTCAAGCTGACGATTTATCTCACTGACCTGGGTAATTTCGCCACTGTAAACGCCGTAATGTCTGATTATTTTACCGAACCCTACCCGGCACGCGCGGCGCTCGGCGTGGCCTCCTTGCCCAAGGGCGTCGACATCGAGGCCGAGGCGATCCTGGCTTTGTAATAGCGCTCGACCACGGCGTGACGAAATCCAAACCCGGCCTTTCTTCCGCGCTCACCGTCTTGCGCGGTGTGGGGCCCGCTCTTGCGCGCACGCTTGAGCGCCTCGGGCTTTATCGGGTTGAGGACCTGCTGTTCCTGCTGCCGCTGCGGTATGAAGATCGCACATCGTTTGTACCGATAGGCGCTGCCCGGCCGGGCATGCGCTGCCTGGTTAGCGGCACGGTCTTGCTTGCCGAAACCGTTTACCGGGGTCGGCGCAGCCTGCTCGTCCGCATAAGCGATGGCAGTGGTCAAATCACGCTGCGCTTCTTTCATTTTTCCCGGCAACAGCAGGCGCAGTTTCAAAACGGTGCGACCGTTACCTGCTTTGGTGACGTGCGCCCCGGACCGGTTGGCATTGAAATGGTGCACCCGGAATATCGGGTCCTGCGCGGAGAACAGGAACCGGAAGTTGACGACGCTCTGACGCCAATCTACCCGCTGACTGAAGGTGTCCAGCAGGGACGCCTCAGGAACCTCGTCGCCCAGGCACTCGAAATGATGCGCCGGGAAGCACCGGAGGAGCTGCTGCCTGCGCAAGTTCTGCAAGAGCTTGAGCTGCCGTCGCTGGAAGCCGCGCTGCACTACCTGCACAAACCGCCGCCCGATGTCGATCTCGCCAGCATTGAGAACGGCAAACACCCGTGCCAGCTGCGGCTGTCATTCGAGGAGTTACTGGCGCACTACATGAGCCTGCGCAATCTTCGCGATCTCGCCAGCCGCGAGCCGGCAACGCCACTGGTCGATAGAAAGGGACTGCGAGGCTTATTTGTAAGCAGCCTGCCTTTCAAACTGACTGGCGCGCAGGAACGGGTGGTTGCCGAGATTGCGGCTGATCTGGCGTTGGCGCATCCGATGATGCGCCTGATCCAGGGAGATGTTGGCTCGGGCAAGACAGTCGTTGCCGCCGCGGCCTGTATGCAGGCGGTTTCCGCGGGGAGCCAGGCCGCGATAATGGCACCCACCGAACTGCTCGCGGAACAGCACTGGGCGAGTTTTTCCGCCTGGTTCGACGCTCTCGGGATTGAACTGGCCTGGCTGTCCGGTAGTCAGAAACAGGCTGCAAGACGCGCGTCACTGGAGGCAATTCAGGCAGGTCGTGCCAGCGTTATTGTGGGCACGCATGCGCTGTTCCAGGAAGGCGTCGAATTTGCCAATCTCGCGCTCGTCGTCATTGACGAACAGCACCGCTTCGGCGTCCACCAGCGCGTTGCCCTCAGAAACAAGGGCCTCGCCAACAGGCATTCCGACGCGCGCAAACACCCGCACCAGCTCGTGATGACCGCCACGCCCATACCTCGTACGCTGGCGATGGCGGCCTATGCAGATCTCGATACTTCAATCATTGACGAGCTGCCGCCAGGACGACAGCCGGTAACCACGATCGCGCTCCCGGACACGCGCCGTGCCGAGGTGGTCGAACGGGTACGCAGCGCGTGTGCCAGCGGACAGCAGGCCTACTGGGTGTGCCCGTTGATCGATGAGTCCGAGCTGCTCGACTACCAGGCAGCCGAAGCCAGCTTCGCAATGCTGACCGACGCACTGGACCCGCTCCGCGTCGGGCTCGTGCATGGGCGAATTAAAAACGCCCGGCGTGAAGAAATCATGCGGGCATTCAAGGCCGGTGATATTGATGTGCTGGTCGCAACCACCGTCATCGAAGTCGGCGTGGATGTGCCGAACGCCGGGCTCATGATCATTGAAAACTCGGAACGCATGGGACTGTCGCAGCTACACCAGCTGCGGGGCCGGGTGGGTCGGGGCGCACAACAAAGTCATTGCGTCATGCTTTACAAACAACCGCTGGGGCAACTGGCGCGCAACCGACTCGCCGTGCTGCGCGAGACTAATGACGGCTTCCTGGTCGCGCAGCGAGACCTCGAGCTGCGCGGGCCCGGTGAACTGCTCGGTACCAAACAGACCGGGCTGCCGGAATATCGCATTGCAAACCTGGTGCGCGATGCCGAGTTGATGCCGGTTGTCCAGAAAAGCGCTGAAATAATTCAGCGACAGTTCAAGCCGGCAGCACAACAAATTGTTCGCCGCTGGCTGGGTGACGCACATCAATACGGCAAAGTCTGAATCTGGTATTTTGCCCCCTTGATCGACAGGACCCGACCTTTTGAATAGTGATACCCGGCAAAAAGCGGCGTCATCGGCACCGACCGGCGTCGTCGCGCAGCTTTTGAATTACGCTGCCCTCATGCGCCTGAACCGCCCGATTGGCGTGTGGCTGCTGCTTTGGCCAACGCTGTGGGCGCTGTGGCTGGCGGGCAAGGGGCACCCGGACAGCGGTGTTTTTCTCGTCTTCATGCTTGGCGTCATTGTCATGCGCTCCGCGGGATGCGTACTCAATGACTTCGCCGACCGGAACATAGATCCCTACGTCGAGCGGACGCGCAAACGACCGATTGCATCCGGGGCCGTTGCGCCGGCTGAAGCGCTGACGCTATTCGTAGCACTCGCCCTGATCGCCATTGGCCTTGCGGCCATGCTGAACCCCCTGGCGCAAATGTTGGCTGCTGGTGCGGCCGGGCTGACCATTCTTTATCCCTTCATCAAACGATTTGTATCCATTCCCCAGTTTGTCCTCGGGGCAGCTTTCGGCTGGGCGGTTCCGATGGCCTTCGCCGCGCAGACGGGCGAGGCGCCACAGCTTGCCTGGCTGGTGTTCGGCACAGCGCTGATCTGGGCAGTCATATACGACACGTTTTACGCAATGGTCGATCGTGAGGACGATCACAAGATAGGGGTGAAATCGACGGCCATTTTGTTCGGCGACGCCGACCTGTTTGTGATCGGCGGGCTGCAGTTGCTGATGCTGGTTGCCCTGGTGTTTATTGGTGACATGGCTGATCTGGGTTCCTGGTACTACGGCTCGGTCGGTGTCGCAGCGATGTTGATGGGATATCACCAGTGGCTGGCACGCGACCGGCAGCCGAGCAGCTGTTTTGCAGCGTTTCTGCACAATCATTATGTCGGCATGGTGATTTTCATCGGGATTGTTCTGCACTATACGTTTCTCACTGCAGCACCCTGAATGACGAGCGCGCAATCGTCAGGACCCCCACCCGGACAGCACCGGCAGCAAGCAGTGCACGTGCCAGGGTTTCGCAGGTCGTGCCGGTCGTAATGACATCGTCGACGATCAACGGCTGACTGCCGGTTAGCGTGCCGCGAACTTTGAATGCATTGCGCAGGTTACGCCGGCGTGCCGGGGCAGTTAAACCTGACTGGGTCGCTGTGTGTCGCTGACGCACAGCCTGTTCGCTGACCGGACGGCCGGTATGCTTTGCGAGGTTGCGACAGATCTCGGCAGATTGATTGAAGCCGCGCAAGACGTGACGACGACGATGCAGCGGCACCGGGATCAGCACATCCGTATCTGCGAAGAAAGCATTGAACGTGGGTAAAAGTAGTTCAGCCAGCGCCGGTGCATAGATTAGCTGGCGGCTAAACTTTAACGCCTTGAGCGCGCTATCGATGGGAAACGCGTAGCGAAATGCCGAACGTGCCCTGTAATATGCGGGCAGGCGCTGCTGACAGGCCGCACACAGCACGTCCGGCGCAGAATCCGCCGCCACGGGCTGACCGCAACAGGGGCAGAACACCGCATTCCACGGCAGAATCTGCAGGCATGAATCGCATACTCGTTGAGTGCGTGTGCCCTGCCCGCAGAACGCGCAGGAATGCGCCAACAGAAAACTTTTTAGCCGCAAAAGCATGCGCAGAACATTAAGCGACTCTGCGGGTAGCGCACGCGACGAAATTGGCTCGATAACGTGGAAACAACCCGTGCAACCGTGAAAGAAGGCAGCAGCAACATTAATACTCGGCACATGTGCCGGCGCTTCGATCGCGCTGCAGAACACTTTGAGTCTGCAGATTTTGTGCACCGCCAGGCCTTTGCGGGGCTGATGGAGAGAATGTCGCCGCTCGTCATAGCGCCAAAGTCAATTCTCGACCTTGGCGCCGGGACGGGTCGATCAAGCCGCGCGCTCGCCAAAGCTTACCCGCGGAGCCGTGTCACAGCGCTGGACCTGTCAGCCGGGATGTTGCGCGTGGCCAGGCAGAAGAAATCCTTCCTGTCGAGGACGACGGAATTGCGTGCCGACGCAGCCCGCCTGCCATTCCAGACCGGCAGCTTCGATCTGGTTGTTGCGAATTTGTTGCTGCCGTGGGTTGATGATTTGGCAGCTTGCCTTGGCGAAGTGGCAAGAGTGCTGAAAAAGGGCGGCGTATTTACGTTTGCGACCCTCGGTCCGGACAGTTTCGCCGAACTTCGTCGCGCCTGGTCACTGGCCGGACCGGATGTGGCCGTGCGGGCATTCCCTGATATGCATGACGTGGGTGATGCCCTGGTGCAGTCAGGTTTCTCCGACCCGGTGCTGGATGTCGACCTGCTGAACGTGACTTACACGGATAAAGGCGCACTCTACCGGGATCTCGATGCCTGCGCCGTCCGCAATTGCCTGCGTGAGAGACGCGCGACGCTGACTGGAAAAGGTCGCCTTGGCGGCGTCGAAAAAGCGTTGTTTGGCGATGCGTCCGATGGCTCGCTGCGGCTGACACTGGAGCTGGTTTTCGGACACGCCTGGGGCGCCGGGCCTCGAGCGACAGATGGAGAATTTCGGTTCGATCCGGGAGAAATCAAGGTGCGTAGAAGGCGCTGAATACAAGCCCTGCAAAGCGCATTATCGCATCGTGAATCAGTAGCTATAACTAGCTGTTTTTGAAACGATTAATTTTTCGAAATTGAGTGCGGTCGGTTTGCAAGCCGGAGACCCTTTCAGTAAACTTCGCGGCGTTCCGATCGGTGTACGTCAGCGCCGCACGCAAGCTTTAAACTTCCCCGGAAAACGATTGTCAGATGATGACTGGCACGACGGTAATTGCGCTAACTACATATTGCGACTCGATGGACACAAAAAAGAGAATGCATCTGCGCAGTGGCACACAGCCGACTGCTTGAGTGAGAAATTGATGATCCGAAAAATATTAACCGGCGCGCTTACGCTGTTGGCGGCAGGCACGGCTTCTGCCGACTGGGAACTAAACATGCCCAGGGGCGTTACCGAGCTCAGCGCCGCAACCCAAGACATTCACATGGTTATCTTCTGGTGGTGTGTCGCGATTGCCGTCGTCGTGTTTGGCGCGATGATCTATTCCATATTCATGCACCGCAAATCGAAAGGGGCGGTACCTGCGAAGTTCTCGCACAACATGGCGGCAGAAGTTATCTGGACGGCGATCCCGGTCGTTATCCTGATTGTGATGGCGGTGCCATCCGCCGAGCTGATGATCAAGCTTGAAGACACCCGCGATCCGGACCTGACCGTTGTGGTCACAGGTTATCAATGGAAGTGGCATTACAGTTACCAGGGGGAGGACGTTGCGTTTTACAGCACCCTCGCACGCGCCAGCCAGGCCGCGCGCCGGCGAGACTCCGGTATCGATCCCGAAACGGTCGAAAACTATTTGCTGGACGTGGACAAGCCCCTGGTAGTTCCGGTCGACGCCAAGGTTCGCATTCTGCTGACATCGAACGATGTGCTCCATTCCTGGTGGGTGTCGGATCTCGCGATCAAGAAAGACGCCATACCGGGATTCATGAATGAAACCTGGTTCAAGGCGGAGGTGCCCGGCATCTATCGCGGCCAGTGTGCGGAACTTTGCGGGATGGACCATGGCTATATGCCAATCGTGGTCGAGGTTGTCGGGCAGGAAGCTTTCGATGCCTGGCTGCTCAATGAGAAAGGCGCGGTGACCTCGGTCGCCAGCGCGGAAGGAGATTTACGATGAGTACCGCCGTACTGGACGGACACGCGGCAGACGATAGCAGCGAACACGATCACGGCCCGGCAAAAGGCTGGCGTCGCTGGCTTTATGCGACGAATCACAAAGACATCGGCTCGATGTATCTTATTTTCAGCCTCCTGATGTTCTTCTTCGGTGGTTCGATGGCGCTGGTCATTCGCACGGAATTGTTTACGCCAGGCCTGCAATTCATAGACCCGGCGTTTTTCAACCAGATGACCACCATGCACGCGCTGATCATGGTCTTCGGGGCCGTTATGCCTGCGTTCGTAGGCCTTGCGAACTGGATGATTCCCCTGATGATAGGTGCGCCGGATATGGCGTTGCCACGAATGAACAACTGGTCGTTCTGGATACTTCCGGTGGCCTTCACGATCCTCGCCTCAACGCTGTTCATGCCGGGTGGCGCGCCGGCCAGTGGCTGGACCATGTACCCGCCGCTCGTGTTGCAAACCGGCGATGCGTTTCCTTTCCTGATTTTTTCCGTGCACCTGATGGGCATTTCGTCAATCATGGGCGCCATTAACGTGATCGTAACGATCATCAACATGCGCGCTCCGGACATGTCATTGTTGAAAATGCCGATGTTTGTCTGGACCTGGCTTATCACGGCGTACCTGCTGCTTGCCGTCATGCCGGTTCTCGCCGGCGGAGTAACGATGCTGCTGACCGATCAGTTTTTCGGCACCAGTTTCTTCCTCGCGGCCGGCGGTGGCGATCCGGTGATGTTCCAGCATATTTTCTGGTTTTTCGGTCACCCCGAGGTCTACATCATGATTTTGCCGGCATTCGGCGTGGTCTCGGAAATCATCCCGACGTTTTCCCGGAAGCCGTTGTTTGGGCACGATTCCATGGTGTATGCCGCATCCAGTATTGCCTTCCTGTCGTTCATCGTCTGGGCGCACCACATGTTCACAACCGGCATGCCCCTGACCGGCCAGATGTTCTTCATGTTTTCGACCTTGCTGATCGCTGTTCCCACGGGTGTGAAAGTATTTAACTGGATGGCGACGATGTGGAAGGGCTCAATGACGTTCGAAACGCCAATGTTGTTTTCATTAGGCTTCCTGTTCCTGTTCACGATCGGTGGTTTTTCCGGCCTGATGCTGGCGATCGTGCCGGCTGATATTCAGTATCACGACTCCTATTTTGTGGTCGCGCATTTTCACTACGTCCTGGTGCCGGGCTCCATATTCGGCCTGATGGCAGCCGTTTACTACTGGATCCCGAAATGGACCGGATATTTTTACAATGAACGACTCGGACAGATACATTTCTGGCTGTCAACAATTTTTGTAAACGTCACATTTTTCCCGATGCACTTCCTGGGACTCGCCGGCATGCCAAGGCGCATACCGGATTACTCGACGCAGTTCGCCGATTTCAATTCGATTGCCAGTATCGGCGCAATCGGCTTTGGATTCTCCCAGCTGCTGTTCGTCTATATCGTCTTTCAGTGTGTGCGCAAGAAGGGCGCCGTGGCGACTCAGGAAGTCTGGGATAACCCACAGGGACTGGAGTGGACCGTACCTTCACCTGCGCCATACCATACGTTCGATACGCCACCGAAAGTAACCGCCGAGACTGCTTTTTCCTAACGCAATTCCACGAATGACTGATGCACAACAGAATAAAGGGATTCGCAAGACCGTTATTATCATGACGATCATTGCGCTCTGCTTTTATTTTGGATTTATCTTGCTGGGTATTTTGAGAGCCTGAAGGCGATTATGAGTAACAAGAAACCTGAATCGGTAAGCACCAACGCTTTAACGGCGCGTTTGCTCCTGTTTGCTGCCGGGATGTTTGTTTTCGGTGTGTTCGTTTTGCCGCCTGTTTATGACGTGTTTTGCGAAGTAACGGGATTGGGCGGAAAGACCAAGGGGCAGGCGGCGGAGAACGTCGTTGCAGTCGCTGACGAGAGCCGCGAACTGAGCCTCGAGTTTGTCACCACCGTCAACCAGTACGCTCCCTGGGAGTTTCGACCGGCCGTCGAAAAGATGACTATTCATCCAGGCGGTCTGTACGAAGCCATGTTCGTTGCTCAGAACCTGACCGATCAGTTCAGGGTTGCGCAGGCCGTGCCCAGCGTGGCACCCGCGCAGGCGGCAAGTTATTTCAAGAAACTGGACTGTTTTTGCTTTTCTGCCCAGGAGTTTCTGCCTGGCGAGGTTAAAGAAATGCCGGTCCGGTTTATCGTTGATTCTGATCTGCCCGATTTTATCGACACAATCACACTTTCATACACGTTCTTTGACACCGGCGGTACGACCGACGACGCTGCAATGCCGGAGAACATGGATCACGGTGCAGATTCTGCACACGGTACACGCTGAACCCCGGAATTATCTATGTCTCACGCCGATGACCACTATTACGTACCGCACCAAAGCCACTGGCCGATTGTCGGTTCGGCCGGCCTGTTTTTTCTCATGGTCGGGGTTTCTGTCTGGCTGAACGGCGCGGACTCCGGCTTCTGGGTGATGATGGTCGGGGTCGCCATCGTGGTATTTATGCTGATCGGCTGGTTCGGCGAAGTCATAGGTGAAAGCGAAGGCGGCCGTTATAACAACCAGGTCGATATGTCGTTCCGCATGGGCATGTTCTGGTTCATTTTTTCCGAGGTCATGTTTTTCGCGGCGTTTTTCGGCGCCTTGTTTTACGCCAGGAACATGGCGGTGCCGTGGCTGGGTGGCGACAGCAACAACTTCTTCACCAACCTTCTTGTCTGGGGCGGATTTGAGAACACCTGGCCTACGAATGGCCCCGGCAATGTCGGTGGCGAATTCGAGAAGATGGGTCCTTTCGGCCTGCCGCTGATCAATACAACGATCCTGTTAACCAGCAGTGTGACGGTTTCAATCGCCCATCATGCCTTGCTGCATGGGCAGCGAAACCTGCTGAAGATCATGCTCGCGGCAACCTTCCTGCTCGGTTTTGTTTTCGTCTTCCTGCAGGCCGAAGAATATATCGAAGCCTATGAGCACATGAACCTGAAGCTGACGACCGGCATTTACGGTTCGACCTTTTTCATGCTGACCGGGTTTCATGGTATGCACGTAACGATTGGCGCAATCATGCTGACCATTATCTGGTTACGGGTAATGAAGGGGCATTTTACGCCTGACCGGCATTTTGCGTTCGAGGCTACTGCGTGGTACTGGCACTTCGTGGACGTCGTGTGGGTTGGGTTGTACGTTTTTGTTTACTGGATGTAGTTAGCGTCTATTTCGACGGCGTACTAAAGATCACCGCTTCGCAGGACGCGAATCGGGACGCGCATGCGCCTTCGCTCTGCGAAGGTCGCGAACAGGGATGTTCGCGATCAATCCGCGACCGTCGATTTAGGAAAAATTGAAGAATGCGGGCGGATTGGGGGTTCTCAACCGGGTCCAGCCTGGGGAATGATCCAGCCCTGGTAATAGCCGAAAACGAGAAACCCGATCAATATCGCTGACAGCAGGACACGAATTTTCAAAGCCGTCAGGACCCGGGTGGAACCCTGATCGTCTTTTGCCAGGAACCAGAGGCCCGAACCAAGGCTGGCAATAATGGCGAGCAGGATAAGAATGACGGCCAGCTTCATAGGTGCGAAAGTCTCACAAAGATTGATCGGAAGTATATCGTGATTGAAGACCTGATAAAGACGCCCCAGTTCCGCAGGTTTTTCCCGCCGGCAGCCGGTCTCGTATTTGTCGGCATATTTGTATCGCTGGCATTCTGGCAACTGGACCGGGCGGGAGAAAAGAAAGCGTTGCTGGACCGGTTTGAAGGCGATGCTCCGTATGCGCGGGTAAGTAACTATGAAGCTCTTGGTGAGTTTGACCGAATTCAGGTTGATGGCGAGTTTCAGTACGACCGCCAGGTCCTGATCGACAACATTGTGCAAAATGGCAGGCCCGGCTATTTCGTCATTACGCCGTTCAAGCCGAATACGGTCGACCCGCTGCTGCTGGTTAATCGCGGCTGGGTACCCAAATCAGGGCCGCGGGACACGGATATCGATACCGCACTGGACGGCGGATACCGAACGATTAGAGGCCTGGTAGGGCACTTGCCGCAGGTCGCCATCCGACCCGGTGAGGCCTTTGCGGAAGCTGGCGACTGGCCGCGGGTTGCCGTCTACCCGCGCAGCAATGAAATCGCCGCAGCGCTGGGGTCGCCGGTTCTGCCAATCCTGCTGCTGCTGGCGCCTGAGGAAAAGGACGGATTCGCGCGCCGCTGGCAGCCCAACCTAAGCGGCCCGGCGACGCACTATGGTTACGCCGTGCAGTGGTTTGCCATGGCGGCGACGGTCATTGCGTTGTTGTTCTGGCATTTGCGGAAGAGGGTAGCTCGTGACTGAAAATCTGTCCCGGGGGGGACGCCTGCAAATAGGCATTATCGCGCTGGTGTTTTTTGGGCCGCTATTATTCGCGACCTGGATGTACATAAGCGGTCAGCTGCAGCCGCAGGCAAGGGTCAACCATGGCGAACTGCTGCAGCCCATAGTCAGCCTCGCAGAAGCGCTTCCGGAATTGGCCATTCCGGAAACCGCCGCTGCGCCGTGGCGACTGGTTTATATGAATACCCGGGACTGTGGTCCGGCGTGCCAGGAGGCGCTGCACCGGCAGCGCCAGATTCGTCTTATGCTCGCGGCGGATAAGGACCGTATCACCCGGGTCTTCTTGCACGGTGCGGCCGCGCCGGATAAAGTGTTTATTGACGAACAGCATGCAGGCCTCATAACTATAAGCGACAAGGGCTTTGCTGATTTGCTGTCGGACAAGAGGCCGCAGGATGTTCCCGATGGGGGTATTTACCTGATCGATCCTCTCGATAATCTGATTATGTATTTTTCGCCTTTGGTTGAACCTGGCGACATGGTGGATGATTTGAAACATCTGCTGGAACTGTCACGAATAGGGTGACCACTTGACCGCAAGCACACTACAACGGCCTGTCCATTGGCGCGACTACTACGAGCTGACCAAGCCGAAAGTAGTCATGTTAATTGTGTTTGTAGCAGTCGTTGGCATGGTTCTGGCCGTCCCCGGCTGGCCCGGTGCCATTCCCATGCTGGTTGGCACACTCGGCATCGGCATGGCCGCCTCGTCGGCCGCTATCGTTAACCACGTTCTCGATGCGCGTATAGACGTGCAAATGTCACGCACGCACAACCGGCCACTGCCGCAGGGGAAATTGTCTGAGGCAAATGCCCTCACGTTCGCAATGATCCTGTGCGTGCTTTCGATGGCGATGCTCTGGTTCGTCGTGAATCCGCTGACAGCTATACTGACTTTTTTATCCTTAATAGGTTATGCGGTTGTCTACACCGTTTTCCTGAAGCGCGCGACGCCGCAAAACATTGTCATCGGTGGTGCCGCCGGCGCAGCGCCGCCCATCCTTGGCTGGACCGCCGTTACCGGGGAGATACACAGTGACGCGTTGCTGCTGTTCCTGATTATCTTTACGTGGACACCGCCGCACTTCTGGGCGCTCGCCATTGCAAAGAAAGATGACTATGCCCGCGTCAATATCCCTATGCTCCCGGTCACCCACGGCGAGGCATTCACGCGCAACTACATTCTCCTGTATACGATTCTCATGGTGCTCGTAACGATCATCCCCTATCTGTCGGGCATGAGCGGCCTTATCTACCTGGTGTCCGCACTCCTGTTGGGCGGTCGGTTTCTTTACTATGCAATCAAGCTCAAGAGTGACACCGATGTGGAGCTGCCGATGCAGGTGTTCCGGTTTTCCATTACTTACCTGATGCTGTTGTTTGGCGCGCTGCTGATCGACCACTATTTCATTGTCCGCATCGCCCTGTAACACTCGAACCTGTTTCTCAGATTTGTGACGTGATCCTTGTGAATTGATGGCCCGCTACTACACTCGGGCCTATGAGTTCGGCGGATGACAACCAGCGCGCAAGCTTCGAGACCCTGTTAAGGCCGCATCTCGATCGATTGTATCGGCTCGCCTACCGTCTGTGCGGCAACAAGCCTGAGGCCGAAGACCTTTTTCAGGACGTGTTGACGAAGGTCTTTCCGAAGCTCGACAGCCTCATAGAAATCGAGGAACCCGGTTCCTGGCTGTGTCGCATCATGTACAACCACTTCATCGACAATCGCCGCCGCTATGCGCGCCAGCGCCTGGTTGCAGTGTCCGAAGACCAGCTGCCGGGGCAGGGTATCGACGCCGTGGCCGGGGATCTGAACCCCGAGGCCGATGCCGAACAACAGGACTGTGCAGACGAGCTCGAAGGCGCACTGCAGGCACTCAGCGACGAGCACCGCATGGTCGTGCTATTGCACGATTGCGAGGGCTATAAATTGACCGAAATTCAAGAGCTTATCGGCGTACCCGTCGGTACGCTGAAGTCCCGCCTGCATCGTGCAAGGGCGCGCCTGCGCGAAATTCTGGTGGCGAATGGAACCCTTTCTTCCATTTGAGCGTTCTAGGTACTGAAAAGGAAGACTATGATGAATTGCGACCAGGTAACTGAAATTCTCGATGACTATCTTGACGGGATGGCAAGTAGCGACGAGCGGCGTGCCGTCGAGCAACACGTTCAGGACTGTGCCGCCTGCCAGGCCCTGGTTGGCGGCCACCGGGAGTTGCTGACTCGACTGGCACGCTTCGGTGAAACCAGTTGTCCCCAGCCCGCCAATGGTTTTTACGACCGCGCCCTGGCGAGAGCCGCGCAAGCAGGTGCAAAGCGACAAAGAAACCGCTGGGTAATGACCGGATTTGGTGGTGCAGTAGCGGCCAGTCTCATGATCTGGGTTGTGAGCAGCGTATTGTTCCTGAGCCCTGAGCCGGACCAGCCGGCAATACCGACCGTCACAATGGCGCTGGAATCACCGCAAACATTCAATCTCGTATTTTCTTCCGCCACCGCGCTGACGGACGCGTCGATGACGGTTTCGTTGCCCGATGGAATTGAAGTACAGGGATTCTCCGGGCAGAGAGAAATCACCTGGATGACCAGTCTCAGGGAAGGCAGGAACATTCTGCCGTTGACCCTTATTGCGACGTCGCCGGTTGGCGGAGAACTTTTGGCCACGCTACAGCATGGGAACGATGACAAGATGTTCCGGCTGCAGGTGTCCGTGATTTAAAGGAGCTTCGGGATACCGAAGTATCAAACGGAGAAAGCAGGATGAAAACGATCAGACTATTTGCTGCGAGCCTCGCCATGACATGCCTGGCAACGTTCCCGGCAATCGCCGCAGCGGATGATGACGAACTCGATATGACCATGGAGGTTCTCGACGATATCGGTGATCTTGATGGACACGTCATGGAACTGCGCGGACCCGACATGGATGACGACGACGATTTCATGGATCAGGACGAAAACGACGACATGGACGAACGCGATGACGATATTCGTGACGAAGAAGAATCGTTTTTCGATGATGAAATGGCACGCGACGATGATTTCGATCACGATGAAGATTTTGAATCCGACGAAGATGAGGAACATTCCGAGGACGAGAGCGACTTCGACGAAGGCGATGAGATTGACACCGACGAGTTTGACGAAGAAGAAATGGAAGACGACGAGATGGACGATGACGACGACGATGATGATGACGATGACGTCGCCAGCAGTCGTGACGAAATGTCGGACGATGACGGTGCCGAAGCTGACGGGCTAGCCTGATCGTCGCGATGCACCGCCCGTTAATGCCGGAGATCGGATTTACGCCAAATTGCCGCGATTAGCCAGAAATTCCCCCATTGTTGACGCAATAGGGGGATTTTTTTGCGCCACGTCACAGTGTTGAACACCAATTAGTGCGAATTTTCCATAACCGGGCAAAATGCCCTGATATGACGCGCTTTGCACCCCGCCAGGAGAGCAGAACAATTACGGATCCGCGACCCAATCAAGCAGGTAGATTCGCACGCAAACTACAGCAGGCCGTGGCCATCGTTGTTCTGGTCTGCGTGCTGCCTGTTTCGTCTGCGCTGGCAGCGACCGCCAGTGAGCTGTTTGCAGACGGCAACCGGCTCTTTCGTGACGACCTGTATTGGGCGGCGCTGTTGCGGTATCGGGAAGCTGCCGCGGCCGGCATGGACACGCCGCTGTTACATTACAACACTGGCGTCGCACACTACCGCGCTGGTCAATATTCACGGGCCCGCAATGCGCTGGAGAAATCGGCGACCTACGGTCCGCTGGAAGCAATTTCCCATTACAACCTTGGCTTGAATGCTTATCGAATGGGCAACCTCGCCGAAGCACTCCGGTGGCTGCGCCAGGCTCGGACACAACAACAGCGTAGTGACATAAGCCAGCTTGCAGGACGCGCCATCAGCCAAATACAGCGTGACCTCGAAGCGACAGCGCCTGTGACCGCGGTGGCTGCTGTCCAGGAGCGAGAACGAAGTTTTACCAATCTCGACATCCGCATTCGTTCCGGTGCCGCGATGGACAGCAATGTGTTTCGCAGTCCCGACACACCCTATGTTGATCTTGCAGATCCGGCACTCCCCGTGGTGACGCCGGTGGTACAAAGCGGACTTTACGTACCGATCAGTGTCAATGCCAAGTACAAGGTCAATAGTCTTGAGCACGAGGGCTTTTTTGGCAGCTACCGTTTTGGTGGACGATTCTATCAGGACAAGAATCTCAAGAATGGCGATGAGTATCTGCACGAGGTCGGCTTCGGCAGCGAGTACCAGCGTAAAACCGAGACCGGGGAAACGCGCGTATTCAGCGCCTTCAAAATTGCACAACATGAAGAAAGTTACTATGACCCGGACAATGGCCTCGAACGCGATATCGGTGGCGTGGATATATCAGACCGACTTTCCTACCTGCGCTACGGCCCGGAATTCTGGCTGCGGAAACGATTCGGTGCGATTACGCTTGGAGGCCGCGCAACCGGACAGCTGTGGAACTATAGTGATATAGAGATCGCGCCGGAATACGACCACGAATACTGGTCGGTAGGCTTGAATGGCCAGTATCGATTTACGTCCACATCGCTGCTACGCGTCACTACAAAGTATTACACGCGCAGATTCGGTGATCGCCCCTCGTTCGAGCTCGACGGAAGGCAGCTTATTGGTAACGAAACGATACGCTACGACTACCTGGAGGCCGGCGTCGAAGCACGTCAGCGTATCACCAATTCCATGTGGTTTAGCGTCGGGTACACGCGTACCGATCGCGAAGATCGCTACGTTGGGTACAATAACTATATTCGCGATGGCTATCGCGCGGCTTTCCACCTGCAGCTAGGTCAGCGTTTCGATCTTGAAGCGTCCGGCGTCTTCAGCATCTACAACTACGAGAATGCGTTTGCCTTCCATGAGCCTACGGCCGGTCGCAAGACGCTTGAAACGGCAACGGGTCGCATCGTAGGAACGTTCAAAATGACCGAGTCGCTGGATATTGTCGCCGAATACGCGCTGCGCGAGGCGGCATCGAACGATACTCGCATTCAGTATGAACGCAATCAGTACCTGGTCGGCGTGCGCTGGTCCCCCTAACGCTTTAGGGGTCGAACATCGACCTCGACCACTCGCCTGACAGGCGCTGCAAACCGGCCTGCGGCCACAGCCTTTGGTCGCTCGCCGGCGACTTTTCTTTGCTAGACTGCGCCTCCTCTAAGAGCCCTTATTCCCTCGCAAAGTTTTCATGGACGTCACACCGATTCTCGAGTCGCTGAACGAAGCGCAGCGGACCGCCGTAACAGCACCGCCGGAGCCCTTGCTGGTTATCGCCGGCGCAGGAAGTGGCAAGACCCGGGTTCTGACGCATCGAATTGCATGGCTGATTGACGTGGAAGGCGTATCGCCCCAGGGGCTGTTGGCAGTCACCTTTACGAACAAGGCAGCCGCCGAAATGCGCGGCAGAATAGAAGCGTTGTTGCAGATGCCGGTCAACCACCTGTGGATAGGCACTTTTCACGGTCTCGCGCATCGGCTGCTTCGACGCCACTGGAAAGAAGCGGGCCTGCCACAGAACTTCCAGATTATTGATGCCGATGACCAGCAAAGAATCATCAAGCGACTGATAAAAAGCCTGGAGGTCGACGACGACCGCTGGGCGCCACGCGAGATCCAGTATTTCATCAACGCCCAGAAAGACGAGGGCCTTCGTCCGCAGCACCTGGATGATGAAAACGACCCCAACCGTCGCCAACAGATTGCGTTTTACCACCAGTACCAGGAAATCTGTGACCGCGGCGGCCTGGTCGATTTTGCCGAGCTTTTGTTGCGCGCACACGAGCTGTGGCGCGATACGCCTGAGTTGCTGGCACAATATCAACGGCGATTTCGACACCTGCTCGTAGACGAGTTCCAGGATACGAATGCCATTCAGTATGCCTGGCTGAGACTGCTGGCCGGCAAAGAAGGCGTGCCGTTTGTGGTGGGTGACGACGATCAGTCCATCTATCGCTGGCGTGGTGCGCGGGTGGAACACATACAGCAGTTCCAGAAAGACTTCTCCGGCGCATCCGTCGTCAAACTCGAGCAGAATTATCGGTCAACGGAGACAATTCTTGACGCCGCGAACGCCGTCATCAGGAACAATACGGCGCGCCTGGGCAAGAACCTGTGGACCGAGGGCGGACAGGGCGAGCCGGTTCGTATTTATTCAGCCTATAACGAACGCGATGAAGCGGAGTTTGTTATCGGCAAATTGCGCACCTGGAGTGAACAGGGAAATGCACGGGCGGATGCGGCCGTGCTTTATCGCTCCAATGCCCAGTCGAGGGTGCTTGAGGAAGCCCTGATCAATGCCCGTCTGCCGTACCGCGTTTATGGCGGCCTCAGGTTTTTCGAGCGACAGGAAATCAAAGACGCGCTGGCCTATTTGCGCCTGATTTCGCATCGCGATGACGACAGTTCTTTCGAGCGCATCGTCAATAAGCCGACGCGTGGCATCGGTGCGAGAACGCTGGAGGCGATGCGCAGCTACGCGCGGGCGAACAGCTGTTCGATGTGGCGCGCAGCAGGCGCGGTAGCGAGCAATGCGTTAAGTGGTCGGGCATCTTCAGCCATCGTCGTATTCCTGAACCTTATCGAACGAATGGCCAGGGATACTGACGGACTCGATCTGCATGAGCAGGTCGATCACGTTATCCAGGCAAGCGGTCTGATCGAGTTTTTCAGGAAGGAAAAAGGCGAGCGTGGTGAGACCCGCATCGAAAACCTGGAAGAACTGGTCAGCGCTGCAAAAGGGTTCGAGCCGGATCCGGCCGAGGAAATGTCCCATCTGGATGCCTTCCTGTCACATGCGGCACTTGAGGCTGGCGAGGGACAGGCGGATGCCTGGGAAGACTGCGTGCAGTTGATGACCATGCATTCGGCCAAAGGGCTCGAATTCCCACTTGTGTTCATGTGCGGGATGGAAGACGGCCTGTTTCCCCACCAACGCTCGATTGCGGATCCCAACGGACTGGAGGAAGAACGACGCCTTTGTTACGTCGGCATTACCCGTGCAAAAGAGTCCTTGTATATTACGCATGCAGAACAGCGTCGCTTGCACGGCATGGACAGCTTTGCCCAGGCATCGCGGTTTATTGCTGAAATTCCCGATGAGCTGGTGGAGGAGATCAGACCGCGGGTCCAGGTCAGTCGCCCGGTTCACTCGGCTCCCGGTAGGCGCGGGCGTGCCGGCAGCGTAGCGCCGGGCGCTGAGCTCGGTGTTCGCCTCGGCCAGCGCGTCCGCCACGGGAAGTTTGGCGATGGCGTCATTCTGAATTGCAGCGGCCAGGGCGCGCATGCGCAGGTCGAGGTCAATTTCGAGTCTGTGGGCACAAAAATACTCGTGCTTGCTTATGCCAATCTCGATCTCATGTAAAATGAGCGCCAGTCACAGAGCCGAAGAAAGACAATGAAAATACTAATTCTCGGCGCAGGTCAGGTCGGCTCATCCGCGGCGTTTCACCTGTCGCGCGAGGAAGCCAATGAAGTCACGGTTGTCGATGTGAGCGCTGACGTATTGCGTGAACTGCAGGATCGGCTGGATATTCGCACCGTCGTCGGGCATGCCTCTTATCCGGAGGTACTTGAACGTGCTGGCGCTGATGACATGGACATTATCGTCGCACTGACGGACTCGGATGAAACCAACATGGTGGCCTGCCAGGTCGCTTACACGGTCTATCACACGCCGACGAAGATCGCCCGTATCAGGTCGGCCGACTACATGAACGCACGCAAGCTCTTTACCCAGGATGCAATACCGGTGGATGTACGCATTAGCCCGGAACAGCTGGTTTGTGAATTCGTTGAGCAGCTCATTCTGTATCCGGGTGCTTTGCAGGTACTCGACTTTGCAGAAGGCCGGGTACGCCTGGTTGGGGCGCGGGCCGAACAGCGCGGGCCTTTGGTCGGCCAGAAGATCGCGGCGTTGAAAGAACATGTACCCAATACGGAAGGCCGGATTGCGGCGATATACCGTGACGGAAAGTCTCTGCAACCTGACGGCGATACCGTCATTCGCGATGGCGACGAAGTGTTCTTTATTGCTGCACGTCAGGATGTGCGCGTTTTCATGAGTGAGGTGCGGCAACTGGAAGACCCGGTGCGGCGCGTGGTCATCGCCGGTGGCGGCAATATCGGGGTCCGCCTGGCGCTCGCGCTGGAGCAGACCAACCAGGTAAAAATCATCGAGCGCAATCCCAAGCGGGCTCGCGAGATCTCGGAGCAGCTTAACAAGGCAATCGTTCTTGTCGGTGACGCGGCCGACGAGGAGTTACTGCTGGAGGAAAACATCGACAATGTCGACGTCTTTTGTTCACTGACCAACGCAGAAGAGGCCAACATCCTGTCTGCAATGCTTGCCAAGCAGCTGGGTGCACATAAAGTGATGGCTCTGATCAATCGTCCGTCGTATGCCGAAATGGTCGAATCGGGTTCAATCGATATTGCTATTTCACCGCAGCAGGTAACAATCGGATCGCTACTCGCGCACGTGCGACGCGGCGATGTCGTCAAAGTACACTCTCTGCGACGCGGGGCCGCTGAAGCCATCGAAGCCGTCGCGCACGGTACTGCGGATGAATCGAATGTCGTAGGTCGCAGGATTGAAGACCTCAATTTACCGCGCGGCACGAACATCGTCACACTCGTTCGGGGCGACCAGGTAATCATGGCGCATCACGACACGGTGATCGAAACCGACGATCATGTCATCCTGTTTATGACAGATCGTCGCAAGATTGAAAAGATAGAGAATCTCTTTCAGGTCGGCGTGTCATTCGTTTGATTGTCGCGGCAATCCGAATGACAGCTATCACGGAATAACCATCAGATGAACTGGGCTGTCGCACAACGAATCCTCGGGCTGCTGCTCATGATGTTCAGTGTGACGATGTTGCCGCCGATCATATTCAGCCTGGTTTTTGACGAACAGTCCTGGCTGCCTTTCATCCAGAGCTTTGGATTTACGCTGTTAGCCGGCCTTGCACTGTGGTACCCGATGCGAAATCGGCGCAAGGAATTGCGGCTGCGTGACGGTTTCGTCGTGGTTGCCTCTTTCTGGACAGTGCTCGGAACCGCTGGAGCAATGCCGTTGTTCCTGGCAGACGTGCCTTCAATGTCATTTACAGATGCCGTGTTCGAATCGATGTCCGGACTGACGACCACAGGGGCAACGGTACTGACCGGCCTGGACTCCCTGCCGAAATCGATTCTCTACTATCGCCAACAGCTGCAATGGCTGGGCGGCATGGGCATCATCGTTCTTGCTGTCGCGGTATTGCCAATGCTCGGGGTTGGCGGCATGCAGCTTTATCGAGCGGAAACGCCGGGCCCGGTTAAAGATACCAAGCTGACACCGAGAATTACTGAGACCGCGAAAGCGCTTTGGTATGTGTACTTCTGGTTCACCGTCATCTGCATGGCCGGCTACATGATTGTCGGGATGGGCTGGTTCGATGCGCTTTGCCATGCTTTTTCCACCGTAGCGATCGGCGGCTTTTCGACCCACGACCTGTCGGTCGGCTATTTTGACAGTGCCGCAATTGATATTGTCGCCATTTTTTTCATGATGCTTGCCGGCGTGAATTTCTCCCTGCACTTTTTTGCCTGGCGCAATGTCACGATCAATCATTATCGTCAGGATCCTGAGTTTCGCGCCTACTTTTTTGTCCTTCTGGTCCTGTCTTCGATCGTTATTGTCAGTTTGTTCGTTCTCGGTACCTACGCGGACGCGTACGACTCGTTGCTGAACGGGCTGTTCCAGTCTGTCTCGATCGCAACCACAACCGGGTTCACGACCGCGAACTATGCCGCCTGGCCCGGTGCATTACCGGTGCTGCTCATTTTCGCGAGTTTTATCGGCGGCTGCGGCGGCTCGACCGCGGGTGGCATCAAGGTGATTCGCTGGCTCCTGATAGCCAAACAGGGGGCGCGGGAAATCGCGCGCCTCGTTCATCCTAACGCCGAAATTCCGGTCAAGCTTGGCAACAACGCCGTTAATTACAGGGTGGTTGACGCTGTCTGGGGATTCTTTTCGGTCTACATCGTCGTATTTGGTGTCATGCTGCTGGCCATGATGGCGACCGGCCTCGACCAGGTCACCGCTTTCTCCGCGGTGGCGGCGACGCTGAATAACCTGGGTCCGGGCTTGGGCGATGTGGCGGCCGGGTTCATGACCGTCAGTGATGTTGGCAAGTGGGTTGCGGTCGTCGGGATGTTGCTGGGCAGACTGGAGATATTCACCCTGTTGGTGCTGATTACGCCGACCTTCTGGCGTCATTGATGGCGGCCGGGTCAGCGGTGCAGCGCACCGTGATCGACAGGGTTAACATTGGTATCGGTCGTGCCACGGCGTGGCTCACGCTTGCCATGGTCATCGTCAGTTTTGTGATCGTCGTAATTCGTTACGTTTTTGACAGCGGCTTCATCTGGCTGCAGGAGTCGCTGACCTGGATGCACGCCACCGTGTTCATGCTGGGCGCGGCTTACACGATGCAGCGCGACGAGCACGTTCGCGTCGATATTTTTTATCGCGACATGTCTCGAAAAAAGCAGGCCATTGTCGACCTGGCTGGCGTAATTTTTTTCGTGTTGCCACTGTGCTGCTTCTTTGCCTATGAGGCGCTCGACTACGTTGCCGCGTCCTGGAATATTCGCGAAGTATCGCTTAATGCGGGGGGTCTGCCATACCCGTTGCTGCCCCTCCTAAAATCGATGCTGCTCGTCATGCCGTTATTGGTTGCATTGCAGGGTGTGTCGCTGGCGTTACTCTCACTGCGCGAATTGAAAGGTCGCTGAGCATGGAGTGGATGGCGTTGCTGCTGTTTGTCTCTGTTGTGCTGCTGCTGCTGGCGGGTTTTCCCGTTGCTTTTTCTCTCGGCGGCACTGCGCTGATGTTTGCGCTTGCCGGCGTTATCGGCGGCGGCTTTGAAGCGGCATTTCTCACCGGCCTCCCCAGCAGGCTCTTCGGCATCATGACCAATGAGACGCTGATTGCGGTACCGCTGTTTGTGTTTATGGGCATAACGCTTGAGCGGGCCAGGATTGCAGAGGACCTGCTCGAAACACTGAGCGCGTTGTTTGGCTCGCTGCGCGGCGGGCTTGGAATATCCGTTACGCTGGTCGGTATGTTGCTGGCGGCCAGTACCGGCATTGTGGGTGCAACGGTCGTCACGATGGGGCTTCTGTCCCTGCCGACGATGCTGAAGCGTGGGTACTCAGCCGAGATTGCGAGCGGCACGATTTGTGCGTCCGGAACGCTGGGCCAGATCATTCCGCCCTCGATCATCCTGGTGATGCTGGGCGACGTCATGTCGTCTGCCTACCAGCAGGCGCAGCTTTCGCAGGGGGTTTTTTCGCCGAAGACCGTATCTGTTGGAGATTTGTTTGCGGGCGCATTGATTCCCGGTTTGCTGCTCGTTGTCCTTTATGTTGCCTATCTTGTTCTGACTGCCGTATTGCGACCGTCTGTCATGCCCGCCCATGTAGCGGGCGATGAGAAGGTGTCGCTTGGCAGGCTGGTTAACGCGCTTCTGCCGCCACTTATTCTGATACTTGGTGTCCTTGGCTCCATTCTCGGTGGCCTGGCAACCCCAACGGAGGCTGCGGGCGTCGGTGCAATGGGTGCGCTGCTGATCGCGATGCAGCGGGGCGGGCTCTCGTTTTCCCGGCTGCAGGAAATTATGCGCGGCACGCTGCGCATCAGCAGCATGGTGTTCATGATCCTGATCGGCGCCTCGGTATTTTCGCTCGTCTTTCGCGGCTACGGCGGCGATGACGGCGTACGCACTGTACTGGAGGCGCTGCCGGGAGGCGTATTCAGCGCACTGCTGGTCGTCATGCTCGTGATGTTTCTGCTGGGGTTCGTACTCGACTTCATTGAAATTACGTTTGTGGTTGTGCCCATCGTTGCACCGGTGTTGCTGTCGATGGGTCTCGACCCGGTCTGGCTGGGGATAATGATTGCGATTAACCTGCAAACTTCATTCCTTACGCCGCCGTTCGGCTTCGCACTTTTTTACCTGCGCGGCGTTGCGCCGGCCGAGGTGACCACCGGGCAGATTTATCGCGGCGTCATTCCCTTTGTCGGCATACAGATTCTTGCACTGATCATCCTGGCCATGTTTCCGGACATCGTTACCTGGTTGCCGAATCGCCTCTACAACTAGGCGTGTGACCACGCGGTTACAGAGATCTCGCGTTCAGGTAGGCGAGTTCGGTTATTTCGTGATACGGAATTGCCATGCTCTGGAAGGCATCGAATGACGCCTGGATGCGTGCGGCAAAGTCGTTGCCGGCGGACATTTTATCGATGGCTTCGCGACTGTATTGTCGTAACAGCCGCAACACGTCATCCGGCAATCGCCGCAACTCGACGTTCGGATCCTTCTTCAGCTCCTGCAGCGCGACTGCGTTGCCCCAGGTATAGTCCGCCATCATATCCAGGTTGATTGCCTGGCAAACTGACCTGACAATTTCCTGCAGGTCTTCCGGTAATGAATTCCAGGCATCAATGTTGATCGTTAATTGCAGCATGGGACCGGGCTCGTGCCATCCGGGGTAGTAGTAATAGCGCGCTGCTTTGTGCAGGCCCAGCGCGATGTCATTGTATGGGCCGACCCACTCGGCGGCATCGATCGCGCCGGTCTGCAGGGCTGTGAATATTTCCGAGGCCGGAACGGTAATCTGGGTTGCGCCCGCACGTTGCATCACCTCACCGCCGACACCCGGGATGCGCATCTTCAGCCCCTTCAGATCCTCGACCGAGTTAATTTCCTTATTAAACCAACCGGCCATTTGCACGCCGGTATTACCAGCGACGAAAGGGATTACATTGAACGGCTCGTATAGCTCGCGCCACAACTCCAGTCCGCCGCCATAATACAGCCAGGCATTGATCTCGTGAACGGTCTGCCCGAATGGCACCGTTGTAAAGTATTGCGCCGCCGGTACCTTGCCGCGATGGTAATAGGCCGAATCGTGCCCCATCTGCACCGTACCGCGACTCACCGCATCCAGTACTTCCAGCGCGGGCACCAGCTCACCGCCTGCGTACACTTTGATTTTCAGGCGGCCGTTGCTGGCTTTGCCAATGCGGTCAGCCATATTCTGGATACCGACGCCGAGGCCGGGAAGGTTTGGCGGCCAGCTTGTGACCAGGTTCCACTCGAATGTCTGTTGCGATGCGGCCGTCACGCCGCTGCTCCCGGCGTCGTTATCCTGTGCGCAAGCAGATACGCCCGCTGCTGCTGCCATTGCCGTCACAAATTGCCGTCTCTTCATGCTTTATCCCGAATTCCTGGTTAGTTAGCGGTATTGCGCTGCGGACAGTGTAGATGCCTGATCCCGACCTGCATACCGGTTTTTACGTGGTTCGCTTTGCCACCATTGCATCCATTTTGCGTTTTTTGCCCTTCTATTCCCACTTTTTATTATTTATTTCAAAAGTGGTTATTTTATTGCTTCTTGATGGATAAAATTGGTCTCAAGTGGTTATCCACAGGGCTTTGGCACGATTGAAATGGCCCCGACCGGCTGGTCGGGGCCTCCTTCCCTGGTGCAGATCGAAGACAAAGCATCCCGGGGTGCCCTTCCGTGGACGAAACCCGCACCGCGCCAGCAGGGTGCTTTGCGGCCTGCGCGACGCCGATCTACCGAAAGTAGCCTGCCACAGGCACCAATGCCCTATGCGAGCGTCTAATAAGGCGAATTCCGCCATTTTTGAGACGACTTGCCGCTCTGGCTGCGACCGGTATGATGTCCGGCCGCATGCTGCTGAGATCGACTGATTAGCTGACGATGATTGGCCTGATACAAAGAGTGAGCTCTGCCGGCGTACGCGTGGAGGGCGACGTGAAAGGCTCAATTGGGCGGGGGCTGCTGGTTTTCATCGCGGTACAGCCGGATGACAGCGCCGGGACAACGGTCAGAATGGCCGAAAAGGTACTGACCTATCGGGTTTTTCCCGACACCGATGGCCGCATGAACCGCAGCCTGATTGACGACGAACTCGAGCTGCTGGTTGTACCGCAGTTCACACTGGCCGCTGACACTGCGAAAGGTACACGGCCGAGTTTTAGCGGTGCTGCACCGCCGGAAATGGGCAGACAGTACTTTGAGCAGTTTCTCGCGGCCTGCCGTGAAAGGTTGCCGATCGTTGAAAGTGGCGTATTTGGCGCCAATATGGAGGTCTCGCTGGTCAACGACGGACCCGTGACTTTCTGGCTGGAAACAGGATGATCCCAGGCGTGATCTTCGACCGGTTTTGTTAGGCATACGCCTGTATCATGAGTATTAATTCGGGCCCCGTGTACGCGGAGTCTTACGACTGAAGGAGGGGCTTTAGCCCCAGGAGAAAAAAACGATGTTCGCCAATGTAAGCATTTGGCAGCTGTTGATCGTACTGGTGATAGTAATCGCCATTTTCGGCACCAAGCGCCTTAAATCTCTCGGTACAGACTTGGGCGGTGCCGTCAAAGGTTTCCGCTCCGCTATGGACTCTGCGGACCAGGAGTCAGCTGAACAACTCGACGATCAGTCGAAAGACGCAAGCTTCGAGTCAACGCCCGCCGAAGAATCCACCAAGAACAACCAAAGCTAGGCCGGACAACCGCTATGTTCGGAGTCAGCGGTGGGGAGCTGATCATATTGCTGGTGATCGGGCTCATTGTGTTAGGTCCCGAGAGGTTGCCGCGCGTTGCAAACCAGATCGGCAGCTGGCTGGGCCAGGCGCGTCGCATGACCCGGGTCATGAAGCGCCAGATCGAAGAAGAGCTCAACCTTAACGAGACACTCAGCATCAACCCTCCGCCGGCTCGCGAGCCAAGTACACAACCCGAAAAAGCAGCAAGCAAATCTGATTCCGCGGACAGCGCAGAACCCGAATACACGCTGCCACGTGAAGACGATGACTATTCGCCGGCACATGCTGCAGAAGAAGTCGGCACGGGCGTAGATGACCAGCTCGACAATGCTGCAGAAGAACTCGCCGTTACAGAGGCTGAGCGCAAAGAAGTCAGTGTCAGTGCGGATGACGTCCCGGCAGGCGAACTTAACGACACTGCAAGCAACACGACTGAAGACAAGAGTACTGCGTGACCGAGGAAGTTGAAAACACGGCCGCTCCCTCGGACGAGGATCTCGCGGAAGGGACCTTAATCTCTCACCTGGTTGAATTACGCAACCGGCTATTGAAGATGCTTGCTGCCACACTCACTGTCTTTGTGGTACTCCTGCCGTGGCGTGGCGACATATTCACGATGGTTGCCAGACCGCTCATGGAAGTCCTGCCGGAAGGCAAAATGATTGCGACAGACGTCGCGTCAACGTTTCTTACACCGGTAAAAATGGCTTTTTTTGCGGCGCTGTTTATTGCCATGCCTATCGTCCTCTACCAGATCTGGGCGTTTGTCGCACCCGGCCTGTATAGAAAAGAAAAACGTTTTGCGTTTCCGTTACTGGCATCGAGTATCGCGCTTTTCTATCTCGGTATCGCGTTTGCCTATTACGTCGTGTTCCCGTTGATTTTCAAATTTTTTGTCGGTGAAGCACCGGAGCTGGTCGAGGCACAGACGGATATTGCGAAGTTTCTCGATTTTATTATTACGATTGTTTTCGCCTTCGGCCTGGCTTTTGAGGTGCCTATCGCAACGGTGCTGATTGTCTGGACCGGGCTGACATCACCGCAGAAACTCTCCGGCGCAAGACCGTATGTTTTTCTGGGTGCGTTCGTCATTGGCATGTTCCTCACACCGCCGGATGTGATCAGCCAGACCCTCCTGGCGGTACCGATCTACATCCTGTTCGAGCTCGGCATAGTAATGTCAAAGGTATTTACTATTCGTAAGGACGAGCCGGAGGAAGAGGAAGTCGTCGCCGATTAGTTTAGCCGGAGGTACAGACAGCTTCATGCTGCTGCCAGCGGATCATGCCTCGATAAACTCCTCCCAGTCACTCTGCACAGGCGGTGCAGTCAGAAGGCTCACGACGATCAGGGTAGTGATTGAAACGACCACGGCTGGAATGGCGATGTAGTCTGTATCCATAGGGAAGGAGACGCCGAGGATATTCGGGCCCTCGGCGGTATCTTTATAGATAGAGTTCAGCACAGCGATGATGATGACGGTCAGCATGCCTGACGCGATCGATGCAACACCGCCAGCGCGGGTTACGCGCTTCCAGAAAAACGCTGCCAGCAACGGCGGCGCCAGCGATGCCCCGATCATCGTGTAAGACATCAGCGCCATTTCCAGGATGGTGTCGAACTGGCTCATCATCAGGTACGCAAGCAGCCCGATTCCCAATATGCAGGCACGCTGAATCCAGACGATTTGCTGCTGCGTCGCATCCTTGTAAAAGAACGCCTGGAAAATATCCCTGGTAACGTTCGTCGACGTCACCATCAGAAACGTATTGCCCGTCGAGATGACGATCGCCGCTCCTGCCGCGAGCAGGAGTGCGCCGATCAGAACCGGCAATTGCTCGAAGCCGATACGCAGGATAATTTCTTCCGCCATGGCGCGATTTACGCTGCCATCCGCCAAGAAGAAGCGCGGATCATCCGCATAAATAGCGAACCCAACCAGGGCGATCAGCATCATTAGTGTTTCGACAACCACTACGCCGATGAACATCCCCATTACGGCCTTGCGCGCGTTTTGTTCGCTGTCCGCCGATGAAAACTTCTGGTACATGCTGCTTTCGCTCATCAGCAACAGGAAAGTGGGTAACGCAATGCCAACGACCCATATGAAGTCATGACCGCCCATGACCGACAGGTGGCTTGGTTCGGTTTGCTGAATCGTCGTAATGACGGCGTCCAGCCCGCCGTGGCCGGAAATGGCGACGGGCAGGGTAATGACCATTGCCAGCAGCATGATTGAACCATTAAAAATATCGATGGACACAATCGACACCATCCCCGCAAGCACGGTGAAGCCGATGATCAGAACAGCCGCAATGATCATGCCGGTCTCAGGCGTTATCGAGCCGTCCGACAAAATGGCGATGAACCGGCCGCCGCCCTTGAACTGGTAGCCGGCAATAACCATGTAGGCAATGATGATGGTTACCGTGCCAAGCACCTTGGCCAGCTGGCTGTAGCGCTTTTCGAGAAGATCCGTCAGCGTGTACTGGGCGATGCGGCGCACGCGGGCAGCGATCAGGTAGATGACCAGGATGCCGACCCAGGCTCCGGCAGAAAACCATAGCTCCGATATTCCGGTCCGAAAAGTCAGGCCCGCGGTTCCAAACAGGCTGCCGGAACCGATCCAGGTACAAACCAGCGTTGCCACCAGCATGTAGACCGGCACGCTGCGCCCGGCGACCATGAAATCTTCGGCCGACCTGACCGTGCGGCTCTTGTAGACACTGATGCCCAGCAACATCAGGACATAGGCAACAACGACGATTGATTGGGTCATTTGCGTCCTCTTTCGCGAATGCACTTCAGTTTCGGCCGGGTCGGCGTGTGGCTGCCAGTTTATTGTCAGAATTCGTCTGTGCAGCAGACCGGGCCAGGCGGCTGCGCCAAAGGTATCATACGGGGCCGCGGTTGCCGCAGCTGATAGGCATCGCCTTAACTGTCAGCTAAAATGCAGCGGCTGCGCGATAATTGCCGACGGCCGAAGCAGCCTACACAACAAGAAGAACCGGAGAGGTCTATGAATACACCACCCGCGTTACCGCAACTGACCGTCAAGGCAATACTGCTTGGCGTCGTTCTCTCTGCCGTACTTTCCGGTGCAAATGCATACTTGGGGTTATTTGCCGGGTTGACAGTATCCGCATCTATTCCTGCCGCCGTCATATCGATGGCCATACTGCGGATGTTCAAGACTTCGAATATTCTTGAAAACAACATCGTGCAGACCGCAGCGTCAGCGGGTGAGTCGCTTGCTGCCGGCGTCATTTTCACGATTCCGGCGTTGATCATTCTCGGCTACTGGGATGTCTTCGACTACTGGTGGGTCAGCGCCATCGCCGGCCTCGGCGGGCTGCTCGGTGTGCTGTTTACGATTCCATTGCGCCGGTCGCTGATCGTCGAGCAGAACCTCGCGTACCCGGAAGGTGTTGCGACCGCTGAGGTGCTCAAGGTCGGCGAGGACCCGTCCGGTGGGATCAGGTTTCTCGCCATGGCCGCAATCACCGGCGCGGTGATCAAGTTTGCCGCCACCGGCCTTAAGATTCTAACCGGCACCGCACAGGCGGCGCGCTACTTTGGCGGCTCAACGATTGGTTATGTCGGCATTAACCTGTCGCCGGCATTGATCAGCGTCGGTTTTATCGTCGGCCTGAATATTTCTGTACTGGTGTTCGCGGGTGGCGCTATTTCCTGGTACCTGGGAATTCCGATTTATTCGGCCTTCTTCCTCGACAGCAGTCCTGAACTGGCTGCGCTGC
This sequence comes from Woeseiaceae bacterium, assembly GCA_021773135.1. Classification (GTDB taxonomy): domain Bacteria; phylum Pseudomonadota; class Gammaproteobacteria; order Steroidobacterales; family Woeseiaceae; genus SZUA-117. The sequence continues at coordinate 89,883 of JAJFKP010000004.1, read as the reverse complement.
ATGCAGCAGGGGCCAGCGCAGAAGATCTCTCCGGTCAGATATGGAGCCAGCAGATTCGTTATCTCGGCGTCGGCTCGATGGTGGTTGGCGGCGTGTGGGCGCTGATTTCCATGCGCGGCTCATTGGTCGACGGCATCAAGAGCGGCCTTGCTCAGTACAAAGCAGGCCCATCCGCGGTAACGAACCATACCGAACGCGATATGCCGATGAACTTCGTGATGATCGGCATTGGCCTGTTCGTCATCCCGATATTCATTCTGTACCAGAACATCGTGTCCAATTTCGGCATCAGTATTGCGATGACCTTGATAATGGTCGTTGCCGGTTTCCTGTTTTCTTCAGTGGCGGGTTACATGGCCGGTCTTGTCGGTTCATCCAACAATCCGATCTCGGGCATCACGATCGCGACCATCCTGTTCGCGTCGCTCGTGCTGCTCGCGATGATGGGCGCAGATTCCGGCATTGGGCCTTCTGCAGCCATTATGATCGGCGGCGTGGTCTGCTGCGCAGCGGCGATCGCGGGGGACAATATGCAGGACCTGAAGGCTGGCCACATTCTCGGTGCAACGCCGTGGAAACAGCAGGTCATGCAGGGTGTTGGCGTTCTCTCGGCCGTATTCGTCATGGCGCCAATCCTCAACCTGCTGCTGCAGGCTTACGGCATCGGTGTACCGACCGCGGAGCATCCCAACCCCTTGTCGGCGCCACAGGCGACGCTTATGGCTTCGGTTGCGCAGGGGGTGTTCCAGGGCGGCCTGCCGTGGACCATGGCGCTGATCGGCGCTGTGGTCGGAATCCTCGTTATCATCACCGACGAAATTCTGAAGGCGAAAGGCTCTTCATTTCGCGCCCCGGTGCTCGCGGTCGCCGTCGGCATTTACCTGCCGCTGGAGCTCTCGTCCGCAATTCTGGTTGGCGGTCTGATTGCGCATTTCGCCGCCAGGGTGCACGCGCGCCGGGGAGTCGACGGTGAAAAAAGTATGCGCCACGGCATGTTATTCGCCGCTGGCCTGATCACCGGTGAGGCACTCGTCGGCATTCTCATGGCCATCCCGATCGTACGCTCAGGTAACCCCGACGTATTTGCCCTTGGCGAGTCGCTGCAGTTTGGTGGCGGTGTCGGAATTGTGGTCATCGGCATGGTCTGTTTGTGGATGTACCGCGTCGCCGCAGCAAAGTCGGAGTAAATAAAACTGATGCTTGATTATGAAAAACTTGGCGCTTTCTACCTCGGTAAAAGGCATGACACCGAGACCGATGAACGCACCGACGACCTGGTGTTGTATGACGCCAAGGACCTGACCACGCATGCGGTGATTATCGGCATGACCGGGTCCGGCAAGACCGGCCTGGGCATTGGCATTCTCGAAGAAGCTGCCATGGACAATATCCCGGTGATCGCGATCGATCCGAAAGGTGATATGGGCAACCTGATGCTGACGTTTCCGGGTTTCGATGCGGACAGCTTCAAGCCGTGGATCAACACCCGGGCGGCAAGTGATAAAGGCCAGACACCGGACGAATATGCCAAAGGGCAGGCGGCGCTGTGGAAAAAGGGTCTCGCCGGTTCGGGTCAGGACGGCGCACGCATTAAAAAGTTTCGCGAGAAAACCGACGTCTCCATCTACACGCCGGGCAGTAACGCCGGCCAGCCGGTTTCCGTGTTGCAGTCGTTTACAGCGCCAAAGCGTGTGTTGATGGAAGACGGTGACCTCTATCGGGAACGGGTGCAGGCGACGGCAACGAGCATTCTTTCTTTGCTGGGAATCAATGCAGATCCCATTACCAGTCGTGAACACATTCTTATTTCGCAGATTCTTGATCACGCCTGGCAGGATGGGCGCGATCTCGACATCGCTGCACTGATCGCGGCCATTCAGACGCCGCCGATCAATCGGGTCGGTGTGATGGACATCGAGTCGTTCTATCCGTCGAAAGACCGCTTCTCACTCGCCATGCGCCTTAATAACCTGCTCGCGGCGCCCGGCTTCAGCGTGTGGATGGAGGGTGAGGCCCTGGACTCAGGCAGGCTGCTGTACACCGAGTCGGGCAAGCCACGCATATCGGTGATGTCGATTGCACACCTGGATGAAAACGAGCGCATGTTCTTTGTGGCCATGCTGTTGAATGATCTGATTGGCTGGATGCGCGCGCAACAGGGCACCTCAAGTTTACGCGCGATACTGTACATGGACGAAATATTTGGCTATATGCCGCCGGTCGCGAATCCGCCCACTAAACGTTTGCTGCTGACCTTGCTGAAACAGGCACGTGCGTATGGCCTCGGTCTGGTGCTGTCGACGCAGAACCCGGTGGATCTCGACTACAAGGGGCTGTCGAACACCGGTACCTGGTTTATCGGGCGGCTGCAGACCGAGCGCGACAAGGCACGTGTTATGGAGGGCCTTGAGGGCGCAAACCAGGGCGGGACGTTCGACAAGCAACGCATGGAGAGAACGCTTGCCGGCCTGGGCAAGCGACGGTTCCTGCTGCATAACGTGCACGAAGAAGACACCGTCGTTTTCAATACCCGCTGGGTCATGTCATATCTCGCCGGACCGATGACCCGCGACCAGATAAAGATGCTCATGGCGGGGCGAAAACCCGCCGCGATAGATGCGGGTGCAGGTGCGGTATCGAAACCGGCAGCGGCCGGGGGCGATGCGCCGGTCATGGCGCCATCAATCCGGCAGTTCTACTTGCCTGCAGCCGATGAGGGACTGCAATATTTTCCGCGACTGGTTGCCGCCAGCGACATGACTTTCAGCAATGCACGGTACGACGTCAGCGAACGCAAGGAAATGCTGTTTACCGTTGAGTTTGAAGATGGCCCGGTCACCGTCGACTGGGACCATGCCGAACCGCTGGACCTGCAGGCAGACAACCTTGTCAGCGACGGGGAGGCGAGCGGGACTTATGCCGAGCTTCCTGCTGATGGGTCGAACGAGAAAAAATATACTGGCTGGAGCCGCGAGTTCAAACGCTGGTTGCGCCAGAATCAAACCATCACGTTGTATCGCAGCAAGAAATACAAGCTGACATCCACAGCCGGAGAAAGCGAGGGAGACTTTCGAGTTCGCCTGCAACAGCTTGCCAACGAACGCCGCGATGTTGCGGTTGCGAAGCTCCGAAAACGTTACTCGACGAAAGCCGCGACACTGGAGAATCGGCTGCTGCGCGCGCAGCAGGCCATCGAGCGCGAACAGCAGCAATCAAGCAAGAAGAAGCTCGATACCGCCATTTCGTTCGGCACCGCCATTCTCGGTGCCGTGCTGGGGCGCAAGAAACTAACGAGCGCCTCGGCGAGTAAGATGGGCACCGCGATTCGCAGCGCATCGGGCGCTCGCAAAGAGGCCGGTGATGTAGATCGCGCAAAGGCTACTGCAAAGAAAGTTCGCGACGACCTGACGACGCTCGAAAATGATCTGCAACAGGAGGTCGATGCGCTGGATGACGCCTATGACGCCCAGACGGAAGAGCTCAATGAAGTAGAGGTAAAGGCCAAGGCAACCGATATCAGCGTGCCTTTGATTGGGTTGCTGTGGATGCCCTATCGCGACAAAGGTGATGGCCGGCTCGAACCGGCCTGGTAGGATCGTTCCGGGGCGGACCTGCCGACGCGCGGCATCAGCCCTCGAGATAATCCTGCGGGACCGGCAGCCCCTGCGCTTTGAAGAACGTCAGCTGATCGAAGTAGCCTTTCTGGTGCACGATTCGGCCATTCCTGACGGTAAAAAAGCCGCACCCGCGCAGCCCTAGCGGGTCCCGCCACTGCAGCATTGCGGTGTCACCGTCTGCGTAAATCTGTTCCTCGATACAAACCATTTTCGCTCTCGAGAATTCGAGCTCGAACATCTTCCTGATGTCGTCACTTCCGTGCAGTGGCTCGGTAAAAACGACCTGGTCGTTCACCGCATCGGCGGCATACAGCGCCATCAGTCCATCGACGTCTGCGGCATTAAAACACTCGATCCACTTTCTGATGATTGCTGTTGGTGTCATACGTGCGTCTTGCCTCATAGCACAGCCCGGCAAAGCCGGCCGAACGAAATTTATTGCCCGACACACGCTCCGGCGTAGGCGAGCGTCTCGTTGGCGTTTTGGAGCTGACAATCGTTCTCGTAAGTAATGCCATTCAAGCCGCAGACCGGTTGGTACACACGGGGACAGTTGCGGCCCTGTGCTTCACAAAGACCTGCATGCATTATGCGTTTGCCGGCACGTTCCGCAAGGCAGGCATTGCCATAAGTCAGGTCATCGGCACCGCAAACGGGTACGTACAGATTTGGGCACGGCCGCGTATTACAGGCGCCCTGCGTTACGACGTCGACGCCCACCGCCTGAGCCTCGCAGGCATTGTCGTAGCTGGTGCCATCCGGTCCACAGACCGGTATGTAAATCTTGGGGCAGTTGTTGACGTCACACACCCCGGCTCGCTGCACCGGAACCCGATCGAGGTCTGCCTCGCAACGATTTTGATAGGTCCTGGCATTCACGCCGCAAACCGGATCGTAGTCGGCCGGGCAGCCGGTTGCTGCACAGGCGCCGAGGTCCTGGATCTCAACTCCGGAAGCGCTTGCAAAACAAACATTGCTATAGGTATTGCCGTCCACTCCGCACACCGGTTCAAAGTCGTCCGGGCAACTCTCCAATTCTATTGAACAGGCGCCTATGCTTACTTCTTCTATGCCGGCAACCGCAGCGAGACACTGGTTGCCGTAAGTATTGCCATCGTCACCGCATACCGGTGCGAATACTTCCGGGCACAGCTCGCCGGCGAGTGGTGCATCATCAGGCGAGGTGCCCTGCAGTGGCGCTACTCGCGGACATTCGCCCTGACCCACAATTTGCATGCCGGCAACACGAGCCACGCAGTCATTGGAATAGGTCTTGCCATCGCTGCCGCATACGGGGTCATACACCATCGGGCAGGCGACCGGGTCTTTCGGCACTGCCGGCTCGTCCTGGGCAACCGCCTGGCCTGTGAAACAGAGCAACAGCAGCAGGATAACCGGCGCCACGGTGTTAATTGGTTTTGTCATAAGGAATTCGCGCAAAATCATTCATCCATTAGAGGCGAGTCGGCAGCTAATGTTCAACCCTTTATCCGGTCAGTTTGCGGCAACCGCCGCACCCCAGTAGTTGTAGCAAAGCACCCTGATGCCGGGAATATACATTCGTTCATCGGCCCGCACCGAGAATCCGCCTGCTTGCAGCAGTGCGGGAATGTCACGGTTCATTTGGCATCCACCAGCGATTCTGCGCCACGCGGGGTTCAGTCGATTTTGCCAGCGAGCAACGTGCTGGTCCGGCGCCAGTCCATGCTCGCAATACAGCAGCCGGCCATGTGGCTTTAGCACCCGGCGCATACCTTCCAGCGCTGTTACCGGGTCGGCAATGGTGCACAGTGAATAGGTCACCAGTACCGTGTCGACGCTGTCGTTTTCCAGCGGAATTTCTTCGCCCGGCAGGTCGATCAATTCGACCTCGATTGGCGACGCGTCAATCAGCGCAGCCGCCTTGCGCCGCATCCCCGCGGACGGCTCGAGCGCCCAGATCTTGCTGACTTTCCCGGTAGCATAAAATGGCAGGTTCAGCCCGCTGCCAAAACCGATTTCGAGGACGGTACCCGCGGCAAGCGGCACGATCTTTTGCCGCTGTTTCTGGTTCGGACTTGTCGAACAGAGCTTGTCAATCAGCCCCGGCAATACTCGTTCACGATAAAAACTCATCGCTCAATCGGCGGCCGTAGCACTCACAGGGACGGCTCGTGATGCAACCAGATCACTGATGCGAACCAGCTCGTATCCTTCTTCTGCCAATAAAGGCAATGCTGTTTCGAGGAATGCCAGCGTACCGGCATACGGGTGGCCAATACCAACAGCAAAGCCCTGCTGCCGTGCCAATTGTTTTAACCGCGCAAATTCCCGTACCAGCGTTGCCGGTTCAGGGTCCGGATCCAGGAACACATCGCGCCGCAGCGCGGGCACACCGTTTTCATTGGCAACCCGCAGCGCAACGCTAGCTGCCGTCGTATAGCTGTCAACGAAAAACAGGTCGCCCCGATCCAGGATTTCTTCCATCAGCCAGCCCATATGACCCGGGTGGCGCGTCAGCAAACTGCCGCGGTGGCTGTTAACGCCAACCACATGCGGCACTGCCTCCAGGCTGTTGGAGAATGCCTGCAGAAACTGCTGTCGCGACATATCCAGTAACAGGCTGCCGCCGACCGCACTGCGGTCCTGCACGGCCTGCAACGGCAGGTGCAGCAGTACCTCCTTGCCTTTTGCATGCGCAAACCTGGCGAGATAGGCGTCCCTCGGTGTATTCGGCAGAATGGCGTAAGCAACAGGCCCCGGGAGGCTGATGGCCCGCTCGCCCGCGGCTTTCTGGTAGCCGAGGTCGTCAATGATGATTGCGATGCGGGGCGTCTGTGTTGCCGCAGTGGCATAGCTGCCAGCCAGCAGCAGCAGGGCCTGGCCCAAACTCTTCAGGATTTGCTTGACGTCTTGCCGCGCCATTCGATTGGTTTTCCGGGATCTGTTTAGTCGGGTGCCAGCGATTGCAGAATGGGTTGATTACGCAGCAATTCGAGCGCTTCGATAAGCTGCACATCTCCCTCACGATCGAGCAGCGTGCGCAAACTATGGTCGGGGTGTTGTCCGGAGCCTTCTATGTATACATCCGGCTGCACGCCAACTTCATTAATCGAATCTCCGGAAGGCGTAAAATAATGCGACGTAGTGAGCTTGATGGCTCGCCCTTTCGATAGCGGCATTACAGTTTGCACGAGACCTTTGCCAAAAGTTTTGGTACCGATAATCGTTGCACGATTATGATCCTGTAATGCGCCTGCAACGATCTCTGACGCCGATGCGGAACCGCCATTGACGAGCACCGCTATGGCGGCACCATCCAGAATGTCCCCATCCTGCGCACTGCGGGTGAACTGCGATTCCGGCGAGCGACCGTGTGCGGATACGATTACACCATCATTGAGAAACAGGTCGGTAATGTCGACAGCGGAATCGAGCACACCGCCGGGGTTGTTGCGCAGATCGAGAATCATGCCGGTCAGCATATTGCCGGTGTTCTCCTGCGCTTCCTGCATCATTTCGTCGAGCGCCCGCGACACCTCGTCGGTGGTCGTCTGGTTGAATTGGCTAAGCCGCAGATAGGCGACCGATCCTTCCAGGATCTCGTGGCGCACGCTGGCCACATCGATTTTCTTGCGGGTCAGGCGAAAGCTCAGCGCATCTTCGTAGCCTGCGCGTCGTACCTGCATCGAGACCGGCGTGCCGGCACGCCCGCGAAGTTTCTGGATGGTTTCTTCCAGGCCATCATCGGCGACCGAACGATCATCAATGGAGATAATCTCGTCGCCCGCCATCACACCCGCCTTGTGCGCAGGCGTGCCGTCGATCGGCGCGACCACCAACAGGGACTCCCCAACGACGCTGACCTCGATTCCGACTCCTGTGTAGCGCCCGCTGGTGCTGACGCGGATATCTTTGTACTCATCCGCATCGAGAAACGCTGAATGCCGGTCCAGATCCGACACCATGCCGCGAATGGCTTTTTCGAGCAGAACGTTGTCATCGATGGGCTCAACATAATCCCGTTTGACGCGCTCCATTACTTCCGCCAGCAGGTGTGCCTGCTCCCACGGCAGGTCTCGCGTATCGGCGGTTGCCCGGCTGTTTATGGCCCCTCCGCCCAATGACAGGCTGACACCAAGGATAGTGCCAATGACCAGGACGAGGGTTGCTCTTATTTTTATAGACATAGGTTGATATCGAACTTAACTGGAACCGAGTCGGTCTTGCAAGTTAGCACAGCTTGCTGCCGGCGCGAGACCCCGGCCGCCGAGCCATTGGCTAGCGCTGACCGGGCTGCCGCGACACCCAGGTGCGGGGATTCATCGGTTTCGCGCCCTGCCGGACTTCGAAATACAGGCCGGTTTGCTGCTGGCCGCCACTGTCGCCAACGGTGGCAATCACGTCTCCCGGCGCAACCCAGTCTCCGGCGCTTTTTAACGTGGATTCGTTGTAGCCATAGAGTGTCATGTAGGCATCACCGTGATCGACGATCACCAGGAGACCCATGCCGGCCAGCCAGTCCGCGAAGACAACCCTGCCGTGATAGATCGCCCGCACCTCCCGGCCGCGCGGCGCGGACAGTACAACGCCATTCCATTTCATGCCGCCCGCCCGTGGCTGCCCGAAGTCATGGATCATTCTGCCGGCGATTGGCCAGGTCAGATTGCCTTTGAGGCTGCTGAATGGTTCTTCCGATGTAATCGGGTAGTCAGACAGAATGCTGGTCAGTTCGATAATGAGGCGCGCGAGGTCCTTCTCCTCCGCCGCCAGGCGCGCAATTTCGGAGCCTTCCTCCGCAATGCGGGATTTAAGGGACGCCAGCAGCTGCTGACGTTTTTCCTGTGCGCCCTGCAATTCAGTTAGTTCGGCATAACGCGCCCGCGCAAGACCCGCGAGCCGCGCTTCCTCAGCGGCCGCCTGCTGCCTGAGTTCAGAGAGGTCCGCAATATGCCCGTTGACCGACTCGATATTGGCGCCACGATAATCACTCATATACCGGTAATAGGTCATGAGCCGCCCCAGGGTAGCCGGATCGTGCTGATTAAGGAGCAGCTTGATACGCTCCTGCTCGCCGCTGGTGTACGCCGCCACCACCTGCGCCGAGAGCTGTTCTGCTTCAGCGGCCAGCTCGGTTTCCTTGCTGGCAAGCTTCTCTGACAGATCGGCCTTTTTCTTTTCGCTGAACGTTCGCTGCCGTTCAAGCTCTTTCATGCGCGCGCGCTTCTCGGCAATCTGTACCTCCGCGGACTGCAATTCGCCCGTGATGCGATCTCTCTCGGAGGCCCGCTGGTCCATATTGACCTTGAGTGCGCTGATCTTCTCGCGTACCGCTTCGAGCTCTCGCTCTTTGATTTTGGCGAGCCCCGCCTCCTGGCCCCATGCCGGGCCCGCGAGGAGCAGCGCAAGAACGAGCGTAATTCGACGAACAAAAACCATGGGCTGAAGTGTAATTGCATTGCTCATCATTACACCAGCGGCTTGCCGGCGCTGGTATACTGGGCGATTCGCCCGTAACTGCGCTACCTTTAAGGAATCAGGACTGCGTGGGCCGCTTTTGGCCCGGCCGACGCGCTCCGAAACACCGTAAACCCGCATCTGGAAAACCATGAATACGTTTCTTGAATTTGCATCAAACCACATGATTCTTGTCACCGCCTTAACGATCAGTTTTTTTGTGCTGGTTTTTTCGGAGCTGCGGCGTAAAGCGAGCGGCATCACGAACGTTGAACCGCAGGCCGCGGTCGGCCTTATCAACGCGGACGCAGTGGTTATCGACCTGCGCGGCGCTGATGCATTTGCGCGTGGTCATATTGTGGGTGCCAAGAACATACCGTTTGACGAACTCGACGCCCATAAGGACAAGATCGACAAGTTCAAAAGCAAACCCATTCTTGCCGTGTGTGACACAGGCATGACATCTTCAAGAGCGGTAAATACACTGCGCAAGTCTGGCGTCGAAAGCATATACGGACTGAAAGGCGGCGTTGCGGCCTGGACACAGGCGAACCTGCCACTCGTTACCGGCAAGAAAACCAGGGGCAAGAAAAAGGGTTAACGAGAACAGCCGGCAGAACGCAAACCGGAGAGAGCCGTAGCAATGACATCCAGCCACACCGCGACAGTAGTAATGTATGGCACAGCGCAGTGCCCTTTCTGCCTGGCCGCACGAATGTTACTAAAAAAGAAGGGCGTTCCTTTTGAGGATATCCTGATCAGCGGCAACGCGGAGCTGCGTGCGACGATGGAACAACGCAGCGGACGCAGAACGGTGCCGCAGATTTTCATTAATGACGAGCCGATTGGCGGGTTCGATGAGCTGTATGCGCTGGAGCAGAAAGGCGAACTCGACCGGCTGCTTGGCGGCTGAAAAATATTGCACAACGATCGAATTTCTAAACAAACACGGTTTAACTAACAGGATACAAGCATGGCAGAGAGTGATGAAAAGGCGCCCGAGAGGCAGCTCGCAATTCAGAAAGTTTACGTAAAGGATTTTTCTTTCGAATCTCCGCACACACCGCAGGTGTTCACCAGATCGGACTGGGCTCCCAAGACAGACCTGAATCTGCGCAGCACGCATTCCAGTGTGTCGGACAATACCCACGAGGTCGTCCTGTCGGTCACGGTTGAGGCCAAGGAAGAAGACAAAACGATTTTTCTTGTTGAGCTGCAACAGGCGGGGATTTTTCACATGTCCGGCTACGGCGAAGAGGAAATGAAAGCCCTCGTAGGCAGTTTCTGTCCGAATATATTGTTTCCGTATGCTCGCGAGGCAATCGCCTCGATGATCTCCAGGGGCGGCTTTCCGGAGTTTGTTCTGCAACCGATTAATTTCGATGCGCTCTACGCACAGGGCATCGCGCAGGCGGAGGCCCGCGCCGCTGCCGATAACGGCGGCAGCAGTGGCGGCAAAGGGCATTAAGTTGCTGGCCAATGCCTGCCGATAAGCCGCCAATTGCAGTTCTCGGTGCCGGGTCATGGGGCACGGCACTGGCACTGCAGTTTGCCCGCAGTGGCAGATCGGTGCGGCTGTGGGGCAGGGACCGGGAGCAGCTCCTGGCGATTGACGCAAGCCGTTGTAACGACCGCTATTTGCCGGGTGCCAGGTTTCCGGAGAATATCGAGGTCGTAACGGACATACAGGCCTGTGTGGCCGGCGCAAAAGATATCCTGATATCGGTGCCCAGCCATGGGTTGCGCGAAACGCTCACGACCGTGGCGCCCATGCTCGATGACGGTGCGAGAATTTGCTGGGCGACGAAAGGGTTTGAGCTGTCGACCGGCAAACTGCCACACCAGGTTGCGCAGGAAATTTTCGGCGACCAGCAGCCCATCGCCGTATTATCGGGCCCGACTTTTGCGAAGGAAGTTGGCGAGGGCCTGCCAACGGCCATGACGATTGCTGCCAATGACGCTGCTTTTGCCGGTGAACTGGCCACCACACTGTCAGGCGATAACTTTCGTGCCTACACATCGGAAGACATCGTCGGTGTCGAGGTTGGCGGTGCGGTCAAGAACGTTTTAGCCATCGGTGCCGGACTGTCAGATGGTCTCGGTTTCGGTGCCAACACCCGCATCGCGCTGATCAATCGCGGCCTGGTTGAAATGATGCGCCTGGGCGTGGCTTTGGGCGCGAACAGCGAGACGTTTATGGGCCTGGCGGGAATGGGCGACCTGGTACTCACCTGTACTGACGACCTGTCGCGGAATCGGCGCATGGGTCTCGCGCTGGCGCGCGGCAGGTCGGTGCAGGAGGCGCAGGATGAAATTCAGCAGGTTGTAGAGGGCGTGCTCGCAGCAAAAGCGGTCAAGGAAGTGGCAGAAAAGGCGCAGGTTGTTATGCCGATCTGTAATGAGATCTATCGCATTCTTTATGAAGGTGTTGCACCGCGCGAGGCGGTGGGTACGTTGATGCGCAGAGGCCTCAAGCCGGAATAGTTCAGCCACGCCCCGTGAAACGGAGCTGTCGCCACGCCTCGTAAACCATGACCGCTGCGGCGTTTGACAGGTTGAGGCTGCGACTGGTCCGAAGCATCGGTAACCGGAGAGTTTGTTCGGGCGGCAGTGAGTCAAGAATCTCCTGCGGCAGCCCGCGGGTTTCGGGGCCGAACAGGAACGCGTCGCTGTCGCTAAAGTTCGGTGCCGAGAAGTCGGTGTCGCCCCGTGTACTCAACGCAAACACGCGAGGATGTTGCAACGCACTCAGGCAGGCGGGCAGATCGTCGTGGACAGTCACTTCTGCAAACTCCCGGTAGTCCAGCCCGGCTCGTTTCAGCCTGGGTTCGTCCAGCTCAAAGCCAAGTGGCCTGACGAGGTGCAGCTGTACACCCGTATTGGCACAAAGGCGTATTATGTTGCCCGTATTCGGGGGAATTTCCGGCTCGTACAGAATGAGACTGAACATAGGCTATGCATTTTGCATGAATAGGTGTGTAAGATCGCGCGCGATATGAACAAATTCGGACGACTTTAGCTGCAGTGCCTCCCCCATCTGTCAAAACCGATTTCTGCGGACTGCAATTCGACTCACCCATTGTGCTGCTATCCGGGTGCGTTGGCTTTGGCGAGGAATACACGCGCATTGAAGGTTTTTCGAACAGGGACGTTGGCGCAATAGTTCTTAAAGGAACGACGCTCGAGCCGAGACTCGGCAATCCACCGCATCGTGTTTACGAAACGCCGATGGGGATGCTCAATGCAATCGGCTTGCAGAACCCCGGGGTAGATACGGTTGTCGATGACATCCTGCCAGCGCTTGATTTCGATGAAACGCGATTCATGGCCAACGTATGCGGCTCGACGGTGGAAGACTATGCGGCCGTAACGCGTCGTTTTGATGACTCACCTATTGATGCAATTGAGATCAACATCTCCTGTCCGAATATCAAGGAGGGGGGCGTTTCATTTGGCAACGACCCGGACATGTCTGCGCGCGTTGTTGCTGCCTGTCGCGACAGCACGACGAAACCCATCATCGCAAAGTTGTCGCCGAACCAGACCGACATCCAGGAAAACGCGCGCCGTTGTATTGACGCGGGAGCAGACGCGCTTGCGGTGGTCAATACGGTCATGGGTATGGCAATTGATGCCGAGCAACGTAAACCCGTCATCGGCAACGTTCGTGGCGGTCTGTCGGGTCCGGCTATCAAACCGATTGCGTTATTAAAAGTTCATCAGGTGCACGAAGTCGCCGCGCCAAACAATATCCCAATTATCGGACAGGGCGGCATTGCCAATGCAACGGACGCGCTCGAATTTATCATTGCCGGTGCGACAACCGTCGGCGTTGGTACGGCGCTGTTCTACGATCCGTTGTTGTGTCGCGAAATTAACACAGGAATAGCAGACTATTTGCACCGGCATGCAATGCGCTCGGTGTCCGAGCTGGTCGGTTCGCTGTCCGTTTGAGGTCTTGCCGTCAACGCCTCGCCTGTTCGTCGGCGTCGTCCTCGAAAATCTCTTCAATCACCGTATCAAACAGCCGCGCTGCCCGGAAAGCCAATGGCAGACTCGGATCGAATTTGCCCTTTTCAATAAGTTCAGGAAGCTGTTAGTCGAGGTTGAGCGCCCGGATTTTTCTTGTCAGGGTGTTGCGGCCCCAGCCGAGCATCTTCGCAGCGTCCTGGCGGTGGCCCTTCGCTTTCGCCAGCGCGGTCCTGATCAACGTTTTCTCGAATTCCGGCAAGGCTTCCTCGACCAGGGGTGCATTGTCATTATTAAGCAGTCGCTTTTCAGCCCAGAAAGCCAGGCTCTGGGTCCACTCCTCCTGCAACCTTTTGGCGCCGGACCGCCCGCCGATATCCTCGGGTATGTCGGCCGCTGTGATGACACCGCCCGGCGCCGTTACGGTAAGTCTGCGCGAGGCGTTCACTAGCTGGCGTACATTTCCAGGCCAGTCATAGCCCTGCAGAAGCGCCATGGCATCGCTGTTAACGGATTTTGCCGGAGAACCGAGTTCCGTGCCGGCGTCATCAAGATAGTGATTCAGCAGCGCCGGTATGTCCTCACGACGGTGGCGCAGCGGTGGTGTATTGATTCGCATGACGTTGATGCGGTGATACAGGTCTTCGCGAAAACGTCCTTCCTTGACCGCACGCGCCAGATCCTGATTCGTCGCCGCAATGACCCGGACATCAACTCGAATCGACGCTTGTCCACCAACCCGGTAGAACTCACTCTCGGCAAGAACGCGCAACAGTCGTGTTTGCAGTGCTGGCGACATGTCTCCAATTTCGTCGAGGAAAAGCGTGCCACCGTCTGCCTGTTCGAATCGCCCTATGCGTCGCGCTTCGGCGCCGGTGAATGCGCCGCGTTCGTGACCGAACAGTTCTGATTCGAGCAGTTCGGCTGCTATCGCTGAGGTGTTGAGCGCGACAAAAGGGTGTCCCGCTCGCGGACTATGCTGGTGCAAAGCCTGTGCGACCAGTTCTTTGCCGGTGCCTGATTCTCCGGTGATCAACACCGTCATGCTGGAACGCGCCAGGCGCCCGATCGACCTGAACACCTCCTGCATCGCTGGCGCCTGGCCAATCAGGGAAGGAATATCACTACGTGAACTGGCAACGCTGCCAAGCGCCAGGCCGCTTTGTCGGGCTGCCTTCTCCACCAGGCTGACGGCTTCGTCCACGTCAAATGGTTTCGGCAGATATTCAAATGCGCCGCCCTGGTACGCGGCGACAGCGTTGTCGAGATCGCTGTGAGCGGTGATCACGATCACCGGCAACTCGGGACAGCGTGTGCTCAATCGTTCCAGCAGGGTTAGTCCATCCATTCCCGGCATGCGAACGTCTGTAATCAAGACATCGGGCTGGTTGTCGCCGAGCGCTGCCAGCAGGTGTTCGCCCCGCTCGAATGCGCGCGTTTCCATATCAGCCTGGTGCAGTGCCTTTTGCAGTACCCAGCGCACTGACTGGTCGTCATCGACTATCCACACCTGCAGCTTGTCACTCATTTACTCAAGTCGCATCGGTGAAAGGAATGAGAACCTGGAATACCGTATGCCCCGGGCGGCTGTCGAATTCGATCAGGCCACCATGACGACTGATGAGTTCCTGGGCGGCCGGCAGCCCCAGACCTGTGCCGTCCGGCCGACTGGTGACCATCGGATAAAAAATTGAGTCTTGTAATTCCGGCACAATGCCAGGCCCGTCGTCCTGAATTTCGATGCTGGCAACCACCGGGTGACGTACATCGCCAATCGTGAAATTCATCGCTGCGCGACTGCGAAGTGTGATCAACCCCCGGCCATCGAGGGCGGTGGCCGCGTTGCGAATAAGGTTTAGAAACGCCTGGACCATCTGATCCCGATCAAGGTTGATCTGGGGTAAGCCTGCATCGTAATCGCGATGCACGCGAATGTTTGCACCCAACTCAGGTTGTAACAGCCGCACAACGTACTCAAGCACTTCGTGAATGTTTTGCGAGCGCTTGTCAGGTGGACCGCCGGGTCCCAGCAGAGTGTCCACGAGTGCAGCCAGTCGATCGGCCTCGCTTATGATGACCTCGGTGTATTCTTTCAGTTCGTCTGTCGCGAGCTGGCGTTCGAGCAGCTGCGCGGCGCCGCGTAAACCGCCCAGCGGATTTTTGATTTCGTGTGCAAGCTGGCGAATCATTTGCCTGCCTGCACCATGTTGGATCAACAGTGCGTTTTCCCGGCTTATTCGAGTGCGCCGTGTTACATCCCACATCTCGATCAGCAGTGCATCTTCTGAGCGATTGCGCTGCAGCGCGGAGACCCGGCACTCAAGCAGGCGCTCTTCGGCATATACCTCTGTTGGCGCAAGACGAATTTCGTTGGCGTAGTTGTCGCCACTGGCGAGAACTCGATGCAGAATGTCACCCAGCTCTTCGTCGTCACCAAACAATTCAAGAATCGACTTATGGCGAGCACGGGACAGGCTGATGCTGAGTATGTTTTCTGCTGCAGGATTGAGTGTTTCGATCAGGAGATTGCGATCGACAATGACGACTGCCGTATTTAGCGAGTCGAATATATCGTCGGTTTGCGGCGGCTCCCCGTCGCGCGATTTTATGCCGGAACCAGGGACTAGTTGCCGATTGCGTTCTGTTGAACGTAGAAGCGAGTCGGCTGACTTCTGCCCATCAGCTGACCGTTCTCGTCGAGCACCTCGGCCTGGATATTGTGTGCTCCCCGGAAGACCTCCTGCAGCTGGAAGCTCGTCCCGGCGACCACTCTCGCCTCGCCGTCGAAGTAGACGCGTACCTGGTGCCCCGACTGCAGCGCCGGTTGCAGATTCAGCGTGACGTTGAGTACGCCCTCTATGTTCCACAGCGTTTCTTCGGGTGCCGGTGCACTAACTTCGATGCTCTCGTACGCAAACGTGGGTTGTGCGTTCTCCGCAGGCTCGTCCAGAGAGGTTGTCCTGATCTGTGGTGAGATGGGCCTGGTCGACGCTGTGGTTTTTGGCAACTGGATGACTTCGGCGCCTTCCTGTGGCCGGTCTGAGTAATGCACAACACCGTTGGCATCGGTCCAGCGGTAGGCCTGGGCCATGACGGTGCCGGCAGTGACAACTGCGACGGTTGTGATAAATATTCGCTTGAGCATAACTTGAGCATATCAGTGCATGTTTCTGTTTGACCAGTGACCGGGCGCATAAGTGCCGCCCGGTTCACGTTTTTGTCCCTTTTTCAGGCCTTTGAGGCCACTGCCAGCCCGCTTGATGGCGCTCTTGATGACCTCAGGCGCCGCGGCGCCAGCGGAGTTCTAGAGGCTGTAATACATGTCAAATTCGACCGGATGCGTGGTCATTCGCAGACGCGTTACGCCCTCCTGCATCAGGTTGATATAGGCGTCGATCAGGTCGTCGCCGAATACGTCGCCTGCTTTAAGGAAGCCGCGATCAGCGTCGAGTTCTGCAAGTGCTTCATCCAGTGAAAAGGCCACCAGGTTGAGATTCTTTTCCTCTTCCGGGGGCAGATCATAAAGATCCTTGTCCATGGCTTCACCGGGATGAATCTGATTCTGGATGCCATCGAGACCGGCGAGCATCAGTGCGGAAAATGCGAGGTAGGGATTCGCCATTGAGTCGGGAAAACGGACCTCGATGCGCCGACCCTTCGGATTGACGATGTAGGGTATGCGAATTGATGCCGAGCGGTTGCGCGCTGAGTAGGCAAGGATGGTGGGTGCCTCAAAACCCGGTACCAAACGTTTATAGCTGTTGGTCGCGGGGTTCGTGAACGCGTTCAGCGCCTTTGCATGCTTGATGATGCCGCCGATGTAGTGCAGCGCGATTTCCGACAAGCCGCCGTAGCCATCACCGGCAAAAAGATTTTCGCCATTCTTGAAGAGCGACTGGTGTACGTGCATGCCGTTACCATTGTCGTTCACGAGCGGTTTGGGCATGAATGTCGCCGTTTTGCCATAGCTATGCGCGACGTTGTGAACAACGTATTTCATGATCTGAACTTCATCTGCCTTGCGCTTGAGGGTATTAAACAGTGCCCCTATTTCACATTGTCCCGCGGTGCCGACTTCATGATGATGCACCTCCGTTTCAACGCCCATTTCTTCCATGCCAAGGCACATCGCGGAGCGAATATCGTGCAGCGAGTCGACCGGCGGCACCGGGAAATAACCGCCTTTGACGGTCGGTCTGTGACCGGTGTTGCCGTCGTCATAGCCACGCCCCGAATTCCACGCCCCTTCGCTCGAATCAATGGCGTAATAGGCGCCCTGCATTGAGTCGTCCCAGCGCACGTCATCGAAAACAAAAAATTCATTCTCGGGACCGAAATAGGCGGCGTCAGCGATGCCGGTCGATTTCAGGTAAGCCTCTGCACGTTCCGCCAGTGAACGCGGACAACGATCGTAGCCCTGCATCGTCGCTGGTTCGATGACGTTGCAACGCAGGTTCATGGTCGTGTCTTCAGAGAAGATATCGATCACCGCTGAAGCTGCGTCCGGCAGCAGAATCATGTCTGACTCATTGATTCCCTTCCAGCCGGCAATTGACGAGCCATCGAACATTTTGCCTTCTTCAAAAAGGTCCTCATCAACGTAGCGCGCCGGTATGGTGACGTGTTGTTCCTTGCCCTTGGTGTCCGTGAATCGAAAATCGATAAACTTGACGTCTTTTTCCTTGATCAGGTCGATCACCTCAGCGGGGGTCATGTGTTACTCCTTAAAAATGTTCGCATTGCAGATGGAGCGGACGGCGTTGCCGTTGCGCCCGGAATGAATTGCCTGTTGCAGAAACCGTGCCAGCTCCCCGGCAATGATAAGTCACTGTTTTTATTGTCCTGATTGGGAACCGCCGAACGATTCTCTGCACTACGGTGGTGCAGCGACCCAGGCGCCTGCACCATTATAGTGCGTTTCGCTTCACGGCGCACCTGCCCTGTGCGGGTCCCGGGCTGCGGACACCCCGCCGGCCCTGCCTTCCAGCGCCCGTCGCCGCTCACACAGACGGCAGATGCGGTTATACTGCGCGGCTTCACCAGCAACCGTAAGCGAACAGGTTCGCGCCCGCGCGACGTCATTGATGGATAAGGAAACCCCCGCCCGAATGCAGACATTTCAGGAGTTAATCCTGACACTGCAGCAATTCTGGGCTGAACGCGGCTGTGTTATTGCACAGCCCTACGACATGGAGATGGGTGCCGGCACCTTTCATCCCTCGACTTTTTTGCGTGCTATCGGACCGGAGCCCTGGAGTTCGGCGTACGTTCAGCCGTGCAGGCGGCCGACCGACGGCCGTTACGGTGACAATCCGTTTCGACTGCAGCACTACTACCAGTACCAGGTGGTGATCAAACCGTCACCGGATGAAATCCAGGAAATGTACCTCGATTCACTGCGGGCGATTGGTATCGATCCCACCGTACACGACATCCGTTTCGTTGAAGACAACTGGGAATCTCCGACTCTGGGTGCCTGGGGCCTCGGCTGGGAAGTCTGGCTGAATGGCATGGAGATTACCCAGTTCACCTATTTCCAGCAGGTCGGTGGTCTCGAATGTCGGCCGGTTACCGGTGAAATAACCTATGGTCTGGAACGCCTCGCAATGTATCTGCAGGATGTAGAGAGCATCTTCGATATCACCTGGACGGACGGTCCGCTCGGCCGCATCAGTTACAGAGACGTTTATCACCAGAATGAGGTTGAGCAGTCCCGGTACAATTTCGAGGAAGCGGACGTAGACGCCTTGTTTGTGGCATTTGACCAGGCGGAGAAAGAAAGCCTGCGGCTGGTTGAGGCAGGCCTCGCACTGCCTGCCTATGAGCAGATGTTGACGGCATCCCACACTTTTAACCTGCTCGATGCCAGACAGGCGATATCCGTTAGCGAGCGGCAGCGCTTCATCCTGCGAGTAAGGACGATGGCACGCGGGATTGCAGAAGCCTATTTCGCCAGTCGTGAAGCGCTTGGCTTTCCGATGGTCGGGTCCGTGCGCGCCGGCGGTGCGGCACAGTGAGCGGCCCGAGCGCTGACCTGCTCATAGAGCTGGGGACGGAAGAGCTGCCGCCGAAAGCGCTAAGAGCCCTTCGCGACGCCTTCTCTGTGGCAATGGTCGACGGCCTGCAGAACGCCAGGCTCGAGGCCGGACCGATACACGCCTACGCAAGTCCGCGCCGACTTGCGGTCGTCGTAAGTGACGTAGCGTTGGCCCAGGCAGATCGCATAGTCACGCAAAAGGGTCCGCCGACGTCGATAGCCTTTGCTGCCGACGGCGAGCCGTCGAAAGCAGGTTTGGCTTTCGCCAGGAAGTGCGGCGTTGGGATCGAGTCTCTCAGCCGGGAAAGTAACGACGCTGGCGAATGGCTGGTGTGCAGATCGACAGAGTTGGGCCGCACCGCGATGCAGCTGATTCCCGAGGTTGTCAGTACCGCACTTGACGCGTTGCCTGTCCCGAGACGCATGCGCTGGGGCGACAGTGAGGTTGAGTTTGTGCGCCCGGTACACTGGCTCGTGATGCTTCACGGTAACGAAGTCATACCCGGCACGGTGCTGCATATCGAGTCCGGCCGGACAACTCGTGGGCATCGGTTTCAGGGCGCTGCGCGTATCGAATTACAATCGCCCGCCGACTATGCGACCCGCCTGGAGTCAGAAGGGTGCGTGGTTGCAGATTTTGATAAACGACGCGAGGTTGTCGTCGCGGCAGTGGCACGGGCGGCGGCCGATGCCGGCGGCATGGCTATTGGCGGGGATGCGCTTTATGACGAGGTTACCGCGCTGACGGAATGGCCGGTCCCGGTTACCGGATCCTTCGATAGCGCCTACCTCGAGTTACCGAAAGAAGTCATTATCGAGACGCTAACGTCACACCAGCGATATTTTCCAATCGAAACGTCCGGCGGGAAATTGTTGCCGGCGTTCGTCACCCTGGCCAATCTTGACAGCCTGGAGCCGGATCGGGTTCGGGACGGCAACGAACGGGTAATTCGGCCGCGACTCGCTGACGCGGCATTTTTCTGGGATACAGATCAGAAGACCACGCTTGCACAACGGGCTGAGGCCCTCAAAAGCGTTGTTTACCAGAAAGGTCTCGGCACCCTGCATGACAAGAGCATGCGCGTAGCCGCGCTCGCAACCATGCTGGCGGAGCAGACCGGCGCGGACGCATCGTTGGTGACCCGGGCTGCCGTGTTGGCGAAATGTGACCTGCTGACCGGCATGGTCGGCGAGTTTCCGGAATTGCAGGGCGTGATGGGCCGTTACTATGCTGCCGCCGATGGTGAACCTGAGGCGGTGTCCGTGGCAATTGGTGAACAATATTTGCCGCGCTTCGCCGGCGACGTATTGCCGGTGTCGTTTCCTGGCCAGGTACTCGCGGTCGCGGACCGGCTCGACACGCTTGCGGGTGTTTTTCTGCTGGGCAAGAAACCGACCGGTAATCGAGATCCTTTCGGGTTGCGGCGTGCGGCACTGGGAGTCGTTCGTATTCTTATAGAGAAGAACCTGGATATCGATTTTCTTGAGGCGGTAAAAGCGGCGGCTGTGCAGCAACCGATCACGAACGAAGATCGCAACGCGAACCGGGAGGCAATGTATGACTACATCATTGAACGGATGCGCGGCTATTTCGTGGACGGTGCAGCGGGTTTTAGTGCGGATATGTTTGCAGCAGTGCTGAGTCTGCGACCGGCATCGCTCGTCGATTTTCATGCGCGGCTGGTAGCCGTCGCGGACTTTCTGACCCTGGATGCCGCGGTCAGCCTGGCGGCCGCTAACAAACGAACCGCGAATATTCTGCGCAAGGCGAACCTGGATGAGCCTGAATCGGGAGCGACAGAGGTCGATACAGCGCTGTTACAGGATGATGCCGAACGGGTATTGTTTCACGCGCTGCAGGCGGCCGAAAAAGATGTCACGCCACTCATCAGGAATCGGTCTTATGCCGAGGCGCTGCGTCGTCTGGCGGAACTGAAAGTACCGGTGGACGCCTTCTTTGATGACGTGATGGTCATGGCCGACGACGCGTCGCTAAAGCAGAATCGCCTGGCCCTCCTTGCCGAATTGCGCGGCCTGTTTATGGGTGTGGCAGACCTCTCCAGATTGACCGCTCCCCAGGCATAGGCCGTGGTACATCATCTCGTCATCCTCGATCGTGATGGTGTAATCAATTACGACTCCGACGCTTTCGTTAAGTCTCCGGAGGAATGGCGGCCCATTGAGGGTTCGGCCGAGGCCATTGGCGCACTCACCAAAGCCGGATTCACCGTTGTGGTCGCCAGCAATCAGTCGGGTGTCGGCAGGAAATTATTCGATCAGGAAACACTCGCGACGATTCACGGCAAGATGCAGGAATGTGTCCGTCGTCATGGGGGCGTCATTGATAAGATCTTTTTCTGTCCGCATCGGCCTGATGAGGAATGTGTCTGTCGCAAACCGAAGCCGGGACTGTTGCTTGATGCTGCCCAACATTATGCGGTGTCGCTGGTGGATGTTCCGGTGATTGGAGACTCCATGCGAGACCTGGATGCGGCGTTCGCGGTCAGAGCGCGGCCTATCCTGGTACTTACCGGCAATGGAATGGAGACGGCGGCGGCAATCGCCGCACAGGAAAGGGAAGTGGAAATATTCGCGGACCTTGCCGATGCGGCGACTGCGTTGATAACAGACTGCGTGGCCGATTGATGGTCTGGTTGAGGTCCCTGCTGTTTCAGATCTATTTTTACGTTTCGGTCTGTGTGTCCGCGCTGACGATCGTTTTGCTCGCACCGTTTCCTTACCGGACGCGCTTTGCCGTGGCGCGCGCGTGGGGTCGCAGCATGTTGTTCATGGGCAAGCGCCTGTGCGGACTCGACTATGCGATCGAGGGACTTGAGAATATTCCGTCGGAGCCCAGCGTGATACTGATCAAGCATACGACAGTGTTCGAGACTTATGCCCAGCTGGCCATTTTTCCACCGCAAACCTGGGTGTTGAAACGCGAGCTGTTGTGGATCCCCCTGTTCGGCTGGGGCCTGGCGGCCATGCGGCCAATTGCAATCAACCGGGGCGCCGGTCATACAGCGGTGAGCCAGGTCATCGAGCAGGGTAAGGAGCGGCTGCGTGAAGGCGTCTGGCTTACGGTTTTTCCGGAAGGCACGCGCATGCCTTTGGGGGAAACCAGGCGTTACGGAGTCAGCGGCGCCGCCCTGGCGAAAGAGGCGCAGTGCGTGATTGTACCTGTTGCGCACAACGCCGGTGATTTCTGGCCGCGCCGTGGCCTGAAGAAAAGTCCCGGTTTGATTCGATTTTGTATCGGGCCACCCATTGCCCCTGAATCCCGTCCACCCAAAGAAACCAATCTGCTGGTACAGCAGTGGATAGAGTCCAGGATGAGTGAGATCAGTAGTGGTTACAGCGGTGTGAAGAGTCCGGCCAATCCGGAACCGCGGGAACAGTAACTAGACGTCAAGGTTGGAGACAGTCAGCGCGTTTTGTTCGATAAATTCACGCCGCGGTTCGACGTGGTCACCCATCAGCGTTGTAAATATCTCATCTGCTTTGACGGCATCTTCAATTTTTACCTGCATGAGCCGGCGCGTCTCCGGGTTCACGGTCGTATCCCAAAGTTGTTCCGGGTTCATTTCGCCCAGACCTTTATAACGCTGAATGGATTGTCCCCGACGCGCTTCGTTGAGCAACCACTCAGTGGCCTCCGCAAAAGTTTCAATTTCCTGCCGCTTCTCCCCACGCTCGATGTATGCACCGTTACCGAGCAGCTCTTTTAGCTTGCCCGCAAGCGCCATAATGGCGCGGTACTCTGTGGAAACGAAAAACTCACGCGGCAGGTATCGAGTCTGGCTAACTCCATGATGCATTTTCCTGATCGCTATGCGCACCCCTTCACCGTCGCCGTCGCCTCGATCGAGCTCTGCGAAATAAGTGCCGGCATCGCCGTTCGTAGCGCGATCACCGCTGCTCTTCGGCAATATTACCGAGAGCTGATTGGCCCAGGCCTCGAGCGCATCGAGATCTTCCGATGTGGTCTCGTCTACTTCCTTGCTCGCGCTTAACGCCCGCAGCACGACCGGCTCGTAGCGGTTGGATAGTCGAGCGACAATGTTTTCGACCGTCATGTGTTCTTTAGCCAACGATTCGAGCGCGGTACCGGATAATGCCGGAGCATCTGCGTTGACATGCAGAGCGGCATTTTCCAATGCGGCATTGAGCAGATAAGTACTGAGTTCGGCGTCATCTTTGACGTACACCTCCTGCTTGCCTTTTTTTATTTTGTACAGGGGCGGTTGAGCGATGTAGATGTGGCCGCGCTCGATGAGTGCGGGCATCTGGCGGTAAAAGAACGTCAGCAGCAACGTGCGAATATGCGAGCCGTCAACGTCAGCGTCGGTCATGATAATGATGCGGTGATAGCGCAATTTTTCGACATCGAAATCGTCTCGGCCGATGCCTGTTCCGAGCGCTGTAATCAGGGTGCCAACTTCCTGTGACGAGAGCATCTTGTCAAAGCGGGCCTTTTCAACATTAAGTATTTTGCCCTTCAACGGAAGGATGGCCTGGGTGCGGCGATCACGGCCCTGCTTCGCCGAGCCACCGGCAGAATCACCCTCCACGAGGAACAGCTCGGAGAGCGCCGGATCCTTTTCCTGGCAATCGGCCAGCTTGCCCGGCAGTCCTGCAATATCGAGCGCGCCTTTGCGCCGGGTCATCTCTCGTGCTTTGCGCGCCGCTTCGCGTGCGCGGGCCGCGTCGACGATTTTTGAAACGATTGCTTTCGCTTCCTGCGGCTTTTCGAGAAGAAATTCTTCGAGCCGCCCGGCCATCGCAGATTCAACCACGCCTTTAATTTCAGATGAAACTAATTTATCTTTGGTCTGGGACGAGAATTTCGGGTCCGGCACCTTGACCGACAATACTGCGGTCAGGCCCTCACGGGCATCATCACCGGTGGGCGTGAATTTGTCTTTCTTGCCGGAAAGTTCTTTTTCTATATAGCTGTTCATCGTTCGGGTCAGGGCGCTGCGAAACCCGGCCATATGGGTTCCACCGTCACGCTGTGGAATATTGTTGGTGTAACAGAACATGTTCTCCTGGTAACCGTCATTCCACTGCAGTGCGGCCTCCACGACCACACCGTCTTTTTCGTCCTGGAAGTGGAACACCGAGCCGTGGACCAGGGTCTTGTTCTTGTTCAGGTGGTTGACGAATGCCCGGATACCGCCCTCATATTCGAAAATGTCGTGTTTTTCGTCGCGCTCGTCGATCAGCTCGATACGCACGCCCGAATTAAGGAATGACAGCTCACGGAGGCGCCGGGCCAGGATTTCGTAATGATATTCGATGTTCGTAAAGGTATTGGGGCTCGGCTTGAACCGCAGCATGGTGCCGGTACGATCCGTTTCACCAATGACGGCCAGCGGCGCCTCGGGCTCGCCGTGCCGATATTCCTGTTGGTAGGCCGCTCCGTCGCGGTAGATCGTCAGGACAAGATGTTCAGACAGCGCATTGACGACGGAGACGCCCACGCCGTGTAAACCACCGGACACCTTGTAGGAATTGTCGTCGAATTTACCGCCGGCATGGAGAACGGTCATGATGACTTCGGCCGCAGAGCGCCCTTCTTCCGGATGTAGATCAACCGGAATGCCACGTCCATCGTCGGTAATCGTGACCGATTCGTCGGCGTGAATCGTGACCGTGATGACGCTGCAATGACCGGCCAAAGCCTCGTCAATTGAGTTATCGACAACCTCGAAAACCATGTGGTGCAAACCAGTGCCGTCATCGGTATCGCCGATGTACATTCCCGGTCTTTTGCGGACCGCCTCAAGGCCCTTTAAGACCTTGATATTACTGGAAGTATATTCGATGTCGTCCGTCATTCTTTGTCCTCAAAGGATAGCCGGCGCATTGTACCATTTCGGGGAAAATAAAGGGCCTTAGAAAGTGTTCGCAAGGCATCTTTTTGCAAGCGTTTTTGGCGCCGCGCAATTACCGGGCTCGTTGCTGAGATAAACCATTGCCGGTTGGTGAAATAACGCTGCGGCGGTGGTCGAGATCCTGTTTTAGACTGTGCCGAAAGGGGCCTGGGGAGTCGTTGCCGCTCCCGGGTATGGTAACCGCGTGCGCCCTAAGGCGATGCCTGGATGGATCCGTGTTCCACGTGGAACAGGCTTGGTTTGTCGGCGAATAACTCCCTGTCCGCCTCGAGCGTGGTTGCGATGACCTGGCAACCAAGTCGCCTGACCGCATCCATCAAGCGCTGCAACGACGCTCCATCGAGCTCCGCTGCCGGGTCGTCCAGCAACAACAGCAATGGCCACTCCAGTTGCTTCTGTACCTCTTCTGTCGCCGCCAGGATCATTGCACACGCCAACAACTTCTGCTGCCCGCGCGACACCATTTTTCTGGCCTGGCGATCATCGAGCTTCAGACGGATATCCGCTCGGTGCGGGCCAACCTGCGATGCGCCCGCCTGTTGATCACGTTGTATCGCCCCCGCCATGGCTTCAGCGAGGCCTACATCGGCAGGCCAACCCCGGTAATACTCAAAATCAATAGCAGTGCCGAGCAGCGCCTCGCCTGTCGCCAGGAACGCGGGCCTGGTGCGATCAAGCATTCTTCTGCGCACGTCGTCGACCGCAAGGCCCAGCTCGACCATCTCCTTGTCCCAGCCCCTCAGGTCATTAGCGCCTGAACCCCGCCTCAGTGCGGCATTCCGTTGTTTGAGCGTCCGCCGAAACCTGCGCCACAGCTCGAGGTAACTGTGTTCCACGTGGAACGCTATCCAGTCTACGAAGCGGCGCCGGTCTTCCGGACCACCCGCGACCAGCTTGTGAACGTCCGGATCAATCACCTGCAACGGCAGCGCCTCCGCCAGGGCGGCTGTTGACGCGCGTTTCTCACCGTTGGTATGCACCTCAAGGCCGGCCGCGCTGTTTCTGACACCGATGCCGATTTTCCTGCCGGCTCGCTCAACTCGTCCGAACAACACGAACTCATTCTGCCCGTGTCGAACGAGTTGCCGGGTTGTCGCGCCACGGAACGAGCGGCCGCGGCCAAGGTAGGCGATCGCCTCAAGGACGCTGGTCTTGCCGGAGCCATTCGGCCCGTATATGAGATTATTTCCCGCTGCGAAGTCGAGCTCGGCGCATTCAATACAGCGAAAGTCCGTACATTTGAGACTGACCAGGCTCAAATCGATACGTCAGCTACAGGCGCATCGGCATTACAACGTACTTGCAGTCATCCTTGCCAGGCTCCCGCAGCAGGCAGCTCGAATTGCCATCCACCAGCGCCAGCGACACTTCGTCTGACTCAATGGCGCTGAGCGCGTCCAGGAGATAGTTAACGTTGAAGCCAATCTCTATCTCCTCCCCCGTGTATTCTGCTTCCAGCTCTTCTTCGGCCTCTTCCTGCTCGGGATTGTGCGCCTGCAACACCATCCCGCCTTGCCGAATGATCAGCCTTATACCGCGATATTTCTCGTTCGACAGGATCGCGGTACGCTGCAGCGCGCTCCTGAAAAGACTCCTGTCCGCAGACAGTGCATTGCTCGTGTCGTGCGGTATCACTCTCTCATATTCGGGGAAACGGCCGTCAATTAGCTTCGATGTGAAGCGAATTCCTTCTAACTGGATGCGAACGTGATTGCTCCCCAATTCAATCTGCAGATCTCCTTCACCGCCCATCAGACGCTGCAACTCCAATACACCCTTACGCGGAACGATCACCTGCTGTTCCGGCGCCTTCTTGTCATCAAGGTCTACTTCGCATAACGCCAGCCGATGACCATCGGTTGCCACCGCCCGCAGCACGTTCTTCCCGGTCTCCAGCAGCAGCCCGTTCAGGTAGTACCGTACGTCCTGCTGTGCCATCGAAAAGTGCGTCTTCTCCAGCAGCCGGCGCAACACTGCCTGGGATACCGTTACCGTATGTCCGGCGTTAATATCATCGACTGTCGGAAACTCTGCGGCCGGCAGTGTCGTCAGCGAAAATTTGCTCCGGCCCGATTTAATATTTAATTTTTCGCCGCTCTGGCTGATCGATATCTCGGCGTCATCAGGCAAAGCCCGGCAGATATCCAGCAGCTTTCTTCCCGGAACCGTAACCTCGCCAGGAGAATCGACAGCAACATCTGCGACAGCAACCAGTTCAACTTCCAGGTCAGTCGCCGTTACCGAAACCTCTCCATCCTTAGCCACCAACAGAACATTTGCCAATATAGGCATTGTCTGACGGCGCTCAACAACACCGATAACAGCTTGTAAGGGTTTTAAAAGAGACTCGCGTCCTGCCGTTAACTTCATCAATTCCACCTGTTAATAAATATTGGATATAGTTAATTTATTATTACTATTAGTCGCCAGAAGACCTGTGGATAATTATAAAAATTGTATACAAAACAAATAGTTATACTGCTATTTTAGCCGTGCAAAAATATGTATGCAAAGCGGCTGACCTGTGGATTACCTGTGCATAACGTTTTCAGGGTGAATTATTAACAGCTTATCCACATTATCCTGTCAGTGTTCTCAACAGGTTGATGTAATCCTCGTCAACCCGCTTTTCAGTTTCACGCAGAGCGGCAATTCGGCGGCAGCCGTGTAACACCGTCGTATGGTCTCTACCTCCAAAAGCATCCCCGATCTCCGGCAGGCTGTGATTGGTCAACTCTTTTGCCAGCGCCATCCCAATCTGCCGCGGTCGGGCAACCGACCTGCTGCGACGCTTGGACAAAAGATCGCCGACGCGAATCTTAAAGTAATCGGCCACGGTCTTCTGGATATTTTCAATCGATACCAGCCGATCCTGCATTGCCAGTAAATCGCGTAACGCTTCCTTTGCAAATTCAAGGCTTATTGGCCGACCCGTAAACGTAGAGGTCGCGATTACACGGCGCAGGGCGCCCTCTAACTCCCTGACATTCGAGCGAATCCGCTTGGCAATAAAAAAGGCAACCTCTTCCGGTAATTCGACGCCCTCACCGGCCGCTTTGCTCATCAGGATAGCGACCGACGTTTCCAGCTCCGGTGGTTCTATCGCTACCGTCAGACCCCAACCAAACCGCGATTTGAGTCGCTCTTCGAGGCCACTGACCTCCTTGGGGTAACGATCGCAGGTCAGGACCATCTGCCGCTGCCCTTCCAGCAGCGCATTAAACGTATGGAAAAACTCTTCCTGGGAACGTTCTTTACCGGCAAAAAACTGGATATCGTCTATCAACAACGCATCCAGTGAACGATAGGACCGCTTGAAATCCGAAATTGTGTTGTGTTGCAGTCCGCGGACCATGTCACCAACGAAGCGCTCGGAATGCACATAACTCACCCGTGCCGCCGGGTTGTTCTTGAGCATCGCGTTACCAATGGCCTGCATCAGATGTGTTTTACCCAATCCCACGCCGCCATAAATGAACAGCGGGTTGTAAGATTTCCCCGGGTTGACGCCTACCTGGAACGCGGCTGCGCGTGCCAGCTGGTTGCTTTTACCTTCAACGAAATTAGCAAAGCTGAAATCGGGATTCAGCCGGCTGACCACCGGCGCCACGGCGGCTGTCTGCCTGGTGGTTGTCCTGGGGGCCGGCGCCCCGACCCCTTGTCGCGAGCCTACCTCGACAACGACCTGGCTGGACGACCCGGAACCACCGACTATTTCCTCGATGCGATCCAGGTAGTGTTGATTGAGCCAGTCAACCACAAAACGATTGGGCGCCAGCAGCTTCAAAACCGCGCCATCTTCCACGGCCTGCAGTGGCCGAATCCAGGTATTGAACTGCTGCTCCGGCAACTCGGCCTGGAGGTCGCGCACACAGCGGTTCCACAGATTGGTTTCGGCCTGCAAAAAAATCCCCGGCGCGTCAGCGCTTCTGATAATTATGGTTTGTCGATGAGACCGCGCAGTCTATACCGTCTACCAGACCATCGCCAGACGAGACAGGCCGCACGATCGAGCGACGCAAAGCGCAATTTCGGAGCATTTTCGGTTGTGTGCATAAGGCCTTATTCTATTGACAGAAAAGGGGCTCACGCGTACCCTTGCCGGCCTTCTCGGGGGTGGGTACAGAACCTCCCGACATACACACAGACGCGCAACAGGCGCGCAAGCATAAAAGCCAGGTGGCACCCAAATGAAACGTACATTTCAGCCCAGCACCCTGAAGCGGGCACGCACGCACGGATTTAGAGCACGCATGGCGACCAAAGCAGGTCGGCTCGTATTGAAACGCCGTCGCGCCAAAGGTCGGGCAAAGCTGACGCCATAAAGAGCGCTCAGGACCGGCTACCCGTCACGGAACTCAAACCAACAGTCGGCACCGATTGTCGCTTCAGGCGCCGGAACCGGATTGTCGATAAGGCCTCATTCCGCCGTGTCTTCAAGGCGGCACAAAGAAGCCGCGACAAGCTCTTTACGGTGCTTTACCGTACCAACAGCGTCAATGCGCCGAGACTGGGGCTGGCGATAGGAAAAAAAAACTGCCGGCTTGCGACCAACAGAAACCGCTTGAAACGAATCATACGAGAGTCGTTTCGCAGGCAGTATGACAGCCTGCCGAACATCGACATTGTCGTGTTGAATCAGCCGGCGGCAGCGAGCGCGGGCAACAAAGCATTATTTGCCAGCCTCGAGCATCATTGGCAGCGTTGCCGTGCGGCAGTGCAGGAAAGGGCAGGAACAGACTAAATGGAAAATCAGCGGCTGCTCATATGGGCGACATTCGGCATGTTGGCCTGGATGACCTACCAGGCGTGGGTAACGGATAACGCGCCGCAGCCGCAGCCGCAACCTGCCAACACTCCCGCGACGGTTGCAGCACCGTCCGATGCCGGTTTGCCGGAATTGCCCGGCGCCCAGGACCCGGCCGCAGCACCTGCGCTGGCCGACGAGACACCGACGCTCGATACGCCGGGCGGAGTCGCCGACGCGACCGTTGCCGATACCATTAGTATCGTTACCGACGTGCTGGACCTGACGGTCAGCACCGCAGGTGGCACGATACAGGGTGCCAGACTCCTTAAATATCCTGTCGCAAAAGACAATCCGGACGAGCTCGTGCAACTATTGGCTCCCGACGCAACTGACATTGGCCTGATCCAAAGCGGACTGAACGCAGCAGGGGACGGTATAAAACCGGATCATCGAGCGAACTACACTGCAGCCGCAAATCAATATTCGCTGGACGGTCGCGATGAACTCACCGTGCCCTTAAGCTGGACCGACGGGCAGGGCATAACGGTTCAAAAAACGCTGCATTTCAAACGCGGCAGTTACCGCATCGATATCACACATCAATTGACTAATGCTGGTGACAGCGAGTGGCGTGGCGCAGAGTACGCACAAATTTTGCGTCGCAATCGGGAAGCAGAGCGGTCGATGTTCGATGTGGATTCGTACTCGTTCGACGGCCCGATAATATTCGATGGCAACAAGTCCGAAAAAATGCAACGCGATGACCTCCAGTCGGATGGACCGTATTCGATCCAGGCGAGTGCCGGCTGGGTCGGCTCGATTGAGCACCATTTTCTGACCGCGCTCATTCCGCCACCAGATGCCCAGTACAACTACAACGTTTCGGTCAGCGGCGCGGTTTCAAGAGCAAGCCTTATACAAACGCCGTCAATCGTCGTTGCGCCGGGTGCGGAACACACCTTTGAAACCACAGCGTTCGTTGGTCCGAAGCTGCAGTCACAGCTTGAGAAGATCGACGAAAGTCTCAAACTAACGGTCGACTACGGCTGGCTGACCATTATTTCGCAACCGCTTTTCTGGCTGTTGAGCAAAGTCTATTCGTTCGTCGGCAACTGGGGGCTGGCAATCATCCTGGTCACGGTCCTGATCAAAGCGGTCTTCTACAAGCTGACCGAAGCCAGCGGCCGGTCAATGGCAAAAATGCGTGAAATCCAGCCTCGCATGAAGGCACTGCAGGACCGCTATAAAGATGACCGGCAGGCGCTTAGCCAGGCAATGATGGACCTGTATAAACGCGAAAAAGTAAACCCCGCCGCGGGCTGTCTTCCCATCCTCATCCAGATGCCGTTCTTCCTGGCTTTTTACTGGGTGCTTTTGGAAAGTGTCGAGATGCGGCAGGCACCATTTGCCTTCTGGATTACCGACCTGTCATCACGGGACCCCTACTTCATTTTGCCCATCATCATGGGTGCCGCCATGCTTGGCCAACAGCGCCTGAACCCGACGCCGGGCGATCCTGTGCAGGCAAAGGTCATGCAGGTGATGCCGATCATCTTCACGGCTTTCTTCGCTTTCTTTCCATCCGGTCTCGTACTCTATTGGGTGACCAACACGCTGTTGTCTATCGCGCAGCAGTGGTACATCAATAAGCTGGTGCATGAAGAGGCGGTCGCGCGAAAAGGCGCCAAAAAGAAACCGGACAAGACGCCTACCTGACCAGTGACGGTGTGAGGCGAGGGCTCGTATGAGCGGCCAGCCAGACTATATTGATGACACGATTGTCGCGCCCGCGACGCCGGCTGGAAAAGGTGGCGTCGGCGTGGTGCGCATCTCCGGTTCAAACGCGGAAAAAATCGCCGTGCAGATGCTGGGCCGGGTTCCTCGCGCACGTCACGCAACCATGGCGACCTTCCGCGACAGAGACTCGCTCCCCATTGACTCAGGACTCGCACTTTATTTTCCTGCGCCGGCGTCTTTCACCGGCGAGCCTGTGCTCGAGCTGCAGGCTCACGGCGGACCCGTAATCATCACAGCACTGGTTGAAGCTGCGATCAGCATTGGCGCACGGCGAGCCGAACCAGGCGAGTTTTCAAAGCGCGCATTCCTGAATGGGAAGCTGGACCTGGCCCAGGCAGAGGCTGTTGCAGACCTGATTGACAGCGGTACCGTGCAGGCCGCGCGGGCAGCACACCGGTCATTGCAGGGCGAGTTCTCCCGCCGGGTTGACGCGCTGGCTGAGCTGCTCATTAACCTGCGCCTGCAGGTTGAGTCAGCGATCGATTTTCCGGAGGAAGAGATCGATTTTCTCGCCGACGACAAACTTCATCGCAAGCTCGATGAGTGCGAAGCAGAGATTGCTTCGTTGTTAAGGGTCGCGAGGTCGGGACGTATCCTGCGTGACGGGCTCCGTTTTGTCATCGTGGGCAAACCCAATGCGGGTAAATCAAGCCTGCTAAATTTGCTCAGCGGCCAGGATGCCGCAATCGTTACCGAAGTGGCGGGCACCACGCGCGACATCATTCGCGAGCAAATAAGCATAGACGGCTTGACGGTTGAGCTGGTCGATACGGCCGGCCTGCGGAACGATCCGGACCGCATAGAAGCAGAAGGAATAAGGCGCGCGAAAGAGGCGCTTGCGACCGCCGATGCCGTTTTGTGGGTACAGGACGTGACGAACAACACGAGCGATACAACCGACAAAGAGATCCCCGCGGGCATACCAACAATTATTGTCCGCAACAAATCAGACCTGCGCGAGCCATCGTCCCGCCGTCCTGTGGATGACGCCGGCAGCATCAGTTTCTCTGCCACTACCGGCGAGGGCATGGAAGCGCTGCAGCGCGCGATTAAAGCACTGGCGGGGTTCGAAGATTTCGGCGAGGGCGCGCTGACCGCGCGCCAAAGACACGTTAGTGCCATAGAGGAGTCGGCACGGCATTTCGCAGCCGGCCGCCACGCTCTCGACGCCGACAGGGCAGGAGAGTTGCTCGCCGAAGAGTTGCGCATGTCGCACGCGGCGCTTGGTACGATCACCGGCACATTTTCCAGTGACGATCTCCTGGGACGAATATTTTCAGAATTCTGTATCGGCAAGTAGACAGCTCGCCTTGCGGCAACGCGACAGCGTGCTTCCATGGCTCGCAGGTGAGCGAATCTGCAAATGTACCCCTCACGACTTCCGCCTGCGCACGAAAAAGAGTACCTTGCACTCGCAGGGTGCAAACCACTCATATCTTAACTTGGGCAAAGTCAGGAGAGCGTCATGTTGCGTTCAGTTTTCATGGTTATCCTTATCGCGTTTTCGGCAACGGTCGCGGCACAGGGAACCAACTTCAATTACGTGCAGGCTTCATACGGAAGGGTGGATCTGGATGCTTCGTCGCTCGATGTCGATGGCGACGGCCTGGGTGTCAGCGGCTCGCTTGAGATCGATGAAAACTTCCACGTATTCGGTGATTACCAGGCGGCAGATATCGATTTCGGCACCGACCTCACCATCCTGGAGATAGGCGTTGGTTACCACACCAACCTCTCTCCCTTCATGGATGTATACGCAAATCTTGCCTACATTGATATCGAGGCAGACGCACTCATAGGTTCGGCCGACGATAGCGGCCTTTCGATGGGCATTGGCCTGCGGGGATCCATAAGCGAGACGGTAGAGTTATATGGCGGTCTCGACTACATCGACTTCGACGATTCCGACAGCGAGACTCGCGCGAACGCAGGCATCCTGCTGAGCCTGACAGAAACGCTGAGCCTCGGGCTACGGGCGACGCTCTGGGATGACGTCAATGTATTTCAGATCAACGCACGGATGTATTTTCGATAGCGCCGCGACGGCCAGGCAATTCCCGCCGGCTGCGGCGTTCAGCCCAACAGGCCTTCACGTCGATACAACCTGGCGCAGATCCAGGTCAATACGGCGCCTATTGCCAGCGTGCCGCCCACCGATACGACTACATGCAGCCAGTTCAGTGCCTCGTTCTTGATCAGCCCGACGAGTAGCAGGTGCTGGCTCAAAGACGGAATAAACATCAGCGCTGTGCTGGGGCGCACCATCAGGATAGACACGACCAGGATGGGCATGGTCGGTGCCAGCAATACCACGCTGACCCAGGTCTGCGCCTCTTTGAAACTCTTGGTAAAAGACGCCACCAGCGTCATGAGTGATGCGCCAACCAGCGCAAACGGAACCAGCAGCAGGAAGGCCATCAGTACGACCAGCGAACCGAAATTCGGCGTCATCCCCAATTCCTGCAGCGGCATGAATTTCAGTGTGAAGTGAAAACAGATCAGGCTCAGGCTCAATGAGATCGCCATAAACAGGCAGGTCGCAAAGATCTTGCCGTAAATGAGGTGGTCGCGTTTAACCGGCAGACATAACAAGGGTTCCAGAGAACCACGCTCCCGTTCGCCGGCCGTGGCGTCGATCGCCAGGTTCATACCGCCGGTCAACAAGGCAAAAATAAAGAAGTAGCTGAGCATGCCAAGAAGAATTGCAGAGCGGCCGCTTGGCGTCGATACGTCCACCTCGTCGACATTCAGCGGTCGCATGATCACCGGGTTAACGCCTCGCGCCGTCAGCCGCATGGCCGCCAATTCCTGGTTGTAGGCGCGCAGTGTGCGCGTCGCGCGCCGCGTTTCCCGTTCTGCCTGGGTATTGGCCTGATCTGTTATCACTTCGACGGTTGCAGGCGTCATCTCTGACAGGTGTTCGCCAAAAGTTTCCGGAATAACAAGCACAACGTCATGTTCGCCATTGCCAACACTGTTGATTGCATCGTCACGGGTCGGCGGACCGTCAACGATAGTAATGTTGTTGCTTTCCAGGTAGGTCATCAGGTTCGGTGCGTAATCGCTGCCGATCACGGGCAGATCCAGCGCTTCGTCGGCGCTGCTCAACGATTGTTTTACGGACAGGTTGATGACGAACGCAAACAAAATCGGACCAAACAAGGGTCCCATCAATAGCGCCGAGACCAGCGTGCGGCGATCGCGAAAATTGTCCTTCACTTCTTTCAGGAAAACAGTGCGAATGGTTTTCATGAAACGGGCTCCACCATCCCGATTGCCTTGACGAAGGCTTCCTCGAGATCGTCGCAGCCGGTTGCCCTGCGAATGCCGTCGGTGGTGTCATGCAGTGCGACCTGACCCGCTGCAATGATGACAATCTCGTCGCATAAAGCAGCCACTTCCTGCATTACGTGACTGGAGAACAGGACGCATTTGCCAGCCGCTTTCAGTTCACGAATGCGCTCACGTAACGAACGCGTGGCCATCACGTCCAGGCCGTTGCTCGGCTCATCCAGCAGGATATTCTGTGGTCCGTGCACCAGCGCGCGTGCCAGAGACACCTTGGTCCTCTGCCCCTGTGAAAACCCTTTGGTGCGCCGGTCGGCAAAATCATTGATATCAAGCTGGTCAATGACTGTTTGCACGGCCGCATCAATTGTGTCCGGGGGCATCTCGTAAAGCCTGGCGTAGTAGGCGATATTCTCCCGCGCGGTCAGGTGCGGGTAGAGGCCTGAGCCATGCGGCAGGGAACCGATGCGGGCCCGCGCGGCAAGGCTGTCCGTGACCACATCCACGCCGTCGATCGTCGCCGTACCCGAATCCGGTTTCAGTACCGTGTACAGGGTTCGGAGAGTCGTCGATTTGCCGGCGCCGTTCGGCCCGAGCAGGCCCGTAATCTTGCCGTCATCGGCGTTAAACGAGACTCCCTGCACGGCCTTGACATCACCGAACGACTTGCGCAGATCAGTCACCCTGATCATGGTGCGGGACCGGAAAAATCCAGGAAAAACGGCATGGCATGCAGTCGCTCCAGGCAGTCTGTCTGCAGGGATGACGCATCAGCCGCCGCAACGAATTCGCCAATGATCTTTGGCATACAGCCTCGAGGAGCCTGGCCATGACCCTGTTTCGCGCCAGTCAGGTGCGTGAAGTTGCCAAGATCGACGGCGGCGAGATCCGCATAGGCTGGCGGCGTGATCGGATCGGCCTCACCCGATAACAACAATACCGGTATGTCTGATGCAACCGGTGCTTTGAAGTCGTCGTCAAGTACACCCTGCGGCCAGACCGAACAAATGGCGTCCAGCGCTTCGAGTTGCAGCGGTCCAATGTAGGTCGCCTCGAGCGCTTCGACTGTGATGTTCTCGCCAGCAAAGTAGGGGGCATCTTCAGTACATACCACCGCATTGTGCATACCAATATTCAGGGCATCCGACATGCTCTCGGAGATCATCATGAACTGTGCGGCCAGCGGCAGGTAGTTCTCCTTAACCGCCTGGTCGATCAGCAATGGCATCAGTGCGACGGAACTCGGGTGATAGCTGAGCAATCGCAGGGCCCCTGCCATGTCCTGGTCGCCCAGTTGCACGACTTCCGGTTCGCCCGTTCGCGGGTGTGGGAGCTGCACGCTTACCGGTTGCTGTGCAAGGCGTGCTTTGAGTGCCGAAAATTCGTTGCGCAGATTGGGAAAACGTTCGTTACAGTCCGTGTTTTCCCCGCAGCGGTCGAATATGGCGTCCAGCGTATTCTGTGCTTCGATCGCAATGCCCGGCCCCAGTGCAATTTGTGGTGGCACGACGCCATCGAGGATGACCGAGCGAGTCGATGCCGGGTAACGGCGCATGAAATGCTGTGCCACCCGGGTTCCATAAGAAATGCCGTAGACATTAAATTGCCCGTAGCCTAAGGCAATGCGCAATGCTTCAAGATCCTGTACTGCAACGCTGGTGGTAAAAAAGCGCGGATCATGCGGCAGATCCTCAAGACAAAGTTCCGTTTGCGCGATGGTCTCTTCGCGGGAGAAGCGGGCTTCGATGAAACCTTCATCGACTTCACAGGTCATTGGTGCCGATCGGCCGGTCCCACGCTGATCAAGCAATACGATGTCCCGTGTACGGCGCACTGCCTCGAATGCGGTAGCAACGGAGGCATAAAATTCCGTCGAGGCCTGCCCGGGTCCGCCGGCTATCGGCACCAGGGGATCAGCATCCGGCTCAAGACTGAGTGCCGGCACGACGGCAACGAACAGCTCGAGCGTTGCGGAAGCAGGGTTGGCCGGGTCCTCCGGTCGCGTGAAGGTGCCGCAGCGCGCCTTGATGCCTGGATATCCCTCACCGGCCCGAATTCGGCAATCTTCCAGTGCCAGTGTCGGCGCAGCCACAGCCTGGGTGTCGTCCTGCGACAACGCGGGTACCGTAACCAGCAGCGCGAGCAGCAGCGCCGGCAGATGCATTCGATTCGTCAAAGGGAGATTCCGCATGTTCAAAGGCGCTGCAATATTCCAGAAAGGGCCAATATAAGTAAAGCCTTATGGCGCTGGGGTGCCCCTGCTATTAGAATGGCGCACCCCACGCAACTGGTCAAAATTTGAGCAATGCGAGCAGAATCGTCATTTGATGTGATCGTCGTTGGCGGCGGACATGCCGGTACGGAAGCGAGCCTTGCTGCCGCGCGGGCCGGTGCCCGGACCCTTCTGATTACCCAGAACATCTCGACGCTCGGCCAGATGAGCTGCAACCCCGCTATCGGGGGCATAGGCAAGGGCCACCTGACGAAAGAAATCGATGCGCTTGGCGGTGCCATGGCGCAGGCGATCGACCGTGCCGGCATTCAGTTTCGTACCCTGAACGCAAGCAAGGGTCCCGCGGTGCGTGCGACGCGGGCCCAGGCAGATCGCGTCCTGTACCGCCAGGCCATCCGCCAGGTTCTTGAAAACCAGCCCGGGCTGTCAATTTTTCAGCAGTCGGTCGAAGACCTGATTGTGCATGGCGAGCAGGTGTCCGGCGTTGTGACCGGACTGGGCATTCGATTTCTCGCGCCAACGGTGGTCCTGACGGTCGGCACTTTTCTGGGCGGGCGCATCCTGATTGGTAAAACGGAACGAGCAGGGGGGCGCGCGGGCGAGCAACCCGCCAACCGGCTTGCCGAACGTTTACGGGAACTTCCGTTCAGAGTTGCTCGACTGAAAACAGGAACACCGCCGCGGGTTGACGGCAAGACACTTGATTATGCATTGATGACAGAGCAGCCGGGTGACGAGCCGCTGCCCGTCTTTTCGTTTGTTGGCAGGAGAGCGGACCATCCGCGGCAGGTAAGTTGCCACATTTCGCATACGACTGAAGAGACGCATGACATTATTCGCGACTCGTTGTCCGAATCGCCCATGTATAGCGGCATGATCGAGGGCGTAGGACCGCGTTACTGTCCTTCGATAGAAGACAAAGTAATGCGCTTTGCAGAACGTGATTCGCACCAGGTATTCGTGGAGCCGGAAGGACTCGATACACACGAAATCTATCCGAACGGTATTTCAACCAGCCTGCCGTATGCAACACAAAAGCGTTTCGTTCGTTCGCTGATCGGCTTCGAAAAAGCGCATATCACCCAGCCGGGTTACGCTATCGAGTACGACTATTTCGATCCACGTGACCTGCGCCCGACGCTTGAGACAAAGTGCCTGTCCGGTCTTTACTTTGCGGGCCAGATAAATGGCACGACCGGCTACGAGGAAGCTGGCGCGCAGGGTTTGCTGGCGGGCCTGAATGCTGCGCGTAAGGCAGCCGACCGGGAACAATGGTACCCGCTGCGCAGCGAGGCATACCTGGGTGTCCTGGTCGACGACCTGATTACGCGCGGTGTCAGCGAGCCGTACCGTATGTTTACATCGCGCGCGGAGTTCCGTTTGTTGCTGCGCGAAGACAATGCTGATGTTCGCCTCACACCGATTGGGCGGGACATGGGCATCGTTAATGACCAGCGCTGGCGAATCTTTACAACGAAATGCGACGCCGTCGCCAAGGAACAGGAGCGGCTTGATGCAATCGTCTTGCACCCGCAGCGACTCGATGAGGGCGACAGGAAAACGCTCGGCAGCAGTTTGCGGCGCGAATGCAGGGCGTCGGACCTGCTGCGCCGGCCTGAGTACAACTATGCGGCTATTACATCGCTGTCAGCGGTTGGTTGCGGCGACTGGCAGGCCGATATGACGGACGAACAGGCGGATGAGGTGGCGCTACAGCTCGAGGTCAGGGCGAAATATGCGGGCTACATTGAGCGGCAACAGCGTGAGATCGACAAACATGCCCGGCAGGCCGGTCTCGCCTTACCGGATAACATCGTTTATGCAGATGTCACCGGGCTATCCACGGAAGCGCTGCAGCGGCTGCAATCGGCGCGACCGGAGACGCTTGGACACGCGGCCCGCCTGGAGGGCGTTACCCCGGCCACAATTTCCCTGTTGTTGATCCATTTGAAGAAGCGGCAGATGAACCACGGCAGCGACGCCGAAAAAAGTGCGCCGCCGGCGCTCCAAATCCGAGACGGCGCCGCATAGCAAGCGGTGAATTGCCGCACGGAAAGGCACCTGTATTAGGGTATTCTCACAGTCGTGAAGGCCTTATCGATCAAGATGAAAAAGCTGCGCAGGCGGTGTGCCTGCCTGCTTGTCGTGGGCGCCCTGGCGCTCGCTGCCTGCGGCGGTTCCGGCCCGTCACCAGAGCAGGAATCCGTGCTCAATCGAGGCAACGGCGTTGAGCCGGAATCCCTCGATGTGCACAGGGCGGCGTCTACCGAAGCGCACGATGTACAGCGTGACATCGGCGAGGGGTTAACGGGACTTACGCCACAAGGCGAATTACGCGCCGCCGCGGCCGAGCGCTGGGAAGTTTCCGCTGACGGCCGACAATATACATTCTGGCTGCGGCCCGATGCGCGCTGGTCGAATGGTGAGCTGGTGACGGCAGAAGATTTTGTTTTCAGCTATCGCCGCCTGGTCGACCCGGCGACGGCCGCGCTGTACGTAAAGTCCGTTAGTGATATCGAAAACGCTGCCGAAATTAT
Source organism: Woeseiaceae bacterium (assembly GCA_021773135.1). Taxonomy (GTDB): domain Bacteria; phylum Pseudomonadota; class Gammaproteobacteria; order Steroidobacterales; family Woeseiaceae; genus SZUA-117. The sequence continues at coordinate 50,322 of JAJFKP010000004.1, read as the reverse complement.
TGCAGGCGATCGTCCGCCATCCGAGCTTGGCGTCATCGCTACGGATACGCACACGCTTGAAATACGCCTGCGGCATGCGGTCCCGTACTTTCTCAACCTGTTGACCCACCCAAGCATGTTTCCGGTGCACCGCGGTTCGCTGGAAGAACACGCTGACGCACACACGCGGCCGGGCAACCTGGTAGGCAATGGTGCATACAAGCTCGTTGACTGGCAGGTCGGCTCCGTCATCGAGCTCATGCGTAACGAGCATTACTGGGATAACGCAAATACGGCTATAGATCGCGTGCGGCATTACGTAACGTCGGAACCAATGTCCGAGCTGAGTCGCTATCGCGCCGGGGAGTTGCAGGTCACGCGCACGATACCGCCCGAGGCGTTCGCGCAAATGCAGGCTCAACGGCCGGCTGAGGTGCGCGTCTCCGCCGCACTTAGCGTGTATTACTACGGCTTAAACATGACCGTACCGGTATTATCCGAAAACCCGAAACTGCGGCAGGCACTGTCGATGGCGATCGATAGAGAGGTGATTGCACACGATATCGTCGGGCGCGGCGAAAAACCGGCGTACGGCTGGGTTCCGGATGGCATTGCGGGATACCAAGGTCGCCGTTTTCCCTATGCCTCAATGCCAGCTGAGGAACGACTCGCCACAGCGAAACAACTCTATCGCGAGGCGGGCTTTGGGGCCAATAAACCCCTGCGGCTCGAGCTGCGCTATAACACTTCCGATACGCATAAGCGCATAGCACTGGCAGCACAGTCGATGTGGCACGAACTGCCCGGACTTGAAATAGCGCTCATCAATGAAGAATTCCAGGTCCTGGTCGACAACATCAGGCAGCGGGAAATAACGCAAATTTTTCGCCTGCTCTGGATTGGGGACTATGATGACCCGCACACGTTTCTGAGCACTCTGGAAAGTGATAACCCGTCAAATTTCACGGCGTATCAGAGCAAGATTTTCGATTCGCTGATGCAACGCGCGGCTGAATCCACAGACCCGGTCCGACGAAACGTGTTCCTCGGCGAAGCAGAAAGCGAGATGCTCGCGGACCATCCGCTGATACCGCTCTATTTCATGGTGAACAAAAGCATGGTCAGCCCGCAGGTTGAGGGTTGGGGAGACAACGTGCTGAATTATCACTACAGTCAGCACCTGAGCCTTAGTAACTGAAGAATAGTCAAGGTGCTGCGTTACGCGTGCATGCGCATATTGGGAGCGATACCAACACTACTGTTGGTTATTGCGGTTGCGTTTCTCATGGTGCGCGCGGCACCCGGAGGCCCGTTCGATTCTGAACGCGCACTGCCGCCCGACGTTGAACAGAACATCGAGAAGGCCTATCACCTGGACGAGCCGCTGCCCGCACAGTTTGTGCGTTACCTTGCGGGTATAGCGGTTGGCGATTTCGGCCCGTCATTTCGCTATCGCGATTACACCGTTTCGGAAATAATCCGCCAGGCGTTTCCACTGTCCATGCGTCTTGGGGCGATGGCGATGCTGCTTGCGCTAATCGTTGGTGTAAGCGCAGGTATGGCCGCGGCCCTGCACAAGAATTCCATGCTGGACCGGCTGATCTCCGCGGTCGCAATGCTCGGCATTTCCGTTCCCATCTTCGTTGTCGCGCCGCTGATGGTGCTCGTGTTTGCCGTGAGCCTCGACTGGTTACCGGCAAGCTACGCCGGCAGTGCAGGCGCAGACCGGCTGATCATGCCGATCATAGCGCTCGCCCTGCCACAGATCGCGTACATTGCGCGTCTGACCCGCGCCAGCATGATTGAGATCATGGCAAGCGACTTTGTGCGCACCGCGCGCGCACAAGGGCTCCGGACAGCCTCGATTATTCGCTATCACGCCATTAAGCCTGCAATGCTGCCACTGCTGTCCTACATGGGGCCCGCTATCGCCGCAGTGTTAACCGGCTCCATCGTGGTCGAACAGGTATTCGGCATTCCAGGCGTTGGCCAGTTCTTCATTAGCGGAGCGCTGAATCGCGACTACACCCTGGTTCTTGGCATTACCGTCTTCTATGCGGTTATCGTCATCGTTCTGAACCTGGTCGTCGACCTTTTATACGGCTTCCTTGATCCTAGGATTCGCAGTCGATGAGCCTGGCGCCGACGCTGCTACCAGTGCGACAACAGGTGCGCGGTAGTCGCCTGGTCTGGATTTGCGCGTCGCTGCTCGCCTTTATCGCTATTGCATCGGTTGCAGGTCCGTTCCTTGTCGACAACGATTACCGGAGCACCGATTTCGATAATATTTTTCTGCCGCCAACCATCACGGGGCAGCATTTTTTCGGCACCGACGACCTGGGTCGTGACCTGTTTGTGAGGACGTTGCTGGGCGTTCGCATAACGCTGTTCGTCGCCGTTATTGCGAGTTTCGTAAGTCTTTTCATCGGCGTCATCTACGGCGCGATTGCAGGCTACCTGGGCGGCAAGGTCGACGCTCTGATGATGCGCCTCGTCGACGCCATGTATGCGCTGCCGTTTATATTCTTTGTAATTCTCCTGATGGTGGTTTTTGAACGCAGCCTCCTGCTCATTTTCATAGCGATAGGCGCCATAAACTGGCTCGATATGGCGCGCATCGTTCGCGGCCAGACACTCAGCCTGAAGCAACGCAGCTTTGTTGATGCGGCGAAACTGATCGGCGTGTCTTCTTTCGGCATTGTGTGGCGGCACATCACACCTAATTTGCTCGGGCTTGTGATTGTCTACATGACGCTTACGATTCCGCAGGCGATTCTTGTGGAGTCATTTCTGAGCTTTCTCGGACTGGGCGTGCAGGAACCACAAACATCATTGGGCGCACTCGTTTATGGTGGTACCAACCACGTCCAATCGGCGACGTGGCTGATCGTCATACCGGCCACCGTGCTGGCCGTTATTCTCGTTTGTTTCAACTTCCTGGGTGACGGCCTGCGCGAGCTTGCAGACCCGAAGAGCAAAACCTGATGGAGCTTTTGCGCCTCAGGAATCTCACTGTTCAGTATCCGGATACGCAACAACCGGCAGTCAGCAGCTTGAGTTTTTCCATCGATCGCGGCGAATCAGTTGGCCTGGTCGGTGAATCCGGCTCGGGTAAAACGCAAACGGCACTGGCGATAATGGGCCTGCTGCCGGCGAACGCTCACTACAGCGGCAGCATATGCATTGATAATCAGGAATTGTTGGGCGCGAGCGTGGCTGAGTTGAATCGGGTTCGCCCGGGCAGGGTTGCGATGGTATTTCAGGACCCACAGGCGTCGCTTAACCCGTATGTTTCTATTGGCGACCAGCTGCGTCGCATCCTGCTTGAGCACAGGTTCTGCCCATCCGCAGAGGCGCGGTCCCGCACCCTGCATATGCTTGGCAGGGTGGGCCTGCCGGACCCCGAGCGGCAGTACAGATCCTATCCGCACCAGCTTTCCGGCGGAATGCGCCAGCGAGTCATGATGGGTGCGGCACTATTGGGTGATCCTGATCTCCTTATCGCTGACGAGCCGACGACGGCGCTCGATGTGACGGTACAGGCACAAATCCTGGCGCTGCTGGGCGCGCTTCGCGAAGAAACCGGCGCCGCACTTTTGTTGATTACTCACGACCTTGGCGTCATTGCGCACCACTGCCAGCGTACCATTGTCATGGACCACGGGCGCGCCCTGGAAGATCGTACGACGCACGAGCTGTTCGCTGCGCCGTCCAGTGAAAAAATGCAGCAGCTGCTGCACGCAGCCCCCTGCATCAGTCGCGATTGCGATACGCTGGCAACTCCTGCTGGCGCTCCGGTCGTCCTGGAAATCGACGCCGTCGCCGTCAGTTTCGATGAGAGGCGCGGTGGCGCTTCGCGCACGCTGAACGCGGTTCGGCCATTCAGTCTTGCATTGCGCACGGGCGAGACGATCGCGATAGTCGGTGAATCCGGCTCGGGCAAGACCAGTCTTGCCAGGGCCGTGGTCGGACTCAACGCGACGACCCAGGGAACGGTGTCATTCCAGGGAAGCAGACTGGCGGCGACCGTCAGTGCTCGCAGTCGCGCGCACCATCGTGACTTGCAAATGGTATTCCAGGACCCACTCGCCTCGCTGAACCCTGCTATGCGAGTGGCGGATATTGTAGAGGAGCCGCTCCGGGTGCATGCAGAGGCAACCGACCGCAGGGACCAGGTGGTAGCCGAATCGCTGCGTCGGGTTGGCATTAGCGAAGCGTTTTTCGATCGATTCCCGCATGAATTATCCGGCGGCCAGGCGCAGCGAGTCGCCATTGCGCGCGCCCTGATACTCAACCCGAAAGTCCTTATTTGCGACGAAGCCGTGGCGGCACTTGATGGCACCGTGCAGGAAGAAATTCTTGCCCTGCTGCGCGAAGAACAGCAGCGCTCCGGGCTGGCGATAATTTTTATCACTCACGACCTGGCCGTCGTGCGCCAAATCAGTCACCGGGTCGTCGTCATGTATATGGGTCGGGCCGTCGAAACAGCGCCCTGCGAACAATTATTCAGACGCCCGAAACATCCCTATACCAAAGCGCTGCTTGATGCAGTTCCACAGCCTGACCCGACAATTCGCCAAGCCGTCACGCCACTGGTGGGGGAGATCGGTTCAATAATTAGTCCGCCCGACGGCTGTCCTTTCAATCCGCGCTGTGAGTTGGCGATCAAGATTTGCAGCGAAACACTGCCACCACTGTCCGGGAACGGTGCTGGCCTGGTTGCCTGTCATCGAGCTGAGGAGCTCGATCTTACCTACTGAGAAGGTATGCGCTACCGGCATCGCCGCCAAAGGCGCTCCGCTGTTTCTATTGCAGGTGGTAGCCGCCGCTGCCGCGATTGCCGAAACTACATGCCCGGGATCGGAATTGGCATCGGCGCGCCGTTGACGTTGATAAGGCCCTTGGCATAGTCCGCCTCCATGACGTAGTCGTCACCGTCTTTCTGCAGGATACCCATGGCCACCAGCGCACCGGCTTCAGGACTCATCATTGCCAGCATCTCGAAAAGGGCAACCGGCAGTCGCAGGTCGACCGCAGCGGTCATATTGAGCAGCACGGCGGGCCAACTGAAGGTCTCGTCCGCCGGCAGCTCGTCAACGTCGAGCGCAACGGCGGTTACCACCATACCCTGCGGCAGCGACACTTTCAGCTCATCGATATTGAACGTCATGCCACGGCGAACGAGGGTTTGCAGGTCGCTTTCAATACCGGGATAAATGTTTGCCATTGCGTCCTGCGGATCTGCGGCGCCCTGCACTTCTTTCAGTGCGGCCGATATAACGCCCAGGGATTGTGCATCGGCGTCCGCCAGCGAAATCTGCAGCTCGACATCCACGACATCACCGGTCGGAGATGTGAGCTTGCTAACCATGAAAGTTGATTGTCCCGAAACCCGCTCAGCATCGATCTCCGATTCGGCCTTGATCCCCATTCTGGCCATCGACACGCTGCCGTCACCACTGCCGAAGGTCAGGTCCCTGAGCGCTATGTCGGCACTGCCAACATTGAAACCATAGTCTGTTGCAGTCTGATCCGCCGTTATCGCCAGGGATTCGAAGCCGGCATCCATGCCGTCACCCTGCAGTGATACGGCATCGATGGTCCCGGCAATGGCCCGACTGCGTGCAGCCGGGTTGGTGCGTATGCGCAGGTCAGTACCCTGCCACTGTAACGACGTGCCCTCACTGGCAAACGTGCCAGGCGTCAACAGCAGGTGCGAGTCGCTGGCGCCCGACAAGCCTACATTGCTGTATAACGCACCAGGGACCTCGAACGCCTCACCATTACCCGGATCGACCTGGAAGCTTGAAACAGTGCTGGCAAGCCCGGGTGCGAGGCTGCCCTCGTCCCGGCCCAGCGACGTCACCGGCAACAGGCCGTGATCCATGTGGGTATCGATGATCAGCGAAGGCAGCCTGGCGTTGCCGGTTGCGGCAGCATATTTTTCGGACGCTTCGCGAAACTGGCCACCTTGCATGACAACACGATGACGACCTTCCGACGTAAACCAGCCACGCTCGAAGGTCTCAGTGGTAATCGTAACGCCGGGGCTTTCGGCTTCGGTCCAGGTAATGCCGTCTTCAATGTTCTTTTCAGCAAGACGACCAACGATGCCGGGCGACACAAGAATGACAAGCGCCAGAATCACCAGCAAAACAACAAGCCAACGTTTCATTGATTCACTCCGGGCCCTATTTGTGAATTCGGATGCTAGCATGCGTCTACGAATAGGTATTGTTCTGTCTGGAAATAAGCCGCGACAGTCACTACCATATCGCCCTCAGGAGATCGGCCGCACCGGCCAGCCTCACCACGAACTCATCAGACAGCGCAGATACACTATGAATATTCGCTCAATTGCGGGAATCATCATGATGGCCGCAATCATTTGGTCGCCAGCGGCTGGCGCACAGGGGAACGCCGACCGGGGCCGACAGCTTGGCTACACCTGTCTTGGATGCCACGGGATTGAGGGCTACCGGAATGCCTATCCGTCCTACCGCGTTCCCAGGCTAAGTGGGCAAAATCGCGAGTATATGCAGACGGCGCTGCGCGCCTATCGTGACGGCGCCCGGCCCCATCCGACCATGCAGGCCCAGGCAGGCTCACTGACGGATGCTGATATTGACGATTTGCTCGCCTGGCTGGATACCACCGCTACGGTGCAGGACCAGGCTACCGCCGAGCAGGTCGCAAGCCTCGACGCTGCGGCCGTGTGCGTGACCTGTCACGGTGCAGACGGTGAAGGCGTTGCGCCGAAACCGCCGACACTTGCCGGACAGCATGCGGAATACTTAGAGCATGCGCTGCACCAATACAAGAACGGCACGCGCAGCGGCAACGTAATGGTGGCATTTGCTGCGACGTTAAGTGACGCGGAAATCAAAATCATTTCTGATTTCTATGCTGACATGGACGGTCTCAAAACGCTCGAAAATTAACAGGATCGCTACATGGCGAAAGAGTTGCCGCGCACGACTCAGCTGGACCATGGCATCACTGCCATCGACACTGACCACATACGGCCGTTATTTGACGCCAGTCATCTGATAGTCGAAAACGGCCGTGCCGCGTTCGTTGACACCGGCGCAAACGAGAGCGTCCCGCTGCTGCTGGCGGCACTGCAGGAACAAAACCTCGACAACGCGGACGTCGATTTCGTTTTTCTGACTCATGTACACCTCGACCATGCGGGTGGCGCCGGCCTGCTCATGCAATCGTTGCCCAATGCGAGAGCGGTGCTGCATCCGCGCGGCGCCCCGCATATGATCGACCCGGCTAAACTGATCCGCGGCGCGCAAGCCGTTTACGGTATGGAGAAATTTGCGCAGCAATATGGCGAGATCGTGCCGATCGACGAGGACCGTATTGTTGTGGTCGCAGATGATGCAGAAATTTCACTTGGCGGGCGCGCCATGCGGTGTCTGTATACGGAGGGGCACGCGCGCCACCACTATGTATTGAGTGATCCCGCGTCCAAAGGCGTATTCACCGGCGACAGCTTCGGGCTTTCGTATCGCGAATTTGACACGTCGCAGGGTGAATTTATTTATCCGACGACGACGCCGGTGCACTTTGATCCGCCCGAGGCGCACAAGGCGATCGATCGAATCATGAGTCTGTCACCAGACAGGCTCTTCCTGACACACTACAGCCAGGTTAAAGACCTGTCGCGACTCGCTGACGATATGCACCGACGAATAGACGACTTCGTTGTGATGGCCCGGCGGGCGGAAAAGGAAAGCAACCGTACGGAAGTTATGCATCGCAGCATGTACGCCTATTTTCACGAGGCGCTCGGCGAACACGGCTACTCCGGTACCGCTGAACAAATTGACAACATTGTTGAAATCGACGTAATGCTCAACACAATGGGGCTCGAGTTCTGGCTCGACCACCAGCACTGACGGAGAAAGCATGAACGAATTTGGCGCCTATCAGATAAAGCAGCAGGACGGCGCCGTGAGCGGCGATTTCGTTACGCTCGGTCTGGACGATCTCTCGGCCGGTGAGGTTGTGGTAAAGGTCAGTCACTCCACGATTAACTACAAGGACGCACTTGCGGCGACCGGTGTGGGGCGAATTCTGCGCAGCTTCCCCCTGGTCGGTGGCATCGACCTGGCCGGCACCGTCGTAAGCTCTGACAGCGACGAGTTTTCCGTCGCTGACGCCGTGCTTGTGAACGGCTGCGGGCTCAGTGAGACCCGCGATGGCGGGTACGCAGAGTATGCGCGGGTTCCGGCCGAGGCTGTCGTGCCAATACCGGAAGGAATGACACCTTTCGAAGCCATGCAGATCGGCACCGCCGGATATACGGCGGCGCTGGCCATTCATCGAATGGAGCAGAACGGGCAGTTACCGGAGAATGGACCGGTGCTGGTCAGTGGCGCCACAGGGGGTGTAGGCAGTATCGCGTTGGACATGCTCGATGCGCGGGGCTACGAGGCCGTCGCATTGACCGGCAAAGCTGACCAGGCGGATTACTTAAAGCACATCGGCGCACGCAGGGTGCTCGCGCGCGACGAAGTCGATTTCGGCAAACGGCCAATGGAGAAGGCGCAATGGGCCGGTGCGATCGACAACCTCGGTGGTGAGATCCTTACCTGGCTCACGCGAACCGTCGACTATGGCGGCAACATAGCCAGCATCGGCCTCGCTGCCAGCCATGAGCTGCACACGACCGTGCTGCCGTTTATTTTGCGTGCAGTGTGCCTGCTTGGCATTAACTCGGTGGACACGCCGCGAGATCTTCGTCTGCAGGTATGGAAGCGCATCGGCAGCGACCTGAAGCCGCGGCACCTTGCCATGATTGCGGGCAATACCATCGCCTTTGAAGAGTTGCCGAATGCGTTCCAGGCATACATCGATGGTAATGTGACGGGCAGAACCGTCGTGGAAATCGCGCCATGAATGAGGCAGGCATGAAATCGATCGCCAGAATGAAAACAACAGTTTTAATGCTTGCCCTTACCTGCGTGTTGACCGGTTGCGCCGCCCAGTCGGGGTTTAACTTTGCGGGGCTTGGTACACCCGGCTTCGACGATGCGAGGCTGGACCGGATCGACGCGGCGATTACGGCGGAAATAGACGCCGGCAAAATTCCGGGTGCGGTAGCGCTTGTTTTGCGCAATGGCGAAACGGTTTATCACAAGAGTTTCGGCGTTGCCGACATCGCCGCGCAGAGGCCAATGCGAAACGATGCGATCTTCAGGATCGCATCCATGACCAAAGCGGTGACTACCGTCGCTGTCATGCAGCTTTACGAACAAGGCTTGTTTCTTCTTAACGATCCGGTAGCGCGCTACATTCCGGCGTTCGCAAATGTTGAGGTCCTGGTCAGCGCGGACGCGGATGGACGTATTACCGAAACGCGTCCGGCCGAAACGGAAATAAAAATCATCGATCTGTTAACGCACTCGTCGGGCATCAGTTATCCGTTTATAGAGTCTCCATTGCAGTCAGTTTATGTACGCAATGGCGTCATCGACGGACTTACCGAAAAAAACGTTACGCTTGAAAGTCAGATGTTACGGTTGGCAGAACAGCCTCTGCTTTTCGAGCCGGGGTCGGCGTGGGCGTATGGCCTGAACACGGATCTGCTGGGCTACCTGGTCGAAGTTATCTCCGGAATGCCGCTTGACCGCTACTTTGCCAGCGAGATATTCATGCCGCTCGGCATGACCGACACCTATTTCTATTTACCCGAAAACAAGATCGACCGACTGGTTACCCTGTATGCGGATGTAAACGGCTTGAGCGTTTCCGAGGGCCAGGAGTCGTCAATCAAGCTGGACAATCCGAGATATCCGGCAGAAGGTGCGCGCAGCTATTTTTCGGGTGGCGCGGGCCTGTCTTCCACGGCCGGGGACTATGCCCGCTTTATCCAGATGCTGTTAAACGACGGTGAACTCGACGGACACCGGGTGCTGGGGAGAAAGTCGGTTGAGCTGATGCAAGCCCCGCGGATGGATTTGAATAACGACGGTATCGCTGACTTCGGCCTGGGTTTCGAGGTGATCGATGATCTCGGTGCAAACGGGGAGATCGGCTCGCCCGGCAGCTACCAATGGGGCGGCGCATTCAACACGAACTACTGGATTGACCCGGAGGAAAATCTGGTAGGCGTCTTAATGACCCAGGTCAGGCCGACCACGAGCGACATAGGTGCACGATTCCGCACGCTTGTTTACCAGGCGCTCGAATAAGGGCTGTTCTTGTCGCCTGCAGCTCACGCACAGTTGTTGACTCAATTCCAAGGATAAATAAATGCGACTATTTTCAATTCTCACTATTTGCTGCAGCGCGGCGACATGTTTCGCGCAGGGCACCACTACACCGGCTGCGCTCACGACCGACTCGAGCGACCGCGAAATCATGCAACATCTTTACCAGCATGAAATGAATCAAACGCAGACCGCAGCGCTCGCGGAGCAATTCCCGGATATGACGCGCGAACGCGCCTACACGATTCAAAAAAGTCGGTTGGCCGAACACACAAAAACAGATCAGCATGTCGGCTGGAAGCTTGGCTGGACGCGGTATACCGGGCCAGAGGAACCGCTGGACCCCATCATGGGCCACTACCTGTCGCAGCGTGTCTATACGGAAGGCAAACCGGTATCAACGCGCTTCTTTACGGCAGGCACTGCCAACGCAGAGCCGGAGATTGTTTTCTATCTGAAGAAAGACCTGCGCGGGCCGGTCGTTACCCGGGCCCAGGTTATCGATGCGATCGACAGCGTTGGCATCGCGATGGAGTTCGTTAACTGGCGCGTAACCGAGCCGCGCAGCCGTGCGCACGCCATCGCTGACAATGGCATTGCTGCCGGTGTCGTCCTGGGCGAGCAAAGGTTTTCCGTCGACGAACTCGATTTCGAATCCATCGAGGGCCGCGTTACCGTCAACGGCGAGCAAACGAACAGCGGCAAAGCAACCAGTATTATGAATGAAGATCCTGTCGCCGGAATCGTCTGGGCTGCCAACGAATTGCCGAAGCGGGGCATGTACCTGAAAGCCGGACAGTTCATTGTGTCGGGCACGGTCTGCGTTCCATTGCCGGTCAGTGCCGGTGACAGTGCCGAAATCGAATTTACGGGCATGGGATCGCTGCAGGTCGAATTTGTCGAGTGACTCGTTCGTGATCTGCGCGTCAAGCGTCGTCGCGCAAAGAGGTTAACCGTGCGGACCAAACTCTCGATGATTGTCCGTTCAGTGGCCGTAACCACTCCCAATCAACAGGTTTCCATAATGCGCAATTTGGGGATTGGCTCAGGGTTAAGCTAAAATCGCGTGCTGCAAAATTTTAATACAGATTAAAATTTTCGCCTGAAACCATCTTTGGAGACAATTGAATGAGCGCGGGAACCAGGTTCTGGCAGGCTCTTGACGACGAGCGCCCACTGCAGATCGCGGGCACGATCAACGCCTACGCCGCGTTGCTGGCGGAAAAAGCCGGCTTTAAGGCTATCTACCTGTCAGGTGCCGGAGTTGCCAACGCTTCCTTCGGCTTGCCGGATCTGGCGATGACCACATTAAGCGATGTCTGCGAAGACATTCGACGTATCAGTTATGCGACCGATCTGCCGCTGCTGGTTGACGCCGACACCGGCTGGGGTGGCGCATTCATGATTGGGCGCACTGTGCGGGAAATGTCGCGAGCAGGCGCCGCCGGCTGCCATATTGAGGACCAGGTTGGGGTGAAGCGATGCGGTCATCGTCCCGGCAAAGCGCTGGTGGACACAACGGAAATGGTGGATCGCATCAAGGCGGCCGTTGATGGCCGCACTGACCGTAAATTCACCATCATGGCCCGCACGGATGCGCACGCAGTCGAGGGCCAGCAGGCCGCGCTGGATCGGGCGGCCGCATACGTTGAGGCTGGCGCAGATATGATTTTCGCGGAGGCGCTAACGACGTTGCCGGAGTACGAACAGTTTACGAGCACGGTCGAGGTGCCGGTCCTCGCCAACCTCACCGAGTTTGGCAAGACACCGATGTTTACAACTGATGAACTGCGACAGGCCGGCGTGCGGCTGGTGCTTTACCCGTTGTCGGCATTTCGGGCGATGTCCAACGCGGCGCTGCACGTTTACGAAACGCTGCGCAGGGACGGCACGCAACTGGCCGCCATAGACAAAATGCAGACCCGCATGGAGCTATACGACGTACTCGGCTATCACGACTACGAGAAAAAGCTCGACCAGTTGTTCGAGGATAAGGGACTGACGGAGAATTAAATGACAGCAAGCAAGAAAACCGGCGGGTTAGCCGGTGTAACTGCAGGCAGAACCGAACTGTGTACCGTTGGCAAAGAAGGTGCCGGCCTAACCTATCGCGGTTATGACATTTACGACCTTGCCGACAACGCCACTTTCGAGGAAGTCGCCTATCTGTTGTTGCACGGAAAGTTGCCGACACGTGCTGAACTGGATGCGTACATCGCAAAACTGAAATCGCTGCGCGGTTTGCCGGACGAACTCAAGAAAGTGCTGGAGATGATTCCCGGCAACGCGCATCCAATGGATGTACAACGCACTGGCGTGTCGTTCCTCGGCAACATTGAACCGGAAGGCAATTTTAAGAATCAGGCCGACACAGCCGACCGCCTGCTCGCCTGCCTGCCGTCCATGCTGCTCTACTGGCATCGCTTCCACGCCGATGGCAAACGCATTGATACCGAAACCGAAGATGACAGCGTCGCCGGGCATTTCCTGCACATGCTGCACGACAAGGCGCCGAGCGATCTGCATCGACAGTGCCTGGACACCACGCTCATCCTCTACGCCGAGCATGAATTTAATGCGTCTACATTCACCGGCAGGGTCATAACAGGAACGTTGTCCGACATGCACTCAGCCGTAACGGGAGCCATCGGTGCGCTGCGCGGGCCCTTGCATGGCGGCGCGAACGAAGCGGCCATGGAGCTTATCCAGAAATTCAAAAGTGCCGACGAGGCGACCGCCGGTGTACATGGAATGCTGGCACGGAAGGAGCTCATTATGGGTTTCGGGCATCGCGTCTACACGACCTCGGACCCGCGAAATGCGGTCAACAAGCGGATGTCAAAAACGCTGGCCGAAGAGGCGGGCGATTTGACGCTTTACGAAATTTCGGAAGCCGTCGAGAAAGTCATGTGGGACGAAAAGAAGCTGTTCGCCAATGCCGATTTTTTCGCCGCGAGCGTCTACCACTTCATGGGCATACCGACCTACCTGTTCACGCCGATATTCGTCTGCTCACGAATTACGGGGTGGGCCGCGCATATCATGGAGCAACGCGCTGACAACAAGCTGATTCGACCGGCGGCCGACTATGTCGGGCCCGACCTGCAGCGCTTCGTGCCCATTGACGAGCGCACGTAGTAACAGGTAAATAACGTGGCAGCAGCGTTAGCCCCGATCGCCTGAATCTATACACGATGGCGTCAAGGGCCATACAAGCTGACATTTATTGCACCAAAAATCATTGCGCACGCATTCCTCCCGGGTAAGCGGATGGTTACGAAGTTGCCTGTCGCGGAATGAGATTTGCTGCACCAACGATCGATTTGCATCGACCAGGTACATATCGTTTCCAGCGCAGACTAACTGCGTTTAAGCCGCTCACCCGGTAACCCAACAATTCAGGAACAACCACATGTCACAACACGATATTCGTTCGGCAGAACGACCGGATCCCGACCAGGTGCTTGTCGATATTGCAGATTACGTCTGCAACACGGAGATCGACAGTGATCTTGCCTTCGAAACGGCACACTACTGCCTGATGGACACACTGGCGTGCGGTTTCCAGGCGCTCGATTACCCGGCCTGCACCAAGCTCTTAGGCCCCGTCGTGCCGGGCGCGACCCTGCCCGGCGGGGCGCGCGTTCCAGGAACCTCTTATGAACTGGAACCCGTCATGGGCGCATTCAACATTGGCGCCATGATCCGCTGGCTGGATTTCAATGACACATGGCTTGCAGCGGAATGGGGGCATCCTTCGGATAACGTGGGCGGCATTCTTGCGACTGCAGACTACTTAAGTCGTACGCGGCGTGCGGCAGGCAAGGACCCGCTAACAATGCAGGACGTGCTCAAGGCGATGATCAAGGCCCATGAAATTCAGGGCGTGCTGGCGCTGGAGAACAGTTACAACCGGGTTGGACTGGACCACGTGTTGCTGGTCAGGGTTGCAACGACCGCGGTCGTGACGCGCATGCTTGGCGGTGATCGCGAACAGGTCATCAATGCCGTGTCGCACGCCTGGATCGATGGCTGCTCGTTACGCACCTACCGGCACGCGCCAAACACCGGTTCGCGCAAGAGCTGGGCGGCCGGAGACGCGACGAGTCGCGGCGTGCGGCTCGCGCTGATAGCGATGACCGGTGAAATGGGATATCCGTCCGCGCTGACCGCGAAGACGTGGGGATTCTACGACGTCATGTTCAACGGTAACGAATTCTCGCTGCCACAAAGCTATGGCAGCTACGTAATGGAGAATATTCTGTTTAAAATTTCGTACCCGGCCGAGTTCCATGCGCAAACCGCGGTGGAGGCGGCGATGACGCTGCACAGCCAGGTTCGGGACAGACTGGATGACATTGAAAAGATTGTCATTGAGACGCAGGAGCCCGGTGTACGCATCATTGACAAGACCGGCTCACTCGATAATCCGGCCGATCGTGATCACTGCCTGCAGTACATGGTTGCCGTACCGCTCATCTTCGGTCGACTAACGGCGGCAGACTATGAAGACGGGGTCGCCAGGGATCCGAGAATCGATGCGTTGCGTGCCAAAATGGTTGTGAGCGAAAACGAAGCCTATACAAAAGACTATTTCGATGCCGACAAGCGTTATATTGGCAATGCGATACAGGTTTTTTTCACTGATGGCACCAGCACCGGGAAAGTCGCGGTTGATTACCCGATCGGGCACCGACAGCGTCGAGCCGAAGGAATCCCGGTGCTGAAGCAGAAATTTACCGACAGCGTAGCGGCCAAACTGAGGGCCGATCAATGGGCCAGGCTCAAGAACGTCTGCGCGGACCAGGACAAACTGGCCGCAATGGCGGTCGACGACTTCATGGCCCTGCTCGTAGTGTGACAGCGGAATCGGGACAAGGGGAATGACATGCGAATACTGGTGAAATTGGTTATCGGCCTGTTGTGCCTGCTCACGCTGCCTGCCTTCGCTGCCGATCCCGAGGTAAGAACGGCCAACAACGGCAACCTTGTGATGCAGGATATTCCACCCATACCGGCAGAAATCGTTGCCGACCTGAACCGGTATCAGAACGTGCGTTCCGCCGCGTTTCGGGAGTGGGCTGAAGATGGCAGGAGTGTCTATATTTCAACCCGCTTTGGTGACGTAGACCAAATTCACAGGGTGGCTATGCCCGGCGGCGCCAGGCATCAAATCACGTTTTATGATGAGCCTGTCGGCGGAGTGAATCGGCAGCCAGGTGGCAGGAACATCATTTTTACCCGGGACGCAGGCGGCAGCGAGTTCTCGCAAATATTCCTGCTCGACCCGGTCGACGGTGCCACCACAATGCTGACCGACGGGGAATCGAGAAACGGCGGAGCGACCTGGGATCGCGATGGGCGGCGCATTGCCTATTCCAGCACCGGGAGAAACGGGGCATCCAATGATGTGTGGATGATGGATGCCGATGATCCGAGCAGCGCCCGGGTCGTGCTCGCAGCGCCAAACGATTATTACTGGGACGCGACCGAATTTTCGGCGAGCGGCAGCAAAGTGTTGATATCGAACTATGTCAGCATCGCCGACTCCAGGGTCAACCTCCTCGATCTCGATACCGGTGAAATTACCTTACTGGCTGGCGGACAGGCACAGCCAAGCGCCAATTTTCCGGTTGCGTTCGATGATTCCGGCGACGGTGTCTGGTACGTCACGGACCACGGCAGCGAATTCCGGCAGCTGGCCTGGCAATCCCTGGCGCCGGGTTCGACGCCGGAGATCGTTACGACCGGCATCCACTGGGATGTTGGCGGCGCCCAGATCAGCAACGATCGGCGGCGGATCGCATTCACTGCCAATGAAAACGGCATGTCGCGTGTATACCTGCTGGATACGGCAACCAGGGAGTATGCAAGCGTTGGCGGGATTCCCTTAGGGCTCGTTTATGGCATGCGCTTCAGTCCGGACGACAGCCAGCTCGCGATGACACTGAACCGGGCAACCGCACCCGGTGATGTGTACGTGCTGGATTTAGATGCTGCACCGCTGCAGTACGGCAAACTCGAGCGCTGGACGACGAGCGAAGTGGGTGGACTCGATATGACACAGTTCCGTGCCCCGGAGCTGGTCAGTTTTCCTACGTTTGACCAGGTTGACGGCAGGCCGCGCGAAATTCCGGCCTGGGTCTACACGCCGCCCGGCAAAGGTCCGTTTCCCGTCGTTATCTCTATTCATGGTGGCCCGGAAGGGCAGACCCGACCCGGGTTCTCCAGCACCTACCAGATGTGGATGGACAAGCTTGGCGTAGCAGTCGTATTGCCGAACGTTCGCGGCTCAGCCGGCTATGGCAAGCAGTACCTGGCGCTCGACAACAATTTTAAACGCGAAGATTCTGTACGGGATATCGGTGCTCTGCTGGACTGGATAGGCACCCGGGAAGACCTCGATGCCGACAGGGTTGCTGTCTTTGGCGGCAGCTACGGCGGCTATATGGTACTCGCCAGCTCGTTTCACTTTAGTGACCGACTAAAAGCTGCGGTTGATGTCGTCGGCATCAGCAACTTCATCAGTTTTCTGGAGAACACCCAGGACTATCGGCGCAATGCACGCAGGGCCGAATACGGCGACGAACGCGATCCTGCGATGCGTGCCCACTTCGAAAAGATTGCGCCGCTGAATAACGTTGCGCGAATCAAAATTCCAATGCTCATCGTCCAGGGTGAAAACGATCCGCGTGTGCCGGTATCGGAGTCGGCACAGGTCGTCGCAGCACTGCGCGCACAGGGACAGTCCGTCTGGTATATGAATGCATTAAACGAAGGCCACGGATATCGAAAGAAAGAGAATCGCGATATCTATCAGCAGGCGACCGTTTTGTTCTTCCGCGAACACCTTGTCGGAGACCAGCGCCAGGTGAATCGTGGTTCGGGAGCAAATTGAAACCGGCGCCCGGACCATCGGGCTTGCATTGTCTGACGAGGCACTCGCGCAGCTTGCGACGCTGACCGACGAGCTCAGGCGCTGGGGCAAACGCATCAACCTCACCGCAATCCTTGCGCCACAGGCGATCGTCAATTCGCATATTCTCGATAGTCTGGCCGTCAGCCCACATCTCAAAGGCCAACAGATTATCGACATTGGTACAGGCGCGGGGTTTCCCGGGCTGCCACTGGCAATAGCCAATCCGGGCATGGAGTTCACCCTGCTGGACAGCAATGGCAAGAAAATAAGTTTTGTCCAACATATGGTGGGAACGCTTGGGTTAGGGAACGTAACAGCCGTAAAAGCTCGTGCCGAGGACTATGCACCCGGCAGGCGCTTTGATACGGTGATCGCCCGGGCACTGGCGGCAGTACCGCGACTGGTTGAGCTCGCTGCTCACCTGGTACGAGAGGACGGACAGTTGCTGGCGCTCAAGGGAAAACAACCGACCGCAGAGTTGGAAGCAATAAGCGCCTTCTCCGAATGGGAATACAGCGTTACCGAAATCACCGTGCCCGGCCTCGAGGCACATGCACGACACGTTGTCAGTGTCCGCAGGAAAAAGACAGAAACCTAGATGACGCGAATCATTGCCATTGCAAACCAAAAAGGAGGCGTTGGCAAAACGACCACCTGCGTTAACCTGGCGGCTTCGCTTGCGGCGACGCAACGCCGTGTTTTGCTGATCGATCTCGACCCCCAGGGAAACGCAACCATGGGCTGTGGTGTCGATAAAATGGACGTCGAATACACATCCTGCGACGTGCTGCTGGGCGACGCCACCGCAGCCGATACGATCGTTTCGGCCCCGGAGGGAAATTTTGCGGTCATGCCGGGCAACGACGATCTTACCCTGGCAGAGGTCAAGCTGTTGCAGGATATTGGCCGGGAAATGAAACTGCGCAAGGCGCTCGCACCGGTGGCCGGTCTTTATGATTTCATCCTCATTGACTGCCCGCCGTCAATAAACATGCTTACGGTCAACGCGCTGACCGCAGCAGATGGCGTATTGATACCGATGCAGTGCGAGTACTATGCGCTTGAGGGACTCAGCGCATTGCTGAACACAATCGAGCAGGTTCGCGATTCCGTAAACCCGGATCTCGAGGTTTACGGCTTGTTGCGGACCATGGTAGACCCACGGATAAATCTGTCGAACGAAGTATCGGAGCAACTGCTGGCACATTTCAACGACAAGGTTTTTCGTACCGTCGTGCCACGCAACGTGCGTCTCGCAGAAGCGCCGAGTTTCGGGCGGCCGGTGCTTTTTCACGACAAAAATTCGCGCGGGGCATTAGCGTATCTTGCGCTTGCAGGTGAAGTCCTGCGCCGTGAAGATGAAAGAGTAGCCCTTGCCCCGTAATTTCTGAAACTGACACAACCCATCAAAAGCATATTGAAAACGCATGACTAAAAAGAAAAGACTAGGACGCGGCTTAGATGCCTTGCTCAGCAAGCCGGTCACTGAGACGGCGGCGGTTAGCAGTAGCGAAAAAGAAGCCGCTGGCGGACTGCTGCAAATTCCAATTGATCTGCTGGAGCGTGGTCAGTACCAGCCGCGAGACGACATGCGCCAGGATTCACTCGAAGAACTGGCAAAATCGATCACTGCGCAGGGTGTCGTTCAGCCCATCGTGGCGCGACCCGTACAACGGGGCGGCCAAACACAGCGGTACGAAATAATTGCCGGTGAGCGGCGTTGGCGAGCCGCACAAATGGCGGGCTTGCAGGAAATTCCGGCGGTTATCCGGGATGTTCCGGACGATGCGGCGATTGCGATGGCGCTGATCGAAAATATACAGCGTGAGGATTTGAATCCGCTGGAAGAGTCGCGCGCGCTGGATCGACTCATTCGTGAGTTCGATCTGACCCACCAGGAGGCCGCCGAGGCGGTTGGGCGTTCGCGTGCTTCCGTCAGCAACCTGCTGCGCCTGCAGGACCTCGCAGACAAAGTGAAAACAATGCTGGAATCGCGGCAGCTGGAGATGGGGCATGCGCGAGCTTTGCTGTCGATTACGGACAAGACGCAGCAGCATGACGCCGCGCTGCAGGTCGTAAAGAATGGCCTGTCTGTTCGCGACACGGAAAAGCTGGTGCGCCGGATGCAGGCGGGACCCAGCAAAAAAAGCACGCCGTCGACCCAGACTAAAAATGCTGATATTCAACGGCTGGAGAACGATCTCAAGGACAAGCTGGGCGCCAGGGTCAATATCGAGCACTCCGGCAAAGGCAACGGCAAGCTGGTCATTGCCTACAACACGCTTGACGAGCTCGACGGCATACTGAAGCATATCCGCTAGCGGCACTTTGCGTTATTGGTAGAAAAAGCGCATAAAAGGGAGTTAGCGCTAACTAAGCCATTGAAATTTAAGAAATCGGCATTTCGACCGATACAGGCAGTGTACGCACGAAACGGGAACTGTTCGTGGCTGATAAACACGCCATACGCTTCAAGATTGTTGCCGCACCGATCGGCCCGGACGGCAGCTATCGCGCGTGGCCGGACAAAACGACTTATATCAGGAGTTTTACGTCCGAAAGAAAGCGCCAGGATTACTGGCGGCGCTTCGTGGTGACCAAGAGCAGCGAACAGCGCGGACAGCTGTTTCAGCTGGCGATGATCAATGAATGGCGAGCTGACTGGGAATTTGTCGCAGATCCGCGTTATGCAGATCTGCCGATTATTGGCGACGTCATCGACATTACGGGCCAGCACATCGTCGAGTGCGGCCGCACCGGGCACAAAAAACAAGCTTCCTGACCGCGCAGAAAAACGCCCCTTGCGGGGCGTTTCCTCATTCCGGGACGGGATCGATTACCTGTTGCCAGACTGACTCGGCAATCGCGCTGTGTCCAGAATCACGTCAAAGCCCTGCATGTTCGCCGGCATGACCACCAGCTGACCATCGTTCTCTGCAAAACTCTGCAGCGCCATATTGATCTCGTGCTGCAGGTATTGAGCTGTCAGGCTTTCATTAATAATGATGTTCGCCTCCGCAATGCCTCGTGCACGCTCAATCTCGATTTCCGCATCCTTCTTTGCGATATCAACGGAAATCTGTTTTGCCTCGAGCTTTTTCTGGTTTGCGACAGCCTCACGTATGCTGGCTTCGATGCTCGGGTCCGTATTCAGCGCACGAACCACAACCCGGGAGATCTGCAGCGCATCACCGTCCCTGGCTTCGAGTCTCGCCTGCAGACTATCCTGAATCGAGGTCTGCAATGCGTCGCGTAACCGGTGCAACTCAAGGCTGTCGACTTTCGCTATTTCTTCATAGATCACACCGCGCGCTTCGCGATAGACAATGCCATACGCGGGCAGAATAGCTTCCGGCGCCTCCTGTGACGCGTTTGCGTACTTCACCATCAGGTCGGCGACTGAGTCAGCCGCGGCGTTGTAGTAGACCGTAACGTCGAGGTCCTGCAGCGACAGATTGTCGGCCGCTTTCGGTTTGAGGTCATTCAGATCCAGCGCGATTTCCTTGGCGCTGAATTCATAAGACTGCGTCAATAGCGGCAACTTGAAATTCAAGCCCGGTTCGGTTTCAGCCAGGTCGACCCTGCCAAGCGTTCGTTCTACGCCAACGTGGCCGGTATCCACGACGTAGAAGGAGCCCAGCAAGAATGCAAAACTGAGCGCCACCAGGGTGAATCCAGCGCCGGCGCGAAAAAGTCCGCTGGGGTACTTTACTCTGCTATTGAGGTTACTCATGTCACTCTCCTTAGTAACAGGCGTCTGCCGGGGACCGGCGGGCCACGGACCGTGAGGTCGGGTTGCCGGCGTTCCTGGCACTGCCCGAAATCAACTTACCAAACACATCCTTGAGCGATGTGTCCCGCAATGTGACTTCGAACCTCTAATCTAACCGCAAGATTCGCCGCTGTAATCTTGATTCCGTCGATATTCCGCGGCGCGCTTGCAGCGCAAAATGTTTGCAAAAAGACACAAGTCAGCCCTGACGCCCGCCGGCAAGCGATACGTCGTTGCACGCACGAACTGTGCCTCTCCCGTTTCACCCGACCGATGGTGGAACACCTGAAAATACTAGCGCTTGGCGAGCGCCTTTATCCTGTTGGCGTACCCGCCGACGCGACGGTTTTGCGCCGCAATACGATGCACTGTGGCGTGCTGCGCACACCGTACGAAAAAAGGCCGAAGCAGAAAATCGCTTCGGCCTGCAGCTCGAAACCCGGAAAGGTCAGGCTACGTTTGCCGTCGAATCAGAAGCCGCTTTGTAAACCCGGCGAATAATGTCGGGCATCACTGCCTCGGAGATCAGGTAGCCCTGCATCTTGTCGCATTCGATGGTTTTCAGGAACGCATAGGTTTCCTGGTCCTCGACGCCCTCAGCACAGACCGAGATCCCGAGGTTATGCGCAAGACCCGTAACAGCCGCCAGCACTTTCAGGGCCACCGGATTCTCCCGGGCACGTTCTAGCGCCGCAGCGTGAATCTTGATTTCGTCGAACGGCAGCTGCTCAAATGTGCCCAGGGATGATACTGCCGCGCTGAAATCGTCAAGCGAAATACGAAAGCCGTGCTCACGCAATTCGTTTAATACCAGCAGGTGCGGTGCTGCCGAATTCGCGACGTCCTGTTCCGTCACTTCAAAAGTAAAACGAGCGCACTCGAGGCCGTGCCTTTTGACGATGCGCCTGAAATTGTGGGTAAGAACCGGATTATTGAGCTGACTTGAAGCGAGATTGATACAGATGCGCAGTTCAAGTCCCTGCTCGGCCCAGCGCAGCGCCTGCTCGCAGGCTTCATTGAGTACGAACTCGCTCACGGGACCGATCAGATCGAAGGCCTCCGCCTCGGGCAGGAATTCCAGAGGACCCAGCAGGCCATGCTCGGGATGTATCCAGCGGATCAGCGCCTCTACCTCACGGGTTTTCCATTCCGCGCCGTCGCTGCGCTCGACTTTCGGCTGATATTGCAAGATAAATTCGCGTTGCAGCAGCGCATTCTCAAGCTCAGCTTTGCCGAGTTTCAGCATACGCCGCCGGCACTTGCGCAACGCTGTGCCAAGCCGGTCAGAGTCATGCTCCGGACTGATCCACTCCACCACGGGGTAGTCAGCCAGCGCAGCCGCCGCGCGCGAGCGGTTGCTTGTCCTGAGTGCTTCCCGGTCCGCACAGATGACCAGGCCGATTCTCACCGGCTCGCCGGCGGGCATAAGCGCGTCAACTATTTCGTCATTGATGTCCTGCTCCCCGAGCAGCACAAATCGTCGGGACCGGCCTTCCAGCAGGCGCCGCAGCGTTTCTGCAGAGCCAAAATGGCTCAGGTTGAGGCTCAGTTCCCTGGCAACGTCGATTAACGGCCGGGAACGGCCGATCGATTCGCTTGCGATGGCTAGCATGCTTTCTCCGAACCAGGCAGCGGAACTTGACAGAATCATTGTCGATTCGGACCCGATTCGTCTCGGGCACCCTGGCTACAAACACTTTTATACGTGCCCCAATCGGCCCGGGATGTGGCCTGTGTCGCATTGCCAAAAATTATTGTCGCACCGGCGCCGGAAAATCCTTGAATCCGCCCCCTTAAGCCCCATAAAACCCCTGCAAATAGAGGCTTTCGAAGTGTTCCCGTCTGTTGCTATGACCCACCGTCACCACTATAATGCGGCGCCTGAGCAGGGGCCCGCTCGGGTAGTTAGATTTCACAACGCCACACACCGCCGGTTAGCCGATGGACGTGGCGTTTTTAGTGCCGGAGTGAAGCGACCAGGAGGACGACAGATCATGGTGGCGAAAGTCCTCCTGGCACAACTGGGTCTGAGCGTGGTTCTTGCTGCGCTATTTTGGGGTACAGACGGGCACGTATCTGGCTACTCGGCTTTGCTGGGCGGACTGACCTGCGTGATCCCGAACGCATTTTTGGCACTGCGACTTGTGGTGCCGCGTCGCGACCCAGGGGCAGGTGCCCTGGTACACGCGGCTTACATTGGGGAACTGGGCAAGCTGGCGCTGACCGTGTTGATGTTTGGCATGGTATTCGCGCTGGTGCGGCCACTCGCGGCCGGAGCGCTGTTTACAGGATTCATAGCGGCTCAGTTGGTTACGTTTTCGGGTTTCCTGATGCGTGACGGCAAGTTTGAAGAAGAAACGATTGACGTGGTGGAGAGACAAACACATGGCGACTGAAGACGGACACGGAGCGCAGACGTCCGGCGAATACATTGCCCATCACCTGCAAAACCTCCAGGTCTGCAAAGTAGATGATGCATGGGTGTGGAACCAATGTGCCGGCAACCCAATGGCCCTCAACGTAGATTCGATGTTCTTCTCGGTCTTACTCGGGCTTGTGTTCATACTGATCTTCCGCGGCGCCGCGAAAAAAGCGTCGTCCGGAAAGCCCGGCAAGATGCAGGCCTTTGTTGAAATCGTTGTTGATTTTATCGACTCAAGCGTCAAAGACACGTTTCACGGCAAAAGTAACCTTATCGCGCCGCTGGCGCTGACCATCTTCGTCTGGGTGTTCTTCATGAACCTGATGGACCTGATCCCGGTCGACTGGTTGCCTGAAATCGGCATGATGATCGGTGTGCCCTATCTGAAGGTTGTGCCAACGACCGATGTGAACATCACCTTTGGAATGTCCATAGCCGTTTTTGTCCTGATTCTGTTTTATTCGATCAAGAGCAAGGGCATTGGCGGATTTATAGGTGAGCTGACGCTGCATCCCATTGCGCCACCGATGAAAGGTGTCGGCCTGATCGCTGCACCGTTTATTATTGCGTTCAACTTTATTCTCGAATCAGTCGCACTGCTGGCGAAACCCCTGTCACTGTCGCTGCGACTGTTCGGCAACATGTTTGCCGGCGAGCTCATATTTATCCTGATTGCGTTGCTTGGAATCTGGCAGCTGCCGCTGCATTTTGGCTGGGCCGTTTTCCATATCCTTATTGTGACGCTGCAGGCATTTATTTTCATGATGCTGACGGTTGTTTATTTAACCCTGGCGTCTGAAGAACACTAAATTTTTATTGATTAACCTGATCCTGTACTGGAGAAACTGATGGAAACTGTAATTGGGTTTACTGCTATCGCCGTAGCACTTTTGATCGGCCTTGGCGCACTTGGCGTAGGTATTGGCATGGGCCTGCTGGGTGGCCGCTTCCTCGAAGGAGCTGCACGACAGCCTGAACTGGCACCAATGCTGCAGACCAAAATGTTCCTGGTTGTGGCGTTGCTCGACGCCGTCGCCATGATCGGTGTTGGTATTGCGCTTTACTTCGCATTTGCAAACCCGTTTATCGCACAGCTGCAGCAGGCAACTGGCGGCTAAAAAGCATTTATGAGCACAAGCGTAGGAGCGGTTTCGGCCGTGATTCCGATGTTGGGAGAATACCTTGGACATTAATATGACTTTAATAGGTCAGTCGATCGCGATGCTCGTGTTCGTCTGGTTCTGTATGAAGTTCATCTGGCCACCGATCATGACAGCGATCGAGGAACGCCAGACGCAGATCGCTGAAGGTCTGGCGGCAGCAGAGCGCGGCCAGCAAAGCCTGGACAAAGCGAAAGCCGAATCCGGTGATATCGTCGATGAAGCGCGCAAGCAGGCTACAACGATCCTCGACCAGGCGCATGCCCGTGCAAACGAGATTGTTGCCGAGGGCAAGGCAAACGGCGTAAAAGAACGCGAGCGACAGCTGGCAGCGGCCTCCGCGGAAGTCGAGCAGGAAACAAACCGCGCACGCGAAGAGCTGCGTGGCCAGGTATCTGCAATTGCCGTCGCCAGTGCCGAAAAAATTCTGCAGCGCGAAATCGATCCCAAAGCTCACGAAGATATTCTGAGCAAACTCGCCGCAGAGCTCTAAGAGAAGTTAATGGCGGATAACAACACAATTGCGCGACCGTATGCACGGGCAGCATTTGAACTGGCCCAGGAGAACGACAGGCTCGACAATTGGGCTGACGCGTTTGAAGTTGCAGGCGATCTGCTGGCCGACGGTCAGGCCGCGAAGTTCCTGGCGAATCCGTCACTGTCTGACCAGCAACGACTCGAGTTCCTGACCGGCCTGATGCATGCTGCCGGCGGGGCAGCGGTATTCTCGGGCAGCGATACGCAAGGGACGAATTTTCTGAAACTGTTGCTCGAGAATGGCCGCGTCGATGTGATGCCCGAAATTGCAGAACATTTTGACGCACTCAAAGCAGCCGTTGAGAACACCGTCGATGTAACCGTTACCTCCGCGGCGAAAATGAGCGAAGAGCAGCAGGCGTCAATAGCGGCGGCGCTGCAGCAGCGGCTGGGACGAAAGGTCAACCTGACAACCGAAACAGATGAAAACCTCATTGGCGGCGCAGTAATTCGTGCCGGCGATGTCGTTATTGATGGATCACTGCGTGCCAGGCTAGAAGGCCTGTCAAATACGCTGATCTCCTAAAGAGGAAATACATAATGGCACTCAAAGCTTCTGAAATCAGCGATCTGATTAAAGAGCGAATCGAGAAATTCGAGTCATCCGCGGAAGCGCGTGATGTCGGCACTGTAATCGGTGTTACCGACGGTATCGTTCGTATCCACGGTCTTGCCGATGCACGTTACGGCGAAATGCTCGAGTTTCCAGGCAACACCTTCGGCATGGCGCTTAACCTTGAGCAGGACTCGGTCGGCGCAGTTGTACTTGGCGACTACAAGCACATTTCGGAAGGCAATACGGTCAAGACGACCGGGCGCATTCTCGAAGTCCCGGTCGGCGAAGCACTGCTTGGACGCGTCGTTGACGCGCTGGGCAACCCGATCGACGGCAAAGGACCAATTGATGCAGAAGGCACATCGCCGATCGAAAAAGTAGCACCCGGTGTTATTGAGCGAAAATCAGTTGACCAGCCGGTGCAGACGGGCCTCAAGGCCATCGACGCGATGGTGCCGATCGGCCGCGGCCAGCGCGAGCTGATCATCGGTGATCGCCAGACGGGCAAGACTGCTGTGGCCGTGGATGCGATCATCAACCAGGTTGGCACCGGCATTAAGTGTATTTACGTGGCAATCGGCCAGAAAGCATCATCGGTTGCCGGCGTGGTCAGGAAGCTCGAAGAAACGGGCGCAATGGCACACACGATTGTGGTTGCTGCCACGGCGGCAGACAGTCCCGCGATGCAGTACATCTCACCGTATTCCGGCACCTCCATGGGTGAGTATTTCCTCGATAAGGGCGAAGACGCCCTGATTATTTTTGATGATTTGACCAAGCAGGCCTGGGCGTATCGCCAGGTATCGCTGCTGTTGCGTCGCCCACCAGGTCGAGAGGCCTACCCCGGAGACGTTTTCTACCTTCACTCGCGCCTGCTGGAACGTGCTTCACGTGTCAGCGAGGACCATGTCGCGAATGTTACCGGTGGCAAAGTGACCGGCAAAACGGGTTCTCTTACCGCACTGCCAATCATTGAAACGCAGGCAGGTGACGTGTCGGCATTCGTACCTACCAATGTGATCTCGATTACTGACGGCCAGATCTTCCTTGAGACTGATTTGTTCAATGCTGGT
The DNA here is from genome assembly GCA_021773135.1 of Woeseiaceae bacterium. GTDB lineage: Bacteria > Pseudomonadota > Gammaproteobacteria > Steroidobacterales > Woeseiaceae > SZUA-117. The sequence continues at coordinate 23,681 of JAJFKP010000004.1, read as the reverse complement.
ATTCGTCCTGCCATCAACGCCGGACTTTCGGTGTCACGTGTAGGTGGTGCCGCACAGACCAAGATCATCAAGAAGCTGGGTGGAGGCGTTCGGCTGGCGCTTGCTCAATATCGCGAGCTGGCAGCATTTGCACAGTTTGCGTCGGATCTTGACGAGACGACGCGTAAACAGCTCGAACGCGGGCAGCGCGTGACCGAGCTCATGAAGCAGAAGCAGTATTCACCGCTGTCGGTGGCAGAAATGGCTTTATCCCTATATGCGGCCAACGAGGGATACATCGACGATGTTGACGTGGCCAAAGTAGGCGACTACGAAGGGGCGCTGCACGATTTCGCTCGATCAAATCATAGCGAACTTCTCGACCAGATTGACAAGACCGGCGACTACTCCGATGAAATTCAGGCTGGCCTGAAGGCGGTTTGTAAGGGTTTCGCTGAAAAAGGTGCGTATTAAGAAGTGATGTAGCAGCGGCTTTAGTCGCGATGGGATGGATAGGCACCAGGGTAGATGGCACTTTTCTATCAGGATTTGGCATAAAGCCAGTGCATCAAGGTGGCAGTTGAGAGAATGACAGACAGGCGTGGGGGCGGCTTCAGCCGCGAGGGGATGGATAGGCACCAGGGTAGATGGCACTTTTCTATCAGGGTTTAACGATGAGCCAAACGAAGACATAAGGGTTTTTATAAGCGTGGCTAACGAAAAAGAAATACGTTCCAAGATCCGCAGCGTGCAAAACATGCGCAAGATCACGAAAGCGATGGAAATGGTCGCCGCATCCAAGATCCGCAAGGCGCAGGATCAGATGGAAGCGTCGCGCCCGTATGCTGAACGTATTCGTCGCGTAATTGGCCACCTGGGCAATGCCAATCCTGACTACAAACACCCCTGGCTGGTCGAGCGGGAAGTGAAGCGTGTCGGCTACATCGTTATTTCGACGGACCGGGGTCTCTGCGGTGGCCTGAACGTCAACATGTTCAAGTCTGTGATCGGCGAATTACAGAAATGGAAAGACCAGAATGTGGAGGTGGACCTGGCACTGGTTGGCGCGAAGGCAGTGCAGTTCTTCCGTCGCCTGGGCGGCAGCGTCGTAGGCACAGCGACCCATCTGGGTGACAAACCCCACGTGAATGATCTGATCGGATCGATAAAGATCATGCTTGACGCCTATAGCGATGGAAAAATCGATCGATTGTTCCTGGTGCACAACGAATTCGTGAGCACGATGAGTCAGCAGCCGGAAGTGAAATCTCTGCTGCCGGTCAGCACGATCGACCTGGGTGAAGAGACTCTGCAGGATCACTGGGATTATATTTACGAGCCCGCGGCAACCGAGCTTCTGGATGACGTCCTGATGCGCTACATCGAATCCCAGGTATATCGTGGGGCGGTCGAGAACTTCGCGTGTGAAATGGCAGCGAAGATGGTGGCGATGAAGTCTGCCACAGACAATGCCGGTGACATCATTGACGAATTGCAACTCGCCTATAACAAGGCGCGGCAGGCGTCGATTACGCAAGAGATTTCAGAGATCGTCGGTGGAGCGGCTGCGGTATCTGGCTAATTACGAAATTAAATAATTCGGCGATAGATTCGCCAAAGCAAGGATTGAGGACATCAGTATGAGCACAGGAACTACCGTGCAGATAATCGGTGCTGTCGTGGACGTTGAATTCCCGTCAGACCATATCCCGAAAATTTATGATGCGTTGATGATCGATGATGCCGGCATCACGCTTGAGGTTCAGCAGCAACTTGGCGACGGCGTTGTGCGTACGATCGCCATGGGCTCGAGCGAAGGCTTGCAACGCGGCATGGGTGTTTCCAATACGGGTGGCCCGATCTCGGTGCCGGTTGGCGAGAAGACACTGGGACGCATCATGGATGTTCTCGGAACGCCGATAGACAATAAGGGAGAAATCGGCGCCGAAACGTCGATGCCGATTCACCGCGCACCACCAAGCTACGAAGATCAGGCGGCAACAACCGAGCTTCTCGAGACCGGCATCAAGGTGGTCGACCTCATTATGCCGATCTCCAAGGGCGGCAAAGTTGGCCTGTTCGGCGGTGCCGGTGTTGGTAAGACCGTGACGCTGATGGAGCTCATCAACAACATTGCGAAAGGCCATGGTGGCTACTCTGTGTTTGCGGGTGTTGGCGAACGAACTCGTGAAGGTAACGATTTCTATCACGAGATGACTGACTCGGGCGTTATCGATAAGGTTTCGCTGGTCTATGGCCAGATGAACGAGCCTCCAGGCAACCGTCTACGCGTGGCACTGACAGGTCTGACGATGGCTGAGGCATTTCGTGATGAAGGGCGCGATGTACTGATGTTCATCGACAATATTTACCGTTACACGCTGGCAGGAACGGAAGTATCAGCGCTGCTTGGGCGTATGCCTTCAGCGGTGGGCTACCAGCCGACGCTTGCCGAGGAAATGGGCATTCTTCAGGAGCGCATCGCGTCAACGAAAACGGGCTCGATCACGTCTTTCCAGGCCGTGTATGTTCCCGCAGATGACCTGACTGATCCGTCGCCCGCGACGACTTTTGCTCACCTCGACGCAACGCTAGTACTGTCGCGGCAGATTGCCGAGCTCGGTATTTACCCCGCGGTTGATCCGCTCGATTCCACCAGCCGAATTCTCGATCCGCTCGTTATCGGTCAGGAGCATTACGACTGTGCTCGCGGCGTACAGGCGGTGCTGCAGCGTTATAAAGAGTTGCAGGACATCATCGCGATTCTGGGTATGGACGAACTGTCCGAAGACGACAAACTATCTGTAACCCGCGCGCGTAAGATCCAGCGCTTCCTGTCGCAGCCATTTGCTGTGGCAGAAACCTTTACAGGCGCGCCGGGCAAATACGTCCAGCTTTCTGAAACGATTCGCGGCTTTAACGGCATTGTCGCCGGTGACTATGATCACATGCCGGAGCAGGCGTTCTACATGGTTGGCTCGATCGACGAAGCCGTCGAGAAAGCTGAGACAATGAAGTAACAATATGCCGACGATTCACGTAGATATTGTATCCGCAGAAGGCGAAATCTATTCGGGTGATGCCAGTATGGTGTTCGCCCCGGCGCGCATGGGCGAGGTCGGAATTTCGCCGCGCCATGCGCCACTGTTGACCGCATTGAAGCCGGGCGAAGTCAGGGTCCAGGATACCGATGGCGAAGAACACTTCTTCTACATCACGGGTGGAATGCTCGAGATCCAGCCGCACCTCGTGACCGTTCTCGCGGATACGGCGCTTCGCGGCGACCAGCTGGATGAAGCCGCTGCACTACAGGCGCAACAGGAAGCGGAAGAGGCGCTGCAGGGAATGTCCGGTGAAACGGATCTCGCACGCGCACAGCTCGAACTCGCCGAAGCGCGCGCCCGTTACCAGGCGGCGCAGAAACTCAAAGGCAAGCGCTAAAAGGGAGCGCTTGGTGGGCCAGCCCCAGTCTGCTTCGTCGCCCGATAATTCCGCATGAAGTTAAACAACGCCACCAGCAGATAGAGTACTACGGCAACCATCGTGACCAGCGCCCAGGCAAATACGTCTCCGACGCTGGAGATCATCTGAAACGAAACCGGCTCGATCCGATCGGCATACGCCCTGTATATCGAAGTAGCCGTGTAAGTATTCGAATAATTGAATTCAATCAGCTGCCATTCGTTGTGGTCTTCAATAACGGACGCATGGTGGATGTCGCCGACATCGATCGTAATCTCGGGTTCAGGCAGCAAAAAACGAAGGGCCGGTCGTCGCGGATCTCTTTCACGAACCGAGTTCAGGCGGAGACTGCCATACTCGAAGCCGGCAGCAGTTTCTTCAACCGTCGCGACATAAAAGCGACTGGCCACTGAATCATCAAAATGGTCGGTTATCATCGGTGCGCGAGTAGCAAAGAAACCGACGCCTAACAGTGCCACGTAGAGGCCGAGCGGAATGAGACAGCCGCTCCGATGCTTTTTCTGAGGCGTCCTGTTAGCCGCCATAAGTCACGCCGTCAGCTATCGGTGTTAATTGTTCGTTGCTCGTTCCCTGCCTCAATCCGGCTCCAGCAGCCTGGTCAGCGTATCTGGATCACCGTCAAACGGAGCGCTAATCGGCAGATCGAGTACCTCCATCAGCAGCGGATAAACATCGACATTGTTGATTGGCGGGATCGTCAAACCTGTTGGCAGGCGCGGTCCCGAAGCCAAAAAGATGCCGTGCATGTTCGGGTCCTCCCTGGCCCAACCATGATCTCCCATGCTTGCATGACCGGAACGTTCTGTCGTCGAGTAAACGGCGTATCCCGCATCCGCCTGCAAAATGACATCGGCGAATCCCGCATCCCCTGTCACATGCCATGCCGCCGGCGCGTCACCGGGCAACATTGCTTTGCCATGTGACCAGGCCCGGTTGATGGCATCTCGTACCGCTTCTGCGCGACCCGTCTGCGGCTTCTCGAAATAGAGAAACGCAGAAGTGCCGTGGTCGACAACGATCATGTCGTCCAGGTCGACGACCGAATCAATAATGAACGGCGCGGCTTCGGGCGCGTAGGCACCCTGCCCGTGATCGGATACGACGACAACATAAACTTGCTCGGCAATAGCGGTGTTCTCTATACCGCCGAGTAACCTGGCGAGATAGTCGTCGACGACCTTGATTGACGCGATGCTTTCTGCAGATCCGGGGCCATAGCTGTGTGTGGCGACATCGACATCCTCAAAGTAAAGCGTAATTAAATGCGGACGCCGGTCACCGGGCAGCGCCAGCCATTCGAGAACTTTGTCTACTCTGGTCCGCCCTGAAACCGACGCATCAAACTGATGCCAGTAGGTCATCGCAACGCCGTCGATGGGCGCCTCGGTACCGACAAAATAATAGGCCGCAGTGACCATGCCGTTTTTCTCGGCCGTCACCCAGACCGGTTGGCCGCCATACCATGATCCATCCTGAACCGCTTCCCGATCACGCAGGCTATAGAATCTGCTGCGGTCCTGGCTGGGAAAATTATTTCCGATCAAGCCATGGTTGGCGGGGTACAGGCCTGTTGCAATCGAATAGTGGTTGGGAAATGTAAGCGTCGGAAATACCGGCACCATGGCTTCGGCACGTATGCCTGATGCGGCAATCCGGTCGAGCGTCGGCGCGTCATAGGTGTCCTGGTAATCCCAGCGAAAACCGTCTATCGACACGAGTATGAGGTAGGGCTTGTCCTGCTGTTCCGGCGCGTTTCTGCCGCCTGAGCCGCTCGCGCAGCCGCTCGTAAAAGCCAGAATTATCAGCCAAACCAGGATTCTCAACGATCGTCTCCTAATGTGTCGCGGCCCGGGCAGTCGGGGCGAGAAGTTTAGCAGGGTTCTTTTGACGCCACCGGGTTAGCCGCCTATGCTTGACTGAAACCTAAATAGCCGGTTCGGGGGATCCCATGATTCGCATTGCACGTGCCTTCAAAGGCGCAGTTTTCCTGTTGTCTGTCGTAGCTGCGCCAATGCTCGCGGTTGCTCAGGACGACCCGGAGGCCGCGAAATTCAAAGCGCTCAGCGAAGCCGATACGATGATCATGGTGAAGATGCGCGACGGTGTTGCGCTCGCGACGGATGTCTATTTGCCCAAAGGTGACGGGCCGTTTCCCACGATCTTCGTCAAGACGCCATACAACTTCAATACGATCGCCGGCTCGTCGCTGGCAATGGCGAACGAAGCAATCGAACGCGGCTATGCATTCGTAGTACAGAATGAACGCGGCCGTTATTACTCTGAAGGTGAGTGGGAAATACTCGGGAAGCCGCGGACAGATGGCTATGACGCGCTGACCTGGCTCGAAGACCAGGAATGGTCAAATGGCAGAGTCGCGACATGGGGCTGCTCGTCCACGGCAGAATGGCAACTGGCGCTGGCCGCACAGAACCATCCGGCCCATGCCGCGATGATCCCGATGGCCTCCGGTGCGGGCATTGGCAGGGTTGGCGAATACTACGAGCAGGGCAACTGGTTCAAAGGCGGCGTACACCAGACGCTGTTCACCGTGTGGCTCTACGGCGTGCAGCAAAACCTTCGGCCACAGTTTCCAAAGGGCCTGTCGCAGGAACAACTGCAGCGCCTGCGCAAGGCTTATGACCTGGCGGCAGCCATGCCGGAAATGGATTGGGCCAAGCATATGCGCAAGTTGCCCGCAATAGACTGGCTGAAAGATGCTGATGGCAATGACGGTCCCGGTGCCGCCCTGATGTCGCGCAAACCCAACGACGCCGACTGGTACCAGGGTGGCCTTTATCATGACAATGAAGACTTCGGCGTACCGGCATTCTGGTTTAACAGCTGGTTCGATGTCAGCCAGGGCCCGAACCTCGCGCTTTATAATCACGTGAGACAAAACGCGAGTGACAAGGCTGTCCGCGACGGGCAGTACATGGTGGTTGCACCAACGCTGCACTGCGGGTTCTTTCGCACACCGGAACATACGGACCTGGTCGCCGGCGATTTAAATGTTGGCAATGCAACGTTTCCCTATTATGACACCATGTTTTCGTTTCTCGACAATTATCTCAAGGACAAGCGCAACAACTTTCATCGGGACACGCCTCGTGTCCAGTTCTATACCATGGGTCGCAACGAGTGGGCGTCGGCTGATAGCTGGCCGCCACAGGATGCGTCAGCGGTAACCCTGTATCTCGACAGTGGCGGGCAGGCCAACAGCGTGTTCGGCAATGGCACAATCTCAATGGATGTTGCCAGCGGCGCAAGCAGCGACTCGTTTACCTATGACCCGATGAATCCGGTGCCGTCACTCGGCGGCGGCGTATGCTGCAACCGCGATGCATCGCTGGGCGGAAGTTTCGATCAACGCGGCATAGAAGCGCGCGCCGATGTGCTCGTATACACATCAGAAGAACTCGACGAGCCGCTGGATGTAACGGGCTTCGTGCGTGCGAAACTCTACGTATCGTCGGACGCGAAGGACACCGACTTCACCGTCAAGCTGGTGGACGTCCACCCGGATGGAACGGCCTATAACGTCGATGACACGATTCTTCGCACCCGCTACCGGGAGGGCTTTGACAAAGAAGTCTTCATGGAAGACGGTGGCGTTTACGAGCTTAACCCTACCGCCATGTCGACCAGCTACGAATTCGCGGTCGGACACCGTATCCGCGTTGAGATTGCATCCTCAAAGTTTCCCCAGTACATGCGGAATCTGAACACCGGGGGAAACAACTTCGACGAAACAGAGGGTGTCATCGCACATAACAGCCTGCATCACTCTGCAGACTATCCGTCGCAGATAATCCTGCCGGTTCGTCGTTAAAAGCAATAGGAGCAAGAAAGTGATTGTTCGCAGAATAGTTATCCTGATATCGGCCCTTTTATTCGCTGCCGGTGCGTGGGCACAGCAAGACGGTCTGAAAATTTATATCTCCGCGGATATGGAAGGCGTCGTTGGCGCCGTATCCGGCGATCAGCTGAGCCCTGGCGGTTTTGAGTATGAGCGCTTTCGCAAGTTCATGACGACAGAGGTCAATGCGGCTATTGATGCGGCCAGGGCAGCGGGAGCGACGGAGTTCGTAATCAGTGATTCGCACGGCAACGGGCAAAATCTCCTGATCGAAGAACTTCCGGACGACGTCACCGTCATTCGCTCCTGGCCCCGCGAGCTCAGCATGATGGCCGGCATCGACGAGACATTCGACGGCGTAATTTTTCTGGGCTACCACGCCAGCACCGCCAATACGCGCGGCGTGCGTGCGCATACCATGTCCAGTGCCAGCATCACCGGCCTGCGACTCAACGGCATCGAGATGACCGAAGGCAGCATGGCCGCAGCGGCGGCGGGTCATTTCGGGGTCCCGGTGATCATGATCTCCGGCGACGATGTCGCGGTTGCGGAAAACCAGGTGTTGATAGGTGACGTCGAGGGTGCGGTCGTGAAGTGGGCAAAAGGGTTTCACTCTGCCGAAACGCTTACTCCTGAAGCAGGCTACGAAGTTATCCGAACCCGGACGAAGTCTGCGATCGATCGCATCAGCAGGTTCGAACCGTACGTGCTGGAAACACCGATCGAACTGGAACTGACGTTGAAACACTATCAGCCGGTTGAGCTGCTCGGATACCTGAAAAATGTCGAGCGCGTCAACTCGCACACGATTCGATATGTCGGTGAAGACATCATCGAGATATCAAATTTCCTGACCTTCGTCACCAACTTTCGCGTTGACCTGGAGCCCTAGATGATGCGCAGAATTCTGATTTTTATTGCAACGGTGACCTTGATCGGGTGTTCAGAACAGTCGCCCGAGCCTACTGGAACCGCAATAACAAACGTGACCGTTATTGATGCCGTCAATGGCGTTCGGCAAAACCAGTCGGTTGTTTTCGATGGTGACGAAATTACCGCCATCCAGGCTGCGGATGCAGCGTTGAACGTCGCGGAAGTGGTCGATGGCAGCGGCAAGTTTCTTATACCCGGGCTGTGGGACTTTCATGTACACCTGACCTACGACGATCGGTTCAAGGACAGTATGTCGGCGCTTTTTCTGTCGTACGGTGTCACGAGCGTACGCGATACCGGGGGACTGATGCGGAAGGTGCTGCCCGTGGTAGAAAAAATGCGCGGGGAAGATGCGGTTGCGCCGCGCGTCTTTTTTGCGGGGCCGTTGCTTGATGGCACTTTTGTTGTCTACGACGGCGACTCACGACCGGAGATCGGAAGGCGCAACGCGACACCGGAACAGGCAAAGGCCACCATTGCGGAGCTCAAAGCAAAGGGTGTCGACTTCATCAAGATTTACGAGATGGTTAGCCCGGCCGCTTTTGACGCGATGGTCGAGGCGGCCAACGAGCACAATCTGCCGATCGATTCGCATGTGCCGCTGTCCATGCGTGCAAGCACAGCGGGTCCACAGGTTGATTCGATCGAGCACCTGCGCAACATCGAGATGGACTGCGCCGCCAATGCGCCGGAGCTGCACGAAACGCGGTTGGAGCTACTGAAGAACGAGGGCGGCGTGTCAGGATTTGAGCTGCGTTCGACGCTTCACAGCCTGCAGAGAAATTCGGCTATTGCCAACTACGATGAGGCACGCTGTGACCAGACCATTGCAGCGCTCAAAGCCACGCTGATGGTGCCAACCCTGCGCCTGAATTCGTTTGACCAGGCGCCGCCGTATGCGCGGGACGACTGGGAAGAGGCGCTCTCACGTATTCCGGTGGCAGTGAGAGAAGACTGGGCGGAGACCGGCACCCGCATGGCGCCGGCAACGAATGAGCCGCCTTCCGCTTCAAGCGAATTCAGCGTATTCCTCATCGATCGCATGCATGCGGCCGGCGTGCCGATTGGTGCCGGCACTGACACGCCAATATTCCTTTCTATCCCGGGCTACAGTTTGCATTCCGAACTTGAGATGCTGGTGAAAGCAGGCCTGACGCCGCTGGAGGCTCTCGAATCGGCTACTGTACGTCCGGCAGAGTTCTTTTCGATCCAGGACCGGACAGGTTCGATCGATGTTGGCAAGCAGGCGGATTTACTCCTGCTCGATGCCAACCCGATTGATGACATCAGCAATACGAAGCGAATTGCCGCCGTCGTTAGTAAAGGCAACTTGCTGGATCGAGAGGATTTGCAGGCGTTAGTAGCCTCGAGTCTGCAACCCGGAACGGCCAATCAGTAGCTCCGCTTAAGCTGCTAAGTACCCGAATATTGAGCGTCCGCGCGGCGACGCAATGCCGCCGGCGCGTAATCAGGTGTCCCGACCACCAAAGGTCGCTGCTACTACTCGATGAGCTTCCTCGTCGTGCGTCTCAATCTGTCATAAATCTGCAATACAAAAGGCGATCGCCCTGATTGCCGTCTTGATCCTGACTGTAAGAATTTCTTAATAATTCTGTCACGCAGATTAAACATCCGAGTCCTACCCTGCGCCACTCAAATGCGGATCGAACTGTCCATGGTTTTACAGTTTGGTACCGAACTACGAATGGCCCGATAGCAATCGGCTGGAGATTCTTAATGCAGTACAAGCAAACCCTGATTTTCGTCCTGGCTGGCATCACGCTCTCGGCGTGTGACAGCGGTGACATCAATATTCAGCCGCAGACCGCGGTAACCGATAGCAACAACACTACGATCACAGGAAACGGTAGCAACGCCAATGATATCTGCGCGTCGTACGTCAACAGTGGTGGCCAGACCATTCAGGGCGTATCCGATGGCACCAACTGCACCTACTCGCAGGCATTTGTCGGCGCGGGCAATAACCTGACGGTGGATATGACGGTGCCGGCCCTGCCCAATGGCGGTGCCCACATCTTCGAAGGCAGCCTGTTTGTCGGTGAAACACATCGCACCAACGCAGACCTTGCGACCGCCGGTATTGCCAGCGGTGGCGACGGTCCGGTTCTTACAATAGAGGCGGGCGCGACGCTGGCCTTTCAGACCAGTAACGACTTCATCATCATCAATCGTGGTTCGCAGATATTCGCCGTTGGCACAGAGTCCGCACCGATCACATTAACGTCGGTATCGGACGTCAACGGAACAGTCGGTCCGGAAGACGTGCAGCAATGGGGCGGCGTCGTGATCAACGGTTTTGGTGTAACTAACAAGTGTGCCTATACGGGTACACGTGGTCAGGCAGGATTCGCACTTGCGGGAGAGTGTCACGTTGACGCCGAAGGGGCCGCAGGTCTGGATGAGTCCCAGTATGGCGGCGCGAACGACGAAGACAGTTCGGGGCGCCTTGAATACGTGCGGGTAAAACACACCGGTGCCACGGTCGGCAACGGCGACGAGCTCAACGGCATATCGTTCGGTGGTGTCGGCAGCAACACCGTCGTTAACAACCTTGAAGTCTATTCCACGTTTGATGATGGCATCGAGATGTTCGGTGGGGCGGTCAGTTTCAATAACTTAGTCGCGCTGTACGTGCGCGATGACGCAATCGATATTGACGAAGGCTGGCAGGGTTCGATAACCAATGCACTTGTGATCCAGTCGGCAACCGACGGCAACCACTGTATAGAAGCTGACGGTATCGGGTCTTACGGAGACCTGGACCCGGCAGTGCGGGCCGACTTCGTTGCTCGTAACCTCAACAGCCGCACAACGATCAGCAACCTGACCTGCATCATTTCCCCAAACGGTGCCGCTACGGCAACCCATGATCCTGGCGCTGGTTGGCGACTGCGCGAAGGCTTGTGGATCGACATAAATGATTCACTGCTGATTTCGTCTTTCGGCGCCAACGACACGGGAAGCGCAAACGACAATTACTGCCTACGGTTTCAGGATCAGGAGTCGCTCGACGCGGTCAACAACGGCGATTCAAACCTGAACTCGGTCATTTTCGCCTGCCAGGAAACGTATCGAGATGTCGACAACGAGAATATTGCTGCCGCAGAAGGTGCCGTTGCAGCGACGCTCGCGGACGGCGTTGCCACGAGCGCAACGGCCGTCAACGACACGTCGTTGCAATTGCTCGAAGGGACAGTGCCCGTCTATTCGATTGACTACGCGACATCACAGGTCGATGGCGCAGTGCCCAACGCAAGCAGCACACCGACCAGCGGCGCGTTTCTGGGCGCATTGAGCGCTGGTTCCGTCGACTGGACCCTGAACTGGACCTACGGCATTCACGACGGCAGCCGTGGCCAGGCACTCTGGTTTGAGACTTTGTAACGCGGAATCAAAAAATCAGCAAGCCTTCGGGCACCGTTTTCGTGATTTGAAGACGGTGCCTTTCCGATATCTGGATGGGTGACTTTCCTAACCCGTAGAGACAGACAAAACAGGCCAAAATATGAAAACGAACAAAAAAATTGCTACATGTGCAGTCACCCTGGCGCTGCATTTTGTCGGTCAACTGGCACTTGCTCAGGAAGTTGAGACGGATCAGGAAGAACAGCCTGCGCCTGGCAACGTGCCCGAAATGCCGGTCTCAGAGCAACAGCAGATAGAGGAAGTGGTCGTCACGGGACGATTCATAAGCTCGAGCCAGCAGCTCGTCAACGAGCGCATGACGGATGCCTTTGCGACTGACCTGCTCGGTGCTGACACCATTTCACGCCTGGGCGATTCGACCGTTGGTGCTGCCCTGCGCCGCGTCCCGGGCTTATCGCTTGTGGCCGACAAATTCGTCTACATACGTGGTCTCGGGGAGCGGTATTCCTCGACTTCATTGAATGGCGCCCAGATACCGTCACCCGACCTCACCAGAAACGTGATTCCACTGGATGTCTTTCCGACGAGTATCGTCGAGTCTTTGCGCGTACAGAAATCCTGGTCACCGTCATTGCCCGCGAACTTCGGTGGCGGGGCGGTCGATATTCGTACGAAGAGCATTCCCTCCGGTTTCACAGCAAGCTTCGAGGTGGGCAGCGGATCTAACTCTGAAGCTTCGGGAAGCGGGCTCTCTTACGCCGGTGGCGGCGACGACAAATGGGGTACGGACGACGGCACCCGCGCAATATCGCAGGATCTCCTGAATTCAATCGATCAGTATCAGGGGCAGATAGGCGTCCAGTCTCTGCTGTCATCTCTGCGTGCACAGGATCCCACCGTCACGCTCGCCGATGCACAGGCCCTGAACCGGTCAATGGGTCTGGAACTGAACAGAAGTTTTTCGGCACAAACCAGGAGTCTGCCGGCAGACATCAATGTTCGTGGCAGTCTCGGCAACAGCTGGGACCTCAATGATGACTGGCAATTCGGGGCGTTGTTTGGCGGCTCCTACAGGGCCAATTGGCGCGAAACCGTCGCGTTGGCGAGAAATTTCAATTTCCCTGATGAAAGGACCGATACAGAACGGGAGACCCGCCACGCCGTTACGCTGGCCGGCACCGCGAGCTTTGGTCTCAATTTCACCGAAGACCATGAAATCTCGACGACGACCTTGTGGTTGCGCAATACGGATGACGAAACTGCGGTAACCGATTTTTTCAATGAGAATCGCGAGAAGTCCGACGGGCTGGGATGGCGGAACTATCGTTTCCAGTTCGAACAGCGGGCAATGCTGACCAACCAGATATCGGGTACACACTTTTTAGGCGCCGCCACTCGGGAGCGCTTGCCAGGATTGGTGGCAGGCCTGATTGATTGGCTGCCCGAAGCATCACAGATCAGCTGGTTCGTATCCGACTCCGAAGCGACCACGGACATACCGAACCAGTTACAGGTGTCGTCACAAACTACGACAGATCCTGTCACTGGTGCGGTACTGTCAGAGGCCGTAACCCTGTCTTCGCAGGCAGCGGATTTCCGTTTCACGGATCTCGACGATGAAGTGGAAAACTACGGCTGGGCGGCGACAGTTCCCGTCGAGACCGCGCGCAACTATTTCGAGCTGTCCGGTGGCTGGCAGACGTCGCGGAAGGCACGCACGTATCGGCAATCGCAATACAGTATCGGCGCGCTATCCGTAGCGGACACACCCACACTTTCCGGCACGCTCGATGAAGTGTTTTCCGATGCGGTCATCCTGGATCCGGCAAACAACTTTGTGTTCGATCGTCAGGGCACCAACAACGAAAGCTATATTGCGGCAACGATCACGGACGCCGTGTTTGGTGCTGTCGACTGGACCTACGAGGACACCTGGCGTGTCGCGGTCGGTGCGCGTTGGGAGGACTATCGCCAGGCCGCGGTTAACTGGAACCCGTTTGGTTATTCTCAATCTTCCCCGCAGGTGACCACAGATCCGGTCGCACTCGAGGAGGGGACCTTTTCTGACGACAAAGTGTATCCCTCTGCCGCAATGACCTACATGACCGAGCTGTGGGCCGAGACTTTTCAGCTGCGGCTCGGCTGGAGCGAAACTGCGGTCAGGCCGGATCTGAGAGAAATTACGGGTTCGAGCTATATCGATCCGATTACGGACGACCTGACCCGCGGTAATGCCGGCGTAGTGCCATCTGACATAACCAACTACGACTTACGCGGAGAATGGTTCTTCGGCAATGGCGACAATCTGACCGTGACTCTCTTCAGGAAGGACATCGACAAACCGATTGAGTTTTTCGAATCCGCTGCGAGCGACACGACAATTGCGCGAGAGATTCTCAATGCAAACGAAGCCACCGTCGAAGGCGTGGAATTCGAGTTTCTGAAAGAACTCGGTTTCATGGGCGGCATATTCGACACGATGTTCCTGCAGGGAAACGTAACGATCCAGGATTCCGAGCTTGTTTGTGATGCGAACGCAGTGCTGGCGTGCGAGGCTGACGCGCCAACCAATCCTACCCGCGCGCTGAGTGGCGCATCGGATTACGTGGCGAACCTGATGCTGGGTTTCGATGCGCCGAATGCCAAACACACTGCGTCAATTATCTACAACGAGTTTGGCGAGCGGCTCTATGTTGCCGGCAGAAACGGTGCGCCGGACGGGTTCGAGCAGCCGTTCCGTTCGCTGGACCTAACGTACTTCTGGTATCCGACAGATACGATGACATTAAAGCTGAAGGCGCAGAATATCCTGGACGAATCGGTCACCATCGAACGTGAAGGCATTGCTGTATTCCAGGAAAAACCCGGTACATCATTTTCGATCAGCTTCAACTGGTCGCTCTAGCGTTTTCCACTCATTACCACAGCCGCTCTCTCGAGCGGCTTTTTTTTGGTCGCCCGATTAGGATAGAGTGACTGCAACATGACGCTGGCGGACTCCATAATGTATCGACTAATTGCACTCGCTCTGATCACCGCATGCCTGACCGGGTGTGGGAGATCTGGTTCTGATCAATCGTCTGCGCAGCAGCCGGCTAACGCGATGACGCCAGCATCGGAGGCTGCTTACGTGGCCTATACCGGTGCCACCATCTGGGATGGCACAGGAAGCCCCGCGCAAAACGGCAAGAGCCTGGTGGTTCAGGATGGCCGCATCGTTGCCATACTCGATGCGCCCCCGGCAAATGCCGAAGTCATCGATCTCGAAGGCCGCTGGATTGTGCCGGGTTTCATCAACGCACATGGCCATGTCTCCGGACGCTGGGCGGATGATTCGGTGACCGATTCAGCCGCCAGGGTTCGCGCCGACCTCGCGCTGTATGCGCGCTACGGTGTCACCAGTGTCGTCAGCCTTGGCGGTGCGCCGGCAGAGGCTTTCACCGTTCGCGATGCACAGGAAAGTACTGCACTGGCACACGCCCGGGTAAGACTGGCAGGGCCCGTGGTGGTGGGCGATACGCCGGCAGCGGCGGCCTCGCTCGCTCAGGAAAATATTCGCCGCGGTGTCGACTGGATCAAGATCCGGGTCGACGACAATCTTGGCAGTGGCGAAAAGATGCCATGGGAAATTGTGCATGAAGTCATTAACGTTGCCCGTGAGGCCGGAATTCCGGTTGCGACACATATTTTTTACCTGGAAGACGCCCAGCGGCTGTTGGAGATCGGCACAGGACTTATTGCCCACTCAGTCAGAGACCAGACGGTTACGCAGGACTTTATCGATGCGCTGCTGGATACAGGGGTTTGCTACGTGCCAACCCTGACCCGGGAAGTCTCAACGTTCGTGTATGCGAGCCGCCCGGCATTTTTCGACGATTCGTTTTTCCTCGAGGTCGCGAAGCAAAGCGAGATCGACCGGGTCAGCCAGCCGGAATTCATGACTCGTGTAGCCGCCAGCCCGGCCGCAGCCGGCTACAGGATCGCGTTGCAGCAGGCCAAAGTGAATCTTAAAATTCTAGCGGCTGCGGGCGTACCGGTCGCGTTCGGCACGGATACGGGGCCGGGTGGCAGGTTCCTCGGCTATTTCGAACATATGGAGTTCGACCTGATGGCTGAATCCGGCATGACCGCGGAACAGATATTGCTCAGCGCGACCTCCGTCGCTGCGGACTGCATGGGTCTCAATGATGTTGGCACACTTGAGGCGGGCAAGTGGGCGGACTTTGTCGTACTTGGCGAGAACCCGCTGGCAGATATCCGCGGCGCGCATGCCGTGCAGCGCGTTTATGTTGCCGGCAACGCCGTCGCGCGGAATTAATCAGAAGAGCCAGATTAGTAGAACAGAAATATTCGGATCGCTGAAAAGCTTACTGCGACCCTTCGAATCGTCGCCCTTCTCCGGGCAGCGTAAACAGATCAACGCCCACCAGTTCGTCGGGAACGTTAGCCTGGTTGGAAAAACTGTCCGGGACATGTATGCCTATCGCGTGACGAACGTCCATACGATCTTCAAGAATCTCGACACCGTCATCGGAGGCAAAAAACCAGTAAGGCGGCAGTGCCAAGTCGATAGGCCTCTCTTCCCAGTATTGCTCATCGGCTGCGAAATGCACGATGCGCGCATCCGCGTCGCCCATGTGTAGTACGGTACTGTTGTTGTTCAGGGTAATGCGAAACGCCAGGTTCTGCACGTCCGTTCTGGCCGTCGGCCAGCCCGAGTGGGGAATGTGAACCGCCTCGACCAGCAGGTTTTCGGTATCGATCCTGACCGGCTGCTCGCCATAACCCAAGTCCAGTCCGGTCACACGGTCGAATACCGGCGCGTCATCGGCACCTGAGATTTCACGCAGTGCCGCGACGGCCTGTGCAGGCGCATACAGACGAGTGCCGGTCTGCGCGCGTAACAGGCGCAACATATCTTCTGCAGAAAAATGGTCGCCGTGAAAATGACTGACGAAGACCGCGTCAACGCCGTCGAACGGGGCATCGCCGGCAAATATCGCTGCACGAACTTCCTCCGGCACCATCTGGTATCGCCCGAAGCCGTTGTCAAACAATGGATCAATCAATATTTTCGTCTGCTCATGCGTGACCATGACGCCTTCGTTGGCCAGGTACTGAATTCTGGAATTCGATTGTGCATGCGTGGTGCCACAAACGATGATGATGAGTAATGACAAGATTGATTTTTTCATGGCGATACCGCGACGGTGAATCCTGACCGATCTTTTATCATCCGCCGGGTTTTTGCAATAAATCAAAGAGCCCTCTGCAGCGGTCGCACGTTGCGCGCATAGTTCCACGAACCAACGATGCGGGTCTCCACCCTGTGTCGACCGAGGTGCTGTCGCTGCCAGCGACGATACGCCCGGGTATTTATTTCGCCGGGAATGTGCCAGCTTTTCTTGCCGAAATGATGCACAACATACTCGCCAAGGAAGCCGGCCTCACGAATCTCGGCCAGCTGGTCCAAATACCGGTCTTCAGCATCCTGGCGCAGCGCCTTTTTTTCACGCCAGGAGTCAACCAGCAATCGGCGCGCGGTGAACTCACACTCATAGGAGCTGGCACGTGCAGGATTCGCACCGCCGATTTGTAGTTGGCAGGTGCTTTTTGCCAGGCTGTAACTAACCCAGCTCTGTAATACCGGGTCATCGTCTGCCAGCGCTCGCTCCGCGAGATAGAACGTGTCGCCGTCCGTCACCCCGTCAATTACATAGATTTCGCTGTTACAGGCGGCAAGCGCCGTGAGCAACACGAATAACAAGGTTTTTGGCACACACACTCCCTGCTGACAGCGACGAGAACGTAAAGCTTACGAAAATTACGATGAACTAGCCCTGAAGTGTTTCTCGTTTCCTGGCCTTTTTCATACGAATCAACGAGCTACATACGGTATCATGCGCGCAGAATTTGAGGAGGCCCCACGCCTTGGAAATCAGTATCGTCATTCTCGCCGCGGGCGCCGGCACACGCATGAAGTCGAGCCGGCCCAAGGTAATGCAACCCCTGGCCGGACGCCCGCTCCTGCAGCATGTTATCGATTATTCGCGGCACGTAGGCGCCAGCGATATCTGCGTCGTCTATGGTCATGGCGGCGACGAGGTCAGGGCGGAACTGGCGGCGGAAAGCCTGCGTTGGGCACTGCAGGAAGAGCAGCTCGGCACCGGCCACGCCGTGCAGCAGGCGATGCCCGACACGCCCGATGCGCATCGCGTTTTGATCCTGTTCGGCGATGTGCCCCTGCTTCGGCCGGAGACACTTGCAGCTTTGCTGGACAGCTGCGGTCCGGACGAGGTGGGCGTGCTGACCGTCGACCTGGATAACCCGTTTGGCTACGGACGCATAATCCGCAAAAACGGCGCAGTTCTGCGCAACGTTGAAGAACGAGATGCGACAGATGAAGAAAAAGCGATTGTGGAAATCAACACAGGCGTTATGTGTGCGCCAGCTAAGAAATTAAAAGAATGGCTCGGTCGGTTGAAGAGTGACAACAGCCAGGGAGAATATTACCTGACCGATGTATTGGGCATGGCGGTCGAAGACGGCACGGTCGTTCACGGCGTAAAGGCGCAAAGCCAGGTGGAAATCATGGGTATCAACGACAGGAAGCAGCTGGCCGAAGCCGAACGGGCGTTACAACGCCGCCTGGTAGACGAACTGATGGAACAAGGCGTCAGTTTTGCCGATCCGGAGCGGGTAGACATCCGCGGCGTGCTGACCTGCGGGCAGGACGTGTATATTGATGCTAACGCCATATTTGAAGGCGCCGTATCTCTGGGTGACAACGCGACCATTGAATCCAACAACCTGATTCGTGACAGTCACATCGGTGCAGGCACAACTATTCATTCAAACTGTCACATCGAGAGTTCGAAGACCGGCAGCAATTGTGAGATCGGGCCTTTTTCCCGGCTGCGTCCAGGCGCCGAGCTTGCGAACAATGTAAAGGTTGGCAACTTTGTAGAGATCAAGAAAAGCACAGTTGCCGATGGCAGCAAAGTGAATCACCTCACCTATGTTGGAGATGCCCGCATAGGCAGCGGCGTAAATATCGGGGCGGGCACGATCACCTGCAACTACGACGGTGCCAACAAACACCTGACGATAATCGGTGACAATGCCTTCATCGGTTCCGGTGTCGAACTGGTGGCGCCGGTCGAGATAGGCGCAGGTGCCACGATCGGCGCCGGATCAACGATTTCAAAGTCGGCTCCGGCAGGCGCACTCACGCTGGAGCGGGCCAAACAAACCACCATACCAGGCTGGAAAGCACCCCGGAAAAAGCAGTAGAATTCTTTTAAAACAGTAATTTACGTCGTCGATGATCAAAGTGTGACCGGGCTCATGCTTACCACTGCGAACCCAGCCACTCTGCCTGTCGCCAAAAGCTGCGACAATTGCCAGCCGGCTTGCCAGCGGGAACAACGGAGAAGAACTGAATGTGTGGAATTGTCGGCGCGGTCGCCGGACGCAATATTGTCCCCGTACTGATAGAAGGACTGAGACGTCTCGAATATCGTGGCTATGACTCCGCCGGCGTCGCCGTCGTCGATGCTAACCAGAAGCTTGGCCTGGCGCGCACGGTTGGCAAGGTCGCAAAACTCGAAGAAAAGCTTGAACAGCAGCCACTGGACGGACAGATCGGTGTTGCGCATACGCGCTGGGCAACACACGGCGGTGTGACGGAGTCGAACGCGCATCCGCACCTGTCAGGCGGCCGGATAGCCGTCATTCACAACGGCATCATCGAAAATTTTCAGCCGATCAAGGACGAAATGCTGCAAAAAGGCTATGCCTTCGATTCGGAAACCGATACCGAAGTGGCGGCGCATCTTATCTACGACTATGTGCAACAGGGCATGGACCTCGTTGCGGCCGTTGGTGAAGCGGTGAAACGATTTGAAGGCGCTTACGCGCTGCTTGTCATCGATGCGGACGATCCGCATCGAATTGTCGTGAGCCGTGTCGCGAGCCCGCTGGTTATCGGGCTTGGTGACGACGAGAATTTTGTTGCCAGTGGCATACCGGCACTGTTGCCGGTTACACAGCGCTTCATCTACCTGGAGCAGGGCGACCTCGCCGAAATTCGTCGCGACGGTGTGCGTATCGTCGACACCGAGGGCAACGACGTTACCCGCGAAGTGCACGAGACAGAATGGGACAGCGCGTCTGCTGAGAAAGCGCCCTACGACCACTTCATGCTGAAGGAAATTTTCGAACAGCCCAGCGCGCTGGCCGATACATTGTATGGACGCGTCTCAAATCAGCGCGTCTTGCCCGAATCGCTGGGGCCTAAAGCCGAGCAGCTGCTCGACAAGGTGGAGAACATTCACATCGTTGCCTGCGGCACCAGCTACCATGCAGGTTGTGTCGGCAAATACTGGATCGAGTCGCTGACCGGCGTGCCATGCCAGGTCGAGATTGCCAGTGAGTATCGCTACCGCCACGTTGTCGTGCCGCCGAACACGCTGTTCGTAACTTTGTCGCAATCCGGGGAAACGGCAGATACGCTCGAAGCCCTGCGTATGGCAACGGAGCTTGGCTACCTCGGCACGCTGACAATCTGTAACAGCGCACACAGCTCCATGGTGCGGGAATCCGATCTCGTCATGATGACGCAGGCAGGTCCGGAAATCGGCGTTGCCAGCACCAAGGCTTTTACTACGCAGCTGTTGTCGATACTCCTGGTCACCCTGATGATGGCAAAGCATCGTGGCCTTTCTGTTGCAAGAGAAAAAGAGTTTGTTGCCAATCTGACGCATGCCGCCGCAGCCTCAGATCTTGCGCTGAAAATGAACGACCAGTTAAAGGAGTTGGCAAAGGACTTCGCTGACAAGAACCACACGCTGTTTCTCGGTCGGGGCCCGATGTGGCCGATCGCGATGGAGGGCGCTCTCAAGCTAAAAGAGATTTCCTACATTCACGCTGAGGCCTATGCCGCCGGTGAGTTGAAACATGGCCCCCTGGCATTGATCGACAACGAGATGCCGGTTGTCGTTGTTGCTCCGAACAACGAGCTGCTCGACAAGCTGAAATCCAACATGCAGGTGGTTAGAGCAAGAGGTGGCCAGCTGTACGTGTTTGCTGACGATGCAACCGGCATCGAAAGCGAAGAAGGCATGAAGGTAATTTCCATGCCGCACGCGGACCGGCTCATCGCACCGATTGTCTATACCGTTCCACTGCAGCTGCTGGCCTATCACGTGGCGGTGCTCAAGGGTACGGACGTTGACCAGCCGCGCAACCTGGCGAAGTCCGTTACCGTAGAGTAGGTGCGGTTCTGGGTCACTCGGTTGTCTATGGCGAAAAAAGTTGTTGGTTAGCGTTAAGAGGTGTTAGCTAGCGTTGATTTCTGATATCAACCATGTGCCGGCAGAGGAAAGAATCGGCCAGTACTTGCCGCTCAGGATATCGACTTCACGCCCAAAACTTGCCGCTCGTGTTGAACGGCCGCGTTTCTCGAAACCAGCCGTTCAAATCAAAGATTTGGGAAATTCTGACGGTCCGCTTTCGGCCAGAAGCAGACGCTCGGGAGTGGCATTGGAGTCAGGAGTGGCCATTGGAGCAATTAAGATTATTGTCAATTGCCTTTCTGAACGCCCAAGTCTTTCCGATGCGCTAGGATTCGTTCGATAATTCCAACGCACTTTTCACGAATTTGTAGAAGTGAGTCGATGCGCTCGTTCGAAGAACCAGAACGAAATATGAGGCCGTTTCGAAATTGCTGAGTTTTTAGTATCGTTGACATGACCGCAGGGCTTGAATCGGCCTTGAGCCAGGGCACATAGGAATTGCCCGTAACCAAACTTGGGGTCGTAAGTACGACCGCCATGTTTACGTGGTCATAAAGAAAAGGGTCGGTAAACCGTTCGAGCGTATGCATCTCGAATTTTTCCTCAAACTCTGCCTCCTCGATAAGTGCGGCAAGATCTTGGAGCGCAACTACTAAGTCTTCATCCGTCAACACTCCCAACCGACCTGAATTTCTGAGCGTGTCAAACGTGGTTACCCGAAGCTCTACGGAAGCAAATGACCATACGCCATTATGAATCAGTCTAGAGACTTCCGACGACTCAAGTTCCTGATTCTCCCTCAGACTGTATTCATAGAGCGATTGCCGTGATTGGTCATGCATGCGGAGTTGCTGAACCACATCATCAACCTCTGCAATTGACTCTCTCATATCCTGCTCAAGTGCCAGCAGATACTTGGTTTCCGATTCTCGCTCAACGCGAGCGTCGTTCCAGTTGGCAACCTGAATACCGATGAAGACACCAATAACGACGATGACAAAGTCAACACCAACAGCAAACCAATTCTGATTCCTAACGTGCTCAATAACACGGCGTAAAAGCATATAGATTCCCAGTCATAGAATGGTGGAGTTGACTACAGCCGCCTTGGGTCTCAATCGCCGCCTACCGCGACGAGCTTCAACGGCAACTCCCGACCCCAACTCGCCGCTGAACGAAGGGCCGCAATGGGTCAGCAGCAGCCTCTCAACAGTTTATCACTTGGGCGGCTGGATTCGGCCAGAAGCGGTCGCTAATTCGCCACGTTTTTACCCAGCACTCTTAGACGATAGATATTGGGATCGTAGCTTTCGATCTCGGCCTCAATCCAATTAGGGATAGGAAAAAATTTGTCGTCCTCATCACCTTGAAGACCGTTTAGCTGATACCACGACTGGCCATATTTGTTTCCAAAAAAAATCCAAGCTGTATCGCGGATGAGTTCCTCGCACTCCGCCAATATGCCCCTGCCCATCAAATAGCATTCCCGCTTGTATGCTCCCGTAACGCGCCTGAATAGGTTGTCGACCTGTAGTTTCTCGACAAAAGTCAAGTCTTCAGGTTGTTCCAGCATTTTCGCGAATACGCGAGCTAAATCGTGATTTGAAAGGTCTTCCTGAATCGATCTTCCGACTTCAAAAGTATCAGATGTCAGCTGGGCTTGAGCTATAACTCGATCCTGCTGAAGTTGGAATCCAACGAAAACTAGGGAGGCGACAATCGCAACCAGTCCAATTGCCTCAAGAATCTCTTTCTTACTGTTACTTTTCATATTTGAACCGCAACTATTGCATCAAGATTGGCGCATCGACGAAAATTCTGTGGGTCCGCTTTGGGTCAATACCAGCCACTGAGTCTATCACCTGATGAGCGGCTGGAATCGGCCAGAAGCAGCCACTTGTAACACGCCTGAGTCGTAAACAAATCCACTTGCCACTGGACCGCGCTACCTCAAATTGTGTCGTAAAACAAGAAACCCTGAATAACTGTAAAAGCAAGCAGCGCGACTACAAATGTTGAGTGAAATCTCTCGTTTCGGGTGACGATTGCCGTCACTGCTGAGGCCACGATAATTATCTGTGAAACGTAGTATTGGGTGCCAATCGCAAGAATGTAGTCGGCGCCCTTGATTAACGCATCGCCAATGTCGACTACCTGGATCAACAGAAAAACACTAAATATCCATCGACGTTTGGCGTAGAAGTAGCCCCTAAAGTCGCCATGCTCTGATAAGTCTGAAGGGGCAAGCAATGCGCAAAAGAGAAAAATCAGAAACGCGTAAAGAATGACGAGTAGATAAATTCCGAATGTCCAAGTCTCAATCAATCTCAGATTGAATTCCCACCACCACCAAAATACTGTAAATATGAATGTGTAAACTACCCAGCCAATGTGAACCCAATATGGAGGGCCCTTGCTTGGGTACTGAATGATACGGCTCACTACCAGCAGGAGTTGAGCCATGCCAAGACCGATAATGATCGACGTCAATACAGATATGTATTCAAAAGCGTCCACGAAGTCAGTATTCCGTCAATAGTCTGCTATGGGTCAATAGCCGCCTCTCGGCAGTTTATCACTCCAGTGGCTGGTTTCGGCCAGAAGCGGCCGCTCAGTCGTTCGCCTGCGTCTCTAACCGCTCGCTAAGTTCGCGTACAAGATCACGAAACTCCGGACGACCTGCACGCTTAGATAAGTCCGCAAGAATATCGTTCACAGCCGGAACCTCCATCTGGTTTTTTAAGCTT
>JAJFKP010000030.1 GCA_021773135.1 Woeseiaceae bacterium | reverse complement strand
CAAATTGCGCGCTGCCGAGTTGATCGGCGTCGATGGTTTCCCGGCCACCGATCAGGTAAACAGACGCCTTTTCGGAAACGGCCCAACTGAAATCAATCGAGAAATGGGTATTCTTGCTATCTGTCAGGCCTACCCGTGACTTGCTGTAACTATCGTCGGCAAACAGTGCTGTGATGGTGGCAGAAACCGGCCATTCAGATGGTGCGGCCGATAGTGAAAATTCTCCGAATTCGCGATATCTGTGTGCGAGATTGTACTTGCGCAACAGCGGGTTCTGGCCGAAATTGACGGCGACATTCTCGTTGTAACGATCAATCTCTCTTTTTGCCGCGCCGCCTTTCGCGCTTAAAGCAAGCCACGGCATCGGGCGCCATCTGACCCGGCCCCAACCACGATCTTCCGACTGTTCGGCGACTTCCTGGAAATCCCGGTCCACGTCGGATCTCTCGTAGCCTGCAGAAACGCGCAGGTTCTCGCGCAAGCGGTACTCGCCGCTGGCATTGAGACGCGCTCTCTCGAAGCTGTAGGGCGTGTTTAATTCGGTCTCCCCCGACAGGAATGTATCGGCAATGACTCTGTTCCAGGAGTCCCGGGGCGTCTGGTTGTCTCGCTCGTCAAACCGGTAGCCGAGTTTGACACGTCCCCCGGGTAGCGGTTTGGAGGTCAGTGTTATCGAGTAGTTGCTCGTATCGATCTGCCCATCAATACTGGCGCTCGGCAATGCTCCGGCCGTTAGGTTCGGGTTAACCGTATACGGCAGCAACGGCTCGTTTTGCTCCCCACGTCCGTTGGCGGCATTAAAGGCGATGATCGTATCGAGCGCTGTGACGTGAAAACTGCCGGACAGGGAAATCTGCTGGAAGTCGTTATCCGGTTCAAGTGCGAGCTGGCGGGATTCGAAACCGGCTGTCAGTGAATCATCAAAGAAGGCATTTTCCCACGACAGCGAATTCGAGCTGTTTTCAAAGAATGAGCCATACCAGGCTAGTGCCAGGTTCCAGGGGCCGTTTGCGTACCGAACTCCCAGATTCACTGTGTCCGTTTGATAGTCGACAATGCGTGGCAAGAGACTTGCCTGCGAAAAGTTGGATCCGGATACGATGTCGACACCATCACGATTATGCTGGCGATAGTCAGCGAAAATTTCGAAATGGTTTGCGGGCGAGACATGGCCGCCCAGGCTGATTGTCTGCCGGTCCGCTCCGATGTTTTGATTTACAAGCGCAGCGGGCAATGCCGTCATCGCCGCCGTGTTGCCCGCCGCTACCCAAGCGGCCGGCAGGACCAATTCGTTACCGGCGCCATACGCATACACCGTGCTGGTCGTGTCGAAACGTCGGTACGGCAGCTCGTCGTAGTCCAGGTAGAGGCCGTAGAATCCCTGGCGACCGACTTCAAGATTGAATTCCCGTGAGTCCAGCGCCAGGTTGCTGGCGGTCCAGCGCAACTGGAGCGTCTCGTTGGCAAAGCGTCCGGTGCCGCCCAGGTCAGCTTTGATGCCGTCGTCGTCCAGACCCGTAGCGTTGCCAAAACGTGCGGCGCTGTCGCTGACGCTGAGCGCCCCAACCTGCAGCTCAGCCGTGTAATCGACTTCGAACGGGCAGAGTTCGCACTTCCACTCGCTCGTGTCAACTTGCGCCATGACAGCAGCCGGCTGGCAAATAATTAAGAATGTCCCGATTTTTGCGTAGTGTCGGCTCATGGCATTCAGCGCATCAGATTCGAGCCGGAAGGATGATTCGATCCATGCACAGCTGTATGGCAATTCATGCAATTCCGGCTTAGCAGATATTGTGAGGGCATGCCGCCGGCCAGTTCATCGGGCGTCCGCGGGATGCTCGGATGCCCGGCCTGCGAATGACATCCCTGGCACAGCATCGGTCCGCGCAGGCTGACCATGCCGGGATTGTTTGATCCGTGTGGATCGTGGCAGGATCCGCAATCCTCCACTGCCGGCGCGTGTTCCCACAGGTACGGGCCACGTTTTTCCGCATGGCAGTCATAGCAGGTGCCGTTCAGTGCAGCTTGCGCGAACTGCGTGTCAGTCGAATTACCGTGGGTGCTGTGACAGCTGCTGCAATCCATCTTGCCTTCGCGCAAGGGATGCGAAAAGGGTTTCAATGCCTGCGAACGCTCATACTGGTGGCAATCGAAGCAGATCTCGGGCTGCGTGGCGGTCGCCATTACCGGATCACTTGCGGCGTGACTGACATGGCAGTCTGCACAAGCGATGTCATCGCTGTCATGCCCACTCGCGTGCCAGCCACTGCCCTGGTCGGCACTATGGCATTCAATGCAGAGTCCATTCTGTACCGGTATTGGCGTTGCAGAATCAGCGCCGAAATCAATTGACGCCGGCCGCTCCTGCCCGCGCCTGACTCTGCCGGCATGGTCGCCGCTGGGGCCATGACACGACTCACATTGCAGCTGACCGTGACCGAACGGGCTATCGGCATCGCTGGGCACCGCGTGTTTCGTGCGGAAAATGGCCAGTGTCTGTTGATCATCGTGGCAGGCAAAGCAGGAGTCGGCGCCTTCCCGGCTATAACCTGGTTCATCCTCTTGCAGTGCTTGCGATGCGACCAGGCCGGGAAACGACATAGCCACGAGGAGGGCAGCCAGTGCCAGTCCTCGGGGCTTGTTTTGTTTGGTCACGTGCGCACAGTTCCCGCTGCCGAATCAACGATCAATTGAACTGGAACTCGCCCACACCGTGAATTTCTTTGACGTCTGACGCTCGACCAGGACCATGACAGATCCCACACGTCTCAACGCCTGACGAGACCAGGGAACTGTCAGCCGCTTTGCCCGCAGCGAAGTCGCCACCGTTCTGACTCATATGTTCGGCTGCCAGCGCTGACACGTGACAGGCTGAGCATACGGCAGTGTTGGGAGAAACAACGACATCGTCATCTGGCAAACTGACATCTATGCCAGTGTCAACGGTTGTGCCGAGCACTTCAGCGGGATCGACCGGATAGTAGGTGCCGGCCAAATGACACCCTTCGCAGTTCTGCAATCGACCCGGATAAACGAAGTCATAACTGTGTGCGGAATTGTTGAATCCGCAAACTTCGTATGGCGTATTTGCGTACCCGGCGGCGTGGATCGCGTGAATCATGACCTTCATGTCGATCGTCGTGTCATTGGCACCCAGCTGATCGTCACAGGCTGACATCGCGACGCCTCGCTGGCGCGCATCCGTTGCATTCGGATTGTGGCAGGTGACGCAGACTTCCGGATTATCGGTGCGATTGTTGCCATGAAGTGACAGCGCTTTGTGGCAGTCGTCGCATTTCTGGATGTCGACCACGGCGCGCCTGTTCGCGGCCGTCGCGCCATCGATGCCAACATACTCAATGACGTTGGTGACGGGGATGCGATTAACGACGCTATCGATAACGACCGCCGGGTGACCGTCAATCGTAACGGCGGCCGTTCCCACTGCACTGGCCGGGACTGCGGTTGTCGACGTCACGCGGAAAACGCCCGGACTGCCCGCCACCGGCGTCGCCGGTGGGTTGCCGAAGCAGGCCAGCGGGTTCATCGAAATCGGTTGGGCCGGATCGCTGCCGGAATCCGTGTTGGTGTAATCATCCGTGTTCCAGGCGATGCCGACAGCGAGCCGACTGGCGCCGCCGGCACAGGTCGTGAACTCGGAGTCCATTAACAGGTCGTAGGCGTCGCCGGTGTTCGGGTTCGTGACCGAGATATCCACGCTCGGCATCTGTCCGACCGCCATATTGCTTACCGCAATGATGTTGAACTGGAAATTCTCGGAAGCTTCCTGCACCGGCAGCCTGTGTGCCTCTTTTACGCGTTGTTCTATGCCCGCGGTCGTTGCGGTAGGGCCATGACAGTCGAGACACAGCGTGTCGTCAAAGAATGACACGCCATTGTGCCCGTTGTTTTCCCAATCGATGTCGTCGTGACAGGTGCCACAGGCCTCGCGGTTGGCGACTTCAAAATAATTGCTCGCATCGGGTGTGTTGGTATCGGAATCGTTGTGGCAGGTCTGGCAGTTGCGAACATCCTGCGGGAACTCAATGCCTGAATAATCGTGCACTGTGTTTCCAAATCCAATCACCGAATATCCATTCGTCAGGTTCACGCCGTAATGAATCTTGTGAATCATGACCTTCATGTCTACCGAGCTGCCGGAGTCTTCGTCGATAGAGGACGGGTTGTGGCAGGTCACGCAGTAGGTGATATCCACCCGCGGGCCGCCGTGAAAATCGAACACGTCGTGGCAGGCGTTGCACGTATCGTTGTCGACGACATTGCGTGTGAACATGTCCATCGTCGGGCCGCCCACGGCGGGCACGAAGTCAAAAATGCCGTTGCTCGAAATCGGCGCCTGACCACGAATCTCAATCCCGAGACGGTGGCTCTTGTTCGCATCGAAGACGGGCCCGGCGGGATAGTCGTCGAGCGCCTGTGCAAACGTGTACTGGTAGGTGCCATCGCCATTGTCGACAAAGGTTCCGGCGGACGCGGTTTCCGTGGTTGCCTGTGCGTCCGGAACCCCGTTGCTTGCCCGGGTAACGTATGACTGCCATTCGCTCGATTCACCACTGCCAGGTGCGGCCGGGGACAGCTGCGACAACATGAATCGGATGTCACCGGCAGGGAGTCCGGTGAGTCCCTGCGTCAGGTCGTTGGTGAGCTGTAACTGGACGACCGGTTGATCGGTCCCCGATGCGACAGAAACGCCCGTTATCTCGACATTGATCTTGGTCGCGCTGTCGACGGGAACACCACCACTACTGCTTGGTGGCGGTGGGGGTGATGGCGGACCCGGTGGGCCCGCGGGACCCGCCGGCCCGGCGCTGCCGTCATCGCCCGAACATGCGAATAACATGGATGCCGCAAATAGGATGAGCGCCAGTTTGGCACTGCTGCGCAAGGTCGCAAGCATTGGTTTCCCCTCAAATAAGATTGTGTGCCGTCGTCCGACGGCGGCACGGACAGCCGCAGCTTTTTATTCTGATGACACACTTGTACCAAATGTTGCCTGCCCAACGCATTGCGGGATTTACCTATTCCAACCGGGTGGATTTGCCCATATGAAACAGGAACCGCACAGATCAATATGAGTCATATCGTCAACGCATCGTATTTCTATGTCACTGACAGGAGCTAACCAATGAGAATTGCCTATTACGTGGGCATCACCGCTGTTTTCTTGTGCATTTTTGGTGCCGCGAGTGCTGCTGATCTCGACGCGACGATCAAAAACTGCAACGACTGTCATGGAGACAATGGCGTAAGCCAGTGGGATGACATGCCTACCATCAGCGGTATAGACGCTTTCACGCACGCCGATGCCCTGTACGCCTATCGAGACGAGGAGCGTGCCTGCGGGGAAAGTGCCTACCGTCAGGGAGATACGAATCGTGCGCCAGCAACGATGTGCGAGACGGTTGCCGGCTTGAGCGACGATGAGATCGATGCGATCGCCGAGCACTACGCTGCGCTTCCCTTCGTTCCGGCAACGCAGGATTTCGATGCCGCACTGGCTGAGACCGGTGCCGTCCTGCATAAGCAGGAGTGTGACCGATGTCATTCCGAAGGTGGATCGAACGCGGAGGACGAGGCCGGCATCATTGCTGGTCAATGGATGGGCTACCTGCGCGAAGCATTTACACAATATGCCGCCGGCGAAAGACCGCAGGATAAAAAAATGCAGGAAAAAATGGATCCGTTGACTGATGCTGACGTCGAGGCCCTGCTGCACTACTATGCATCACGGCAGTAACTTGTGTTACTGCCGTAGTTCGCAACAATGGAGTCGGGATGATGCACGCAGCCGCGCAACCTGAGGGAATTCTCGACGGACTGTTTCAGTCGATCGATGCTATGGATGCCGAGCGGTTTGCCGCCTACCTGGCGGAAGATGGCGAGTTTCGTTTCGGTTCGGCGCCGGCAGTCAAGGGTCGGGAAGCGATTGGGGAAGCGGTTCAGGCCTTCTTCGACACCATTTCGGGCCTGTCGCACAGCGTGCGCCGGGTTTGGCGTGAAGACAACAGCCTGGCTTTCGAAGGTGAAGTCTGTTATCGACGCGTTGATGGCACAGAAGTCGTCATACCGTTCGTCGACGTATTCGAGCTGCAGGGCGAGCTGATCGCCAGTTACAGAATTTATATCGATATCACACCATTATACGCGCTATAGAATTCGCCCCTGAGACGGGAGCGGCAGCCGCTCATGATTGAAAATCTGATCAGCCGATACGTTCGACACCTCAATCAGCGACTGATGGCCTTTGGGCCTGAACCGGGCGAAGTTCGGTTGCCGGATCCCGACCCTGACAAGCGCTACCTCCTGTATTTACACATACCTTTCTGTGTGGTGCTGTGTCCGTTTTGTTCGTTTCATCGGGTTGAGTTTCGCAAAGACAAGGCGACCCAGTATTTCGAGGCGCTGCAACGAGAGATCAGAAGCGTTACGGAGCGTGGCTACCAATTCGGTGAGTTATACATCGGCGGCGGGACACCAACGGTGATGCCGGACGCGCTGGCCGAGACCATCGAACTGGTCTCGAAATTGCACTCAGTGTCGTCCATATCTGTCGAGACGAATCCGCATGATCTTGATGCGCAAAAGTTAAATCAACTCAAACAAACAGGTGTCAACAGGTTGTCGGTCGGCGTGCAAAGCTTCGACGATAGCCTGCTCAAGGAAATGCAGCGCTACGAAAAATATGGCAGCGGCGAGGAGATCGGCGAACATCTGCGTGGCGTTAGCGGCCTGTTCGATACGCTCAACGTCGACATGATTTTCAACTTTCCTCATCAGTCCGAAGCAATACTGAAGTCTGATCTCGCAGTTCTGACCGACAAATTATTGGTCGACCAGGTGTCCTGGTATCCGTTGATGACCGCCGCGTCGACGTCGCGGCCAATGGCACGCCGGATAGGCAATGTGGATCATTCCAGGGCGCGCAAATACTATGAAGTTATCGCGGAACACATGCTCGCCGCCGGCTACGAACGCGCGTCGGCCTGGTGTTTTTCGCGGTGCCCCGGCATGTTCGACGAATATATCGTCGGGCACGAGGAATACGTGGGTCTTGGCAGTGGTTCGTTTAGCTATGTCAACGGCACAATGTACGCCAATACGTTTTCGATCAATAACTACGTAAGGCTCATCAACGAAGGTCTGACCGGCGCTGTTCAAAAACGAGAAATGACGCTATTCGAGCAAATGCGCTATTACCTGTTGATGCGAATGTTTGGCGGCCATCTCGATCTCGATATCGCCGAGAAACGCTTTGACGGCCAGTTTGGCAAGCTCATGTGGCGCGATATCGCGGGCCTGCGCGCGATCGGGGCGATCCGCAAAGCATCGGACCAGCTAGCGCTAACCGAATCCGGCTACTTCCTGTGGGTCATACTGATGCGGGAATTCTTCTCGGGCGTAAACAATTTCCGTGACGACATGCGGCACAACATCTCGCGTGAGCCACGCCGGGTGTGACAGGCACTTCGGATAACCACGATTGTTCGTGAGTCGTGATCGCCGAAACTACA
This sequence comes from Woeseiaceae bacterium, assembly GCA_021773135.1. Classification (GTDB taxonomy): domain Bacteria; phylum Pseudomonadota; class Gammaproteobacteria; order Steroidobacterales; family Woeseiaceae; genus SZUA-117. The sequence goes on along the minus strand of JAJFKP010000030.1, from coordinate 141,050 downwards.
CAATAGCGACGTATTGGACGGTGAACATCCATGTCAGACACAGAAAACAGGGAATCAACCGGCCTTTGGGTTAAACCAAAGAGAAAATGGTTACTCGGCATTCCGCTGGGCGGAGTAATTGCATTCGCGCTCGGCGCGATAATGCTGGGGATGACGAATTACGTGTTGCATGAGACCAGTACAACCGAGTTTTGCTACGTCTGTCACTCCCATGAGAATTTCATCAAACCCGAATACGAGGCCTCCTCACATTTCAGCAATCTCTCCGGCGTCCGCGCAGGCTGCTCAGACTGCCACCTGCCACATGACAACTGGTTCGAACTCGTCTGGACCAAGATGGTGGTCTCGCTCGATATCATTCCGGAGCTTGCGGGGAAACTGGATACGGCAGAAAAGTACGCGGCACACCGTGCCGAAATGGCCGAATCTGTCTGGCGCCAGTTTAAAGAGAATGATTCGAAGTTCTGCCGCAGTTGCCACAGTATCGACGCGATGGATCTCGAAGGGCAGGAACGGCGCACCGCCAGGCAGCATTCGCGCGCTGCCGAGCAGGGTGAAACCTGTATCGACTGTCATCACGGGATCGTGCACGAGGAACCGGAAAATGCCGCCGAGATCATCGAGCGCTTGCAGGCGGAATTCGCACCTCGGGAATCCGGCTTGTAAAGTCAGGCCGATCCATCGGGCGCAGGATCAAACAAGAGTTTTACCCTCGCGCAATGGTTTCCAATGCTCGGAGCACATCGCGCCGACTGATCTGGCCGACCAGTCGGTGATCGTCGACAACGGGAAAGCGGCGGAAGCCCGTATCCAGGAAACGCTCTGCCAGGTCGATAATGCTCATGCCGGCGTCAACGGTTTCGATGTCAATCGACATGTACTCGGCGACCGGGCCACCCCACTGGCCATGGTAGCCGGCCTGTAACGCGATTTTCATGCAATCCAGTTCGGACAGCATGCCAATCAGGTCGCCCTGATCGTTGATAACGGGAGCGCCGGCGATTTGGTGGTGCACGAGTTCATGGATCGCGTCGAGCACATCCGTCTGCGGGCTGAATGTCACCAGCTTGCCGGTCATATAGTCTTTGACCGACCCTGTTTTCGGCGTCATCTTGGACTCTCCTCCTGACATAGGCACGTGCGGCCTGATTTCGAGGTCATGGGTCTGCTCTATCGCGGCATTTCCCGCTGCAAAGTTCGCAACCGCCATTATTGAGGCCGCCGCAGCTGCCGCGTATCGCGGGCCGGCCGGACATCACGCCGACGGCCATTGCGGCAATTATTCCCAGGATAAGGACAAAGCTTAAAAGCAGTGTTATGGCTAGCGTATTCATGACGTTTGCAGCGCCACGAATGTGCTGGTCATTTTTTCCTCGATGCCCGACTCGTTGCGAAGCAGAAAATAGGCAGCGATTCGTTCGTCCTCGGCGAACGAAAAACCTTCTTCCGGCCCGAGAACGAGGAGCGCAGTGGCCAGCGCATCTGCCAAAGCGGCGCTTTCAGAGACGACCGTAACTGCAGCGGCGCGATGCGCAACCGGTTTCCCGGTACGCGCATCGATCGTGTGTGAAAAACGTGCTCCCCCGGCCTCGAAGAAATTGCGATAGTCGCCCGAGGTCGCCATGGCTCGGTCTGTTAAGTGGATGATTACCTGTACTGTCCGTTCAAAGTCAGCCGGTTTCTCGATGGCGATTGCCCAATCGTCTTTGCTCGCGCTGTGGCCCCGCATGCGCAGCTCGCCGCCGATTTCGACCAGGTAGTTGGCCAGCCCGAGTTCGTCGAGTTCGCCGGCGATTTGATCAACCGCATAACCTTTTGCATAGGCAGAGAGGTCAACATAGACGTCCGGCCGGGATTTTCGTACAGCAGGGATGTCGCAGTCAGCCTGCAGCTTCCCATAACCGACTCTTTCTCCTGTCGTCAGGATCAATTCATCGGTGGGCGGCTCCCGCGTGGCGTTTTTGTTCGGACCAAAACCCCATAGATTGACCAGTGGACCGACGGTTATATCGAAGGCACCATCAGTGCGCCGACTTGCAGCGAGTGCTGCATCTATGACGGCGCAAAATTCAATTGATGACTCTATCCATTCCGTCGAAGCGCTGGCGTTGAGTAAAGACAATTCTGAATCGGGCTGCCAGGTCGACATGCGCCCGTTGATGCGGGCGAGAATGTCAGTCACGCGATTGGCCAGCAGGTTTTTGTTCAGTTTTTCATCGGGCGCAACCAGTTTAATGCTAAAGGTCGTGCCCATTGTCTGGCCCGTTAGCTCGTGGATCGGAGCATCAGTGTGCCGGGCGTCACATGCGCCTAACGTGACAACGATAACAACGATCAGGGTTCGGGCAATCATCGTGTCAGGCACCAAAGTCGTCGAGAAGAATGTCGTCGCTGCCTACGCCAAGATCTTCAAGCATCTTGATAACTGCCGTGTTCATCATGGGCGGGCCACATATATAATACTCGCAATTTTCAGGTGCCCGATGCTTTGCAAGGTATTCGTTAAGCAATACCTTGTGAATAAAACCGGTATACCCCGTCCAGTGGTCCTCTGGCTGCGGTTCCGACAAAGCGATATGCCACTCGAAATTGTCGTGGTCCGCTGCAAGTTCGTCGAACTCACTGACATAGAAAGTTTCACGCAGATTGCGTGCGCCATACCAGAAGGACATCTTCCTGCGGGAATGGCGGCGCTTTAGTTGATCGAAGATGTGGGCGCGCATTGGCGCCATACCGGCGCCGCCGCCGACGAATATCATCTCTTTGTCTGTTTCTTTCGCAAAGAATTCGCCAAATGGGCCGGAGACCATGATTTCGTCGCCGGGTTTAAGACCGAAAATATAGGAGGACATAACGCCAGGCGGGACCTTGTCACCGGAACCTGGCGGAGGCGTTGCAATGCGCACGTTCAGCTTGATGATGTTTTTTTCCAGCGGATAATTCGCCATCGAATAAGCACGCGTCGTCGGCTTGCCGACCTTCGATTCGTAGCGCCAGAGTTTGTAACGATCCCATTCGTCGCGGAACCGCTCATTGATGTCGAAGGCAGAGAACTTCAGTGCGTGAGGCGGGCATTCCAGTTGTACGTATCCACCGGCTCTAAAATCAAGCGCTTCGCCGTCCGGCAGCGCCAGTACGAGTTCCTTGATAAATGTCGCTACGTTTCTGTTCGAGACCACGCGACAGCTGAACTTGCGAACGCCAAAGACCTCGTCCGGCACCTCGACACGCATGTCCTGTTTCACGGCCACCTGGCAGGACAGGCGATAGTGATCCGCGACCTCTCTCTTATTCAGCAGTGATGTTTCGGTTGGCAATGCGGACCCGCCACCGCTTAGAACACGCACTCGGCATTGGCCGCAGGTTCCGCCGCCGCCACAGGCCGACGCGACGAAAAGATCTGCTTCGGCCAGTCCGGTCATCAGCTTGATGCCAGGAGGCACACTCAATTCCCGTTCACCGTTTACAAGGACGGTCAATGCGCCGCTGGCGACCAGCTTCGAACGCGCGAATAAAATGATCAGCACCAGGATCAGGATGATTGCTGTGAAGAGGCCGACACCCAGCATGACTTCAAGCCATATTGAAGCAGGCGCGCTCAAAGCTGTATTCCGGAGAAACCCATGAAACCGAGCGACATGAGCCCGACGATAATAAACGTGATTCCGAGTCCCTGTAGCCCGTCAGGCACATCCGAATATCTTAACTTTTCCCGGATACCGGCGAGGCCGACCAGTGCGATCGCCCAGCCGAATCCGCTGCCCAGCCCAAAGACGACACTTTCACCGAAGTCATACTGTCGTTCCACCATGAACAACGTGCCGCCGAGGATGGCGCAGTTGACGGTGATCAATGGCAGGAAGATGCCGAGCGCGTTGTAGAGCTTCGGAAAATATCGATCCAATGCCATTTCCAGGATCTGGACGAGCGCTGCGATGACGCCTATGTAGGAGACAAGACCAAGAAAACTGAGGTCGACCTCACCAAGTCCTGCCCAGGCGAGCGCGCCGTCCTGCAACAGGAAATTGAAGATCAGGTAATTCACAGGAACCGTAATGACCTGTACCACGATGACCGCGAAACCTAAGCCAATCGCCGTATCGACTTTTTTGGAAATAGCGAGAAAAGTGCACATGCCAAGGAAGAACGACAGCGCGAGGTTTTCCACGAATGCCGCCTGGATGAAGAGATTGATATAGGCCTCCACCTACAGCACCTCGGTTCGATGCACTTCGTGAATCTGGTACTCAGGTTTCTCGACCTGTTTTGGTTTCCACGTGCGCACTGCCCAGATAAGCAGGCCAATGATGAAAAATGCACTGGGCGGCAACAACATCAGGCCGTTCGCTTCATACCAGCCACCATCGGATTTAAGCGGCAAGACTGAATAGCCGAGCAATGTGCCGGCGCCGAACAGTTCCCGGCAGGTCGCGACGATGATCAGGATCAGGCTGTAACCGAGGCCATTACCAAAACCGTCGAGCAGACTCATGCGTACATTGTTCTTCATAGCAAAAGCCTCGGCCCGACCCAGCACGATGCAATTGGTAATGATCAGACCGACGAATACGGACAGCTGTTTGCTGGTCTCGAAAGCGTAGGCACGCAGGATCTGATCGACGAGAATGACGAATGAGGCGATGATCGTCATCTGCACAATGATTCTGATGTTATTCGGAATGTGTCTGCGAATACTGCTGATGGTGCCATTCGAAAGTGTGGCCACGCTGATGAGCGCGATACACATCAACAGCGCGGGCAGCAGCGAGGTAGTGACCGCAAGAGCGGAACAAATGCCAAGCACCTGCAATGTGACAGGATTGTTGTCGACGAGAGGATCGAGCAGAATTTTTCTACTGCCGTCAGTCATTTTCTGCAGCCTCCGCACGTATGCGTTTCAGAAAGGGACCGAAGCCGTGCGGCCCGGTCCAGTAGCGCACAAGATTCGTTACGCCGCGCCCTGTAAGTGTCGCACCGGATATGCCGTCGACCTGGTAGATGGCTTCGTTCGAGTTTTCATCGACAGATCCGCGGACGACTTCAATGTGTGGTTGATCGCCTGATTCGAACACCTGTTTGCCGACCCACTCGGCGCGCCACTCAGCCTTGTCGATCTGGTCACCGAGGCCTGGTGTTTCGGCGTGCTCGTAGAAACGCAGTCCGCGCACGGTCGATCCGTCGGGGCCAAGTGACAGGAATCCACGCATCGTCGACCAGAGGCCAGGTCCGTAGACCGGCAAAATGATCTGGTTTAGCGCGTTCTCACGGCGAACCAGGTAAACCGGTGACAGACGGGCACGCCGGCGGATACTCGCGGTGTCATCTTCGGCGGGGATGTTGATGCCCAGTTCGGCATCTTTCGCTGCAGCAATCGCGTCGAAACCTTCAGCGCTTATCGCATCGGTATAATGACCCGTTGCCAACTCAACCATCTGTGTTTCGATCCCGGCAAAGAGATTTTCGATGTTGGCGCCTGGTTCATAAAGTCCGGCCACATCAAGAATGATCTGTTGTCGATACAGATCTTCGTTGCGCTGCTGCATAGGCTTCAGAATGATCGCCGTGCTGGCAACCAGAATCGAGCACACCAGGCTGAGTGCAGCGGCGACCAACAGTGTGTTAGCGACACTGTCTCTCGAGCGTACGGATTTCACCGTAGCATCAGACACTGCGCCTGATCCTGCGCCGAATATTGGCGCGCACCACAAAGTAGTCGATAACCGGAGCAAAGATATTGCCGAACAGGATTGCGAGCATAATGCCCTCGGGGAAGGCCGGATTGACGACTCGAATGACGAAAGTAAGAAACCCGATCAGCAATCCGTAAATCCATTTGCCGGTCTCCGTCGCCGTCGCGCTGACCGGGTCCGTTGCCATGAAGACAGCTCCAAAGGCGAATCCACCGACCACTACGTGCCAGTGCCACGGCATGCTGAGCATCGGGTTATCGTTGTCGACGAAACCCATCAGCAAAGAAGGGATAATCAGCCCGGCGAATACGGCCACAATGATCCGCCATGAGGCGACGCCGGTATAGACGAGCATGACGGCGCCGAACAGGCAGGCGATTGTAGATGTTTCGCCAATCGATCCCTGCATCTGTCCCAGGAATGCCTGGGTCCAGGTCAGTCCGCTGTCGACGACGCCGCCGATGCCGTCAACCGCACTAACAGCAAGTGCTGTAGCACCGCTGAAGCCATCCACCGGGGTCCACACAGCGTCGCCGGAGATCTGTACAGGATAGGCGAAATAGAGAAACGCCCGACCCACCAGTGCGGGATTCAGGAAGTTCTTGCCGGTGCCGCCAAACACTTCCTTGCCGATAACGACACCAAAGCTGATCCCGATCGCCACCTGCCAAAGGGGAATTGTTGCAGGGAGAATCAGCGCATAAAGCAAAGACGTAACAAAGAAGCCCTCATTGATTTCATGATTCCTGATGCCGGAAAACAGGATTTCCCAGAAACCGCCGGCCGCCATGGTCACGGCGTAGATCGGCAAGAAATAGAGCAGCCCGAGTATGAAGTTGTCGTAGATATTGCCCGCCTCATGGCCGGCACCCAGCAATGCCAGCACACTGCCACGCCAGCCGCCAATCGGTTCGGCGCCAAGTAGCGCCAACGCCGAGTTCGCCTGGAAACCTGTATTCCAGAGCCCAATGACTACGCACGGTGCCGCCGCAAGCACCACCACGATCATCACTCTTTTCAGATCCAGGGCATCACGAACGTGCGGCGCCCCGCGCGTGAGATCCGGCGGTGAGAAGAAGAGTGTGTCGACCATTTCAAACAGTGCGTGGAAGCGTTCGAACTTCCCGCCCGGCAGAAACAGCGGCTGCATGTTATCGAGCATTCCACGGAGTCGCTGCATCAGCCGTTCGCCTCGATCTCAGTGAGATTGTTGCGCAGAAACGGCCCGTATTCGTATTTGCCATTGCAGACGAACGAGCAAAGCGCCAGGTCTTCCTCGTCCAGTTCAAGACAACCAAGATCGCGGGCGCTGTCGGTGTCCTCAACGAGCAGCGCCTTGAGCAATGGTGTCGCAAGAATGTCGAGTGGCATGACTTTCTCGAAACTGCCAATCGACACCATGGCTCGTGGACTTCCGTTTTGCGAAGTCGTGAGGTCGTAGTCGCCGCGATGCAAAAGATGCCCTGCATACGCCCGAATCGCGGAGTATTTGCCAACGCCGGGCCTCGCCCAGGACAGAAATTCCCGATCGCTGCCTTCCGGCAGTGCGCTTACCTGCGTGTGATAACGGCCGAGCCATGCAATTGGACCAGTCGCGCGTCGACCGGACAGTACAGAGCCGGATATAAGGCGCATCGTTTTGGGGGCAAGTTCATCAACGACAAGATCATGAATACTTGCGCCGAGTCGCGTACGCAGCAGTCGAGGCGTGCTAACGATAGGGCCACAGAGTGCGACGATACGCTCAACTTTCAAGCGCCCGGTCGTGAACAGGCGTCCAACGGCCATTACGTCCTGGTAGCCGAGATGCCACGCCGATTTTGTCGCGCTGACCGGCTCGAGGAAGTGAATATGCGTGCCTGCCAGTCCTGCGGGATGGGGGCCGGAAAAAGTCGCGTGTCGAATGCGCTCGTTCTCAGCGACAGAAATATTTGCAGCATCGGCAGTGCACACGTACAGGAGACCAGACGTGAGTGTCGATAAAATCTGCAAGCCGTCGGCGAAGGCCTGCGGATCTTCTGCAATGACGACCGACGGATCGACCGCGTGTGGATTCGTGTCGATCGCAGTGACAAATATGGCCCGCGGTTCTGCATCAGGCGCCGGGACGCGGCTGAAAGGCCGAGTTCGCAGCGCTATCCAAAGTCCGGAAGCAAGGAGATTCTTCCTCACATCCTCTCGCGTTAACGATGCAAGTTGTTCAGTATCGTACTGATCAAAAGTAATCGCTTCATCGCCGTCGAGCCTGATCACTACGGACTGCAGCGAACGGCGCCGGCCGCGGTTGATGGCTTCAACGATGCCTGCACCGGGTGAGGTATACCGTACAGCGGGGTTGTTCCTGTCGGTGAACAGCGTCTGACCGGTGCGCACACGCTCGCCGGTCTCAACCTCCATTACGGGACGCAGTCCGATGATATCCGGTCCAAGTACGGCCACAGTGTTGACCGTCGCAGCGTCATCAATGCGCTGCACAGGTTTGCCGGCAAGCGGTATGTCGAGCCCTTTTTTGATTCGAAATGTTCGCACTCAGCCCGACCAGGTGAGAACGAACAGGATGCAGGCGATCAGCCACACGGATCCAGCCGTGTGAATGGCAAGCGTAGACTCAATTGCAGCAGTCATTGCGTCACGATTGGTACTGCTATGCCTGATCGCCGAAAATGCCTTGGACGCGAGGAACATGAGTCCGGCGGGAATCATCGGTGCAAGAATTGGCAGCCGGTCGGTGACTGACAGCGTGGTTACTGCAACCAGCGCCGTCAACTGAAGCGCCAGGTATAACCACGCAGTGCCGCCTGTGCCAAGCAGGACCGGCAACGTGCGCTTGCCCGTGGCGTTGTCGGCGCCGACGTCGGGGACTTCGTTGATCAGCAGAATCGCCGCGACCCAGGCGCTGATCGGCACAGAAAAAAGTATGGTTGTGCCGGTCAATGTGTCGCTCTGCAGCCACGCTGCACCAACGACAGGTAGCACGCCGAATGCGAGCGCGACAGCGATCTCGCCGAGCCCGATTGAAGCAAGTCGCACCGGTCCGACGGAATAGATGACCGCAAGTGCCACACCTGCGAGGCCGAATGCGAGGACCATCGGGCCCTTGATTAACAGTAGTATCAGGCCAGCGATAGCGGCGAGCGTAAGCAAACTGATGCCGAGCTTCGCCATACCAGCGGAGTCCATAATGCCCGTCTGGATAAATCTCGAGCCACCCGTGTAGGGATAGATACGGTCGGTATTCTGACGGTCAGTTCCACCTGCATCGTCACCTACGTCGTTGATGACATTGGCACCGGCATGCACGCAGACCGTTGCCAGCAGGGCCAGCGCGAACAATGTCGGGTCAAATCCTCCTGCTGCCACCGCGCCCCACGCCGTGCCCGCGAGCACCGGCAGGACGGATGCCGGAAAAAACTTTGGCCGGGTGGCGTGAAACAGTTTCTTTGCGATCTGGCCTATCGATTCGCCGACAAAGTCAGCAGGTTGTGGATCGATCGGACGCGTGGAATCCGCACACATAGTCGCTCCTTATGTCACCGCCATGCAGTGGGCAGTTTTTCATCCAAATCGTGATTGATACCGAAATCGCGTGCGCTTGTAGCAAGTCTCTGGATACGAAGTGAAAACGTTTATTTCCTGCTATCAAGTCTGTTCGCTTTCCGGTTACAGAATCGCAGCACGAGCAGGCCTGTCGCCACCAGCAGAGCCGCCAGGGCAAGATGGTGTGCGCCAAAAACCTGGTGTGCCAGCTGTTCGAACCACGCATGCTCACTGTCAAGGCTGTGTGCCCCGGCAGTACCGGCACTTCCCAGGGAAACTATCAGGATTGAAACTCGGCGCATCTTGTTACCTCCACAAGTTGTGATCACTCGCTCAAACTACATCGCCTGTCAAAGTAGTCAACCGCGGGTGGCCGCGAAATAGGCGATATTACCTAGAGTCCCGCGGTGCGGTAGCTGAGGTGCTATCAGGATCGGCCGAAAGTCCGGAGGCGTGGACCAAGTCTTCAAGCTCAATGCGTTGCAGAATCAGCTCATCGCCGCAAATTACGTTCGTCCGAAAGTCCCCACAGCTTGCACAAAGCAGTCGATTCGGGCTCACGCTTGATTCAGCCCCGCACTCGCTACACCTGACTATGATGTCGACTTGCTCCAGCACGAGTCTGGCACCGGCCGCGATTGTGGCGGCCGCAGCCAGGGGGTAGGCGCGCAGCAAAAACTCCGGTTCCACGCCGCAAAGCGGTCCCATTTTAATGACAATACCGGACACCCTGCAGGCGCCTCTCTCCATTGCGATACGCTCGACCTCATCGAGCAACGCGTAGCACACAGAAAGTTCGTGCATCAGCGCGTGCTCAATCCGGACAGCAGTGTGCGGCGGCTGATGTTGTTGCGCTGCCTCTGGCGCATCGATTCAGAGGGTTGCTGCAGCAATTGCACAAGCGACTCCCTGGCGACCGCAACGGCTGTCTCCTGATCAGGGAAATCGTTGACGGAATGGAAGAGTACGGCGCTCAGGAAGGTGCCGAGCACTTCATCCTGGCAGACCGTGAATTCGCACGGTGCAGAGGGCAATGGCAAAGTACAGATCGTGCCAGCGATGTCGTCTGCCCAGCTGTCGTCACCCGGTAGCAGGATGAGATTCATGAACCACGGCGAAATCAGGACACCCAGTTGATGATTGTCTAGTGTGCTTGGCCCCACGACTTCAACCTCGAGAGCCGAATTGCAGATTGGCAGCTCACGCATCGTTTCCTCGTAGACAGTGTGATAGCGAGCAGCGATGTCCAGAGCGCTGATCACAGCGCTAGTCATCCATCGGCAGAAAGCCGCTTCGTTCTGCGTCGCACTCCGGGCAACGCCAGTGGGGCGGCAAACTGAGGAATGGTGTCCCCGCCTCGATCTGTTCCACCGGGTCACCCTGCATCGGATCATAGACATACCAGCAAATTCGACATTCGAGTTTCGTGTCATCCTTGACGGCGGCCATGCCGGCGGCCAGCCCCTGAATATTCATGCGACATCCGACCAGTAGGGCGCCAGTATTTCGTCAAGCCGCAGTGCAGAATCGTGCAGGTCTTCGGGCGCCGCACAGGCTATGTGTGGGACGTCTACGACCTCGAGCGTGTTCAGAATTAACACGCTCATCGAATTGTAGTAACGGACCCACCATACATGGGGTACCAGTGTCGAGGAGACCTGGCACTTGCCGTATGATCGCGACAGTATTTCAACTGTGCCGCGCCCAAGTTGATCATCCAGGTACACAATGTCCGCGTCCGCCAGTGGCAGCAGGCTCAGGTTGATCGTTCTCGGCTGCCGGTCGACCCGGTATTGCTCACAGTAACCATCGAGTTCAAACAATAAAGGAAGCGCATTGACAATCTCTGCCGGTGCGTCGTCGGCCGCAATGTTTATCTTTCGACTCTGCCCGTCAATCGCGCGAACGTAGTGCGGCACATCTGCGACCTCAAGCAGGTCGTGAGTTACGCAATCGTCCCGATCAAGATACAGTGTTCTCCAGACGCCGGCGAGTATCGATTCCTGTGTTTTGGCCCTAACTGGCCCGCCACGCGTAATGCTGACTTCGCCCTCGCAGAGAATGTGATTGACGATTTCGCGGCTGTCCGGATCAAGCGCGCTCAGGTTTGCGATCTGTGGATCGGGCGTGTTGTGGCAGCGGGACAGGGCTTCTTTGAGCCATAGCATCGCTTGCATTGCGCCATCGAGTTCAATGGCCGGCATCGTTTCCGCCAGCCGCGGTGGCTGATAGGTCGACATGTCTTTGGGCATGTCGATATAGGAGATCGATTTCCCGTCCACCTCTTCGGGCTGGGTGCCTGGCCCGATCGTGCTGACCGGTATGCCTCTAAAATCCATAGCCGTTCACCTCCAGTGGTATCGTTTCAGTCGTTGTTGCTTGTGGCAACGGCAAAGCTACGGTCGGCAACAACCGGGATCTTGAATCCGGGAGGTCGCGTAGAGGGTGCGACGAACAAGTCGGCTATCCTGGTAAGGTAATCGGTCCAGTCCTGAACGCGGGCGATCGTGCCAACGTAGTCGCCGGCGCGCACAAAAACGAGCGCCGGATATTGCGTAAATCCATATTGGCGTTTCAATTGCTTGCCATCTCCAAAGGTATCGGTGACGACTCCCGGCCGAATTTGTCCTGCAAATGCTTCGACGAGCTCTGGCAGAACGACGGCCACATCGGTGGCATCGCGAACCGTTTCGGGATTCCCCGGAAAAAATACAACGTTCATCCCTGCCTCGGCGACAAAGTCATCGTGATTCGCGAGATTAATCTCCGGGTAGCCGAGATCAGTCAGCAAGCGATCGATCAGTGGATGTGTCATTACCGTTGTCCTTGCAGTTTTTCAACGCCAGCGGGACGACCGCTTTCGTAGGCGCCGATATTGAGAGCGCCCGGCCCAATACGATCGTCGCTTGCCGTTTGCGCAGGTTTCGGCCGAATATCGACGCCCCAGTCAGATAGCACCTCACAGGCAAGCTCAACTGCCGGCTCGATCTGCTCACGCACGCCTCCCGTAAGGCTGCCGCCGTAGTCATCGAGGAGTGCGGGCTGCACGCCAATAAGCACCAGTTCCTGCGGGAATTCGCCCGTTAACTGGGCGGACGACAATACCTCCTGGAAACCGGCCTGATGCATGCTGACTTTTTTCGCGCCCATGTAGCGCGGAACGTCGTCGCCGCGAATAGCTCTTAGCGTTGCCGGCGGCAATCCGAAATCGATCGCATCGAAAATGAGCAGGTGCTTCGTGCTTCTCACCCACGGAAGCAGGAAAATGCCCTGGGTACCGCCATCCATCAGCCGCGTATCGTCTGGAAACAGATACCGTGCATTGAGATGTTCGACGGCGCGCACGCCGAAACCTTCGTCAGCCCACAGCACATTGCCAATGCCAAGGACGAGCGTGTCCCATTCTCTGGCAACGTCAGGCTGATTGTCTGTATGCGACATGCCGATCAGTCCCGATAGGTCCGCCAGCCACTGATTATCGTACTGACACTGCTCTGACGACCCATGATGTCGGCCCGGATGGCCATGTACGTATGAATAATGGCGAAAGCGATGATCAGCCACATGCTGAACAGGTGATACATACGGACACTTTGCGAACCGCCCATCAACGGGATCACCCAGCCAAACCACGTATCGGCCCAGCTTCCTAAGCCTAAGCCCTCGCTATACAGGGCAAACCCGGTGAAGATCAGGAACAGACCTAGAAGCGTGTTGAAGCACCACATCGCTGCCTGTGCCAGCGGATTGTGCGCCACGGACGGTGGTGCTTCGCGGCGCAGAAAGAGGTAGTAGAGAACTTCTCCCCACAAGTCCCGCCACCAGGCTTTCCGCCATACCGGCAGGTATAAAAGTTCACGCGAATACTTGTTGCCGACGAGTCCCCAGTAAAGACGAACAGCAAAGCCGATAGCGAACACATATCCCGCAATGAAATGGATCAGGCGCAGGTTGCCCATCATGAAGTGTTCGCTGGCTTCTCCACCAATACTGGGCAGCGGGTTGGCAATCAGGTAACCCGTTGCGCACAACACCACGATGCTCAGTGCATGGACCCAATGCCAGATCCGCACCGGCGCTTCGAACACATACACCGCTTTGCGTGGTGTCGTTGCTTGTGCATCACTGATCGGAGCGCTTTGCATAGTCGAAATCTCCCTAACGTATTTTGACGACCGCGAGTTCCTGACCGTCTGGCGACATTACGTGAGAAGCACAGGCCAGGCAGGGGTCAAAGCTGTGGATCGTGCGCAGGATCTCCAGCGGTTGGGAAGGGTCAGCCATTGGCGTTCCCAGGAGTGCAGCCTCGTAAGCGCCGATGTTTCCCTGCGGATCCCGCGGTGAAGCATTCCAGGTTGTCGGCACGACGGCCTGGTAGTTTTCCAGTTTGGTATCGAGGATGTGCACCCAATGGCCGAGTGCGCCGCGTGGCGCCTCGCCGATGCCGACACCCTTGGTGTCTGTCGGCCAGGTATGCGGTTCCCACTTATCCATGTTAGCCGTCGCAACATCGCCCGCCTTGATGTTGGCCATCATGTCATCGAACACGCCACGCATTTTGTGTGCGGACCAGGAACATTCCAGCCCGCGCGCTGCGGTTCTGCCAAGCGTTGAGAAAAGCGCCGTTATCGGCAGGTCCAGATCCGTCAGCAGGCCGTCTACCTGCGCCTTGATCTCTTCGTTGCCTCGCGCGTAGGCCACCAGGTAACGCGCCAGCGGTCCAACCTCCATCGCGTTGCCTCGCCAGCGCGGTGCTTTCAGCCACGAATACTTGGCCTGTTCGTCCAGCGCCTCGATGTTGGTCTTGGTGCCCAAGGCATTCGGACCAAGTTCGAATTTCGGCTCGGTAACGCCCGCCCATGGATGCAGTCCCTCATCGGGATTCGGGTAGGAATACCAGGAGTGTGTGACGAATTCCTGGATTTGTTCGGGATCGCGTGGGTCGACGTCGTAAACAGTGCCGAGGTCTCCGTTCAGAATGGCACCATTCGGCATCATCCATGATTCGTTGGTGTAGTTGTTGGCGATCGCCGGGAACTCGCCGTAGGCCATGACGTTCGTGCTCGACAGTCCGCCACCGTAATTCCAGTCTTTGTAGAACGATGCAATCGCTTTGAGGTCAGGGATATACACCTGATCGACGAAAGTGATGGAAGCGTTGATGATGTCTGAGACCTGGTTCAACCAGGCCATGTTGATCGCGCCGACACCGCCCGTTTCGTTCACATTGATAGAACAGGGCATGCCACCGACCAGCCAGTTTGGATGCGGATTGCGCCCCCCAAAAATCGTGTGGATCTTCACGATCTCCTTCTGGAAGTCCAGCGCTTCCAGGTAATGCGTGACCGCCATCAGGTTGGCCTCGGCTGGCAGTTTGTAAGCGGGGCTGCCCCAGTATGCGTTGGCGAATGGACCCAATTGCCCGGACTCAACGAAGCGCTTTAACTTGTTTTGCACGTCACGGAAATAGCCCGGTGAAGATTTTGGCCAGCTTGAAATGCTTTGCTGCAACTCAGAAGTGGCCCGCGGATCCGCATCCAGTGCGCTAACGACATCAACCCAATCCAGCGCATGCAGATGGTAGAAGTGAACCAGGTGATCCTGCGTGAACTGAGCGAGCATCATCAGGTTGCGTATCGAGTTGGCGTTGGCGGGAATGTCGATGTCGAGCGCGTCTTCGACCGCCCGGCACGACAACAAGGCGTGCACACCGGTACAGACGCCGCATATGCGCTCCGTAAACGCCCACGCATCGCGCGGGTCGCGACCCTTCAGGATGACCTCGAGCCCCCGCCACATGTTTCCGGTAGAGACAGCGTTGCGAATGATGTTGTCGTCGTCGACATTGACCTCGATGCGCAGGTGACCCTCGATACGACAGATCGGATCGACGACCACGCGCTGGCCTGCATCGTCCAACGTAAAACCGTTTGGTGTAACGACCTCAGTCATGGCGTGACTCCTCTGACTTGTCGCGTCTCATGTGTGACACGACCGATGCCGCGGCGTGCGCTGCTACGCCGATAGCGGCGGCACCAGCGAGTACGCCACCGATCTTGTCAGCCGTGGATTCCACACCGCCCATGACGCCGAAATCCGTAACGGCACTGTAGAAAGAGCCCTTGTCCCAGAAGTTGTCTTCGGCGCAGCCCAGGCAACCGTGTCCGGACTTGACCGGCCACGATAAACCGCCATTCCACTCCACCGTAGAGCAGGCGTTATACGTTGTCGGTCCTTTGCAGCCGACTTTATAAAGGCAGTAGCCCTTGCGTGCGCCTTCATCATCAAACTTTTCGACGAACTGTCCGGCATCGAAATGCGGGCGCCGATAGCATTTGTCGTGCAGGCGCTGGCTGTAGAACATCTTTGGACGACCCTGGCGGTCGAGTTCCGGCAACTCATCGAAGGCGATCATGTACGTCAGGACGCCGGTCATGACTTCCGCAATAGGCGGGCACCCGGGTACTTTGACGATGGGTTTGTCGAGAATGACTTTATGTATCGGCGTTGCCCGCGTCGGGTTAGGTCTCGCGGCCTGGACGCAACCCCACGACGCACAGGATCCCCAGGCGATGATGGCTTTGCAGTGATCGGCCATGTGCCGAAGTTTCTCGACGTAGGGTTTTCCCGCCTGTATGCAATACATGCCGTCCTCGTTGAGGGGCGGATTGCCTTCACAAGCGAGGATGTACTGACCGTCGTACTTTTCGATGGTCTGTTCAAGGAGCTCCTCTGCCTGGTGCCCGGCCGCGGCCATCAGGGTGTCGTCGTAGTCGAGCGAAATCATCGACAATATGACGTCGCCCGCAAGCGGGTGGCCCGAGCGAATAAAGGATTCAGTACAGCAGGTGCATTCCAGTCCGTGCAGCCAGATGACCGGCGTGCGCGGCTTGGTTTCAAGCGCATGCGCAATCTTGCCCGCGAATTCAGGTCCCAGTCCCAGGCCCGCGGCAGTGAGACTACAGAATTTCAGGAAGCTGCGGCGGGTGATGCCA
Source organism: Woeseiaceae bacterium (assembly GCA_021773135.1). Lineage (GTDB taxonomy): Bacteria > Pseudomonadota > Gammaproteobacteria > Steroidobacterales > Woeseiaceae > SZUA-117. The sequence goes on along the minus strand of JAJFKP010000030.1, from coordinate 124,828 downwards.
TGCTGACGCATCACCTCGTAGAAGGTTTCCGGCGTTGGCATATCGACTCTCCTTCATTACAAAGGTTCAGGAGGGTCAAGATCCATTTGTCCGGCTCCAGTACAGGAGAAGGGATGAGCGTCATTCGCGCGCGTCAATAACATGAAGAAATTCGATCGCTTCTTCCCCAGTCGACTAAGTTAGACGCGTAAACGACACATCTGAATAAGCGTTATTACGTACAGTTCAAGGTCGCAGGCGGCCACTATGATTGGCGCAGTGCTTTTTCAGAAGCTGCGACGCGCTTCAGGCGCGCGGGGACGAATGATCATGTGTCTCGCCATTCCAATGCAGGTTAAATCGATAGAGGAATTTCAGTGCCTTTGCGAGGCGCGTGGTATCGAGCGCCAGGTGAGCCTTTTTATGGTACAGGGCGAAGACATTAGTCCCGGCGACTTCGTGCTGGTGCACGTCGGCTACGCGATACAAAAAATCTCCGCTGCCGATGCCGCCGAGTCATGGCAATTGTTCGACGAAGTTCTCGGAGATACCGCCAGTGTGTGACACCTGCGGCTGCAACGTGACGCATGGCAATCGCCATCTCGTTTCTCCAGGCGGTCAACTGGAACTCACGGCCGGTGGCAGCGAGTCCGTCGAAGTGCTACAGAATCTCTTGCGCGAAAATGACCGCGACGCGAAACACAATCGTGAGCATTTTGATCGCCACAACGTACTCGCCGTCAACCTCATGTCTTCGCCGGGCGCTGGCAAGACTGCGCTCCTGGAGACGACGATAGAACGCCTGGCGGGTGAATGGAAAGTCGCAGTGATCGAGGGTGACCTGGAAACCGAAAATGACGCGCAGCGCATTCGCGAGAAAGGTGTGCCCGCGATTCAGATCAGCACAGGTACGGCGTGCCACCTCGATGCACACATGATTCATAACGCATTGCACGAGCTCGAACTTGAGGGGCTCGATATCGTGTTTATCGAAAACGTCGGCAACCTGGTGTGCCCTGCAAGTTTCGATCTGGGTCAGCACCTCAATGTCACGTTGCTCTCGTCGCCCGAGGGGCATGACAAGCCGGCAAAGTACCCGGTGATGTTTCGGGCAGCCGATCTGATGTTGGTCACTAAGTCAGATCTCTTGGACGTGCTTGGTGATTTTGATCCGTCGTGTGCCGAAACGCATCTGCGGAATCTCGCCACTCGGGCGGAGGTCATCGAGCTCTCGGCCCGCACGGGTGAGGGAGTGGACTGCTGGATCGACTGGCTGCGGAAGCAGCTAAGGTCCGTCCGTCAACGAGTCGAGCGTGGCGGAACCATCCGGCCAGCCATTCAGCCGGAAGGGTTGGCATTGCATACCGCAGCACCACCCGTCAGGTAACAATACGGAGCTGGCCATGAAATCGAGCGCAAAAGACTGGCTGCTGAAACTTCACGAACTGGATTTAGACGAACCCGTGCGGATCATGAACGTTTGTGGTGGTCACGAACGTTCGATTTCCATGGCGGGGTTGCGGACCGCGCTGCCCGAGAATATCGAACTCATTCCGGGTCCTGGTTGTCCAGTTTGCATCTGTCCCGAGGAAGATGTTTTCGAAGCGATCCAGCTGGCGTTGCACGAGGACGTCATCCTGGTCGCGTTCGGCGACATGTTGCGCGTGCCGGTCAATGTGCCGAAGCGCGATCCCCGCTCTCTGGAGCAGGCGCGAGCCGCCGGCGCTGATATCAGGCCGATAGCGACGCCAATGGAAGCGGTACGGATTGCCAGCGAGAACCCGGATCGACCTGTCGTGTTTTTTGCCGCGGGTTTCGAGACCACCAGTGCCCCGGTTGCAGCCATGCTTGTAGAAGGTGTTCCGGATAATCTGCTGGTATTGCTCTCCGGCAGACTGACCTGGCCCGCAGTCGCAATGCTGCTGGACTCGGGCGAAGCAGGATTCGATGCATTGATCGCACCCGGGCACGTATCCACGGTGATGGGGCCCGAAGAATGGCAGTTCGTCGTCGATCAGCACGGCATGCCGGCGGCGGTTGCCGGGTTTCGACCGGACACCTTGCTCGCGGCAATGTACTCGGTCCTGTGCCAACTGCGTGACCATGAATGCTTTCTTGATAATTGTTATCCGGAGGTCGTGCGGCCTGGCGGTAACCCTGCGGCGCGAGATCAGTTGACGCGGGCTTTCAACGTCACCGACGCTAATTGGCGCGGAATCGGCGTTATTCCGAATTCCGGTTACTCGCTGCGCCGGGAATTCGCCGCGCACGATGCACGCCAGCAACTGCAGTCCTATGCCGATGATTCGCGTAAGCGTGTTGGTGAAATGCCCCCGGGCTGCGACTGTGCCAGCGTCGTGCTCGGAAAAATATATCCGAATCAATGCCGCTTGTATGGTGTCGCCTGTACGCCGCGCAAACCTGTCGGTCCTTGTATGGTTTCCGATGAAGGTGCCTGCCGCATCTGGTGGTCCGCGGGCTGTCGCGACAACGTCTGGGAAGGACGTTCCAACAGAGAATCTGTTGGCTAGCGCGCGTGCCAATGCGATTCCGCCACGCTTCGATCCGGTTGAGACGGTCCGCATAACCCTGTCCGGGCACGTTCAGGGAGTCGGGTTCCGTCCGTTTGTGTATCGAATCGCCGCGTTGCACAAATTGAAAGGACAGGTGCAAAACCGGATGGGAGAGGTTGAGGTGATCGCCACAGGCGGAAAGCAAGCGATTGCGAGCTTTCAATCTGAGCTCGTCACCAAGGCACCGTCGCTGTCGCGTCCGGTCGTTGATGCGGTCGTCCCGATAGATACGGTTTCGTTCAGCGAGTTTTCGATTATCGAAAGCTCGCCGCAGGCGACCGCAAAGATATTCGTGCCGCCCGATTTCTTCATGTGCAACGACTGTCGAGATGAACTCGAAGATGCCTCGAACCGACGCTTCCGATACCCGTTCATAAACTGTACGCAATGCGGACCACGCTATACGTTGATCCGAAAACTTCCTTACGATCGTGCCAACACTAGTATGCAGGGTTTCCCACTGTGCAATGCGTGTCTGGGCGAGTATGAGGATCCGGCGGACCGGCGTTTCCACGCGGAGCCCGTTGCCTGTCCCGACTGCGGGCCGTGGTTGAGTTTCCACGCGTCGGGAAGCGTAGTCACCGCGAGTGCGGCGCTCGATGCCGCAGTCGCGTGCCTGGGAGCAGGCGACATTGTTGCCGTCAAGGGAATCGGTGGCTACCACCTGTTGTGCGATGCACGCAGTTCGATTGCCGTTGCAAAATTGCGTACACGAAAACAAAGGCCGCATAAACCGCTGGCAGTCATGTTTCCTACCGCTGGTCACGACGATCTTGAGGTCGTTAGGACGTCTGTTTCCCTGACGGAAAAAGAGGCAAGTCTACTCGTTGGACCGGTCCGTCCGATCGTCCTTGCGGCCAAGCGCCCGAAAACCGGGTTGGCGGCCAACCTGGCGCCCGGACTTCGTGAACTCGGTGTGTTTCTACCGTACAGCCCGTTGCATCAGTTACTTCTGACGGCTTTCGGCGCACCGCTGGTGGCAACCTCCGGCAATATAAGCGGAGAGCCGGTGCAGACCGATAACGCCGAGGCGGAGGCGCGTTTGTCTGGCATTGCCGATGCGTTTCTGCACCACAACAGGCCGATTGTGCGTCCCGCCGACGATCCGGTGTTTCGCTGCGTGGCCGGAAGCATGCGGCCTCTGCGTATCGGCAGGGGCGCAGGCCCACGCGAACTCGAGTTACCCTGGCACCAGCCGCAGCCGATTCTCGGGGTTGGCGGTCATATGAAGGCAACAGTAACGCTGTCGTGGGGTAATCGTGCGGTGGTATCGCCGCACATCGGCGAGATGGATAGCCCGCGAAGCCTGGCCGTTTTTGAGCAAGTATTGACTGAATTGCAGACGCTGTACGGCGTGCAGGCCGAGGGCATTGTCTGCGATGCGCACTCGGGCTATGCGACCAGTCGCTGGGCACGATCGCAAAACGACCTTCCTGTCAGTGAGGTCTGGCATCACCGCGCGCACGCCAGCGCCGTTGCGGCCGAATTCGATTGCGACGGTCAGTGGCTGGTCTTCACCTGGGATGGCGTGGGCCTGGGCGAGGACAACAGCTTGTGGGGTGGCGAGGCGCTGCTCGGTGAGCCTGGTAACTGGAAACGTGTTTGCAGCATGCGGCGTTTTCACCTGCCAGGTGGCGAGCGAGCGGGTCGAGAGCCGTGGCGAAGTGCGGCCGCGCTGAACTGGGCCGCCGGGCGAACCTGGGCCGATAGTCCGGATATCGATGGCCTGGCGTTCGCAGCCTGGCGCCAGCAACTCAATTGCCCGGAAACCACGGCCGTCGGCCGCCTGTTCGATGCCGCTGGCGCGCTGATATGCGGCATGCACCGTGTTAGCTTCGAAGCGCAGGGTCCGATGGTGCTCGAGTCGCTCTGCAATGCCGCGGGAAAGATCATCCCGTTGCCGCTCGAGAGAGACGCAAACGGCATCCTGCGGACTGACTGGGAACCATTGCTAAACACGCTTCTGGACAATCATCAGTCCCGCGAGCAACGCGCCATGACGTTTCATTCGAGCATGGCGGCTGCACTGCACGCGCAGGCCGTAAAAGTACGCGACGAGACTCGCGTCGATCAGATTGGGCTCGCGGGTGGTGTGTTTCAGAATCGTGTACTGACCGATCAGGTTGTGCGTTTGCTGGAAGCGGACGGCTTCCAGGTCCGTATCAATCAAGCACTGCCTTGCAACGATGCGGCTTTGTCATTTGGCCAGGTTGCAGAGATAGCCGCACGCGAATGGATGGCGACCAGCTGATGGAAGACACCCACATCTCACTGGCGCACGGCAACGGCGGTCGATTCATGCGGGAGCTGATCGATGAGATCTTTGGCCGTCACCTCGCGCATTCAAACCTGGATACAGATGCGGATGCTGTGCCCATGGACTTGAACGGTGGCGAAGCCATGATTACAACAGACGGCTTCACGGTGCAGCCGCTGGAGTTTCCGGGCGGCGATATCGGTTCGTTGGCCGTTCACGGGACGACAAACGACCTCGCGGTCGCTGGTGCACGTCCCGTTTATCTGACCCTGAATGCATTCATTGAGGAAGGGTTCGAAATCAGCGTTCTCGATCGCATCGTTGCGAGCCTTGGGCGCGCCGCACGCGCCGCCGACGTCAAGGTTGCAGCGGGCGATACCAAGGTGCTGCGACGCGGTGAGGGCGGTGGTATTTACCTGGCGACCACCGGAGTTGGTGTCCGCATGCCGGGTACGCAACTGTCAATGAGCAATATAGAAGATGGGGACGTCGTGTTAGTCAGTGGCAGTGTGGGTGACCATGGCACTGCTGTCATGCTCGCCCGCGAGGAGTTTGGATTGCGTGGTGACGCCAGGTCGGATTCGGCCTGCGTATTTCCTCTGACAGAAATGCTGATGCAGTTCGATGGACTGCGCTTTATGCGCGATCCGACGCGTGGGGGTATCGCATCGGTTGCGAACGAAATCGTGCGCGCCACGGGATTCGGAGTGCGCCTGGAAGCCGGTATTCCCGTCACGGAGACCGTGCAGTCAGTCTGCGACATGCTTGGCTATGACCCCTATTACCTGGCCTGTGAGGGCAGGGTAGTCGCAGTGGTCGATCCGGGACAGGCTGATGAAGCACTGGCTGTCTGGCGTTCCACGACAGCCGGGGCGAATGCAGCCAGGATCGGCCATATTGTTGCCACTGAGAAGCGCGTGATTCTCGAGACCTCACTGGGCGGCGAACGATTCCTCGAAGAGCTGGAGGATGATCCTTTGCCACGGATTTGCTGAACATTGTGAACGATTCGATGACAAGTCCCGCGAGCGTGATGCACGGCGATCCCATCGCGCCGGTAATCCTCGGCGTCACCAGCATCCTGTTATTTGCCATTTTCGGCAGGTTCGCAGCGCGGCGATTCAGTCAGCCAACGGTGCTGGGCGAACTCTTGATGGGCATCATGCTTGGCAATGTCGCGTGGATGATGGGGGTTGACCTCATCATTGTGCTGCGCGAAGGACCTCGCGTGTTCGACATCGTTAGTCAGACGCTGGCGGGGGCCCCCGTCGACCAGGTGGCCATCGCACTGTTCGGCGATCAGACCGGCCAGGAAATCACGCGCATCATCACGGGGCCACAGGGCGGCCAGGTAATGCAGGTGGCGCAAACGGTTGATGTGTTTTCCCGTTATGGCGTTATCTTCCTGCTATTCATGGTCGGCCTGGAGGCAGACCTCGAGGAAATGTGGGCAGTCGGCGCAGATTCTGTGCGCGTCGCAATCCTCGGAGTGCTGGTGCCGTTCGCCCTCGGTTTTGCCGCACTGGCCTTTCTGCAGCCCGACATGTCGCTCAATTCCGTCATGTTTATTGCAGCGACGCTCGGCGCAACCAGTATTGGCATCACCTCCAACGTGTTGCGCGAGACCGGCTATAACAACTCTACAGAAGGACACATTATTCTTGGTGCCGCCGTGTGTGACGACATACTGGGTCTGATCATCCTCGCGGTTGTGTCGGGCATTGTCGTTAGCGGCAGTGTTGACCTGGGCGAAGTCGCTTTCGTGATCCTGATGTCGTCAATGTTCCTGGTCGGTGTTGTCAAACTTGGCCCGTGGATTGTGCGCTTTGCCGCGAACCTGATGGGCAGGCTCGACATCATCGAGGCGAAGATGTTTACTTCCTATCTTTTTGTCATGGTCCTGGCCTGGGTAGCCAACCTGGCAGGGCTGGCGACAATCATCGGCGCATTCGCCGCGGGCCTTGTGCTATCCGACAGCTACTTCAGCCAGCATGAATCCCCGCAACGAGGCTTCGTCGGTATACGTGAACTCATCATGCCGCTGGAGGTTATTCTACGGCCGATTTTCTTCATCCTTATGGGCATACAGGTGAAGATAGAGGCGTTCCTGTCGTGGCCGGTCATCGTGGTCGCCGCGGGCCTCCTCGTTGCGGCTGTCATTGGCAAGCTTGTCTGCGGCCTTGGCGCGCGACCCTCGACCAACAGGCTGGTCATTGGTATTGGCATGCTACCGCGGGGCGAGGTCGGCCTGGTTTTTGCCGCGATCGGTCGTACGCTCGGGGTGATAGACGATGCCCTGTTCTCCGCAATTGTCCTTATGGTCATGCTCACTACGCTAGCGGCGCCGCCCATTCTGAAGACCCTGATCGGCCGGGACCAAAGGCGCCAGGTCGAGATCTGAGGGCCCGTATTGCACAGATCCGGTACTGCACATATCACCCTCGATACGCAGCTCATCGAAGGTTTAATGTGCCCGTCCGCATTTGACCATCCGGTCGACCATGTAGAGCTTAAGGAAACGCATATTTCCTGGCTCATCATCGCCGGTGACTTCGTGTACAAGGTCAAGAAACCGATTGTTCTGGATTTCCTCGATTTCGGCGAGCTCGAGCGGCGCAGGTTTTACTGTCACGAGGAAATTCGCCTCAACCAGCCGTGGGCGCCGCAAATCTATCTCGATGTCGTACCGGTAACGTTGCAAGGCAATCAGCCCCGGTTCGGCGGCAGCGGTGACCCGATTGAATACGCTGTGCGAATGCGACGTTTTGATGACGATATGCAACTCGACCGGCAGCTTGCACAGGGCAAGCTGACCGCCGAGGATATGCGGGAACTTGCGCATCTGATTGCGAAACGACATCTGGAAGCATCGCGCGTCGATCCTTTACAGGGTAGCCGTGTGCTGCGCCTGACGACCGAATTCATATGGGACAATTTCACCGCGCTGGACGGCCATATCGAAGTTGCTGCGTTTGCGACACTGAAATGCTGGACGGCTCAGGAACTGCGTCGCGTCGGGTCCACCCTTCAGCAACGGTTTGACAACGGTTTCGTCCGCGACTGCCACGGCGATCTGCATCTTGGCAATCTTGTGAGGCTGCCAGGCGGCATTTCAACCTTCGATTGCATCGAATTCAATACGGATCTTCGCCACATTGATGTGATGTGTGACCTCGCGTTCCTGGTTATGGATCTGTTCGAAAAGGGCAGGCGTGACCTCGCCGTTCGCTTTCTGAACCGCTATCTCGAAGTGACGGGTGACTACGGCGGATTGGCAGTTTTTAGTCTGTTCTTTGTTTATCGCTGCCTGGTTCGGGCAAAAGTCGCAGTCATCATGAGTCAGGAGCGAGAAGACGCTAACTCCAGCGAACAGGATATCGCCGAAGCAAGCGCTTACTGCGAAATGGCCGTGCGCCAGGCGGACAGGCGTGTTCCGGTCCTGCTGCTGATGCACGGTTTATCCGGATCAGGAAAGACGTGGGTTTCGGAACAGCTGATGGCGGCGTTGCCCGCGATCAGGCTGCGTTCTGACATCGAGCGCAAGCGCATGGTTCGTTTGCACGAATCTGCTTCAAGTGACTCAGACTTGGGGCAAGGCATTTATTCCAATTCGCTGAATCATGATGTCTACGCGAAACTGCTTGCACTGGCACAGCCTGTTCTGGACGCCGGTCACAGCGTAATACTCGATGCAACGTTCTTGCATGAGTCTGATCGCGCGGCGGCAATGGCGCTTGCAGCAAAATGTGGATTGCAATGCCTGATTATCGATGTAACGGCGAGTCCCGCGACAATGAGGCAGCGCATGAATCGGCGAAGTGCGTCCGCAGTCGATGCGTCCGAGGCTGACCACGACGTGCTGGATTTTCAGATTGAAACGGCAGAACCACTTTGCGCTGCGGAACTGGCAAAAACCGTTTCCTTCGTCAATTCAGATGCTGCCGAGATCGAACCCGTTCTGGATCGCGTCAGGCAGCTTCGGGATTGATGGCTCGCTGTCTGCGCATCTCACGACGACACTGGCGCGGTGTCTGGGCAAAGCGCTTATTGAACGCCTCGACAAACGACCCATGTGACGGGAATCCGACCCTCAGAGCAATCCGCTTGTCTACGTCTAAATCTGTAGAGATATGCCCCGCGAGTACCTGTTGACTGATCATTTCGCGGGCACAGTCTATCCTGCATTTCTCTACGAATTCGTCGAAGTTGCAGTGAAAATCTAAATCGAGCACTAGCAGAATCAATTCTTCAGAGTGCTCGATCCGTCGCGCTATTTCAGACAAAGACACCTCCGGATCGCTGTAGCCACATTCAAGTCGCAACGCGCGAATCAGTTTAGATCGGCATTGAAGAATTTCGCGAATAGCGAATTCTGAGGTTTCGCGAGTGCCAGCCGGATCAAACGATCTGATGCCGTGACCATAATAGATTTCAAGCAGTCTGCCAGGAGCGATATACCAGTCCGTCATTCGATAGATCTTGTTCGCACGCAGGCATAGCTTTTCGACACCATCATACGTGCCAATCACGGCGCCGCTGCTGTCGAGAATGCGGGCAGCATATTTGTAGCACGCAACTTCCGGCGTACAGTGAGTAATCTCCGTCACGGTGTAATCCATGATGGCGCTATCAATATCGTTTTTGAGATACTCGGCCAGGTTCCAGCCAGGCACGAGGTCGCCGAAATAGGCATCATAACGAAGGCAATCCTGCGTCAGCAGTCGCAGTATTCCGTCGACATCCCGTTCATTCCAGGCGCGATTGAACGCCGTAATCACCTCCTCACTCTGCATATCCAAGATCCCCACTTGAGATAACATAATGTTGTCATTACGTTTTTTTCTGTTTGCGGGGGAGTGTAGGTTTTATTTTGCGTTTGGCAAATTAATTTTCAGGATTCCGCAATCTGGGAAACCGGTTTCATATGTGACTAATGATGATTCCCTGCATCTAGTCGAAGCGGTTCTGAATATAGCGATGCACGACTGCGGCGCCTACGGCATCGCCCCAGACATTGGTCGCCGTTCGAAATCGATCGAGAAACCAGTCCACCGCCAGCAGCAGCCCGATACCTTCAATAGGCAAACCAACCGCCTGCAAGACGATGATCATGGTGACCAATCCGGCTTCCGGAATGCCAGCCGCCCCGATTGCAGCCAGTGTTGCAGTGACGAAGATAATGGATTGCTGGCCGATCCCGAGGTGCAGGCCGTAGGCCTGGGCGATAAACATTGCGGCTGCTGCTTCATACAATGCGGTGCCATCCATATTGACCGTGCTGCCAAGCGGCAATACAAAGCGTCGTGCCCGTTCGTCGATCCCCGATTCTTTCGCGCACTGAATGGTAATCGGCAGGGTGGCAGTAGAACTCGCCGTGGCAAACGAGGTCACAATCGCACGCAGCATGTTAACGAGGTAGGCGATCGGCTGACGGGCAATAAACAGCAAGATCAGCGTCAGGATGGTGAAGTGAATCGCCAGGCCCGACAACACGGTCAGGACATGCAGTCCGACGGCGCTGATTCTGGCCACGAAGGCCGCGGTGCTTCCGGCGGCGCCAAACATGCCTGCAATCAGGCCGAAGATGCCGAGCGGTGCAAAGTACATGACCCAGGACACCATTAGCATCATGCCTTCGTTGAGGCTTTCGAAGAACTTTGCGGCCGGCCGGCCGGCCGCTCCGAGGCTTGCCAATGCAATGCCGAACGCGACCGACCAGAGGATGAGCGGCAGCAGGTTGGTTTCCGCAGCGGCCGCGATCAGATTTGGTGCGACGAGCGAAAGCAATATATCGCCAATCCCTTTTTCTTCCGCCATGCGGACTATTTCGTCGGGTTGTTGCAGACCTTCAGTCGAAACACCGACGCCGGGCTGGATCAGGTTCACCATGACCAACCCGATAAGTACGGCGATGGCGACGGTGATCATGTAATAGCTGACGGTTACGCCGCTAAGTCTGCCGAGCTGGCGTACATTTCCGATCGACGTAACGCCGCTGATAACGGCGCTGACCAGCAGGGGAATGACCAGCATGGACAGCGTGTTCAGAAACAAGGCACCGAGCCACGCAACGTTGGTGGCGGCTTCACCCCAGTACCAGCCGACGAACAAGCCGGCAATTACGCCGACAATGATGCAAATCAGTAACGAAACGCTATGCCGACTGTTCATTGATCATGTATGCCCCGGGGAGCGCCCAGGCGCAGTCAGTATATGTCGGTATTCCGCTGTGACATGTACGGACTTACAGTCTGTGCCAGAACCGCAAGAGTTTCCGCTATGGGTCTGTCGATCGATCGTACGTCATTCTCGGAAGAGGACTACCAGCAAGCCGGCGTTCGATTGCGGGAGAATCTCGCGGCTCTGAAAATGCTTCTGCAGCGGCCGGACTTCGGCCGTGGAAAACCCAGCCTCGGGGCCGAACTCGAGATGTCGATTGTTGACGCCAATGCGGAGGCACTGCCTCTGAACAGGGAGTTGCTGGCTGAATCGCTTGACCCGAATCTGCAGCTGGAACTCGACCGCTTCAACCTCGAATACAATCTGTCGCCCGTGCCTGCGGCCGGTAAGCCGTTTGCCAGAATGCAGGCAGAACTGACCGAGGCGCTGGCAGCGCTATCGGATACTGCCGCACAACACAACGGGCGGATCGTGCCGATCGGTATCCTGCCGACATTGAAAATGGAACAACTTCAATCCACCTGGATGACTGACCTGCCACGCTATCACGCGCTTGCAGCAGGCATCGGTAGGCTGCGTCGCGAGAAGATAGCGATCAGGATAGATGGAGACGAACCACTGGCGGCCGAATTCGATAGCGTCACGGTTGAAGGCGCCAATACCTCGTTGCAGGTTCATCTGCGCGTCAATCCGGATGCGTTCGCGAGCTGTTACAACGCGGCCCAGCTCGTAACGCCGCTGGCACTCGCCGTCGCGGCCAACTCACCGTTTTTAATGGGGCACAGCCTCTGGGATGAAACCCGCATCGCGTTGTTCAAGCAGTCGACTGACACGCGCCGGCACACGCATGCTTGGCGCCGAATGGCACGCGTGCCTTTCGGCCATGGCTGGATACGTCATGGTGCGTTTGAGCTGCTGGCAGAATCCTGTCACCTCTACCCGGTTATCCTGCCAATCTTCGCTGATAATGATGATTTGACGGTTGCTCTCGACGGCGGTATTCCTGAGTTAGCCGAGCTGCGCCTGCACCAGGGTACGATCTGGAACTGGAACAGACCGGTTTACGATTCCACTGACGGCGGCCACCTGCGTATCGAACTGCGAGCGTTGCCGTCCGGACCAGCGCCGATCGACATGATGGCGAACGCTGCGTTTCTCGTGGGCCTTGTGATCGGCATGAGCAAGATCATCGATGAACTGTTGCCGGCATTCCCGTTTCGTTACGCGGATTTCAATTTCTATCGTGCGGCGCAGTCCAGCCTGGATGCACAGTTGTTGTGGCCGTCGCTTAACGCAATGTCACCAAAAGAAGTTCCTGCAGTCGACCTGTGTCGGCAGTTGCTGCCTTTGGCGGACGAGGGGCTTGCGAACATCGGTGTCGATGCCGGAGAGCGGACGAAATTGCTGGGTGTCATTCGCGATCGGCTGGATGCCAGGACCACGCCGGCAGCGTGGCAGCGGCGAACGCTTGCGGGCTTTGGTGGCGTGCCGCGACCAGCCGCATTGCGCAGACTGGTCGAGGAGTACATGGCCTGTGTCGCTACAGGTAAACCGGTGACAGAGTGGTAGCGCGAACGTCAAGACGATTACGTACAAACCACGACAAATATGACAGCGCGGCTCGCTTAAAATAAACAAAACAAGGCACACCCGGTTGCGATTTTCAATCGGGCAACAGGGGAACTGATACCGTGAATATCCGATCTGCGCTTTTGTTCGGCGTCTGCGTGACTGCACTGTTACTTGCATCTACCTCGAATACCCAGGAACTGGTCGAGGAGGCCATCAGCGCACAGGCTGCATCCCAGCAGGCGAGCGCCGAAGTTCAGGACCGCATTGACAGGCTCGATGACGAAACCCGTGGAATGCTGAACGAGTATCGGCAGACTCTGTCCCAGGTCAGCGAACTCGACGCATACAACCTGCAACTCGAACGCCTCGTCGCAACGCAGAATGTTGAACTTGCCGACTACGAACGCCAGTTCCAGGAAATAGAGACAACCAAACGCCAGATTCTGCCGATGATCATTCGCATGCTGGATGTGCTGGAAGAGTTTGTCGAGATCGACATGCCGTTCCTGCCGCAGGAGCGAAACCTGCGCATTCAGGAATTGCGCAAGCTGATGCAGCGACCCGATATCCTGACGTCTGAGAAATACCGGCGCGTGACCGAGGCATACCAGATAGAGCTCGATTACGGGCACACCATTGAATCTTATGAAGGCGAGATCCGGGTTGACGGTGACGCGCGTACGGTCGCGTTTCTTCGCTATGGTCGCCTTGGTCTTTACTACATGTCGCTCGATGGGCTCACAATCGGCCATTGGGACCAGTCACAGGACCAATGGGTTGAGCTCGATGCAGAATACCGACAGTCGCTCGATCGCGCCATGCGCATTGCGCGGAAACAGTTGCCGCCTGACCTGACGCGTCTGCCGGTGCCGGCACCGGAGAATCGAACGTGAACAAGTTGCTGACGATGATAGTGTGCGCGGTCTTTCTTCCGCTGGCCAACGTTCAGGCGTCCATCGAGGACCTCGACGCGCTGGTTGAGTCCGTGCGGCAGGAAGCGCTCAAGGAAGCCAGTCACGATCAGGACAGAATCGAGCGTTTCTTAAGTGAACGCGCCGCACAACAGCAGCTGTTGCAGGACGCCCGCGCGAGACTCCAGGCGGAGAACGAGCGCGCTGATCGCTTGCGTGACGGCTATGAATCCAACGAGCAGACCTTGACCCAATATGCGGCCGATCTCGAAGAGCGGGCAGGTGATCTGAACGACCTGTTCGCTATCGTTCGTCAGACCGCGGTCAACGCCAATGGCATTCTGGATACCTCGCTCGTGGCGGCGGAACACGAAGACAGATCATCTTTTCTACTGGATCTCGGCAAAGGCGAAAGCAAACCCTCGATCGAAGATATTCGCCAGATGTGGACAATGATCCTTACTGAAATTGCAGAATCGGGCAAAGTGGTTCGTTTCGACGCCACCGTTATCAAACCGCAGGGCGACGAGACGCGGCAACAGGTAACTCGCGCAGGTGTTTTTAATGCGATCAGTGAGGGCGCTTTCCTGAGGTATTTGCCGGAATCCGGCAAGCTCGTAGAACTGAGCCGACAACCCGCCGCACGATTTCAGCGCATGGCCGCGGACCTGGAAGAGGCGGATGCCGGCATGCATGCTTTTGCACTGGATCCGTCGAAGGGCGCGATTCTAAGCCTTATGGTGCAGTCGCCCGATCTCAAGGAACGCCTGCAGCAAGGTGGCTATATCGGTTACCTGATCCTGATACTGGGTGCGATCGGCGTTCTAATGGTGATACAGCGCGCCATTGGGCTTTTGTTCGCAAGACGCGGAATCGAAGCGCAGGCTGCGTCAGATGAAATCAATGAGAAGAACCCGCTGGGACGAATGCAGAAAATTGCCGCCGCGATTACGAGCAGGAATGTGGACGCGATTTCCATGCGGCTTGATGAACAGCTCGGCGAAGAGAGCTCTCGTCTCAATCGTGGCCTGGCTACGGTAGCGGTACTTGCAGCGGTCAGCCCATTGCTCGGTTTGCTTGGCACTGTGACCGGCATGATCGAGACCTTTCAGCAGATCACGCTGTTTGGAACCGGCGACCCGAAAATGATGTCGGGTGGTATCTCGCAGGCGTTGGTAACGACGCAGCTCGGATTGTCGGTGGCTATCCCACTGGTGCTGTTTCACAGTTTGCTCACCGGTCGGGCTAATCGACTGGTTGAGAAACTCGGCAAGTACTCAAGCGACATCGTAACGGACCGTGAACTGGACTAGCTACACAGACGGCCTCTCCACGCTGTTCGAACAGGGTGGGCTGGTGCTGTGGGCGATCCTCTTCGTCTCCATCTATATGTGGATTCTGCTGGTCGAGCGCTACTGGTTTCACTGGCAGCAGATGCCGGAACTGCAAGAACGACTGTTTCAGGACTGGCAGACCCGGTCGGCCAGACTCACACCGAGCCTGGTATATCGGCGCATAGCGACGCTGGCCACAGATATTCGCACCGAGGCCAACAGGAACATGCTGGCACTGCAGGCGCTCGTCGCTATCCTGCCGCTGCTGGGACTCCTGGGAACGGTATCGGGCATGATCAAGGTGTTTGAAGTGATCACCGTTTTTGGTACCGGCAATACTCGCGGTATGGCCGCCGGCATCTCGGAGGCGCTGGTGACGACGATGGCCGGGCTTTTCACGGCGCTGTCGGGGCTGTACTTCGTATCCGATCTCGAACGGCGGGCAGACGATGTCACTCGCAGGTTCGAATCGAAACTCGTAGAGGATCAATAAATGTCGACTAAAGATCACGTTAAATCGGAGAGCGGTACCACTGCGATGAACATAACGCCATTGATCGACATGGTGTTCATCCTTCTCATCTTTTTCGTGGTCAACGCGTCGTTCGTCAAGGAATCGGGCGTCGAGATTGAACGACCCAGTGCGCGCAGTGCCGTAACCCAGGAGAAAGCCAATATCATGATTGCCGTCACCGAAAACGGCGAGGTCTGGGTGGATCGCAATCGCGTCGACCCGCGCAGCGTTCGCGGCCATGTCGAGCGACTCCACGCCGAGAATCCTGAAGGTGCCGTCGTCATTCTCGCTGACGACAAGTCGGAGACCGGGCTGGTAATCGAGGTTCTGGACCAGGCACGTTTGGCAGGAGTCGAAAACGTCGCCGTTGCTGCAACCCCGGACGGAATGTGACGCAAGCCAACACAATCAGGATGACGGGCATCATTCTATCGGCACTGTTAATCAATGCCGTGCTATTTACTGCTATACGCTACATGGTGGTCAATCGGCAGATGCGACTGGCCGAAACGTCACAATTTGATCTTGCGAACTTTATCCGTATGCAGGAGCAATCTCGCGAGGTGCGCTCGCGCAGAGATGCCAAAGCGCCAGAGAAACCCAAAGCTGAGCAGCAGCGGGACCTGAGCAGGCTGGCACAGGCATCCACCTCCGGCGGTCTGGGTGGTATGTCAATTGACATGCCGAGTATCGATATCGATATTGATGTTGGCGGAAGTATTGCACTTGCGCGAGAGCTCACGCCACTGGTGCGGTTCATGCCCGAATACCCGGTGAACGCTGCGACAAACGGCATACAAGGCTATGTACTGCTGAGATTTACCGTCACGGAAACCGGCGCCGTTGCCGATCCGGAGGTGCTCCGCTCGGATCCCCCGAACATTTTCGATCGCGCCGCTATGCGCTCGGTCTTGCGCTGGAAGTACCAGCCGCAGATGGCGGACGGAAAGCCGACCAGCGTCATTAGCTATACGCGCATCACGTTTGCGCTGGAGGAATAATGAGCGGCGTGCGCTACCTTTTCTTTATCGTATTGCTGCTCTGGTCGGCAACTGTGCCCGCGCAGGAGTCAGTTTCGCGACAGACGTTCCTGGCGCTGCAGAAAATAGAGGCACTCGTGGAGGAGGAGCAGTTTGACGAGGCACTCGAACAGCTCGAAGCGCTTGCCGCCAAAACCGCTGGAAACTCCTATGACAATGCGCTGGTTCACCAGTATCTTGCACACACCAGCGTGCAGCTGGACAATCCGGCGCGAGCCCGCACCGCGCTCGAGACCGCGCTGGCGGTGGAAAACCTGCCCGACGACCTGCTGCTCAATCTATATATTTTCTACGGCACTATCCTGTTGGGAGACGAAGAATACGAGCTCGGCCGGGAAGTGCTCGCCAAGTGGTATGCACTGGAGACCGGGCCAACACCGACGCAGATTTTCTCGTTTGCCTACGCCACCTACATGTCCGGTGACGTTCCCGGATCAAGACCGTTGCTGGAGCGAGCAATTGGAGACTCTTCGGCTCCAAAGCAGTCCTGGTACCAGCTGTACTATCGCGTACTTTTTGACATGCGGGACTACGAGCTCGCCGAAGATGTGCTTAAAGGCATGATAGGCCGCGAGCCCGGTGATGAAAATAACTGGCGCATGCTGGCGAGTCACTATCTGCAACTGGAAGAAAGCAGAGACGGCCTGGCGGCAATGATGATTGCGTATAACAACGAGCTGATTGAATCTGAAGCCGACTTGAAACAACTGGCGTCACTCTGGGGTTATATCGATGCGCCGGAAAAAGGCGCCCGATTGCTCGATCAGTGGATCAAGGACGAGAGGATCGAAAGTAACGCCGATATGCTCAAACAGCTTGGAAACCTGTGGCTGATGTCCCGCGAGCGAGCAAACGCAATCGTGGTTTTGACCCAGGCTGCAGAGCTTGCTTCCGACGGCCAAACCTATGAGCTCCTGGGCGGCGTCTTCTTCGAAGAAGAAGAATGGGACCGGGCCTATGCCGCCTATATGGAAGCAATCGAATCTGGCGGTCTCGAAGATCCGCTGCGGGTGTCACTGCTTGCCGGCATAAGCGCATTCAACGGCGGCAACAATGAGGACGCCAAAGAGGCTCTCGGTGCAGCGGCCGCATCCGATTCTGAAGAATTGCGGGAACAGGCAGAGAGCGTCCTCAGGCAGCTCGACTAGACCCCGCTGCATAGGGTGCAATCTGTAGCCTTAACCCCAGATATCGCGTTGCATGATCACTTCTGCGACTCGCCGGATCGCGGTGACCAGCGCTGCGTCACGCAGCGTCGGAGATGTGCGCTGCCTGGCGCCGGAGTTACTTTTCGCATCAAGTTCGATCCAGCTCTCGACCATGGCATCCACGGCTTCCAACATGCGTTTCTCAAGCCGTGTGTTGACCTTGTCCAGGTCCCAACGCTGGTTCTCGAGATTCTGGACCCACTCGAAATAACTTACGATGACGCCGCCACTGTTGGCCACGATGTCCGGCAAAACAATGACGTTTTTTTCGTGCAAAACAATGTCGGCCGCTGGCGTGGTCGGCCCGTTCGCCGCCTCGACAATAAGCTTCGCGTTGACGCTGGCAGCGTTGTCCTCACGTAGCTGGCATTCCATCGCCGCCGGGATAAGGATTTCGCATTCAAGACCGAGTAAATCTTCGTTCGTAATTATTTTCGCGCCCGGCAGTCCCGTGATGCTGCCGTTCTGCCGTTTAAAATCGAGCGCGGTATCCGGATCGAGGCCCGACGCGGAGAAAACACCGCCCGATGAATCGCTGACTGCAATTATCCGTGCGCCTGCTTCATGAAAAAGGCGCAATGCCGCGCCACCGGCATTACCAAGGCCCTGAATGGCTATCCGCGCACCGTCGATGGTCGCAAGCCCCGGCACTTTCTGATGTTTTAACAGTTGCCGGGTTGCGTAAAGACAGCCGCGCGCCGTGGCCTGATCCCGACCTACGGAACCGCCGAGTTCTATGGGTTTTCCGGTCACTACGGCGCGATTGTTCTGCCCGCGATGCATGACGTCGAAGGTGTCGTATATCCATGCCATCGTCTGTTGATTGGTATACATGTCCGGCGCAGGAATATCGGTATGCGGACCAATGAGGTCATCCAGTTCTATGACAAAAGCCCGCGTAATGCGTCGCAATTCCGTTTGGCTGAGCTGCTTCGTGTCACATACAACGCCACCTTTAGCACCACCGAACGGGACGTTTGCAACTGCGGTCTTCCAGGTCATTAACTTGGCGAGTGCCGCCACCTCATCTTTCGAGACGGTTGGGTGATAGCGCATGCCGCCTTTGCCGGGACCTCGTGCCCGATTGTGCAAAACACGGTAACCGTGAAACGTTTTAACCGAATCGTCGTCCATAACGACCGGAAAATGCACATCGGTAACCCGTCGTGGGAACTTCAGGTAGTCAATCATTCCCGTTTTCAAATCGTCGATCCACGTGATAGCGCGTGCAAACTGTTCGTCCGCGATTGCGTCCAGTCCGGTGTGCGCGACGGTTTTCTGTTTCATGTGCTTGTACTGCTCCACTAAAATCGGTAGCTGCAATGATGTCATTCATGCAAATGGAATTCGCTAGGTAAATGCGCGTATCAGGATGTGCTAATTGCAGGTTCGCCGGCGGCCTTGAATCTTACAGTGTGCAACGGCAGCAATTTCACGTGGGCCGGTAGTGCAACAAGCATCGCAGTTCCGGCCAGCAGGCCGTAATCGACGGTCGGAATGAAGCGTGACAGCGCCAGAATCGAAAAGCCGGGCATGATTGTAAGGCTCGTGTAGTAGACGGCACTTCCGATGCTGCGGTGACACCCGGATTCAGACGACCATTGGTCGCCGTCCAGCGGAAATTCATGACGAGAACGATGGATGTAGTGAATCGTTTCATCGACGCCAATGCCGGCAGTGATTGCTGCGATGGAAATCGTCATAAGGTTGAGCGGGATACCGAACCATCCCATTAGTCCGAGTAAAACCGCCGCGGACCGCCAGTTGTAATTGACGGCGACGACCGCTGTCTTCAGGGATCACAAAGCATCAAAAACAACGTCATAACCGGGACGAAAACTGCGCTCGACTGCTAGTCTTGTGTGGCCTGACCCCGCCGGCATTCATTGATGCCGGTAATGATCCTCCAGCACCTGCGCTACGCAGCAGGTCAATCGCTTGCCTGTCTCGATGTGCAGGAATTCGTTGGGTCCGTGCGCGTTAGAGTTCGGCCCGAGGAGACCGGTTACCAGGAACTGGGCCTCCGGAAAAGTCTCACCCAGCATGCCCATGAACGGAATCGTTCCCCCTGTTCCCATGTACACAGACGGCTTGTCGAAAAACGCTGTTGACGCTGTATGCATTGATTCCTCGAGCCATGCCGTTACCGGCGGTGCGTTCCAGCCCGCCATCGTCGATTCGACATTAAATTTGACGCCGGCAAACGCCGGTGGGTCGGATTCCAGAATCTGCTTAACCGCACTAGCCGCGACATCGGCATCGGTGGTGGGTGGCAGTCTGAACGATAACTTCAGCGTCGTTGCTGGCAGCATCGTGTTGCCCGCATTCACGAGGGCAGGCATGCCGTCTGCTCCGGTCACGGTCAGTGACGGACGCCAGTTGTTGTTCAGAAGCAGGTCGTAGTTGGATGCAGAGGGAGTTGCCGTACCTGCATCTGCCCACGGGAACTTCCGGAATACGGACTCGCCGAGGACCTCGGCTGCGAGTTTGGCCTGAGTTTTGCGCTGCTCAGGAATTGCTGCAAACAGCGCATCCACGAGGATCTTGCCGTCTTCTGCGTCCTCAACCCTGCCCAATAACTGTCGCAGGATGCGAAAGCACGATGGCACGATGCCGCCCGCCGAGCCGGAGTGCACGCCTTCAGTTAACACTTCTACGTGCAGGGTCCCGGTCAGGTTGCCGCGCAGCGACGTTGTGCACCACAGCTGCTCGTAATTTCCACACTCAGCGTCGAGGCATACCACTAGGCTGGGTGATCCGAGGCGTGCGCCCAGGTGTTCAAAATAAAAAGGCAGATCGAAGCTACCCGACTCTTCGCACCCCTCGATGAGGACGACGCAGCGCGCATGCGGAATGCCCTGATCCTGCAGGGCACGAATTGCAGTCAATGATCCGAAAACCGCATAACCGTCGTCAGCACCACCGCGCCCGTACAGCTTTCCATCCCGGATTACTGGCGTCCACGGGTCTAAATCCGCTTCCCAACCGCTGAATTCAGGCTGCTTGTCATAGTGGCCATAGAGCAAAACGACGTCATCCGAATCTCCGGGAATATCCATGAATAATACGGGTGTCCGTCCCTCAAGTCGGATAATTTCGGTAGACATGCCCCGAATCGGTTGATCCTTGCACCACGTTTCCAACAGCGTGACAGCGCGCTCCATGTGGCCATGTTTGGCCCAGTCCGGATCGAACATCGGTGACTTGTTTGGAATCCTGATGTACTCGCAAAGCGCCGGGATAATTGACTCGTCCCACCTTCTGAATATGAAGTTCTGTGCCTGGCTCCTGTCCATAATTTCAATTACCAACCTGTTTCGCGTTCGCAATGTGAAAAATCATACTAAACTATTATTCTCTCGTTATATGTTTCGCCAAACGCAATGCATGCTCCCAGGAGACGCTTGATGAAAATTTGCCTGAACCTGATACCCGTTCTGCTGCTGGTGCCGATCGCTGCAAATGCAGATATCGTCATTGGCGGAGACGGTTCCCGATGCAGCGAAGACTCTGCATGCATAAACCGGATTCATCCCGATATTCCAATGGCGGCGAGCGCAAAACCGGGCGAGCGCATTACGATGCAAGGGCGCGACGCCGGCGATATGCATCTCGATCCTGATGAGTATGCGGAGGCAGAGAGCAGCCCGCGCGACGGTTTCGGCGTCGTGCATCCGCTCGTCGGGCCGGTGCACATCGAGGGTGCACAGGCCGGGGATGTGCTGGCCGTTACGATCGAGGCAATAAAGCCGGGGCCGGTCGGTTGGACGAGTGCCTCCGCGTTCGGTTTTGCCGGCGACAGGGTAGGCAGTGAAGACAGGTTTATTCTATGGCGCCTGAATGAACAGTACGCTGAGAGCGACGCGATACCTGGCGTGCGTATCCCGAATGCCAGCTTCCCTGGTGTCGTCATGACATTGCCGAATGCGACCCAACTGGCAGATATTCTGGACAGGGAGAAACGCCTCGCGGACGCCGGCGGCGCTATCTTCGGCCCTGACCCGAGCCTGGCGGAGCCTGCGTCGCTGTGCGGAGAAGAAGGGACGAAATCGGCAGAGTGCCTCAGAACGATTCCGCCGCGGGAACACGGCGGTAACCTCGATATTCGCTATCTGCAAACCGGCGTCACTATTTACCTGCCCTGCAATATTGACGGTTGCGGTCTGGCCATCGGCGATTTTCACTATGCGCAGGGCGACGGTGAAGTATCCGGAACAGCAATCGAAATGGATGCCGACATCACGGTCACCACGCGGATCGTTAGCGAGCGGCCGAATCTGGCACACGGTCCGCATTACGAGGGTTCTGCCGCCATGCTGGCCATTCCATCGCAGCGATTTTATGCAACAACAGGATTCCCGTTGAAAGAAGCCGGCAAAGTCCCGCGAGACCTGGCCTATCTTGCGTCAACGAAGATAGCCGACCTGCCAAACCTGTCAAAAGATCTTAGCCTGGCCGCCGCCAATGCACTGGCCGCGATGATTGATCACATTGTTTCCAGGTACGGATACGATCGCACGCAGGCCTACATAATTGCGAGCGTTGCCGTTGACCTGAGAATCGCGCAGCTGGTGGATGTGCCCAACGTTGGCGTGACGGCAATTCTGCCGTTGGATATCTTTACGGCCCGCTAATCGTGTCAATTCGATTGTGTAATCAGGGAGTCGTAGCAGTTTGCGTTACAGCCCTGGCAGATTTCGGCTGCGCCGGTCACATGCAAATTGATCTCTACTGCAACAAATGCCAGTCCGGGTTGGACAGTAGCGCATGCTTTAAAACTGCGACGAACTGGGCGTCCGTCGCGACAAGAATTTTTACTATCTGCTCTTCGCCAGCAACTCGGCACGATGGCGCAACGGATCCGCGAGCACTTTGTCTCGCACCGAAGCAATGTATTCCGCCGTGTAAGGCTCAAAATCATGCGGAGCTGTGCGGCTGTTGAATTCGGTCACAATCCAGTTCATTACAGCGGCGAGCCGCCGGTCGTTCATATCTGATTGCGATACGCCGGGAACGCGCACGATGTATTCGCGCCCACCCTGCACCTGTAGCAGCTTGCCCAACTCGTCGATAAGGGTAGGTACCACTGGTGATACGCCGGCCCCGTTCGCAAGGTGGCAGCCGCGACAATAGAGCAGGTAGTCGGTTTTTGGATCTGCCCTAACGATGCTCGTGACAGGGAGCAACAACAGCGCGAACAGCAGCGCGCGCATCAGTCCGTCGACGCTTCGCTCAGGACAACCGCTACCGTGCAGTGATAGGTCCGTTCGGCCGTGCCAAAACACCACAATATGCTGCCCGCGTTCGACGGGAAGTAGACCGGACGATCGCGTTCGGTGTTATGGCAAAAGCAGCGACGACAAACGGGCTTGCCACAACAGTCGTTGTAGGACATCAGGTAATTGCGGTCGTCTACCGGATTGCGGCAGGTGCCGACCCAGGTAATCGGTGACGTTTCTGAGCCAGGCGGGCAGGTCGTAATCGATCCGCCGCAACAGGTACAAAGTGCCCCGCCCATCGCGCAGTAACGCCAGTAATCGCAGCTCTTCGGATCACCAATTTCCTGCACTTTTTCCTGTGACAGCGCGCGCGATACAGGTAACAGCGGCAACGTTGCCGCGCCCGCCAGGAACATGCCCAGGCGTGACAGGAAATTGCGCCGAGAAAGCGTTCGTGCAAGCCTGAGTGCCTGGTTCCGCGCGGTCTCGTCGATCCAGTAGTAGGTCTTGTCAACAATGCTGTTTTTATTCATGAAGCTTTTTCCTTCACCGAATTATCATGTTCGTGCTGGACGAGGCCGACATAATCCTGCAGCGTCGCTATCCCTGAGTCCATGGCCTCAATGAGGCTTTCAAGATGCTCGCGCGTATTAACCAGGCCCTTGCTCTCCAGCGTGCCGTCAGCGCCGATCAAAATGGCAAAAGGCAATTTACTGACCTCGTAGGTCATGCCCAGCTTTTCCGAAAGCACATAATGGTAGTTGCCCAGGTCCAGGTCTCTAGCGTAAGCCTGATGTTGCTCGAGTTTGTCGCCATCGCTGGCGAAAACAAGTTGCAGCCGATTGCTTTCACTGCCGGCCAGCGACTTGGCGGTTGGCACAAGTGACTTGCACACCGGGCAGGTTGGCGAAATAAACATCACCAGGCTATGCATGCCGGCATTGTCCGGACCGCCAACTGTTAATGACGCGCCATTAATGTCGGTCAAGGGCAGGGGCTCGGTGAGTTCGCCGACTTTTGGTCCGGTCGTAGGCATTAGCGCACCCGCCGGTGCCACGCGTTCATGTAATACGCCGACCTGTCGGGCCAGCGCCAGAACGACCAGCGCTAGCACAATAACCAATACCCACAGAACGACGTTTGAAACGAGCATGGCTTCAGTCACGTTCTTTTCTCCAGGTATTGATCGATGCCCGGTTCGCGATTAACTGGTTTGCCGCGGCAAAGAGCAGGGTGGCGACCAGCAATACTGCACACAGAGTGACATAGTCGCCGGCACTGAACGCTCTCGATGTTGTCGGTAACAGCGTTAGTAACGCAATGCCCAGCAGTATGAGATTTCGAAATACCAGACCGCCGGTAATGAGCTGTTCACTATCTGTTTTGCCGCCAAAGCCACAGCCGCAGTCGATATGCAGACGGCCCCGGGCCAGGTTGACGCCGATCGCCAGTGCATATATGCCGAGAAGAACCGCGCTGGCGACGGCAGTTAGGGTTGGCTGGTAGTAAAAAACCAGCCAGCTGCCGCCAAGGAGAAGTTCCACCACAGGGATTACGCGCGCTGCAACCGGCACGAGCGCCGCAGGCAGTACGCGGTAATCGTAAAGCGTCGCACGAAATTCAGGTCCCTCTGCGAACTTGTGATAGGCCGCAACCAGAAACATCAGCCCGAGACCGATCGAGCTTGCTTTTACAATGAGCGGGTCCAGCATCGTATGACTTTTCCTTAGAGATCTTCGAACAGGCGCGCTTTCGGCCCCTCGATCATCCGCTGGTGAACGAACGTGAGGGCGTCATAAACATGGGTTTCACCGTCAGTGTTACCAACGATCAACAGCGGCTTTTCCTCCTGCGTGACCATTAGCATCGCTGCCGGAATTTCCAGCTCAATACTGGCAACGCGACGTTGCTCAGCCAGGTCGAAAACCCAGATCTCGGTCCCCGGTTCGTGATGTGTGTACTGCTCGCCCTGGTGCATGGCGACGTACATGAGTTCCAGTTCTTTGTGAATGGTATGAAACTGGGTGCCGCCCGGGTACCAGCCTTCCGCCGCATCCTCGGCGGTAACGATTGACCAGGGCTCACTAATATCGATACGTGTGCCGGCGGTTGTAACATTGAAGACCTTGCCCGCATTTGATAGCAGCAACCAGCCCGAACGGGTCGGGCGTGGTCGGTCATAAACCGGGTCCTCCTGGATTTCAAAAAACGGACTGCTTCTCACCCTGTTCGATTCATTACCGGCATCGTCGAGTTGAATCAGTTGCAGCGTGCCGTCGCCACACAGACTCATAAACCCATCATTATCAACCGGCATGATCAGACCACAGCCTGGCGTCGATATATCGGTAACGAAGCTGCGATTCTCAACGTTAACGATTGAGACGGACTGCGCGGGATTCATGTTGGCTACACCAACGAAATTGCCGCTGCTCATCAGGCCAATGTAGCCGCGGAATGGCAGCGCAAGAATCTTTTCAGGAATGTCGACCTCGGCAACAGGCGACAGGTTTTCAAAATCGTGAATCGTGAGCAGGTCCGTTCGTTCTCCGTAGGAACCCCGCGAATAGTAGGACGCTGCGGCATAAAATTCGCGACGCGCCATGCTGGGTTGCACGGCCGGTGTGTGACCGGAGATTGCAATGAGTCCGTACATTTCACCACTGCTTGCGTCAAATACATAGCCGGCATCTTCTGTCACAGACATGAACCAGTTTGGTCCGGGCGCCGGCATTGTCTCGGGCGGACCCATCGTCTGCGCCTGAATCTGGGCATCTGCTATTGAAAAGGCTAAGCACAGGGATAGAAAAGTGATGACGCGCATTTATATCATCCTCGGTCGCCGGTGAATGGTTTTATTCTGGTCACGCGTGCCGAAGTCTAGCATGATTGCCCAGGATTCACGTGCGCACCTGGCGACGCGGTGGCAGTATAACCACTCCCGAAACTACGATGAATGCAGAAACTTGAAAGTGAAGATCGCTGGCGCTTTTGTCGTGCTCGCCGCCATTGTCCTGCTGGCGTTGTACGACATAACTTTCGTGCTTGATTTCGGCGGCGTGCGCACGGTCGAAGCACCTGATCAGGCAGTCGAGATCCAGTTCGAGAATTGTTTCCGCGAAAACGACGCGGCGCTGCATGCCGATGCGTTTGGCACCATTGACAACCCCGACGTGCAGCGTGAAGTTATATCGGCCGGGCGACAGCGCATTCGGCGCGAGTGTCGCGCTCTGTTTCCACAGCGCCTGATCGAAGTCGAGCAGCAGTCAGAACGCAACCTTATCGATCTTGCAGCACGTTTCTGGTAACGCCATCAGCCAAAGCTCGAGAAAATTCGTTGATGCCCGGCGACCATGCGCGCAGTTTCCGCGGGTTCCGGGTGGGTTGAGTAATCTCCAACCTTGAATGTGCCGCCCAGCAGGAGCACATCGGATCTTGAAAACATGTACAGCAGGTCCGAGCCGCCACCAATTGTCAGGTAATCGACCGCCGGATCCGGCGGCATGTAAACAAGCTGTCCCTTCGCCGGCGTAATTTCGGTATCACCGAACAGCTTGCCTGCGCCCAGGCCCGTGCAGTTGAATATCACTGGCTCATCCATGGCGACGAACTCGGATTTGTCTTTGAAATCCCTGACGACGTAGGCGCCACCGGCCTGATGAAAATCCTCGGTCAGGCGGCGCAGGAAAGTGGCGGGCTCAACCATCATCGTTAGCGAGACGCGCACATAGGGTGAGTCAAAGGGATGTTCGTCCGGCTGCAGTTCAGTCTGGTAGGGATACAGATGATCGTAGCTGCCAGGCGTAGCATCGAACGGCCGGTCACTCAGGTTGTATAACTCAGTCCAGTGGATGCCGTAATCTGCGCCGCCAAGGTTGGTATGAGCATGGTGGGCAATGCGGGCAGCAAATGCCAGCTGGGATTTGAATGCGGGCGACGATACCTCCGGGTCATGCGCACTTGCGACTCCCCATTCGCCCCCGGCAACGTTGGAAGTCGTGTGACGCGCCATATCACGCGTATAAATCGTAACTTTCCACCCGGCGTCCTGCAGCAGTCTCGACGTGGTCAGGCCCATCACGCCACTGCCGATTACAGCGGCTTCGCGGTGCTCCATACCCAGCGTCTCCCGCACTGCCAGCGCCGAAGAGCCCCACGACAACGTAATGCCGGCGCCACCGTGCCCGTAGTTGTGAACAATGGTCTTAGCGTCGAGCTTTTCGCTCCTGACGACAAAGCCGGACGGGCGATAGGGGCGATGTCCAACCACCTCGCGGATGACGTTCTCCATCGATATACGCGGTGCGACCCAGGGGTTTCTCGAGTACTGGCGCGAGTAGCGCCCGCTGCTGGATGACATCGCTGTACAGCCGCTCATTGCTGCGACCGTGGCACCCGCCCCCAGAGACTTGAGAACGTTACGACGTTGTCGCTGATTTCGAGTGCGCATCGATTTCCCCGTGATATTCGCAATTCCCAAGAGTAGTGTGGCCGGGGCTGAAACACAATTTCTGCCCTGGCCGAATGCTGTGTGCTTTCCTTGCGAGAGCGCTTCTCGTAAAGTCAGGGATTGCGAAAATACAGCAGCGCATGGTCGTAATTGGTACAGCGAAAATATTACGACACTGACGGGGATGAAGAAATGAAAGACAAGGTTACGCGACGTGATTTCCTGAATGGCACCCAGGTCGCCATTGGCGCGTCACTGTTAAGCCCCTGGACCGAGGTATTCGGTGCCGATACTTCGAAATTTTCGCTCGGGGCAGACTATTACCCGCCGGCAAAAACGGGACTGCGCGGAAGTCATGCAGGTTCGTGGGAAACCATGCATGCGCGTGTCTCAGGAGCAACTTGGCCCGTCGAATCTCCGCAGGAGGAGGTTGATCTCGTCATTGTTGGTGGCGGAATCAGCGGTCTGTCTGCGGCGCATTTTTATCAAAAGGAGAATCCGGCTGCACGCATTCTTGTCGTCGATAATCACGACGATTTTGGCGGCCATGCCAAACGTAACGAATTCAAAGTCAACGGTGAAACGCGAATAGGCTATGGCGGCACTGAGTCTATCGACACGCCGTCGAGCTACGAGGACATATCGCTTGAGTTATTGCGAGACCTGGGCATCGACATGCAGCGGTTTTACGATTATTACGATCAGGACCTTTATTCCTCGATGGACCTGTCGTATGCGATTGCGTTCGATCAGGAGACTTACGGCCAGCGCAAGCTGGTGACCGGTTACGGGACCAGGCCATGGGAGGAGTTTGCAGCACAGTCCCCGCTGAGTGACACCGCGAAAGCAGACCTGGTGCGCGCCTTTAACGACGAACGTGACTATCTGCCCGGCAAGACCCGGGAGGAAAAAATTGCCCTGTTAAGCAAGATCAGCTATCGCGAGTATCTTCGTGACTACGTCAAGGTCGACTACCAGGTGCTGGAAATGTTTCAGCGCTGGGGCATGAGTTACTGGTGCGTCGGTATGGACGAGGTGCCTGCCATTTACGTTCTCGGCTACACGGATGGCGGTGGCATGCCCGGTCTGGAACATACGGTGCCGCGCAAAGGTGGTCGCGGCAGCGAGCCGTATATTTTTCATTTTCCGGATGGCAACGCCTCGATCGCCCGATTATTGGTGAGGAAACTTATTCCGCATGCCGTGCCCGGATCGACGATGGAAGATGTTGTAACGGCGCGGGTCGACTACGCACAGCTCGACCTGCCGGATGCCGACGTGCGTATACGCCTGAACAGCACAGTCGTCAACGCCACTCACACGAGCAATCAGTCGGCAGTAGATGTGACCTACGTTCACTCCGGCACCCCACATACCGTGCGTGCGAAAAATTGCATCATGGCCTGTTATAACAGTGCGATTCCGTATATCTGCTCCGAACTACCGGAAGCCCAGAAACAGGGCCTTGCGTATAACGTCAAAATTCCACTCACCTACACCAAGGTAATGATTCCGAACTGGCGTTCGTTCGCCGATCTTGGCATCAAGTTCGTTTTCTACACCAACGATTTCTTCAAACAGGTTGAATTGGATTACCCGGTCTCACTGGGCAACTATGCGTTTGGCAAATCGCCTGACGATCCAATGGTGCTACACATGTGCTACGTGCCCTATTTCAATGATATCCAGGGGCCGGAACAGTGGCGGGCGGGTCGGCGCAAACTTCTTGAAACGCCATTCTCTACATTTGAGCAGCATGTGCGCGATCAGCTGGATCAGGCACTTGCCGGAGCAGGCTTCGACGCAGAGCGTGACATCTCGGGTATCACTGTCAATCGCTGGGCGCACGGTTATTCGTACAGCCCCGGACTTTTGTGGGAGCCCGACTACCAGAGCGAGAGCGACAAACCCTGGGTGCGCGGCCGACAGTCGTTTGGGCGCATATCAATCGCCAATTCGGACGCCGGGGCGGCCGCCAATACCGACTCAGCAATCTATCATGGTCACCGGGCTGTAATGGAAGTACTCGACAGCTAACCGTTGCGACAACGGTGTGGCACAGCCGATTCCGGGGCGCTATATCCTGGATCTAGTTGCTCGTTAGTGAGCGATATAGCGTATTCGTCATGGCTTCAGTGGTAATAAAGTCCCAGCTCCAGCTGTCATAAACGGAAAGCGGGTTATTTTCGAGTACCTGCTCATTCGACATGCCGGCGTCGACCAGCGCTTTAACTTTTGATTTTGCGTCCATGAGCATATCGACGGCCGCCTGCAGGTCGTCCTTGTCGGCAAGCGGGCCGTGGCCGGGAATGATCTGCGTATCGTCATCAGCCATGCCCAGCAATTTTTGCTGGCCCGTGATAAATCCGTCGACACTGCCACCGCCATCGAGGTCAATGAAAGGGAAAACCTTGTTAAAAAAAACATCGCCTGCATGCAGGACGTTTACTTCGGGGAAGTGGATCGCCGAGTCGCCGCTGGTGTGTGCGCTGGGAATAAAAAAGACGAACGCATTGTGGCCGTTGAGATGAAACGTCACGGACTCACTGAACGTGAGTTCGGGCAGCCCGCTTTTGTCGAACTGCTCGTCTTCGAGAAGCGCGCGCCGCAGGTTATCGTGGGCCACGACCGTCGTGTCGCCGCGCATCATCGGGGAATTCGAACCCGTGTGGTCGCCATGGGCATGCGTGTTAATCAGGAAATTAACCGGACCGTCGGTCATGCGCTCGATGGTCGCAACCGTCATGGCCGAGGTCTCCGTCAGTCCTCCGTCAATCAGCACGATGCCATCATCGCCAGTAAGCAGGCTAAGATTTCCGCCTGGAAAACCGCCCTGTCCCTCGAGCATTTGCAGGCCTGGCGCCAATTCAGTCGATCGCCAGGAAATTCCACCGTCCTGTGCGAATGCGAATGAGCAAATAATTGTAGTCAATACCACTGTCAATGATGCTGTTTTCATTCTTCTATCCTGAGTGCGCTGTCCACTGACGATACCGCACCGAAACTGCCCAGTCAGCAAATTCGGACTTAGGTCTCAGAACGATAACGAAATGGACGGAGGTGCGGAATTGGTGAGAATCAGATCACGCCTGCATTTCCTGATTTCGCCTACCGTCAGCAGGGTATGGCGGCTCATGCAGACAATATCATTCCGTTTCCCCTGCACCGGCGGCGCGACCTGCCGGGTTGTCCGCACTGTGGGCGTCGCAACGACGTGTGGCAAATCGGCAGGCTCTTGTGGGCCTATTGCGACAGGCATGCGCTGCGCTGGGTTGTTGCAGACTATGAAGGCGTGACTCGCGCGACAATCAACCGCGATGAACTGCGTCGCGGCCTCGAATTTCTATCTGGCTACGTCGAAATTTCCAGTTAGCCACTCCGCAGATTCAAGCCTGAATTCGCCGCTACAGAATTAAGCGGCGCGGAGTTTGATCGTAGCGAAAAGAATGCGATGATCTGCGACGGCGCATTGTCGGAGAAAAACAAACATGTCTATTGCAGATCTGCGGTCAATCAACTGGGATGACATCGAGCTCGAGACAGTCAATCCGAGCATGCAGCGACGCATCGTCACCGGCGAACAGATGACCGTTGCGCGGGTCTACTTCAGGGACGGCTTCCTGGTGCCGATGCACAGCCACCACAATGAGCAAATAACCCAGGTCTTGAAAGGAACCATGCGCTTTGTGTTCGGCGCCGACAGGTCGGAAACGCGGGAATTCGGACCCGGTGATGTCGTGGTAATTCCGGCACATTTGCCGCACGAGGCGCTGTGCGTGGGCGAGGTCGAGGAGATCGACATGTGGTCGCCCCGCAGGGATGACTGGCTGGACGGCTCCGACGACTATCTGCGTCCCTAGGTGTCCGCCGCGCTGCCCGCCGCGGGTTCAGCCCCTATTCATGTATTTTTCAGCCGCCATTAAGTAGCAGCAGTCTATTCTGCAGTTGAAGCTCGAATCCGTGCTATGGAAAGCAAATCAAGGAGAGTGTCATGGATATCGTTTACGCCGCAGAGAAACCCAGCATTGCCAGGCTATTCAGTGAGCGCATGCAGCGGTTTGTGCAGCCGGAGGAACTCCGCATTACTGAGAACCCCGACGAAACAGGCAGTTTCTACATCGGCTGGCAGCTTGATCGCTACGTCATGTCTCCGGACGGCGGAATCGCGAGGGACTCTCTCAGTCTCGTCGACTAGCAGATTTCCGAAAGGATCGAACCACTGTGTTATAAAACGCACTGACTCCAGTGCCTGACACCTTAGATGCCGTTTTCGCAGAACCTTCCAAGCCAGATGCTGCTGCTGATCTGCCTGACCGCCTGCAACGGCGCTGGCAGCTCAGCGCCCGCGGATCCCACAGCTGCGATCATTACGCCTATTTATGCGGTGCAGGGGAATAGTGCGTCGAGTCCGTTTGTCGATCAGCAGGTCACGGTGGTCGGAGTGGTTACCGGTGACTTTCAGGACGGTGACGCAGACGGGACGAGAAATCTGGGCGGCTTCTTTCTGCAGGAGGAGCGACCGGATGGCGATCCGCAATCCTCCGACGGCGTTTTTGTTTTCGACAGAAATGCGACCGCACCGGATTTGGAAGTTTTCCAGACGGTGCGTGTGTCAGGCACAGTAACCGAAAGATTCGGCGAAACGCAGATTGTCGCCGATTCCGTGATGATTACTGGAACAGGTTCTGTCGACCCCGTGGCAATTCCGCTACCCGCTGGCGTCATCAGCAACAGCGATGAAGTCTTCATTGCAGATCTTGAAAAGGTGGAAGGGATGCTGGTCAGCATGACTGAGCCCGCCTTTGTCAGCGACGTGTTTGGCCTCGAACGATACGGGGAACTTTCTTTGAGCATCGGTGGCCGTCTGATGCAATACACCAACAGTTTTACTCCTGACGTTGCGGGCTACGCAGCGTATGTGCAGCAGCGGGCCGGCCGTCAGGTTATTCTTGATGACGGTCAAGCGGTGCAAAACCCGTCGTTCCTGCGTTACCTGAGGCCGGCCAGGACAGATGATCCGGACTATTCCGTGCGCGTAGGAGACGCCGTTACCGTCGCGACTGGCAATATTCGCTTCAGCCGCGGCAGCGGCGGCTCCGGAAAGGAATCTTACCGCCTTCTGCCGACCGTTGATCCTGTGTTCACGCAGCTGAATACAGCTGACCCGCGCCCGCCCGCGCCCGGTGGCCGTATCAGGGTTGCGAGTTTTAACGTGCTTAATTATTTCACGACCCTGGATAACGGCGAGGATATTTGTGGCCCCGCTGCCGACGTCGGTTGTCGCGGCGCCGATAGTGCCGCTGAGTTCGAGCGGCAGCAGGCCAAGTCTGTCAACGCACTGTTGCGCCTTGATGCCGACGTCGTGGGATTGATGGAACTTGAAAATAACGGCGGTATCGCGCTGCAGAACATGGTTGACGCCATGAACGCGCGCACGGCGGCGGGCACGTGGTCGTATATTGATACCGGCGTTATAGGCACAGATGTCATTGCCGTTGGCTTCATCTATCGCGCGAGTGCGGTGCGGCCGGCTGGTGAATTCTCCGTGCTCACGGCGGCGATCGACGAGCGGTTTGACGATGCAAAGAACAGGCCGGCACTGGTACAGACTTTTGATGCTGTTCCGGATGGAGGTCGCTTTACCGTCGCTGTCAATCACTTTAAGTCCAAAGGTTCTCCTTGCGACGATAGCGGTGACATCAATCAAGCCGATGGGCAGGGTAATTGCAACCTGACCCGCACCCGCGCTGCAGAAGCCCTGGTCGACTGGCTCGATGCTGACCCAACCGGCAGCGGTGACCCTGATTTCCTGATCATGGGTGATTTGAACGCCTACCTGCGGGAAGATCCCATCGTTGCAATCGAGGCGGCAGGCTACGTCAACCTGTTGGCGTCAGAGAGGGATGCCGGTGCCTATTCGTTCGTTTTCGACTCGCAGTCGGGTGCCCTGGATCACGCGCTCGCATCGCCTTCGCTGGCAGAGCGCGTCACTGCCATCGCGGTGTGGCACATCAACGCGGACGAACCTGGGCTCTTTGACTACAATCTCGATTTCGGCCGTGACGCCGATCTGTTCGATGCGGAGAGCCTGCGCAGATCTTCTGACCACGATCCGTTAATCGTCGGAATCGATCCATAGCAGGACAAACCGGGAGGGCGAACTTTGCAAGACCTGCACGACGATCTCGACAAATATCCTGTCGCTGATTCGGCAGAGATTGCCAACCAGGTCCCGATTATCGATGTCAGCGCGGTGGTTAAAGATGCCGCGTCACAGCATGCACGAGACGCTGTTGATGCTATCGCGGCGGCCTGTCAAGACTGGGGTTTTTTCCAGGTTATCAACCATGGCGTGCAGGAAGAACTGCTCAACAGAACCTGGGTCCAGGCGCGCAGGTTTTTCGCCCAGCCCGCTGCTGGCAAGAAAACACTGCTCCGGACGCGCGCGAACCCGTGGGGCTACTACAACAACGAACTCACCAAGAATCAGCGGGACAAGAAAGAGGTTTTCGATTTCACGACCGACGGGCGTGACCCCATCTACGACGCCGAGAATCGCTGGCCGGCAATTGCTAACGGCTTTTCGCAGACCATGCGCGAGTATCGTGATGCCTGCACGGAGCTCGGCCTGGCCTTGCTTGAAGCATTCTGCGTCGGACTTGAATTGCCGGCCGACTCAATGCGTGCCGATTTCGCGACGAATCACACCGGTTTCGTCCGACTTAATCACTATCCGGTCGACGACCCGCTTGACGCGCAGGATGTAAAAAAGCTCCCGGCGGCGGGTCTGGGCGTGCACCATCACAGCGACGCCGGCGCTTTGACCGTGTTGCTGCAGGACGACGTTGGCGGCCTACAGGTCTTCAAAGACGGTTTCTGGCACAACGTGGTGCCATTAGCGGGTGCCCTTGTTATCAACACAGGCGATATGATGCAGGTCTGGTCGAACGATACTTACCAGGCGGCGGTACATCGCGTGTTGGCGATGAACCAGGTGGATCGTTACAGCATTCCATTCTTTTTTAACCCATCGGCTGCGACAATCGTTAAGCCGTTGCCCAGCGTGGTCAGTGCGGAGCGACCACCGCGGTATGCTCCGATCCAGTGGTCAGAATTTCGTGCTAAAAGGACGGATGGGGACTACGCTGATTACGGTACAGAAGTGCAAATTGCCCAGTATCGCCTGTGATTTTATGGAAGTCCTGCGAATCGCTGGGTCAACGATTTTCAGTCTACTCGCCGTCAAAATGAGATCTAACAATGCGAAAAACTAATATTGCGCTGGCGCTGATTTTAGCCACGGCTGTAACTGCGACATCCACTACCTTCGGTGCGGACGAGGCGATCAAGACGTTCCAGGCAGCGGACGTTTTTGAACTTGAGTACGCAAACGATCCGCGAATATCGCCGAACGGAGAATCCGTCGTTTACGAACGCCGCAGTAACGACATCATGACCGATCGAACACGCTCGAATCTGTGGACAATCGATGTCGACGGCGAACGCCACCGACCACTGGTGTCGGGGACAAAAAGCGCGTCATCGCCGCGCTGGTCACCGGGCGGCGATCGTCTTGTCTATTTACAGGAGACCACCAACGGTACCGGTATCTTCGTGCGCTGGATGGACAATGGGCAAACGGCGCTCGTTGCCAACCTGCAGGAAGCGCCGTCCGACCTGTCCTGGTCGCCCAATGGCCAGTGGCTGGCAATGGCGATGTCTGTCCCCGGAACGCCGGCAACGCTTGCCAAGCCGCGCGACAAACCCGAAGGGGCGGACTGGTCAGAGCCGGTAACGGTTATTGATGCAGCGCAATACAAATGGGATGGCGAGGGCTTTCTCGAAGTCGCCTACACGCACATCTTTGTGCTGCCGGCAGAAGGTGGCACGCCGCGACAATTAACAGCAGGAGATTTCAATCACACCGGGCCGCTGTCATGGTCCGCAGATTCCAGGCGGATCGTGTTCGCCGCCAATCGTAACGCCGGCTGGGAAATGCAGTCGGGTGAGTCCGATATATTCAGCATTGATGTCGTCGACGGAACGCTAGCCCAGCTTACCGACCGCGCAGGCGGCGAGTCTTCACCCGTGGTATCACCGAACGGAACAATGATTGCCTATGTTTTCGACAGCAACGAAAAAATTGCCTATCGAAATCGGGTGCTGCATGTGATGGATATCGATGGCGGCAATGACCGGCCGTTAACGGCAGACCTGGACAGCTCTGTCAGCAATCCGCAATGGTCGGGCGATCGTTATATTTATTATCAGTACGATGCAAGGGCCGTGCGGAAGGTCGCGCGGGCGACG
Source organism: Woeseiaceae bacterium (assembly GCA_021773135.1). Taxonomy (GTDB): domain Bacteria; phylum Pseudomonadota; class Gammaproteobacteria; order Steroidobacterales; family Woeseiaceae; genus SZUA-117. The sequence goes on along the minus strand of JAJFKP010000030.1, from coordinate 89,281 downwards.
CCGACTGGTGCATCTGCCGACGTCGTATCCGGTTTGGGCAGCACATCTTTGGGTCGTCCTTATCTGAGCGGCAGCTTTACGGTGGCGAGAGACGGCCTGGTGGCATTTACCCAGGGCGACGCGCTCAGGCCTGCAGACGTCGCCATCGGCGGCCGGCGAGGGGAAAGTCGCTTAACGGCGCTCAATGACGACCTTTTGGGCAATCGCGTGTTGGGTGAGGTCACGGAAATCGTTTACTCGTCATCCTTCGACGGTACCGAAATCCACGGTTGGTACATGACGCCACCCGGTTACCAGGAAGGCCGGCAGTATCCGTTGATATTGGAGATTCACGGCGGGCCGCATCTCGCATACGGTGCATATTTCTCGGCAGAAATGCAGCTGATGGCGTCTGCCGGGTACGTCGTGTTCTATGACAACCACCGCGGCAGCACCTCTTACGGCAAAGACTTCGCGATGCTATTGCACTATAAATATTCCAGTCCTGAAGATTTTGCGGATCACATGTCTGGCATCGACGCCGTGATTGAAACCGGTATTGTCGACCCGGAGAATCTGTTTATTACCGGCGGGTCTGCCGGCGGCATCGCAAGCGCCTACGCGATTGGCCTGACCGATCGATTTAACGCCGCAGCGGTAGCGAAACCCGTGGTTAACTGGATCAGCAAAACATTGACAGCAGATTCCTACATTGGACAAATCTCACACCAGTTTCCCGGGATGCCCTGGGAAGAATTCGAGCACTACTGGCAGCGTTCGCCGCTTTCGCTGGTCGCGAACATGACGACGCCGACGATGCTAATTAGCGGTGAGGATGATCAGCGCACGCCATTTTCAGAGACTGAGCAGCTTTACCAGGCGCTGAAACTGAAAGGCGTCGATTCGGTTATGGTACGGGTCCCCGGTTCGCCGCACGGTATAGCCGGGCGGCCATCCCGACTCGTGTCGAAAGTGGACAATATTCTTGAGTGGTTCGAGCGCTATCGAACCGATGCGGAGAGAAATGACGATGAATAGAGTTTTCGTAGCAAGCGCATTGGCGCTGGCGTTACTGTCGGCATGCGGTTCGAAAGAGTCGCCGTTTCTTCCTGAATACCCGGCGATTGATTTACTCATTGAGAACGGTCAGGTACTTGATGGTCTGGGAAACGATGCCGTCGCGGCCAACGTCGTAATTGTCGGCGATCGAATCGTGTATGTGGGTGACACTGCATTTACCGCTAGTGACCTGAGCGAACGCGTCTCGCGTCGCATCGACGCCTCAGGAAAAATAGTGGCTCCGGGATTTATCGATCTGCATTCCCATGGCGACCCGCTGGAGACGCCCGAACTCGAGAACTTCCTGGCAATGGGCGTAACGACTATAACTTTGGGACAGGACGGGTCAAGTCCTGAAGTCGACTCACTGAGTGAGTGGCTCAACCAGGTCGCAGAAAATGGTATCGGCACTAACCTCGCGATGTTCGTCGGACATGGCACACTCCGGACGCAATCCGGCATCGGCATGGCGGCAACGCCGGCGCCTGAGGACATGGATCGCATGTTGACCATGCTTGATGACGCACTAAAGTACACATTCGGCATGAGTACCGGGCTTGAATACAACCCAGGGCTTAATGCGAGCACGGCCGAGCTGCGTGCGTTGGCAAAAGTGGTCGGCGCGAACGACCGCATGATCATGAGCCACATGCGCAACGAAGATGACGATCAGCTCGAGGCGTCAATTGCTGAATTGCTGGAACAGGGCGAAGACGCGCGTGTGCATATCTCGCACTTGAAGTCTGTCTACGGCAAAGGTGTGGAACGCGCGGAAGAGATTCTCGGCATACTTGCCGATGCCCGCGGGTCAGGGGTCGAGATCACAGCCGAAATGTACCCCTACAGCGCCAGCTATACAGGCCTCGACATTGTGTTTCCAGTTTGGGCGAAGACGGCTGAGCAATTCGCGGTTGCCAAAGCCGAACGCCGTGACGAGCTTGCGGAGTACCTTCGCAATCGGGTCAATCAGCGCAATGGGCCCGAGGCTACGCTACTGGGTACCGATCCATGGACCGGACGTACGCTGGCGGAACTGGCACACGAGATGGAGTTGCCGTTTGAGGACGTGCTGATCGATGTCATCGGGCCGCAGGGCAGTAACGGTGCCTATTTTGTCATGAACGATGAACTCCAGGCGCGGTTGCTGCAGGATCCTAATGTCGGCGTATGTTCCGACGGCAGCCCGACAGGCTTTCATCCGCGCGGGCACGGAACTTTCGCAAGAATCATCGAAACGTTCGTGATGAAGAACAAGTCGCTAACGCTACCCGATGCGATTCGGAAGATGACTTCGTTTCCGGCAGGCGTGCTAGGCCTCTCCGACCGTGGCGTACTGCAGGCGGACAGGTTCGCTGACCTGATTGTCTTCGATCCTGTCAACGTGCGTGAGAACGCCACCTACCCGGATCCACTGCGGCTTGCCGATGGTTTTGACGTGGTCATTGTTAACGGCAGGATCGCCCGGGAAGACGGGCGGCTCGATGACGCGACGCATGGTGCGGTGCTCCGGCCGCAATGACGCAACCGATCATCCACACCGATGGTCGAGCCATCGTGCTCGATCTGAGTAGCGGGGCAACGCTGTGCGGAGAAGAGATCGCCGGTCGTGATGTTGCTGACCTGAGCGCGCTGATAGACGGGACCAAGTCAAATGCCGGGACACAATTCGCTTTCGGGCGCTATGCGGAACCGCGTGAGCTTTACAGCAGTGACAATTTCTCAAGCGATCAATCCGCGGAGACCCGGACCATACATATGGGGATCGATGTCTTCTGCGTCGCGGGGACGCCGGTATATGCGCCGCTTGACGCGACGGTCGAGCACGTGGCCAACAACGACGGCGAGCTCGACTATGGTCCATTGATTGTTCTGCGCCACAAAGATGCGGGCGGTGACTATTACACCCTGTACGGACATCTCGGAGTCGATGTTCTTGATCGAATGGCTGCCGGGCAGTCTGTCGCCGCAGGTGAACAGATCGCAACCATTGGGTCGCCGCCGACAAACGGCAACTGGCCACCGCACCTGCACTTTCAACTGATTAAAGACCTGCTGGATCTGGGTAAAGATTTTCCGGGTGTTGCCCTGAAGAGCCAGCAGGAATATTGGCTGGCTCTGTCGCCAAGTCCGGCCGCCTTTTTTCCGGAAATCGATGCGCCATTACTGGAGTATGGCTGATGCAGTTAGTCGGTTACATGGATTCACCGTTCGTGCGCCGTGTTGCGATAAGCGCCCGCTTCCTCGGGCAGGACTACGAGCACCGTGAGTTGTCGATTTTTCGGGACTTCGAGGAATTTCGCAGCATCAATTCGCTGGTCAAGGTACCGACCCTGATTTGTGACGATGGCGTATCGCTGGTCGACTCTACGTTGATCATCGACTATCTGGAGTCGGTCGCAGGCAGATCTTTGCTGCCGGGCGATAAAGCAGACAGGCGGACGGTGCTCCGCATTGCCGGAATTGCTTTGGTCGCCATGGAAAAAGTCGTGCAGATGATCTATGAGACCAGGCAGAGGCCCGCTGACTTGCAACATCAACCCTGGATCGATCGGGTCTTGCAACAGTTGACGGGTGCACTCGATCTATTGGAAGCCATTGTCGGTGACGGCTCCAAATGGCTCGCAGGTAACGAAATCACCCAGGCAGATATCTCGGTCGCGGTTGCCTGGAGATTCGTATTGCATGTCCTGCCGGAGCGCGTGTCGGCGGAAACCTACCCGGGACTAAGCGTTTTTTCCTCACGTGCAGAGGCGCTGCCGGAATTCAGGGCATGCCCATTGAGCTGAGTTCGGAATGCCAACCCACTGCCAACTAGATCTCGGCCTTGCCGCGACGACGCTCCAGTCCTGAGATCAACTCAAATCCTATTCTCCGCAACGGGTCAGGCGGCATCCAGCTCGCCCTGCCAAACAGCTTCTGCAGGTCCGGGACCGGCTTCGAATGGGCCAGATCGCTGAGTGCGGCGCCGAACAACGTGCCTTTGACGACGCCGCCGCCATTGCATCCGGCGGAGACATAGAGATTGTCATCGATATTTCCCCATAATGGCGCGCCATTTAGCGTGAGGCCGGTCGCGCCTCCCCAGACTTGCGCAAAACTGAACTCGCCGAGGAACGGGAAACGCCGTCGCAGAGCATCCGTTAATATTGACGCAACCGTGTCGTTGTCCGCCTCCGATTCATAGTCGTAACACGATCGAATCAGCAGTCGTCCGTCGGCGGTTCGCCGCAGCGTGCTGCCCAGCCGATGTGCGGGCAACAATCCCCAGGCCTGGTCGCTGCCGAGCCTTCTCAGGTGATTCCCTGTCAGTGGGGCGGTGAGTGCGGCGTAAGTATAGATAGCGGCCACCCGCGATCTTCCGACGCCAAGATTTTTGGCGAACGCATTGTTCGCAACAATGACTGTTCGCGCGGCGACATCGCCGTGCGGTGTCTTTACCTGCCATGTATCGCCAACACGCCTGATGCCGAGTGCGGGACTGCGCTGGTAAAGCGCGATGGACCGCGGCAGGTTGGCGGCCATGCCACGGATCAGCGCGGCGGGTTGTGCGAGGTAACAATGCGGCGAATACAGTCCGGCGTGATAGAAATCGGTGCCTATTCGCTGTTGCAGCTCAGCCCGGGCCAGTTTCTCATACGGCAACTCGGCAGCATCGAGAAACGCGACATAGGCTTCCAGCGCGGCCAGGCCTTCCTCACCGGCAGCCGCACGATACGTTCCGCTTCTTGCCAGGTTGCACTGAATGTCGAATCTATTCACAAGTTCGACTATGTCTGCCATGGCAGCAGCGATCATCTTGTTGCAGGCGCGCATCCGATCCACCGCCGTGGGATCGGCATCATTTGCGAGTGAAATCTCCAGTAGGAAGCCGGAATTTCGGCCTGGACTTCCTTCGCCCGGATCACTCGAATCCAGAATCGCCACTCTATCGCCGGGTGAATGTTCGACCCATCTGCGCGCGGCCGCCAGGCCGGTGTAACCAGCGCCGATGATTGCGACATCACAGGTAATGTCGTCGCTGACAGACTGGCCCGGCGGCGACTCAGGCAAGAGCGCATTCCAGCCACAGTCGTTCTTGTAGATTGGGTAAGTCAGTTTCAACGTCTGGTTGCGCCGCGATCAGCCGGTCAGGAAATTATTGCAGTACCTGCACATTGTCAGGACAATGCCTGTCGCAAACACTAGGGAGTCTTTGGTGATAGAAACTGACGTTGTCATTGTCGGAGCGGGTCCTTGCGGTCTGTTCCAGGTGTTCGAACTCGGCTTGCTGGGGCTGAAGGCAGAAGTGGTCGACTCAATCTCGCAACCGGGCGGGCAGTGTACGGAACTGTACCCGGACAAGCCGATATATGACATCCCGGCCATCCCCATTTGCACCGGCGAAGAACTTACCCAGGCGCTCCTGAAGCAAATTGAACCATTTGCCAGCGGCATGCACCTGGGGGAAGAAGTTCAGGTCGTGCGGCGTGAGGACGATGATACGTTCTTTGTGGAAACCAGTCGCGGCACACAATTTAATTGCAAGGCAATTGTCATCGCTGCCGGCGTCGGCTCTTTTCAACCACGCGCCATTCGCGTTCCCAACGCAGAAGACTATGCCGGCAAGACCCTCCACTATCGGGTGAAGAATCCGGAACAGTTCGCCGGCAAGAAGCTGGTCATCCTGGGTGGGGGCGATTCGGCACTCGATTGGGTCCTGGAGCTTGCGGGAAAAGCTGAACGCATCACGCTGGTTCACCGGCGGGACGAATATCGTGCGATGCCTGACTCGGTAACGAAAATGGAGAAACTGGCGGCGGATGGCGCCATGGATGAAATCAGAAGTGCCAAGGCCAAGGCCATCATCGGAGCCGATGGACAGGTCTCGGCAGTGGTTGTTCAGCCAAAAGAAGGCGAGGCCCGGGAAATCGAGGCGGATCACGTGTTGGTATTCTTTGGTCTCGCGCCGAAACTCGGACCGGTTGCAGAATGGGGCCTCGATATCAACCGCAAGACGATCAACGTTGATACTGAAAAATTCGAAACCTCCGAGCCCGGTATTTATGCGGTCGGCGACATCAATTTCTACCCTGGCAAGAAGAAACTAATCCTGTGCGGTTTTCATGAGGCCGCGCTGGCGGCTTTTGCGATCAAGCAAAGAATCGAACCGGAGCGGAAGGTCCATGTGCAATACACGACGACCAGCCCGATCATGCACGAACGCTTAGGCGTTGAGGAATAACGGAGCGTCCCTTGCAGGTTTGCCGCCTTGTTATTGCTATCGTTTTGCTGGCGGGTTGCGCCTCAATAGATTTGCCGTCTTCCTCTCGCCCAGTTGAAACTGCTCCGCCAGACATAACCGCGACCAATGCATTCTATTATTACGCCGACGTCGATGCAGCGTGGGTGTTTTATAGAGATATCCTGGGCCTTGAGACCGTCATTGATTACGGCTTCGCAAAAATACTGCGCATCGCTGATTCTTCGTATCTCACGTTGGTACAGGCCAGTGAAGGAATGCACACCGCGGATGAACCCAAGACAGTAACGCTGACCCTCGTAACCGACGAATTGAGTTATTGGAGCGAGCACCTGTCGAGCAAATCTGTACCTATGCGGGTTGCCTATGACAACGCCGGTAACGCGCCGGGCAATAGTTTCGTTGCCGTTGATCCAGAGGGCTATTTTCTGAAGTTTGTGCGCTTCAATCCTCATCCGAACCATGCATCATTTGTGGCGGCGTTTGCTGCAGCCACGCCGCTTAAGTCCGCCGTGAAGCACGCGGCCAGGACGTTGAGTATTCGGGCTGCCGCGTTTTCGGTCTACGTTGCAAGCCTGTCAGAAGTTCGACCCTTTTACGAAGCGCTATTTGCAATTGCGCCTGTCGGACAAATAGGGGGCGTCGATACCTACCAAGTAAGCGGCAGCGGCTTTCTGCAATTGGTAGAAGGCAATGATGGCTTGCACCAGGCAACTGCCAGGAGCGGTGTCACGTACTCGTTTTTTACCAGTGACGTTGATGCCTGGTACGCGCGGGCGGCGCGCTGGCCCGGCTTCGAGCTCAGAACGCCGGAAGTTCTGGACGAAGACGGCATGGTGCGGGTTTTCGTCGGTTACGATCCGGTTGGCACGTTTCTGGAATGGGATACTTTTGAGGATGTGCCCGAAAACGCGGGCCTCTTCAAATATTTGCCATGAGTTACCTTCACTGACACTGGCTACCTAGTTCATCCAGCGCAGCGGCGAGTCCCGCCAGGTCGAACTGCGCCGTAACCGGTCCTTCGGAATAGGGCGAAATCTCGACCAGCAACTCGCTGCCATTCAACAGCATATCGATCAGCTTCTGGCTGTCCGCCGCGGAGGGGCTCAGCGTCACCTTTTCCGACGAATCGACTTTCCATTTGAGCCAGCTGAACCGGCCGCCATCTACCTTGAAGCCAGCCTCGGTACTGAATGAGGATATGAAGCGCCGCCAGTCAATTCTTGCAGTAATCGTCGCATCACCTGGCGTACAACGGAACTCGAGCACCGGTGTCACGTCGTTACTGGCAGATTCATCCTTAATCGTTGTTGCCGAATCCTGCTGCAAGACAGCGACGCTCGTAGCGTTTGCCGGATCATCAATGATCTCCGAGCGCCACTTGTCGTCCTGAGTCTGTGCCGGTGCACACGCGGCCAGGAGTGGCAATACCCAAACAGCGAGTTTCATTTTCTTTCTCCGCACGGTCCGCTCATCGCGCCTGTGCTCCTTTGATAGCACCCTCGATCAGGTTCAGCGCGGCCTGGCGGCTGCGACCATCGGGATCTGCGTTGAACGATGGAGTCGATGCGATTCCGAGTGCAACCGTTTTCGGGTTCTCGAACATTACACTTATTGCGGCGGCCAGCGCTTTGCTGCTTGGTCCGTTCGGGACGGCGAGGCCATGTCCCGGAACTTCATCCGGTTCAAGGACGTCCATGTCGACATGGACATAGACCACGTCAACGTCGGCAGCCATGGCGTCGAACTGGCGGCGAAAGTTGGCAGAGATCTGGCGAATATCCTCGACGGAAACCTGCCGGACCTCGTGCTCGCGGAAGCGGTCGGCTTCCAGCGGATCGAGATCGCGGACACCGCCCCACATAATGTGGCTCATGGGCAGCGGCTCGATCAGACCGGTTGTCTTGCGGATATTGTGCAGGGCATGGCCTGCCGCGATCGCCACAGGCATTCCGCCCAGCATGCCCGAGAGCGTCGTTTCCGGTACATTGAAGTCGCCGTGTGAATCGTAAAAGACCAGCCCGACCTTGCGAGCGTTGCCGTCCGAATCGTATTTGAGACCTGCCAGCATACCCAAAAGGTCATTGCAATTTGCTTCCAGGCCGACGGTGATCATGTCATCCTGAAGTCCTTCCCGGACAATGTCAGCAAAGTTCGCGTTGGCGATTGCCATGCGATTCCACTCGCCGTAGTTTTTTTCCTGATCCGGTCGGAGTCGAACATCCTGCACCGGGCGAATCAGTTCGCCACCCCATTCGCCGATAAGTCGTTCCAGCCCGCCCGCATGTATGTAGTCCGGATTGGTTGACAGCTCAGGTGTATTCCGGGAACCCCCGTAGGGATTCTTGATGACGTCGACCTTGATCGTGTCCGCCGCGATGGCGGCCGGCGCGATGCTGACAGCCAGTAAAGCGGCAAGTACTAAAACTTTCTTATGCACGGATGAATCCTCTCATTGCAGTCTGGCGCCGTTGTTATTCGGCGTCCGGATCTTTTAGTTGCGGGTAGTCCACGCCCAGTTGTTCCAGGTAAGTCTCGTATTTCGATGGATCATAGTAAAAGTCTTTCAAGCGATCCTTGTAGAGTGACATGATTTCTGCGTTTTTCTCGATTGCCGGTTCATCGGTATCGCTAATGAAAGGTACATAGGTTTCGTTGGCGCTTTGTTCGTCGCGGAAATAGGTCCACGCGTCCTCTACCAGCGACTCCTGCTGGATCAGGTCAAGCATCGTTGCGGCCACCACTTTGGCGCCAGCCGTTGCACCTTTGTGCGCGATCGGCGTTGCCATGGCGTTTGCGCTTGACCAATGATGGCCGGTGCTGCCATCAATGTTCGACGGAAAACGCAGCGTCACTGTCGGTACATTCCATGAGACGTCGCCGATATCGTCTGAGCCGCCGGACTTCGGTTCTTCGAGCGGCGCGCCAAGTGCCTCGATTTCAGTTTTAAGTCCGGTAACTTCTTCGGCCTCCATGTATTCCTGAAACGCTTTGGCAAACGCTTGGTCATCTTCCGACCATTCCGGCATGCCAACAGACCGAATATTTTCGTACATCGCCTCGGCGATGGGCTTGTTAAAGTGGCGTGGATAAGCGGCCCCAATTATTCTTCGTGAGACCGTGGTGTCAGTCATCATTGCGGCCCCTTCAGCGATTGTTTGCAGAATGCCGAAATTTTCACGTATTTTTTCGGCCGTCATTTCTCTGACGAAATACCATACCGACGCTTTCGACGGCACGACATTGGGCTGATCACCGCCGTCTACGATGACGTAGTGCGAGCGCTGCAATGGATGCAAATGCTCGCGGCGGAAATTCCAGGCAATGTTGGTCAATTCGACAGCGTCCAGCGCACTTTTACCTTTCCAGGGATCGCCGGCGCCGTGCGCGGCAACGCCGTCAAAAGTATATTCCACCGATACCAGGCCGGTCCCGGTTGCCTGCCCCCAGCTCACGGCCATCGAGTCGGAAACGTGCGTGAACAGGACCGCATCGACATCGTCATAGCGCCCGTCGCGTGCGAACCAGGCCTTGGTTGCAACAAGTTCCTCGGCAATGCCGGGCCACAGCACGATCGTACCCGGCAGGTTGTCACGTTCCATGAGCTCTTTGACTGCCAGCGCTGCCGTGATATTGACGGCCTGACCGGAATTATGGCCCTCGCCGTGTCCCGGTGCTCCTTCGACGAGCGGTTTGCGATAGGCGACACCGGGTGTCTGCGATGCTTTGGGAATGCCGTCTACATCCGAGCCCAGGGCAATGACGGGTTTACCGCTGCCCCAGGTAGCCCACCACGAACTGGGTATGCCGGACACGCCGTGTTCGACGGTAAAACCGTTCGCCTCGAGAATTTCCGTCAGGTAGCGTTGTGTTTCGAATTCCTGGAAGCCGAGTTCGGAAAACGAAAACAGGCTGTCGACAATTTCCTGGGTCAATTTTTGTTTGTCAGTGACAATCTCGGCTGCCTCGGCTTTCAATCCGTTAAGCTTTGGTGGCGGACCGTCAACGTCAATGGGCTCGTCCTGGGCAAGCGTAGCGGTGCTGGTAAGCGCCAGTGCAATGGCGGCGATGGCGGTCATCCGCGTCATAGTATCCCCCTGAAGATAGGTTGCGTTCTCTCTGGAACGAGACTCATAATAACGCAGCTGAGCGACGATTGGTGCCCTGCCGCCGATTGCGCTACGCTCAGCCGGACAGACCCACCGAACAATAATTACGAGGGAAACTACGATGCGCAATGTTCGCCAATCAGCCGCTGCAGCGGCAACGATTCTGTCCCTGCTCGCAGGGAGTGCGCTGGCACAGGATTTTGACAGTGTTGAAATGAAGGTGCACCCGGTGGCAGGCAACGTCAGCTATATCGAGGGCATGGGCGGCAATATCGGGCTGTTTACGGGCGCAGACGGTGTTTTCCTTATCGACGATCAGTATGCGCCACTTACGGAAAAAATCGTGGCCGCTATCCGCACCGTCTCAGACGGTGAACTTCGCTTCCTGGTCAATACCCATATGCATCCCGATCACACCGGCGGTAACGAAAATTTCGGCAAACTGGGAACAACAATATTCGGCCACGACAATGTGCGTAGCCAGATGGCCGCCGCGGGCTACGACGAGATGCCGCCGCTGATCACGTTTAACGACAATATTTCGTTTCACATTAATGGCGAAACGGTGCACGTGTTCAAAGTCCCCAGCGCGCATACGAACGGCGACGTCTTTGTCAAATTCGAGGGATCCAACGTGGTGCATACCGGTGACGTCTACAGAACGACAACCTACGCCTACGTCGATACGAGTAATGGCGGCAGTTTTCTGGGCACCATCGAAGCACACAACGTGCTGTTGGACGTTTCCGACGAGAACACAAAAATCGTACCGGGGCATGGCGTAGTCTCCGACGTTGACGACGTCAGGGCGGTAAGAGATATGCTGGTCGTTATTCGTGATCGTGTTGCCGCTGCAATCCGTGATGGCAAATCACTGCAGGAAATCCAGGCTGCCGGACTGACCGCCGAATACGATGAACGCTGGAACGGTGAAGGCCGCATTGGCAGCGCCGATTCGTTGCTGTCCGCCGCGTATGCAGACATGGCGGGCAACTAGATTATTCTTCATTCACGTCGGATCTTTCGACGGAAACGTTTTCGGTGTATCAATAGATATAGACGGCGCCGGCATTGGTAGCAGAATTATCGTTCTGATTACCGCCGATGTCGGCATCGGCGCTGTCCTCGCCTGGCGCACCAACGGCCATCGTTGCACCGTCGCCACTGATCTGCACGGATGTGCCGAATCTGTCGCCTGCGTCTGAATTTGACGCTTTGATAAATGCGCCACGCGACCAATCGGTGCCGTCAAAATTGAAGAGGAATACGGCCCCCGCGCTCTCCGCGGAGTAGTCGTTCTGATCCGCGTCGACGCCTGAATCGCCGCTGTTTACTCCGGGAGCGCCTACGGCGAGGAATTTTCCGTCCGCATCGAGCACAACGTCCCAGCCGAAATTTGCTTCGTCAAATTGTGATGGCAAGCCGCCGGATACTGTCGATGCCTTCAGGTAGGCCCGCTGCGTCCAGGTTGAGCCATCAAACTGATACAGATGGACCGCGCCAACGTCCCGACGCGAGTCGTCACTCCGATCTCCGTTGATTTCGATTGTACTGCTCATATCGCCAGGCGCACCGACGGCCAGTGTAGTGCCGTCCGCGTTCAGACTAATTGATGCGCCGAACTCATCGTTGCGTGCATCCCGGGCTACCCGCACGTCCGAACCCATCAACACAGCTTCCTCTACCCAACCGGTCATGCTGTTGCGATAAACGTAAGTGAATTCTGCTTCCTGCTGGTGTCCTTTCGCGCCGGCGGCGAGAGCGGTCCCATCGGCGCTAAATTTGATAGACAAGCCAAACTCGGAATCTTCGTAGGCCCCGCCTTTCAATAGTGCGCGATGTTCCCAGGACGTACCATTTCGCTCAAACAAATAGATCGCACCATGATTGTCAGCCCAACTCAGACAAGGACAGGGGTCGACACCGAATCCGTTTGAGGATTCGAAAGGCGCACCTATTGCCAATACATTTGCAGATGCATCCAGCGCGACGGCGGAACCGAATTCGTTTTCATCCAGGTCGTCATACATGTCGGGAAGGAGCGTTGCCTTCACATAGTATTCCTGTACCCAGGTTGAACCATCGAATTCAAAAATATACGCAGCACCAGTATCCTCTGATGAATTATCGGACTGATCGCCGTCTATCCCGGTCGCATTACTGTCCTCCAGGGGAGCGCCGACTACCAGCGTGTTTCCGTCGGCGCTTAGAGCCAGTGCTGCACCGAACCGATCTCCATCTTGCGCGTTGCTGGCTTTTAGATAGGCCTCCTGCTGCCAGCCGGAGCTATCCAGCCTGAATACATACACTGCGCCCGACTCGCTTGCAGAATTGTCTGTCTGGTCGCCATTCAGGCCGGTTGCGATGCTGTCTTCCCTGGCCGAACCCACGGCCATTGTTCTGCCGTCGGCGCTAAGTGCGAGTACAGATCCGAAAAGATCCTCCGGGTCGGGATTGGACGCCTTGAAATAGCCTATCGCATCCAGGTCGCGAGCCATCGTGCTGGCTTCTGTCGAACCTGTACAGCCGGTGGCATTACAGGCCTCAACGACATATAGCGCGTTCGCGAAATCATGCTTGTGAACCGGAATGTCTATCGAAGTTGATGTGATACCGGCCGGTATGTCAGCACCGACCTGAGAGAAACCCGAATGCCCGTCAACATTTTCGAGCAGTTTGTAGTGAGTGGCGCCAGCCACTTCCGGCCATTTGAACAGAATGGTCTTGACGCTTGCGTCGACATTAACGACAGGCGCCGGTGGCGGTGGCGGTGGCGGTGGCGGAGGAGGTGGTGGTGGAGGAGGCGGAGGAGGTGGAGGAGGTGCTGGAGGCGTAACCGGAGGAGGCGCGCTTGCCGCCTGGGAAGGTTGACTATCCGATCCGCCGCCGCATGCAGCAAGTACCAGAAATGCAATCAAGCACACCAGTCGCGTCATTCTCGCCACCATCTTTGATCTTATTATGCTGTCAGGATCGCACACGTACAGACGCTATGTACAGGCGACAACGTGTCCCCGGTTAAGGGCAGCAGATCTCATCTTTGGAGTCGTTCTGAAGGTCGCTTGCTTACTGGCATCACGCTTTCTCCGGTTCTGTCACGAGTCGCTGCGTTGCGGGAACAATCACCATGACGTAGCGGAATTTTCCGCATAATATTGGCCTATCGACCGCCGAGGGCATGCCATGCAAAGAACAACGGTATTGATTGCCATTTTGCTGACGCTGACAACTGCAGTATCAGCACAGGACAGGAATTCCGAACACGCCCGCAAGACCCTGGAGATCTACAGCCGAATTATCGGCGTGGAATCTTCCAAGAATCTTGGCAACGTGCCGGAGATAGCGAACTACCTGGCCGGTGAACTGCGTGCGGCGGGTTTTCCTGCAGAAGATATTGAAATTATTCCGGTTGGTGATACTGCTGCGCTTGTCGCCAGGTATCGTGGTGATAATTCTTCGGGCGACGCACCAATACTGTTGCTGGGACACATGGACGTTGTCGAGGCATTGCCACAGGACTGGGAACGACCCCCGTTCGAACTGACGCAGGATGACAAATATTTCTATGCTCGCGGCTCTATCGACAACAAGTTCGGGGTGGCGCACTTAACGTCGACTTTTGTTCGTCTGCAGAAAGAGGGTTTTGTTCCCAATCGAGATCTGATTATCGTATTTAGCGGCGACGAAGAGAGCACGATGAACAGCACACGCATGCTGGCCTATGAGCGGGAAGATCTCGCCGCAGCAGAATTTGCGCTGAATTCTGATGCCGGCGGCGGCGACCTGAGTGATGCCGGAGACCCGCTGGTCTATCTGCTGCAAGCCGCCGAAAAAACCTATGTCACCTGGGAGTTGACGGTACGTAACCCCGGTGGACACAGTTCCCGACCGCGGCCGGATAACGCTATCTATGATCTCGCGCAGGCAATAACCCGGATCCAGGAACTCAAGTTTCCGGTGCGCTGGAGTGACATGACGCGAGAGTTTTTCGAAGAAACAGGATCGCAGTTGGGCGGTGAACTGGGTGCGGCAATGACGCGCTTTGCTAAAAATCCGGAAGACAAGGCGGCGTCAGAACGACTGGCAATAGAGTCATCATATGTCGGCACCACGCGCACGACCTGTGTAGTCACCATGCTGCGAGGGGGTCACGCCGAGAACGCGCTGCCGCAGTCTGCCACCGCAACGGTCAATTGCAGGGTATTTCCGGGTGTGCCAGTAGCGGAAGTTCATCAGGCGCTGCAACAGGCAATCGGCAACGAGGCAATAGAGTTCAAGGAAATTTATGCGCCAACCGAGAGTCCGATTTCTGAGTTACGCGAAGACGTTCGTGCGGCGGTCAGTGCGGCAGTTCACAAACGCTATCCGGACGTCAGGTTAATCGCCTACATGGAATCGGGTGGCACCGACGGCATGCATTTTCGCAAAGCCGGCATCCCGACCTGGGCGGTCAGCGGCATTTTCATGAACCCGGACGAAATGTTTGCGCACGGCCTGAACGAAAGAGTGCCGATCAAGGCGTTCTACGACGCGCTGGACCACTGGACGATTATTATCAAAGAACTGGCCGGTGACTGAGCGCATGAGAATCGCAATCATAGCGGCCATCGTGCTCAGAATTGCGGTCAGTTTCCCGGCACTGGCGGACGAAGAAGCTGATGTGGCGAAGCTACAAGCGCTGGACCGGGCCTATGCGACAGAGTGGATCGCAGGGGACGCCGATCGGGTGATGGCGCTGTTTACAGAAGACGCGACACTGGTACCACATCATGGTGACGCCCCCGTCAAGGGCCAGGAAGCCATCAGGAAATTCTGGTTCGATCCAGCCTACGCGCCGACAATTGTTTCGCAATGGCAAAGGGAAGCGGTCGAGATATTTGTCAGCGGCGATACGGGCGTCGTTCGCGGCCGTGCCCGACTGGTGTGGGAATATGATGGCACAAGAACCACGATACCTGAGGGGAACTATGTCATGGTCGCGCTGCGCCAGGACGACGCATGGCGTATTCGCCTGCTCACCTGGAACGACGATCCCCGCCGCTGGATAGTGGAACCCGTTCAGTAGCCGGGTAACGCAGATAGCGCTGCCAGTTTAACGAGACGGTGAACCTCCTTCTGGCCGGCTTGCATAGAAGATGCACATGAAGAGCATCGCGATGGTGCGCTCAATCGTTAAATACGGTCTGCTGTTTGTCGTCCTGCTTGTGACGGCGGCGCTCAGCTGGCTGCGCTGGGAATCCAGCCGGCCACGCGACGCATGGTTCGACGCCCGGCAAGGGCGCATCGTATCTGTAGTGTCAGAGACCGCGATTACTGGGCCCGGGCGGTGGTCTGAATCGGTGCAACTGATTTCCTCGTCCGGGTTGCAGGTGTCGTTTCGTGTTGTTCGTGGCACGCCTGCGGGTACCCCGCTGCCAGTACTCCTGGTCCTGGGTGGACACCGTACCGGTAGCGATGCCGTTGACCTGTTTGGCGAGGTCGGGCAGCGCGTGGTTATCGGCGTGGACTATCCGTATGACGGCCCTGACAAGGTGCGCGGTGTTTTTAATATTGCGAAGACTATTCCTTTGGCGCGGCGGGCATTTCTGGACACCACGCCGGCGGTGTCGCTCATTGTCGATTGGCTGGTGCAACAGGCGTGGGCCGACGCTTCGCGAATTATTGTTGTGGGTGCCAGTCTTGGCGTGCCGTTCGCGGCCAGTGCCGCTGCACGTGACTCGCGCATTGCAGGAATGATGCTGGTTCACGGTGCTGCAGATAATCGACTGTGGCTGGAGGCGCAGATCGCACGACGGATCGACACGAAAGCGCTGCATTATCCAGTGTCAGTGGTGTTGCACTGGCTTGCATACGGACCGGTTCTTGAAACGAGCAAGAATGTAGCAGGTGTCGCACCGCGTCCCGTGCTCATCGTGGGTGCACGCGATGACGAACGGACGCCAGCCGGACAAACAGAGCTGCTATACGCAGCGGCGATCGGACCGAAGCGGATGCGGATTACGGAAGGTCAGCACATCGAGCCGGATCGAAAAGACATCATCGCCGAGTTGCTACGTATCGCAGACGAAGAAATGATTTTCCTCGCGCCGGCAAATTGACCGGGGAATTCGTGCGTTCTAAAACGCTACCTGGGTTTGCGTCGTTGCACGTCGTCGCATACGCATGAGACAGGCGGCCAGTAACAGCGCAATTAGCGTCGACCCCGTTGACCCGCCGCCGCCGGTTCCGGTATTCAGCTGGCCCGGCGGTGTCAGGTTGGTGGGCTGCGGAACAGCCGCTGTGCCACCGTTAACCGGGGATCCATTGTCGCCCGAATCATCTGTCGGCGCCGCTGGTTCAGCCGGCGGTTCGTCGTCGCCTGAATCCTGAGTTGGCTCTCCGGTGTCTGCAGGCGGTTCACCGGCGGGATCTTCAGGCGGCTCCCCGGTGTCTGCAGGCGGTTCACCGGCGGGATCTTCAGGCGGCTCAACAGGATCTGCATCGGCGGGAGGTTCGACGGGCTCCTTTCCCGGCTCCGGGTCTTCCGCAACTTCCGGCGCCTCCAGGTCACGACACTGATTCTTGGTTTTGCCGGATACAAAATTATTGTCACCAACAGGAGCGGGCTTGTTTGATTTACATTCAAGGTCGCCCTCGACGATATTATCGCCAATGAATACTCCGCCAACGTTTTTGTCGACTTCTAAATCATCGCCAATGTAATTGCCCTGCACTTCGATCCTGGAGCGGTTTTCCTTTAACTTCAGTTTTCCCTCGACCAGGCTGTCTCGAACGTAGCTCAGATCGCCGACCATGGACTCAAGCTCTATCTTGCCGTCCACTTCGGAGTCCAGGATTGCAACGAAATCAGCGGTATCCGCCTCGATGTTGCCGTCAATGACAGCGCCGGTCGCGGTCAGGGAACCGCCGCTGAATATTTTGATATTCCCGTCAACGGTGGTGCCGTTAAGTGTGCAGGGTGCGGCAATGACGATATTGTCGTCTATCTCTACCGCGCCAATCACAGATTGACAGTTAAGATCGTCAGACAGCGCCGGTTGCGTGAGCAGCAGCAACGCGTACAACAGCAGGATTGATGTACTTTTCAGTGGAGTGCCCATTATTTTCGCGTGCTTTTCCTCGTAATGACTGCGGCTATCATACGCTGGCCAGCGCACCTGATCGTCGCGGTTGTTACATAATTGACGAGGGCTACAGCCAGGGCTAGCGGTCCAGCCGTCGCCAGACCCAATCATAACGATCGCCGTTTGGCAGTGTGAAGTAAAGCACCAGAAGTGGATCCCGCCACTCAAAATTGAGCCTCGATTCTGTGCCAACTTCTCTGGGGTTCTCTGAGATATCACGGTGCCAGATTAACGTGTCGCCGTCGACTTCGTAACGACCGGTATGGCCATTTATATCCAGCCATTGTTTCAGGTATGCAATTTCATCAGCCGCCGCCATGCCCGCCTGTTTTTCAGCGTCGACATAGTGACGCTGCGGATTCATCGTCATCATTGAGTAATGACCATGCGCCATGAGTAACAAACCCTGTCTATCCGCCGCCTCGGGCGATTCGCCGGTCCGCGTGTTGGTCAGCGAAACACGTTCGTAGGCGCCGCCAAGCTGCTCATCCGCAGCGACGCTGGCGGCACAGACCAGGGTCAAAAATACCAGCATCATCTGTTTCATCTACTGACTCTTTAAAGTTTCGAGAAAAGGCAATACGGCGTCCAGGAACGCCGCCGTCTGTTCCAATTGTGGCAGGTGTCCGGCGTTCCGGATGATGTGAATCTCAGAGCTCTCAATATCGGCGGCCAGGCGGCGCGCATTTTCGACCGGAAACACGCGGTCTTCGGCACCCCAGACCACCAGGGTAGGCAGTCTGATCCGGCGCATATCTTCCTCAGACAAATCACCACCTTCAAACAGCATGTCGCCGATTGCGCGCGCAGAACTTACCCATAGTGCGTAGGCCTGTTCAACCCAGGCGTCCGTCACCAGCGAAGAATCTGCTACCCGCCGCTCCAGCAAGCCGCGCGTTGACGCCAGTGTGCTGCCGGTGGCAATTTTTCGGAAGCCAAGCTGACCTGCCGATAGCGGCTGCGCCGGATCGCGGTCCGGACTGCGATAGCCGGCACCGTCCACCAGAACCAGTGCGCCGACTTTGTCGGGATGATGCACGGCGGTGTAGGTTGCCGAGTTAGCACCCATGGCATGGCCGATCAGCGTCACGTTTTCCAGCTTGAGTGCATCAATAAATCCTGCGAGAAACTGTGACAACAGCGCGTTGTGATAGTGGGTATCCGGCTTGTCAGAGCCGTGAAAACCAATGAAATCCAACACGATCACCCGGTGCGATGCGCTGAGGGCGGGGATGACCGGCTCCCACTCGTTCAGGCCACCCCAAAGACCGTGCAGCAGAATGAGCGGCGGGCCGCTGCCGTTCTCGGCATAGTGCATGTTCTGACCGTGTACACGCACATCCCCGTGTTCAAGTTCGGCCGCGAGCGAAGTACTCAGCGTGAGCAGGCACACTATTAATGCGAGGTAACGACTCAGCAATCTGTTGCGGATTCGATGCATTGGCCAATACTACCGCTGTTTTGCTCCCCGGGTCAGTTGTCGGCACAATCGGGAGACTTGAGGGGGAATAAAAATGAATAAGACGCCGTTTCTGGTTTTGCTCGCAGTTTTCTTTTTTTCTGATCTGGTTGCCGGCCCCAAGATCCTGCCCATGCGCGAGCGCGCGGCGGTAATTGATCAATGGCTGACGACCCGCGTTCAAACCGTCTTGCCGGACCTTATGCGGCGCGCCGACATCGATATGTGGGTCATCGTTTCCCGGGAGTACAACGAAGACCCGGTCATTCGAACCTTCCTGCCATCAACCTGGCAGTCGGCAAGGCGAACCACCATTCTGCTCATTTTCGATCCGGGCGACGGACAGCCGCTGGAAACGCTGGCGGTGGCGAGATACGGCGTTGGAGAAACCTTTCAGGCGGCCTGGGATCGCGAACGCGATGGCGAGCAATGGGCCCACCTTGCGTCCCTGATCGAGGACAGAAATCCGCGCCGCATCGGACTTAATTTTTCCGAAACCTTTCCTCTCGCCGATGGTATTTCGCAAACCGAATACCGACTGTTTCATGAAGCGCTCCCGAAGCGGCTGCATGAGCGGGTTGTGTCGGCGGAAAACCTGGCCATCGGCTGGCTGGAAACCCGCACACCTGACGAGATGGAGACCTACCAGCAAATTGTACGTATCGCGCATGAAATACTGGCCGAAGGACTGTCTGATGCTGTTATCCAGCCCGGCATCACGACCACCAGCGACGTCGAGTGGTGGTATCGCGACCGCATTCGCGAGCTAAAGCTGACTACCTGGTTCCATCCTTCAGTGTCCGCCGACCGTCCTGATGTACCCGCGGTCGACATGAAGACATCACTGGCGGCACGGCACGACGCGGAAGTGATCCGCCAGGGGGACCTGCTGCACGTGGATTTCGGTATCACGTATTTACGGCTGAACACGGACACGCAGCAACATGCCTACGTCCTGAAACCGAACGAGACGGAAGCACCGGAAGCGTTGCGCAATGCGTTGCTTCGTGGCAATCGCCTGCAGGATATCCTGACAGGGCATTTCGAGACGGGTCGAAGCGGAAATGACATTTTGGCGCGAACCCTGCAGCAGGCTGACAACGAAGGCATCACGGCTTCGATTTACACTCATCCGATCGGCTTTCACGGTCATGCAGCCGGGCCGACAATCGGTTTGTGGGACCAGCAGGGCGGAGTACCGGGTAAAGGTGACTACCCGCTCTATCCGAATACTGCACATTCAATAGAATTGTACGCTGAGACCGAAATAGAAAGCTGGAACAAGAATGTGCGCATTCGCCTCGAAGAAGACGCTTTTTTTGATGGCCAGGACACACATTACATCGACGGTCGACAGAAGGCGTTCTTGCTCATTCCGCGCGTCGCACCGGTCCAATAACAGGTGCCTGCCATGAAAACGAAATTTCTCGCCATTTTGCTTGTGACCACGGTTACTGCTGCAGCCAATGCTGATCTTCGAGACCTGATTCCGGAGGATGTGCTTAAACAAATTGCCGAGGAGACTTCCGGTGAGGCGGCCAAACGCAATCTCGATACGATCACGCTCCAGCATCGTATGCGTGCGAGCGACCAGTTTGCCGAAGCGACAGAACATGTACTGCGCAAACTGCGGGAGTACCAGCTCGATGACGTCGAACTTCTGTCCTATCCGGCGGATGGCAGGACGATGTTTGGCACTCAGAAAAGTCGCAAGGTCTGGAGTGTGCGCTCGGCAGAATTGTGGGAACTCGCGAGCGTCGATGGTGAAACCGTCCGTAAACAGCGGCTCGGCGACTGGAGTTCCGTGCCCCTGTCGCTGGCACAGGACAGTCTCTCCGGCAACGTTACGGCGACGTTGGTCGACATTGGTGCAGGCACATCTGATGCTGACTATACCGGCAAGGACATACGCGGAAAGCTCGTACTCACGTCGAGCCAGCCCGGCAGCGTCGTTGAGCGTGCCGTCGGTGAGCTGGGTGCAGCCGGCATTATCTCGTATGCACCGAATCAGCGCTCCGCCTGGTGGCAGGAGGACGATCGACTTGTGCGCTGGGGGCACCTGCCGAGTTTCCCGACGACGAAATCTTTCGGCTTCATGATATCGCTCGGCCAGGCGCGGGACTTTCAGAAACGCCTTGCCAGCGGAGAGGACGTTCTTCTCGAAGCACAGGTGGATGCCAGTCACCGTGACGGCACCTACGGGTTCGCGACTGCGGCAATACGCGGCACTGACCGTGTCAATGAAGACATACACTTTACCTGCCATCTCGATCATCCGCGGCCGGGCGCCAATGACAACGCATCCGGCTGTGTCGCCATCCTGGAAACGGCGCGAACCCTGAATGCGCTGGTCAGGAACGGCATTTTGCCGCGGCCATCGCGAACCATCCGGTTTCTGTGGCCGGCAGAAATCGAGGGCAGCATCATCTATTTATCCCGGCACGATGATGTAGATCGCATCAAGGCAAATATTCACATGGATATGGTCGGCGGTGGTCCGGTTACAAAGTCGGTATTTCGAATTTCCGGCGGCCCGATAAGCGTAGCGTCGTTTGTCAGCGACCTGGGTCACGAGGTGGGGCATTTTGTTAACGAGCAAACCGAAGCCTTCGCCAGCGGTGCTGCCGTGGCGTTTCCGCTGAACGCGCCCGAGGGTGGCAAGGAACCTCTGCTAGCGTTGATGGAAGGCCTCGACATGGGCAGCGATCACGACGTTTTCTTCGAAGGCACCTGGGGCAAACCGGGACTTTACCTGCACGACTGGCCGGACCGCTATATCCATACCAACTACGACCTGGCGGCAAATATTGACCCGACAAAACTAAAACGCGCGGCATTCATCGGCGCGGTTAGCGCCTGGTTCCTTGCAAATATGTCGGCCAAGGACGTGCCGGCCGTGCTCACCATGCTTGAGAGAAACGCCCTGGCGCGCAGCGCAGAACTGCTGCAGCGTCGAGCCAGTTTGACGGCGGCGGACCAGGCAGCAGTATCCAGAATTCACTTCACGGTTGAGCGCCGCAAAGTACACAGCGTCGAGCCATTTGCGATTCTGGCGGACGAAGATCATGCAGCGGCTGTCGCATTTATTGCGGATCTCGAGGCGCTGGTAGCCGTCCCCGCAGCTGCGGAAGGCGCCCGCAACACAACGGTCTACACGAGAAATCCGGACGTGCAGGGACCGATGGGTGCGTTTGGTTATTCGTATTTGAGCGACAAGCTGGGTGCCGGCAAGGTGGCCGAGCTGCGACTGCCTCGCTATGCCGGTACCTACGGTGGCGGCGGTCAGTACGCTTATGAGGCATTGAATCTCGTTGACGGCACGCGCACCGTCAGCGACATCAGGGAATGGCTGGTCACCGAGATCGGCGACGTGCCGCTCGACTATGTCGCTGAGTATCTCGCGGCGCTTCAGTCAATCGATGTGATTCGAAAATTGCGCTGACATTGCTCAAGATCGCAAGGGACAGAGTCGGCCTAATTCCTGCTGCTAGTCAGAACCGCGAAGACGTGATGTAAGTGTCCATACGTGCGCTGCTGGCGGCATAATCTGCTGCAACGTCGGCGTCAGTCTTGCCCTGTGCCTCGAGCGCGGCCATCAGGCCGTGCAGTGACCAGACGTTGTGCGGATGATCTGCGAGCTCAGTGCGATACTCCTGCTCCGCCTCTGCGTATCGTCCTGCTTCGATCAACGCGGCACCCAGCCAGTGTCGAGCGGCATAAGGTATCGGTTCAGGTTCGTCGTATTTCTGTTTGTCGTCCCAGGCCGCAGCGTCCTGAAACGCCACGATTGCGGCGTCCAGATTTCCCTCGGCCCTTAAGATCTCGCCCTGTAAAATACTGGCGGACAGGCTCATCAGCTGCTCGGCTGCATGAAAACGGAATATGCCATCAGAGTTTGCAGCGAGATTCTGAACCTTGGCGAGATACCGTTTTGCCGCATTCATATTACCCTCACGCAATTCCGCATAGCCCTGGGCGAAATCCCAGAAACCACCTTCAACTTCGCCGTCCGGGCGCGAAGTCACCTCGAGTACTTCGTCGAATCGGCCGAATCTCAACAGCGTCAGCACCTCGTACATCGAGTTATTGCCGAGCTTTGAGTAGTCTTTGCCTGCCTGTGTGGCGACGGCGCCCTGGCCATCCATCGATGCCGCGAACAGCAGCATATGCAGATTATGATTCGGCGCGTAAGAGAAGCCTTTGTTTTCCGCTGCTTTCAAATCCGAATGCCAGGCCTTGATGTTGGCCCGCACCGAATCTCCCCAGTGACCAACTTCGTTCCAGGTGTGCGAAGGCATGTGCTGGATGTGACTGGCAACCGGCACTGCGTCGCTTAGATAATCGGCACAGGCAAGCGCTCGTCCCGGTTCCTGGCTTGATTCGGTCGCATGGATATACAGGTGGCAGGCGCCCGGATGGGTAATATCCTCGTCAAGCACCTTGGTCAATACACCGTGTAGTCGTATCAGGTCCGGATCGGCAATGTCGCGGTAACCGCGGCGTTCCTCCAGCAGGAATAGCGCTACCGCGTAGACCACCGCGACCTCATGACTGTCGGGATACTTAGCGTAGACTTTTGCCATCTCTGCCGCGAACGCCTCGTCAACCGGGCGGCGCTTTGCCGGATCGTATTCGGCCGGGTAGCGCACGCGGGCAGCCATGATCAGGTCGCGTTCGATGTCAGTGGCATTGCCTGCAAGCGCTACCGCCTTTTCTATCGCCGCATGTGCGTGCGGCGCTTTCTCGGTGCTCATGCCGCCATTAAGGAAAGATCCAAGCGCGAAGGCCTCCCCCCAGTAGCACATGGCGCAATTGGCATCGATACGGCGTGCCTCGGCCATAGAGCGGGCGGCCTCGTTTACGTTGTACGCCCAGCGCAGCTGGATGCCCTGCGTAAAATAGTCCTGCGCTGACGGACTGTTGGTTGTGATAGTCCAGCGATAGTCGCCGAGCGCAGTCGGAATGTAATCGATCGGTGCGAGAAACGCAGGCTCTGCATCGCTCATCGCCATGCCGGTTGAACTGTCCCCGCTTGTTCCGTTGGTCGCACAGGCAGCTAAACTCAAGCACGCTGCTGCGCTGATCAGAGTTTTTTTCATCATCGTATCCCTGCTTAATTATTTTTTGATTGTTGGTCCAGCAAGTTGTCAATCACGGAATCCGGATAGCTCAGCAACCTGCCAAAGCGCCGCGCGATATCTTCGCGGGCCTTCCCCATGTACCGATTGTTCGCGACCAGCGCCGCCTTGTCCGCTTTTAGTGCCAGGTATTCGTCCAGCGTGTCGCCGGTGTAAATCAGCAGTACGTGTTTGCCTTCTGCAACATCTGCAGGATAGAGATCGGTAACCAGGAAATCGGTTTCACGCCAGATCATAACCTCGTTGCGCTCGGCTATGGTCTGGGCATCCTGCATCACGTCATCCATCTCTTCCGGCGACATGACTTCACTAAGCGCGAGTTTCTTGACGCCCAGTCGCACGACTTCCGCAAAGCCACCCATAATGCCCAGGTTGTAGGATCTGGGGTCGATACCCGGTGTGTCTTCCGCGGCGGGAGCAGCGACAGACCACCAAAATGATGCCAGGAGGAGCGCAAAAGTAGCATGGTTACGCATGATGACGACCTCGTTGGAGAAAATCAGGCGATAGGGTAACTGATTGCGGAAGCAGGTTGGAGTACTGCTGCAGATTTGGCAAAGAATGTTATTCTCGCCGCCAGTCAATCCTGCGCTGGGAATTAATGGTCAAAAAGGCACATAAGACGGTCGGCGTTATGGGCGGCATGGGACCGGATGCCACGGTGGATTTCATGGCAAGGGTCGTTGCGCTGACCGATGCGGCCTGTGATCAGGATCACATTCATATGATCGTTGACCAGGATCCAACTATCCCCAATCGCCAGCGGGCGATAGCCTCCGGGAACGATGATGTTACGCCGCGTCTGGGCATCATGGCACGACGATTGGAGGCCGCGGGCGCAGATTTCCTGGTGCTGGTGTGCAATACGGCGCATGTGTTCCTTGATGATGTACGGTCAACGACGTCGATACCCTTTGTCGACCTTATCGAAGAGTCCGTCGCCGAGATAGAACGGTTGTGTCCGGATGCCCGGTCGGTGGGCGTAATGGCAACTGGTGCCTGCCTGCAGTCCGGTATTTACCAGCGTGTGATCGGGAAATCCGGCAGGCAATCCGTCATTACAAACGAAACACAGACTGGCCAACTGATGCAACTCATCAACGCCGTCAAGGCCGGCGATCAGAGCGCCGCGGTACGGCAGGGCATGCGGTCTATTGCCGCAGCCCTGGTTGAAGACGGTGCGGCAGTGCTGATCGCAGGTTGCACCGAAATCCCGCTGGTGTTCGGCGCCGCGGATTCCCCGGTACCCGTGATCGAGTCGACTAACATACTGGCAAGGCGTACCGTGGAATTAGCCACCGGTCTTGCATCATTCACCTCAACCAACGCATAAGGAACGACGAATCGTGCTGCTATCCCGCTTTCCCCGAGTATCCCTTGCACACCTGCCTACTCCGCTGGAACACTTGCCGCGTCTGAGTAAACATCTCGGCGGGCCGCAAATTTATGTCAAACGCGACGACTGCACCGGACTTGGTACCGGAGGTAACAAGACCCGCAAGCTGGAATTCCTGATGGCGGATGCATTGCGCAACAAAGCAGACGTAGTGATCACGCAAGGCGCAGTACAGTCGAATCATGCGCGCCAGACCGCCGCCGCCGCCTGCAAACTGGGCATGGACTGCGAACTCATTTTTGAAAAACGTGTGGTCGATGCCGCTGACGCGTACCTGAATTCGGGCAATGTTTTACTCGATCGCATTTTCGGCGCAAACATTCGTGATGTCGACAAAGGCTCGGATATGAATGCCGAAATGGAAACACTGGCAAAAGAACTTCGTTCGCAGGGCAAGACGCCCTACATCATTCCGGGCGGTGGTTCGAATACCATAGGCGCACTGGGGTACGTGGATTGCGCCCTCGAATTCCTGTCGCAGGCGAACCGCGAGATGATTGCCATTGACCACGTTGTGCACGCGACCGGCAGCGCCGGCACGCAGGCTGGCCTGCTCGTTGGCCTCAAGGCAAGTCACGCAAACATACCGCTCCTCGGCATCGGCGTTAACGCGGCCAGGAAAGACCAGGAAGAAAAAGTCTACAAGCTTGCTGTCGAAACCGCAGAGTTTGTAGGCGCACCCGGCATCATCCAGCGGGGCGACGTTGTTGCCAATTGTGACTATGTCGGACCCGGCTATGGCATGCCGACCGAAGGCATGAATGAAGCGGTCTTGCTGCTGGCCAGGCTCGAAGGCCTGTTGTTCGATCCGGTCTATAGCGGCAAGGGACTTGCCGGCATGATCGACCTGATTGACAAGGGACATTTCACAGATGCGAAAAATGTAGTCTTCGTGCATACCGGCGGATCGGCCGGATTGTTCGGCTACAGCGATTTGCTGGATACAGAAATGTAAAGAAATGTCGGCGTACGACCGATTTAGGAACTTCGTGTATTGATTCCTGTCTGACCGCCGGTAAACTGCCGCGACAGCGCGCCGATCGGCGAATTTTGGTTGCAAAAGCAACCAGTTGGGGGAACAAGTGAAAACAGTACCGACTCGTAATTATTTACGAATGACCTCTATGTGTTTGGCAACCCTGTTCGTTGCGAGTGGTCCGTTATATGGTCAGCAGTCGGCAGCGGGCCGCGTGGCACCCGTGGCGCAGGCGAATCAGATGGTGCGACCGCCAATTATTGATGGCAACGTCCTCGGTGACCCGGCATGGGAGGGCATGACCCCGATTACTGATTTCTGGCAGACGCAGCCGAATGCCGGCAGGGCCGTCTCGCAAAAAACCGCAGTCTATGTGACGACCTCTGATACCGCGCTGCTGATCGGGTTCGTGGCCTATGACGATAATCCGTCGGCGATCGTCTCTACTGACAGTCGCAGGGATTCATCGCTGGATGACACTGATAGTTTTCGGGTCGTGATCGACGGCTTGATGGACCGGCAGAATGGCTTCGTGTTCGGCACCAACCCTGCCGGCATTGAATACGATGGCCAGGTCAACCGCGAAGGCACAGGCACCTTTTTTTCCGGCGGCGACGGTGGACTGAATCTGAACTGGGACGCGCCGTGGAGGGTCCGTTCCATGGTCGGTGAATTCGGCTGGAGCGCCGAAATGGAAATACCGTTTACGTCCCTGCGTTTTGGCAGTGGTGCCGAGCAGGAGTGGGGCTTCAATTTCGAACGGCGCATACGTCGGAACAACGAAGTTGCTTACTGGGCGCGATTGTCGCAGGACCGGGATATTCTGCGGGTATCCGAGGCGGGAAGCATCGGCA
Source organism: Woeseiaceae bacterium (assembly GCA_021773135.1). GTDB lineage: Bacteria > Pseudomonadota > Gammaproteobacteria > Steroidobacterales > Woeseiaceae > SZUA-117. The sequence goes on along the minus strand of JAJFKP010000030.1, from coordinate 61,948 downwards.
ATCTTCAGATCCCGGTTCAGCGCAACCTGCAGGTGACCCCCTACGTTTTAGGCCTTGCCGAGCGCGGCGGCGCATTAACAGGAACCGAGACCGATTTTGAATTTGGCGTGGACGCCAAGTATTCGGTGACCCCCAGCCTGACGCTGGATCTCACCATCAATACAGACTTTGCGCAGGTAGAGGCCGATGATCAGCAGGTTAACCTGGATCGTTTCAGCCTGTTTTTCCCGGAAAAGAGGCCGTTCTTCCTGGAGAACGCGGGCCAGTTCTCGGTTGGCAACCCGCGCGAGACCGAACTGTTTTTCAGTCGTCGAATTGGTATCGGTGCCGGCGGTGTGCGGACCCCGATAGATGGCGGTGCGCGCCTGTCAGGAAAGATTGGTGACACGACGAATGTCGGCCTGCTGTTCATGCAGTCAGAGGCCGTCGCCGGCGTTGCTTCTGAAAACAAGTATGCGGTGGCGCGGGTCAACCAGGAGCTGGCGAACCGATCCTCGATTGGTTTCCTGGTCGTCGATCGCGATGGTGACGGCAGCCGTCTCGGCAATGGCGGCGATGATCAGAACCAGACATACGCGATAGATGGCCGCTGGGGTTTCGGCAAGAACGGGCTGGTTTCGGGCTGGGCCGCAAAGACCAGCACGCCGGGCAGAGACGGGCGTGATGATGCGTTCGGAATTAACGCTGACTACAACGATGCCGACTGGTCAATGTCACTCGGTCATGCGCAGGTCGGTGAGGACTTCAATCCGGAGGTTGGCTTCCTGTCGCGGACGGCCTATCGCAAATGGACCGGTCGTGTCCTGCGGCGAATCCGGCCGAACAATTTATGGAACCTGTTCGAGATTCGACCGCACATTTCAGCGAACGGCTTTTGGGATTTCGATGGTTTCCAGGAAACCGGCTTCGTGCACATCGACAGCCATTGGGAATTCCAGACGGGCATGGAAGTTCATACCGGCATGAATGTGACCAAAGAGGGCGTCAAAACTCCGTTTGACATTGTGCCCGGCACGACCATTCAGCCCGGCACGTACGACCACACGGAAGCCATGCTGCGCTACATAGGTGATCAGTCCAAGCCGCTGAATTTCAGCATGCTGGCATACATTGGTGGTCGCTTCGGCGGTGATCGCGTGACCTTGCAGCCGGCCGTTAACTTTCGCATCGGCGAGAAATTCAGTTCCGAATTATCGATGAACTACAACGATTTCGATCTGCCCGTGCCCAACGGTGACTTTACCGCCAACCTGTATCGACTGCGGCTCTCCTACTCGTTTACGCCGCAGGTGCTGCTGCAGCTTCTGACCCAATACAACGAAGTCAGTGACCAGATTTCGACGAATCTGCGATTTTCGTGGTTGCGATCCGCAAATTCCGGTCTGTTCCTGGTGTATAACGAAGCCGATGAACGGGGCCTTGGGGCACCACCACGCGGCCGTGAGTTTATTATCAAGTACAGCCAGATATTCGACGTCTTCAACTAGGCAATATTCCGATTCACGGCTCCCTTGCCATCGCACGCGTTAAGCAATAGTGTGCGGTGACAAAAGGGGGAGCCTATGTCACGCCTATCCAGTCTTGTCTGCCTGCTCGGTTTCTTGCTGCCGCTGGCTACGTATTCCCAGGATCGTCCTCGCGCCAGGGACATAGGACTCGTTGTAGGGACTTTTCCCACAGGCAGTCTTAACGCGATCACCGATGTTGACGGCGTCAAGGTCGGTCACACCACAATTATCGAGGGTGATGATATTCGTACCGGTGTCACCGCCATTATTCCCGGGCCGGGCAATATGTACACGCACCCGATACCTGCCTGGATACATGTCGGGAATGGTTACGGCAAACTGATCGGCGAGACCCAGGCGCGAGAATTCGGCGAGATCGAAACACCTATCCTGCTTACCTGCACACTTTGTGTCTGGAGTGCGGCAAACGCATTGAAGGAGTGGGTCTACGAACAACCGGGAATGGGCGAGCACACCGTCAATCCGATTGTCGGCGAGACGAATGACGCACGCGTCAACAACATGTGGGCAGATCCCGTGCAGCGCGAGCATGTCTTTGCTGCGCTGGCAGGCGCATCTGCCGGACCGGTGGAAGAGGGCAGCGTGGGCGCCGGCACCGGTACCCAGGCGTTCGGCTGGAAAGGTGGCATTGGCACGAGTTCGCGGGTATTGCCGGCATCCCTCGGCGGATACACGGTAGGTGTGCTGGTGCAGACGAACTACGGCGGCACGCTAACGATGAACGGCGCCCCGGTGGGTCGTGAGCTTGGCACTTACTCGTATCGCCAGCAGCTCGAGGCGGTCGGCCAGGACGACAATCAGAATGACAACCAGGAAGACGGCTCGATCATGATGGTACTGGCGACTGATGCGCCGCTTAATGCGCGCAGCCTCGCGAGGATTGCCATGCGCTCGATGCTGGGTCTGGCGCGCACCGGGTCTTTTGCAAGTAATGGTTCAGGGGACTATGTCATTGCATTTTCTACCGACCCCGCAGTGCGCCGGCCGCGCGAAAGCAGTGCGCCGGTCAATACACCGTCGCTGGTGAATGCAGCCATGTCTCCGCTGTTCGCCGCTGCGGCCGAAGCAACCGAGGAAGCGATTTACAACGCTATATTCAAAGCAACCACCGTGACCAGTTCACGCGGAACGCTACAGGCCATTCCTGTCGCAGATCTCGAACGAATCCTCAAAAAATACAAAGTGCTGAACTGGGACGACACGATTAGTCCCTGAACCTTAAGCAATCCGGGAGAAACACGATGAACGCAATCCTGCGCCGCTTAGGCCTGACCTGCATCTGTTTACTGAGCACCACGCTCAATGCACAGGAGGAGTTCGAATTCTGGCCGAATGCGAACTACGATCCGGCAATTCCAACGGTTGAGGACGTGCTCGGCTATCGTTCCGGCGAGCGCATTACCTGGCATCGGGATGCGGTTCGTTACTTCGAAGCGCTTGCAGCGGCGGCGCCGAATCGAGTGTCCGTCAGCCGCTACGCTGAATCCTGGGAAGGCCGTGAACTAATCTATGTAGTGCTGTCGGCGGCGGACAATATGGCGCGTATCGACGCCGTCAAAGAAGGCATGCAGCGCCTCGCTGATCCCCGGTCGACGACCCGCGCCGAGGCTGACTCAATCATTGCGACCCAGCCAGCCGTAACCTGGCTGTCTTACGGCGTCCACGGCAACGAAATCTCATCGACGGATGCAGCGATGCTGACCGCTTATCATTTACTTGCTTCCCGTGGCGATCCGCGTGTAGCAGAGATAATGCGCGACACGGTCGTGGTTATCGACCCCATGCAGAACCCGGACGGGCGGGACCGTTTCATTCATCATTTTGAGATGGCGGAAGGTATTGTGCCCGAAGCAGATCGAATCTCCGCGGAGCATGATGAGCCGTGGCCAGGTGGACGAACAAATCATTATCTGTTCGATCTGAACCGTGACTGGTTCATCCTGACGCAGCCGGAAACGCGCGGCCGCGTCGCACTGCTGCAGGAATGGTTTCCGGTTGCCTATGTCGATCTGCATGAAATGGGCTCCGATGGAACCTACTACTTCGCACCGGAGGCAATTCCCTATAATCCGCACCTGGCCGCGGATCAACGTGCCAGTTTGCAGCTGTTCGGCAGGACAAACGCGCGCTGGTTCGACCGCATAGGCAGCGACTATTTCACGCGCGAAGTCTACGACGCTTTCTATCCGGGTTATGGCGCCAGCTGGCCATCCTATTTCGGCAGCATTGCGATGACCTACGAGCAAGCGTCGACCCGGGGACTGGCATTTCGACAATATGACGGTAACGAAGTGCACTACGCGCACACCGTGCGCAACCATTTCGTGACATCACTGGGAACGGCCGAAACCGTCGCTGCGAATCGCGAGAAATTCCTCACCGAGTTTTATGACTACCAGGTGAGCGCAATCGATGAAGGCCGGAATGACCCGCTCCGCACCTATATCATTCCGGCGCAGAGTGATCAGCCGGCTGCCGACAAGTTGGCCGGATTACTGGTGCAGCAGGGCGTGGAAATCGGTCGCGCGACCGAGTCGTTCCGGGCCTGCGGCAGCACTTACGCTGTCGGCAGTTATGTCATTGATACCAGTCAACCGTCGAAACGCCTGATCAGGACACTTCTGGATCGGGACGTGCCGCTCGATGACGAATTCCTCGCCGAACAGGAACGACGGCGAGCGCAAAACCTGCGCGATCAGATTTACGATGTCACGGCATGGTCAATGCCCGTAATGATGAATGTGCAGGCGGACACGTGTGATCGCGCCGTCACACCTGCCATGATTGCGGCGGGTCCTGAAATAATTCAGCCTGGCACGGTGACCGGCGGCCCTGCTTCGGTCGCATACCTGGTGCCCTGGGGAACAGCGGCTGCGGCGAGGTTGCTGGCGCAGGCGCTGCAGGACGGCGTGAAGGTGAAAAGTAACGATCTGGCGTTCACGCACATGGGCATTCGTTATCCGTCGGGCACACTGATTATCGACGTTGCCGATAATAGTGACAGGCTTGCAGAGACAATGGCTGAAATGGCAGCGTCCACCGGTGCCGACGTCGTCGCCGTCGACGACAGCTGGGTGACGGATGGCCCGAATTTCGGCAGTGGCAACGTTGTGCGCTTCAGCAATCCCAAGGTCGCGATCGCCTGGGATCAGCCAACAGCATCGTACGGCGCCGGCAATACGCGTTTCGTGATTGAACGACAGTTTGGTTTTCCCGTTACCGCGATTCGGACGTCACGGCTGGCCGAATCAAATCTTGCCGACTATCACGTCATTATTTTGCCGGAAGAACGGGACGCCGGATATGCCGCGGTGCTCGGTGAAACCGGCATAGCCAATCTGCGGGACTGGGTAAGCAAGGGCGGCGTGTTAATTGGTATTGGCAGTGCAAACCGTTTTCTGGCTAATCCGCAAGTCGATTTACTGTCGATGCGCCGCGAGGATGCGGTCACTGACAGTGAGGAATCGGCGAGCTCGGAGGAGGGCGAGGACGAAGATGCGCCGGTCACCGTGGCCGGCAGCTACCTGACTGATTCGTCCGCCTATACAGCAAGTATTGAACCGGAATCAGCTCCACCTGACTCGGTCGCAGGGGTGCTTGCGCGCGCGGACGTCGATCCCGATCACTGGCTTGGCGCCGGAGTCGCGTCACCTTTGAATGTACTCGTACAGGGGACCGACATCTATACGCCGATAACAATCGATAAGGGCATTAACGTCGCGCGTTTCCAGGGACCTGACGATTTGCTCGTCAGCGGGTATATCTGGGACGAAAACCGCCGCCAGCTGGCCTACAAGCCGTTCGTGGTTGCTGAAGGAAATGGCCGCGGCTTCGTCATAGGCTTTACGCAGGATCCGAATTACCGCGCCTATATGGATGGCCTCAACGTCATTTTCATGAATGCGATCTTCAGGGGCAGTGCGCACGCACGTCCGTTGCGGTAGTCCCACAGTTTCGAAAGTTGAAACCGTGCAATCAAGAAATTTTGTATTCTTCGCCGACCGGGTAAACAGGTATCTCTGCTTTAAGGGGCGCTGCGGATCTGGGCAATTGGGTTGACTACCTGTAAACGTTTTGCATTGATTTCAAGGTACCGGTCACGGTGCATGCGCTACTTGTCATTCGCGGAAAAGTTTCGATCCTGCCCAAATTGCAGACGATGCTGATACGCTGCGACCACTCGCACCAGAAAGAATTTTATTCCAAAATCAGGGAAACTCATGTGGAGCCGCTTTAAATTCTTTGTAAATCGTCTCGGTGAACGCCTGTGGATCCGGCCGCTGATATTCTGTGTCCTGTCGATCACCGGTGCATTTATTGCCAAATGGGCCGACAGCTTTAAAATCGGTGCTTCGCTGCCAAAAATCACTCCCGAATCGACCGAAACGCTGCTATCAATAACGGCCTCAAGCATGCTGGTGATTGCAACCCTTGCAGTGGCTTCGATGGTGTCCGCCTACGCTTCGGCCGCTGACCGCGCCACGCCGCGTTCCTTCTCCCTTTTGATAGCCGATGGCACGTCCCAAAACGCGCTATCGATATTTATGGGTGCATTTATCTATTCGATCGTCGCGCTGGTGGCGATGAAAAACAACTATTACGAAGCGGCAGGTCATTTTTTGTTATTTAGCATCACCGTTGTAGTACTCGGCTTGGTGGTTATTACTTTTGTGCGGTGGGTTGACTGGATTGCGCGGCTTGGACGTATCGGCACCGCGATTGAAAAAGTCGAAGCAGCGGCCGAGAAGTCACTGCGTCGCCGTCGTCTGAACGCAGCGCTAGGTGCACGGCCGGTGGCGGAAATCGACCGCAGCGGCACCAGGGTTTGCGGTGACAACATCGGTTATGTGCAACACATAGATGTCGAAGCCCTGCAGTCCTGCGCAGACGAACATGATGTCGTGATTCACGTCGCTGCATTGCCGGGCGCCTTTGTTTCTCATAATCTCCCACTTGCCTTTATCGAAAAAAAAGGTGACGCGGACGATGAACCCGACCATGACAAAATCGTGTGCACCTTTGCGGTGGGGATCGCGCGCGTCTTCGATGATGATCCACGCTTCGGATTTATTACGTTGTCGGAGATTGCCAGTCGCGCTTTGTCCCCGGCCATCAATGATCCAGGTACAGCGATCGAGATTGTCGACTCATTTGTACGGCTGATTGCTGGCCTGGTTGAGCCTCTGGATGAATGTGAAGCAAAGGATCCGGAATACGATCGTGTCAGGATTCCGGAACTGAAACTTGACGATATGCTCGGCGATGCCTTCCGCCCCATTGCACGCGACGGCGCGGCAACTGTTGAAGTGCAGATCAGACTGCAGAAAGCACTGGAGTTGCTCGCCGATATCGATGACCCATCGCTTCCGTCGGCGGCGACAAAGCAGTCGCGGCAGGCGCTTGAACGCGCAAGCGCGGCGCTCGAACTAAAGGACGACGTGCAGGCAGTTGCAGATGCAGCAGCCTGGTCGAAGCCATAACTTCGATCCTGCAAAGACTCGTATTTGAATGCTCGACTACTGCCCTCGTTCGTTGCCGGGATCGTTGCTATCCCAGGCTACGTCGGCATGCGGCGAATATTTTGCCAGTCTCTGCCTGACCGACGGAGATGTTGCCAACTCAGTTCGGCGAAGTTGAATTCGCACCATTGGAGCGGCGCTGGCAGCGATTCCAACCAGTTAGTTGACCCTGGCAACCAGGCGCAGTTCGAATGCTGGTGCGCCGGCAGGGGCAATGCTGTTCAGGACTCCGTCCAGAGTAATGCGCACGGCGTTCACGGCGGCGTCGAAACCGTCGCTGTCCGGTTTTGGTGTATAGCTGAAAGTCGCGCCGCCGTTGTTCGAAAACTCGACGCTGCCAAGGGTCACACCGGTCGATACCGGCGATCCGGAATCATCGAAGACAATTGGGCCACCGGCGGAACAGGTTGCGGCCACACACAGCCGCAGCGTCGCCGGTATCTCATCTCGTATGGCAACCGTATCGTTATCCGGCGACGCTGAGCCACGATTGCTAACGCCGATTACGTACTCGACGTCGGCATTTGGTATGGCCTTTGGATTGGTGCCACCGTTGAACGGGTCAGCGAGCGTGGCAACGTTTTTGGACACCAGCAGGTCGACGTCGAAGTTGGCGTGAAACGCCAACGACGCCGCGATAATGCCGGCAGACTCGCCGATGTGGTTTCGTTCAGAGTCGTTGTCGATGTCTTCGTCGACGGTCAGGCCAAGCGTGGTCGCAGATTGGCTGCAACGACGTACCCAGCCGCCGTTGTTGCCCGAACGGCTATTGGTTGAGGCGACCGCCAGCGGCGTGTTGGCGAACGACGCAGCATAGCTGTTCGCAAAACATCCGTCGCTATATCCCTGGATATTGGCGGGCGTAAGCAGTGACTGCAGTTGTACAGAATTGCTGAATGCGTCTGTGAAAGAAAAGTTGGTGGCATTCTGGATTGCTATCATGCCGACTCGTTCGCTGACGGTCACGGAGCCGGCGACTGATTCGGCGCGCTCAAGGGTCAACTGCATGGATCCCGCGCTGACATTGCGTATGCCTACATCCATGAATGGGACCGAGGAACTGGCAGGCGGCGACTGTGATTCGTTTGCCATCGTCTGTATCTGCGCGACGACCGCCGGCGCGCCAACGAACGCTGCAGGAAACGACACCGTGTCCCACGTTGTTGCAATAAAGCGGTTGGCGAAACTGGTCGTCGCGCGCTCGAGTGCTGCGATCCGCCCACCGCCGGGCAGCAGGTGATTGCCGGGTTCAATGGCAAGGTATGCGGTTGGCATCGCGACGTGCGGGCCGTCGTTGGCGTTCGGTTCCACCTGGAGTATTTGAAATCCGCTGGTTGTGACATTGCGAATTCGAAGCGTGGCCGGATCGCCACCGTCCGTTGTCGGCAGCGCCACGACCACCGGGCGCACGTCGAATGGTTCGAGGAATGTAACGCTGGTCCAGGACGGGGTCGTAAAGGTGTCCTGGACGGTGACCGAACCCATTTCCATTTCGAATGCCTGTAAAGGCGCAGCGCAAAGCAATGCGTAGCACGCGAACCACCGCAGGCCGCGATCTAATTCAGTTGATTGGTGCTGGCAGCTGCCGGCCATAACGATTCCGCAATCATTGCGTAGACTGCAAAACTACCGAATGCAGCCCGCTGTGGCGGTGCAACGGCTCACAAAATAGCGGCGCGGGCGACCCGAAACGAGACCTGTATCACGCACAACCAGTCAGTCCGTCACCACAGCGACGGCGCCGTGCCGCCTATTTATATATCGTGCCGCCGCGCATTACGAAACTGACGTGTTCGAGCAGCGATATGTCGTCCAGCGGATCGCCTTTCACGGCGATTATGTCGGCGCGCTTGCCCGCCTCCAGGCGACCGTGCGTAGTGCCGATGTCGAGGAAATCCGCCGCAACGCTCGTTGCTGACTGGATTGCTTCCATCGGCGGCATGCCGGAGCGCACCATCAATGCGAATTCCTGGGCATTGTCGCCATGCGGTGAAACGCCCGTATCAGTGCCAAAAACGATCGGTACGCCCGCCTTGTAAGCGGCCGCAAAAGTCCCTTCAATCAACGGGCCAATAGCAGCAGCTTTAGGCCGAACCAGCTCTGGAAAAAAACCGTCTGTTTTCGCCATTTCGGCGACCCAGTTGCCGGCCAGTATGGTCGGCACGTAAAACGTGCCGTGATCTTTCATCAGCTGCATCACTTCTTCGGACATATAGGTGCCATGCTCGATCGAGGCAACGCCCGCCAGCACAGCCCGCTTCATTCCTTCGGTGCCATGTGCATGTGCGGCAACGCGCATGCCGTAGTCTGTGGCGGTTTCTACAATGGCGCGGAACTCATCGTCCGTAAATTGTGGATTTTGTCCGCTTTTAGCAACGCTTAGCACGCCCCCTGTCGCCGTTATCTTGATCCAGTCGGCGCCTTCCTTGTATCGTTGTCGGACCGCTTTTTTCGCATCTTCAGCGCTATTGACGACACCCTGTTTCGGACCCGGGTCCGCGTCAAAGCGTGCGGCCCAGCCGTTCGTCCCGTCGCCATGTCCGCCCGTCGAGGCAAGGCTGGTGCCAGCCGTAATAATCATCGGTCCTTCGACATCTCCCGCCGCGATCGCTTTACGCAGCGCGATCGTGACATTGAACGCGTCACCGAGGTTGCGCACGACGGTAAAACCTGCGAGTAAAGTCCGCCGCGCATACTTGGCTGCATCGAATGCATAGTCGGCCTCGTTCAGTATGAATCGATTCAGATTGCTGTTGCTCGAGTATTCGCCGGTGAGATGCACATGGGTATCCATCAAGCCGGGCAATACCGTCGAGTCCCGCAAATCGACGACGGTGTCGCCATCCCCCGGCGACGTGTAGCCATTTTCGATCGCCCTGATGTCGCCGCCAACGATTCGAATGGTCTTTTCCGCAACGGCTCGATCAGTCTCGCCGTCGATAAGCCGGCCGGCATGGATCAGCGTGTCGGCAACGGCGGTGCCGGCGGTCATGACGGCGGCCGCAAGCAGCAATATCAGGTGTTTCATTGTCGTCCCCCAGGGTCAGTGGTCAGTTTCATGTCTTGATTCTTCTGCGCGAATTCGCAGGAATAGTAAACGATATGCCAAGATTTGCAGCGATTATGAGAAGATACGGCATCCGTCGGCGCCTGTGACAGCGCCCGGCGCATCCGAACAACCGAACCAACAGAACAACAAGGGAGAAGCATATGGCGGGCGCATCCGGTTCCGGCGAACAATGGTCTTCACGGTGGGGTTTCCTGCTCGCCGCGGTCGGATTTGCGGTTGGTATGGGCAACATCTGGCGCTTCCCGTACCAGCTTGGCGAGAACGGTGGTTCAGCATTCCTGATCATCTACCTTGCTTGCGCGCTGGCCATCGGTCTGCCACTTCTGATTACGGAAATTTCAATTGGTCGTCGCGGCGCGGCAAGCGCTCCGCAAAGCTTCGTCAATGTCGCCGTCGAATGCGGCCGCAGTAAGAAATGGGGCCTGGTCGGGACGCTGGGAATATTCTGCGCCTTCGTCATCCTGTCCTACTACACCGTATTATCCGGCTGGACGCTGGACTATTTCGTCAAGGCGTCGACCGGCGCGTTCGACGGTGTTGATGCAGCCGCAACCAGCACGATGTTTGGCAACCTGCTGGGCAGCCCGGTGAAGCTGATGATGTGGAATACGATTGTGCATATTCTGATCATCCTGATCATTCGTCAGGGCGTGCAGTCGGGCATCGAGCGCGCTGTGAAAATTCTAATGCCGGCGTTGTTCGGCGCAATCCTGATCATGGTCATCTATGGCATGGTGGCCGGCGACATGGCTAGCACGCTGCGCTTCCTGCTGGAACCGGATTTCTCGAAGATAACCTTCGGCACGTTTATGAAGGCGATTGGCCAGGCATTTTTCTCCATTGGCATCGGCATGGGTTCACTGGTCGTCTTCGGTTCCTATATGCCCAAGGATTTTTCAATTCCGCGATCCGCCACCGCCGTTATCTTTATGGATACGGGTGTTGCAGTGCTGGCTGGTTTCGCGATTTTTCCGCTGGTGTTCCAGTATGGGCTTAACCCCGGCGCCGGCGCCGGCCTCGTATTTCAAACGCTGCCGCTGGCCTTTGGACAAATGCCGGGCGGCCAGCTGTTCGGGGCGATCTTCTTCGTACTGCTGATTTCTGCGGCGCTGTCGTCGTGTATCGGACTCGCTGAAGGCGTGGTCAACTGGGTTGACGAACATCTCAATATTCCGCGCAAGTACGGCATCCTGTGGGTCGCGGGCGCCGCCTGGATACTCGGTATCGCATCGATTCTTGGTTTCAGCACCTGGTCGGATGTGCGCTTGCTTGACTTCATACCGTCGTACGTGGGGCTGGATATATTCGACACACTCGACACTCTCGCAGCAAACAACCTGCTCCTGATCGGCGGCGCATTCTCCGCGATATTTTTCGGCTGGCTCGTGCCCAAAGCGCTCAAGCTTGAGGAGATCAATGTTCAGGACGGCGTGTTTTTCGGCTTCTGGCGATTCATGATTCGCTTCGTCATTCCACCTGTGCTGATTGTGACCCTATTCATGGGTATCACAGAAGCAGGGTAGTTTTGCGCGGGCTGCTGCTCTGGCTATGTGCCTGTGCCGCTGTATCGGCGGCGCAGGAACGGCCAACGATGGACAGCGTACTGCGCGCGTCGCAGACATCCGACTGGCGTCAACCAGCACCTGAGAACACGGTGTACCTGGAGCTCGACCGCGGACAGGTGGTCTTCGAACTGGCACCGGATTTTGCACCTGCGCACATTGCGAACCTGCGCCAGCTTATTGCCAACCGATATTTCGATGGCCTCGCAATCGTCCGGTCGCAGGACAACTATGTTGTGCAGTGGGGTGATCCGAGCGCCGGAGCTGATGGCGCGCGCCCGCTCGGCAAGGCTAAGGAATCGCTTGCCGCAGAATTCACCCGGCCCGGGGAAGCCCTGGATTTCACCGCGATTGACGCCACTGATGCCTATGCTGACGAGGTCGGGTTCTCCGGCGGATTTCCCGCTGCCAGGGATCGCGCCGGCGCGCGCGCCTGGCTGACGCATTGCTATGGCGCAGTGGGCGTCGGTCGCGGCAATTCGGCCCAAAGTGGAAGTGGAGCCGAGCTCTACGTCGTCACGGGCCATGCGCCTCGCCACCTCGATCGCAACGTGACCGTTATTGGCAGAGTGATCTCGGGTATGACGATTCTGAGCGCATTGCCCCGGGGAACGGGTCCGCTGGGGTTCTACGAGTCATCGGCAGAACATGTCCGCATACTTTCAATGCGCATTGGTGCAGACCTGCCGACCGCCGAACGACTGTCAATCGAGCTGCTACGCACTGATACAGAAACTTTCAGGAACCTGGTAGAGGCGCGACGCCATCGGGCCGAAGAGTGGTTTGTCGACCCGACCGGGCGAATTGATTTATGCAACATTCCGCTTCCGGCGCGGCCGCAGAATCCGTCGGCCTTGCCGCTACTGCGTCGGCAGTGAACGAATAACGATCATCTTGTCTATTTGCATGTCCTCCATCGTGTAAGGAATGCCGCCAGTGCCCAGCCCCGACTCGCGTAAACCTGCAAAGGGCATTACGTCATCGCGAAACGCAGTGTGATCGTTGAACATGACCGCGGATCCATCGAGCTGCTGCCCGACCGCCATTAGCTGGTCAATGTCTCTGCCGTATACTGCGGCCTGGAACGCCGTTGGCAGACTGTTTGCCTGTGCAATAGCAGAGGCGATTTTACTGTAGGAATAGATGCAAACAACGGGTCCGAAGACTTCCAGTTGACTCAGTCTTGCGTTCTCTGGCGGGTCGAGGATGACGGTCGGTGCATAACAATTGTTATCGAGGCGCCGGCCGCCGGCAATCAACTCACCACCCTGGGCGACGGCCTCCTGTACCCATGCGTCGATACGTTCGACCTCACTGCTGCGAATCAGCGGGCCAACCTCGGTATCGGTACTGGTTGGATCACCCACGCGAAGCTGATCCGCAGATTGTCCAAGGGCGTCCGCGAATGGCCGTGCCAGCGTAGCGGGGACAAAGACTCGCTGCACCGATACGCAAACCTGGCCGGCATGGTAAAAGCCACCCTTGGTTATCGATTCGAGCGTTGCGTCGAACTTGAAATCATCGAGCAGGACTGCCGGAGCAACGCCGCCATGCTCCAGCGCACAGCGTGTGCCGGGTGCCAGTTTGCTGCGTAACATCCAGCCCACTTTCGCACTGCCGATAAAACTGAAAAAAGCACATCTCGGGTCGGTAACCAGCTTCTCCGCAGACTCGTTGCTGTCCGTCACGATAGCCTGGCACCACGCCGGCGGCAGCCCTGCGGCGTACAGCAGGCCAACGAAATTGAGGCAGGACAGAGGCGTATCGGCAGCAGGTTTTACGATCACCGGACAGCCGGCAGCAACGGCCGGGGCGACCTGGTGCACAATCAAATTCAGTGGGTGGTTGAATGCACTGACCGCAACGACGACGCCGGCAGGTTCTTTCTGCGTAAATGCTGTGCGGCCACGGGTTGCATCGGTTGTCGCGACCGGGATTACTTGGCCGCGATTGCTGCGCAATTCCTCGATACACAGCCTGATGCCGTCGATTGCGCGCGTAACTTCGACCTCCGAATCGACCAGCGGCTTGCCGCCTTCGCTTGCCGCCAGCAGGGCAAGGTATTCACGTTGTCCGGCCAGCAGGTCAGCAAGCCGGTCGAGAATGGCGACGCGCTCGGGGATTGGCAACCAGTCGTCGCGCTTGGCGAACAGTGCATACGCTGCGGCAAGGGCGTCCTCAACATGTGCCGCACTGCTGGTCGGCACTTCCGCCAGCAGTTTGCCGTCAAACGGCGAATGAACCGGCAGCAGCCCCGCTGGCTCGAGCTGCGTTGCCAGCATGAGCCGGGTAAAGGACTCATTCGCACCAAGATTCAGATCTGGCATGTGATTTCGCCAAGTTTTTTTGTTAACAACGCGTTTTCCCGATAGTCGATAGGTATAACGACGAGGCTCGGACCGGATTCCTGAAACGCGGACGCAAGCGTGCCTGCCAATTCATCACTACGCTCAATGTAGTGCCCGTTCCACCCGAACGCAGCTGCCAGCTGGCACCAATCAGGGTTGCCGAAATCGAGATCGGTATGCCGCCCAAAATGACTCTCCTGCTTCCACGCGATCAGGCCGTATTCATGGTCTTCCCAGACGAGCACCACGATATCGCTGTTTATGCGTTTTGCGGTTTCCATCTCCTGGACGTTCATCAGGAACCCGGCGTCACCGGCAATCGCCAGAATGCGTTTTTCCGGGTGGACGATACCGGCCGCTATCGCACCAGGCAGCGCAAAGCCCATGGAACAAAACCCGTTGGGAATGAGGCAGGTGTTCGGTTCATGACACTGGTAATGGCGGGCAATCCACATTTTATGCGCGCCGACATCTGAGAGCACGATATCGTCCGGTCCCATGACCTCGCGAGCATCCCAGAGCGCTTTCTGTGGGCGAATGGTGCCGACCGTCTGGTCGTCTTTATACTCGGCAAAGTCATCTTTCATTGCTTCGCGGCAGCTTGCCTGATTCGCAAAATCATAGTCAAACGTGCCTGCATCAGCTGCGCGTTCATTCAGCATCCACATTGTATGCGCGAGATCGCCAATTAACTCGATTTCAGGGTGGTAGTTATCATCGATTTCAGCTGGCAGAAAGTCGGCATGAATAATGGTTTTGTCTCCCTCGGGATTCCACAATTCCGGATGGTATTCCACCATGTCGAAGCCAAGGGTTATGACCAGGTCTGCGTCGTCGATGGTAAGAGACACTCGATCTTTGCTGCCCAGGCCAATCGTGAAAAGACAGTACGGGGCATCCATGTCTACCGACCCCTTTGCCATGAATGTGCTGACGACACCGATGCCCGTCTTCTCACAAAATCTGCGCAGTTGCTTGCTGGCCCGACGTCGAATACAACCATTGCCGGCAATAATGACGGGTCGCTTCGATTTCGCTATAACCTCGAAGGCCTGATCCACAATCTTGTCGTCCGGCACCGAGCGACGGAAGCGACGCGGAATCATCGGCAGCTTCGTGGTTTCGGCGATCGCGATGTCTTCCGGTAATTCAATGTGCACGGCGCCCGGTTTCTCCGAGCGTGCGATGCGCACCGCTTTGCGGACGATCTCGGGTATGGTGTCGGCATTGAGAATGGTCGTTGCCCACTTGGTAACGGGTCGAAACATGCTGACAACGTCCATGATCTGGTGCGATTCCTTGTGCAGTCGATCAGTCGAACCCTGCCCGGTCAGCACCAACATCGGGGCACGATCCATGTTGGAGTCGGCGACGCCGGTAATGAGATTGGTTGCGCCTGGTCCCAATGTTCCGAGACAACCTGCCGGGTTGCCGGTCAGGCGACCGTAGATCTCTGCCATGAAAGCGGCACCCTGTTCGTGTCGGGTCAGGACGAATTTTATTTTATTGGACTTCTCCAACGACATCATGAAATCAGCGTTTTCTTCTCCCGGTACGCCGAAAATATATTCAATGCCTTCTTCTTCGAGACACTTGACGAGCAGATCGGATGCTTTCATTGCGGTTCCTTTGATTCGTTTGACTATCTGACCTTAAATTGCCGAGACTTGTTACAACTGGCATTGTTCAAATTCAACACCGGGTCCTGAATTACAGGGCAGGCATGAATATTCTGGTGCTTTCAATCTGCAGCAAGAGTGGCGTATGCGCTATCTGATCACAATTACCCTGCTGCTGTGCGGTGCGTGCAGCAAGTCGCCTCCGCATGAGACGCCCGTGCCCGGGCGCTGGTATACGGCAAGCCAGGTTTCAGCAGGTGAGCCTTTGTATCAGCAATACTGTGCGGTTTGCCACGCCGCTGACGGCAGCGCGACCAGCGAATGGCGCACACCTGATGGTAACGGCAACTATCCGCCGCCGCCACTCAACGGGAGCGCACATACGTGGCACCATCCCCTTGCAGTTCTCGACCAAACAATCGCCAATGGGGGCGCTGAATTCGGTGGCGTGATGCCCGGATTCGGCACCGTGCTGGTTGCTGCAGACCGTCTTGCCATCATTGCCTGGATTCAGAGTCTCTGGACTGACGATATCTATGCGCGGTGGTGGGCTATCGAACAGCGCGATTAGCTGGCGCCGCGCGGGCAACTCGATTGGCCTTGACCGTGACACTACAAAACCAATAGATTGCGTCGCTGCATCGCCTCATCCAGGATATTCCGCTTGCGCGAGCACTTCCCCCAACCCCTGAAATTATTGCAGACGACCCTGCTTGTCGGCACTTCGCTATGCTCCGGTCCGGCCTGGACGCAGCTTGAGCGTGATGATACCGAAATGGAGGAGATCCAGGTGACCGCGACGCGCCGCCCGATGGAGACATCGGCGGTGTCTGCGTCATTATCGATCGTGAACAGTGACGAGTTTGCGGCAGACAAACTGTTGACGGACGCGCTGGCGATGCAGCCGGGCGTATTTCTGCAGCAAACAACGCCGGGACAGGGTGCCGCTATCGTGCGGGGCCTGAAAGGATCAGAAGTTTTGCATCTGGTCGACGGCATGCGCCTGAACAACGCGATTTTTCGCAATGCCCCAACGCAGTACATGGCGCTGGTTGCGCCGGGCACACTTGAAAGAATCGAAATCGTCCGGGGTGCGCCGGCGTCGCTTTACGGAAGTGATGCTGTCGGCGGCGTTGTGCAGGCGATATCGCGCATACCGCGCTTTACCACCGCCGGGATTCGCAGGGACGCGACCATCGCGTTTGATACGGCCGATCTCGCGAAAATCGTTCGTGCTTCCGTTGATTTCGGTGATGAAAGACTCGCGGCACTGGTAAGCGGTGCGTATCTGCAGAGCGGCAATCGGCGCACTGGTCACGGCTCGCGGGTAGGGCCGACCGGCTACGAATCAAGAGGCGGCCGAATCGCACTCGCAGTTACACCGGATGATGCGCGCCGCTGGCTGTTTGACCTGCAGTTCGCTGAACAGCCCGCGACCCCGAGGTTCGATGAGCTCGTTGCGGGTTTCGGGGACACAGAGCCAGCCTCTTCTGAATTCCTGTTCGCGCCAAATCAAAGGATTTTCGGACATATTCAGCATGTTCGTCACGACTGGCTGATGAATGCGACCTGGAATTTCGACTTAGGCTGGCAGCGGATCGTCGACGACCGGGTCTCCAGGAATTTTGCCTCCAGCATCCGTCGCTTCGAATCGAACCGCAGCGACCTGTTTGGTCTGACCGTAAATGCTACCGGGGACAATGCGCTCGGATCCTGGGTTGCCGGTGCGGAGATCTATCATGACCGGGTAGCCAGCAATCGCACAGCAGAAGACCTGGTCAGCGGCATGCTGGCGCCGGTTGCGGCACGTTTTCCCGATGGGTCAACCATGGATCAGGCCGCGCTTTTCGGCAATGTGCTGCGCGAGGTCGGGCGTCGCAGCTCAATTTCGGGAGGTGTCCGGTTCAGCGCTATCAGCACTGATCTTGCCGCGACTGCAGCGTCGGTGGCCACGACTTCGTCGCAGAATGATGTCAGCGCGGACGTGGGCTGGATCACCGATCTCACCGATAAAACGCAGTTTACTGCCAACCTGGGCTACGGCTTTCGGGCGCCAAACGTCTTCGATCTGGGGACCCTCGGTGAACGTCCTGGTAACCGATTCAACATACCGAATGCCGACCTGGTGTCCGAACGCATCACCCAGGTTGATCTAGGGATTCGGCACCGGCACGAAAACGTCGTTCTTGATTTTGTCCTCTTTGGTTTGCACTACTCCGATCGCATCACATCGGTGCAGACCGGTGCTATATCAGCCGACGGTCGTGACATTACGCAAAGTCAGAATATTGAGGAAGCCGATATTTATGGTGCCGAGATCTCGGCCAGTTGGTCTCTGTCGACGCAGGCGGGTGCCGATCTGGTCGTGAATTACCTGCGTGGCCGGCAGCGAGAAGCTGTCGCCGGGTCCGTACCGGCGGATCGAATTCCGCCGCTGAACGGCCAGCTGCGCTTTCGCTACCAGCTATCAGATGCGCTGCTAATTGCGCCTTACCTGTTCTTTGCCGGCGGCCAGGATCGACTCAGTCCCAGAGACGTCAGTGACAGCCGTATCAACCCCGCGGGTACGCCGGGCTGGCTGACGGCGAATATCATGGCATCGTGGGCGTTCAGCGACTCGCTTTCGCTGTCGGGCCGATTCGAGAATCTTTTCGATCATCGCTACCGCGTGCATGGATCCGGAATCGACGCCGTAGGGCGAAACTTTTATGTGAGCATGCGCGTTCGCTGGTAGTCAGTCGGGAGGAAACTCGATCGTGCTTTGCAATTCTGGTCTGCGGCCGACACACGGCGCATAAAATTTTCTCAGCTCCTCAAGCGTTTGCTGCATGGAAATGCCGAGCGGAAGTGCCGGACCAATGCCCATTTGCCGTTTATTGTAATCAATGAACGCCAGCACAATTGGCACATTCGCCGCCTCGGCAATCCGGTAGAAACCTGTTTTCCAGAATGGCATGCGTTTGCGCGTACCCTCGGGTGCGAGGGCCAGGAAGAGGTGTTCTTCATTAGCGAACGCTGCGACGAGTTGCGGCACGATCGCAGCCGCATTACGCCGGTCAATCGGCATCGCGCCCATACTTCTTAACAATGGCCCGAGCGGCCACCAGAACAAAGTATCTTTCGCCAGGAATCGGACGTCGACCTTGATGGCGAACTTATAGATCAGCAGCCAGAGACCGTCCCAGTTCGAGGTATGGGGTGCCGCGATGAAGACGGCTTTGCGAATGTGCGGGATCTCCCCGACCATCGTCCAGCCGGTGATTGTAAATATTGTCCTGGCGATCCAGCTCAGCATCGCGAGAGTATTACCGGCGCCGTGCCGGTATGCAAAGAAACTGACCCACGCTAGAATCTGGCTGAAACCACCCGAGGAAACCCGCATGAATCGAATTCTTCTCTGGCTGCTTTTGCTGCCGCTATTGAGCGCCTGCAGCGACGTGCCCGATTCCGCTTCGATCGCGGCGCCGCCCGCGATTGCGAACAACGAGCTGGTGCAGAACCGCGGCGCCGACAGGGATAACTGGTGGGATAATTTGCCGCGCCCGGAATGGAGTGATTTTACGCAAGTCGATATCGACGATGACTGGTTCGAGGTCTATCGCATTGACGACGAGATTTATGCGATCTACGAACCCGGGCAGTTCGAAGAAGTCATTTCTTTCCTGATCATCGGCACGGACTTTGCCCTGATGTTCGATACCGGGCTTGGAATCGGCAACATACGTAACGTAGTCGACCAGCTGACCGATATGGATATTGTGGTCCTCAATTCACATACGCATTACGACCACATTGGCGGAAATCACCTGTTCGACACGATTTACGGGACGTCGACCGAATATACAAGAAACCGCGCGCTCGGCAGTCCCCCCGCGGCGGTCGCCGGGTTTTTGCAGGACGGCTGGGTTTGGAAAGCGCTGCCGGCGGATTTCGACGCGGCGACCTATCAGAGCTACGCCTTCGAAATCGACAAATTTATTGGCGACGGAGAACGCATCGATATCGGTGGGCGGGTCCTGAAGATTCTGTTTACACCAGGTCATGCGCCGGATTCCATCAGCCTGCTGGACAGCGAGAACCGGCTGCTTTTCACGGGCGATACATTCTACCTGGCGCCTTTGTACACTCACCTGGAGGGATCGAGTTTTCCTGACTACGCTAAATCTGCGGCGCTGCTGGCCGGGCTTGCGGACGAGATCGATGCTGCAATTACGTCGCATAACGTGCCGCGAGTCGATGCCAGCTACATAAAGGCCCTGGGACAGGCCTTCGAGGACATCCAAGCGGGTACGGCAACCGACGTTACCGTTAGCGATGGTGTCACCGAATACCACTTTGACGGATTTTCGGTCATGGTGGGCGCTGCCGAGTGATTACCTGGACCTCCTGATTGAATCTGTACCGGTTAGGCAAAAACGACCAGATTGGAAATTCTGCCGAACATGCGGCTGTTATTGCGCCGTAAGGGCTGGCAGGTGCTAATTCTCCAGGCCGGAACTCCCTGGCGTCGTTTCGATTGCACCCTGCGTGCCGCGAGAGTAACAATGGATGCTGCGGAACTTGATGCGTGGCTCGATCAACGGTAGTTTACGCCCTCGGTCGGTGCAGGTCCGCAGCGAAGCGGCCTGAAACGCCGACCTAAACCAAGCAAGCTCGCCACCGTCAATTTGCACAGTAACTGGCAATTGATCGGGCCTATTTGGCTCCGAGCCTGTTTTTTTTTCGTGTGATCGAAGGAGATCCAAGTGAGCGTTGCGAAAACTACAGAAATTACGTCATCGTCGTCCAAGAGTTTTGAGGATGCGATTCGTACCGGCATCAAGCGTTTTTCTAAAACCATCGACAAGATCGAAGGTGCCTGGATTAAAGAACAAAAGGTCATTGTCGATGATGGCGAAGTGTCGTCATTTCGCGTGACCATGAAGGTAACATTTGTCCTCAAGGACTAAAGAAATTAGCACATCGAGTTGGAGAGATAGAAATGGCAGGAAAATTCGAAGTTTATAAAGACAAGGCGGGTGAGCACCGATTTCGTTTAAAGGCCGGCAATGGCGAGGTTATTCTCACCAGCGAAGGTTACAGTGCGAAGTCTGGTTGCGAAAAAGGCATTGAATCCGTCAAGAAGAATGCAAACAACGCGGGCCGCTTCGAAAAGAAGCAAACCAGTTCCGGAAAATATCGCTTTAATCTGAAAGCCGGCAATCACCAGGTTATCGGCACGAGTCAGAGCTATGATTCCGAGTCCGGTTGTGACAATGGCATCGCCAGCGTCGGCAGAAGCGCACCTGACGCCAAGGTCGTGGAAGTCTGATTATGGTAGCGGCAGCGGCAAAAGCCGCTGCCGCTTTTCAAATCGTTACCTGCAACGCGTTCAGTGTCGAACGCAGCTCTCCAATGCCCCTGGTCAGGAATGCATGGCAGCCCAATTCCCTGGCGGCAGCCACATTGGCAGGGTTATCATCAAAAAACGCAATTTCCTCCGGTCCACAGGCGCAGGTTTCCTGGGCATGCCGAAACGCCTTCGCGTCGGGCTTGAGATAGCCAGTGACATAGGAGAGGAATAGGTTATCGAAACGATGTTCCAGCGTGCCGCAAAGGTCCTTTCGATGCCAGTGCAGTGCGTTCGTGTTGGACAGAAGCGCCTTCGAATACCGTTTTGGTATATTGTCCAGCAATTCCGGAACACCTTGGTACAGTTCATCCGGCCACGCTTCGAATCGGCGCAGAAATTCGTCAGCGCTGTAGGGAAGTTGGAGCTCATTAACGATGCTTGCGGCGAACGTCGTCGCATCCACGTCGCCCCGCTCGAAGCTGCGTACCGCCGTCGATTGAATCCATTGCTGCAGAAAACTCTCCTCACTTTGTGGCAGGTCGAATGTTCGCGCAGGTGAATTCAGGCGCAGCAGTACGCCGCCGAGGTCAAACAACAGGATTTTTATCTGCCCGGTCAATCGCGAATCTTTGTATTCCACAGCGATGCGGCAAGCAGCATGGAGATTATTGATGAGCCGATCCAGAACATGATGGCAAGATCAAAGTCATAGGTTCTGACGCCATCCACGACGTTTGTACCGGCGCTGATTAGAACAGCACTGATGGATTCCTGCGTTGCTGCGCCCAGGTAGCTGAAAACGCCAACGAATCCCATCGCTGCCCCGGCCGCGCCGCGGGGTGAAATATCAACACCAAACAGGCCGCCAAGGGAAGCCATCAGGCCGCTCAGGCCGGCGCCGTAGAGGGCGAAGGCCAGCGCCAGGACGAGATTGTTTTGCGGGCCATAAAAAATCAGAAACAGTGCGCCGACCTCAACTGCCGCAAACAGCAGATTTGCGGGCGGCCGGCGGGCATCAAAGAATTTATCCGAGATATATCCGAAAGCGATCGAGCCCACGATACCTGCGCCAGTATTCACGGCGAGAAACGTGCCCGCTTCCAGCAGCGTGTAACCCCTGATCTCCTGCAGATAGAGAATGCCCCAGCTGTTGATTGCGTAACGCGTGATATACATGAGGCCACTGGACAACGCGACGACCCACATCGCGCCAATGCCGAACACGACCTTTTGCGCTTTCCACGTCGGAGGCTCCGCATTTTCCGCCTTGCCTTCGCCGCGCCATGCATGAATTTCCGGCAGACCCAATGTCGCGGGTGCGTTTTGCAGAAATGAATATACCCAGGCCGCAACTGCGATACAGAGCAGGCCCGGCAGAATAAATCCGTAACGCCAGCCGGCAGCGGATACAACAGCCGCGATTACATAGAAGGTGATGCCCTCACCGATCGAGTGCGACGCGTTCCACAGCCCATAGCGCCGACCGCGCTCCTTCAGACCAAACCAGTTCGTAATGGAAATAACTGCGGACGGTGCAGCCATGCCCTGAAACCATCCGTTGAGCGCCCAAAGGATCACGGAAACCCAAATCAGCGTCGACCAGCCCATAAACAGATTGATGATGGCGGAGACGAAGATGCTGGCCGAGAAAAACATTCTCGGTTTGAAATGATCGGACAGGAAGCCGTTAAAGAACTTGCCGAACGCGTAACCGTAGAAAAGGGCTCCGCCAATCATGCCGAGTTCTTCGATCGTAAAGATGCCGCCATCGATAAGGGGCTTCTTGACGATGGACAGTCCAAGGCGGCAGGTGTAGATGAATCCGTACCCCAGCGTGATCGCGAGCATCACACGAACGCGGTGCTTCCTGTAGAGCGCATCGACTTCCGCCACTGATGTGCCAGGATCCGTCACAGCCATCGTTATTCCTTGCCTGGCATCCGGCCTTCACTGTGCCAGATCAAGGGACTATGGGCCAATTGAACATAATGAGCGAAACGCCCGTCCGGATTGTCAACCCGCGGTAAGTTGCCGCGTTAAACCTGCAGACATTGAATTTTCGCATCCAATTACGGAGAACGGACATGAATACAGGGAATGTAAAAGATCTGGTCAAAGTCACCATGTTGATCGCCGGAACGTCTCTTTTCGGCAGCACAGTCTGGGCAGATGAAGTCGTCACAGGAGGCGACCGGCTCGATCAACGCGGTGATCGCATTGAAGAACGACTGGATAACAAGGGTGACCGAATCGAGAATCGCCTTGATAATCGTGGCGATCGTATCGATCAGCGACTGGACCAGAAAGGTGATCGAATCGACCGGCGGCTGGACAACAAAGGCGACCGGATTGATGCACGCCTTGACCGTCGCTCCGACCGAGCCGCGGATGCCGGACGCGACCGTTTGTCAGACCGGCTGGACAACAAGGGTGATCGTATCGATCGGCGACTCGACAATCGTGGTGACCGTATTGATCAAAGACTGGACAACAAGGGCGACCGAATTGACCGTCGCCTGGACAACCGTGGAGCCCGCATCGATCGAAAACTGGACCAACGCGGCAACCGCGCAAACCAGAGACTGGATCGTCGCGGCCAGCGCCTTGACAGGCGTCGCAACTGATCGAACAGTCAACCCAAAAGCCCCGCCTGGCGGGGCTTTTTTTTTGCTGCCGGCAGTCCGCGCCCACCCGTCGTAGAAAAAGAGACCCTGGAAAGAGACCTTAGCCGGCCTTCCGGCTGTACCAGTTGACGCCGCTGTCGTCCGTGCTCATCTCCAGGCGGCCGTCGCATACCAGGAAGTTCAGGTGGGCAATCGACTCGCCGGTTGCCATGATGAGATTATTGTTGTCGATCCTGGATTTGAACAGACAGGGAAAAACGTCGACCGCGCGCTGTGGAGTGCGACAGATTTCTGCGAGTTTGCCGAGGGCATCCAGGTGTTCGGCGATGAGTTCGCGCGCGCGCCGGTGCGCGCCGCGAAACGGCTTGCCGTGCGCCGGCAGAACGAGTGCGTCTTCAGGCACGCTGCATGTGAGGCGTTCCAATGAGCGAATCCAGTCAGCCAGCGGGTTTGCTTCAGGTTCTGTAGGGAACACGCTGACATTCGAGGATATGGTCGGCAGCAGCTGGTCACCGGAGATCAGCAGGTTGTGCTCCTCATTATAAAAACAGGCGTGTTCGGGAGAATGCCCATTGCCTACGATAATATCCCACTCGTAGTCGCCTATCTCAATCCGGTCGTTGTGCTGAATCCGTCGGTAGGCCTCAGGCATTGGTGCGACGAACTTGCCGAACATGCCGAACATCCTGTGGTAGAAATTCATCTGGCCGGGTTCGAATCCTGCACCGGTGTAGAAGCGATCCCCGGCCGCCGGCGTTGGTCTGCCGGTGTCAGCGACCAGGATTCTGGCCAGCAGATATTCGTCGCGCGTCATCCACAGCGGCGCGCCAAAGAGACTGGTGAGCCAGCCGGCACAGCCGACGTGATCCGGATGGAGATGGGTAACGAAGACGCGACTTATGGCACGGTTCTCCAGCGCGGTGACGAAAGTTTCACGCCAGATGTCTCGGCATTCCTTGACGGCGACTCCGGTATCGATCACCGACCAGGTTGCACCGTCATTCAGGAGCCAGAGATTGATATGCGACAGCGAGAACGGCAAGAACATGCGCAGCCAGAGAATCCCCGGCGCCACCGACATGGTCTTGCCGATTGCTGGCACCGAATCGAACGCATATTCAATCGGCGCAGGTTTGCTGGCTGCATTCATCGATGAATGATCGCATGTGCGATGGGGAAAATCCTGACCGGTATCTAGGCAGCTTTGCTCGGCAGGTTCAGGAGGGTGTCAAGCTTCGCCAGAATTCTTTCCCTGGCTGCAATGACAGCCGTTTCCTTGACCAGTCCGTAACCGCGCATTTGCAGGTATTCACCGACGATGTCAATTGCCAGATCCACGTTATCGGCTGACAGGCGCGCGAGAATTACGGCAATGTTTTCCTCAAATTCGCCAATCAGTGCTTGCTCCATTTTTCGTTCCCGGGTCATACCGAACAGGTCAAGCTTTGTGCCACGCAGGAAGCGCAAACGAGACAGAATACGGAACAAGGGAATTATCCATTGGCCAAACTCACGTTTTTTTGGTCGGCCTCTCGCATCCAGGCGACTGTTCAGAATCGGTGGCGCAAGGTGGAATCGCAGCCGTGCGCTTGCACCAAATTGCTGGCGAGTCTCCTCGAGAAAATTATTCTCCGTATATAGTCGAGCAACCTCGTACTCGTCCTTGTAGGCAAGCGTCTTGAACCAGGCGCGTGCCACTATTTCGGTTAACCGGTGCTTTGCGCCGGCGTTAACCCTCGCTTCCGCATCCCGGACCTGGCTGACCAGATTGGTAAAGCGTTGCGCGAGGTTCTCATCCTGGTAGTCCATCAGGAACGTTGCGCGGCGCTTGATGATTTCGTCGAGAGACTCAAGCCTCGTTAAATTGCCTTTATCACCGTGCGCAGCGTCGCTGACGTAGTCAGGTTCTGCAGCAGCGAGTCTGCCCCAGCCGAATGCCCGTTGATTACTGTCTACGTCAACCGCATTCAGTTCTATTGCGCGCAGCAGCGCGTTCTCGGATATCGGAATTAAACCTTTTTGCCAGGCGTAGCCCAGCATCAGGACGTTTGCATAGATCGTGTTGCCGAGCAGCTTCTCTGCGAGCTGATTCGCCGCGACCGTGGAGAGATTCTGTGGTCCGACGATCGCGGTGATTGCCGCGATCCGCTGATCGGCTTTCATGTTCGCATCCCGAAACTTTACAAAATCGGCGGTCGACATTTCGGCAGTATTGAGAACGGCACGGGTCTGGCCAGCACTGTAAGTACGTGACGCCTGCGGCGACGAACTGACCACCAGGTCACAGCCGATCAGCGCATCGGCTTGCTGGTTGTCGATGCGGACCTGATTGAGGTCGCCGGGCTCGCGGGCGAGGCGAATATAGCTCAGTACGGGCCCGAATTTCTGCGCAAACCCTGTGAAGTCGAGCACGCTCGAACCCTTTCCCTCGAGATGGGCAGCCATCGTAATCAGAGCGCCTACTGTGATCACGCCTGTGCCACCGACTCCCGTGACGAGCAGGTCATAACTGTGTTCCAGGGCCGGTTGCGCAGGAGCAGTGAGCTTCTCAATTCTCTCGAGTGGGAAGTTCTCCGTATTGGCAACCGGACGGCGTCGTTCACCGCCCTCGACGGTGACGAAACTGGGGCAAAAGCCGTTGATGCAGGAGTAGTCCTTGTTGCAATTGTTCTGATCAATCTGTCGCTTGCGACCGAAGGGCGTTTCTTTCGGCACGACGGAAAGGCAGTTGGACTCGGTAGAGCAATCGCCACACCCTTCGCAGACCAGGTCGTTAATAACCACGAATTTCTGCGGGTCTGCAAGTATGCCGCGCTTGCGCCGCCTGCGCTTCTCGGTTGCGCACGTTTGGGCATAGATAAGGATTGTCACGCCCGGAATATCCCTCAGTTCCCGCTGGACCTCGTCCAGATCTTCACGATGGGAGAACGTCGTGCCAAGCGGAAAGTCAGCAGGATTAAAGTTTTCCGGCTCGTCCGAAACGAGCGCGATTCTCTCGATGCCTTCCGCACGTACAGAATGGGCGATTCTGGGCACGGATATCGGACCGTCAACCGGCTGCCCACCCGTCATCGCGACCGCGTCGTTAAATAGTATCTTGAAAGTTATGTTGGTGCGGGCGGCAAACGCCTGTCGAATAGCGAGCGATCCGGAATGATAAAAAGTGCCGTCACCAAGGTTCTGGAAGATATGCCTGCCACCGTTAAACATAGAGCGCGTTATCCAGTTAACGCCCTCACCACCCATCTGAATCAGTCCGTCCGTGTCTCTCTCCATCCAGTTGGCCATAAAATGACAGCCGATTCCTGCAAGCGCCTGCGATCCCTGCGGCACTTTTGTAGAGGTATTGTGCGGACACCCGGAACAGAAATACGGTGTGCGGGTAGCGCCACTGACCTCTATACGTGGTGTTTCCGCCGCAACGAGTTGACGAGCGCGCTGCGTCAGATCGAGTCCCAGTAACCGATCCAGGCGCGTAGCGACGATTTGTGCCAGTTGCAGCGGCGACAGTTCGCCGACCCAGGGGACCAGCTTGTTGCCATTCTCATCTTCCTTGCCAACCATTCGCCGTGGTTTTCTGCCCGGATAATCGTAGAAGTATTCCTTGAACTGGCTTTCAATGAGCCCACGTTTCTCTTCGACGACGAGGACCTCATGCTTGCCGCGCACAAAATCAAGCGCTGCATCATGAGCCAGTGGCCAAACCATCCCTACCTTGTAAACGTCGAGGCCGATGCGCCGTGCTTCTTTCCGGTCTATCCCAAGAAGCCGCAGCGCCTCCATCAGGTCGAGGTGACCTTTACCGGTGGTGACGATGCCGTAACGTGCAGCGGGCGTATCGAATATTTTGCGGTCGATGGGATTGGCGTTGGCGAAAGCCAGGGTCGCGGCCTTTTTATATTCCATGCGTTCTTCGATTTGCGGGCCGGGATAGTCAGGCCAGCGAATATGCAGACCACTTGCCGGCGCCTCGAAGTCTTCCGGAATCTGGAAGCGCGGGTAGGGCGGCAATTCGACTGACAGCGCCGATTCAACCGTTTCCGAGATCGCTTTGAAGCCCACCCACATACCTGAAAAACGCGATAAGGCAATTCCGTATAGCCCGAATTCCAGGTATTCCGCAACGCTCGCAGGGTTGAGATTCGGCATCAGCCAGGCCAGGAACGCGACATCAGACTGGTGCGACATCGAAGACGACACGCAGCCGTGATCGTCGCCCGCTACGA
Source organism: Woeseiaceae bacterium (assembly GCA_021773135.1). GTDB lineage: Bacteria > Pseudomonadota > Gammaproteobacteria > Steroidobacterales > Woeseiaceae > SZUA-117. Next base: position 34,119 of record JAJFKP010000030.1, on the reverse strand, counting down.
CCAGTACGCCACCACGAGGTGAACTTCCGTAGGCATTGCCGTGTTTGAGGCCGTCGCCGGCACGGTCGACGCCTGGGCCTTTGCCATACCAGATACCAAAAACGCCATCGACGTCCTTGTTGGGATCGCCTTCAACCTGCTGCGTGCCGAGTATGGCGGTGGCGGCCAGTTCTTCGTTTACAGCAGGCAGGAACCGGACGTTACTTTCCTGCAGGTATCGCGAGGCGCGCCACAGTTCAATGTCGTAAGCGCCCAGAGGTGACCCCCGATAACCGCTGATAAATCCCGCCGTGTTCAGCCCGGCCGCCCGGTCGATGGTTCTTTGCATCAGCGGCAGCCTTACGAGTGCCTGCGTGCCGGTCAGGAAGACCCGCCCTGATTCGCGTCGGTAGCGATCGTCAAGTTCGTAGTTGTCTAGCGGGTATTCTCTGGCCGCCGTTGCCATGGGTGCCGTCTCAATTCGCCGGGGCTTGCAATGATCGCAAGAAATGGGTGTAAATTGATTCCAGTATTTGCCACTTTTTAGCAATAATTTGTAAAAACATACCAATTTATCGCTATAATCGGTGATTCATTGAGTATTATCGAGAATAACGGAAAATACCGTGCTTGAGCGCAAAGATCGCCTGATTCTTCAGGAATTACAGCGTGACAGCCGCCTGACGATGCAGGAACTCAGTTCGCGCGTCGGCATGTCGAGTTCAGCATGCTGGCGGCGGGTCAAAAACCTGGAAGAGACGGGCGTGATCAGTCGCTACGCGGCTATCCTGGACACACGCAAATCAGGGTTCAATTTGTCGTCGATGACACTCGTAACGCTCGCTCGCCATGAACGCAAGCATGTCGACAATTTCGTTAAAGAGGTCACGCGCCAGCCCGAAGTGCTGGAATGCTTCGCAACCAGCGGCGAGGCGGACTATCACCTGCGGGTTGTGGTCGAAGACATGGATGCCTACAACGTTTTTCTCGACGACTTTATCCTGCGTCTGCCGGGCGTATCCCAGGTTCGTTCTGACATCGTACTCAAAGAGATCAAGGCTGATACGGCGCTGCCGTTCAAGGCTTAAGCGTTTACGTTGCGCCATTCCTCGTCGGTGGCAACCATCGTCAGTACGTCGTAAGTCGCCACCACTTCATTATCCTGATTCGTCACTTTGGTATCCCAGCGCACCTCACCGTAACCTGAGCCTTCCCTGAGTGTCTTTTGCTTGCACGTCAGGCGCACGCGCAGACTGTCGCCGAAATTCACCGGTTGTGCGAAACGCAGATCGTCGACGCCGTAATTGGCAAGCACTGGGCCGAAATCCGGGTCCACAAAAAGCCCCGCGGCAAAAGACACAATAAGATAGCCATGCGCCACCCGGCCCTCAAAGAAAGGGTTTTTCGCTGCCGCATCGGCGTCCGTGTGGGCGTAAAAAGTATCTCCGGTAAAATCGGCGAAGTGATCGATGTCCTCCAGTGTAATCACTCTTTCGTCCGTGTTTACGGTATCGCCCAATGCAAGTTGTTCAAATGTTTTCCTGAACGGGTGGACGTCCGAGACAATTTCGGTACCACCCGGAATCCATCGATTGCCAATTGCAGCGAGTGTCGCTGGCGACCCCTGGATGGCGGTGCGCTGCATGTAGTGCAAAGCGCCGCGAATGCCGCCGAGTTCTTCGCCACCGCCTGCCCGCCCGGGACCGCCGTGAACGAGATGCGGTAGTGGTGATCCGTGACCGGTGGATTCGGCAGCACAATGCCTGTTGATGACCACCATACGTCCGTGCCAGGCGGCCGAACCCAGCACCAGTTCGCGTGCGACGGCGTTGTCATTGGTAATGATGGATCCCGCGAGACTGCCACCACCAAGTCGCGCCAGCTCGATTGCCTCGTCAAGATTCTCGTATGGCAGGACCGTGCTCACCGGCCCGAAAGCCTCCACCGAGTGGACGGCGTGAGCAGACAGCGGTCGTTCGCAATGGAGCAACGTCGGCATGAAAAACGAGCCCTTTTCGGCATCAGCATCGATGGTTTCAAATTCGGTGCTGTTGCCATAAACAATGTCGGCTTCCTCTGCAAGCTGTGCTATTCGCTCGCGGACTTCGTCGCGCTGGCCGTGACTGGCCAATGCGCCCATATCCACGTCTTTATTGGCAGGATGACCTATTCGAATCTTGCCCAGCGCGGACGACAGCGCACGAACCACATCCGCAGCCATTGCCGCAGGCGCTATAACGCGTCGGATTGCCGTGCATTTTTGTCCGGCCTTGCTGGTCATCTCGCGCGTGACTTCGTTGATGAACAGGTCGAATTCAGGCGTGCCGGGCGTTGCGTCGGGGCCCAGGATAGAGGCATTCAAAGAGTCCGTTTCGGCCGTGAAATGGACTGATTCGGAAATGACCCGAGGATGCTGCTGCAGCATCTCTGCGGTGCCTTTTGATCCGGTGAACGCAACGATATCCTGACATTCCAGGTGATCGAACAAATCGCCAACGCCGCCACAAATCAATTGCAATGCGCCGTCCGGTAGAATGCCCGAATCGATAATTCGTCGAACCACCAGTTCGGTCAAATACGCCGTGCTCGAGGCGGGCTTTACGATTGCCGGAACACCAGCAAGAAGTGCGGGCGCCAATTTTTCCAGCATGCCCCAACAGGGAAAGTTGTAGGCATTAATATGAACGGCGGCACCGTGGCGGGGCGTACAAATGTGCTGGCCGGTGAAAGTCCCTTCCCGCGAAATTTTTTCCGGCGGGCCATCGAGATAGACCTTGTCGTTAGGCATCTCCCGGCGACCTTTACTTGAATAGACGAATAGCGTCGAAATACCGCCGTCGATATCAACCCAGCTATCACTTTTCGTAGCGCCTGTTTCTGTAGAAAGATCATAGAATTCTTGCTTATGCTCCATGAGGTATTGTGCAAGTGCTTTGAGCATAAACGCGCGATCATGAAACGTAAATTCGCGCAGGTTCGTCCCGCCGACGCGACGAGCGAAATCAAGCATGCCGCCAAAATCGACGCCAATGCTGGTAATGTCGGCAACGTGGCGTCCATCGATTGCGCTGACGAGTTTCTTGCCCTCATCGTCTCCCTCGATCCAGCTATTCTCGGCAAAATTCTGTAGTTTCATCGAATCATTCTCGCGCACGGCTACTATTTTGTTGGGCACATAAGATACACAAAAAAAACTAAATTGATATATTTGGTATCGCGATGTAACGTCGACTGATCGTTGGATCTCAGCCCGGGTCGATTACTGCATGTCACTATCTGGCGCGACAAAAGACCTGGTCTCGGAATTCGGGTCGCGACCGACGCTGCGCGCCGGCTCGTTGATAGTGACGATATTTGGCGACGCCATCCTGCCGCGCGGCGGTACCGTTTGGATCGGCAGCCTGATCAAGGTCCTTGCCGACTACGGCATCAATGAGCGCCTCGTAAGAACGTCGGTGTTTCGGCTAACGCGTGACAAATGGCTGAAAGTAAACCAGGTGGGCCGGCGCAGTTACTATAGTCTGACGGCCCGCGGTGCACGTGAGTTTGAAAGAGCAACGCAGAGGATTTACGGCGATCCGCGCCAGGCCTGGGACGGCAACTGGAGTCTCGTTTTGTTGTCAGGAATCGCGGCAGAAGACCGGGAGTCGGTGCGCAAGGAACTCGGCTGGCTGGGTTTCGGGGCGCTCTCGGCGAGTGTGTTTGCGCATCCCGCCGCTGATCTCCTGGCAATGGATGAGGCACTTAGACGCATCGGCATTGATCGTGAACTCGTCGTCATGCAAAGCAGGTTAGCCGATAGCCGGCATCATGAAGCCATGCGAAATCTGGTTCACAAAAGCTGGAATATTGACGAAATTGATGATCAGTACGACAGGTTCGTCAAGCAGTTCCGTCCTGTTTTTGCTGCAGTCAGGCGAACGCGGAAGCGCGATCTCAGACTGTCATTCCAGATCCGAATGTTGCTGATTCAGGAATACCGGCGCATCCTGCTGCGCGACCCGCTGCTGCCGGCAGAGATGCTGCCCGCCGGCTGGCACGGGACGGCGGCGTATCAGCTTTGCCGGAATTTATATCGACTTATCTATGCACCTGCTGATGAATTCATGAGCAGCGATTTCGAGACGGCGGACGGGCCGCTGCCACCGCCGGCACCGGAGTTTTACGACCGCTTCGGCGGACTGGCGTGAGGTTTGTGACGAAATGACAGAAGTTGAAGTTGCGCAGCGCTGCTGCGAAACCATGTGGCGTACGGACGTCGCTTCCCAGGACCTGGGAATGCAGGTAGAGGTAGCGAAGCCTGGCTGTGCCGTTGCCTGTTTCGAAGTTCGAGCCAATATGGTCAACGGCTATGGAATTTGCCACGGCGGATTCATCTTCGCGCTTGCCGATTCGGCCTTCGCGTTTGCCTGCAATACCTATGATCGCATCACGGTCGCTGCCGGTGCATCGATCGATTTCGTCAGGCCGGCCCGGTGCGGCGATACGCTCAAGGCCGTTGCCGAGGAAGTGAGCCGTGGTGGCCGGACCGGAGTATACGACGTGGAAGTCACCAACCAGCGTGAGGAGGTCGTTGCGATATTTCGCGGGCGATCGTATGCCACGCGCGAGTCAATACTCCAAAGTGATACATAATTTCTTGAAAAAATGAAAAAAATGTGACACATTGACCCGGATGTGACCGGTACATCGCCGAAGGATACTTATGTACACGCAAGGGCTGGATCAGAAGTCGAACAGGAGTGACGTACCACCGCAGCAGGATGATGCAGCGGCAGTTGCGGCGTTCCAGGCTCGCGTTGATGCAGAAGAGAAAATAGAGGCCAAGGACTGGATGCCCGATGCCTACCGCCGGACGCTGGTGCGGCAGATTTCGCAGCACGCGCATTCTGAAATTATCGGTATGCAGCCGGAGGCAAACTGGTTAACTCGTGCGCCGACGCTGCGCCGCAAATCAATTCTGCTGGCGAAAGTCCAGGACGAAGCAGGGCATGGCCTCTACCTTTACAGCGCCGCCGAAACGCTCGGCGTTACCCGTGACGAAATGGTGACCGACCTGCTCAGCGGCAAAGCGAAATATTCCAGCATATTCAATTACCCCACGTTGACCTGGGCAGACATAGGCGCGATCGGCTGGCTCGTGGATGGCGCCGCCATAATGAACCAGATCCCGCTGTGTCGTTGTTCGTATGGGCCGTATGCGCGCGCGATGGTTCGCGTTTGCAAGGAAGAGAGCTTTCATCAGCGCCAGGGCTACGAAATCATGGTGGAGCTCTGTCGCGGCAGCAGCGAGCAGAAGGAGATGGCCCAGGACGCACTAAACCGCTGGTGGTGGCCATCTTTGATGATGTTCGGTCCGAGCGACCAGCATTCCAGGCACTCTGCCCAGTCAATGGCATGGAAGATCAAGCGCTTTACCAACGACGAGTTGCGCCAGAAGTTCGTCGATGTGACGGTACCGCAGGCCGAATTCATAGGGCTAAAGGTGCCGGATGCAGATCTCTCGCTTGATGCGGAGACCGGGCATTACCGTTTCGGGGAGATCGACTGGCAGGAGTTTATGGATGTTCTGGCTGGCAACGGTCCGTGCAATCAACTGCGCATGCAGACCAGGCGGCAGGCTCAGGATAACGGCGGCTGGGTGCGAGACGCAGCTCAGGCTTATGCAGACAAACACGCGACCCGTGTTGCAGCTTAGAAAGAGGCAATTCCGATGACTGGCAAGGACTGGCCCCTCTATGAGGTTTTCATCCGCACGAAGTCTGGCCTGAGCCATCGGCATGCGGGCAGCGTGCACGCGGCCGATGACGAAATGGCGCTCAATCATGCTCGCGACGTTTACACCCGCAGAAATGAGGGCGTGAGCATCTGGGTGGTTCGTTCGAGTAACATCGTGGCGTCCGACCCGGCGGAGACGGATGCGTTTTTCGAGCCCGCAAAAGACAAGATCTATCGACACCCGACTTTCTACGAGATTCCGGACGGTGTCGAGAACATATAGCGGGTCGTGGTGATGACGAATAAAGAAGCATTGCTCAAATACGTACTGCGGCTCGGCGACAACGCGCTCGTCCTGGCGCAGCGCCTGATCGAACTTGTCGCGCATGGCCCGGAACTGGAGGAAGAACTCGCAAACGCGAATTTTGCACTGGATTATCTCGGCCAGGCTCGAATGTACTACTCCTATGCCGGCGAACTTGAAGGCAATGGTCGGACTGAGGATGATTTCGCATTTCTGCGCCCGGAACGGGAGTTCTGCAATGTGCAGCTGGTTGAGTTACCGAACGGCCATTTTGGTGACGTTATCGTGCGCTCGTTCCTGTTCGATGCTTTCTACCTGTTGCAACTTGAGTCCGTCGAGCAATGCGGCGATCAGCGCCTCGCGGAAATCGCAGCGAGAGCCGTCAGGGAGATTCGCTACCACCAGCGTTACCAATCGCAGTGGCTGATCCGTCTCGGTGATGGAACCGAGGAAAGCCACCGCCGCATCCAGACATCGATCGACGACGTTTGGCGTTATACCGGTGAAATGTTTGCGGGCGACGAAGTTGACGTAAAATTCCACGCGCACTACGGCGGACCTGACCTGGATCAGTTGCAGACGAAATGGCGTGCTGAGATCGAGGCAATAGTCAACGTGGCCACCATCAGGTTGCCGGTCGATGCATGGATGGCAGAAGGTGGCAAGAAGGGCATTCATACGGAGCATTTCGGCAGTCTCATTGCCGAAATGCAGACCATGCAACGCAGCTACGCCGGACTGAGCTGGTAGCGCATTCGTGAACGCGCATAAACACAAAGCCGGCGACGCAATGGCGCAACAGATCTGGGCGTGGCTCGACGAGGTGCCGGACCCGGAAATTCCGGTCGTTAGCGTTATCGACTTAGGCATGGTCCGCAACGTCACTGTCGACAAGGACGGCATTGTTGTTGCAGTGTCACCGACCTATTCGGGTTGCCCTGCGACAGAAGTTATTGAGAAAAGCATCGTCAGTCATCTGCAGGCAAAAGTTGCCGGCAGTGTTTCGGTGGCACGAACGCTGAGTCCTGCGTGGTCGACCGACTGGATTACGGCAAAGGGACGCGAAAAATTATTGGCCTACGGTATCGCGCCGCCTGTTGGTGCAGCGAGCAAGCGGGCGCTGCTCGGTAAATCAGCTATTGCTTGTCCGCGGTGCCGGTCGGAACAAACCACCCTGATCAGCGAATTCGGCTCGACAGCCTGCAAGGCATCCTATAAGTGCAAGAAGTGCCTGGAGCCTTTTGAATATTTCAAGTGCATCTGACGGAAATCAAGATTAGCAATGCGTAAATATCATTCACTGACGGTCGCGGGTTTGCAGAACGAGACCGCCGACTCTGTACGAATGTCATTGTTGGTGCCGGACGACGAACTCGACCAGTTCGGCTTCCTGCCCGGGCAGCATTTGCCGATGCAAATCAAGATTGATGGCAAGAACATACGCAGAACCTACAGCATTTGCTCCGCGCCGGGAGTTCAGCCACTCGAAGTCGGAGTGCGTGTGCAGCCCGGCGGTCAGTTCTCCGAATTCATCGCCAATAAACTCAATGTTGGGGACCAGATCGAAGTCATGCCGCCGTTTGGCAGGTTTCATGCAGACGTTGATGAACGAGCGGCGAAAACCTACCTGGCGTTCGCGGCCGGCAGCGGAATAACTCCCATCCTTTCCATCATGCGTGCAACTCTCGAGGGCGAACCGTCCAGCAGATTCGTGCTGTTCTATGGCAATCGTCTACAGCGAACGGCGATGTTTATCGACGATCTCTACGCATTAAAAAATCGATTCCCCGAGCGGGTACAGCTGTATTTTCTGTTCAGTCAGGAAGAACAGGAGTTCGACATCTTCAGCGGTCGTCTCGACGCCGTTAAAATTCCACAGCTACTGGAAGCGTTTTGCGAGGGTATAGAGGCAGACGAGGTATTTGTTTGTGGACCGGACACGATGATCGATTCGGTTCGCGCTGCCTTGACCGGGCTCGGCATGGACGGCGAACAAATTCACAACGAGCGTTACGGGGCGCCGCGCAAGGGCAATGACCCGGCACCTCCTCGCGAGGTCAGCGGCAAGCACCAGGCAGTTGTCAATGTAATCCTGGATGGTCATCGCAAATCGTTCGAAATGTCGCCGGACAGTGACAACATTGTCGATGCCGCCGCCGAACAGGGTATCGATTTGCCTTACTCATGCAAGGGCGGCGTGTGCGCAACCTGCCGCACCCACGTGCGGGATGGTGAAGTTCGTATGGCGACGAACTACGGCCTGGAGCCGTGGGAGGTCGAAGCAGGATTTGTGCTGGCGTGCCAATCGGTGCCTGTCAGCGACAGCGTCACAATCGACTACGACCAGACCTGAACCGCCCCGGGCGGCCAATTTCAACCCGATTACCCTCTAAAAATCAGGAATTTGTGACCTGTTTGGTGTCTCCGTGGCCCGTCCTCTCCCTAAACTATGTCAAATTTCTCGGAAGGGCCGGAAAAGTGCTTTCCACCGCAGTGCGATCGCCAGCAATGACAGCAGGCATCGGACGCGCTTTGTTGCGTGCCCTGGTGCTACTGCTGCCGTGCATGGCGTTCGCCGCTCCCGGTGACATCCTTTTCAGCGATAATTTTGAGCGCGGCAACCTCGCGCCCTGGACCACGACCAACAACAGCCGTTCCGGCATCTTGACGGGTGGCCAGGTTTCCAATTCTCCTAATCGCGGCGCTTACACGCGACGCCAGGTGGTCACGGTCAGCAGCCCGGCGTTCAATGCTGCCGTTCCCGCCGCTGAGTTAAGCATCTGGGTGCGTCATGGCAGCGATGCCTTTAGCGAATACCCGGACGGCGGCGAGGACCTGGTTATCGAATACCGGCGGGCCAACAACTCCTGGGCACAGCTAATCTTTTACACTGGTGGTGGCACGGCCGGTCAGACGTTTAACGATGTAGTTTCGCTGCCGCCCGACGCACTACATGCCAACCTCGCTGTGCGCGCACGACAGACCGGCGGCAGCGGCACTGACTTCGACTACTGGCACTTTGATGACGTTGTCGTGACGGAGCGGGCGGCGCCACCGTCACTGGCGATTGGCAGCTGTGATGATTTTGAAGGTGGCCTGTCCGGCAACTGGCTCATCAATCCGACCAGCGGCTTCGCCGGTGCCAGCACAGCGACCTCGCAGTCACCCAGCAACTCAATGTTTCTCAATGGCGGCGTTGTTACCGTCAGTTCCGTGTCACTGGATACGAGCGATCCGTATTTCACCAATCTGACTATGTGGATTCGGCGCGGTTCCGATGCCTTCAGTGAAGACCCGGATACTGGCGAAAATCTGGTGGTCGAATATCTCGATGATGTAGGGGGCTGGATTCCGCTGGAAACATTTTCAGGCAGTGGTGGAGCGGGGCAGGTATTTACTCGCTCATACAACCTGCCTGCTGCCGGACGGCACGCCGCAATGCAGCTGCGCTTTCGCATGACGGGCGGCTCCGGCTCCGGCTGGGATTTCTGGCACGTGGATGACGTTTGTTTTGATCAGGAATTCGTACCTGTCCTGGTCGTGGCAAAGAACGCGGCAACAATCTCGGATCCGGCCAACGGTGTATCGAATCCCAAGTCTATTCCCGGATCGATATCACGCTACACACTCGAAGTAACCAATCAGGGCCTTGGCACTGTCGATGTCGATACTCTGATTATCAACGATTCGATTGCAGCCGGCGCGGCGATGGTCGTTAGCAGCAGCAGCGGCGACCCCGTCCGCTTTAGCGATGGCGTGGTCGCCAGTGGACTTGGCTTTAACTTTGCAACCGACGTCACGTTTAGCAACCAGCCCGGCGGCGGTGCGCCATTTAACTATACCCCCGTACCGAACCCCGACGGCGTTGATCCTGCCGTCACCGGTTTCCGCGTTAACCCTTCTGGCGGCATGAATGCGGCTTCAGGGTTAAGCACGCCAAGCTTCTTGCTCGAGTTCGACGTTCGCATCCAGTAACCCCGTTGCTGCCGCACTGCACCATAAATACAGCAGCGTTTGGCGAGGTTCGGTACTATTAGCGTTCTGCAAGCTCGTTTCGGCTGCCCAGCTATGGGTCACGCCCCCACAAAACGCGCCGGAGAGCGTATGACTCAATCTGATAAAACCGGGAGTCCGGACGGTTGCCCGCCCGGGCGTAAAAACTCGTATGACTACGAGGAATTGCTGGCATGCGCCCACGGCGAACTGTTTGGTCCGGACAGTGCACGGTTGCCATTGCCGGACATGCTTATGACCGACCGAATAACACACATTAGTGCAGAAGGCGGCCAATACGGGAAAGGAGAAATCGTTGCGGAACTCGATATCAATCCGGATCTGTGGTTTTTTAAATGCCATTTCGAAAGTGATCCGGTTATGCCCGGATGCCTCGGACTCGATGCGCTCTGGCAGTTAGTGGGATTCTTTTTGGTGTGGTCTGGCAGCCCGGGTCGCGGTCGTGCTCTGGGCGCTGGCAAAGTCAAATTCACAGGCCAGGTGTTGCCGACGGCGAAACTGGTGACCTTCAATTTACAGATCAAACGCATGATTACCCGCAAGCTGGTGCTGGCGATCGCCGACGGTACGATGGCGGTGGACGGTCGTGAGATTTACAAAGCCGAAGACCTGCGGGTGGGTTTGTTTACCTCAACTGACAATTTTTAGGAGAAGCCGTGCGTCGCGTCGTTATTTCTGGCCTGGGAGTCGTATCCTGCCTGGGCAATTCTGCTGAAGAAGTGACCCAGTCACTGCGTGCCGGTCAGTCCGGCATCGTGCATAACCCGGTGTTCGAGGAATACGGATTGCGCAGCCAGGTCAGCGGCAGCGTCGACCTGGATATCAGTGACCACATCGATCGTCGAGTGCGTCGATTCATGGGTGATGCCGCGGCCTATTCCTATATCGCAATGGCGCAAGCGATTGCAGACTCAGGCCTTGCCGACAGCGACGTGTCTGATCCGCGAACGGGATTGATTGCCGCATCCGGTGGCGCATCGAGCGCCAACATAGTTGCAAGTGCCGACATACTGCGAGCCAAAGGCGTGCGCAAGATTGGTCCTTTCATGGTGCCAAGAACGATGAGCAGCACTGTGTCTGCCTGCCTCGCGACGCCTTACAGAATTAAAGGCATCAATTACTCCATCACGTCTGCCTGTGCCACAAGCGCGCATTGTATCGGTGCGGCAATGGAACAGATCCAACTCGGTAAACAGGACGTTGTATTTGCCGGTGGCGGTGAAGAGGAAGACTGGACGTTAGCAAGCCTCTTTGACGCGATGGGCGCGTTGTCGACCAAATATAACGATGCGCCGGCAACGGCATCACGGCCCTATGACCAAAGTCGCGACGGATTTGTTATTGCGTCCGGTGCGGGCATGGTTGTGGTTGAAGAGTTACAACACGCGCAAGCACGTGGTGCGAAAATCTATGCAGAAATCGTTGGTTATGGTGCGAATTCTGACGGGCACGACATGGTCGCTCCAAGCGGCGAAGGTGCCATGCGCTGCATGCACATGGCAAAGGCCACGGTTAATAGTCCGATCGACTACATTAATACGCATGGCACCAGCACGCCCGTGGGAGATACCAAGGAACTCGAAGCGATGCGCGAAGTCTTTGGTGAGGACCTGCCAAGGTTTGCATCGACGAAGTCGCTCTGCGGACACTCTCTCGGAGCAACCGGTGCCCAGGAGGCTATTCACTGTTTGTTGATGCTGGAAAATGACTTTATCGCTCCATCCATCAATGTAGTCGATCTCGACGAAGCCGCCGAGGGCATGCCGTTAATCACAGAGACAGTCGAGAATGCGGGAATTCGCACGGCCATGAGCAACAGTTTCGGCTTTGGTGGCACGAACGCCACCCTGGTCCTGCAGAAGCTAGAACTGTAGGCGACGTAAGGGAAGCCGTGAACAGCAGGCCATGAGCAACAGTATTGAGACCATCGCCAAACATGCGTGTTTTGGCGGCCAGCTTGGCTTTTATCGACACGCATCAGACGTCAACAATTGCTCGATGCAGTTTTCAGTCTTCGTGCCAGGCATTGCCGGAGCAGATACCCTCCCTGTCGTGACCTACCTGGCGGGCCTGACCTGCACCGAAGAAACATTCATGGTCAAAGGCGGCGCGCAGCGAATAGCAGCAGAACTGGGCGTCATACTGGTTGCACCTGACACCAGTCCGCGCGGTGACGACGTGCCCGACGACCCGGACGGCGCCTACGACTTCGGACTGGGTGCCGGCTTCTACCTGAATGCCACCGAGCCACCCTGGGACACCCACTTCAACATGTACGACTATGTCACGCGCGAGTTGCCGGAGGCTGTTGGTGCAAACTTTCCGGCAGACCGCAGCCGCCAGGGAATCACCGGACATTCGATGGGTGGTCACGGCGCATTAACGATAGGACTGAAAAACCCGCAGATCTATCAGTCGATATCGGCATTTGCGCCAATTTGCAGCCCGATCAACTGTCCATGGGGACAAAAAGCGCTGGGTAACTATCTCGGTGATGACCGATCTGCGTGGCGTGACTACGACGCCACGGAAATCGCACAGGACAGCGGGACTAAGCCTGCAAACAAGATTCTGATCGACCAGGGCATGGCGGATCAGTTTCTGGAAACCGAGTTGAATCCACGTTTTTTTGAGACGGCGTGCTCGACTGCTGGCATCGAACTCGAGTTGCGGCGTCACGACGACTATGATCACGGCTACTATTTTATCGCGTCGTTTATCGAAGATCATATTCGACATCATGCTGCAATCCTGTGCCGCTAGCGGCCACAGCGTAGCGAATTCGTTATTAGGTATTTTCGCGTATGGCCGCCTGGCGCGGAAACGGATTGACTGCCCGTTGGAAAATTCCACGCGAACTACGCGCCTTCTTTGTGTAATTGCGTCGGATGCAAGCGGGTAGACGCCTGAATGGAAATTGAACACGAAGCTGCGGTCAAGATAATCAGGTCTGCGAATGACGCGACCGTTATTGTCGACGGCGATGGCAATATCGTGTTGGCGAACGCTGCAGCGGAAAGGCTTTTTGCCTATGAGCCAGATGAGTTGCTCGGCAAGGACATTGAGTCACTGATGCCGCACGGCATGCGTAAGGCTCACGCCAGGCATCGAACGGGATACTACAATGCGCCGCGTGCACGACCGCTCGTGTCCGGATTGAACCTGCAGGGCCTGCGTAAAGACGGCCGGGTATTCGATGCGCAAATCTCTCTGACGCCAATTGAGACCGACAATGGCACGCTGGTCTCAAGCACGATCCAGGATATCTCTGCGGACAACACGTCGGAGGCGTATTTCAAGAACGTATTGGAGTCAGCGCCTGACGCGATGATCATCATCGATCATCACGGCAAGATTGCGATAGTGAACGGACAGGCTGAAGAGATGTTTGGCTATTCCCGCGACGCGATGCTGGGTGAAGAAATAGAGATGATGTTGCCGACGCCACTGCGCAACCGGCATGTCAGTCACCGGGCACGTTTCGCGGCGGATCCCGAGCTGCGGCCGATGGGAATCAACCTGGAGCTGCGAGGCATGCGTGCCGATGGTTCGGAGTTTCCGGTAGAAATCAGTCTTAGTCCGTTCATGTCCGCGTCCGGCAGCTTTGTTTCCAGCGTTATCCGTGACGTCACCAGCCGCAAGAAAATAGAGCAGGAACTAATTGAGGCCCGACACGAGGCTGAGCGCGCAAACAAAGCGAATACGGCATTTCTGGCCGCGGCCAGCCACGACCTGCGGCAGCCGGTGCAGGCACTGAGCCTGCTTAACGGCGCTCTGCGGCGCACGATCAAGGGGTCGCTGGCGCTCGAGATGGTGGAGAGCCAGCAAAACTCGCTCGATGCAATGACGAACCTGCTGAATTCGTTGCTCGATATCAGCCGGCTTGATGCGGGCAAGGTCGAACCGGATTTTGAGAGTTTCCCGGTGCAGCGGTTGGTAGATCGATTGTTTGCCGAATTTTCGCGACAGGCGCGGCATAAAGGACTTGGTTTCCGTGCCGACAGGTGCGACGTCAATGTTCGCTCCGACCCTAACCTGCTGAGTGAGATCATTCAGAATTTTGTGTCCAATGCGATTCGTTATACCGACAAAGGTGAGTTGCGCCTGGCGTGCCGAATTGAAGACGACGAAATCTGGATCGACGTCATCGATACCGGGATCGGCATCGACGAGACACAGCTGGATGAAATATTTCAGGAATTTCACCAGATAAAGTCGCCTGGTGTAGATAAAGAAGGCTTCGGACTCGGACTTGCGATCGTCCGGCGTCTTGCGGACCTGCTGGGACACAAGATCGCTGTCACGTCGAGTCCCGGAGCCGGCTCAACTTTCTCTATCTGTTTGCCAATCGTTGGGGTCGTTACGGATAATCTGGCGGGGCGCGAAAGTGCGGTTATCGGTGCAGCGGCCGACGTCTCCGGACTGGTTGTCCTGATTGAGGACGATGTCAACGTCGCCAACGCATGGGGCCTCTTGCTGGAGGCGGAGGGATATCGGGTCGCGACGGCCAGGTCGGCAGTAGAAGCCGAGACCGCGGTGAAACACCTGAGTCAACAGCCTGATCTGATTATTTCTGATTATCACCTGCTTGATGGGTCGACCGGAGTCGAAGCGATTGCCATGATTCGCAACGAGTACGGAACCGATATCCCGGCATTCATCGTCACTGGTGACACCACGAAAATGGTTCAGCAGGCAAAACTGACGCCGAACTGCATCATCATGAACAAGCCGGTGGACACTGATCAGCTACTGAAGGCCGCCAGGACCGCTATCGCGAGTCGTCTGGTTCCGCGCGACTAGTGTGGTCAGCTGACGAACCAGCTCCATACTGACTTGTTCATAGCCACGCCCACGATATAGGCGAAAGTGGCGAGCGCCAGCAGGAACGCACCCATACGAATGTTAGCCGTCTTGCCGCGCTTCAGGGCAACCGTGCCTAACAGGACATAGATGACCAGAAGAAAAAATTTAGCCAGCAGCCAGGGATGCTCGAGGACTTGTAGCCTGAGGCTCACTATCAGTCCAATACCCGACAAAAGGAATACGGTGTCGATCAGGTGCGGGGCAATTCTGACGAGCGGCCGATGCAGGTTCGTCGAGTTGGTTAGCATCCAGTAGCCGCGCAGGGCGAATCCCGAGATCGTAACTATCGCGGCACCGACGTGGATCAGTTTAAGAGTCGAATACACGCTTCCTCCTGTTGCAGCTGACGGGCCAGAAAACGGGTAATTCTGGGATGTGGTGCCAATACGCGCAAGCCCAATAGCCGTACGGAATCCTACGTATGGTTTATTCCGCAACAGATGGCAATGTTTGCCCAGCGATTCTCCGCCTGTTATCGGGTCCCGTTACGGAATGGAAATAACCAAAAAAAGCGCTGCGTGTTGCCAGCCGCTTGCATTGTGTGCGCTTCTCGGCTACTTGCCCTGGCTCCCTGTGCACGCGGTGGAGCCCGCTATCAACGCTCAGGAACTCGAGGCTCCGATTGAACAGATCGTCGTCGTTGCCCATAAATCGGAGCGTTCGATTCGAGATATCGCCGCGAACGTAACGATCGTTTCAAGGGACGACATCGACAGCATCCTGGCAACGACGGTTGCAGACGTATTTCGCTATACACCCGGCATTGACTATGAGGCATCCAGCTCACGATTCGGCACTGAAGGCATCAATATCCGTGGCATAGGAGGCAATCGCGTAGCCATGCTGGTGGACGGCGTGCCACTAAGTGATCAGTTCGACGTGGGCAGTTTCTCCAACGCGACCCGTGATTTTATCAATGCCGGACTGGTGCAGCGGATCGAAGTCCTGCATGGACCGGCTTCTGCAATCTACGGCAGTTCTGCGATTGGAGGCGTGGTCGCGGTCCGCACACCCGACCCGGCAGACCTGACAGGCCAGGACAGAACAGGCGGTGATGCCATGGCAACCTGGCGCGGAGCTGACCAATCGTCGCACGCAACCGGCATGCTTGCTTTCGGTGACTCATCGATGGGCCTGCTCCTGGGCGGCAGCCTGCGGTCTGGTCAGGAACTTGAGTCTGCAGCCGTTGTAGATAGCCTCGACCTGCGTGACTATGAGCGCCGCTCGGCACTCGTCAAGTTCGTTGCCGACGACTCCGCCGGGCGAACCTGGCGAATCGGATTGCTGCACCAGGACTCAGACGTCACTTCAGATCTGAATTCAGTGCTGGGTACGGGACGCTACCGTTCCACCACCGCCCTGGAGGGCAACGATGAATACACGCTGGACCTCCTGACCGCAACGGTCGAATTCGGATCTCCGGAAGACTGGGTCGACAATGGCGTTTTGCGCGGCTATTACGAAACAGCCGAAGTTGCACAATCTACCCTTGACGAGCGCGGTGGGGCCCGCACCCCGACGTCTATTGATCGTTATTTCAGTTTCGAGCAGGACATCAGAGGCATCGAGCTCAATCTGCAAAAATCATTGTATGGCGATTTGCACACACACAATCTCGGCTTTGGTGTCGAATACCGCGAACGGGAGACCACGGAGTTTCGCGACGGCCTGTCGACCAATATGCAGGACGGAACGTCGACCAACGTCATTCTCGGCGAAGCTTTTCCACTGCGAGATTTTCCGATCAGCGTATCAAAGGAATGGGGCGCCTACATCGAGGATACCGTGACCTTTGGCGACTGGTCGTTTATTGCCGCAGTGAGGGCTGACCGCTTTGATCTGTCGCCGAAGAACGATCCAATTTATGCCGAGGACTATCCCTTCGCCAGTCCCGTCTCGCTGTCGGAATCCGACCTGTCACCGAAACTCGGACTAATTTATCGCCTCAATGAAGGAACCGACCTATACATCCAGTACTCGCACGGATTTCGTGCGCCGCCGTACGAGGATGCCAACATCGGCCTGGATATTCCGTTCTTTAACTATCGCGCGATTCCGAATCCGGACCTGAAATCTGAATCATCTGACGGCTTCGACATTGGCGTACGCTGGCAAGGCGTGAATTCCCGACTGCATGTTGCAGCGTTTCGCACGCGCTACAAAGACTTCATCGAATCCAAAGTTCGTCTTGGCACTGACCCGGTTAGTGGCCGCATCCTGTTTCAATCGCAGAATCTGGATAAGACTGTAATAGAGGGAGTCGAGGCAGGCGGGCACATCAACCTGCGGGGTGCGCTGGAGAATTTTCGGATTGATGGCTCGGTGTACCTTGCAAGCGGCGAGAACCGCGAAAACGGCGCGGCACTGAACTCCGTTGGGCCCGCACAGGCGGTAATTGGCGCGACCTGGACCGCGTCAAGCCAGTTGCGAAAGGTACGCCTGCAGGCAACGCTAACCGACGGTTGGGACGACCGCGATGAAACCGGCGGCGAACTGTTTAAACCTGCCGGACAGGCGGTGCTGGATCTTTATTTAACACAGCTAATTCGTGATCGCATCACGTTGCGTGCCGGCATTCTCAATCTCGCAGACCGAACCTACTGGAACTGGTCAGCGGTGCGGGGCCTGGGCCCGACTGATCCGGTATTACCTTACCTGGCGCAGCCGGGCAGGAATGTGTCTTTAAGTATTCACTATGGCTGGCAATAAATTTGCCGGCGCTATTTGCAAAATCAGGAGTATGGTCATGAAAGCTTCCATGGATCTTCGAATCTTGCTGGTCACGATCGCAGCACTTGCGTTAGGCGCCTGTGCAGAAGAGGCGAGCAACGACGAGGCGGCGGCCCCGGCCGCGGATACCGCTGTGCACAATGCGGAAGTTGCAAGCGGTGCGGTGGGCGACCTGATGGCAAGCGGCGAGGCGGTCTATCTCGCGAATTGCGCTGCCTGTCATCAGCCAAACGGGCAGGGCTTGCCGGGTGCTTTTCCACCGCTGGCCCAATCGGATTTCCTGCAGGGTAACCGGAAAGAGGTCATGCAGGCAGCACTGTTCGGTCTCTCAGGTCCGATCACGGTTAACGGCACCGACTACAACGGCGTGATGCCCAGCATGGGCTACCTTGCCGACGAGGAGCTGGCCGCAGCGCTTACCTATGTCTTTGCCTCGTGGGGTAATTCTGAAGCCGCTGTTTCTGTCGAAGAAGTTACAGCATTGCGGGCAGAACTCGGTGCATCCGGCGATATGGTGGCAGGTCAACGACATACTGGTGCGACGGAAGGCGAGCTGCGCTACCGTGGCTCGCCGTCGGCAATCGCCCCGGAAGATACTCGCCAGGTCATGGGTGCGGGTGGTCCCGTATTGAGCGAAGCAGAATACTCCGTCGCAACGACGCTTTATTTTGAACGATGCGCCGGCTGTCATGGGGTACTGCGCAAAGGCGCGACCGGTAAACCGCTGACGCCCGATATTACTTCTGAAAAGGGAACGGATTATTTAAAGGCATTGATAACTTACGGGTCGCCAGCTGGCATGCCCAACTGGGGTAGCTCGGGTGAATTAACGCCTGAGCAAATCGACATCATGGCAAGGTTCCTGCAGCAGGAACCACCAGCGCCGCCTGAGTTCGGCATGCCGGAAATGCGCGATTCGTGGACAGTGCTGATTCCGCCAGAGGATCGACCGTCCGCGCCGGAACATGATCGCAATATTGAGAATTTCTTCTCAGTAACGCTGCGCGATTCCGGCCAGGTCGCGATTATCGACGGCGATACCAAGGAAATCGTTGCCATCCTCAAAACAGGCTACGCGGTACATATTTCCCGTGTTTCTGCGTCGGGACGGTACGTCCTTACCATTGGTCGTGACGGAAAAGTGGACATGATCGATCTGTGGATGGAGCAACCCGCTATCGTTGCCGAAATCAAGATTGGTCTGGAAGCCCGCTCGGTTGAGACTTCAAAATACACGGGATATGAAGACAAGTACGCGATTGCCGGTGCTTACTGGCCGCCGCAGTACGTCATCATGGACGGTGACACACTTGAGCCGCTCAAAATCGTTTCAACGCGAGGCATGACGGTAGACACGCAGGAGTATCATCCTGAACCGCGCGTTGCAGCAATCGTTGCTTCTCACGAACATCCGGAGTTTATCGTCAATGTGAAAGAGACCGGGCATATCCTGCTGGTCAATTTCGAAGATATAGAGAATCTGAGTGTCACCGATATCGGCGCCGCCAGATTTCTGCATGATGGTGGTTGGGACCGTACGAAGCGCTACTTCCTCACGGCGGCCAATCAATCAGACAAGATTGCAATCGTTGATTCCAGAGATCGCGAACTGGAGGCGCTTGTTGATGTTGAGAAGATCCCGCACCCGGGACGCGGCGCCAATATCATCGATCCCGAGTTTGGTCCTGTCTGGGTAACCAGTGCCCTTGGCAACGCCAACATTACCTTCCTGGGCACCGATCCTGAGGGCTACCCCGACAACGCATGGAAGGTCGTACGGGTGCTGCAGGGCATGGGCGGCGGCTCTCTGTTCGTGAAGTCGCACCCGAATTCGACCAATCTCTGGGTTGACGCACCGTTGAATCCGGATGAAAGCGCGAGCCAGAGTATCGCGGTCTTCGACATCGACAACCTTGACGACGGATTCGTATCCTTGCCGATTGGCGAGTGGGCGGATCTTGGCCCCGGACCGAAACGCATCGTGCAGCCGGAATACAACCAGGCCGGTGATGAAGTGTGGTTCTCGGTGTGGAGTGGACAGGAAGAGGAATCCGCCATTGTCGTTGTCGATGACAAGACACGTGAGTTGAAGAATGTCATCAAGGGGCCGGAGATCATCACGCCGACTGGCAAATTCAACGTCTACAACACGTTGCATGATGTCTATTGATCGATGCATCTTTGCTGAAAGGAACCTGAAGATGAATAGCAACATCGGCAGCACTGCTGCGCTGCTGGCGCTGGCCTCAACGCTGGCAACTGTTCCAGTGTTTGCACAGGACGACAATCAGACGCTTGCCGGAGCAATCAGCTCCGGCAAGGCTGATGTCAGTTTCCGCTATCGCTACGAACATGTTGACCAGGACGGGTTCTCGGACAACGCCAACGCGTCCACCGGACTGCTACGCATCAACTACCAGACGGGATCATTTAACAAGTGGTCCGCGTTTGGGGAATTCGACTACGTGGGAGAGGTTCTCCTGCGGGACTTCAACAGCGCCGGTGGCAGTAGTCCGGTGCGTAACGATCGCTACCCGGTCGTGGCGGATCCGAAAGGGCCCGATCTGAATCAGCTCTACATCGACTACGATGTTTCGGATAACACTAAAGTTCGTTTTGGCCGCCAGCGTATCGTATTAGACAATCAGCGATTCGTGGGTGGTGTTGCCTGGCGTCAGAACGAACAGACTTACGACGGGTTGGGGCTCACGTTCAAAGGTCTGCCTAATGCCGAGGTGCACTACAATTACGTGACGACAATTCGGCGCGTTTTCGGCAACGATGTTCCGTCCGGCCGGTGGGGCACGGATACCCATTTGCTGCACGGAAAGATCAACCTGCAAGATGGCTGGAGTGTGTCGCCATATCTCTACCTGGTCGACAACGACTCGGACTCAGGCGGTCTCGGCCTGCGCACTTCTACCTCGACCATCGGTGCGCGTCTGACGGGTGGATTCGAAGCAGGTGACGGTCAACTGGACCTTGTCGCGGAATTGGCCACGCAGTCGGACGCAGGTAGCAACCCGGTAATGTACGACGCCGAATACTTTAATATCGCTGCCACGTGGGCGTTAAAAAACGGCTTATCTTTGGGGCTGGCCTGGGAATCTCTCGGCGGAGACCAGGTGGTTGGCGGCGCGTCATTTGTAACACCATTGGCGACATTACACCTTTTTCAGGGCTGGGCTGACAAGTTCCTGGGGACGCCGGATCAGGGCGTTAACGATTTCTATGTGACGGTAAAATACAAACTCGACCAGTGGCACCTGACTGGCGTCTTTCACGATTTCTCTGCGGAAGCGGGAAGCGGCGACTGGGGAACGGAAATCGACGTGTCGGCCGCTCGTGCAATCAGCGACCGGTACGGCGTTTTGCTAAAGGCCGCATTCTACGACGCCGACCAGTTCGCAACCGATACCAATAAATTCTGGGTTATGTTTACCGCCAGGTACTGATCCGCACACAGGTCCTGCGAACTTTCAGTAGCCGGATTGGTGGCGGTTTTTTGCTCCTCGTTAACGTTTTTGCCGAGCGCTGACATAAAAATGACCTTGGACAGGTCTACTTGATCAGCAATCTGGAGCGTTAGGATCGATGAAAAAGAAACTGGCCCCCCTGGCGGAAAATATTGGTGAGGCGACCACGGCCTGTATTATTACCATGACGCAGGGTAATTTCCTGGCGCTTGGACTGACGCATTGGATTATTGCCTCGCAAACGGGAATCGTTGCAGGCCTGGCGGCGTCGGCCGCCCTGTTTCTTGCGAAGACTGACAATCGCTGGGTGATAGCCTTGGTCCTGGGAGTGGTGACCGCAATCGTTGATTACCTGATGCATCCCGGCATGATCGGCCCGGTTTTCCTGGAGGCGATTATTACCGGAATCGGTGCCGGCGTGCTCTCCTATATCGCAGGTTGGATTCTTGCATTGCGACGGCGGCGGCAGGCTCGCGTCTAGCTGTCACCGTGGCCGCGTAAAATCAAAGCGAGCTTGCCCTATGTCTGTCAGGCGGCTCTTTCGTCGGAAATTTCTGCCGGCGTCCGGAACCAGTCGGGTTTGACGATCAAGAGGTCACATGGCAGATGTTCCAGAGTGCGTTCGGCAGTGGCGCCGATAAATAATCGCTTCCATCGATTTCTGGATACCGCGCCCATAACCACAACATCGGCATTGATCTCTTCGGCCAGTGCCGGTAATTCTTCGTGTGTCAGGCCCGCGACGAGATGCGAGTTTTCCTTCTCGATGCCATGAAACTCGATGACTTCGTTAAAGCGCTTTTCGTGCTGCTCCGCCATTTGCTTTTCGATTTCGTCGAACGGCAGGGATACAGGAATGTAGGCGTTAGCCGTTGCTGTGGCGACAGCAATGCGCGGGTCGTAGGAGTGGAATGCGCGAACCACACCACCTGACGCCTCGGCCAGCACCTTGCTCAGGACCAGAATCTCGTCATCCAGTGCAGCCGGCTTGTCGTGCTCGTTTAACGGATCGATTGCTGCCAGCAAGGTCGGTTTGTCGGCCACATCGCCCGGCTTGACCAGCCATAGCGGTACTGCACAGGTTCTGATCAGATTCCAGTCAGTGTTCGTGAGGAACGCCCTCGCAACCGCCGAATGATGATGTGTGTCTTTGAAGACGATGTCGGCGCCCGTCGCAGCCGCATGCCTGACGATGCCCTCGTGCAGCGGGTGATCCCAGACCGCGGCAGTCTTGACGTTGAGTCCGGAGGCTCGCAGGGGTTCGGCCAGTGCGTCGATTCTCGCCTTATGTCCATTGATGATTTCCTGGCGGGCTTTTTCCAGCGATGGCGCATCGAAAAGCCGGTCGCCACTTAAATACTCATTGTAATAGCAAACGAATATCTCCAGCTCGGCGCCGGTATTCCGCGCCAGCCATTGTGCGCGTTCTAATGCCGGTTGCTGGTCAGTGGTTGGGTCAACCACGCTCATGATTCTGCTGATTTTTTGCGTTGACATTTCTGTGAACCCGATTGAGTAGTGATCTTTGTAGTCACCGTCTAAATTATTCTCAATGCACAGATTCGCCTATAAGGCGTGATGCTTAAATCATGACGGAATCTACGTACTCTGGTCTGGCATTGACCTCTCAGCCTGATGCGCAAAACCGAGGCGATAAGCTGACCGCGATAATTTCTCCTTTCGAATACGAATCCAAAAGTCTGGCAGCGACCTCAGGTCGCCAGGTGCATTCGCACCAGTTCAGCAAGCGATCTGGCCGACATTTTTTCCATTACGCGAGCGCGGTGGATTTCGATGGTTCGCTGACTGACGCCAAGCTCATACGCGATCACCTTGTTTGGCTTCCCGGTCACCACTAGATCAAAAACCTCCCGCTCCCGATTGGTCAATTTTTCGATTTTCTCAAGAACGCCAGCCTTTTCCTGTCGCGCCGTGCGGCGCTCCAGATCGGTTTCGAGTGCCTCGCTAATGCGGTCCAGTAGTTCCTGGTCGCGAAACGGTTTCTGAATAAAATCGACGGCCCCTTTTTGCATCGCGTCGACGGCCATGGGGACGTCGCCATGACCCGTTATGAAAATGATTGGCAGCGTGCTGCCAGACTCATTCAGCTTTTCCTGTAGTTCCAGACCGCCAATGCCAGGCATGCGAATATCGAGCACGAGACAACCGGCGCGATCGTTCGTGTGTTTGGCGAGAAAATCGGTGGCTGACGGAAATATTTCATAATTCAGGCCTACCGAACGCATGAGCAGTTCCATCGCGTGACGAATGGCCTGATCGTCATCGACAATGTAAACGGTTGAGCGTGGATTTTCTTTGGTAGGCATCGAGTCCCTACAATAATATTAACGCTGACAGTCGCTATGTTTACCACGTCTTTGTGAGAACATGTAGTGGATTTCGCGTGAACCCTCAGAGATGTATCCATTCAAAGGTACGCTGAATGCATCCGCTAGTACATTTGTCCCTGATCTGGACAGCCGTGTTCGTTGCAATCATTGCTGCAAAAAAGACCCGCCTGACGCCCGTACTGTTTTTTCTCTTTATGGGATTCACGCTCGTCAACTTGGGCATTCTGCCAAGAGAATCAGACCTGTTTATCAGGGAGTTTGCTGAACTAGGCATCATTTTCATCATGTTTGCGCTCGGTTTCGAGGAATCGACCGATCATTTTGTCGCCAGCATCAAGAAGAACTGGGGTATCGCGTTTTTCGGTGCGCTGGGCCCTTTCCTGGTGACCTACCTTATTGCCGACCGGATATGGGAAGACCCCGATACTTCCCTCATGTGCGCCCTTGCGATGACTGCAACCGCTGTGTCACTGACCATGGTGTCACTGCGCAGTGAAGGACTGCAGAATTCGGCCGTCGCGACAAGGATCATGACGTCAGCAGTCATTGACGACATCGGGTCTTTGATCGCAGTTGCGATTGTCGTACCTCTTGCCGTCGGCGGCGAATCCCTGACCATGTACTCGGTTGCAACGACGGCCGCCAAGGCCATCCTGTTCTTTGTCCTCGTTACAGTCGTCGGTGGCTGGATTTTTCCGCACCGCCTGCGTGGCTGGATCAGCCGCGTCCCCTTCATCGGCAAGTATGGTGTCATTCACATTCTGACTTTTGACGAAGGGCGACAGGCAACCCTGGCGGTATTACTGGTCGCACTGGTATTCGGCCTGGCAGCAACCTATTTCGGGTTCCATCCTGCCGTCGGCGCCTACATGGCCGGCCTGATCGTCAAGGAAGAATACTTTCGGACGGGAGATGATGGCCGGTTTGTGCAGGATACCCCCTCAACAAACGTCGTCTATGAAGAAACCAAGCGAATCGTCGACAATGCCGCCTTTTCCTGGGTGGGTCCGGTTTTCTTTGTGGATCTCGGTGCGAAACTCATCTTCGATCTCGACATCTTCATTGATGCCGTACCCATCGCACTGTTGCTCTTCGGCGCGCTCTTTGTCGTGCAAATCAGCTCCGCGGCGCTGGCCGCCCGTTACACGGGCGACATGAGCTGGCACCAGAGCCTCATGATCGGCTTCGGCATGCTGGGACGGGCCGAACTTGCATTCGTCGTGATGGATATTGCCTACGTGCAGAACAGCATCATTCCGACCAACGCATTTTTCACGTTAATGATTGCCGCGTTCTTCCTTAATATAGCGGTGCCGCTAAGCATAAACTGGTGGCGTCCGCACTACGACAGGGCAGAGGCTAGTCGAGTCGCTTCGTAAAACGCAGCACGGCTGCTGTCATGGCAATTAGCGTGAATGCACCCAGAGCGAATAACTCCTGGCGCAGTTCGACAAGCGACGCGCCACGCAACATGATGCCGCGTGTCAGCCGAATAAAATGGGTATTCGGCAGGCCTTCTCCGATTAACTGCACTATGCGCGGCATGCCTTCAAACGGAAAGACAAAGCCGGTTATCAGTATTGATGGCAGCAGGAAAAAGATTGTCAACTGAATCGCCTGGAATTGATTCTTCACCACTGTGGAGACGAATAACCCAAGGGCGAGATTGGCAGCAATGAATACCGAGGCTGCCAGGAATAACTCGACGACGCTGCCGCGAACCGGAACGGCAAACAGCAACCTGCCGATCGCCATGATGAGCGCGAGCTGTAGCATGCCGATGAGGATATAGGGTGTGACTTTGCCCACCATTAACTGTGTTGTGCTAACCGGCGTATTGATGAGCAGTTCAAGATTGCCATGCTCGCGTTCGCGAACGACGGCAACGGCCGTAAACAGCATCATTGTCAGCGTGAGAATCATGCCGATCAGGCCCGGAATTACAAACACCGCGGAGCGTCGTTCAGGATTAAAGAAAGGGCGCACTTCAAACGTCGCAGCGCGGTCCTGCTCCTTCAAAGCGGTGTCAAATCTGAGCGGCAGATTGCGCAGCTGATTGGCGACGCCCAGTACCGTCGGGTCCACGCCGTCCACCAGCAGCTGTGCCGCCGAGCGGCGCGTATCAATTGATCTCCTGTCGAAATCCGCCGGCAAATATACGCCGATGGAAATAGTCCCGGTGCGTAACAGAGCCCGCAATTCGTCGGGTGTAGCAACGGTGTAATTGATTTGCACAACCTGGGTCTGTTCCAGCGCCGACACGAGTTGCCGCGACAGGTGGGTATTTGCCTGGTTTGCGACTGCCGCACTGAGATTGCGTACATCGGTGTTTATCGCGTAGCCGAACAGCAACATTTGCATGACCGGAATGCCGACGATCATGGCAAACGTCAAGCGGTCACGCTTGAGTTGCAGCAACTCCTTGTGCATAACGGCGACAAGTCGAGAGATCGACTTCATGCCGCGGCATCCAGCGGTGTGTCGGGTTGGGTTACGGCGACAAACACATCTTCAAGTGACGCCTGAACAAGGGTTGCGGCGCCTTGGAGACCAGCAGACGACAATGCCTGGTCGATGAAGGCCAGCGGTTCGCTGATGGCCTCAGGTACCAATACTCTCAGTCGGACGCCGAGCTGCGTCACACTGCGGACTTGCGGCAACGTCTTAAGCTCGGTTTGAACGGCGTAGGTTTGTTCGGTCGCGATCTCGATGACGGACATGCCGGTTGACGCTTGCAGCCTGGACGGCGGACCGTCCGCGACCTTGCGGCCGTGATCGAGAATGGCCAGACGATGACACCTTTCTGCCTCATCCATGTAGTGTGTCGAGACGAGGATCGTGGTGCCCGAGTTTGCGAGTGCAAACAATTTTTCCCAAAAATCGCGACGGCTTTTCGGATCAACTGCACTGGTTGGCTCATCCAGCAACAGGAGTTCAGGTTTATTCAACACTGCGCAGGCCAGGGCAAGGCGCTGTTTCTGGCCGCCGCTCAGGGTTCCGGCGAATTGATTTCTTTGGGCGGAAAGATCGTAGCGTTCGATCAGGTCCTCAATTCGGTTGCGCTTGTCAGCGCGCGGATATGAATAGATATCCGCAATAAATTGCAGGTTTTCCCGAATCGTCAGGTCAGCGTAGAGCGAGAATTTCTGTGTCATGTAGCCAATATGTGGCTTCAGCCTGCTGGCATCACCCGGTACCTGGTGCCCGAGCACCCGGGCGCTGCCCTCCGTCGGTGTCAGGAGTCCGCATAGCATACGAATAGCAGTGGTTTTACCGGATCCGTTAGGCCCCAGGAATCCGTACACGAGGGAACGGGGGACATCGAGATCAAGGTGATCGACCGCAACGAGGTCGCCAAACCGTTTGGTCAGACCCGTGGCCTCGATGACAAACTCCGGTGTGCTACTCATCGCTGTTTCCGAGTTGCAGCTCGATTTCAACCGGCACGCCGTCTGGTAGTCGCCGGGGTGCGTCAAGAATGTCAATCTTGGCAACGTAAGTCAGCCGTCCGCGATCTCGCTCCGTCAGTGCAAAGTAGGGCGTAAACGCAGCCTCACTGGCGACCCAGCGCACGCGCCCGCCAAGTACCTCGTCCATGCCGTCGACATAGACCCGTGCTTCGGTACCCGGGCTAATATGTACGCGCATCGATTCAGGAACATAGACGCGCGCGTACGCCTGTTTCCCGGAAAGCAGTATGGCGATCGGTTGGCCGGTCGCCGGTCGTTCGCCGACTTCGTATAAAAGTGAATCAACGATCCCGTCTTCGAAAGCAACCGAGGTGTGCCGTGAAAGATCGATGCGCACGGATTCGAGTCGCGCCTCTGCCTGCCGCACCTGTTCCTCGATCTGTCGCAATTCTTCGCTTGTCGTTCCGCTCAACAGCTCGTCCAGTTTTGCCCTGGCGTTCTCCAGGTTGGCCAGTGCAGTGTCCCGGGCAACTCGCGCCCTGTCGCGCACTTCCGGTGCGGCAAGCTTGCGTTCGTAGACCTGCTCTGCGCGAGTTAGATCGGTCTCGCGAAACGCCAGTTCTTTCTCAGCACCATGGACGCTGGCCTGCGCCGCTGCAATCAGTTCCCGTCGCGGGCCGCGAACGAGTTCGTCGAGTCGCGCCTGCATTTGCAGCACAATCGCCTCTGCTTCAGCAATGCGTGCAGCAACGCGCGCGGTATCCTGTTCGATAATGACCTGGCCTGCGGTTACTGCTTCACCTTCGATGACCGCACGGCGGGTAACCGGCTCGGAGGATTCGGCCGTAATCTCAATGCGATCCGACTCCAGTTGCCCAACCAGTCTTTGGTCATCTGCAATCTCGACACAGGCGGCCAAACTGCCGCACAAAAGAACAGCGACGGTTACTCTTATCGTGGCTTTATTGCCGGGTTCGATAGAGTTCATGATGAAGTTGTCCTGATCGAATCGAGAACGAATTCGATGTGCTGAGCGATCATCCTGTCCGTGTCGAGTGTCGCCTGGTCTTCGAATAACTGTTTCCACAGCATCGAGAAGACGACCGGGGCAACCAGCAGGTGTGGAAAATTATCGAGCGCAGAAGGCCGAAATTCTCCGCTGCGCACGCCTTTCACAAGCAGCGTGCGGAGTGCCTCAAGACCTCTGGACACGACGTTCTCCCAGTACCATGCGACGAGGTCTGGGTGCCTGGGTCCTTCTGAGACTAATAGACGCACCAGGATGCGCGCGGGAGATTTCGGAATCGATTGAGCAAACTTGAGGAAGGGCCCGGCCAGGAATTCCCCGGCGGTCATATCCGTTGTTTCAATGTTTTCGATGAGCGCATCAACTTTGGGCGACACGAAATTTCGAATCACGGCTTTGAACAGGTCTTCCTTGGTTTTGAAATAAAGATACAAAAGACCTTTGCTGACCCCGGCCCGGCGCGCTACATCTTCGACTTTGGTTGCAGCAAAGCCCTTCTCGGCAAACGCGCTCATTGCCGCTGCGGTGATTTCCGCCGGTCGGTCCTCTTTGCGCCGCTGAAAGCGTGGTTTTGCCATGACAATTGATTAATGACCAATGAGTCAGTAACTATAGCTAATGACCTGCGAGTCAGCAAGCTGTTCTTTGCCGCCCACGGCCTCGGCAAAAAACAGCGCCAGTAAAGGCTTGCAGAGATTCGAGCCAGCCCCGGAAGTGATACGCTTGCGGCCATGTTCACGTACATAGATCCTTCAGTCAGGAAGCGCCTGATCGACCAGGGCAAACTGATTCGCATCGATTCGGACGGCCAGCTGACGAATCCTGACGCGGCCGCCGAGGCTGGCGCCCATGCAATCAGTATCCTGGGCCCAATACGTTTGCCGCTGGAACGGCAGGGCGCAAATTATGCCGTTGACTGGTATGCGAGTGTTCGGCACACGGCATTAAGCAAGGCGCAGGAGCTCGCCGACGAGTTGCGTGAGCGGCAGGGCCAGCAGTCATTTGCCATTCTTGCGGATTCAATGGCGGTCAACAGCGTCCTCGTAATGGGCGATCCTGATCAGTGGGAAAACCCCCTCGTGCGCGTGCATTCCAGCTGCCTGACCGGTGATGTGTTCGGTTCGTGCCGCTGTGAGTGCGGGCCGCAGCTGGATGCAGCTCTGCAGCAAATCGCCGCTGATCCTGCCGGTGGCATGATCGTCTATATGTCGGGTCACGAAGGTCGCGGCATTGGTCTCTGGGCGAAAGCGGCAACCTACCTGTTGCAGGACGCCGGTGAAGATACCTACCAGGCAAATCAGTCTCTCGGCCTGCCGGAAGATTCACGTGACTTTGGCGATGCCGCCTCTATCCTCAAGTTCTTTATGCGAGGTCGGCCATTTCGGCTTTTGACCAATAATCCCAAGAAAATTGATGACCTCAATGCCCATGGCATCGAGAGTATTACGCGCATAAAACATGTTTGCGGCGTCAGCGATGCCAACCGGCGCTACCTGCAGGCCAAGCGGGATTGGGGCCATAAGCTGGATACGGAAGACCTCACCCGGTCGTAGTCCCTATTGCCGCCAGAGCCGCAGACGCGGCGGGACTTCCTGTGTGTCGCTACGGTAAGGATTGATATCAATCCCGCCGCGACGGTTGTAACACGCATACACGGTCAACTTGTGAGTCTGGCAGCGATCGCGAATGTCCAGGAACATGCGTTCAACGCAGGCTTCGTGAAAATCATTGTGCTGTCGGAATGACACGATGTACCTGAGCAACGAGGCGCCGTCGATTCTTGGTCCTTCGTAGCGAATGAGAATGCTGCCGGTGTCGGGTTGTTCGGTAATCGGGCAATTGCTGCGCAGCAGATGCGAGTGCAGGTCCTCAGCGACGATAGATGTTGTGTCACAAGCAAGCGCACCGGGGTCGATAATGTCTGACCATGCCGATACTTCCGAGGCATCGATGCACCTGCCCGGCAGTTGATCGATTGATTCCGAGGCCGAGTCTGTCGCCATCCTCAGGTTGACGTCAACGTCGCCTGCAACAGTCCGTGCCAGGTCAACCGCTATTACTTCGCGAACTTGCGCGCTCGAATCGAAGCGCGTCATCGCCAGTGAATTCAGATACAGCTTCAGCGATTTGGACTCAACGATATTGGTTGATGCGGCGTCGACCTTTATTTCCGCCGTCGCCACGACCGGCTTCCCGGTCGCATCGAGCCACGAAAGCTCCCACGCATTCCAGATGTCCGTGCCGCGAAACGGCAGATCACAGCCATTGAGCAGGGCCTTGCGTGATTGTTCACGTGGCACGGCGAACAATACCTGCGGGGCATATTCGGTGGGATATCGAACCGGGTTCCCCAGGGGGATTTCGTGACTCATTTCGCCGTGACGACCTGTTGGCTGCTGTCCGCGTAGTGTAGTATAACGGCCCTTTTTTGGCCGGTTCTCTCCCTTGTTGACACTCATATCAAACGCCCGGGTCTTCGCGCCAGAAGACTTAGGTCTTCGGCATGTCCTGACTGGTGGTGGCAAGATCCTGGCTGTCAGCGATGACAGGGACTCGTTGACAGGTGCCGGCGCGACAGAAGTCGACCTGCAAGGGCAGCGCCTGCTGCCCGGGTTCATCGACGGCCACGCGCACCTGACCGGCGGCGGCGGTGAATCCGGTTTCAGCTCCCGCGTCCCCCCGGTGCCGCTCGGGCATTTCACCATGGCAGGCGTCACCACCGTCGTTGGCGTGCTGGGTACGGATGACACCACGCGCGATACGCGTTCATTGCTCGCGCAGGCCCGCGCTCTGCGCGAAGAAGGACTCGGGGCCTGGTGCCATACCGGTGGCTATCACGTTCCTCCGGTAACCTTCACTGGCAGCATTCGCGACGACATCGTTTTTCTTGACCCCGTAATCGGCGTTGGCGAGCTCGCGATCAGCGACCACCGCTCCAGCCAGCCAACCCTGCATGAGCTGCTGCGTATCGCCAGTGACGCGCATGTAGCGGGGATGATCGCCGGGAAGGCCGGCATCCTGCACCTGCACCTGGGAGATGGCGAGCGTGGCCTGGACCTGGTTCGGCGCGCGCTTGCAGAAAGCGAGTTGCCGGCACGGGTCTTCAATCCGACGCACATTAACCGACGCAAGGCGCTGTTCGAGGAAGCACTGCCACTGGCACACGCGGGGTGCACGGTTGATATCACGGCGTTCCCGGTGGCGGACGATGAAGATGCGTGGGCTGCTGATGTTGCCCTTGGCAAGTACCTCGATTCAGGTGCGCCCGCCAATCGCATCACCATAAGTTCCGACGGCGGCGGTTGCCTGCCGGTATTCAACGAACAGGGCGAAATGCTGAAAATGGATATCGGGCGCCCCGCAAGCCTATCAACAACGCTCGCCGAATTGCTCAACGACAACCGCCCCCTGGAGTCCGTCCTGCCGGCATTCACCAGCAATGTTGCCGACCTGTTGCGGTTTGGTGATCGCGGTCGAATCAGCGTGGAGCATGCCGCTGATCTGCTCGTCCTCGGGGACGACAACCAGGTGAGTGACGTCATGGCTGCAGGAATTTGGCACGTCAAGGACGGCCAACAACGCGTCTTTGGCCAGTTTGAATTACCCGACAACCACTAAAATCAAAAGAAAAATTTATGAGTCCATCAAATCATTCGCAGGGCACTGATCGTGGTTACATCATTCCAATCGGTGGTGCCGAGGAGAAATTCCACAATACGGCAATTCTGGATCGCTTCATCGATGTCTGCGGCGGACGTTCCGCACGCATGGCGATTATTCCAACGGCGTCCGAATTGGAAGATACAGGCCGCAACTACGAAAAACTGTTTCGCAAGATCGGCATCAGGCATGCGAAGGTATTGAATATCCTGACACGCGAGGATTGTCACCAGTCGGAGTTTACCGACTACATCGAAAAATCAGATGGCGTGTTCATGACGGGTGGAAACCAGCTGCGCCTGTCGACGACCCTGGGCGGCACGCCGGTAGCGCAGTCGATAAGGCGCTCAAATGCACGCGGTTTGCATGTCGCGGGAACGTCTGCAGGGGCGGCATTCATGCCTGAGCATATGATTGCCGGCGGGGCCGAGGGCAGCACGCCAAGTCCGGATATGGTCACGCTGGCACCTGGGCTGGGGCTGACCAATAACTTCGTGATTGATCAGCATTTTCGGCAGCGTGACCGACTGGGACGCCTGTTGACCGCGCTCGCCTACAATCCTTTTGCAGTAGGCATCGGACTTGACGAAGATACCGCTGCGTTTATTCGTCCGGGCGATAGTCTCGAGGTGGTCGGCAGCGGCGGCATCACCATTATCGATCCGGGCAAATTGAGTTATTCTTCCATGGACCGCGCACGCGGCGGCGAACCGGTCAGCCTGATCGATGTAACGCTACACATTCTGATTGCCGGCGGCCGTTTCGATATCGCGACCCGGCAGGCAGCTGCAGAATAAAAACACCCAGACCGGCGCGAATCAGCAAGAGGCACGGCAATGAAAATTCTAAGCACCAATGTCTATGTTGGTCCCAACGTTTACGCGCATTTTCCCGTAATCCGTCATGTGCTCGACCTCGAGGAACTGGAGGAGTGGCCAACAGGTCGGCTAGGCCAGTCGTTCATCGAGCCATTACTCGATCTTCTGCCAGGACTTCACGATCACGGCTGCTCCTACAATGAACCGGGCGGCTTTGTGCGCCGTCTTGCCGAGGATGAAGGTACCTGGCTCGGTCACGTTATGGAGCATATTGCGATCGAGTTACAAAACGTCGCCGGGTCGCCGGTAACGTTCGGCCGTACCCGTTCGGTCGATGGAGAGAAGGGTCACTACAATATGGTGTTTCAGTATCTTGATGCGGAGGTTGGACGCGAAGCCAGCCGCCTCGCACTTGACCTGATCAACAGCCTGCTGCCTGATGACGTTCGTCCCGACACTGCTCCGGTCCGTGAGTGGGATTTTGCAGAGCAGCGGGATACTTTTATCCGCTATGCGCAGCGCCGCGCATTCGGTCCGAGTACGGCATCTTTAGTGAAAGCGGCGGAAGAACGCGACATTCCCTGGATTCGATTGAATCGGCAGAGCCTGGTCCAGTTCGGCCACGGGCGATACCAGCAAAGGATTCAGGCGACGACCACCGGACGTACCAGCAATATTGGCGTCGAGCTGGCCTCCGACAAAGAAGAAACCAACGGCATCCTGCGCGATCTCGGCTTGCCGGTGCCGAAACAGCACATGGTCAGAACTTTACAGGATGCAAAACGCGCAGCGGAACGAATCGGGTTTCCAGTCGTACTGAAGCCTTTGTCGGGCAATCATGGCCGCGGTGTGTCAATCAACCTGAAGACGCCGGAAGAAGTCGAAGTCGCTTTCGGCAAGGCACGCGAGCATGGCAGGAACGTGATCGTCGAGAGCTTTCTCGAAGGCTTTGACCATCGCTTATTGGTGGTAAACGGCAAGCTGGTCGCAGCGGCAAAGCGCATGCCCGGTCACGTCGTCGGCGACGGAATAAGTACCGTTGCGGAACTGGTGGAGGTCGTCAATTCTGATCCGCGTCGCGGGGTCGGCCACGAGAAAGTCCTGACGCGGCTTGAATTTGATCATCAGGCTGAGCGCTTACTCAAGAAGCAGGGATACGATGCTGCGACCATCCCGGCAAAAGACGAAGTCGTCTTCCTGCGCTCCACGGCGAATCTGTCGACGGGAGGAACTGCGATCGACGTGACGGATATCATTCATCCGGAAAACCGTGAAATGGCGGAGCGTACGATCAAGGCGATCGGCCTGGATATCGGTGGCGTCGATTTCCTGACCAGGGACATCTCCGAGTCCTACCGGGAAGCCGGCGGCGGAATTTGTGAGGTCAACGCCGGTCCGGGTTTTCGCATGCACGTAGCGCCCAGTGAAGGCACGCCGCGCGATGTGGCCGGCCCGGTAATAGACATGCTGTTCCCGCCCGATACGCCACGGCGAATTCCAATTGCGGCAGTAACCGGAACCAATGGCAAGACGACCACCTCCCGGATGCTGGCACATATCCTGAAGATGTCGGGCAGGACGGTTGGCCTCACCTCCACAGACGGGGTCTATATCGACGGCCAGCTCAGTGTACCGGGAGATATGACGGGCCCCGTATCGGCAAAAATGATACTGCGCGATCCGTCCGTCGATGCAGCCGTAATGGAAACGGCGCGTGGCGGCCTGCTCCGTGGCGGTCTGGGCTACCAGAATTGCAACGTTGCCTG
>JAJFKP010000029.1 GCA_021773135.1 Woeseiaceae bacterium | reverse complement strand
AATCCAGGCGGTCAAGGCAAACAAGCAGAGGTATAATCCGCTATCGTGATGCGAGGCACCGATTAACGTCAGCAAGGTAGGGCCCCGCAAACCTGGCTAGCGTTTACAGCCACAATCGAGATTTGTCGCAGGAGTGAATTGTGATCCAGTTTGAATTGAACGGCGAGGCCGTAACCTCAGACAGCCCGGACGATACGCCACTTTTATGGGTGCTTCGGGATGAGCTCAAACTAAAAGGTACAAAATTTGGCTGCGGCATAGCGATGTGCGGCGCTTGTACGGTTCATCTTAACGGCACAGCGACGCGTTCCTGCGTGACGCCATTAAGTGCGGTCGAAAACATGTCCATTACGACTATCGAAGGCAACGATTCGGCACTGGGTGAAGCGCTGCAGAAAGCCTGGGTTGAAGAGCAGGTGCCGCAATGCGGCTACTGCCAGTCAGGGCAGATCATGCAGGCGACAGATTTGCTGTCCAGGAACCCGAATCCCTCCGACGAAGATATCAATGCGGCAATGAACGGCAACCTGTGTCGTTGTATGGCCTACGTGCGGATCAAAAAGGCGATCAAGAGCGCCGCTAACGGCGGGGGGGCCTGAATCATGGCAGCAATCAAACAAGCACCGTCCATCAATCGCCGCGCCTTTATCGCAGGAACCGCCGGCACCACATTAATCATGGGGCTGGGTAGCGTGTTGCCTGGCTGTAGCAGGGAGGACGC
Organism: Woeseiaceae bacterium; assembly: GCA_021773135.1. Lineage (GTDB taxonomy): Bacteria > Pseudomonadota > Gammaproteobacteria > Steroidobacterales > Woeseiaceae > SZUA-117. The sequence continues at coordinate 12,791 of JAJFKP010000029.1, read as the reverse complement.
GGCGGACGATCTCATCGCCGCAGGCGCAAGCAATGTTTTTTCGCCGGCAGTGTGGTTCGAAATCAGCGGCACGGGTGCTGTGCTGATCAACATCGCCAAGGCAGAAATGGGCCAGCATGTGGGCACCGCACTGGCGCGAATTGTTGCTGATGAGCTTGGCGCCGACTGGAGCACGGTCTCGATCAGGCATGTCGACTCGGATCCCAAATGGGGCTACATGGTGACCGGCGGATCCTGGTCCGTGTTGACCTCATTTACGATGTTGTCGCAGGCTGGCGCGGCCGGTCGTACGGTGTTACTCGATGCCGGCGCAACATTGCTTGGCGTGGAAGCTGCGTCCTGCAAAGCGGAGAACGGCTACATCGTCTCCGGCGAGCAGAGCGTATCGTTCGCCGAGATCGTCGCCACAGGTGATATCAATCGCACTTTCAGCGATGAAGAAATGGCGGCCATGCCTGTCATGGCAGCAGCAGACCGACGCCTGGTTGGCAGCGCAACCCGTGCAATCGATATTCCCGAAAAGACTACGGGCGAGGCCGTTTATGGTCTGGATACCGAGCTGCCGAACATGGTGTACGCGCACCCGATGATTCCGCCGACGCGCTACGGTAGTTCAATCGAATCGATCGACGACAGCGCCGCCCGGGACATTCCCGGCTACCAGCAGACGCTGCAGCTGACCGACCCCAGTGACTTAATCCAGGGCTGGGCGCTGGTCATCGCGGACAGTTTTCCTGCAGCAATGAAGGCCGCGGATGCAGTCAACATAGACTGGTCGCCGGGACCGACAGCCGCTGTCACAGAAGCGCATATTATTGCCGAGGGAGAAAAGCTCGCAGCCGACGCGTCCAGCGGTGTGCTTTTCGTCGACGATGGTGATGTTACCGCCGCGCGTGAGCGCGCAGCAGATTCGCACTCGGCGGTGTACCGCACAAGCACTGCATTGCACTTCACACTCGAGCCCCAGAATGCGCTGGTCGAGTACACCGATGGTGTTTTTCACATTCATTCGGGCAACCAGTGGCAGTCCCTGATACTGCCGTATCTTGCAACCGCATTAGGCGTAGACGAGTCGAATATCATCCTGCACCAGTACTACCTCGGCGGTGGTTTCGGTCGGCGTCTTTTTGGTGACCAGATGATTCCGGCCGCGCTGGCTGCACGCGAACTCGGTCGACCGGTAAAACTGATCTTCCAGCGGGCTGACGACAGCCGATTTGACTGCGTACGATCTCCGTCGGTGGCACAGTTCGATGCCTCGTTTGATGCTGACGGCGGATTGACCGGCATTGAGCATGCAGCCGCAGCCGGCTGGCCAACCCTGGCGATGGCGCCCGGATTTTTGGGCGACGGCGTCGATGGCAACGGCAAGTTCGACGGCTTCTCGATCAACGGTGCTGACCACTGGTACACGCTGCCAAATCATCGGGTGCGGGCGATCAATAATGATCTCGCCCAGCGCACGTTTCTGCCTGGCTGGCTGCGGGCGGTAGGTCCCGGCTGGATCGGCTGGGGAGTCGAGAGTTTCATGGACGAGATTGCCGCGAAGACCGGCGCGGATCCGGTTGAATTTCGACTGGCGAGGCTGGACGCGGCAGGCAAGCATGCAGGTAGTGCGCCGAATGCGGTTGGCGGTGCTGCCCGCATGGCGAACGTGCTGCGCGATGTCGCGGAACGCTCCGGTTGGGGCAAAGCGATGCCCGCAGGCGAAGGGTTGGGCGTCGCGCTCAGTCACGGCCAGGAGCGTGCCAATCCGACGTGGACCGCCTGTGTCGCACACGTTGCGGTGGACCCCGAGACCAATGCGGTAACCGTCAAGAAAATCTGGCAGTCGATCGATTGCGGCACAGTCGTGCACCCGGATGGCGCGCGCGCTCAGGCGGAGGGTGCAACGCTGTGGGGAGTAAGCCTGGCACTGCACGAAGGGACGGCATTCGAGAATGGCGAGGTTAGAGATCAGAACCTGAATACCTACACACCGCTTCGCATGAGTGACGTTCCCGATCTCGATATCAGTTTTATTGAAAGTACGGAATTCCCGATGGGAATGGGAGAGCCGCCATTGATCGCGGTGCCACCGGCTATCGGCAACGCTATCTTTGCGGCAACCGGGACACGCGTTCGGGACCTGCCGATCCGGCTGTAACCTCTGCATCGGTGACGATGAAGGGCCCCGGTCACGGGGCCTTTTGTCATTGCGGATGCGTGCTAGAGTTTCGCCGTGCTTCGCCCGACCACTTTGGCAGGAAGAAATGTCACGACTATTGGCGGTATGCCATTGCCCTTCAACAAACACCGCAATGCTGCGGGATGCCGCTCTGACAGCTATAGATGGGCTGGGCTGCGATAACTTTGAGGTGCGATCGCTGTCGCCGCTGGAGGCGGACGCGGACGATGTCGAATGGTGTGACGGCGTGCTCCTTGGAACGACCGAAAACTTCGGCTACATGGCTGGCCTGACGAAAGATTTTTTCGAGCGAATTTATTACCCGTGTCTTGAGACCAGCGTGGGTCTGCCAATCGCTTTGTATATTCGTGCCGGCGAGGACGGTCGTGGCACCCGGGATGCAGTCAACAAGATCACCACAGGACTGCGCTGGAAGTACATTAGTGAGCCCCTCATCCTGCGCGGGAAGTATCGCCCGCAGTTTACGGAACAGGTCGCCGAGCTGGCTATGACACTGGCGGCCGGACTGGATGCGGAGATCTTCTAGAAAAACCAGTCAGGACTTCGCCGAATGGCCGCTTTCAGCAAGGATTCGTTCCACCTCAGCGTTGAATGTGCTGCGACCGGCCGAGAGGTTGAGCGCCTGCCAGGTCGGCGCCAGCCTGCGAACCCGTTCTTTGAACGAGTCCCGGTAGTACTCGTCGTCAATGAATCCCTGCTGATACTGAAAGAACATGTTGTCCCAGTGTGTCTGCTGTGCAATTTGCCATTGGCGGAAACGACCTCGATCTTCAGTGCTCAGGCTGTCCAGCGCACCGATCTCTTCAGGATAGCCCGCCGTTGTCAGCTTGGTAATGATCGGCCCGATGTGCTCTGAATCTGCTGCGTGCACGAGCATCATCTGCAGCGCGTCGGCACGCATCTGATAAGTAGTTGCCAGTGCCAGCTTCTTGCTTTCGTCCATAGCGCGAGTGTTTTGACGAATTTGCACGGACAGGTAAACGAGCGTTGCGAATACGGCGAGTGAACCCAGGAACTCACCGATTGCGCCCAGTTCTATAAGTGTCATAGCGTAATCTCCCTGCTATCCCGTGTTAGCGGGCATCGTGAAAAATAACGCCGAGTGTCGCACGATGGCCGCTTTGAATGACACTGACACCGTGCCGCATCTGTGCTCTGTGATAGCCACGTGCGCCTTGGCGCGGCCGTTCACGTACAGGGATAACTGCAATGTCGCCCTGTGCCAGCGACAGGACTATTGGTCGCGACTGCATGCGCGGTCGCTGTTCGACAAGAACCAGCTCGCCGCCATCAAAATCGCGCCCCGGTTCGCTAAGCATGCATATGACCTGCAACGGAAAATAGACGTCGCCGTAGAGGTCCTGGTGCAGGCAATTGAAATCTCCCTCTGCATACCTAAGCAGAAGCGGTGTTGGTCGTTCCTGTCCGTGCAGATGGCACTGTTCAATAAAGGCGGCCAGTGTTTCCGGCCACTGCGCCTTGCTTCGCAGTTTGACTGCCCACGCGTTGGCGATTTCGGCAAGCGGTGGGTAAAAAGCCTGTCTCAGCTGGTCGACTAAACCGGGTAGCGGGTAGTCAAAGTATTTGTATTGTCCTTTGCCGAAGTTGTAGCGAGCCATATCGATGGTCGAGCGAAACCGAGTTGCGGGCGACGCGTAGAATGTCCGGAGCGAATCGCATTCTGCGGCGGTTAACACGTTATTCTTCCGTGCGTAGCCGTCTGTATCCAGTTGCGCCGTTATGTTCGACCAGTCGAGTTGCGCCACGCGGTGACAAATCGTCATTGACCGGATCGCCGCATTCGCTCATCGTCAAGCAGGGCGCGTTTGCGCTCAGGGCCCCAACGGTATCCACCAATGTTTCCGTCGCTGCGCAGCACACGATGACACGGAACCAGCACGGCGATGTTGTTTGCACCGCAGGCCGATGCTGCGGCTCGTACTGCCCTGGGTTTACCGATTCCTGATGCCACTTCGCTGTAACTCACGACGTCTCCATCATCGGTGTCGAGCAGAAAACGCCAGACCTTAACCTGGAACGCGGTTCCTCTCAGGTCCAGCGGCAGGTCGGGCCGCGGTGATTCGTTGCCGAGATGCGCGTTCAGGGCTGTGATCCAGTTATCGAGCTCGGGTGATTCCTGAGCATTTGATGCGACCAGCGATGCCTGCGGAAACTCGCTACCCAAGGTGCCCAGCAGCTCTGCTTCATCGTTGCCAAACTGTGCGAAGCAAATCCCCACATCGGTTGCCGCCATCAACATAGGGCCAAGAACGGTCTGGCGACAGGCGTAGTGAATGGTTTCGCCGGCGCCACCCGCGCGATAGGCAGAAGGCGTCATGCCAATGTGTCGGGCAGCCTCGCCATAGACCCGGCTGGTGGAACCAAATCCCGCCTGGTAAATTGCGCCGGCGATGTCATCTCCGTCTTTTAACAGTGACCGAAACTGGTTGGTTCTTATGGCGTCCTGGTATTGGCGTGGCGATATGCCAAACGAAGACTTGAACGCACGCTGGAGACGCGACGGCGAGAGGTCATACTTCTTTCCCAGGTCCGCCAGTGTCAGGCGCTCATCGGATCTCGACTCAATGTAACGCGCAACGTCAATCATTCTGTCCTGCGTCGAATGATCGTCACCCGGGCGACATCGTTTACAGGCGCGGAAGCCGGCTGCGGATGCAGCGGCGCCATCTGCATAGAAGCGCATGTTTTCAGGGCGGGCCGGTCGGGAAGCACACGACGGCCGGCAGAAAATGCCAGTGGTGATGACCGCATAGACGAAACGATGATCGTAGCTTGCATCGCGGTTGGCGATCGCCTTTCTCATGCGTGTCTCAGGCGGCAAATTTGTTGCAGATGTCATGATACGGAGCCTCACTAACGCTGAGGTCTATTTTTAGCAAACAATGCGCTACGGGTCGCTCCGATTCTTGCGCGCAATTCGAAATAGCGCATTTTGCCCGTCATCGTGCGTCCACATCTGGGTTGATCTCAGGCGGGTTGAACGAACGTGTCTTGTTCGCCATCATCAGCGGCCTACGATCTATTGGGTTTCAGAAAAGCAGTGAGTAAGTCGGACATAACATCTGGGTCTGAATCTGCGCCGGAATCGCGGCCGTCGCGATTGCAGCGGATAAGAAGGATAACCCTTGAGGTCGCCGTCTTTGCTGCGCTGTTTTTCGCCGTCACCGCTTGGCAGACGCGTGACCTGCTGGCGACAGACAAGCAGGCTGCCCCGGCGCTCGTCGCAAACAGTCTGCAGGGAAAGATTGTAGATCTTGCTGACCGCCAGGGCAGGCCTGCCCTGGTGTATTTCTTTGCGCCGTGGTGTCCGTATTGTTCCGCCAGCGCAGATAATCTGGTTCGATTGCGTAACTTGCGCGATGCAGACGAGCTGGAAATACTGGTCGTGGCACTGGACTGGGAGAGCAGGGAGCAGATCCAGCAGTATGCGACTGAACACGAACTCAACGTTCAGGTTTTACTGGGCGACCCGGCGATCTGGGCAGACTGGAAGGTGCGTGGATTTCCAACCTACTACGTACTCGATAGTGAACATCGCATCGTCTGGCGCGATTTTGGCTACAGCACGCAGTTTGGGCTGTGGTGGCGAACCTGGCTTGCCGGCTAGCACACCCGGGGTCAGATCAATCGTCGCCTATGCACTCCGTCAGGCGTGGCGCCCCGGGCACCGATTCGGGGGCAAGGATTGGTGCGGCCGCACCAGCGACTTCGCGCGCCGCGATGCACAGTGAGCGGTAGCTGTAGATCTGGTCGGCGGTAATCATTTTGGCGACCACATCATCGAGACCGCGGCTGTCCGGCGCGTTTTCTCTTAGCCACAGATCCAGTTCAGCAAGCAATGTCGTCGCCCTTGCAGTCACTTCTCCGGATGCATTGTCAACGAAAATATTGGCGACATCCTTGCCCCATTCCCTTGAGTCTTCGAGCGCCAGTTCCATGCGCCGGATACTCAGGGTGCCGCTGGTACGCAGGATCCTGATTGAATAATACTCGGCGAGCCCTTCCACCAGCCAATCGTCATGCTCGGAGCCGGCAACACCCATCGCAACATGGACCAGTTCATGCAGAAACGTACTGGTGCCATTCTCGCTAATAAGCGGCCTGTCGGCGTGCACATACAAAGAACCCGGACCGGACAGGCCGCCGCGCCACATGGGATCACCGGCGCTGACAATCACCAGGCGCGGGTCCAGGGTTGGAAAAACCTCGCGTATGCCTGGCAGTGTCCAGTTCAGAAACGCCATCAGGTCCATGCGACGAAAATTTTCACCCTTGGGGGAGCCGATGGCCACCCTTGTCTCTGCGATCCTGCCGCGCCGCACGCCCAACTTGCCGACCAGTACCCAACCCGTCGGGCGGTCGAAGCGGCGCGCCGGATTGTCGACGGAGAATGTAAATTTATCCCCGGCAGACAGGTAGGTCGTGAGAGCCGACCAGTCGTCGGGTAAGTCGAGTTCGAGACGTGCGACAGACTGTGCACCGCCGCGCACCTTCGTTGCCGCCGGAGGAAAGGCATCGCCGGCACGAAACAGGGCCCAGTCTTTTGTCACTCGCGCATCAAACGCACCATTTCGTCGCTTGTGGGTAATGGTCACCCGGTAGTTGAGCGTGCCCCCCTGCTCCGGGGGATTCCAGATCACCTCACGCTCCGTGGCGTAGACACTGCCATCGCCAGTGAATTCCGCGTGTCGATCAGGATCGACTCGAAACTTAAGCTCGCTGATTCGGCGCGCGCCTTTACCGATCGTTATGCTCGCCCTTGCGGTGTCGTCGCTCTGCGAGAGTTTCAGACGGTATATGACTTCATACGTGCGCTCTGCGGTCGCCTGCGCGGCGGCCGGCTGTACGCCCATCTGGGTGCATGCCGATAAAAACATGCAGGTAGCGATTGCGAGGAGGTGAGCGCCTGGAGCGCGCTTTGGAATGGTGATCATGGCGCGAGTATAACGACCGAAAGCAGAGCGGCACAGGCCAATGACCCTGATGAACCCGGTGAGTACAGCAACATCTTAGGCTGTCTCGCCATGTCCGTGTTTTGAATCTTTTCTGCGCTCCCCTGGCCGGGAGCGACAAAGTTCTTGTAAATCGACGCGAAAAACCCGGCGGATTCGAGATCTCGCGCGCCAACCCTGACGTAACTGTCAGCAAGCTGCTGCATGCTTCTGGTCATAAGGTGAAATTAACCAAAGCCGCAATTTGATCATGCACAACGGATGGCAGGCAGCATCAGATGGCAGGCAGCATCAGATGTGAAGTAAATGCAGGCAATCGGTGTGTTCAAATAGCAGAAAACCTCAATGCTTTCGGTGGGTTACACTGATTTCGGTCCAGTCTGTTTTCTACAAAGATGCGCCTGGGTAGCGGCCAGGGCTGATTCCAGATAGCCAGGTTGGAACTCATTCGCTACGATTCATGAACGAACCGACGAACCTCAACCAGAGAAAATGTCATCGCACGAACGACAGTCGGGTCTATAGGTACAGATTTATCATTCCAGACTATGATGATACGTCCGGTACGCTGGGTGAGGTATATCTGCAAACGAATGAATTCTCCTAATGCAACTGCTGAATTTGCGGCATTGGTTAGTCGAGTCGAATCCTGCCGATTGTGCGCGGCCGATCTTCCGCTCGGACCAAGGCCTGTCCTTCAGGTTCACCCTGCCGCCCGGATTCTGATTGCCGGACAGGCGCCCGGTTCCAAAGTACATAAAACCGGCGTGCCGTTCGATGACGCTAGCGGTGAGCGCCTGCGTGACTGGATGGGCATTGATCGATCCACTTTCTATAACGCCAAAAAGGTCGCGATTTTACCAATGGGTTTTTGTTACCCGGGTCGCGGTAACAGTGGTGATTTGCCACCGTTAAAACGTTGCGCTGAGACCTGGCGTACCGTCGTGCTGGACTCACTCGAGCGAATTCAGTTAACGCTGGTCATAGGACAGTACGCGATGCAGTGGCACCTGGTTAATCTCAGAACAAACCTCACCGAGACCGTTCGCGCCTGGAGAGAATACGGTGATGGCATTTTTCCGCTGCCGCATCCGAGTCCGAGAAATAATATCTGGCTAAAAAAGAATGCCTGGTTCGAGGACGATGTTCTGCCGCATTTGAGAGACTGCGTGCAGCAAGCGCTTTACTGTAGATAAGCTCCCACTGCCTGAATCGGTTTTTGATTGGTCCTGGTGGAAACCCATGCTGCCAGCGCCAGCCTCTCTGCCTCCGTCGAAATGTCATCAATTTCTGCAATCGTTTTGTAGCCACCCGCGGAATCGAGCAGATCGAACGACTGGATATTCAAAACGACGAAATCATGTTGCAGTTTCCTGCCGTTGTTTTCGCCCGCGCGAACATCGCTTTCGAGACCCATGCCAAGTACGGCGACATTGACGATCAAATCGTCCTCAATGTTCACCAGCGGACTAAATTGCACAGCGATCGAATATCCATCGAGCCCCAGGGCGAGGTTGCCAACAGGCGGGCGAGTCGTTTCCAGCGCATCGCCACTAAACCAGCCTCGCCATTCTTTGCCGTTACTGAAAAAGCCGGGTGTATACGTCGCTCGCGCACCGCCGTTACGAAAATACTCTCGCTGTCTGTCCGAGTGACTCGCTTTTGAGAAGCGGTCCGTCCAGCCAATGTAGTTCCAGTAATCCACATGCAAAGCGACAGGCACGATGTCGGACCAGAGCTGGCCGTCCGCCTTGAGTTTGCTGAACCAGCGATCCGCCGGAGGACAACTGCTACATCCTTCGGATGTGTACAATTCGAGCAATGCGACCTGCCGCTCACCACTATCAATTTGCAGCGTGCCGTAGCCGTCTGCCCGTGCGACGCCGGTGGATGCCACGGCAGCGGCTGCAATTGCTAAAAGCGTTGGCAGTGGCTTGGATTTACGGGAATGCATAGAAAATCAGACCGACATCGAGCACAGAATATTTCACGCAGGTTTAGAGAACGTGTAAATGAGTGATGCACCGGTAGAAATACAAAACATCATCGATGGTGAATGGCGCCCGGCAGGCAGTGGCAAAACCTACGATGTCAACAACCCGGCCCACCCGGCAGAGATTGTCGGGCGCGCAGCACTTGCTGGTCAGGGCGATGTGCGGAAAGCAATTGAGGCGGCGCACCGTGCTTATCCGGCGTGGGCAGCGCTGAGCTATCAAGAGCGAGCGGAGCGATTACGTGCTGCGGCCGCGCCACTGACATCGGACGAGGCCTGGTTGCAACAGATGGTTCGCCTGTTCACTCGTGAGCATGGCAAGATACTGAAAGAGTCGGCGATCGAATTTTCCCGCTTTGGCGACCGTTTCGCCTGGCCAATTGCCCAGGCGGATAGGCTCTCCGAAGATCGCCACCTTGCCGGTCCGCCTCAGGACACGATTATTACGCGCCAACCGCGCGGCGTTGCGTCGCAGATCGTTCCCTGGAACTGGCCGATATCCCTGCTTGGCGTCAAGATGCCGCCGGCACTGATGACCGGTAATACCGTGGTGATCAAACTCGCAGAGCAGTCGCCACTGGCGCCGATGCAGCTGCTCAAAGTACTCGCCGATGGACTTCCGTCCGGTGTAATCAACGTCATTGCGAGTCCGCCGGCCGAGATCGGCGACGAATTGATCTCCAATCCGATGGTTCGGAAGATCAGTTTTACCGGCAGCATCCGTGCCGGCAAACACATCATGAAGGTGGCAGCCGACACGCTCAAAGCGGTAACGCTCGAGCTCGGTGGAAATGATGCCGCTATCGTGCTGGACGACGCTGAACTGGACGAAGCCGCACTACAAAAATTCGTTTCCGGATGCTTTATGTCCTCCGGCCAGATTTGCATGGCCGTAAAGCGTATCTACGTACATCGATCCCGTTATAAAGAGTTTGTCGATGGCTTCACCAATGCCGTTGACAGGATTGTCGTGGGTGACGGCCTCGATCCGGATGTCACAATGGGTCCCATCAACAACGAGCGGCAATTGCAGGTTGTCCGCGACCTCATCGACGATTCTCGCCAGGCCGGTGCGACTGTGCGTGAGCTTGGCCAGATCGCTGACCCGGATACTTATCGGGATGGTTACTTTCAGCGGCCGGTCGTCGTAACGGACTGCAGCCCGGATGCGCGTATCGTGTTAGAGGAACAGTTCGGTCCGGTGGTACCCATACTGACGTACGACAGCGATGATGAGGCCATCGCGCTGGCAAATAACACTGAGTTCGGGCTTTGCTCTTCAGTCTGGACGGAAGATCGTGATCGAGCGGTGAGCATGGCGCGTCGTCTCGAAGCCGGGTATACCTATATAAATGGTCACGGGCCGCTGGCGCAGGACTATCGCGGACCGTTCGGCGGCTTCAAGCAAAGCGGTATCGGGCGCGTCCTGGGCGTTGAAGGAATGGATGAATTCATGGAGCCACACAGCATTTCCGCGCCACCGGGCTGGTTGTTCTAGCGCTACTGCAGCTTCATCAGAACGCGTCGAGATCGTTGGCCAGCACGACTGGCCCGTCATACTCCTGCCGTACCTCGTCGATGACGATCGATTCCGGCAGGCCGTAATACAAGCCGTGATACAAGACCATCAGCCCTGGCCTGATTCTGCTCGCGAGCTTGCCCAGTTCTGTCGCCGTGGTATGGGATCGCTGGTGATAGGCCTGAAACGCTTCTGATGTTCGCATCAGGCCGCTATCGCTGATGACTTCATGAAACAGGATGTCGGCGCCGGCTGCCATATCTTCCAACGTCGCGCTGATCGCTGTATCGCCGGATATCACTATCGTTCTGTCGTCAGTAGTAATGCGATAGCCGAATGCCGGTTTGATGTCACCATGATCAACCGGGAAGGCCTCTATTCTGAGATCGTTCTTCTCAAACACGACGCCTGCTTTTATTTCCGTAGCATCGACCCGGTAACGTCCATCGATAAGCACGGGCTGCGTGCCGGACGAACGAATACGCCCGTCCGGCGCCATCATGGCATGCATGCTATCGGTGATTTCCTGAAGCCCGGCAGGGCCCCATGCGCGCAGCATGGTCGAGCGACGCCACCACATAGTGTAGGCAAGTTCGCTGTAATCGAGCATGTGATCGCTGTGCAGATGAGTCAGAAAGACACAGCAAATCGCTGTGGGATACAGCGATGGCATATCGTACTTGTAGCGCGCATGGGTCGCGTTTCGCACTGCGCCCGCGCCAACGTCAAACAGGTACGCCTCACCTTTGTGGATCACTGCGATGCTTGGCCCTGCCCGGTAAGCATCAGGAATAGGTGTGCCCGTGCCAAGGACAACAATTTGCGTCTCGGCGTCCAGCTCCGCGCGCGTGGGTTCTGTGCGCATTTCAACCACACCGCTCTCGATCGGCAGCAGCATTTCGTCGTGATCACTCATCGCACAGGATGCGACGCCGCAGACAGCAAGAACCAGAAAAACCGGCGGCGGGATTCTGCGCAGTTTTCTCATAACAAGTTAACTCCTGTCAAAATGGTAGCCCAATATATTGTTCTGCAAGGTTCTGCATTGCACTCTCGGAACGGGCGAGGTATTCGAGTTCGTTCTCCTGCATACGGAGATCGAATTTTCCCTGGTCCGGAAATCGATGTAGCAGGTTTGTAAGAAACCAGGACAATCGAGCGGCGCCCCAGACGCGCTGCAGAGCCGTCTCTGAATACCGGTCCAATAAACTGGAATCGCCAGCGCCATAATGTGCGATCAGTGCAGTCGACAAATAGTGGACATCGGAAATTGCCAGGTTAAGGCCCTTCGCGCCCGTAGGAGGCACGATATGGGCGGCATCACCGGCGAGAAAAAGGCGGCCATAACTCATGGGTTCTACTACAAAACTTCGCAGCGGTGCGATCGACTTCTCAATTGATGGGCCGGTGACAATCTGCTCGGCCATCGAGCGCGGAAACCGCGCTTTCAGCTCTTCCCAAAAACGCTCGTCAGGCCAGTCGTCAACGTTCGTATCGAGATCGCACTGAATATAGTAGCGGCTCAACATTGAGTTGCGTTGCGAAGCCAGGGCAAAACCGCGGGCGTGGTTGGCGTAAACAATATCATCGAGCGGCGGCGTTTCCGACATGATGCCCAGCCAGCCAAAAGGGTAGACCTTCTCGTACTCGTGCCTAATATCGATCGGAATTGCCGTTCGACTGACGCCATGGAAGCCGTCGCAGCCGGCGATGTAGTCACAGTCGATCCGTTGTGATTGGCCACCGTGCGAGAAAGTTACGTATGGCGCATCTCGGCTGACATCGTGAATAGCAACATCAGCGGCTTCATCGATGACAGTTCCGCCCATCGCGTCGCGGGCTGCATACAGGTCTTCGGTGATCGCCGTCTGTCCATAGGCCATCATCGATTTTCCGGTGAACTTTTTCGTATCGATGACACACTGACGCGATCCGGCCCAGACAATACCCGTACCGTCATGCAAAGATCCGTCGCGATCCATACGTTCGCCAACACCGGCTGCGCGCAGGACTTCGACGGAGCCCCACTCCAGCAATCCTGCGCGAATTCGTTGCAGGACGTAAGCCCTGGATCGACGTTCCAGGACAATACTGTCAACGCCAACCCGATGCAGAATT
>JAJFKP010000028.1 GCA_021773135.1 Woeseiaceae bacterium | reverse complement strand
TCTTGTGGCCGGTGACCCGGGAAATGCCGAACTCACGGCACAGCGGTGCCATCTTCTCGCCTTCGAGCAATCTGGCAATAAACTTAAGTCGTTCATCCATTGGTTTACACTCTTTCCAGGGCATCTGGGCTCTCCCCAAATACCGTAATGTGTAATCCATGTGTCCGGAACAATCTGTAAGCTATGTGTCGAGTAGCTCAAAAGGGCGGTCCTGGGGACCGCCCCTTAATTTTTTGCCGGAAGGTTGGATTTGCTGCCGAGGTGCCCTCGACGAGGAAGGCGACTTACCCGAGTGTTTTGCAATTTCGATCGCGTGAGGAGTAACCTACGATCGATCGTTTATATCGGCTGGTCAATGAGTCTCGCGATACCGAACTGGGTTCAAATCCACCCTCACCACCAAATGACGAAAGGGTCCCCAAACGGGGCCCTTTTCTCGTTTGATAATGGGCGGAACGGCACCACCGAAGGTAGTCCCTCCAAGTCCGGCAATCCCGACTCTGCTAACAGGACCATCTGCAATTGACGCATTCCAGCTGGCAGCAGGCATTCGCCGCTACGGGTAACCGCATTCCCGCACCGGTGATTCTCATCGCGGCGCTGGTCATACTGCAGATCAGTTCCGGATTGGCCAAGACGATAATGACGCCCGAGAATGCCGTCGGCCTGGCGTTCGTGCGGCTCACGATGGGTACCGCTCTGTTGTGGGTCGTCCTGCGTCCGCCCGTCGCAACCTACACGCGGGAACAATGGACGGATGCTGTACTGCTCGGCATCGTATTGTCGTTATTCACGTACCTGGCCTACGCATCGATTACGCTGATGCCACTGGGTCTGGCTGTAACGGTGGGCTTTCTTGGGCCGCTGACGGTTAGCCTTCTGAGTACGCGCCGCGCGATGGACTTACTGTGGCCGTTCCTCGGCTTCGCCGGCATCTACCTTCTTGCGCCATCAACGGATAATTCCGACGTGACCTGGCAGGCGATCGGCGTCGCGCTCGCTTACGCTATTACATGGGCCTTCTATATCCTCGCATCGGCTCGGGCGGGAAAATCGATGCGCGGTCTGGACGGCTTCACGGTTGCATGTGCGTTTGGCGCGCTAATCCTCATGCCATTCGGAGTCGGGGAGGCCGCCTACTTCATCGAAACGTCGCAAATGCTCATGATGACCGCAATCGTGACACTGCTGATCACGATTCCACTCGGTATGGAGTTCCTCGCCTTGAAACGTATCGAGCCCCGCGTGTTTGGTGTGCTGCTTAGCCTGGAACCAGCGATTGCGTCAGTCATCGGCATTGTGATCCTGAGTGAATATCTTTCCCTGCGCAGCTGGGCAGCGATCGCACTGGTGACGGCTGCCTCAATCGGCGTTACGTTCGGGCGGGGTGGTGCGAAAAGGCCCTCCAGCGATCAATAATCATGGCAGCTCAAGGCGGTGTTGAAGGATTCCACCAGCCGCTCGACTGCTACAGGGCCTTGTTGGGCCGTATACGAATATTACGAAAGCGAATCAGGCCACCGTTATTCTGGAAAGCGATCGGTCCCGACGTGTAGGTATCATCGTCGAGGTCCGCGACAAGTATGCCGTTCAGGTGGACGACGACACGCGTCCCTTCGGCCTTGATTTCGTACTTATTCCACCTGCCGCCGGCGACGACTTCCTCCAAGGGTGGCGCAAAACGAATGATGGCACCGGTACGATTGTCCGGGTTTTCATTGGTGTCGTAGATATTAATTTCGTAGCCGAATTCGGCCCCGATTCTCTCACCATTCTGGTTACGGATGTAGACGCCGCTGTTGGCATCCATGCTGGGCCAGAATTCCAGCTCCAGCTCAAAGTCGCCGTAGTTTTCCTTAGTGACCAGGTAACTCCCGGTGTAACCGTCGGCTTCGACGTAGTCATCGATAATGATCCATTGCGCTTCGCCGAGGGTATTGAAGCTGCCGAGGTCTGAGCCGTCAAAGAGGGTGGTCCACTCCTGGGCGAGTGTGAAACCGGATGTAGTAAGGGCGAGTAGTATTAGTTGTGATCTGATTAAGCGGTTCATTGCACCTTCCGTCTGTCGCGTTGTGGTATGGAAGAATAGCCGGAGTCCAGGTCCCGGCGCGAAGAATCGATGGATAGCGGTAACCATCGGATGGCTGGAATCTGGCCTGCGTCGGGGTGGCAGTCGTTGTCACCAGCGTTAGACTCCAGAGTTTGTTAAACAGGGTCAAGCTAATCTAACAATGCCTTCACCGCGGATGATTACAAAACTCCGGTAATTCATCGATGCCAGCGTGTTTTCGAATCACCGAAGTTGGCTCCTCCGAGCCCGGATTTTTCGAGCGAAAGTTGCGCGCATGTCAGGGATCTGTATGAGCGGCGGATATGACATCCATAGAATAATTCAATGAATCTACTTCCACGTAAATAACACCTAATTCTGTAAGTTTGTTATTGCAACATTATATTCGGGATAAAGTTATTCTTTGAATTGTTCAAGTTATGTAGTTGCAATACACGAGTCGCCAAATCTTCTAAATCAAATTTATTGGCTTCATTTAATACAGGTAAATAATTGCCTGGTAATTCTTCAATGCCATGTAGGGCACCGACGATTGAGCCAACCATGGTTGCAACTGTATCAGTATCATTGCCAATATTGACTCCTGCCAAAATAGCCTCCTCAGGATCATTTCCGCAGCACGCCAATATTCCAAACACCGCAGGCACGGCCTCACTGGCATGAAGACCTGTACCTATGATATCTGCAAGTTCTGCCACTGCTGTTTCCCAGGAAGCGTGCTTTTCTCCAATTTGCATCGCTAATTCAATCCTTCTGGCAACACTTGGACCAGCCATCATCATTGCGCCCTGTTGCTCTGCATAGGAGTACCCTTGATCCGCACCCTTAATTGCAGCTTCCATTACATCTTTTAGTGTAGTTCCGTCTGAAAGTGCAGCATTTACTGCCGTTGAAATGGCACATGCCCCCGACACTGAAATCACATTGTTATGAGTGAAATGCGCGATTGCATACGTCGTAGCGATTAATTTTTCGTGTGTTCTTAATGAAAGCATTGACGCCGACCAGGCTTTCATTGCTGCGCCATTAGTAGCCGATGCATTGCCATTGTTTATCAGAACAGCATCCTGCGTTGGCTCACTTGGTTCTGCATTGCCCTGCAAAGATTGACGTGTATCGTTGAAAATTCGTTGCATTGCCGCACGAGTCGTTGGACCTGTAAAATTTGGATAAAAAGGGTAATCCATCCAGCGTTTAAACGCTTTACGCAGTACTTCATCACTAACTTCGCCAGATTTGTCTAAAGCGGCTTCCAGAATATACCTTCCCTGAGTAAAGTCGTCTGTAACCATGCCCGCTTCATTGCAGCGTCCAAAGGTGTCCTGTGGCGGTGCAATGAATGTTGTAACCCACCCATTAAAATCCGTTTTTATCTGCTCTATAGTTCTTAACTCCGTTGCCGCGCCTAACGCATCGCCAGCAGCAGCTCCAACCAGACTACCTAAAACCTTACTATTTAACTTCGACATTTCGACTTTGTTCCTCCATAAACTTGTTTACAGTGCCTGAATCAGGCAATGCAGACATCGCCCCCTTTTTTTCTACAACCAATGCACCACAGGCATTTGAAAATTCGATAGCTTCAATCAATCGGTCATCAGTCCAATCTTCCAATGGCATAAGCTTACTAATAAAAGCAGCAATAAATGCATCGCCAGCTCCTGTCATATCAACAGCAGGAACGTTATATCCTGCGATATGAAACTCAGATTGTTCCGTTAATAAGAGTGCGCCTTTTTCTGCTAGCGTAATAATCTTGATCTTTGCAGGCCACTGCTTAACTTTTTCTATCCCTTCTCTAAAGGCAACTGTATTGGTCAGAAGTAGTAATTCATCTTCAGACATCTTTGCTACATCAGCAGCTTTTAATGCTTTCAGAGTTGTCGGTACTAACAACAACTCATCGTCCCACATGTCAACACGAATATTCGCATCAACACAAATGAGAGAGCCCGCCATTTTCGCCTGTTTTATTGCGAAAAAAGTAGCGTCTCTCGACGCACGCTGAGCAAATATGAAAGCGCTAACGCAAAGCCAATCACCCCGTTCAAACGCAGGAATATCTGCAGCTTTCAATTGCGAATCAGCACTTGGTTTCACCATATGGGTAAAACGCCTTTCGCCTGCACTATCGACCGAGACTATGATTAACCCGGTCTTATAACGCTCACTAAAAGACAAATACTGTGTGTCAACCTCTTCACGTTCGAGTATATCTGTCAAAAATGCAGCAAGCGGATCGTTACCAAGTTTAGTAATTAAAGCACTCCTAACACCCAGTTTTGACAATGCCACTGCAATGTTAGCTCCTGTGCCGCCAGGAAATCTTAAGTACTTGTCCCCTTCTGGTATCAAGTCAACTGCAGCATCACCTATCACCCAGCATTGTGGCATATCGAGTCCTATTGACTATTCGCCAATTTAAGGTCGGATGCGATCTCATCGTAGTACGCATTACTAATAAAGTATCTATACATGATCAAACCGACTGCCAGGTGAAAGATTGCAGGGATAACAGTGACCAATAACGCAATTCCATTTAGCGTAAACTCACTTTGTTCTGCGTCAGCCTGATAATTGAAGTAACTCAATAAATATCCCAACAATCCACCTGCAACACCCATACCTAATTTTTGGCAAAATGAAATGCCACCGAATGCCAACCCTGAAACTCTGATGCCTGTTTTTCTATGCCCATAATCAACGGCTTCTGCAATTGATGACCAGAATACTGGCATATATAGATCTGCGGAAAACCAAATCAGGAATGTAAACACAAAGGCTAAAACGATATCGTCCTGACCAACGGCGAAATACATTGCAATACAAAGTACAAAAGTTAGTATTTGGCTGTATCTGAACAGCTTTATTTTACAGTAAAACTTGGTAATCCAGGTGCTCGCTATCATTGCCAGGATAGAGGCAGTAACACCAGTTGCCAGGAATGGTGAGATCAAAATATCTCCGCCTTGTAAATAGTATTTAGCGTAGTAAGTTCCGACAGAGCCTCTTATTACAATGCCACACATCAATAAAACCAAGACAGCACACAAGAGAAGCCACTGATCATTCGTCAGCAACAATTTGGCCTGTTCCTTAAACGTTGTTTTTTCAATTACCGGTTTTATCCGTTCTTTTGTCGTGAAAAAGCAAACCAGAAATAATATAGACCCTAAAATTCCCATCATGCCCATAGCAGGTTGATAACCATCGCGCATATTCCCATCGCCTAAATATAGCGCTAAAGCCGGAACAACTATGGTTACAAGGAATGCGGCTACTTTTACCAGAACAAAACGGTAACCATTGGCACTTAAACGTTCGGCCGGGTCATCTGTAATAACACCAATTAGTGAAATATATGGAATGGTTACTATAGTAAAGAGTAGCGTAAGTAGAATGTAACTAAAGTAAGCCCACGCTAGTTTGCAGGAATAGGCGAGATCCGGAGTGATGAACGCAAGATAGACAGCCACTCCGAAAGGTATGGCAAACCACAACATGAACGGTCTGTAGTGACCATGCTTGCTATTGCACTTGTCTGTGATCATTCCCATTACCGGGTCCGAGAACGCATCGATCAAACGCACTACGATAAACAGGACACCCATATCTGCAGGATCCAATCCATAAATATCGGTATAAAAATAGGCAATGATAAGTTGCATTGTGATCATGACAATATTCACTGCCATATCACCCGCACCAAACCCTATTTTTTCTGTAATGCTGAGTTTCATTCCACTCATCGAGATGACCTTTTTGCGTTTCAGTAAGTTGGATCTTTTTTTTAGAATTCGATTAGATATCGTCCACCTCTAACTGTAAAGGGTACTGATAAATTGGCAGCCGCTGATCGATAATCTTGTGATGTCGAAGACCTGCTCGCATAACGAGGCATTACAATCAGCTACGAAACCATCAGACTTTGGTGCGCTATACGCTCGCCGCTTGAAATGGCGACGCCGTGGTTATGGCGATACGTTCTACATGAAAGAAGTGTTGCCGATAGAATCGCAGTTGTAATCCAGAAATCTACGGATGCGAGAATTTTGCGTGTCTGCGCCGTGATGACTTATGCATTGTTAAGCGAAGTGTGCAACGAGCGCCCTAACGCCTCCTTAATGATTACTGTAGCCTCATTCAGTGTTGCTCAGTTCTGCGCCGCGCAATACTGTTTGATAAAGTCATTGTGATCTGGCAGCTTCGCTAGATTCTGGTCTACAAAAGCACTTACCTTTTCAAGCTCTACCTTTAGTGCCTCCGGCGGCAATATACGACTTGCACCGTGACAATTTTTCGGAAACAAACCCTGCCCGAACATCACCTGAATCCAGGAGTGTGCGCGGAATAAATTCGCCAAGTCCGACCACACATAGCCGTTTTCCTTAAAGATTTCTATGCGGTGAGCCAGGCTGTCCGGGATGTCCATGTTGCGATAAAAATTCCAGAATTCACTGTCATCCCGTTGCGTCTGTTTGTAGTGCAGGATGATGAAATCGCGCACCGCCTCCCATTCAGTCCGGGTATCACGATTAAACTGCTCGGCCAGGGGCTCCATTGCGCCTGCGAACGGGAACAGCCGCATCAGCCTTACCAGCGCAGTGTCAATCAGGTGAATGCTGGTCGATTCCAGTGGCTCGACAAAGCCGCTCGATAATCCTATGGCAACACAGTTTTTGTGCCACGCAGTTACTCGGCGACCGGTCTTGAATTTCAGGGGAAAGGGTTCGGTGATGGTCTTTCCAGTGATGTTACCGAGCAAAGTGGCGCGGGCATCGTCGTCGGAACAAAACCGGCTGCTGTAAACAAAGCCGTTGCCGGTGCGGCTTTGCAGGGGAATACGCCACTGCCACCCGGTGGAATGTGCAATGGCGCGTGTAAAGGGGGGCGGTGGTTCGGTACTTTCCGTCTGCACTGCCAGAGCGCGGTCAGCGGCCAGCCAATGGCCCCAGTCCTCGAATTCAACACCGAGCGTATCGCCGAGCAGCAGGCTTCTGAAGCCGGTGCAATCAACAAAAAAATCTCCGCCGACTTTTCTGTCTTGCTCTAAATCCAGCGACTGGATATTACCCGTCTCCGCATCAACGCTAATTTCGCTAATCTTGCCTTCAACTCGCTTTACGCCGAGTGCTTCGCTTTTTTGCCGCAGAAATCCGGCGTAGGCCGTCGCGTTCAGGTGAAAGGCGTACGTCAGGGGGGTCTCACCTACTGATTTCGCAAATTTGCCGGCCTGCGCCGCTTTCAATTCGAGGCAATAGTCCGCAAGCTTGCCGCCAAAGCCATTGGCATGCGCTTCCAACCAATACTGGTGGAATTCCACCAGCCAGTTGCTTTGTCCGATTTCGCCGAACGTGTGCGCGTAGCTTTCGCCCGGCGCGCCCCAGTTGTCAAAGACGATGCCGAGCTTGAAAGTTGCCTGGGTTGCGCGCATAAACTCGCGCTCTTCGATGCCAAAGAACTGGTGAAATCTGTGCATGGTGGGAACAGTCGCCTCGCCCACACCTACGGTTCCGATCTGGTCGGATTCGACCAGGGTGATGTCTAGCGACGTTCCCAGCCGCTTGACCAGGCTGTAGGCCGTCAACCAACCAGCCGTTCCGCCGCCGGCAACGATTACGCGAACTTTTTCCTGCATCAGAGTTTCTCCAGGTTGGCGGTGCCGCTGGCCGATAGCCGCAACAGCAGCAGTGCCCGCCTAGTCGGCAACGGGTCGCTGCACGCGCTCGATGTACATTTCGATGAAGCGCGGCCAGTCCAGATCATGCTGCACATTCATTTGCTGCGCTCCTTCCGCGCCGGGCCAGACTTCTGTTCCGGCAACAGAAACGCCGTAACTGATATCGTGATTGTCATTAACATCGACATACATTCGCTCTGATGTCACCAGCGACGGATCGATAAGACTGGCGACAGCGATTTGGTCATACATCAACCACACTCTGTCAGGATCTGTTTCGAATCGAGGACCGAGGCTGACTTTAAGAAGGTTTGTCAGCGGCGTTTCTACGGCGACCATCTTGTTATACCAGTCTTTTGACAGCGCCGACTTTCGAGACACGTTCAAAGGTGAAAGCTCGATTGGGATGCCGGAACGCAGTGTGATTCTGGCAGCTTCCGGATCTACCCAAAAATTGTACTCAGCATTGGGCGTAATATTGCCGGCGCCATCCGGGAGCGAGGCTACCGCACCGCCCATGATGACCAGCTGCTTCACTTTCCCAGCGAAATCAGGATTATTTTGAATCGCGTGAGCAATATTGGTCAACGGGCCCAGGGCGACGATCGTTATTTCCCCGGGATTGGCCAGGATTTCTCTCTCGATATAGGCCGCTGCGGATTCGTCCTCGATCTTCTTCTTTGCGAACCCACCGTAGGGTTCGGGCGGAGGTTCATCAGAGTACCAGCTGCCATATGAACCTACTGCAAAGTCACTCACCCTGTGCACGAGCGGCAGGTCGGCTCCTTCATAGACCGGAATATCAATACGTTCGGCGATCTCAAGCATTCGCAGAACATCAGACGTCGCCTGTTCGAGACTGCGGTTGCCGGCAACCGTAGTAATGCCAAGAATTTCCAGTTCGGGCGATTGCAGCGCCAGCATCAGCGCCAGCGCATCGTCTGTCGGTGGCATCGCGAAGTCAGTGTCAAAAATGATGGGGATACTGTCGTCATTCTGGGCCATGGTGAGGCCAGCGAAGCCAATCAGCGAGCAGCAAAGCAATATTCGGAATCGTAGTTTCATTCGTCCACCCTGGTGAGCTGGTTCATTTTCAATTGCGCCTGATGATCGGTAGAGTATATCAACTTTCGATTTTCGCCAGTGCCTGGCACTGGCACGAGCCCGAGGTAACCCGATGAGACTACTGTTCGCGACATTGTGCGCGCTTGCACTATCTGCCTGCGGTTCATCAGGCGATTCAGGTAGCACTGGCAATAGCAACAGCGAGAATAGCGCGCCAGATGATCGGCCCACGGTCGCACTCATCATGAAGTCTCTGGCAAATGAGTTTTTTGTCACAATGGCTGAAGGTGCGCGACAGCATCATTCGCAAAACGAAGGTGCGTATGACCTCATCGTTAATGGCATCAAAAATGAGGTCGACCTTGCACAGCAAGTTGCTTTGATTGACCAGATGATTGCGTCAGGCGCGGACGCGATCGTGGTCGCTCCGGCCGACTCCAAGGCGGTAGTGCCTGCATTGGCACGGGCGGCGGCGGCCGGCATCGTCGTGGTCAACATTGATAACCAACTCGATGGAGACATTCTTGCCGAGTATGACCTGCGAATACCGTTCGTCGGGCCAGACAACTTCGCCGGCGCCCTGGAGGTCGGCAACTATCTAGCCGCAACGATGGAAGCAGGCCAATCCGTTGCCATACTCGAAGGTGTGGCGACCACCTATAACAGTCAACGAAGAACTGCCGGTTTTTTGCAGGCCATGAACGATGCCGGAATTAATGTTGTCGCCCAGCAAAGTGCACAGTGGGATCAGACGGCCGCGGTGACAGTTACATCCGGAATCCTCGTACAGCATCCAGAACTGGACGCGATTCTTGCGGCCAATGACAACATGGCGCTTGGCGCTGTTGCTGCTATCACTCAGTCAGGAAGAGGCGATGCTATTAAAGTCGTGGGCTTCGACAATATTTCTGCCGTGCAGAGACTGATTAAAGAGGGAAGAATCCTCGCAACTGCGGATCAACATGCCGACCTGCTGGCCGTTTACGGTGTTGAATTTGCACTTGAGGTCTTGCGGGGCGGCGCAGCCCAGGCAAACAAAGCAACACCGGTCGACCTGGTTACAATTGATTCGCTCGAATAGTCGGATCATGACGGGGTCCGCTCGCCTTGCTATCAGCAATCTCGATAAAGCGTTTGCGGCGCCTGTCCTTAAAGGTGTCAATCTCAAAATTGCCCGCGGCGAAGTTCATGCGATTGTCGGGGAAAACGGTGCAGGGAAATCGACGCTTGTTAATATTCTTGCGGGCAATCTGCGCAAAGATGGCGGCGAAATTTCTCTCGATGGCAACATCTACGCGCCCCGGGGACCACGAGACTCGTATGCGGCTGGCATCGCCTGTGCTGCGCAGGAATTAAGCAGCATTGAGACATTGAGCGTGGCGGAGAACATTGCGCTTAGAGCGGTGCCACAAAAAAAATTCGTCATTGATCAAGGAGCCCTCAACGCAAAGGCGTTGAAGTTGATGCAGCGGGTGGGGCTACAAAACATTGATCCGACTTCGCCTACTGAAGCCTTAAGCCTTGCAGATCGACAATTGCTGGAGTTTGCCAAAGCCATTTCATTTGACTGCCAACTACTCATCCTCGATGAGCCAACGGCGGCACTCACCGCGCCGCAGGCAGATCATTTACACAGCATCGTTGCAGACCTGGCTGCAGCAGGCACGTCGATTATCTATATCAGCCATCGGCTTGATGATGTCTTAGCGGTTGCCGACAACGTATCGGTGTTGCGCGACGGCGAACTTGTCGTAACGACAGCAACGAAGCAGACGTCAGCTTCGGACCTGGTTGAGGAGATGACGGGACGAAGCCAAACTACCGCGACGCAGCGCAGAGATTGCGTGAGCGATGCTGTCACTGTGCTGGAGGTAACTGACCTGACTACCGACGAACTTCCCCATGCGACAAACCTTACGTTCAAATCGGGCGAAATCGTTGGCCTTGCAGGTCTTGCCGGTGCTGGCAGAAGCGAATTGCTAGCGGCCTTGTTCGGCCTGGTGCCACTCACCGGCGGAACTGTGAGGCGAATACATAACGGCGCAGAACAGGCGGTGATGAACGCAAGGCAGGCAGTCAGGAACGGCATTGCCTATCTAGGTGAAGACCGCCAATCGATGGGTCTTTTCCCCGGTCAGTCATTGCTCGCTAATATTATGGTGCCGGGTTCGGCTGACATAAGGACACTGCAACGCATTGACTATAAGAAAGAAGCAGATGAAGGCGCCAGGCTCGTCGAGAAACTCTCGATCCGTTGTGAGAACCTGGCTCAGGACATTCGCCAACTCAGTGGCGGCAACCAACAGAAGGCGCTGATTGGTCGTTGGCTGCATCGTGATTCCCACATTCTGTTGCTCGACGAGCCGACGCGAGGCGTTGACGTTGGCACAAAAAACGCGATTTATGATCTGCTCATCAGTTTGAGACAAAAGGGCAAGACGATCATCATGGCCTCAAGCGAGATTGATGAACTGACAACAGTGTGTGATCGCATACTCGTCTTATCCGATCGCAAACTCGTCAGATCGTTCGAAAGGAACGATTTTTCGGAACAGGGTATTCTTGCCGCTGCGTTTAGTGAGTTCACGGCGTCCGTTGAAAACCGATCAACATCAGACAGCAAGGTCGCATCACGTCAACGATGAATATCTGGCAATCAATCAAACGATACGCAGAAGAAAATTTCATTCTTGCATCACTGATCTTGCTGATTCTGTTTTTCGGCTTTTCATCAAACAACTTTTTCTCAGTGATTACGCTGACGACGATACTTAATCAGTTGCCGGCATTGACGGTTGTGACTGTCGGAATGACCCTGGTACTGATTGTTGCCGGCATCGATTTGTCAGTTGGCTCTGTAATGGGGTTCTGTGCTGCCGTCGTTGGCGTTGGTGCCGTCGCCTGGGGTCTACCGTTGTGGATGGCTTGCCTGATGGGACTGGGTACCGGTCTCATCTGCGGGGCAGTTAATGGACTACTCGTCGCCTACTTCTCGCTGCCATCGTTCATTGTGACGCTGGGCATGCTGGAGATGGCGCGTGGACTTGCGTATATGACGACAGGTTCGCAAACTGTGTACATCGGCTCCCAGATTCAGTCACTGGCATTGCCGCTGCCCGGCATTGGCGTATCGGCTGCATTGATTTTTGCCATTGTCCTGGTGATTACAGTGCAGTTCGTATTGACGAGAACCGTGCTGGGTCGTTACCTGGTTGCAATTGGGTCCAATGAACAAGCGGCACGCATGTCAGGTATTGATCCGCGACCGTATCGTTTGATGGTGCTCGCGGTCTCGGGCGCACTGGCTGGAATCGCCGGAATATTCAACGCGGCCTACCTGGGATCTGCAGATCCCAACGCCGGAATAGGGCTGGAGCTATCCGCTATTGCAGCGGCCGTTATCGGCGGAACCAGCCTGATGGGTGGTCGTGGTTCAATCATAGGCGCCTTCGCTGGCGTATTGATAATCGCAGTCCTGCAAAACGGGCTGGCGCAAATTGGCGTATCGGAACCGACGAAACGATTGATTACGGGTGCCGTAATCATCATTGCCGTTCTGATTGACCGCTGGCGCGCAAAACACGCTTCAGCGTCCTGAAACAGGCTCCCCGAACGTTGCTGTGCGTTCGTCGACCACTGTTTACATTTCAGTAGGCTGTCGCGCTCTCTTCCTTCCCAAGCTGAATGGCCCTGTAGCCTCCCTGCGCGCGGAAATAGAATATCAATAGCAAGAATCCAAATGCCATGGTCAGTGGCACCAGAGCGGTCCACCTGAAAGCGCTTTGGCCTCCACGGATTGAGGCCTCCTCAAGAATCGCGCGTTCTTCGGCTTCAGTAGCGGTTAATTCGGCCGGGTCCTTCTCAAGAAGTGCACCTACTTTTGCGCCGTCCAGGCCGGCGATTTCACGAAAGAAGAGAAACCCTTGCTTACTATCAGAGACATATTCCTGATGAATAGCCGGGTGATTTTCCTGTAGAAACTCAGCTGCAAAATGGTCTTGTTTGTAGCCAATCCCAGGTCCACCCAGGAGCCCGGCTGAAAGCATACCGACTCCGCCAATGGCACCGAGAGTAAGCGCGCCGCCCCTCGGGAAGCGCTCAGATACGACAGCGAGCATGGTTGGCCAGAAAAAGGTTTTTCCAATGCCGTATATAGTTCCAGCCAAAATTATTGCCACACCCGTCGCCACGGAACCCAGCATGAACAGGCCAATTGTCGCCAACACGGCACTACTGAAGAGCAGCCCCAGGGGATTGATACGGTGAACGATTGGACCGGCGAAAAATCTCAACACAAACATCAGTGCAGAAGTATAAATGAACAGGAGGAATGCATCACCGGCGATGAGGTATTGCATGATGTTGACAATCCAACTGTCTGTACCCAGTTCTACGTAGCCGACGCAGGCATGCAGAAACAGGAGAAACAGTAAAACGGGTGCGGCAAATTCCTTCAACATGTTCATGTACGTGACGCCGGCTGCGCGTGCCTCAGAGAGAGGAAATTTCTGCCCGAACAGCATGTAGCCGTACACGAATGTTGGAATAAGGAACAGGGCGACCAAAATTTCCCAACTTACCTGGAAAAGTCTCGCATCTGAACTGGCAAAAAAGTAAGCGATCAAGCCACCAAGGATAAGCCCCCCTGGCCACCCGGCATGCAGAATATTCAAATAGTGTGTTTTTTCTTCTGGATAAAGAGTCGCCGTCAGGGGATTGATAATGGCCTCACAGATACCCCAGGCAATGGCAAACATAAACATACCGACGTACAACATCCAATACGCGGCTTCATTGCCAGCGCTACCGTCACCGTATACAGGCGTTGCGGCAATCGTAACTGCTGCTGAAAGTATGTGCAGAGCAAAAGCTACCCACATCAATTTTGCATAGCCGATTTTCTCGGCTAAGGCACTCGCAACTAATATGACCACACCAAAGCCAACAAATCCGCCGCCTGTAATGGCTCCAAGCTCACTCTTGGTAAACCCGAATTGTGTGGCCCAGTCACCAAGAACGCCGGCACGCAATCCGAAAAACATTCCTGCAACGATTAAGGTTATGAAACTGGCGACGAATAACCGCTTTCTATTGTCGACCATGGCGATTTTCTCCTTGGGTGGGTGGATGCTGTGAAAAGAAAATATGTCAACAATAGTAATTCATAAAAGAAAGACTCTGATGATGTTTAAACTTTAAAACACTTCTTCATTAAAATTTTTAACTTCCTCCGCAGGTTTTAAACTTTCCAGCCCTGATTCAAGTGAGGACGTTATCGCTTGTGCAGGGTGTTTCCTGATTGCGACACACACATTTAAAGAGTGTCTGCAATAGCGGATACTCTTTTACTAAAATCCAGCATCATCTTTCTTGATTTAACTTCATCATAAGTTAACAGCACTTTGTCTTTGACGATAATTTCACCGTTGACGATAACTGTATCAACATTCGACGCATTGGCAGAGTATACCAACGCTGAATACGGACTATACATCGGCACCATGTTGGCTGATATTACTTCAATAATCGCGATGTCTGCCAACTTGCCTTTCTCTAATGAGCCAAGTTCATCTTCACGGTGAATCGCTCTCGCACCACCCATGGTTGCCATTTCCACGACTTTCAGGGGTGGCATTACCGATCTATCTTTGTTGGCTAATTTGTGAAGTTTCGCAACGTATCCCATTTGACCGATAATATCTAATGTGTTGCCGCTCATTGGGCCATCTGTGCCTAGTCCGACTCTCAGCCCTTGATCATGCATCTTCAAAGCAGGCGCAACCCCTTTGGCCGATTTAATGTTTGCAACCATATTATGGGCAACCCCTATATCCCTTGCTTTCATTAATGTGATATCGCTGTCTGTAACGAAAATAGCGTGGGCAGCTATGAAGCGTTCGTTAAGAATACCGATAGAATCGAGGTACTCGACGGGTGTCATACCATAATTATCTTTAAAGTCATTTAACTCTGTTTCTGTTTCGGCAACGTGCATTGATACTGGCAGGTTGTATTCTTCGGAAAGTAGTTTAATTTTCTCTAAGTCTTCTCTATTGACGGTATGTGGAGCATGAGGACCAAACCCTGGCGTGATCAATTCATCATCTTTATAGTTTTCGACAAATTCGATAGCCAAATCAATTTTGGCCTGAGCATCTTTACCATCTGCCGTAGGGTACTTGATAATATTCTGGGTCATTATCCCCCTTAAGCCAATTTCTTTAACCGCTTCGGCTGCACTCTCTTCGTACAGGTACATATCAACCATCGTGGTTACGCCAGATTTCGCCATTTCAATGCTGCCGTGTAAAGCACCAAGATATGACATTTCTTTGGAGACCATTTTATTTTCGAGAGGAAAGATATAGCGATTAAGACGGTCTGGCACATCATCCGCCAGGCTCCTGAATACGGACATTGATACATGCGTATGGGTATTGATCATGCCGGGCATGACAATGCCACCTGCCGCATCGATAACGTTTTTGGAAGAATAGGCCGCTAATAAATCATTTGAGCCGACCTCAACAATTTTCCTGCCTTTGATAATTACGACACCCGCTTGAATGACTTCTTTGTCTTCATTCATCGTTAATACAGTGCCGTTCTTAATGATTATATCGGCTGACATCGTATTGACAGGGTATTGCAGTGCACTACACCCCCACATCGAAAGCAGAGAAAATACTAAAATTGATTTTTTCATTATTTTATTTTATCTACCTTTTCACGATTCCGAAATCTAGCAACAACATACTAATAGATAGGTGGGTTTTATTATTTGTGCCTTACAATTGCGTGGCACCAGGCATTCGTAATTCTTTCTAAAAAAAATAGAATAAGCGGGTGATCATAAAATTATTCTACGTTAAGCAAAGAAGGTGAATATAAACATTTACGCTTTTTTTTTAATAATTAACATCCGGAACACGGTGTCTCGAAAAGTCTATTCAAGCCGATGCATCATGGTCTGGTTGTAGCTGATTACACAGTGTAGATATAGAAGTATCAGACGACAACAGGATTAAGTCATGATTCGGGTTGGGGATAGGAAAACCTATCGCGTCGTGTAGTCGCGGAGAACAAGAAACGGCCGTTGTATGCTGGTGCGGAGGCCAGCTAGGCGGGCGCAGTGGTTGCCCCACGTCGTTGCGGTATGAATTGCCAGCTGCGCCGACGGCTTAGCCTGGTAGTTCGGTTGACGGTCGACGTTGCGGAGTTTACCTGGTCGAGTGCGATCCTCAGAAATCGATTTAGTCTAAATCCGGGACCGGCTGGCAGGTGAGGGGAGAGGTCTCGCTTTTGCGACAAGACGGATCGGGATCGGCAAGCAAGCAGTTCTCGGGCTGCGGGTGCCACACGCCCAGGTGAATGAGGATACGTTCGATAACGCCGGCATCGCGTGGTGAATTGCTGGTTTGTCGCGTGAATCCGGGTAATTTCCAAATATTGTGGTGCCTGGCTTCATAAGGGAAATACCAAAGGGGTCAGGCAACATCGTATTCTGTGCTAGAAACAGAAAAATAGTCTGAAACGGATGTATACAAATAACTTTCGTGTGCAATCAGATATCGGTCGTCGGATAGAGATTGGTCAACTCCCGAACATTCTTTGCAACAGCCCGGGTCGTCAGACCGTGGCTGCCGTTGCCCATCGTATTCAATTTTGTCAAGAATGAAATCGACGTATGATTGCATACCGTGCGGCGCGTATACGGCCGTATGCCACGACAAGGAAATACGCTATTGACCCATTAAAGCGCAAGCTGTCCATCATGATGTTCATAGAGTGGTTCATTTGGGGCGCCTGGTTCGTGCCATTGTGGCAATACCTGGACAAGCTTGGATTTAGTGCAACTCAGATAGCGTGGTCGTACAGCTGTACGGGCATTGCCGCCATTGTCTCACCAGTCCTTGTCGGCGTCATTGCGGATCGATATTTGTCGGCGCAGAAAGTGCTCGCGTTTCTGCACGCCTCCGGTGCCGTGGTGCTCCTCGCTATTACAGGGCAGACGTTGTTCGGTTCATTCATGCCGCTGCTGCTGCTTTATGCACTGATCTACATGCCTACAGTCGCGATTACAAACAGTATTGCTTTTAGAAATCTGGAGGATGCCGAGCGTGACTTTCCGCGTGTACGAGTGCTCGGAACGATTGGCTGGATTTTTTCGGGAGTCGTGGTTGGATTTGTTCCGACAATGCTTGGATTCAGCGACATATCGACGACGAACATACCTTTTGTCGTAACCGCAGTAGCCTCGATACTGCTTGCGATCTATGCGCTATTTCTTCCTGATACGCCACCACAAAGCAGCGGCAGTGAAATAGACCTGAAGGAACTACTCGGGCTCAAAGCACTTGGCATGCTAAAGGACAAGGCATTCGCTGTGTTTGCACTTTGCTCCTTCCTGTTCTGCATTCCGCTTGCCTTCTATTATCAATTTGCGAACGGCTATTTGACGCAAGTCGGGTTGGAAAACGCTACCGGTTGGATGTCACTCGGACAGGTCTCGGAAATTTTCTTCATGATCTCGTTGCCGTTTTTTCTGAAACGCTATGGTATGAAGAGAGTCTTGCTGTTGGGCCTGGTGACCGCTGCCATTCGTTATGGATTCTTTATGATTGGTGGCACGGATTATCTGCTGGCGTACGCACTACTGTTTGGCGGGATCTTACTGCACGGGGCGAGCTACGACTTTTACTTCGTTACCGCGTATATCTATACGGACCGCAAGGCTCCAGCACATATGCGTTCGGCGGCACAGGGATTGCTGACGCTAATTTGTATGGGGCTGGGAAGCCTGGTCGGTAATCAGGTTGGTGGTCAGGTTCTTGAACAGTTTGCCTTGGCCGAGGCCGTCGGTTCCGAGAAATTCGACTGGTTCGCGGTGTGGGGTGTGGGGGCCGGAATTATTATTGTTGTGACGCTTCTTTTCATCTCGGTATTTCGTGGGTCCGAATTGTTGGATCACACGGTGCAAACCTGAGACAGAGGAGGCAAAGTTAATGTCGCAAAAAACCAAAGAGCGAATACTGGGTGCGTTCTACGGCCAGGCGCTGGGCGATGCCTATGGCATGCCGTCCGAATTATGGCCTCGATCTCGTGTCATACAACATTTCGGCTGGATCGGCGGTTTTCTTGACGGTCCCCAAGAGAATGATGCGGCGAGATATTTCAAAGCCGCGCAGTTTACTGATGACACCTCGATGGCTATCGCGCTGGCCGATTCGATACTTGAATGCCGCGGTCGGGTCGATACGATCGTTATTGCGGGCCGCATTCTGGCATGGGCAGAATCATTCGGTGCTTTTGACAAGAACATACTGGGGCCATCCTCCAGGGTAGCGCTAACGGCGATAAAAGCCGGCCAGCCTATAGCCGACATTCCAAACCTCGGCGTGACGAATGGTGCCGCCATGCGCATTATGCCAATGGGTTGTTTGTTGCAGACACGCAATTTCGATGACTTTTATGCAGATATCGCGGCCGCTTGCGCGCCGACCCATAAATCAGACATAGCTATCGCAGGTGCAGTGGTCATCGCGTGGGCTATTTCGAAGGCGATCGATGGGCAAGCCTGGTCCGAGATTGTGCATACTCTGCCCCAAGTGGCACGGCAAGCGCAGCTCAGGAACGTGAACACAATCAGCGCAAGTCTTGGTGCACGCATTGAACTGGCCTTGTCAGTTGTGCAGGAGGAATGCGACATTACAGAAGCATCAGCCCGGATCTACGAGCTCGTTGGCGCAGGTGTCACTACGATTGAAGCAGTACCCGCTGCCATTGCGATGGCAACTCTTGCGGGAGTTGATCCGAACCGCTGCGCTGAGTTCTGTGCAAACCTGGGCGGAGATACCGACACGATAGGTGCGATGGCAACGGCGATCTGCGGCGCCAACAGCGGAATTGGTGGTTTCAATGCAGCGTCTCTGCAACAGCTGATGGACGTCAACAATGTCAATTTCGATACTTATGCCGAAGAATTTCTCAAGTACCGCTCCGCAAGGAGCTTGAGTTGACGGTAGCCGGCACATTGCACGGCAAGCTCAATACGTTGATCCCGGATAAAACGATCTGCGTGCTTGGCGCGGCCGTCATCGATCAAATCATGGAAGTTCCAACATTACCGAAACGAGGCGGTGATATAGAAGCCAGGAATCGGCAAACGAATATTGGCGGCTGCGGGTTGAATATTTCGTCTGCGCTACACCGGCTGAAAATTCCGTCTCTGAACGCCTTTCTAATTGGCAATGGCATGGGCACCAATCGAATAAGCAATTACCTGCAGTCCCGTGGAATCGACGTTCACCTGCCAAAGATTGACGGCGACAACAGCTGGTGTTTGGCGTTAGTCGAGCCCGATGGTGAGCGTAGCTTTATCACAGTAACCGGTGTTGAGAACAACTGGACACAGGCCATTTTGTGTCAACTGGACATCCAACCAAATAGCCTGATTTATCTGTCGGGATACCAGCTGGTACCGACGGCCGACGAGGCCATCGTATCCTGGCTTGAGTCGATTGATCAGGCCGTTGAAGTTATTGTCGATTTCGGACCGAGAATCGAACAAGTTCGCCCTGACATTATGGCTAGGCTGTTTGCGTTGAACTCGATTGTCACGGTCAATCGTGATGAGGCTCGCATCCTCGGCATCGACCGCCCGGTCGAGGAGGCGGCCAAGAATTGGAGCATTCGGCATAATTGTCCATTGATTGTCCGTCTCGATAAGGATGGTGCATTCTTCTATCAGTCGGAACAAAACAACGGCTGGGTTGAACCGTATGCGGTTGATGTCAAGGATACGATCGGTGCCGGCGACTCACATGCTGGCGGACTTCTTGCTGGCCTGTCGGCGAACTGGAATTTGATCGACGCCATTCGGCTTGGGAATGCCATCGCATCGTACGTGGTAGAACGAACCGGAGGTGATTGTTCACCGAATCTGGAAGCGCTTCACCGGCATCTGTGCGAGAGATGAACATTTGAGTTAGTCGTAAAAGAATTTGTGGACAAGGAGAGAGTGATTCACCAACAGCCAAAACATGACTGTTGGTGAATATCAACCGGAAATTTCGGTTCGGGCGGAGGCGGGGTCAATCTGAACTGGGACGGCAATTGGAATGCAGAGGCATGACTAAGGGATGCCGCCTGAGCTGCAGAATTTGAAATTCCGTGTTAGTCAACCTAGCCAGTTGATCGTAGATATTCCCTTGACTATTCGGAAGCTATTCCGCCAGTTGCAGCCCACCACACTGCGCCCAAAATATGTTGCCTGTACCAGGCGTTTTCATAAATACCTTCCGGATGTCCCAAGCCAGTATGAAAAGATCTTCCACCTTCAAAATCTTCCTGATACCAGGCCATTGGATGGTAGTCCGGCATTTTCCCCCCGACAAAGGTGGTTTCATCTACAGTCAAAACAACTTCAATATTATCTGACAGTTCTAAATAGTTGTACCACTCTTCAGTAACTACCCATTTATTTGGTAAATGTGAGGTTGATGGATGATCCGGTTTTTCATTATTGACGATTGCCGTCGAAATGCCCGGACTTGGATGACGGTTCCACACGCCACCCAGCAGTTTTACATACCATGGCCATTCCATCATTGTGAAAGAGGCTGAGTGTATCGCTACGAAGTTTCCTCCCTGATGAATATATTCTTGTAGTGCCTTTCTTTGATCATCATCCAGGATATCTCCGGATGTATTCATAAATACGATTACATCCATACTATTCAGTTGTGTCTGATCGTCAAAGAAGTCAGATTGTTCAGTCCAGGTGAGACCAAAGTGATTGTCCTGGCTTAACTCTTTAAACATCTGCACGCCACTCGGAACTGAAAGGTGCTGATAGTCCAGAGATTTCGTAAACAAAAGAACCTGGAACTGTTCCTGATTCTGCTGCAAGCGTTGTGCATATGAATTGGTACTAACAAATGTCAATAATCCAACCAGGATAACTATTAATTTTTTTTGAATCATCATAATCTTGTTTTTAGCGAACCTTAGTAGGAATCAGTTTATTTTCAGTTGAGCGCGTTCCAAGTTTACCTGCGTCGCCATCTCCCCAACAGTAAACGTCATCGTTTGAAGAAACTCCACATGCATGATCAACACCGATAGTTATTTCTTTAAAACTGAAATCTGCTGATACAGCTGCGGGTTCGACTCGCATTGTCGTTGTACCAACACCCAATTGCCCTGATCCATTTCTTCCCCAGCAGTACGCCTTACCATCAGCCGCAATTCCACAGGTTTGAAAGACTCCAGTCGCAAGCGAAACAAAAGAAATATTCCCGTTGATCTGTCGTGGCGTTTTTAGATTCTCGATTACGCCCAAAGCATCGGCGGTACCAATTCCCAACTTGCCATATCGGCCGCGCCCCCAACAAACGGCGTTATCCGCTGTAGTTATTGCGCACACATGATCGAGACCGACACTGATTGAGTCTGGCAGGAAATCAAACTCGCCTGTCACTAACCCAGGTGTGAGACTTCTGAAAGGATTGCCATTTCCGAGGCCCAGTAAATTGCCAAAATCGCTTGATCCCCAGCAATATGCGATCCCTTCTGTTGTTATGCCGCATGTTGTTGCTGATCCGGCATCTAATGAGCCAAATTTATGTCCGCCAGAAATAGGTATGGGTACCAGTGAACCTTCGACTGAATTATTTCCAAGAATTCCATCTTCATTTCTTCCCCAACAGAAGCCGTCTCCATCGGTAGTTACTCCACACGTGTGAGCCATTCCGGAATTGACTGATTCAAATGACAAATCGCCGGATACCGCTGTTGGAGCGGTGCGGTTTTCAGAAGAACCATTTCCGAGTCTTCCATATCTGCCCCGCCCCCAACAATAAGCGTCATCGTCAACAGTGACGCCACAGGTATGATTCCAGCCAACACTAATAGACTTAAATCGAAGACCTCCGGAAACGGCAACGGACCTCATGCTGGACTCAGTAGAACCGTTGCCCAACTGACCTACTGAATTGTCTCCCCAACAATACGCCCTTCCATCCGATTCCAGTATGCATGTGTGGTGCTCACCGGCGCCTACGGTTTCTGAATAAGCGGGTGCAGAAGCGATGACGGCTACTAACGACAAGGCTAAGAAGAGGTAACTTTTGCGAAATATAGTGTTCATTACGGTAGGTCTCTGTCTTTTGATTTCAGGTTATTGAGACTTTATGGGATCTTTTTCTATACTAATGTAAACGATATCATACCATATCCATGACGTGGCCGAGGGAGTCCATGGTCGCGAATAACTTGATAAGCACGCTTGCCAGCTGTGTCTTGTTCGTGGCGATAGTGTCGTGGGTCTCGAATCAAAAGACGCAAGGGGATGCCGATATATGCGACGGCTATTTCCTCGCAGGTCGAGGTTTAACGGGCATATCCATCGCCGGGTCAATGTTGCTGACGAAATTGTCAGTGGAACAACTCATTGGCCTTAATGGTCCGGCTTATGGTTTTAATCTCAGCAGTATGGCGTGGGAGATCAGGCCACGAAATGGACTAAGATGTGTGACACTGGTTAAGTTAGTAACGCGTTGCGGCGACGACCCGATGTTTCATTGGTCCGGACGAAAAACATAAAGAGAATATTGATGACAGAATTCAAAGGTATTGCCCTCTCTGTTCTTTGTCTGAGCATTTTCATTTCCTCCTGCTCTGATAACGAACGGGCTTTATTCACGGCAAGCGATTGGCCTGCATACGGCGGGCAAAACAACGGTCAGCGCTATTCCACACTTACGCAGATTAACCGGGACAACGTTTCCCGGCTGCAACCAGCCTGGCAATTCGACACGGACAGTGCCGGGTCGTCCCAGACCCAACCGGTTGTCGTCGGCGGGGTCGTGTACGGCATAACACCGAATCTTGATGTTGTTGCGCTCGACGGCGCCTCAGGTGAGCTCTTGTGGTCATTCAGCGGACTCGACGGTCCGAGCGATTTCATGGGGCCTTCCCGTGGACTCGCTTTTTGGAAGGAAGGCGACAAAGAGATCCTCTTCGCCGGCATCGTCGACAAATTATTCGCCATTGACCCCGGCAACGGTGAGCTGGTCGCGGAATTCGGAGATGACGGTGCTCTGGATCTTCGTACGGGTCTGCCGGGCGATACCAGCCGCTTCTATGTCTCCTTGTCGTCACCAGGGGTGATCTATCGCGATACTATTATCGTAGGATTCAGAGCAGCGGAAAGCCCGCCCGCTCCACCCGGCGACATACGGGCGTTTGACGTCAGGACAGGCGCGCTTGTCTGGTCGTTCCACACAATCCCGGCATCAGGGGAATTCGGCGCTGACACCTGGCCGGAAAATGCCAGGGCAACGCAGGGAGGAGCCAATGCCTGGGCGGGTTTCGCTCTCGACGACGAACGTGGCATCGTTTATGTGCCTACCGGCTCGGCAGTGCCGGATTTCTTTGGCGGCGAAAGAACAGGGGATAATCTTTTTGCCAATTCCCTGATTGCGCTGGACGCGTCGACAGGCGAGCGACTTTGGCACTTTCAGGCTATTCGTCACGACATCTGGGATCGCGATTTTCCTGCACCGCCTTCTCTCGTGACGGTGCAGCGGGAGGGTCGCGCGATTGATGCCGTGGCGCAGACGTCGAAACAGGGATATGTCTATTTGTTCGATCGGGTAACCGGGGAGCCACTGTTTCCCATAGAGGAACGCGCTGTACCGACCAGTTCTATTGCAGAAGAACAGGCTGCACCTACCCAACCATTTCCGACTGCCCCGGCGCCATTCGCAAGGCAGGAGTTAACCGCGGACATGCTGACCACGCGGTCACCTGAAATGAACGACTGGGCGCGAGAGCAATTCAGCAACTTTTTGAGCGCTGGCCAGTTCATGCCGTTCGGTACCGAGCAACCTACTGTCGTTTTTCCCGGCTTCGATGGCGGAGCCGAATGGGGCGGCTCAGCGATCGATCCCGGTAGAGGAATTATTTACATCAACAGCAATGACATCGCGTGGACCGGAGCGCTGGCGGCAAGCCCCGACGGCATGGGATTCGCCGAGTCCTTGTATCAAGCTCAGTGCGCCGTTTGTCACGGTACCGACAGGCAAGGTTCCCCGCCCGAGTTTCCTGCGCTCACCAATGTGTCCGAGACCCTGTCACCTGACGAAATGCGAGACATTATTCGTTACGGCATTGGCCGGATGCCGGGGTTCCCGGCATTGGCGCCAGCGGCCGTCAGCGGTCTGACGGACCTCGTCCTTAATCCCGAAAGCGTCAGTTCGAGCAATATTGAGGAAGACTCGGTTCCGTCCTTGTCGTCCGACGGCAGCGACGTCCCCTACAGGTTTACCGGCTACCATCGGTTTTTTGATCCTGATGGTTATCCGGCTGTTGCACCGCCCTGGGGTACGCTGAACGCGATTGATCTTAATACCGGGGAGTACCTGTGGAAGATCCCGTTCGGCGAGCATCCCGAGCTGAAGGCGCAGGGAATCGAAAATACCGGGAGTGAGAACTACGGTGGACCCGTCTTGACCGAAAGTGGATTGCTGTTCATCGGAGCAACCCTGTTCGATCAAAAATTCAGGGCGTACGACGCCGCTACCGGCGCATTGCTTTGGGAATACGAGATGCCGTATTCGGGTATGGCAACGCCGGCCGTCTATATGGTCGACGGTAGACAGTATGTTGTGATTGCAACGAGCAACTCACGCAACCCTCGGGCAGAGCAAGGTAGCGCGTACATTGCATTTGCGTTGCCAGAATGAGCCTGATTCGCTACCCCCAGGAATGCAATCCGGGCAATGGCACCGAATGGTCAACCGGCTTGCATCCTGTACGTGCAGACATTCGCTGATCTCGTGACTTTCAGTCCACGTATTCACGCGCCGGTTGCCGACGGCGTTTTCCTGCCCTCCGGCGCCTTCCAAGTGTTGCCGCCGCTGCCGGAGGCGGCGCTTTGCGGTGTCCCGTTCCTCGGAAGTGTCCGGCGATTGAATGGATTTGCGGATGGGCAGCCCCGAGGTTGGTGACCAGACACGCCGGCGCGAGAATGACATTCTTACGCCGTCATCCCGACCACGATGTCGCTTGCGCAAGACCGGATCGTCTGCTACAGAAATGCAATGACAACGTTCGACCACATCCCGATCATTGACGTGAGCGACTTAGACCAGGTCGATGGCACCGGTATCGATTTGATCGTCCAACAGCTTCGCGATGTCTACGGAAACGTCGGTTTCGCGTACCTTGTCAATCACGGGATCGATCGTGCCCTGATCGACGCGCTGTTTCGGGCGTCAGCCGAGTTTCACGCACTACCACCGGCGGCGAAGATGGCGATCGAGTTGAACGAGCTGCACCGCGGTTTCATTCCGATCAATACCTCTACCGACAAGAACTCCAGACTTGCCGTCGTCACGAAACCGAATCAGAGTGAGTCGTTCATCATGATGCGAGAGGCTGGCGCCGACGATCAAACGGTGCGTGCAGGTCACTACCTGGCGGGGCCCAACCAGTGGCCGAAAGAGTTGCCCGGGTTTCGCGAAACCGTGGTCGCCTACCACGACGCACTTGCCGGGTTGGGGCACAAGCTGTGCCGCGCCATCGCGCTTGCATTGGCGACTGACGCGAACGCATTGGCGGCCGCATTCGCTCCACCTACGACATTTCTGCGGCTGCTGCGCTATCCACCGCAACCCCCTGACCCCGCAGGCGATCTCTACGGTTCGGCCCCGCACACCGATTTTGGCTGTATCACGATACTTGCTCAGGACGACATCGGTGGCTTGCAGGTCAGGAATGCAGATGGTGAGTGGATCGATGCGCCGTGCATTCCTGGTTCCTTCGTGATGAACGTCGGCGACATGCTGCATCGCTGGAGCAACGGTAGATTGCTTTCGACACCGCACCGCGTGATCAACCGTTCCGGGAGAGAGCGCTACTCCTGCCCCTTCTTCTTCGACCCGACGGTGACGGTCGAAGTCGAACCGCTCGAAAGCTGTATTACGCCTGACAATCCGAGACAGTTCGACGGCATCGTTTACGGCGACTTTCTGCGTGCGGAGCTGAGTGCTGGCTACGACAAACACATGCGTGAGCCTCGGTAGTCGATTAGCCTTCGCCTTGTCACGGCAAGGGATCGAAAATTCTATCGCTTCGTTCCGCCCGGGAGAATGAAGAACCGCCGTTGGGACCTGGCGCGGAGGCTAAACAGGCCGGCGCTGTGTTTAGCCCATGTCGTCGTGGAA
>JAJFKP010000027.1 GCA_021773135.1 Woeseiaceae bacterium | reverse complement strand
GAAGAAAACCGGGCGTGTCCTCGACCAGGAATATGTTCTCGTCGGCGAATACGGTGATTTCACCATATTCGGAGAGATACGGTTCCAGCAGGGATTGAATCTCTTCGACATCCACATACTGCATCTTGAACGCGCGCACGTGCGTCATTGTGTCAGGCACATACTTGCCGGCCTCCTCGCGCTCAACGACAAAATAATTACCATCGTAGTGCTC
The DNA here is from genome assembly GCA_021773135.1 of Woeseiaceae bacterium. Classification (GTDB taxonomy): domain Bacteria; phylum Pseudomonadota; class Gammaproteobacteria; order Steroidobacterales; family Woeseiaceae; genus SZUA-117. Next base: position 202,758 of record JAJFKP010000027.1, on the reverse strand, counting down.
GACAGCGAATCCCGCAGCGTTGGCAATGGCCCGAATGGCATCCGGCAGCGCCATATCGTAAAGGCTGAATGACACCGTCTCCTCGCTCTCTGTTGATACAAACACATTCACGCGTTGTTCCCGCGAAATCATATCCATGACATCGGCGAGATCTGCGTCCTTCATCGTCATACTGATGCGCTGCTCTGACTGCTCCGCACCGAAGACCGGTGATGCCGAAAGCATAGCAGTCAGGACAAGGCTGCCCCCAAAAGACCTGCAAATTAGTTTTAGGTTTTTCCTGTTACTCATCGCTCTCTACCAAATCCGGTTTTACGTAAACAGTCAATTTGTTGCCCGCCCTGATAAACACTGCATGATCTTCGTGTACCTCGACCAGACGGTAACCGTCGATTTCCTCGCCCTGCCGAATGACCCGACCGTCTATGTTGGCGAGCTTGTTCTTTACGCCCACGAGGGTTGCAGTGAGCGTAATTGTGTTTGAAGTGACCTCTCCTGAAGCCAACGACCGCCGATCGATCGCCGCTACCTCAGAGGATGGACGCGCAAATGGATTGTGAACCAGCGGGGGCGCGTCGTCCGCGTCTGCAAATTTCGTGAGCGAAAACAGGATTCCGGCCAGAAGAACAGCGAATGTGATGGGCTTGTTCAATTGACCGCCCTATAGGTTGCCAGGCTCAAATTCGCAAGCAGCAATGGTTCGTCGTCATCGTTGTCCCGTCGCTCGAGCCCGTATTCCTTGACAACCACGAAACCAAGCTCGTTACGCGCTTCCCAAAGCCATTGGTACAAGTCGACATACTTGCCACTGAGTTGCACGTTGAAGATCATCTCCTGGAATATTTCAACGCGGTCACCCATGGTCGGTTCGACGCTGACCAGTTCTATATCATTGCCCCACGAAATCCGTTGCAGGCGACCCACAACGTAGGATTCGATCTGCCTGACCGGCAGACCCGCCATGTCGCCGTGCAGGCGATAGTTGAGGTCCTGAATCTTCTCGTGCTGTTCCTGCAAGTGTGTTTCAAGTGCATCGCCGTCCCGTGATGCCTGCCGCAGTACCGCAATCTCACGAGAAACAGCCTGGTACGCTTTGGCATTGGGAATGACAAGCAGCGCAACAGCGGCACAGGTAACGACAGCACCCACCCCAATCAGCAGCAATCGGAACTCGCGAAGGTTGATTTTCTGCAGCATGCTTTGCATCAGATCTCCCGCATCGTGCTGTTCAGGGAAATTGTCATATCGAACTCGACGACGCGCCCGTTACCGTAACTGGTCGCCGAGGTTTTCTGCAGTTTTACGTCCTTGATCTCGCGTTGATCAAACAGCGCGCGAACGAATGTCGACAACGCCTGGTGGTCTTTCGCCTGGCCACGAATTGTCATGCGAGTTTCCACCTGCCATTCATCATCAGGCGCCTTCTGGTCTTCGTCGACAATGACGAAGTAACCCGTCTCGATGCCGCGTTGCTCGCCGTTGACCACGACGCCGGCTCGCCGGAATTGCCAGTCGAGAAACCAGAGATCCCGACTATTGAGCGCACGATCAACAATGGTGAAAATCTCGTCAACCGCGGCACCCGCTCGCAAGCCACGCAGCAGTCCCAACTGCCGTTCGTATTCAGACTGCTGAATTTGTAGCTGCTCCAGTTGAGCTTGCTGTTGCTGGGTTATGGCGTTTGTCATCTTCAATTCGGCGGCTTCTGTCGCAACGCTTTTCGACGATTGACCGAGCAGCAGTGCCACCGTGATCACCAGCAAATTCAGTATGCCGAAAGAAGCAGCGTATTTGCGCAACACTGACAGCTGCGTCTGCTGGTTGCGATAGTCCTGCGGGATCAGGTCAATATCAGCCATAGCGCAGACCTCGCAACGCCAATCCTGTTGCAACGGCAATCTGGGGTGCAGGATCCACCGCAGCTCTGACATCGGCCCCGACCGTTGCGGGAAACAGTGCAAGTGGATCCGGGATCTTCTGCACCTCGACGCCGGCGAGATTGCTGACGAGTCTGTCTGATCCCGGCCAGCGTGCAATGCCACCGAGCAGGTAGACCTGCGACACCGCACCACCCCGGGTCTCAGCTGCGGCGTACATGAAAGCGCGTTTGACCTCCTCGACAAGCTTGAGGAATTGCGGCTTTAATATCTCTGACATCGTGATCATCAGACCGTTGTCGTCTTCCACTTCTTCTGAATCGGACGGCGACTCCGGGTAGACGCCGGTCTGCAAAACCAGGTCACGCGCCATGTTTTCGGACATATCGAGCGTTTCGGACACCTGGTGCACGAGGCTGTCCTCGCCGAAACTTATTTCCTGGTCGAACAACAGGTCAGATCCGGAGATCAACGTCAGATAGCTCGCCTGTCGGCCAGTGTTGATCACCAGAATATTTCGTTCGCCCTGTTCTTTGGATAGTGCACCGACCAGGCGCGAAATCGCTACCGGACCGATTTCCACCGCCTGGACATCGAGCTTCGCCTTACGTGCGGTATCGAGCAGCGCTATAACCGACCGCTTTTCACTAACCGCAACAATCGCGAGTCGCTCATCATTTTTCGAGCGATTTTTAACGGGCATGTAGTCGAGCACATAATCCGACAGGTCACCTTCGAGCCTGTCTTTCATCACTCGAAGAACAACTGCCCCTTCTTTTTCTTCGGCACCGCTGAATTGATAGTTAATGGACACAGTTCGGAACATGCCAGCTGGCAATGCTATTACCGTTTTACGGCCGTAGAAGTGATCTGCCTCCAACGCACGTTTGATCAGCGATCTGAATTGGTGCGGCTTTGCCAGGAACTCACGCCTGGGACAATCAAATGACAGAGACGCCCGTGCCCGGACCTGCGGCGCACCGCCCGCAATTGACTGGAGCTGCACCAGGTGGACGGACTCCAGTGAAAAGTCGAGCCCAATGGGCCCAATCTGTCGTGACCCGGATTCTGGTCGCAAGCGGGCAAGCGTTTTGGCGACCATATTCATATTCGCCAGGTCCCCGTTCGACTGCTGACGACAGCGTTTGGCTCCCGCTCCTGTTTGGCCGCATACAATGCCTCGTCGGCAGCTTTGTACAATGCGTCCAGATCAATTGACTCGTCGAACGGAGTGCTGGTGAAACCCGCGCTCAGAGAGATCTTTCGTGTATCTGTGAGCGCTTCAATGCCAGGAAAGTCGTGCAGTTTTTCAATGGCCCTACCGATTAATACCTTGAGATCGTCACCGCAGTAGAGGATTTCGAATTCGTCACCGCCTAATCGAATCAGCCAGCCCTTGTCTCCCAGTAGTTCAACAAAGACCTGGCCGATTGCAATCAGGACCTCATCACCGACGTGGTGCCCGAACTGGTCGTTGATGCCCTTGAAGTCGTCGATGTCCAGGACAGCAACGTGCAGCGTCTTGTTCTGGCCGCGGTAAAGCTTCGCAACGTCCGGGAACCCCTTTTCCAGGTAGCGTCGATTCCAGGCACCGGTCAGGTGATCTTTCATCGACAGGATTTCCATTTCCCTGTGGGCTTTCTCCAGTTCGAACTGGGTACGGATATCCTGCTTCCTGATGAAGGTGTTCCTGGCGATAACTACCGTGACGATCACCGCTGCTCCAACGATCAGGAGTTGCAATGTCATGAGCGATGCCGGATCGAAGCGGCCCGGAACGCTGATGAATGACGCCGTAAGCAGTCCGTAAGTTAGTCCGATGACAATGACTGCTTCGCGCAGCGCCCAGGGAACCAGTGGAATCGCAATGAAGAGCATGATCACGCCGGCCAGCATGCCTATATTTAAATCACTGTTCTGATGCGCCAGGAATGAAATGGCGAGCGCGGTGACCAGCAGCAAGACCATGCCCAGCATCTGCAGTGCCCTGATATCGTTAACATAGTTTACGGATATCATGATGTGCAGTGACAGGGTGCCGAGGATGACGGTCGTGTAGATATAGGAAAATCCCGCGGCGGAATATGAGGCAAGCGCGGCGGTGCAAATCTGCATGCCAAGCGACAGCATTGCCATGATCCGAACACCCTTGCGGACATCCGTGCACATCTGATCCTCCGCATAACCGTCCAGTTCCCTGGAGCGGAACTCGGTTGCAGACCAGATGTCAGCAAGGTAGCTCTTTACAGCCAAAATTCTGTCTCACCAATAAGGGATGCTATCCCTTACATAAGCGGCAAATTGGCGTAAATCTTTAATTTAAGGCCCCTTTTTCAAAATCGGGACATTCTTGATTTAGTGTATTAGTACGCTAAATCAAGAATGTCCCGATTTTGGTCTGCCGGGGCCTCTGACGCTGCTTTTGAGGCCGAGACTGGCTACAGTGGCATCTACCCAAGCATCTGATCCGTAGGGAGTATTCTTGTACCCGCATCTTCGTAAAGCCTCTACCTCGACGCCGCTCTGCGGCGTGTCAACGAGCTCCTTCCAGTTCGCAGGTTTCAGAACCGGGCTCTCGCTAACCAAGATTCCGCTCAAGGCGGCCTGTCGATCGCTCAGGCTGGACCAGTCCCAATCAATAGAGCTCTTAACCAGGTTAGCCCTGATGGGATTTCTCTCCACGTAGCGCATGACCGTCAACAGATGTCTGTCCTGCTCGATCGGGAATGCTTTGAATCGTCCCTGCCAGATTCGGCCGGTTGTCTTCTTGACGCGATGATGGCGCTTGACATGGGCCGTCAATAGCCAGTGCATCCAACGGCTTAGATCATTATTTTCATGTGGATACAGAACTAAGTGAAAGTGATTAGGCATCAGGCAATAGGCTAGTATCCGCATCGGAATTCGCTCACATGCATGCGCCATTAGATTCAGGAACGCACGATAGTCACCTGCGTTGTGATACACCGTTGCACGTGCATTCCCGCGATTAATGACGTGGTAGCAGATGCCACCGACTGATGCTCGAGCTGTCCTTGACACCCTCCGATGATGAAGCCGACGAACGACTACGACGAGCGCCGTTTGTGTGAACAATTGGGACATTCTTGATTTATCGTATTAATACATTAAATCAAGAATGTCCCAATCAGTTGCAGGCTATTTCCACGTCGTCGAACCAGACCATATTGTTATTGCCCATACCGCTGTTCGGCGTTAGAAAGCGAATTCGCGTGTTTGCACTCAGTGAGCCTGCGTTCAACGGGTAACTGGCGCTCGTGTAGGATCCATCAGTCGCGGTGCCGGTAAAGCGGTCGAGCTCCGACCAGTTGCTGCCGCCATCGTAGGACACCTCGACCGCAACGTAGTCGTTGCTGCCACTCAGGTTTTGCCGGCGATAATCAAAACTCAGCGTAGCGCTGCCAGCTGTGCTCAGGTCCACCTCTCGCCAGACAGTCTGGCCATCGTCGCGAACTTGTAACTGATAGTCGCTGATGTCGTCATCGACTCGAATATCGCCGCCGGTCGGATTCGTCGACTCGCCGGTTTCTTGCCAGTCGCCGGCCCAGGCAAGCGTGCCGTCGTTACCAGAATAGTTTTGGGCGTTAAATTCATCGCGAAAATTACCGCTGCAAGATCCACCACCACCGCCGCCAAAACTTGCGTCGCCTGCAATGAACAGGTCGGAGATCTCCGCGTCAGATAATGCCCGATCGTACAAACGCACGTCATCAAGGGTCCCGTGGACTCGCTCAGTGTTTCCTGGTAGATCACCGATGAAGGGCCCGTCGCCGTCAATGGTTACGGTTGCGCCTGCATGAGCGTCTGCTCCATCCGTCTCTTGCACACCATCCACATATATCTTGATTCGACCACCAGACCTGACACCTACCACGTGATGCCACTGTTGATCAACAATATCGGACGTACCGTAGTGAGGATCCCATGTGCCGGAACCGCCGTTGGCAAAGCCGAACCGCAGCCGGTCATCCGTTCCGTCATCGGTCGGTCCAAACGTGATTTCATAGCTGAAATTATCATTGTGCTCAAAAATATACTCGTCATCGCTGACGCCGTTTTCAGCGGATTTGTACCAGGCGCTGACCGTAAAATCGTCGTAGGACATGGGATTCAATGAGCTTGCGACAATGTAGTCATCGTCACCGTCGAAGAACAAACCTCCATCCAATTTGCCCGTGGTCCATGAAGGCTCATTTACCAAAGTGCCGTTGTGGCCGCCAATGGAGTCCACCGCCGTGCTGCCGCTCGTTTCATCCAGCTTCCAATGTGCGATGGGGCCGCCATTGCTGCCCTCGGCGGCGATTTCGGAAATTTCCTGGGCGCTGAGTGCCCTATCATAGATTCGCACGTCATCGATCACACCGTCGGCTTGCCAGCCCCAGGTAGGATTGTACGGATTTGCGACGCCGATCTTCCAGGACTCCGTACCATACTCGCGGGCGGCCGCCCCCGGCGTGAAATTGATAGTGTCTTCCAGCTGACCGTTTACGTAGAGCGACTGTGTCCCGGCGGATCGATCGATGACACCCGCGACGTGATAAAAATCGCCGGGGCTGAACGTGTTGGCGCTGAGGGTGGCGACTCTCGAGTCGTCGTCCAGCACCTGATCGAACGCAAAACGGTTGTCGTTGGTGAAGGAGATCCCGGTATGCCAGCCTGCTTTGATAAGGATCCCGTATTGCGCATCATTGTCGCTGCCGCTTCCTGGCGGCGTGGAGTCGGGGCGGAACCATGCTGCGAGCGTGTAGTCGCCTTCCTGAACGTTCTGAAGCCCTGTCGAATTCGGAATGTCGATATAATCCTGGCCGTCGGTGTAGTCTAAAGCCAGCCCGCCGTCGATCTCGCCAGTGGTCCATGTCCAATTACCAAGCAGTAAACCGTCGTTGTTACCAACCGCATCCTTCGCTGTAGTGCCGCTCGTTTCGTCCAGCTTCCAGTGTGCAACTGGTTGCAGATCAAGACTCGCGCCAATGCCCCATTCCAGCGCCCGCCGGAATATTGTCAGACCATCCGCGGTGAGGTTATTGACGTCCATATTGTCGCCTCCCCATGGCAACAGCACGCGTCGACCAGCCGCATTCCCCCCCGAATAGGTATTCGCTCCCGTATCAAGGGCCACGAGCATTAGTTCGGCGGAGAGGCTTGCCAGTTGCGAAAGACCCGGTGCAATTGCTCCGTCCAACCGCGCCACCGATTCGGTGCTCGAGAAAACTACTGCAGGTCCGACGGCAAGAGTCGACGTAATGTAGTGGCCGACAGTATCGATGTTGAGGGTCGTGCTGCTCTCCCATTCGATACTGGCTGATATTCCAAGTTCATCGGAGAGGTTCATCTCCTCTGACACGACACCAATTATCGCACCCGTCAATTTCGTACTGACGTCAGCGGCATTTACGTCTTCGGTAACAAAAACGACGTCAGCCGATGCAATCGCCGTATCAAATTCACCTTGTGAATCGTCTTTGTCAATAACGCTAACCGCGAAACCCCACGATTCGAGCAGGCTTTTCTTGGCATCCTCCTGGCTCGTCAAGATGTTGTCATTCCCGACCACCATCAGCAGCTTGCCGCTACTGCCAGCATCCGCACGCATTGCCCATGCAATGGCTCGCTGCATCAATAGCCTGCCGTTCGCATTAACATAGTCAAAATTACTCTCAGTCGTGCGCCCGAACGGGAGACTGATGCGTCGGCCGGGGCTACTGCCGCCGCCGATTGTTTGTGCTCCGGCTTCCAGGCTGACGACTGCGCCACCGCCTCCCCAATCGGCCAGCCGGACCGCGCCCGACCCATCTGCATTTGTCGTCATCCCTTCCATGTTCGCGTCAAAGAATTCAACTGTGCCCGGCGGAAATACTGACGTCACGTAATGGCTGGCATCGAGGATGGTGGCCTGCCGACCGATTGGCCAGCTGTAGCCGGACGCGATGCCAAATTCGTTGTTGAGTTCGCCTTTTTCAGTAACGATGCTGTTTGGTAACGCAGTCAGTTTGCTGCCGATCGTGGCGGCGTCAACCGATGCTGAGACATAAACCGCATCGTAGCCAGGGGCACCAAGATTGATGATGAATGATGGAGTGTTGTCGTCAATAAGAACGACCTCGTAGCCCCATGCTTCGAATAACTTCTTCTTGCTCTTGTCATGCTCGCCTGGTGTGAAAGGGTTGTCGACGAAAAATGCGATCTTTCCGACGCCGGACGGCGTGGCGCAGACCCGCCCGCATGGGCAAGCATATTTGATGGTTAGTTTCGGGTGTTGGGATACATTTGAGAAGTCGCTGCTGCGAAACCCGGCGCTGACCGCATTGGGGTTGCCTTTGATGAGCAAGCCAAAGTTCGGGTAAATGCCTGACATCCAGCCTTGCGCAAGCGTTGTGATGTCCCACGAGTGCCAGCCAGTGTAGCCCGGGTTTACGGACGTCACCGCCACTGAGTTTAGAACATCATGGTTAGTGGTCCAATCCCACGCGTTGCTGCCGTCAGATGTATTCCAGTTGGCGCCATTACCGGGATTCCAATGATCGCCAGTTCCTTCGCTCCACGCCTGGCTCATACGGTGCACCGAAAATGCGGCAGCAGGATCGTTACTGCTCATGTACTCCATGTACATCTCGAGCGTTGCCGAGATGATCCGGCTACCTTTCGGAATACCATCGAGGTCAAACTCGGCGAGGAAGTGTTCCGGATTGGAACCGCCGCTGATCGTCATCTCCCCGGTCGCGCCGAAATTGTCGCTCGGCTGGGTCGAGTCTACCCAGCCATCCTTGCCACCTGCTCCGGCCGGGAGAACGGTCGTGGCAGCTGCCTGGCTTGGTACAATATTGTTGTGAGTCAGAGTGCGACTCGTGCCCGCTTGTGTTTGGCCAACCACCTGCACGGCGATCGGAACCGAGGGGCCGGTGCCGACAACAACTTTGATATAAGGCTGCTGGTTTGCAGCACCTTCGCGGCTGACATACTCGGCATGCACTCCTTCCGCTGTGGAGGCCAATACGATGCCGTGGTTTACGCTGCCATTAGCCCAGGACTGTACCTGCGACGTCATGTTGAAGCTTACCCAGGCACCGCCTGTGTCCTGGGCAGGGATAGTAGCAATCCTTGCATTGTTGCTAAGGTCGCCCAGCGTCTCCCAGGTCGCGTCAGCCTCGGTCCAGCTGCTGAGATTCTCGAATACCTCAACAGCGCCTTCCGGATGTTCCTTGCCGGGTTCGATAAAAAACCAGGCTTCCGCGGAATAGATATTCGAATCGACCGGCAATGACGTAACATCAAAGCGAAACAAGGCCTGTTCAATCTTGCCATTTTCAAAGCGGATGTGTTGATCAGTGCCAGAGCCGTTAACGCTGGTTACGTCGTCGCTACGAATCCACGCATCCTGATCGACAGCGAGTGTGTAGTTGGTGCTGGAGGCTGCACCGGCGAAACTTGCCAGGTACATGTCGGGCCCAAGAGAAACTGTCGGTAGTGCCAGATCGCTGCTGCAAGCGTTGTTATGAATTCGCCACTGCGCATGCTGCATACCCGCCTGCGCGACGTAGTCGCTGCGGTCAGCCTCGAGCTCCCTGTTGCTCATATTAGCGTTAGTCGCAGAATCATGACTGATCAAAACCGCCAGCGAAGCGATTAGAAACAGCGCTACCACCACTGTAACCATAAGATAACCGCGCTGTCTTCGCACACTTGTGATCACAGTGCGCCTCCCACGCGAACCCGACTCGACACGTTGACGATCTCGCCGCCGGTTCCTGCGAGGTCCAGCTCAATGCTTACGAGGTCGATTCCGCTTTCCGCAGGACTTAATCGCTCTACCCGAAATCGAACAACGTTCTCGGCGATCGTTGAGACAACATAGTCACGTCCATCAACCGGGCCATCGGGCGTACTGATGCCGTCTTCATTCCACGGCACGGGCATGCGTTGCATGAGGGACCTTCCATCCAGGTAGAAGACGACAGGGTCAAACGGATCGTCAGATAAACTGCCGTCCTCATCATCGTCACCGTTGTTGCCGTCGTCTACTGTGCCGTCAAGATCATCGTCGACACCGCAAATACCCGGACATCCGTCGCCATTGTTGTCTGCGGCAGGATCTTCATCCGTATTGCCGTCATTGTCATCATCGATTCCGTTTATCGGATCATCGTCGGTCGTGGTCGACTCATCATCGGAATCCGCATTGCCCTCGTCGACGGCACCATCCCCATCGTCATCGATAAGCATGATTCCGGCGGCGAAATCGTGCTGAGCATCGCCAGGTAGATCCTCGTCCACTAATCCGTCACGATCATCATCCGCGTCCGGAAATCCATCGCTATCCAGATCAAAGTTTATTGGCAGTACAACCGCCAGCACCGCAGTCGCTTTGGTGCTGTCACCAATCGGGGGCGATGCCGGAATCGTCTCTTCGCGAATATTCTCTGGCCAGTTGGTAAAAGGCTTATCCACTAACGGCAACAACAGTCGGCGCGAGTTCGCAGATGTACTGACCATGCGATCCAGGGCAAACCGGGCATCGGCGAGCAGCTGATTGCGTTCGCCAACGAAATCGCCACTGTCACTAACCTGTCTGACAACGCTTGTCACGCCGAGCAGCAACAGTGCCGCCAATGAAAGGGCAATCAACAGTTCGACAATTGTGAAGCCACGGGATTTCCTATCGGAAGCAGGCACGGCTAGAAACCACGTGCTTTGACGGTCTGCAGGGTGTGGACACTGCCTTCCACTTCGACCTGTATCCAGACGATGTCCGCTTCACCCCCTGTAAACGGGTCGTTATCCGTGTCCGCATTATCGCCGTCATAGAAGGCGAGGTAGACCAGCAAACGCCCAGGCGGCCCTGCCGCCTCGGAGTATGTCGTTGCCACGGTTGAGCTACCTGCCGCTGTTGCGGCGTCTGCCAGACTTGCGAATGGCTCAGCGAGCATCTCTTCAAGTCGCGAACTCAGGCGAAATTGTGTCGATGTAAGGTCACCGTGTATCGCAGATCCAGCGATGCCCGTCTGCAACGCCTGCATGGCCGGCACGAGCAGAATCGCCAGAAGCACCAGAGACACGAGCACTTCGACCAATGTCAGGCCGCGCTCACGACGCAAACCACTCATTGCACCGTTACCCGACCGGTGATGCCATCCAGGTTGACGCTCGCAACCGCCGCACCGACGACGATGTCCAGTCGATAGGAGTCAAGGAGTATGTTTTCCGGCTCCAGGCAGCGAGGCGTGCCGTTGGCGTCAAAATAGATCGCACCCGGTTCGTCACAGGTGCCGCGATAGACCGGACTGTGGACGACCGGAGGCGTCGCTCCGGCAAGGTCAGCCGGAAACGTATAGTCGTAGAGTTGCTTATCAAGCGGGTTGTAGACGTCCCATGTCCACGTCCACGGGCTGCCTGCCGAATCCACGGTAAAGACGCGAATCCGGTAATCATTGGTCAGGAAACGAAATCCGTGCGGCTGACCTGTGCGCATCGACTCGCTACGGGCAAACCGCATGGCGGCCGCGAATTGCTCTGCAGCCAGATCCTGTTGCCGGTCGACGCCGGAAGTCATGTTTGGATAAGCTATTGCGGCGACAATAGCCATAATAGTAACGACGATGACAAGCTCGACGAGCGTGTAACCTGCACAACGAAAAATGGGGACATTCCTCATTTAATGTACTAACTCGTTAAATCAGGAATGTCCCCATTTAAGGGTTGAGTATCAGTGGTCGCCGATGAATTCGCCGGTCACGGAATCGAAACGCCAGCCGCCGGTGCCGCCGCTGGTCAGACCCAGTACACCGGTTGAAACGACTACAACCGTATTGTTCGGCGTCGTGGTCGCGAGCGGATTGACGGGTAAATCATCTTTCAGATACGGCCCGTACCTGAAAGTCGCATCAGTACCCGTGCAGGCCTGCCCGGCCGCGTTCGTATAATTCTTGAGTTGCGCGACGAAGGCCGCTGCTCCAACCGCGCCGGTCACGGCAGCACCACTGCCGCAGGTACCGCCGCCTGAGATTACGGCACCCGGGTATTCCTGGTGCTGCTGGCGATACAGATCGATAGCCGAGCGGATATTCGCAACGTTGGTGTCATATGCCGATTGAGACGCATCGTCCGTGGCCGCGGTGAATTGCGGCACAATGATCGCGGCCAGAATCGCCAGAATGATCACTACGATGAGCAGCTCAACCAGTGTGAAGCCGTTTTGGCCGCGTTTTTTCTCAAACGAAATCATCAAGTTATCTCCTTTTGCGGAATCTCACGTTCGCTATGCGTAAGTTGTCGGCGATCTGACTCGATTCTTTAGAGGCGGTACTGCTATTTCCGTCGAAATCGCGAACCAGTTCCGTTTTACGAAACCGCGCGGGAGAGTTTGAAAATCGGGAGTATCAGGGAGCTCACGAGGACGCCGACGATAACGCCCATGACCAGTAGCATGACCGGCTCGGCCAGTTTCGACAGTGCCGCAAGCTTCTTGGCAAGCTGCGCCTCATAGTATTGCGCCATTCGTGCCATCACCTTGCCGAGGTTGCCAGTCTGCTCACCGGTTGCAATCATGTGTTTCGCGAGCTCCGGCAGAAAATCCGCTTCAGCAAATCCGGCGGCCACACCGGCACCTGACTGGACCTTGTCTTCCACACTCGAAATCAGGTTACGAAAAATGCTGTTTCGAACAACATCCCGACATGCATCAAGGCTCTCCATGACCGAAACGCCGTTGGACAGCGACAGACTCAATACTTGCATGGACTGGACGAGATAGATTTGGGCAAACAGGTCCCGCAGTCCGGGCAGATGCAACTTCCAGTGATCTACCCTTGTAAGTCCAGCTTCGCCCTGCAACCAGGTACGAAGGATCAGGAAGGACGCGACAATGCCCGCACAGACCAGAACCCAGTATTGCCGCAATACGTCACTTGCCGCCATCAACGCCTTGGTCGTGCCCGGCAGCTGGTCGTAAATTGACGTAAACATTGTGCCGAACTTGGGAAATACGACAACAAGCACGAACACAACGACGGCGATCGAAAACGTAATCAGGAACAACGGATAGGTCGCAGCAGAAACCAGTGTCGTGCGAAGCTCCTCGCGCTTCTTGTCCATGTCCAGCAGTTGCTGCAATACATCGAACATAAATCCGCCCTGTTCGCTGGCAGCGATCAGGTTGATGTACGTGGACGAGAAAACAGCGTCGTGCTGCTTCAGTGCGTGAGCAAACGACTGACCTTCGCTGATGTCATTGGCAATGCGCTCGACCACCACGCGCATGTTCTGATTTTCCGTTTGCGTAACAATCGTCTTGAGCGCCTCAACAAGGCTTTCACCTGACTCGAGCAACAGGGCCAGCTGTTCGGTAAAGAACATTCGATCCGATGCTTTCGGTTTACGCGACTGCCCGGGAAGTTGCAGCTGAATTCCGCCCTTGCCCTTCCTTTTTTTCTCCGTTGGCGGAGCGACTGCCGTTGTGTCGAATTCCAGTGCCATATCAGTTCACTTAGACGCTCGTCACCCGCGACACTTCTTCGATCGTTGTCAGACGCCTGAGTGCGCGATCGATGCCATCGGCAAACAGGTTGTCGAAATCTCGTTGTTCGAGGTACGCAGTCAACTCGTCGCGGCTCGGATTGGAAATGATCAGTTTCTGCAGTTCGGTATCGGTCTTTAGGACCTCGTGAATACCAATTCGACCTTTGTAGCCCGAGTCGTAGCAATCCTCGCAACCACTACCTTTGGCCAGCTTCACCTCACCCTTGTCCTCCCAGTGGAATTGCTCAACAAGGCCCGTGGGGGCGAGGAAGTCTGCCTTACACTTTGGACAAATCGTCCGCACCAGTCGCTGGCCGACAACGCCCAGCATCGCAGATGACAGCAGATAAGGTTCCACACCCATATCAATTAGTCGCGTCACGGCGCCAACCGCATCATTGGTATGCAATGTAGACAGTACGAGGTGCCCCGTCAGCGCCGCCTGCACCGCAATCTCTGCGGTTTCCCGTTCACGGATCTCGCCGACCATGACGATATCGGGATCCTGCCGCAGGACGTGTTTCAGTATCTTGGCAAAAGTGAGCCCGATCGCGGCGCGAACCTCGTTTTGATTGATAATATCGATCTGGTATTCCACGGGGTCTTCAATCGTGACGGTGTTTTTTTCGATGCTGTTCAGGTAGTTCAATGCCGCATAGAGACTGGTTGTCTTGCCACTACCGGTCGGGCCAGTAACCAGGATCAGTCCGTGACTGCTTTCCAGCAAGTCCTTGAACGCCCCAAGATTTGCGTCGGTCATCCCTAACTTGTTGACATCCAGAATTGCCTGGTTCTTGTCCAGGACACGCAGCACAACTTTCTCGCCATAAAGACCCGGCAGCGAACTGAATCGAAGGTCGACCGACCTGCCCTGCGTCTGTACCTGAATTCTGCCGTCCTGCGGCATGCGCCGTTCGGCGATGTCCAGGTTCGCCATGACCTTTAGCCTGGACACCAGGGCAGGATGCAGCTCAACACGTGGCGCGGTGAACTCATACAACAGACCGTCAATTCTGAAACGAATTCGCGAGTGAGTTCGAAACGGCTCAAGATGAATATCGCTCGCGCCATCATGGACCGCTCTCTGGATGATTGAGTTGACCAGGTTGACGACGGGACTTCCGGCCGCCACTTCGTCAATCGCTGCATAGTCGTCGATCTGAATATTCTCGACAACCGCGAAATCTTCATCCACGTCGCCGATCATGTCGAAATCCATCTCGTCAACCGAGAGTGATTCGTTCAACAGTTTGAGTACGTCTTCTTTGCGCGCCAGGACCGGACGAATGACGCACTGCAGCCGCTCCGCGACTTCGTCCAGCAGCGGCATGTCCTGGGGTTTCGGACTCGCAAGGTAAACGACGCTGCGCACGCGAAACAGGGGCAGGACACACAGTCTGCGTGCCACGCTGCGATCAAGAAGTCCCGCAACAGCAGGGTCAAATAGTCCTGGACGCACGCGGACGAATGGCACGCCAAGCTGCTCGCTCAGCGCCCGCAGCACATCATTTTCAGAGACCCAGCCTTTATCGATAATGATCTGCCCCATGCGTTTGCCGAGCCGATCCTGAAGCTTCAGCGCCTCGTCGATTCTCGCCTGCGAAGTCAACCCGCGCGCGATCAGGATGTCTCCCAGCCTCGCGCCGGGCCCGGAACTCACGTCTTCCTGATCTTTCCGGTCGCGTTCACCGTCGCTGTTTAAGAACGCTATGTAGTCGGCCAGACCGGTGATTTCTGCTACTTCCCCAATCATGCTGTTATGCCCTGAAACCTTGACCCAGCCACCCAGTTTCAGAAGACGATCCTGCAAATCCATCAGGGCCGATATCGCAATGCTGTCTATAGACTGCACAGCAGCAAAATCGATAATCAGCTTGAAATCACCCGATTCTATGCAACTTTCCACCGCCACCAGCAGGTCCTGCAGCGCTTCGTTGCCCACGAGGGAAAACGCGGGAGTAACATGTGTAGCGACACCGATGCGGACACAATTGACCTGGGACGATGCGCTTTCTGCCGTCTGGCTCATGCGCTGAGCACGTCAGGTTCGAGTCGCAGGCGCTCGGTAACACCTTCGAGGGGTTCTGGCTCACCTATGTAATAGCCCTGTACGAAATCGACGTCGATGCCGCGAAGTATCTCTATGGTTTCTTCGTCACCCACGAATTCGGCCACGGTTGACAGTTTCATGGTTTTTGCGATCTGGCAGATTGCCGTAACCATAGATCGGGAAATTGCATCGCTCGTAATCTCTCTGATAAAACTGCCGTCGATCTTCAGGTAATCGACCGGCAGGTCCTTGAGATATCCAAAAGAACTCAGTCCGGCGCCAAAATCGTCAAGGGAGAAACTGCAGCCGAGATTCCGTAAACCCGCGATAAAGTCTGTCGCTTCATCGATATTCGAAATAGCCGCGGTTTCGGTGATTTCAAAACAAATGTTCTCAGGCGGTAAACCCATCTGGGTTATCTCGTCGGTAACAAACGTCAGGAACCCCGGGTTGGTCAGGGACTGGCCTGACAGGTTGATACAAAACACAGGACTAGAAGATGCGATGCTTGCCCAGCAGGACCCCACCCACCTAAGCGTGTGATGGATCACCCAGCGATCAAGCATCGGCATCAACTGGTAGCGCTCCGCGGCAGGCATGAAAACCGCCGGGGAAAGCACTTCCCCGTCATGCCCCTGCAGTCGAACCAGAATTTCGTAGTGCGGCGAATGCTTGCCAACTGCCAGTGGCAATACGGGCTGGCAATACAGCAGAAACAAGTCATCCCGAAGCGCCTCCTGTACGCGCCCTATCCACTCGATCTCCTCGCTGCGGCGAACCAGTGTGGTGTTGTCCCGTTCGAATACCTGAATGCGGTCCCTGCCGGCTTCTTTCGCTGATTTGCAGGCGATTTCTGCCGATGCCATGACGCCAACAATGCCTTCGGTCTCGCTCGTTACGGCAGCGATTCCTATACTCGTTGAAACATCCAGCTGACGCTTAGCGGCAACAATTTTTATTTGCCGCACCCCATTGCGAATATCGTCCGCAATCTCGTGCCCCTGCTTAACGTTGCAATTGGTCAGCAACACACCAAATTCGTCACCGCCCAGGCGGGCAACATAGTCTGTATCGCGGGTTAAGCCGCGCAGGACCTTGGCGACTCGCCGTATGAGTTTGTCGCCTTCCTCATGTCCCATCAGGTCATTGACGACGTGAATCTGATCGAGGTCGACATGCAGCAGGCAGTGCTGAAGTCCCTTGCTGCGTGCTGCCGCTAGGGTCGCGACCATTGAGGACTCGAATCCACTCCGATTCATCAATCCGGTAAGCGAGTCGTGGTGCGTATGGATAATACGGGACGCTTTTTTCGCCATTACCTCGAGCAGGTTTCGGTCACCATTGGAAAACGTGTGTATTTCCGGATTGGCGACAACTGCCAGCACGCCAATGGCCGTGCCGTGATCGTCAATTACAGGGTATGCAAGAAGGTTTTCAGATCGCCCACCGAATACTCTAGCCCTGCCGTCTTCGTCAGTCTCATTTAGTACCACGCATTGAACCCGGGATCGGACATGGTCGTAAACACGTCCCGCCAGCAAATCCAGCAGGTGATCACTGTCTGCAGGTGCATGCAGATTCTTGTGATGCATGAGGAGACCCTTGTCCCTGCAGACAAGCACGGCTAATCCAACGTCCAGGTAATCAGTGCAGTTCTGCACGAGCCGCTGCAGCGCGTCATGGCCCTCATCGAGGTGTTCGACCTGGTCCTTGGTGCTGTAAACGAGGTTAAGTTCTTCGTACCGCTCGGTAAGCTCTATGGCCAGCTGGTTACATTCCGACTGCAGCTCAACTTCTTCCTGCAGAAAAGTAACGGCGTCGGCAAATGCGCGACGCAACGCCTCTGGCGCTGCCGACATCGGCGTGCTGGCGCTGGTATTGAACGCGACGACCAACCAGCCAATCTTCCCCGTTGATTGGGCAGACAGCTGCCTGCGAATCTGGACCTCGCCGCCGGGCAACTGCCGCCGGCTCAAACCCGCGCCAAGATCGGCCCAGGCATGCACGACAGGATCGGCATGCTGATACTTATCTTTATTCGCGCAGTCAGATCCGGGTTGCTTACACCAGAAATTTTCACCATCACGATCTGCTATCTCGATTCGAATTGCGTCCGGAAAAAGGCGCGGAAGAATCCGTTCATACTTAGCCATCGACAGGGTATTGAGAATGTTGCCGGCCATCGTCAAGCGCCAATACTTGCGTCGTCGGGCGCCAGGCACTGGGATATATGCGCGACAAGCTTGCGAATACTGACCGGCTTTTCCATGAACGACAGGTTGTCAATGCCCCTGGTCCAATCGCGATGCTCAAGTTCAGTTCGCGACGTGAGCACGACGATCGGAAACTTTCTCTCCGGAAACTGAGTTTCGATCGCAAGGCAGAGTTCCTTGCCTGTCATTCTCGGCATATCGATATCGGTGACAAGGAAGTCGGGATGCTCGTCACATAGCCTGACCAGGCATTCGGATCCGTTCGACGCCGATTCAACACTATAACCAGCACCTTCGATGCCGAGTCTTAAAACTCGAGTGACGGCCGCCTGGTCGTCAACAATAAATACACGTTTCATATCTAGATCGCCTGCCTGACTGCAGTCGTCTCCTTCCACAGGTTAATGATGAATTCCGACCCGCATGGCCTGTCGCGATTCAGGAGCAGAGTTCCATTGTGCAACTCGACTATCTGCCTGGAGAGGGCCAGTCCAAGACCATGTCCACCGGCCGACTGCACCCGCTCGTCGTCAGAGCGATAAAATTTATCGAAAATTCGGGACTCTTCGGCCTCGCTTACACCAATGCCGGTGTCTGAAACGCGGATCTGAATCGCGTCTTCAGTTTCTTCCACTACGAGCTTGACGCTGCCGCCGTCGGGGGTGTACTTGACTGCGTTACTCAGAATATTGGTGACCGCAATACGAATCAGGTCTTTGTCGACGAGGACAGGATTCATTTCTCGCGGCACCTCCAGTTCGAAGTCGAAACCCCGTTCCGATGCAGACGCCTTGGCTTCGTCGAATGCCGCCCTGGCAACGTCATTTAGTTTCACCAGGCTCTTGTCCGGGGACAGGCTGCCATTTTCGATCTGGGACATGCTCAACATGCCGGTAATCAGGGAGGACAGCCGCTCTACCTCGGTGGCAATAACATTGGCGGCCTCAATTCTGAACTCCGGCGAGTTTCCCGCTTCCGATAGCAGCGACTCGCTGTAAAGTGCGAGAACGTTCAGTGGCGATTTAAGTTCGTGCGAGAGGTGCGCGACGAAATCAACGCGTGCCTGGCGTGCAAGTGCCTCCTGCGTTTCATCCCGAAAAACGATCAGGGTCCCGATTGATCCCGACGATTTCGCCGGCGCGAATAGTGGATAGGTCTTGGTTGCAATTGCGCGACGTGACGCTACGCGGAAGTCGAATCGAATCGTTTCCGTGAAACTGCGTTTCTTGCCGTCCGACCGAAACTTCGTGAGGAGTCCGAGGACGTCCGGGTGCTCGCACCATTCCTGGGGAGGCTGCGTCAGGATGACTTGCCGTGTCACGCCGAAAAGGGCTGCGAGCTTTTCATTGGCGAAGGTTATTGCACCGGTCTCGTCAAGAATCATGACGGCCTCGGGTAAAGTCTCCAACACTGTCTCAACCCGGTTCTTGCGATAGGTCAGCAGCTTGCTGGACGTCTCGAGTTTGCGATGTTCCTGTTCCAGCGACTCGATCTTGGCCGCAGCACTGTCGACGAAGGTGTTGAATCGATGCATGAAGTCGCCAAGCTCACCTGTTGCGGCGACCTCGACTCGTTTGAATGCTTCGCCGTGCATCATGCGCGACATTTCGTCGTTGGCCGCACGAATCGGACGAATTTCCCGGCGTAGCAGGAAGTAGAAGAAGGGTGCCAACAAGAACACCGGCAGTGCCATCATTGCCAGGAACGGAAGCTGCTCGACATTGAGACCATAGGTTGGCGAGAAATACCCCAGGCGGATAAATCCCTGGAGGACTCCCTCATCCAGAAGCGGCGCATGAAATTCAATGATCTTGCGTCCGTCGGGCTTGAGTTCGAACGCGTCTTCGCCCAGCCAGGCGACGGGTTCCGCAGGCAGCTGCGCCACCGGAACAATCACTCCGGCCGAGACGACCTCGGAAACGACTACACCTTCGCTGTTCACCACGCTGGCGTACGCAAACTCTTCTGCGGCGGCGGTATGACGGAGAACCTGAACAACGCCCTCCTGTTCGCCACCGGGGACCAGCTGCTCGTAAGGCACTGCGGACAGCGCCCGGGCGAGACTCACACCCTGGGAACGGATATCGGCCAGGCGGTCATCCCGCTGGTTCTGAAAGACCAGTGCGACAATTGCCGCAATTGCCAACAGCGACGCTATGACGACAACCAGTCCAATTCGATCCGTTTTCAACAAAGAGCCTACTCTTTCCGGATATAAAGCCAAACGCACGGACGAGCGGGCTTGACCGCGCAACCGAGTGCACCTGCCGAATACAACTATCGACCTTTGTGATATCGGCGAAAGTCACTGAATCTTTAGGATTTCCGGGGATCAGAATGTGGCCTGGCAGAACAACCAGAGTCACGCTGGACAGGCTGCGGTGGCGCAGGTGAATATTTGCGAAAATCGCCTGGGCTGAAGGATTCCCGGAGCGTGGCAGGCCTGGCGAGTGCGGTGCTAATAGATTTTGGCCGATGTGACGCCGGCATCGACTGGCACGGTTATTCCGGTGATGCGTGCCGCGTCACCCGATGCAAGGAACAGGCAGGCATTCGCTACATCCTCGGGCAGAACGAGGCAGGACAAGGGCGCGGCGTCTAAAAAGCGATTAACACCATCCGGCCATTGTTCCTCAAGGCCCGGGCGATAGACCACACCCGGCGCAACCGCGTTGACCCGAATGTTGTGCGGTCCCAGCTCCTGTGCCGCCGATTGCGTGAACATGCCCACAGCGGCCTTGGCGCTGTTGTAGTGCGCGTGGTCGGGGCCCGGGTGCAGCGCCGATATCGAAGACACATTGATAATGCTGCCGCCGCCCGCTTTCACCATGAAACCCGACGCGACCCGGGTGCACAAAAACGTCGTATCCACGTTGTCAGAATACATTTGCCGCCACTGCTCCAGAGTCATTTCCAGGAGCCGTGCGTTCGGGTAGTTGCCTGCGTTGTTGATCAGGACGTCAATCGTGCCGAAGGCAGATACGGTCTTCGTCATCAGCGACTCCACTTCATCTTCTTTGTCGAGCTGTGCAGGCAATGCAATCGCTATGCCACCGTCTTCCGTGATTTCCGTGACGACATCCTGTGCAATTTCGCTTCGCGACCGGAAATGCACTACGACATTGGCGCCCTTTTTTGCAAAGGCCTTTGCGGTCGCGGCGCCAATACCCTGGCTGCCACCGGTGACGACGACGCTGCGACCTTCAAACTCCATTTCGTGCATTGAATGCTCCTCGAATTCGTTGTCCGAATCAGGCGGACACCGCGCTGGCCGACCGCGAACGGCTCTTAAAAACCACGGCCACCAGTACCAGGACGGCCATCATTGCATAGCCTGCGGTTAACGCGATCAATATAGCCCTGGTGCCCCATGCGTCCACGATCACGGCGCTCACGGCAGGTCCCAACGACGTGCCGAACGCAGAACTGAATATATAGAAACTGACCAGTCGCGGCGATGGGTTGGATACCATCATTGTGCCGAACGTTATGAGTGTTTTCAGAAGCCCGCCACTCAGTAAGCCCAGCACGAACATCCAGACGACCAGGCCCGCGTAGTCCGTTGCAAGCCAGAGACCACAACTCGCGACTGCAGCGAGACAGGCGGTGGCGCTAATGATCCAACGAAGATCGATCTTGAACACAAGTGCGAACATTGCAACCTGCCCGACAAACAGCCCGAGGAAGAAGCGACTGACGAGCATTCCGCCCTGTTCAGGCGACGACTGCATTGCTTCCGCTGCATAGTTGGGTACCCAGGAATATATAAAAACGAAGCTCAGGATATAGACGAAGAGCGCTGCCGCGACGACAAATACACCAGCGGGCCAGCGCCCCCGCGACCTGCCTGTAGCGCCGGAGGGTGCATCGGGCTTTCCGCTCGGATAGTTCGACACCAACGCGATGATTAGCAGAATTACGGTTGCGGTGATTGCCAGCGCATAGGTACTGCCCCAGTGGTACCCGCGCTCGATGAGCAATCCACTGGTCCAGCCGGAGATAACGCCGGCGCCGCTGTAAAAGGAGTCAGTCACCAACAACGCGGGCGCACGGGCACGCTCCGAGTAGGCGTGCGTAAGAACGACAATTGCGGCAGATAACAAGATTCCGCTGGTGGCACCGATCAACGCCAGCAGGATGGGTAAAAGACTGAAAATATCGACAAGCCAGGCTGCCAGCATGCTGGCGATCAGGATCAGGCCTGCCAAAAGAGTGACCGATCGAAGACTCAGGACAGAATAGATGAACATTGCCAGGAATGTGCCACCCAGAATTCCGGTCGTCAGGTAGCTGAACATTGCGGTCGCTGTCGTTACCGAAACCCCGTAGTGTTCAGCGATTGGCTGGGTAACAATGCCAAGCGGCGAGATCACAGAGGACATCACAAAATACGCGAGGAAGCTCGACAGGGTGATTCGGACGTGATTCGCGCTCAATTTAGAATTCAATCTTCTTCCATGCGATGGATGCTGTGCGCGCTCAGTATTTCATGTATGGCAGTACGGTTCCTGAATTCCGGGCACTTCCGATATAATTGTTGACCTGTTGGTGCGCGGCAAGGCCGGCTCTTGTTGAACGCATGCATATTTTCGCCGTTCAGCAGGAACTCGTGGCACGGCGACACGCAAAGAGACAATGGTTTAATGGCGGACCCAGACAACACGCAATCTACATCCGCTCATTCGAACTGGACGTTCGAGCCCCTTTCCAGGGCATTTGCGGACGACCCGTACGCATCGTATGCCATCTTGCGGGACCGGAAATCGTTCTACTACTACCCTGAATTCGATGTCTGGCTGGTCTCCCGATTTCGCGATGTGACTGACATCATTATGAATCGCCGGATGGTGCGCCCACCGGAGGCATTTCTTTCACCAGAGCAGGTTGCTGCGCAAAAACGCGAAGAAAACTTTGATGACATGCCGTTTCACTCGCGATTCGTGCAGTTCAGCCTGCTTGATAGCGAGGGTGAGGTTCACCGCCGTTTGCGGCAACAGGTTTTCGGCATGCTGACCGCTGTATCGGTGGAAGGGCTGCGCAACGAAATCCAGGCTTTTGTCGACAAACAGATTGATCGCCTTATCGATCTACCCGAAATCGATTTTGTGGAAGACCTCGCGGCAGTCATCCCGGGACATGTCATCGGTAAACTGCTGGGCGTGCCGAGTGAAGACTGTCCGCAGCTCCGCACCTGGTCAGAGAACATCGTGCAGTTCTTTGACATTGATCGATCGGATGAACGCAAGGCACTGGCCGAGGCCACGACAAAAGAGTTTTACGAATACCTGAAAACGCTGAAGGCAGAGCGCAGCAAAGAACCGCGTGATGACCTGATATCACAATTAATTGACGCGGAAGATGCAGGGAGAATCAATGAAGACGAATTCTACTCAACCTGCATGCTCATTTTGATGGCCGGCCACGGCTCAACGATCGATGCACTCGGCAGCGGGATGCATACCTTGCTCCGCTATCCCGACCAGATGCGACGTCTGCAATGCGACCCGTCACGCATCAACACGGCTATACAGGAGATGTTCCGCTACGAATCTCCCCTGCCGTTCATGCATCGCTACGCGACGGAGGACGTCGAAATCGCCGCTCAGTCATTCCCCCGGGGCACCAAATTTGGCGTACTGTATGGCTCAGCCAACCGGGATCCGGATGAATTCGATAATGCGAACGAATTTGATATTGATCGTCACCCGAACCGGCACCTCGCATTTGCACGTGGCCCGCATTTTTGCATGGGTAATCACCTTTCCCGGCTGGACATGGAGATCGTGTTTACAACCCTGCTACGTCGCTTCTCGGACATAAGTCTCAACGAATCGAGCCCCAGGTACCGGCGTGGCCTCTCGGTGCGCGGACCAGAAGCGCTGCATATCGGGCTAACCGCCGCGTAGTATCAGTCTGGAAATACCTCGGTATTGTAAGCCCGCCAATCCCCCATTCATGCAGCATCAGGAGCAACATTGATGACCCACTTACGCATTCTAATCGTCGCCCTGCTGGGCTTGCTGCATTTCGCCGCGCCCGCCTGCAGCCAGGCGGAAACTGAAGACGACAAGGTCATCACCCTCCTGTTCACCAACGATATTGAAAGCGCCTACGATCCTGTACCTGCTTGGTGGCGCGATGACATGGAACGCATCGGCGGCATCGCGCAATTGTCGACGCTCATAAAAGAAATACGGCGCACCGAGCCGAACGTTTTCCTGTTCGACGCGGGCGACATTTTCACAGGCGCGCTGTCGCGCCTGACGGATGGCGCGCTGATGTTCGAATTTATGCTTACGATGGGCTATGACGCGATGGGTATCGGCAACCATGAGTTCGACTATGGCGAAGAAATTCTCAGCTGGCAGAAGAATCGCGCGTCGTTCCCGGTGCTGGGCGCGAATCTTTTTTTCAAGGATACAGACGATCCGTTCGCGCAAGCGCACACCGTTATCGAACGGGGCGACATTCGCATCGGTGTTATCGGGATTTTGGGGCAGGACGCCGCCGGCACGGCGATTGCACCGCAACATATTGATGAACTGGACGTCACCGATCCGGTTACGGCGGTCGCCCGCTCGGTTGCCGAACTTCGCGATGATGTTGACCTGATCGTCCTGCTCACGCACATGGGACATACGGCGCCGATGCAGACGGACGCCGAAGCGGATCCGCGGCTGGACAGGGATATTGATGCAGATATCGCTTTGGCGGGGGCAGTGGATGGTATTGACGTTCTGTTTGGTGGCCACGCAGACGCGGGCACGCGGGAGCCGGTCGTCCAACCCGAGACAGGCACTCTGATCATGCAAACATTCGGTCAGGCGAGCTACCTTGGCTACCTGCAGGTGACAGTCGATGGCCATAGCGGTGAGATCAAGACCTATGACGGAAAACTAATTCCTGTTAATGCAGATAACCTGGCGCCAGATCCCGCAATCGCGCAAAAAAATGCAGACTACCAGCACGCATATCCTGAGATCATGGAGGTTGTTGGACGAAATGAAGTACGTCTGAACCGAAAATATTTTGATGAAGCCGATATTGGCAATTTTACGGCAGACGTGATGGTCGCAGCGACCGGCGCCGACGTGGGCTTTATGCATTCCGGCGGAATTCGAAAAGACCTGCCTGCAGGCGATGTTCGGATAATGGACATCCTCGACACGCACCCGTTTGTCGACAACATTACGGTGATGCGTATGGACGGTGCACAGCTGCGTTTGGCGCTCGAACATTCTTTCTCGCAGTTGCGAGGGTTACTGCAAATGTCAGGAATAAGTGCGCGCTACGACACGTCCAGGCCGATAGGCCGGCGAATTATCTCGGTCACGAGAAACGGCACTGAAGTTGAGGATTCTGACGAATTTGAAGTAGCCGTATCAGGCATTATCGCCCGCGGCGGTGATCACTACGACATGTTTCTCGAGACCGAATTCGTCCGCGAATTCCAACCGATGTCGGACCTGATGATCGCGTATTACCGCAAGCACGGCACGGTGCCGCTGCCGCAACGCGGCCGTCAGATCGATATAGCGGCAGGCCGCTAGCTCAGGCGACAACAGCGACTCAACGGTGCTGCCATTTATCATTTACCGCGTGCCAGTAACGCCCGGTAAACGCGGGCGTTGAGCTTTGCGCCGGTGATGCCGGTGTGCTGCTCGGCAACATGCGGCTCATCGTCAATGCCAAGCGTCTCCGACAACGATGACCCGGTCAGACCACGAATGCCCTGGCTCCAGGCCATCGATGGCAGATCGAGAACAAAATAGTGGTACAGCTCGCGCCAACTGCGCTCCCGGGATCGGAACAGATGGTCCAGGAACGCCGCGTCGAAGTGTGAGTTATACGCGACCATCAGCACGTGCCTGTCGCCGGCAATGCCGTTATGAAAGCGAACGATGCGATCGATTGCCGCTTCCGCGGACCATGCCTCGAGCTCCCTCCACCGGTCGACGTCGAACGCGTTGACCGCTCGGGCGCCATCGTCAATTCTTTCGGGATGGTCGGGCTGAACACGTAGAAACAGGTCGCCAAGCTCCGCGCCTGACAGGTCTGTCATCACGATGCCAATATCGATCATTTCATGGTAGCCAGGTATCAGACCCGTCGTTTCGACATCAACGAATGCGAGCAGCCACTGATCGGGCGCCGCATCGGGCCACGGCAGGTCTTGCGCCCCGCACGGCGAAAGAGTCAATAATGCCAACATCATAAGTACTCGGCTGCGCATTTCTTTGCCTCTGAATATCGACGGCTTGTTATCATAACGACCGTAAGTGGCAACCCCGTGCTGCCGCAATCAATAACGACAGAAGCAAATCGAATTGGCCGTCCAGACAATCAGTTATAAATCAAAATCCGCGGGAGCGGAACTTGTCAATTCTCTACACGACTCCGGATTCGCGATTCTGCGTGACCATCCCATTCCAGGCTCGCTGCTGGACGCGGTATATGATGACTGGATGGCGTTTTTCGGCAACGATGATAAACAACGCTACCTAGCCAGCGAAAACTCGGTTGCAGAGGGTCGCGGCGGCTTCTACCCAGCGCAGGTATCTGAAACAGCAATTGATCACTCGACCAGGGACCTCAAGGAATTCTTCCAGGTCGGGGCGAATGGACCTATACCGCCGACATGCGCAGACGGGACTCTGCGTTATCGCGAGCTGGCATTCGCACTAGGCCTTGAGATTCTCGAATGGCTGCAGCAGTTCACCATCGAGTCAGTCACGACGCGCTTTTACGAACCGCTTCCCTGCATGTTGTGCAGAAATGCGAGTTTGTTGCGCATACTGCATTACCCGCCTCTTGAGGGAAACGAAGAAGCCGGCGCTGTGCGTGCCGCGCCACATGAAGACATTAATCTGCTGACAATACTTCCGGTGGCCAACCAGGGCGGCCTGCAGGTCAAGGATTCCGCCGGCAACTGGACCGATGTCTCCGGCAACCGCGGCGATCTCATCATTAACAGCGGCGACATGTTGCGCGAGGCAACCTGCGGCTATTATCCGTCTGCTACGCATCGCGTCGTCAATCCCGGCGACCGAATCACCAATGACTCACGTATATCTGTTCCACTTTTCCTGACAGCAAGATTCGACGTAAAATTATCCGAGCGCTACACGTCCGGCAGCTACCTGGATGAACGAATCCGTCTATTGCACCGCCATTAACAGCGTATCCCGGTAAAGGCGCAACAAGGCCTCGCTATCAACGCCAGTGCAAATTTGGCAGGTGGGAATATCCTTCCAGGCTGACGTGAA
This sequence comes from Woeseiaceae bacterium, assembly GCA_021773135.1. Classification (GTDB taxonomy): domain Bacteria; phylum Pseudomonadota; class Gammaproteobacteria; order Steroidobacterales; family Woeseiaceae; genus SZUA-117. Next base: position 175,820 of record JAJFKP010000027.1, on the reverse strand, counting down.
ATAATTCGGATCAGGTGCGCTCCAGATTGTCTGGCCCAACGCAATGCCTTCCGTCACAACACGAACAGCCGCTTGCTGCGTTTCGAACATGCCCGGATTGAGCAGGTAGGCCACTGCGCTGGGATCGTGCGTCGAACATTCGAATCTCCCTGTCGAACGCTCGTTGAACGCCAGGTAATAGCGGCTAATCTGATGCAGAAATTCTCCGGCGTCACCCGCGTCACGCCGCAAGCCGTCAATGTATGTTGAATTCATGATGGTTTCATTAGTGACGTCAAGACCGACGATAGTTGTTGGCATGCCGCTCGAGAACACGATGTCCGCCGCCAGCGGGTCACCCGCTATGTTGGCCTCGGCAACCGGCGATACATTGCCGCGATGACCGTTGAAGCCAAAAGCACCGCCCATGACAATCAGCTCGCCTACGTGATCAGGAAGCTGCGGGTCCAGTGCCAGCGCTTCCGCAATGTTAGTCATTCGCCCGACAGCCACGATCGAGATTTGTTTGGGGTTGTCACGCACGAGGTCGACAATGGCCTGTGCCGCATCGAGCGAATCCGGTTTTCCAGCCGGATCGGCGATATCGATGTCACCCAAACCGTTTCTGCCGTGGACGAAATCCGGGTAGCCTTCGCCCAATGCTGCACCGAAAGGTGCGCCTGCGCCGCGAAACACAGGTGCATCGATCCCGAATCGCTCTTTCATATACAGTGCATTGCGGGTCGTGTCTGCAATGCTGGCATTGCCGAAACCGGTCACGATCGCGCGTATTTCGACATCCGGCGCATAGTGCAGGAACAATAACGCCATCGCATCATCGATGCCGATGTCAGTATCGAAAATGACCTGTTTCATTGTGTTAACTTTTGCCCGCGCACTCATTCCTGGTAGGTCGACACAGCACCCTGCCGTGGTCGGAGCGGATCGTTTGCGATCTCTGCAATGACGTCGGCGGCCTCTCTCGCAAGTGACTCAACCCTGCCACCCTCCGCATCGATCAGGTTGAACAGTTCGAGCGGGTCATCTGCGAGGTTGTACAGCTCCCGTGGCGTCTGCTGCCGGTCCAGCAAGAGTTTCCATGGCCCGTTGCGCAATGCGAATTCCAGGTCAGAAACAGCATCCAGCGCCCAGAAAAGGCTGCGGTCCGGCAATTGACCATTGGTCCAGAGTGGCCGCAGGTCAACTCCGTCGATCGCACGATCAGCGGGCACGTCGCCACCACCGATCGCTGTGAGCGTCACGAACAGGTCCATACCGACGGCCGGCGCGTCTGACACCGATTCCGGCTCGATAACGCCAGGGTAGCGAATGATGGTCGGCACGCGGATGCCACCTTCATAGAGAAAATGCTTACGACCGCGAAACCCACCTGTACTGCCATGTGCGTTAACCTCCCACCAGTTTATCCAGCGAGACGTTACCGGACCGTTATCGCTGGAAAATACGACGACCGTGTCATCTTCCAGATCTTGATCCCGCAGCCAGTCGAGAACGCGACCCAGCTGGGCATCCATGTAGGTTATGTTGGCGTAGTACTCGCCCGGGCCGCGCGGAATGAGTTCATCCTTGGGCGGACTCGGCATGCCATTCGGAATGGGCACGATCTCGCCCTTCGTGTATTGCCTGTAGATCCTGTTGTATTCCGGCGGATTTGCGATCGATGTATGAGGCTCGGCCATACTCAGGTACAAAAAGAAGGGCTCAGCGTCGTCCCGTCGCTCGAGCCAGCGAATCGCCTCTGCCGCATACAGATCGGCGGTATAACCTTCCTGCATCGGCAACGGAGTCTTGTTCCGAAAAATGTTGGTCGGGTTGTGATTATTGGGAATCTGGAAGGCATTGTGCCCGTAGAAATAGTCGAAACCCTGGTCCGTTGGTTGCGGTTCAGAAGTACTGCCCAGATCTGAATTCAGGTGCCACTTGCCGATATGTGCCGTTGCATATCCTTCTGCCTTCAGAACTTCTGCCAGCGTAATCTCGTTGTCTCTCAAATAAACGCCGCTGTTCTCGGGTATCCAGCTCTTGATGCCCGTTCTGTAAGGGTGTCGCCCGGTGAGCAATCCAGCCCTGGAGGGAGAACACAGCGCCGACGGGGCGTAGTAACTGGTAAGGCTCAGGCCCTCGGCTGCGAGCGCATCGATATTCGGTGTCTGCAACACAGGATGCCCGTAACTACCCAGGTCGCCGTAACCCAGATCGTCGACATAGATCAGCAAAATGTTTGGCTGCGTCGCTGCCCTTGCAGAACCGATCGAAATGCACAGGCCAAAGACAAGGATTGTTGCAAGTGTTGTTGCGACGGCCATCCCGGTTGCGGGAGATCTGAAGCCGAAACATTGTTGATTCATAAAGTTCGCGGTGTACATTGTTCAGTTTCCTGTAAAACAGCGATAATCCAAAGCATTGGCTTTTCTGCAACGATGACAGTGGCGGCCAGCGCAATGATATAGGTGCCGCACGAGCTGCGCATTATCGAATTCTCGATCCTGTTAACGGCGCTATTCGCACCAAAAACACGGTCGCCGAACAGCAACCGGTATCCTGACGAAATAACCTACGATTCTGTCTTTGAATTTGACTGGAATAACTTAAGAACCTGACTTAAGTAGCGCGTTTAAACCAATGAGAAATAGAATAAAATAACTTTTATTGCAGATTTTCCAAAAGGCTGCGGTCCCGCATAAACCCGGTGCAAATAAATACCATTGCCATCTGCAAGGAGGTATCATTCCGGCCGGAGCGATCAATTAATTGAATTTCGTCAATCGTACGAAGAAGAATCAAGAATCTTTTGGCGGCACGACGCTGGCCCGGGCAATCGTTGTTAACACGCAACGCTACTCTGAAACCGGTTAAAGCCGCACTCGATTCTGACGCTCAGTTGATTGAGCAAAAAATTAGCACAATGACTAAGGCCGACATGTTCGCGATTCCCAGTGCGTTCACTCTGCCACCAGAAAACTTTTGTATTAGGGGACTCGAATGAGACGCTTAGGAAAACTGCTTGGAATCGGACGCAGGGGTTTGCTGCTCGCAACAGCCGCTACGCTTGCTTTTGCCATGGTCGGTACAACCGTCAGTGCACAGGAGATCACCTCCTCGGTCACGGGTACCGTGTTGCAACCGGACGGCTCGCCAGCCGCCGGAGTAACCGCCACTATCATCGACTCGCGCGACGGCGGTCGGCGTTCGGTCAGGGCCGACAACAGAGGTGTAATCAGCTTCCGATCAATCAGCGCGGGCGGTCCCTACACAGTACGAATCGATGGCGGCGAGTATGAAGACCTGCTGATTACCGATCTGTACGCAGACATTGCAGGCAGCGCATCCTTTACCGTGACGCTCGAGGAAGCAAACGAGGCGATTGACGAAATAACCGTTACTGCGGCGCAGGTGTCGATGGTAACTGTAGCGTCCGGCCCCAGCTCGTCTTTCTCGCTCGAAGACATCACCAATATGCCTTCAACTCAGCGGCAGATTCGCGACGTTATTCGCGTTGATCCGAGAATCAGCATCGGCGCCTCGGGAGATGGCGGTGACCAGGCTGGCGCAATCAGCTGTCTCGGCGGCTCAAGCCGAACCAACTCGTTCACCGTTGACGGTGTAAGAGCAACTGATGCGTTTGGCCTGAACCTGTCCGGCAACCTGGCGAGGTTCTCGTTTCCCATTCCGTTCGATACCGTTGCCGCAGCGGCGGTCGAATTTGCGCCCGTATCTGTTGAATACGGTCAGTTCAGCGGCTGTAACGTCAACGTCGTTACCAAGTCCGGTGGCAATGAATTCCACGGCTCCGGTTTCTACCTGTATAACGACGACGGCCTGACCGGGGACACGCTTGACGGTGTTGCCTTCGATCAGGGCGTGTTCGAACGCAAGAATTATGGTGTCGAAATCAGCGGCCCGATCCTGCAGGACAAGCTGTTCTTCTACGCCTCATACGAAGAGACAGATACTGCATCGATCAACGAAGTTGGCACGGTTGACAGCAACTTCCCGATCAAGAAGACGATTTTCACGACGGATCAGGTCAACCAGATCCGCGACGTCCTGATAAACCAATATGGCCGTGACCCCGGTGAGGTTGTGCGCAATCTTCCTGTTACATCTGAGCGACTGTTTGGTCGTATCGACTGGAACATCAATGACTATCACCGACTGGAGGCAACCTATTCAAGCCTCAAAGAGAACACCATCATCGCGGATGACATCGGACCCGGCAGTCGCGGCAACTTCACGTTCTCGGACAACTTCCATAACCGCGGTTCGGACTCTGAAACACTGGGACTTCGACTGTATTCCAACTGGACCGATCAGTTTTCTACCGAGTTCCGCTATTCAACTCAGGACGTCGAGGATATCCAGAACCCACTGGGCGGCGGCGAAGCGCAAGGTCCTAATCCGATTCCGCGCATTCAGATCGGCTTACCGTTCGGCAACGAATTCTTCGGTTCCGATTTCACGTCTGGTCCGGGTACTTTCCGTTCAGCGAACGAGCTTAATACCAAGAAGGACCAGCTGAAGCTGAAATTTGATTACGTAATGGGAGACCACCTGATCACGGGCGGCTATGAATACGAGACATTGGATGTGTTCAACCTGTTCATCATCAATGCAACAGGCACGTTGATTTTCGACGGCACCGGCGACTTCGACACCGAAGTGCTGCCGCGTCTTACCGCCGGCACGGTCGCCAACATTCGACAGGGTGTCTCGTTCACCCAGAATCCGAATGACGCTGCGGCAATATTCACCCGTGACATCCACTCCCTGTTCCTGCAGGACCAGTGGGACATTAACGATGACCTGCAGCTGATTTACGGTTTGCGCTATGACTGGTATGCAACGGACGATCTGCCGATGCTTAACCCGAACTATGTAGCGCGATACGGAATGTCAAACCAGATATCGTTCGATAAGCTTGACGCAATCCAGCCACGAATTGGCTTGAACTACACGCTGCCAGAGCGGTTTGGCGATACACGAATGTCGCTCGGATTCGGTGTGTTTTCCGGCAATGATCCAACGGTCTGGTTCTCCAATGCCTACCAGAACTTCGGTGGCGCACTCGGTGTAGGCGACCTGTCAAGCTGTCCTCCGGGAACGGAAAACGTATTGGCCAGCGGCAGCTTCCAGGGCATACCGCAGTGCGTGGTCGATGCGGGCCAGGCTCAGGCACTTGCCACGGCGGGAACTGTCAATGCCACAGATCCGAACTTCAAATTGCCGACCGTGAATCGTTACAGCTTCGGCGTTGAGCACAACACGCTGACCGACATGGAATTCTTCAGCGACTGGCTTGTGAAACTGGACCTGATCTACTCGGACCTGAATGATTCCGTCGACTTTCTTGACCTGTCACTCAATCAGACGGGGACGACCGCCGACGGCAGGCCAACCTATCAGCAGATCGACCCGCTGCTGCCGGGATGTAACGCTACGTTTAATGGACCGCGCCAGGGATTCAGCAACGTGACGCCGGCCTGTGAAGGTGGCAACCAGGACGTCTACTTTACCAATCGCATTGGCGACGATGGCCACACGTTCACCATGGCTATTCAAGCGTCCAAGGTTTTCCAGTGGGGCGACGCCTGGAGCCTGAATGTCGGCGGCGGATATGCTTACAACGAGTCAGAAGTAGGCAATCCGGGAACATCGTTCACAGCAGCCGAAAATTTCCGCGCGGTTGTTGCAAGGGACATTGTGAGCCCACCGGTTGGCGTGTCGCTGCGTAACAACCAGCAGAACTTTACGCTGCAGGGCACGATTTCGAACGAGTTTATTTCTGGCCACGCGACAAGCCTTACTGCGTTCTACCAGTTGCGTGAAGGTCATGAGCTGAGCGCTGTGTTCAACGGCGGCGACTTCACCGCCGGCATCGGCGATACCGGCGGACGTGCACGCAACCTGCTCTACGTCCCCACTGGCGCTGGAGACCCGAACGTAATCTTCGACCCCGGCTTTGATCAATCGGCATTCTTCGCCTTTACTGACGGTGAAGGTTTTGCACGTGGCGCGATCACGGGCAAAGGCGGTTTGAGCGAAGACTGGCAGTCAGATCTCGACATCCGCATCCAGCAGGAAATTCCGCTGGGCTTCGGCGATGCCAAACTGAAGGTATATCTCGATTTCGAGAACGTGTTTAATCTGCTGAACGACAGCAACGGCACGAAGCGATACTTCGTACCGACTGACATTGATTCTGCAATTGGTGTCGTTGACGCGTCAGTTGACCCGGTTACCGGCGTTTACACGTACACAAACTTCACCCCGCCTGTAGAGGCACCTGACTCAATTGATTCGCTGTATCGAATCCAGTTGGGCATCCGGGGTGAGTTCTAGGTCTTTCGCAATTCTTAGAGGCCGTTGGTGTTACGAGAAAGGCGCTCCTCTCTGGAGCGCCTTTTTTTGTACGCAGGATTTCGGAGCAAGGGGCCAGAACTCTGTGTCGAAAAAATAATGATCACGTTCAAGCGTTTTTACAACGTTCGCACTTTTGATTCTCTCTCAATCGCGGGCACAATGTTGTTGTTGCTGTGCGCGGCCAGCGCATCAGGCCAGTCCGGCGACCAGCCAAACATTATTGTCGTAATGGCGGACGACCATGCCCAGTGGGCGTTGGGCGCATACGGACTCAGTCAGATCGAGACGCCCAACATTGACTGGCTGGCGGATCAAGGTGTGCTATTCGAAAACGCAATGACACCGGCGCCCGTCTGCTCCGCGGCACGAGCAAGCTATTACACTGGCAAAATGCCATCGCAACATGGTGTGCACGATTTCTTAAGCGAAGCCGCGGAATATGATGCCGACTGGCTTGCAGGCGAAAAGCTCTTGTCCGAACGTCTGGTTGACGAAGGCTACCGGACCGGATTGTTCGGCAAGTGGCACGCGACGACCGACAGTCGGCCACCGCAGGCGGGCTTCGATCGCTGGCTGAGCTACAACCCTTACAAGGCCGGTTGGCAAAATCAGTATGTCCACAGCGGCACCGTACATTTCTCGAGCGACAATACCGAAATTCAGCACACCGGCGTCCAGGCACGCTTCCTAACCGAGGAGGCCATCCGCTTTATTGATATGCCGTCGCCGAAGCCCTTCTTTGTCAGCCTGAATTTCACGGAACCGCATGCGCCATTTGTCGGTTTGCCGGAGCGACTGGTGGACAAGTATCGGCGGGTCGCGAATGACATCGTGAGAGCCGGGGGCGCATCTGACCTGCCGGATCGCGGCGCGCAGACGACGACGCCCGCAGATCACATCGAGCAGCTGTCGCAGTATCTCGCCGCCGTTTCCCTGATCGACGACCAGGTGGGCCGACTCCTGGACGCGCTCCAGGGCCGCGGACTGCTGGACAATACGCTGCTCGTATACACGTCCGACCACGGTCTGCTCGTCGGCCAGTACGGCCTGTATGGCAAGACCAATGCAACAAATGGCCCAAACTTCTACGAAGAAACGATTCGCATACCCATGATCATCCATGCGCCCGGCGACGAGTTCCGGGAATCGCAGTCTCGCGGTGAACTGGTGGACCTGATGGACCTGCACGTGACTGTGCTCGATTTCGCAACGGGGGGTGAGATTACCGAAACGGACTATGGTCCCGGGCGATCAATGCGGACCCTCCTGCAAGGTAAGCGCAGCACGAGCTGGCGGACACTCCAGTTTGCAGAACGTGGCCATGCGCGGATGGTTACGGATGGGCGGTGGAAACTGGCGCGTTACTATCAGCAGGAATCGAGCGATACACCGACAGATTATTGGTACGACCTGGCGCATCCCTTTGGCGAGCGACATGCTGCGGAACCGCCGCGGCAACCATTACGCGACCGGTTGGTCGACGCGCTGGATGAATTTTTCTCAAAACATGAAACGCCGCAACACACGGGCAAAAATATCTGGAAACAACCGCCGCCCAACGCGAGATTCAAGGCCGACCTGGAGGCGACCGATAAAGATAATTAACATTAGATATCTACTGTAATTAATTGATTAATAACGGTTATTATTCTTGATATTTCTTCGCTATAGTCGACATCTCTGGAGCGTGATTTCGCGCAGGACAAAGCAGGTATTGACCACGTGATGCAGGCAGATTCGGCCGCAACAATGTCCGGGATCAACCCGCTGCTGGTCGATCGCTTCAAGGCGGACGGCTTCCTCCTGGTCGAGGATTTCTTCACGGCCGGTGAGCTCGGGAAGTACGCCAAATCCATTGACGCGGCTGTCCGCTTCCGCACCGCCGACGACAACCGCAGTCTTTCCGACAAGAACCTGTATGAGCAGACATTCATACAGTGCAAAGGACTGTGGGAAGATCATTCATCAGTCGCTCCACTGACCTTTCATTTGCGGCTTTGCGCCGCCGCAGCCGTGCTGCTCGAGAGCGATTGTGTACGACTCTGGCACGACCAGGCGTTGTACAAGGAAGCAGGCGGCAGGCAGACAGATGCGCATGCCGACTTTCCGTTTTGGCCAGTCGACGAACCGAGACTTGTCTCGGCATGGATTCCACTGGATGGCGTCAGGCTCGGCGGCGGCGTTATGGGCTACGTGCAGGGTTCACACAAGATCGGCAGGGATCTGTTTGTGGATATCGGCCAGTTACGCGGGGGAGATCCGGTTGCTTTGCTACAGGAACCGGAGGTCGCCGACAGGCCTTTCGTCTGGATCGAAGCCCCGCTGGGTTCGGTTATTTTCCACCATGCCAGGACTATCCATGCAGCGGAAGCCAACGACACGAATGCGACCCGACGGGTTTATACAACCGTGTATATTGCAGATGGATGCAGGCGTAAGGGCCAGGGTTCTTCGTTCGGCGTCGATCGCGAGGGGCTCGCGGAAGGTGACCTGATCGCCGGAACCGGATTTCCTGTTGCCTGGCCTCGAATTGAGGGTAATCTGCCTGCGCCGCCAGCAATTCGCGGGCCGAAAACCGGCTTCGAGTTTGCTGAATGAAAACTTCTAAGAAGGAATCTGCCATCAGGATCCATATCACCAGACCTGTCATATCGGCACTGAGCTACCTGGCATTGCTTCTCTCATCTGGCCTGGCGCTGGCTGACGAACAGTCCACCGCTGCGGAACTTGAGCGCATTCAGGAAGATCCGATTGCGTTAAGACAGTTCCTGTACCGCTTGCCTAAGGGCGGCAATCTGCATACGCACCTGGGCGGCAACGTCTACGCAGAATACTTCCTGCTGTGGGCGGCCGAAGACGGCAAATGCATCGACCTCAAGGCACATTCGATACGACTACCCCCTTGCGATGCCGGCGCCGATCGCCCCCTTGCAAGCGAGGTTATCGACGACCCTGATCTCGTCAACCAGCTCATTGACGCAATGTCCGTGCGCAATTACCAGCGGCGCGAGGTGTCGGGCCACAATCAGTTCTTTGCTACATTCGCGCGGTTTCAGACCGGCATGTCCGGTCGCGAGGGCGATGTCATCGCGAAAGTGACGGCACGTGCCGCACGCCAGCAAAACTATTATGTCGAGATGATGCAATCCAACGGCATGTTCGAAGCTATAGATTTCGCGAAGCGTCACAGCGACATAAACGTTGCTCGTTCGAACCGCGAGCTGCTCGATCATCCCGCGTTACGCCTTATCCTGCAGAAGGCCATCGAGGATACGGATGATATGGAATCGCAGTGGCGGGAAACGCATCGCTGTGAGACGAAGGATGCCGATCTGGGCTGCGATGTCAGCGTTAGATATCTTGCACAGGTGATACGAACATTTCCGCGCGACGAAGTGCTGGCGCAAACCGTGCTGGCGGTCAACCTGATTGCAGCCGACCCCCGCTATGTCGGCCTGAGTTTTGTTGCTCCCGAAGACAACCTGATATCACTGCGGGATTTCACCTGGCAGATGGAAATCGTCAAGCGACTTACAGACACACTGCCGGAGGAAAAGCGCAACGTAATGATGCATGCCGGCGAACTGGCAATTGGCATGGTGCCCCCCGATCACCTGGGCAAGCACGTCCGCGAGGCGGTTGAAATTGCCGGCGCGAGACGGATTGGTCACGGCACCGACATCGGCTATGACCCGAACATGGCGCAACTGATGACATTCATGGCCGACAGTAATATCGCGGTTGAAGTCAGCCTGACGAGTAGCGACGTTATCCTTGGAATCACGGGTGACGATCATCCGTTCGATACCTACCGACGCTATGGCGTGCCATTGACCTTGTCGACGGATGACGAAGGCGTTTCGCGAGTGGATCTCACTTATGAATACCAGCGCGCCGTGGAAACTTACGATTTGTCCTATCCGGATTTAAAGGCTATATCACGCAATGGTCTGGCCAGCAGCTTTCTCCCGGGGAACAGTCTGTTCCTGCAAACGATGCCGGCAACGATGGTCAGTGAATGCAGAGGCGCAGACCCGGAAGTGCCGATAGAGGATTCGACGTGCCGCCAATTTCTGCAAAACAGCGACAAAGCACAGGCACAGTGGGCGCTTGAAGAGCGCTTCGCCAGGTTTGAAAGTCGTTACGACTGACCGGGATCAGCCTGCTCATCCCTCGCGTGATAAAAACCGTCGAAGCTGAAACCCTGCGCGATGACAAGGTCTTTTAGCGAGATTCGGTAGAACTTCACCGATGACCCGTCCTTGAAACTGATGCGGTAGGGTGGCGAAGGCAGGGAGCTTTGATTCTCACCGATCAGCATTTCGCGGTAACGTTGCGCAAAAGGGTCAATGTGTTCGCCCAGCACCACGGCAACGTGATCCAGACCGATCTTCTGGCCGGGCTTGTGGGGTGGTGGAATGAGCTCCAGCATAGCCACGTTGGCGCCGCCACCAAGATCCAGCTGCTCGCGGAATTGCAGCTTCGAAATAGCGCGTCCCCGCCACTCGTTTTCGACATTGGCGTCGCAGCTCTTTTCAAGCTCGTCACGAATCCGCAGGTAGTCCGTATCGGTTGCCGCCCTGAATGCGATATGACTTAGAGGATAATTCCCGATATCGAATTCCAGGTCGGCCATCCTGGATCTTTGCTGCGCGTAGAATCCGGCATAGTCGCCAATCAAGTCTTTGATAATCACGGTCATGACTTACCAGCGTCCGCCTCAAGCCTGATCATTAAATCCCGATAAGCTTTCAGGCCAGCCAGGAATAACAGAAACGCCAATAACCGCGAGCCGCCACCCACGGCAGAAAGCGAATAGCGAATCATGCTGGCATCTTCAAACACGTAATCGGTGATGCCGGCAACCAGGGTTGGCCCTATGCCTATACCAACGGCGTTTGAAATAAAGTAGTAGATGCCGGCGGCAAGACCCAACATGGCAACCGGGAACAGACGCTGCACCGCCGAGGCGGCGCAGGCGAAGGCCATGTTGCTGCCAAAAATGGCGAATATCATCAGGGTCAACGCAGCTGTCGGCGAACCGACAAGGGGATAGATGAAGCTGAACGGCACCGCAAATCCGGCACCGATGGTGACCATGATTACGCTGGAGGCATGCACGCCGCGCTTGCTTAACCGGTCCGCAACGATCCCACCGAACAGCATTCCGGACAGGCCGGCAAACAGCTGCACCATGCCATACCAGAAACCACCGGTTGCCGCGTCCCAGCCATAGGTTCGTGTCAGAAATGTGATATCCCAGAAGCCCTGTGAATAGGCCGCCAGCGAAATCAGTGCCATGCCGAAATACAGGGCCCCAATCGCCAGCCAGTTTGCCCTCGCATACGCTTTTACTTCACCGAGTGTCGCTGCATCCGCGAGCTTCGCTTTGCTCTTTTTGCCAGCTTCAGCTGTGTCACGGCGCATGTTTCGCGGTTCGCGCACGGTCGCCAGCAGAAAGGTCATTGCCATGCCCAACAAGCCGAGGAAGAGCAGGACCAGCTTCCACGCCGCGGCGCCGCCTATCAGCGCGACCTCTTGCCAGTCGGGCGCGCTCGAGATTTCCACGGCGACGCCATAGATCAGTCCGCCCAGCGAAAATGACAGGCCGATGCCGATCGGAGCGCCAAGCAAGAAGACACTGGTTGGCGTCGCGAGGCGATTCGGCGGAAAATATTCAGCGAGGAGCGACAAGGTTGATGGTAGCAACGCGGATTCGCCAAGTCCGACGCCCATTCTCAGAATCAGCAGCTGCCAGAATTTCGCCGCCAGTCCGCTGATAGCAGTGGTCAGGCTCCAGATGAAAACACCGGCTGCGATGAGGAGGGGTCTGTTCAGAGAATCTGCCAGTCGTCCAACGAAAATGCCGGCTGTCGAGTAGAACAGAACAAATGACAGGCCGCCGAGTAGACTGATCTGCACGTCCGACAATGACAGGTCGGCTTTAATAGGTTCGATCAATACAGCAATGATCTGCCGGTCCATAAAGGACAGCACGTAGAAGCACATCATGAGCACGACGACGTACCAGGCGTAGGATGGCTTCGGATAAGACATTGCGTCATCCGAGCCTTCGGCGCCGTTATTATTCTCGCTGGCTATCGTCATTAGTCATCTGCTTGCAGTGGTTGCTGAGATAATGAAAGGGTGCTCGCTACACCCGGGGTGGCTGTTATTATTTCTTTGCGAAAAAAGCTGCATTGATCGCTATATAGCTTTTCTCATCGTCCGGCACTTCTTCTAAAGGTCGAATAGCGTCCACTGGACATATGCTTTCGCAAATACCACAGGCGATGCACTCGACCGGGTCGATATAGAACATCGTCTCGCCCTCATGAATACAATCAACCGGACAAACGTCGACGCAGGCACCGTCTTTGATACCGACGCAAGGAGACATGATGACGTAGGTCACGTAGAGGCGGCCTGCAACAAAGCAACTACCTGCCTTTCCAGTCAGGCTTGCGCTTCTCCCGAAACGCCCTCGGCCCTTCTTCCGAGTCTTCGGATTCGAGTGCTGCCACCAGCGAAGGGAGTCTTTTCGACCAGGCCTCCTCGATCGGCAGGTCCGAAGTTTCCTTGACGCACTCTTTTATTGCTTTAATCGACAACGGTGCACATTCAAGTATGTGTGCCACCCATGTGTTGATTGCGCTATCCAGTTCAGCGGCAGGTACGACGGAATTGACCAGACCGTAAGACTGCGCCTCGTTTGCCGTTATTCGCTCACCGGTCAGCAACATCCCCATCGCAATCTTCTCCGGAATCAGCCGTGGCAAAAGTATCATGCCGCCATCGAGTGGCATGCGCCCTACCCTGGGTTCCGGGAAGCCGAACGTGGCGTGATCCGCCGCAACGACGATATCGCAACCCAGTACCAGCTCGAATCCACCCCCGACGGCAACGCCGTTGACGCGCGCAATGACCGGAACATGCAGTGACTTACGTGTCGCCAGGCCGCCGAATCCATTGGGCCGGGCCGAGGCCCAATACTCGAGGCCCGTTTTTGTTTCGTCGCCTGCTTTCAGGTCAGCACCGGCACAGAACGCTTTGTCACCACTGCCTGTGAGCACGACCACGCGCACATCGGGATCGCCCTCAATACGTTGCCAGATCGCTTCCAGTAAGTCGGCGGTTTCTTCGTCGACCGCGTTTCTTCGATCGGGCCGCTCGATCGTTACTCTAGCGACGTGACCCTCAACGTTATAGGTAACCGTCACGGGTTCGCAGCCTTTGCCGGAATCGCAATACCAAGTTCCTCAAGAATCTCGTCATTGTGTTCACCGAGTCGAGGCGGAACCCGCCGCACGCCGCAGTCCAGAGACGAGAAATGAATCGGACACGCTATTGCCTGCATACTGCCGTTAAGCGGGTGTTCGAATTCAACGATCATCTCATTGACGTGCGTTTGTTCGTCTTCCAGCACTTCGGCAAGTTCTTTGACAGGCGCACAAAGAAGATCCGCCTTCTCGAGGCGCTCTATCCAGTGGCCGGTTTTGTTTTTTGCGAATTCGGCAGCAAATCTCTCTTGCAAATACGGCTTATTAGCTCGTTGTGCATCCAGGTCAGGATAGTCTGCTGAGAGATCTTCAATCTCCAGCACCGCGCAGATATCCTGCAGAGGATTCGCCTTAAAGGCGCCGACGAGAACGATGGCGCCATCACTTGTTTCAAATACGCCGGTCAGTGGCATCTCCGCCCAGTTGATCTCTTTACCCGTATTCAGATGACACGTTGCCTCCTGCATTTGCATCGCAATCATCGAGTTATACAGGGACACCTCGATGCGCTGTCCTTTACCCGTTCTGGTGACGCCAATCAGTGCAGCCAGAACGGCCTGGACCAAATGCATGCCCGCGGTGTAGTCACAGAGCGTCGTCGGATAAATCGACATGGGGACTGACGCGTCTGCACGACGCATCATCACACCGCTCATTGCCTGCGCGAGCACATCCTGGCCGCCCTTGTGCGCGTACGGTCCTTCCGGTCCATAACCGCTGCCGCTGGCATAGACGATCTTCGGGTTGATTTCGCTGAGCCTGTCATAGCCGAAGCCCAATCTATCCATTACGCCGGCCCTGAAATTGCTGATAACGACGTCGGCATCGCGCACCAGCTCGTAAATGATCTCCTTGTTGGCATCGTCTCGCAGGTCGAGTGCCAGCGATCGTTTGTTGCGATTCAGGCTGCAAAAAATGGGATTGTTCAACCCCACTTCGTCAGTAGCGCCGAAGGACGTTCGCGATAGATCGCCGCCCCTGGGGTTTTCAACCTTGATGACGTCAGCACCGAAATCGCCCAGCATCTGCGTCGCTGATGGCCCCATCATGACCTGCGTAAAATCAATAACCCGGATGCCCTCCAGTGGCAACACGTCTGATTTGGACATTTTCTTAACTTCTCCTGACTTACGGACGCAATGTGCACGTCTGATTATGCATTTACGACCTGATCATCCAGGCCGGTCGCGTTTGCCGATGGAATATCGCCAGGATCCGCACCCTGCGCCCGCATCTGTTTTTGAATTTTGCTGGCGTCAACGTCGCGGATCAGGATGTCTTCCTGCAGCGCAAGGGACGCTGCAATTCCCGCCGCTTCACCCTGCGCCATGCAGGGCGGAATTTCACGCGAGCGCTTCTGGGCGTCAGGTTCTGCCGAATAGTGACGTCCGGCCACGATCAGTTGCTCGACTTTTTTCGGCAGCAGAGCGCGGTATGGCGTGTAATAGTCGCGGCCGCGGCAGACGGAGTCACTGAAGTAGCGCCGGTTGACGACATCCTCTTTCGTGACCACGTATTCGCCTTTAAGCATGCGGGTCGTGCGCACACCGACCTGCTCGGCACCGCCAAGCATGTTCGACTTCTCGAATCCGGGTAAATTCTTGCGCACGAATTCGAAGAGACCCATCATGCGATCCCGGCCCTCGTATTCGGCCGACGTCAGGTCGCCGACCGAGATGCCGTCGTAACCCGGCATGTGTGGACAGTTGCACCAGACTACGCCCGGGATCGGTGTCTTCAGCCACCACATCTCCCAAGCCCCGCCAATAATTCTGCGCGCTTCACGATTGATCTTCGCGAACGCCTCGGGCTCCTCGTATTCGAATCGCAGCGCCTCATCGGTATCAACGTTCGACAGGCGAAACACGGTGGTAACGATGTACTGACCCTGGTCGTAATCCGCACCGGCACTGCAGGCCACGTCGAGATCGCCGCTGGTATCGATGACGATGTTGCCCAGTATCGCTTCGCGACCGGTTTTTGTCTGGCAGATAACGCCCTTTATTAGGCCATCTTCTACAATGGCTTCGCTGAACCAGCTGTGCAGGCGCAGGTTGATGTCGTTCTCGCGCACAAGATTGAGTGACGTTCTCTTCCAGGCATCGGGGTCGAAGGCCACTGCATAGACGATCGGTTGCGGCCTTTGTGCCTGATGAAAATCGTGCACGCCCCAACGCGACCACTTGCGCCACATCTCTTCACTCGCAAACCGGTCTTCTTCGGGAGGCACCACCGCCATGCCTTCCTTCTTCATGCGCTGGACAAACTCATCGACGATTCCGGAAACGACAATTTCCTGACCGTTAACCATGTCATCCAGCACCAGCACCATGCCACCTGAGGCCATACCGCCAAGATGATGATAGCGTTCCAGAACGGTCACAGAACTGCCGTTACGCGCAGCCGAGACCGCGGCTGAGATGCCGGCCGAGCCACCACCAACGACGACAACGTCAGATTCGGCCACCACCGGTATGTCGTCGGTGAACGCCGGATGACGAATAGTATTGATCTTATTCATATTTTTCCCCTCGGCCTGACGTCAACGCGACCGGCTAAACCCGAGTGACTATTGTCGGACGGGAGCGGCGCCGTTACAAGCGGCACGCGAAGTAAAAACTGCTTAGATTTCGGGTGATTACGGATACAGCTCGTGGACAAAGGGCACCAGCGCGATCGTCAGTGCCTGCGCATAGACGCCCTCGCGGGTGTACCGGCCATTCGTCAGCAAGCCGAATGCGCCGCCCTTCTGCTTGCTGTTGCTGGTTGCAAAGACCCTGTCGTTGGCATCACCCAGCTCCATACCATCACGAACCAGGTCGCGGATCGCATCCGGAAGCGGCAGTGTCACCGTGCGTGCTTCGCTGATTCGTCCGTTTCGCGCTCGGATTGCCATCCACGCGAAGGCCATCAAATGATCGTCAATCGTCTCGATGCCCCCTTCAAGACCGACGCAATAGTCAGCCTCCGGTTGTACTTCCGCCGCGGCACTTGCGCGATTCCTTGCGCCACGACGGGTTTCGGCATCGTTCTGAGGCTGGTCTCCGACACCTGATTCGACATCAACAGATTCAATTTCAATCTGGCCGGGTTCGAAATACGCGCCGAACGCCTGCCTGACGGCAACGATTTTGACCGGATTACGGGAAGCGACGATAACCAGCAATTAATGCTCCGCAGGCTTATGGTTTGAAGGATAAATACTTCTGTAGTATGAGTGATTGGCCGATTGTATCGCACACGAATCGAGGCGTTTCCCATGCGATTGCACAGTGTACTTCCGTTACTGCTTCTGTCAGTCCTGTCCGCCGGATGCGAGCGCGGCCACGTTGAGTTGATCCTCGCCAACCCCTCCTCGCCAATAGATCAGGATGTTGCCGATAGTCTGACCGAACTCTTCAGTCGCGAATCGAGAATTCAGCTCAATCTGACGGAAAGCAGAATGCAAGAGGAAGCGGCTATCGAGGAACTACTTGCAGGCACAGCAGATGTCGCGTTGATTTCAAACAGCATGCCCTATCGTGATGGAATCATGACGGTCATTCCGTTGTATCCCACTGTTCTGCACATCGGGCAAACAGGTGAGAAAGAATTTGAAGGCCTGGCCGACCTGATCAGGGGATCGACTGTGTTTGCAGGGCCGGAGGGGTCCGCGTCACGGGTCATGTTCGAGCAAAGTACAAGGCGTCTCAACCTGCAGGACGACGAATTTTCGTTCGTGGAGAATCGGGAACGACCGGACGTGATCGTCGTATTCGTGCCGATTCAAACCAGTGTTTCACGGGGCATATCCTCGTTGCGTCTGATCAGTATGGGTTCGCCGGAAAGTGTAGGAAAAGGTTCCATCGTCGACGCGGCGACGCTTCTAAACCCTTACTTTCGGCCCTTCATCATCCCTGCCGGCACCTATGGCGATGCCACCCCGGAACCCGTCCTGACGCTTGCCGTCGACAAGCTGCTTGTGGCAAGACGCGGTTTGGACAGCTCTGTCATCTATGACCTGGTCAACGAATTAGTGCGATTGAAGCCGGCCCTCTCAGCGCAACAGCCTGGTTTGTTTCAGAATCTGACCGGTGACTTCGACGCCAGTAATTCTACATTCGTATTGCATCCAGGCGCGCAAGCCTATTTGCAAAGAGACGCGCCATCAGTCTACGAACGCTATTCCGGTATCGCCGAAGTCGGCGTGACCATTATGATCGCGCTGGTCAGTGCCGGCTACGGCGGATTGCGACTTTTTCGAATGCGCAGGAAGAATCGCATTGATACGTTCTATTCACAGACGATCAAGCTGCGCAACTCAGTCACGAGCGACACCGGAAACGACGAACGGCGTGAGATTGTCAGCAAAGTTCGTGACTTGCAAAATACGGCGTTCGAAATGCTGGTCGACGAAAAACTGGCCGCCGACGAGAGCTTTCGCATATTCATCACGCTGTCAAACGACGTGCTGGCGGAAATCGGAGAAAAATCGTGACTGTTGACCTGGCAATCCTCGACAGTTTTATTCGGATGGCCCGCATCGCGCTGATTGTGGTCGGGTCGGCAATAGTTGTCGCGCTGTTTCTTGGCGTGTTGTTGTTGGGATCCGTCATTTCTGTCCCAACCTACTCAGCTTTCCGGTGGCTGGCCGCAATAATTGGGACATTCTTGATTTATTGTATTTATACGCTAAATCAGGAATGTCCCCGTTTTGTCAGGCAAATACATCGATTTGGGATCAGCATCACACTCGAGACCAGCTCTGGCCCGATAGCATCGACTCATTAAAATTGCGGTATGTTAGCGGCCCGCATTGCTGAAGTTTATGTCGGTCAGTGCCCATGCCAGTAGACGATTACTCAGCGGAGAACAAGTATGAGGAGTTTATCGATACAACGAACAGCAGCGATGGTCATGGCAGTTTGCCTGGTAGGTAGCTCATTGGCGCAACCCGCTTTCGCGGAAATGATATCGACTAAAAAAGCGATTCAACTGGAAGACAGACGAGACCAGATAGACCAAATCAACGGCGTTCTTGCGCAGCAAAATGTGCAGAACATGCTGGTCAAAATGGGGGTTGATCCGGTCCATGCCAGTCAGCGCGTTGCTGCGCTAACGAATGAGGAATTGCAAAGCCTTCAAGACAACCTGGACCAGATGCCGGTCGGCGCAACCGGTGTCGTTGAGGTCGTCGGAATCGTCGCCATTGTGCTAATTGTTCTGGAACTCCTGAACGTTACCAATTTCTTTACAGAGTTCTAGTTCGCGCGATGCCGATTCGACGACTCAGTTTGTTGTTGGTCCTTATAAGCGCATCGCTGTCGTCCGGCTGCAGTACCCTCGACAAAGCAGTCCGTGCGGACCTTTTTGAAAAATCGGGGAACGTCCCGTTCGAGCTGAGCGACACCGCATTCTACCCTCAGACCACTGATCAGTGTGGACCTGCCGCTTTAGCCACCGTTCTGAATGCGGCTGGCGTGGAGGTTTCACCTGTCGACTTGGCGCCCAGTGTGTATCTGCCAAAACGCAAAGGCAGCCTGCAAATCGAATTAATGGCCGCAATTCGCAGCTATGGGCGCATACCCTACCCAGTAGAATCCGACGTTGTGTCCTTACTAGACGAAATTCAGCAGGGTCATCCGGTTCTGGTATTGCAAAATCTTGGCGCCAGTGTCATACCGATTTGGCACTTCGCCGTCGTTGTCGGATATTTGCCAGACGAGGAAACATTTGTGCTTCGGTCCGGTGAGGTGCGTCGACATCTCGTACCGGCGGCCAAATTCCTCCGCTACTGGCGGCGTGCGAACTCCTGGGGCGTTGTGGTGTTGCAGCCTGGAGATTCGCCGGCCAGTCGCGGCATGGATACATACGTGCGTGCCGTTGCAGATCTTGAAGCGGTCGGTCAGACCGAGGCAGCGGCAACCGCCTATAAAACTGCCGTCAATCACTGGCCGCAAAACAGCATCGCATGGCTGGGTATGGGGAATACAAACTACAGCCTGGGACGACTCGAACCAGCACAGATCGCCTATTCCGAGCTTTTGATAATTGAGCCGGGTAATGTCATTGCTCTAAACAACCTGGCGCTTGTCCTGGCGGCTGGTGGAAATGATGACGACGCACTCGAAACAGTTGATACGGCCCTTTCACTTATAGAACCCGAAGATGCCTTGTACGGCGTGGTCAGCCAGACAAGATCCGAGATTCTCCGATAAAAGCGGGACATTCCTGATTGGTCATTCCTGCGATTATCGCTAAATCAGGATTGTCCCCATTTAGTTTGGTACCGAATTGACAGTCGAGTTGTTTACATAACGTTATAACGTTATAACGCTATAATTCAGCAATGAAAGACTCAGCCCAGAAAAGAGCCACCGTCTATTTCGAACCTCACCTGCACCATGCGCTGCGATTGAAGGCGGCTGAAACTGACCGCAGTATTTCGGAACTCGTCAACGATGCCGTCAAAGCTGCGCTTCTTGAGGATGCAACTGACATTGAGGCATTCGACGTCCGGGAAAAGGAATCTGACTGCGCGTTCGAGGATGTCGTTAAGGACCTGAAACGACGTGGCAAGATATAGCCTTCGAATAAGCAAGTCAGCCTGCAAAGAACTTGAGTCAGTTGCCACCAAGGCGGATCGCCGACGTATTATTAGTCGCATACAGTCTCTCGCTGACAATCCGAGACCTCCAGGCGCAGTAAAACTGTCAGGTCGAGAGCGTTACCGAATTCGACAAGGGCGTTATCAAGTTCTCTACACGATTGAGGACTCGATATTAGTTGTTCACGTCATTCGGATCGGAGACCGGAACGACGTCTACCGCAATTAAGGGGACATGCTGCATGGAGCGTACAGAACACGCTAAATGCAGCATGTCCCCTTTGTATTCGCGCTAATATGCAACTGCCTCAGCTATCTCAAGAAAAAGAGAGTCAACAATGCGAGCTGTGACATCAAGTAGAACCCGCCATGGCTTATTGCCACGACTGCTATGGCTGAGCCTGGCTTGCCTGCTTCTAACGCCTGTGCAGGGTGCCGAAGAACGCCTGCAGATCAAGGTAGTTATTCTGGCAATGTTCGAAAATGGTGAGGTCACGGGCGACGCTCCGGGCGAGCTCCAATTCTGGGTCGAACGACTGAATCTGGACACTGCGCTCGAATTTCCGCTCGGCCAGCAAGACATTTTCCTTAACGATGACGGCGTAATGGCAGTATTACTCGGCGGCGGAATACCCAATGCCACGGCGTCCATCATGGCGCTTGGCCTCGACCCCCGCTTCGATCTTTCAAAAGCATACTGGCTTGTTGCCGGCGTTGCCGGTGGCGATCCGGCCGACATGTCGCTGGGTTCCGCAGCGTGGGCCCGTCATGTCATTGACGGAGACCTGCACTACGAGATTGATGGGCGGGAGATTCCCGAGCAGTGGCCATACGGCATCATTCCGTTAGGAAAGGACAAACCCACGACGAACCCGGATGACATCGAGCAATCCTCGCGTCTCGGTACAATCGCATTCAGCCTGAACGAGCAGCTGGTCGATTGGGCATTTTCGATTACCAAAGATATCGAACTTGCGGACGCTCCAGGCATTGCCGAATATCGGCAACGTTTCGATGGTTTTCCCGCGGCGCAACGCCCGCCGTTCGTCACCATTGGCGACTCACTGAGTGCCAGCACTTACTGGCACGGCGAGTTGCTCACTGAATGGGCAAACGATTGGCTCCAGTTATATGCCGGAGCGGATGCAAACTTCATGACGTCGAGCATGGAGGACAGTGGCACGCTAACCGCGTTGCATCGACTGGGGCGAACGGGCTATGTCGACACCGAACGAGTACTGGTACTGCGTACTGCGAGCAACTACACGATGCCTCCGCCGGGTAAAACGGCGGCCTGGAGCCGGTCCGTGCCCTACCCCGATAGTGGACGCCCGGCATTGGAAGCAGCATTTGTTGTGGGCAACGTCGTGGTCCAGGCACTCGTAGCCAACTGGTTGCACTTCGCAGACCAGTTACCGCGAGCAGAAGACGCCAATAACTAGGTCGCTATTTTGGAATCATTTTTTGAGCTGAAGAAACACGGCACCACTGCGCGCACCGAGACGATGGCGGGTTTGACCACATTCCTTGCAATGGCGTATATCACTGTGGTCAATCCGTCGATACTCGCAGATGCCGGCATGGATTTCGGTGCCGTATTTGTAGCGACCTGTATTGCCGCAGCCTTCGGTTCGATCGTGATGGGGCTCTATGGAAACTATCCGATCGCGCAGGCACCGGGCATGGCGCAAAACGCGTTCTTCACATTCGGTGTCGTTTTGGGGATGGGCCATGCCTGGCAGACCGCGCTCGGGGCGGTATTCATTTCCGGTGTCATTTTCGTCGCCCTGAGCGTATTGCCTGTCAGGGAATGGCTCGTCAACGCAATCCCACACAACCTGAAACTGGGCATGGCGGCGGGAATCGGTCTGTTCCTGGGTTTTATCGCACTGCGAAACGCCGGGATCGTCGTCGATCACGAAGCGACCCTGGTCGCCCTTGGTGACATCGTGAGCTTCGAGCCAATGGTTTGCATACTGGGTTTCGTAACCATTGCGGCTTTATCGGCGCGACGAATCACAGGTGCCGTCATTATCGGCATTCTGCTGGCAACTTCCGCAGGCTGGGTTTTCGGTGATGTTGAATTCAACGGCATCATCGCCATGCCACCCTCGCCCGCACCGGTGTTTTTGCAACTCGATATCGCCGCCGCATTCCAGCTGTCGATGGTGACCGTCGTGCTGTCAATGCTAATTGTCGATGTGTTCGATACGGCGGGCACGCTTGTCGGCGTATCCACACGGGCGAATCTCGTCGACGAGAATGGCAATCTGCCCAGGCTGCGAAAGGCATTGCTGTCGGATTCGAGTGCTACGGTGGTCGGTGCCCTGGCCGGCACGTCTTCAACTACAAGCTATATTGAAAGCGCAGCGGGCGTTGAAGCCGGGGGGCGAACCGGGCTGACTGCAGTCGTCTGCGGACTGCTATTCCTGGGTTGCCTGTTCTTTGCACCCCTCGCGCAGAGCGTACCGGCATACGCGACCGCCTCAGCGTTATTGTTCGTCGCATGCCTGATGGCACGCAGCCTGGCGGATCTCGACTGGCACGATATTACCGAGAGCGCCCCGGCAGTCGTTGCCGCCCTGGCGATGCCACTATCTTTCTCGATTGCCGAAGGCATCGGCCTGGGCTTTATCAGCTACATTCTCATCAAGATCATTAGCGGACGGGCTGGTGACTGTTCCGTCGCGGCCTACGTTATCGCGCTCATATTCGGATTGAAATACGCTTTCCTGTAGATATCTGCAACGCGGCCCCCTGTCGTACTTTTTAGCGCTCCGCATCGACCGTCGCAATTCATATACAGACGTGCCCCAATGTGACCAAGATTGTCAGATCGAATTTGACATAGAGCCGGCAATTACGTGAGCTGGATCACACTCTTGGCCGGAACGCGTCGAATCCGGCTATTTGGCATGAGCCTTGCAGGTTTAGCCTGCATTGAAAAGATCACCGGAGGCCAGGCCAATGGGTGTTGATACTAAAATACTGCCAGCTCTTGAGCCGGGAGAAACCTACACAGATCAGGACTTCCTGCTGGTGCAGACAAGCACTGGCAGCGACGGCCAGACGACCGCAGACATCGAACGCATGTTTACGATGAAACGTGAAGATGACGAAGAACGTTGGGGCTTTAAAACCGTGACATCTATGATGAAGATGTCACGCGACGAGGCCATGATCCTGGCGCAAGCCTATGCCGAAAGTCACGATATTCCGGTTATTTACGAACAACACGATTAGGTCACGAGGCTGTACAGACTTGATTCGTGTCGGTCCCTTGCAGCACAAGAAACCGACTGCTACGGCGGCTCATCCCGTTCTAGCAAGGTAAGCCTGTCGTCTAACGATCGCTGTACCAGGTCACGTAGGCCCGGTACGTCTGCGGCTCGATCGGGTGGAAATGAACGTCGGCAACACCGCCCAATGGTTCCGACGGCAATCGGGACTCGTAATAATAGGTAATATCGTCGTCGCTCGAGTCAAAGGCGTTTAGCAGTTCAATGCGAAAATCCAGGTTTCTTCGTTTGTAGCCCAGCCCCAGGTTCCAGACGGTTGAGTCACCTGAGCGAATGCTGCCATCCTCGAGCAACGGCCTGTCTCCGAAATGCCGCACGCGCACCGTGCTGTACATCCCGTTTTCGGCGCTTGCAACAATGCCCGCGGCCATAACACGCTCCAGGCTGCCGGGAATCTCGTCGCCGTCGTCACTGGACCCCGTATACGCTGAACGTGTCAGTGCAAGTTCGAAATCCACCAACAAATTGTCGTTCAACCGATAGTAAGCCGGCACTTCGAGTCCATAACGTCGGCTGGCGCGTGTTGGTTCCGTGTTTCCGGCATCACCGACAAATAGCAGTTCCGAATCCAGCTCGAGGATCCACAAAGACGCTGACACATTGAGTCTACCTTCGCTGAAGTAGCGGAATCCGATCTCCGCGCCCTGTGACCTGACGAGCGGATCAACCTTGTCTGCTGGCAAGCCACTTGCCGGGTCAACGGTGATAACGGTTCCGCGCGCGTCATTGCTATGGTATCCGAATCCTGCGCTGAAAAATGCATTTGTGTTTCTTGATAGCGTACGAACGACGTTCAGTTTTGGTGAAACCCGCCAGTCACTCGCGGTGCCAGTATTGCGTGGTAGGTTGCTGTCCTGCACATCGAAATGAAAATAGTCGGCCCGCACACCCAAGGTACTGCGCCAGCGATCGTTCCAGGTTTTGTCGATGTCGTAGAAAGCCCCGGTAGTCAACTGACTGACACTGTCCTGACGAACGACGCCGAGTCGCGCGCGCTCCCGGGTTTTGTAAAGTCCGACATCCGCGATGTCGTCAAGGCGGAAGAATGTGCCAGCCCTGTGAACCAGCGTGTCGCCTGCCCGTCGCACCCAGGTGAGGTCGCCACCATAGACGTTCCGGTCATCCACCTGCTCGAACTGGTCACCGTTCACCGGGTCGTCCAGGAAGTAGGTAAAATTCGAGAACAGATTGAGCTGGTAATCGATCGCGTAGGCACGGGCCGTCAGCTGCTGTTCACCGAAATCGCGATGCCAGCGGCCTGACAAACTGTAGCGGGACGTTTCCCCGCCGACCGTGTCATCGATCGTACCAAGCCTCGACACTGCGCCCGACCGGACGGCGCGTAGCGGGATCTGGTCAGCGGAATCCCAGGAAGCATCGTAGGCCATGAACGTGACGCCCCACTCGCCGACGTCAGGATCGGATTCGGAGTAGCGAAACAGGCCATTGTACTTGGAGAGGTTTTCACTCGTCCCTACCCACGGCCCGTCGTATTGACCATACTGAATGCCTGCCAGCAGGTCGCCGTCGTTGGTTTCAAAGCTGTCCGCATAAAGCATCTGGCGAAACCCGTATTCACCGATGCCAGCCTTTACGATTCCCGAGTCAAGCGAACTCGCGGTGGAGAAAAATGCCGCACCCGCAGACGAAAAGTCCGCAACGTCAGCGTAATAGGGGCCCTTGCGAAACTCGAGCCTGTCAATCAGTTCCGGAATCATGAAGTTCAGATCCGTATATCCCTGACCGTGACCATGCGTCGGCATATTGATTGGCATGCCGTCAATCGACGTTGCGAAGTCGGTGCCGTGATCCAGGTTGAATCCGCGCAGAAACAGCTGATTCGATTTACCCGCCCCACTATGTTGGGTCACGATCAGTCCAGGAACGACTTCGAGGATGTCCCCAGGTCGCAACCGTGGCCGCGCATCTATTTCAATTTGAGAAACGGCACCCTGTGACGCACTCACAGACAGCCCGTCGGGCTTTTCCCAGCGACCCCGCACGACGACTTCCTCGACTTCTTCGTTTTCGTGGGCGGCTGCTGCTGTCGACTGCTCTGGCACTGACAAAATTACGCCAATGAACAGGCAGGCTGAAATTAGGTTACGCATGACTCATCTGCCAGTAATCGTGATAGTTAACGGTGACGTCACCTGTACATTGCAGGGCTACAGCACCGACGAACTCGTCGGCCGGATCGAGATGTTGCAATCGCCATGTTTGCCCATTGTTTACGCTGCGTCGATCATGCAGTACCGCTGCGGGCTCACCAGGTTCGAGCGTGACGTCAAACGCGTCGAGGCATGCTGACAGGCCTTCGCCGGTAGCCTTGATAATCGCCTCTTTCCTCGTCCAGCAGTTGTAGAACGCACGCTCACGATGTTGCTGGTCAACACCAGACAATGCCGCATTTTCGCTGCTGGAGAAAAACCGATTCGCGACACGATTCCAGTCCGGAATGGCCCGCACGCGCTCAACATCGATTCCGACCGGCGCCGTGGCGGTTACCGCAACTAAAGCGACGTTGTCAGAGTGGCTCAGGTTAAAAAATATGTTGTGAGAACTTTCGCCTGCCAGATACGGTTTGCCAAAGTCGGCGTGCTCAAACTGCAGATCACTCGGCGCAGATTCGACGTAACGCCCGAGAATGGCACGCAGCGTGGCACGAGAAACAGTCCACCTGTCGCGCAATTCCTGGTAAGCGAAACTTCCGGCACGCACTTGTTCGTCCTCGCTTAAGAATTCCCGGCAAGCGCCAAGTTCAGGCGGGGTCACATCAAGATTGACTGCATGTACATGTATAGCGGTCTCCCTCATGGAAGGTCTCGAACCGTTTCGGTCTCGTATTTCATGCCCAGTGCTCCACATTACTAAGCAGGGTTTCGAGACCTTTCGACTGGCTGGCAATGAATCCGTAGGGGTTTTTGGGGTCCTGGCCGACGCACTCGAGCTCTATGCTTCTGCCGACGCCGATCTCATCCCCAAGGGACGTCATGATATCCGCCATCACGAGATCTTCCAGCGCCCAACCGGTGGAATCGAATACCGTCGTGCGGTCGCGGTAGTCTGCGTATTTATCGTGTTCTTTCACGAGCTCTGTTAACTCGGGGCCAATGTCATTCTCTCCCAGTTGCTGACATTCGCCTTCAGCGATTGCCTGCGCCCTAAAATCGGGGCAAACCAGGCTGCGCTCGAGTAACGCCAGCGGCAGCTCGATTTTGCCAGGGAAGTCAGAGCCAACCGCGTTGATGTGCAACCCCGGGACGAATGCCTGATCTTCGAACAGTGGCCCGCAGCCAACGTCAATAGAGGTCGATGTGCACAAAATGTCTGCCGCCGACAACACCTCCTGCATGGGCAGCACCTCAATGGGCAGCTCCACGCCAGCACAAGCTGCGCGGTCCGCAAACGTTGTACAGGCACTGACATCTGTATCGAATATGAGCACCTCGCCAAGATCAAAGCGTCGCGATATCGCGTGCAGCTGGGTAACGGATTGCGCGCCTGCGCCAATCAGGCCCAGCACCCTGGAATCGGGTTTCGCCAGGACCATGCTGGCAACCGCGGACGCGGCCCCGGTTCGAAGCGACGTGAGAAACGTCCCATCAACAATGTTTGTTGCGTGACCCGTGCGCGTGTCGAAGGTCATGATCGTGGAGATCACCGTGGGCAGTCGAAACTTTTTCGGATTGTCCGGATGGTAGCCAACGAGCTTGATAACCACCCGATCACCGTAGCGAATGACCGGCATCCACTCCACAAGCCCTTTACTGTCTTCATCGTTGTAGGAGAATCCGGAACGAACCGGTATAGAATGCGCCTCGGAATCAAAGCCGTTGCATGCTTCAGAAAGTCCACAAATCGTGTCGTCCATAAGCCGGTCAAAGCCCACAGCAGCCACTATTCTGGAAATATCCTCACGCGCGAAAAGAAGTGTCTTCATTTTATGTTTTTCTTATCAAACACTGTTCTTGAAACGTCCGCATGTACGAGCGGCGCTGCAGTAAAGGTTAGCGCAGATTCTAGCGCATAACTTGCAACAGTTTGTAACAACGCCTGTCGAATCGTTTCCGGATAGGCCAAAGTTACCATTGAGTGGAGATTTGCAGCCTCAACCGTAAGCTCGGGATCATCGTGGGAAAACGGCAATGTTCTATAACGCGAGTTATGTAAAAATAATTGACTGCTACCAAATTTTTTGTGCAACAGTCATCGGAACAGTCCGTCATCACACCCGGGACTGGAATATCTGCGACCTGCAATGAACAACAAGAAATGGGCTCCAGGAAAAAAGGGAATAAAAATGAAAGTGTATTACTCGGTATTGCTGACCGTGCTGGTCGCATCCCTCACGGCATGGACCAACGTAGCGATAGCACACAATCCGGAGTTCAGCTATATCTGGCTGCAAGTAAACGAAGACGGCATGAAGGGCCGCGTGGAAGCGGACACGAACCATGTCAATATTGCGACTGGCCTTGGCATTTCTGCAGAAGACGGGTTAACGCCCGAACAGGAAGAGAGCCTCAAGCAATACTTTGCGTCACACCTGTCTATCGGTGATATCGACGGCGACTATCCGCTGACCTTCGTCGACGTCGATTTTATGGAGGAAGTTCAGCAGTATCTCGTTATGCACTTCGTGCTCGACTCACCGTTGCCTGCCCCGGACGAACTGACGATTACTTATTCGGCCATCATGCACGCAATCCCGGAACACCGTGGTGGGTTTCACTTCGAATACAACTACCGGACCGGCGTTGAAGATAACCATACCCAGTTATCCAGCATTCACGCACCTGGCCGGGAGACGGCGCAGCTCAGCACGAAAAACAATAATCGCATGCGCCAGCTCGCTAATTTCATCAGCGAGGGTATCGAACACATCTGGATTGGCATTGACCACATTCTGTTCCTCGTTACGCTGTTGCTGACGTCTGTGCTGGTGCGCAAAGGTCGGGATTGGCAGCCGACAGAAGGTCTGAAAGAGGCGATCTGGAATGTAGTGGCTGTCGTTACGGTATTTACGGTTGCGCATTCGATAACGCTGGCTCTTGCGATGAAAGGCTGGGTGACTCTGCCTTCCCGATTCGTTGAATCAGTCATTGCGCTGTCCATCCTTGTCGTTGTGATCGACAACTTTTATTCGCTGCTTGGCAAGTACAAGTGGTCGGCCGTATTTGTCTTCGGCCTATTCCATGGGCTCGGATTCGCATCCGTCCTGGAAGACATGACCGTAGATTTCCAGGCGCGTGTCCTTGCGTTAATCGGGTTTAACATTGGCGTGGAGATTGGACAACTGGTGATTGTCCTGGCGATTTTTCCTGTACTTTACCTGCTGCGCAGGCACAGCTATCTCAACGTTGTGTTACGACCAGCGTCGGCCGTAATTGGCATTGTTGCCTGCTGGTGGTTGGTGCAACGTTCGTTCGATCTGCCCAGCGGCTGGACAAGTTTCTAGGTTCCGGAGAATCCCTCTTGTGAGGCAGCTGCGAGTGCCTTGCGATCCACTTTGCCGGTGCGGGTCCTTGGGAAATCCGTCATGAAAAGGATTTTTCGCGGCACGGCGTAGCCAGGCAGAAGCCTTGCGGCGTGGCGGCTTACGTCCCTGTTCGAGACTTCGACACCAGGCCTCAGGATGACGGCTGCTTCGATTAGTAGCCCCTGGTCGTCGTCCTCGACGGTGAATGTTGCAGCCTCATCGATGTCATCGTGCCCGCAAAGTACGGCTTCGACTTCGTCCAGTTCCACGCGGTGACCACGTGACTTGATCTGGCGGTCCTTGCGGCCAAGAAACTCGAATTCCCCGTCCTCCCGCATGCGAACGAGGTCGCCGGTCCGATAGAAGCGATCAGACAAGTCACCATCGCGCTCGCGCAGGTAAAAGGCATGCTCGTTGAGGTCCGGACGCCCCCAGTATCCGAGCATCATCGTAGGCGACCGAATGAGTAACTCACCCGTATCTCCTGATGCCACAGGGTGATCATCACCATTAACGACGAGGGCCTCGGTATTGTCCCAGACGCGACCTATTGGCAACGCCTCATCGATCGCCTGATCGCCGCGCATATTGAAGCAGGTGCATTGGTTGACTTCCGTTGGACCATAGACGTTGCTGAATTGAGCATTGGGCATCAGCGCCATGAGCCTGATCAGGTGCTTTGGCGGAAACGGCTCGCCGCCAAACAGGACCCAGCGAAGACTGGACAGGTCCCTGTCAACGAGCGCGTCGCGCAGAATTAACTGGATCAACACCGAGGGCACCGAATACCAGATAGTCAGCCGCTCTTCCTCGATGAGATTGGCGAGGCTTCCCGTCGCAAATCCGAATGCCTGCGGGATCAGGACCGTTGTCGCTGCACGTAGCGGACCAGTATAGAAATCAAAAGTCGACTGATCGAAATGCAATGGCGCGAAATTGCCAAGTATGTCATCGGGGCTTACATCGTAGAGGTTTGCAGATAGTCTCGCGTAGGCCAGACCGCTGCGGTGACTGTGGAGGATTCCCTTTGGCTGGCCGGTCGAGCCCGAGGTGTAAAGAAGGTACGCCGGATCGTCTTCCTGCAAGGCGATGGCCGGGGCGCGATTCTCAGGCTGTAGTTCCGGCCACGACATAACAGATAAATCTTCTGCAGTTGATGCGTCCAAACCTAGAATCAAGCGGATATCGAGACCGCCAGCGGCGCAGAGCTTCTCGACCAGGCGCGCCTGTTCCGGCAGGACAATAATTTGTCGTATACCGGCATCCCTGATCATGAGTGCCAGCCTCTCGGCTGGTGACTGTGCATCAAGCGGCACAACAATGGCGCCTGCTTTCAGACAGCCGAATACTGCGACGGGCGTACGCAGGCATTTCGGCAATAGCAGACCAACCCGGTCTCCAGGCACGACGCCATGATTGGATAACGCCATGGCCAGGCCGTTTGCCTGCGTCCGTAGATCATCGTAGCTGAGGTTTTCTCCGTCGTAGGAGAACGCACTCTTGTCGGGATACGTGCTTGCCGAAAGGTCAATGATCTGATGCAGCAGGTAAAGCATTGTTGCCGGGACCACTACAAACCGAGCATGCGCGCAATGATATTTCTCTGGATATCGGATGTCCCGGAGTAAGTCAGTCCACCAATGCTGTCACGCAAATCACGCTCGATTTCGTACTCCGTAAGGTAACCACGAGCACCGTGATTTCTAACCGCATCCAGACTCGATTCGACGAAAGTCTCACTCAGGTGCAGGTTTGCCAGCGCGGCCTCGAGCACCAGTGGCGTCCCCTGGCTCTCCAGCCATGCCACCTTGTACAACAGCAGTCGGGACGTCTCCAGTCGCAGCTTCATATCAGCAACGCGATTTGCTACCGATTGAAACTTGGCAATAGGCGTGCCGAACTGCCGGCGCTTGCGTACAAACTTAATCGTCTCCTCGAGTTGGCGCTCCATTGCACCGATCTGACCAGCAAGGATATAGCTTCTCTCTGACTCCATTGCTTTATTGAATATAGCAACACCTGTGCCTTCGGCTCCAAGCCGGTGCGACTCGGGCACGAAACAGTCATCGAGAACGATGTCGCCGATCGGCGTTGTACGCAGGCCCATCTTCGGCCGCGTCTCGGTTGTAGAGAATCCTTCCTGGCCACGCTCAATCACGAATCCAGTAACGCCCCACTCTCCCAGTTCCGCATCGACCGTGGCGAACACGACCGCAATGTCGGCGACCGGCGCAAGCGTGATGAATTTCTTCTCGCCATTGAGACGATAGCCGCCTTTGACACGGCTGGCGGTCGTCTTGAGACTGTAAGTATCAGAGCCCGAACTTTCTTCCGAAATCGCGAAAGCACCGCATGCGCCCGCCGCGAGACGGGTCAGGTAATCTTCTTTGAGCGTGTCAGACCCGAACAGGGCAATCGCCGGCTGTATGCTGAGCATTTGCGACAGAATGGCAAACGTCAGCCCATTGTCCCTGCAGGCGTAGCCGAGTGCTTCCATGAGGTAAACGCTCGTCTGTACGTCCAGACCGGCACCACCGTACTCGGCGGGCACCATGTAGCCATGCACACCGAACTTTGCGCATTTCTGCCAGTTTCGCGACGCGAATTTGCACTCCGGTTCATTCGCTGCAACGTCATCGTTCAATTCGTTGCGCACGAACTCTATGAGTGACGAGCGACGTGCCTGGGCATTTTCATTCCACCCAAAATCCATTGCCTAACCTCGAATGATTGTGTGCCCTGATTGTTTCAGTGGCTGATGACCAGTCGGCCACGCTCATCAACCGTCTTCCATTCATCCTGAAAATCTTTGTTGTTCCAGGATCCAAGGCCCGGGAAAAAGACCTTGTCACGACCGTGCGCCGGTGGATCCGGTCCATTCCAACGTTCATCAAGTGGATCTGATGCCAGCTGGTAACGGGAGTCAGACGAGAGTCTACAGCGTTGTGTAGGGGATTGGTTATCGAGAGCAGCATGCACTGTGTTCATCGCAAAACAAAGCACGTCGCCCGCTTCGAAGTCTGTCGTGAGCCAGCGCGTTTCGAATCGATCCCGTGTATTTCGCGGATCGCCTAGCCATTCAAGGTGGTCCCTGTCGGCGTCCATCTCGAGATAGCGCTTTAGCAGGTCTGCATGCCTGGGCCCCTTCTCCAGAATCATCAGTGCACCCTCGATTCGGGTTACGCGGCCTAGCGGTATCCAGCTGGAAAAAATTCGATTCGTGCCGCGTGTCAGATACGGACCATCGCAATGCACGCCGCAGCCCTCGCCCGGCCGTGCAAACCGTGGCCAGCGAAAATCGAACGGGCGCACCTTGCCACCCAGCAATCGTTCATGCAGTCCAAGCAACCGCTCATGCAGCACGACTTTCTTGTAGCAGCTGCCATCTCTGACACTTTTTGCAAATGCACGAAGATTAACGTCAAGCAGCGCGCTCTGCTCACAATAAACCGCATCGTCCAGCGAATGATTTGTATCGACTTCACCAATAATCGCGTACTTCAGAAGAATTTCCTCACGCGCAGCGGTAACGACTTCCTGGTCGAGAAAACTGCGCAGGAAGATGTAACCATCGTCGGCCATCCGGCAACGCAAGGCATCGGTGTTGTCCGATATATCGCTGGAGTCACGGAGCTCACCCAGTGCGCTCGGATCCATGTTGAGAGCAACTCCGTTGGAGTAGAGCTGCGTCATTCGCCTGTGTGCCTCACAACCAGGTTTGCCAGTGAATCGAGCGTATCAAAATTCTCAAGAGTCAACTCGTTTGGCTTAAGACGAATCTTGTAGGTTTCCTCTACAAATACCATCAACTGAGCTGACCCAAGTGAATCCAGAACGCCACTCGTTAACAACGGCTCATCTCCATCGAGAGAATCGATGTCGGATGCGTAAAGCAGTTCTTCTGTGACAAATTCTTGAAGGTTGGAAACGATTGCTTGCACGGTTTTTATTCTTCTTGGGTAAACAGGCAACATAGCCTCTGATGTATGTGTTGGCCAGCTGGATTTTACATAAACGCAATCAGATCCAGGCTTGCCTGAATTCTTCTGCCAGATCCTGTTGGACGCAGTGGAAACTTCCGATGAACTGTTACATTTGCACGTCTACTTGTCTGGTAAGGTATTGAAAAGACTAGCACGCTACAACGACTTTATGTGGTGCGAAATGGCCGGTCTCGGTAACAAATCGTAACGATGCAGTAATCGTGCGCTTGCCGGTTGTGCCGTCGAGTTTTAAATATAAGAACGAGAACGACCGGTCACGGTTGCAGGACTGAAATGCGGCGTGAGAAAATCGAAAACCACGCAAAGGTCGAGGATTACGTGAGCACCGACCTGACAGCCGGCGAGGCATCCGATCCGCGGATGGATTCTAATCTGTCCCATTCCCAGCAGCTGCTTTGGCTGGGGCAACAGCTCAATCCCAAGCTGCCGCTTTACAACATGATTCATGCATCAACCATTTACGGCACAGTGGACTCTGAATTATTTGTGCGTGCTTTCCAGTCAGTTGTTGACGCCAGCGATGCCCTTCGGACCACCATTAAAGTCATTGACGGCACGCCACAACAAGAAACAGCTGCCGTGGCTGGTTCTGCACTGGAAGTCGTTGACTTGTCGGAGACACCGGACCCGTCGACTGCTTACAACAAATGGCAGGCCGACCGACAGGAAGAGGTACTTGACCTGGAAAAGTGCCTTTATTCGAGCGCACTTGTAAAACTCGGCGAAGAGAAAAGCGTCTGGTACCTTTGTGTACATCACCTGGTTGCCGATGCCCAGTCTTTTGCACTGATTTTCAGCGCGACCAGCGAGCGTTACGCGCTGGCAAAAGACAAGGCGCTCGCCTCGGCGAAAAACCTGCCGGACTTCTCGGAATACATTCGTTTTGAGCGAGATTTTTGTCGCACGCCGGCCTGGCAGAAAGCAGTCGACTACTGGCAGGAACAGGTCACGCACAGCGGCCCTGCCAAAGCGATCTATGGCGTAAATATCGCCGAGGCGGATAGTCGAATCAGCAGGCTCACTCTGGAACTGGGCGCAGTGCGTTCGGCATCATTGCGTGCTATCGCCGAGCGCGACGGCTTCGCCTCTTTGAGTCCGTCGATGTCACTCTCCAGCATCTGGGCGACCCTGATTTTCGTATTACTGCACCGGGTTACTGGCGAGCGCCATCTGAGAGTGGGAACACCATTCCAGGCACGGCCAACGGAGGCATTCAAAAAGACGATTGGCGCTTTCGTCGAAGTCGGCGTTCTGAATGCCAAGATTAGCAAACAGGAAACATTCTCAGGTTTATACCAGCAGGTACTGCGCCGCACGATCGAGGGGCTGCGGCATGTGCGACCGGGAATTAGCAGCGCGGAGTTGAATCGTTCCTGCACTGTTCGACTTAACTATGTCACCGCAAAATTCGATAAGTTCGTGGACATGCCAGTCAAAACCGACTGGATTCATTCAGGCTATGGTGATAGCCAGCAGCCAATCCAGTTCCAGGTGTGCGATTTCGACCAGACCGGCAAATTCATCGTCTATCTGGACGTAAACCAGGGGTTGTTCGACGACGACCGTCAACGATGGCTTGTCGACCAGACCACGGCGATTATTGATGGGTTCCTGCAAGACCCGGACCGATTGATTGGTGACTTCGCTTTATTGACAGCGCGCGAGCGACAGGTCCTGGTCAACGATTTCAACGACACCAACATGCCGCTGGCGGAACCAGCATCAATCGTGCCGCTGATCACGAGGCAGATGCAGCTGAACCCTGACGTCGTGGCGGCGACTGACGGTACTCGCAGCTGGAGCTACGCCGAACTGGATCTTCGGGCAAATCAGATCGCCGCTGCCCTTGACGCCATTGGCGTGGGAATGGGCTCGCGGGTCGCACTGTGCATGGATCGGTCACTGGACGTATTGGCTGCCATATGGGCCGTTCTCAGATCCGGATCAGCTTTTTGCCCGCTCGATCCCGCATATCCGTCTGCGCGCAAGCGTGAGTTGCTGGAAGACCTGCAGCCCGCGGCGGTTATTGTTGCCAGCGTTGCCGACCTGGGCCGGCAGATTCCCGACGGCCTGGCTTTTATCGAACTTGACCGCATTGATCTGCAACAGGTTGCTGGGAGTTATGAGCCACCCGACATCGCAGGGCAAGATCTCGCCTATCTCATATATACGTCCGGCTCCACTGGCAAGCCGAAAGCGGCCATGCTCTCCCACGAGGGACTGGTCAATTACGCATGCTGGGCCGGCCAAACGTATTTACAAAATGAACCATTGGACTTCGCGCTTTATTCGTCGCTCTCCTTTGACCTGACGCTGACATCAATTTTTGTCCCACTCGTTCTAGGGGCACGGATCCGCATTTATAACGAAGAGCCCGATGCACCCGGGCTCGAAATCCTCAGCGTCTTCAAGGAC
Source organism: Woeseiaceae bacterium (assembly GCA_021773135.1). GTDB lineage: Bacteria > Pseudomonadota > Gammaproteobacteria > Steroidobacterales > Woeseiaceae > SZUA-117. Next base: position 140,394 of record JAJFKP010000027.1, on the reverse strand, counting down.
AACGCAGTGGATGTCGTGAAATTGACACCATCGCACCTGGAACTGCTCGTCCAACAGGGTTTTCGCTGTCAGCGGATACGCAAACTGATTGTCGGCGGCGAAAATTTTAAAACGAGCACCGCGCGCGCCGTGATCGCAGGCGGCGCCGAGTTCGAAATCTACAACGAGTACGGTCCGACGGAAGCCACGGTTGGCTGCATGGTGCACCGCTATAATCCGCATGTCGATAACCGCGACTCGGTGCCCATCGGACTTCCGGCGGCGAATACGCACATCTACGTTCGTGACCAATACAATCAGCCGGTCCCTCCGGGCGTCGTCGGCGAAATGATAATCAGCGGCCCCGGAGTGGCGTTGGGTTACTGGAATCGCGACGAACTGACTGCGGCGAAATTCGGCATCGATCCAGATACGGACAGCCGCCTGTATCGCACGGGCGACCTCGCACGCTGGGGTCATTCTGGCATCGAGTTCCTAGGTCGAGCGGACGACCAGGTCAAGGTTCGTGGCGTTCGTGTTGAACTGGGCGAACTGGAGGCCCGACTTCTTGAGCATCCGGATGTCGAGACCGCTGTTGCCATAGTGCACCGGTCATCGGACCCGGACACGGCAAAGGGAGGTATGTCGGGCGGCGCGGCACTGGCCGCCTGCTACGTCAGCAAAGCAGCTCTGTCCCCCGGCGAGTTGAAGAGTTATCTGCAGTCGAAACTACCAGAGTTCATGGTGCCGACTTATCTTTTGCACCTCGATGCCATGCCTCTGACACGTAACGGCAAGATAGACCGCGGCGCCCTGCCCGACCCCGTCAGCTACCGCGCGCCTGCTGAGATTAACTTCGTTAGCCCGACCACGCCGCTCCAAAAGCAGCTCGCAGAGATCTGGCAGGACGTACTAAACATTCCCACTATCGGCGCAGAGGATAACTTTTTCGAACTGGGTGGTGACTCGGTCGGATGCATTCAGATTGCAGCGAAGGCACAGGAAGCAGGAATCGCACTAACGCCGCGGGCAATATTCCAGCATCCTACAGTGACGCGGCTTGCAGATTCACTGGGTGAAGACAGCGCGATCGTCTGTAACGATCACGATGTGACCAAGTCTATAGCCTTGGCGGGAACAGCGGATATCGACAGGATTCGCTCAACGCTAGGAGAGACTGAGTTTGCCACGCTCGAGGAATTCTATCCGCTAACGCCTACGCAAGCCGGCATGCTGTACCACTGCCTGTCGTCAACACATCGCGGCATTTATGTGGGTCAGGTCAGATCCTCGCTGGAAGGACCGTTAGATATCGGTAGTCTGCGTCTGGCCTACGAGCAGCTGGTTGGGACACACTCTGTTCTGCGGACCCGATTCTTCTGGCAAGGGCTGGACGAACCTCTGCAGTCAGTCGTCAACCGTGACCAGGCGCCGAACTGGCAACTACTCGACTGGTCGTCAAAACCTGTCGAAGAGTTTGCCATGGAGATTGACAGGCTGCCGGAACGCATCCGCAACAACGGTTTCGATCTCGAGGCCGGCCCGGCCCTACGAATGACGGTGGTGCGTGAATCCGACACCAAAGTTCATCTCATCTGGACGACGCATCACATACTGTTTGACGGCTGGTCCGCCTATCCGCTCTTCAACGAATGGCTGGCCCGGTATGATGGGCTACTGGGCCAGGCGGTTTCGTTGCCTGCACCGCGACCGTTCAGCGACTATGTCGCGTGGGTAAACCAGCAGGATAAAACGCGTTGCAACACTTTCTGGGCCGATCACCTGGCCGGAGTTAGTAATGGCACGCTGTTGCCTATAGGTAAAACTCCCGCAGTTGAGTCAGCACGACGCGAGATGCACGAGGTGATCCTCAGTGGCCGGGAAACAGCCGCGCTGGAACAGCTGGCGCGCAAAAACCAGGTTACGCTCAATGCTGTTTTTCAATCCGCCTGGGGAATACTGCTCAGCAGATATTGCGGTCAGAGTGACGTCGTTTTCGGAGTTACACATTCCGGGCGGAACGCCGAACTGACCGGCATCGACCGCATGATCGGTCTTTTCATCAATACACTTCCGGTACACCTGAAGGTGAATTCCGAGGCAGTACTCAATGACTGGTTGCCGCAAGTACAGCAGGCTCTGCTCGACATCAGTGAGTTTGAGTATTCGTCTCTCTCCGATATCCAACGGACTGCCGGGTATTATGCGGAAGACCCGCTGTTTGACTCCCTTGTTGTTTTCGAGAATTACCCCAGTAGCGTCACTCACAGTTTGGCAAGTGTGTCACTGGGCCCTCTAAGCTTCACTGCACCCAGCCACTACCCGCTTGCGGTGCTCGTCTATCCCGACGCAGAAATGAAAGTACATTTCATTTATGACAATGCGCGTTTTGATGCAAATGAAATGTCACGGCTAGGTGGTCACCTGCGCTGCCTGCTGTCCGCGATCGCCAATGACGCTCATTGCTCCATAGGTTCCCTGCCACTGCTAACTGAAACCGAGGAACAGGCGCTCGGCGAATGGAGTAACGCAGATAAGGCGCCGCTACCGGATAAATCGATTCAGCAACTCATTGACCTGGCCGCGCAGCGCGACCCCAACGACATTGCGGTAGCATGCGGCACTAGCCGTCTGAGCTACGGGAAACTCGAGCAATTATCGAATTCACTCGCGAATGCGCTGCTCGAAACCGGGGTAACGCGCGGTAACCTTGTTGGCGTGGTCGCTCATCGGACGTCAGCAACTGTCGTTGCGATTCTCGCCACACTAAAAGCCGGTGCTGCATTCGTCCCGATCGATCCACTCTATCCCTGCGCGCGTACGCAAGAAATCATTGCCGACGCGAATTTACACCTGGTGCTTGTTGATGGTGATTTTCAAACCGGTGATAGCAAGACACAGGTATTGGACGTCAACAGTCTGTGGTCGAGATCCTGCACCGGGCCGGCTATTACGACCTCGCCCGATGACCTGGCCTATGTTTTGTACACATCCGGATCGACCGGGAAACCCAAGGGCGTCATGGTTAGCCAGCGCAATATTGTGCATTCGACCACGGCGCGCCAGCGCTATTATCCTGACAAAGTCGGTGCGTTTTTGCACCTGTCGTCCTTCGCCTTTGATAGCGCAATGGCCGGCTTGTTCTGGACACTGTGCGACGGTGGCACGCTGATTCTGCCTGGCGACGACCATGCGCATGATGTCGGTTTTTTGCTCAAGCAAATGGCTGCACACAAAGCGACGCACCTGCTGGCGTTGCCGTCGTTTTACACGGCCTTGCTGGAAGCTGCGCACCGTGACGAATTCAATAGCCTCGGCGTTGCTATTGTCGCGGGCGAAGCCTGCCCTGCAGGTCTTTACGAACTGCACCGGGAAACGTGTTCGGATACGGAACTGTTCAACGAGTATGGACCGACGGAAGCCACGGTCTGGAGTCACGTTTATCAGTTCCGCCAGGATTTTGCCGAGAGCCGTGTTCCGATTGGCTCAGCGATCGATAATGTGACGCAGTTTGTTCTCGATGGGGAACAACGCCCCGTACCAATTGGCGTGCCGGGAGAACTGGTGCTCGGTGGGCCGGGGATAGCAAGTGGATATCTCGGCAAAGATGTCCAGACTCGCGAGAAGTTTGTCCGCTTGCCACACCTGCGCGACGCTGGCGATACGCTTTTCTATAAGACAGGTGACATCGTGTCCTGGCGCCCGGATGGCAGCCTGGACTTCCTGGGCAGAATCGATGACCAGCTCAAGATTCGCGGGCACCGTATTGAACCCGGCGAGATCGAATCGGCCTTGTTGCAGCACCCGGCGGTCATCGCCGTCAGTGTGGGAACACTGGCAAAGGAGCCAGCTGATTCAGCGGCGGCGCTGGTCGCGTGGTACGTGGCCGACCGAGGCCTGGCTGACCCAGACCTGGTGCGCCAGGTCGAAGATCTGCCCAGCTTCATGCGGCCTGATAAATTCATCGCGATCGATGAAATCCCGCTCCTGCCGAATGGCAAAATCGATCGACGCAAACTAACTAACGAATATGCCGACTTTGCCCCGGCAGTTCGTCCCTATCGTGCGCCGGAATCCACAATTGAGAAACGATTGTGCAGTGTCTGGCAATCGATCCTGAAAATCGACAAGGTTGGGCTCGACGACAACTTTTTTGCACTGGGCGGAGAATCTATCGCCGCACTCCGCGTTGCGGCTCAAATGCATCGGCATGGCTACAATCTGAAACTAAAGGATGTCGTCAGCACAGCCAGCCTGCGAGCGCTCGCCGATACCATTGGCAGCCAAGCGACAGAGACTGACGACTCGCGACAGATACAGGTCGGCGAGGCTTCCGATCGTCGATTCTTCCCGTTGTCGCCCGCACAGTCGCGGCTCTGGTTCCTGGCGCTGATGGAAAGCCATGCCGGCCTTAACAACGTATATTGTGCCTATCGGTTACAGGGCGTACTCGATATAAACAGATTGGCAACTGCGTTCAGCAAGCTTGCGAGGCGCCACGAGATTCTTCGTACCGTTTTCGTGACGGAAAACGACGAACCGCGGCAAATGGTTCTGCCGGAAGTTACGCCCGACTGGGCTGCTGAAGTGCTGCCCGCGGGCTCGGATCTCGAGTTGCGTCTGAAGGCACTCATAGCGAACAGGTTTGATTTGGGCACGCGGCCGCCATGGATTGCACGCCTGATCAAGGTTGAAAACGATCATATCCTGGTGCTCGTCTTTCATCACATCATCATGGATGGCGAATCCGTGCCAGCTATGTTGCGCGATTTGAGCGGCTTCTACTCAGGTTCCGAAAATGCAGTTATGCAGAGTCACGAAGTCGTGCAATACGGCGACTACGCTCGTTGGCAGCATGACAGACTGGCATCTGCATCGCATAAGGCGGCACTCGATTTTTGGCTGAGCGAGCTCTCGGGCACGCTGCCGACGCTGGAGTTCCCAAGTTTCTCATCCCGCCCCTCGCAGCAGGCGTTCGTTGGCGATGTAGTGAGTGCATCGATTAGCGGCAAGACAGCTGCGCACGTAAAACGCTATGCCCGACAAAATGGTTTGAGCCTGTACAACCTCCTGCTCTCTTCGTTTTCCGCCGTACTGTTGCGCTACTGCAATCAGACGGAGGTCGTGGTTGGGACGCCGGTCAGCGAGTCACGGTCGCTGGTTGGTGCCGAAAACAGCCTCGGGCCGTATATCAATACAGTTGCTATTCGGCTGCAGCCTGATGCGGGTTGTTCGTTCGCAGAATTTAGCAAATATGTGCAAGAAATAAGTACTGATGCTTTCGACCATTCAGACGTGCCGTTTGAAACAGTTGTAGCTGCGCTTGACCTGCCCCGTGATCTAAGCCGCACGCCGGTATACCAGGCGCTTTTTGCGTTTCGCCGCGGTAATGAAGACATCTGGGCATTGCCCGACGTCAACGCGACAAACGAATGCCTGACGCAAAGCGTCGCACGCACTGACCTCTCTTGCTGGGTGGTCGAAGAAGATGACCATATCCAGATTAACCTTGAATTCTGCAGCGCGTTGATCGAGGCGGGCGTTGCGCGATCTTTCCTCAACCAATGGTTGCAATTCTTAGATGCATCGATTGCAGATCCGCACGAAGCGTGGTCACGACTACCGCTTCTCGACAAGACTGATAGTGCCAGGCTGTTGCGGCGGTGCGGACCGTCTGCAGTAGACAGTATCGATCATTCGGTATGTGACGTTGTCTGGGCCGCTGCAAATGAGCATCCGGACCGCATTGCCCTCAGCAGCGACGGCGTTGTAATCAGTTACGCTGATCTCCACCGACGGGCAACCGCATGCGCTGCAAACCTGGCAGATATCGGCGTCGGTCCGGGTGATTTTGTTGGCCTTGCCGTAAGCAGATCAGAGCGACTGCCGTTGGCCATACTCGGCATTCTGCAGGCCGGGGCGGCGTACGTGCCACTCGACATGACGATGCCGGGCGAAAGACTGCAGCATATTGCCAATGACTCCGGGCTAAAATTCATTGTCAATGATGCCGCGATGGAGACGTTGCCGTTCGCATTCAAGGGTACGTTGCTGGCACTGCATGATCTTGACGACGGAATTGCAGTTCTTGACGAGGACGAGTTGTCCGCACCTCGCAGTAATGCCCTCGCCTATCTCATATACACATCCGGCTCCACAGGGCTACCGAAGGGCGTCGAAATCGGTCACCGCCAGGTCGTCAACTTCCTGGGCGCCATGCGTCAAGCCCTGCCGATCGATTCTAACGATACGCTCGCAGCCATTACGACGTCAACGTTTGACATTTCGGTGCTTGAGCTGTTGCTACCGCTTTGCTGTGGCGCGCGCGTGCACGTTGTGTCCGAAGCTGCGACCACGAACGGAGAATTGCTGGCTGAGGAACTGCGTCGAAGTGATGCCACGGTAATGCAGGGAACACCGGCGTCCTGGCAGATGCTGCTTGAGACCGGGTGGCAAGGAAACGAGCGCCTCACCGCTCTCTGTGGCGGTGAACGGCTGCCACTTGATCTCGCAAAGGCATTACACGCTCGCTGTGGCCGCGTTTTCAATCTTTACGGACCCACGGAGACCACGATCTGGTCTACCGTTGACGCCGTTCCGGCCAACCCAACCAGGATCAGTATTGGTCACCCCATCCAGAATACCCGCATTTATGTCGTCGACCGAAATCGCGCGCTTGTACCCGAGGGCGTGGCAGGTGAGCTTGCCATCTCGGGAGCGGGTGTCGCAGTCGGCTACCATGGAAATGACGCTCTGACGCAGCGCGCGTTCGTCGCCGATCCTTTTCTTGCCGGGGAGCGAATGTACCTGACTGGTGATCTTTGCCGATGGTTACCGGACGGGCGCCTCGAGCACCTTGGACGTATGGACACGCAACTCAAAGTACGTGGCTATCGAATTGAAGCGGGCGACGTAGAAAACAATCTCGCCACTGCAACTGGCGTCGCCAAGGTCGCGGTAACAAAGCGCGCGGGGCCGGGGGGCGACGATAGGCTCGTGGCGTTTGTCGTGCTGGTTGGCGGATTCGAACTGGATCCTGCCGCACTCAGAGAGCACCTCGGCGAGCGCTTGCCGCAATACATGATACCGCAGCATTTCATTGCACTGGACAGCCTGCCGCTAACAGCCAATCGAAAAGTGGATTATCGGAGGCTGCCCGAACTGGGCGACACGAAGAACTGGCCCGCGGAATTCATAGTGCCTTCGAATCATGTCGAGCGAACGGTAGCAGAAGCCTGGCGGGAGTTGCTCGGCATCGACCGAGTCTCGATGACTGATAATTTTTTTGAACTGGGCGGACACTCCCTGCTCATCGCGAAGCTGGCCAGTCGATTATCGCGGGAGATAAATGCCGAGATAGCGATTGCCGACCTGTTCGCAAATCCTACGCCAACCGGGCAAGCCGCGCTGCTGGGCTGCAGCCAAACAGGGAAGCGAGCGGATATCGTCGCGGCAACTGAGCGAGTACGATTTCCACTATCGTCGGTACAACGACGCCTATGGTTCCTGGAACATTTCGAAAATTCTGCCGGCGTACACAATATCTATACCGCCTACAGGATACGCGGCGACGTCAGTCATGCCAGGCTACGACAGGCGTTCTTCAATCTGGCAGCCCGGCATGAAATCCTGCGCACTATATTTGTAGCCGACAAGGGAGAGCCGTTTCAGGAAATTCTTCCAGAGCCGCAAATAGACTGGCGAGATGAATTGGTCGATGATTCGGACGAGGCAATTCGTCGTATGCAGTCGTCAACCGGGGAAAACTTCGATCTTGGCGAAAAGCCCCCATGGTTCGTGTATATCATCAAGCATGGGGATGAGCATCACCTGATGCTGAACTGTCACCATCTTCTTGTCGATGCTGAGTCGCTGCGAATACTCCTCGACGAAGTCAGCGCCGACTATTTGAGCGATGACAGAATTGCCGATCTCGAGGAAGAAACGCTTCAGTTCGGGGATTTTGCCGCATGGCAATCTCGCCAACTGGCCGCGGGCGCCTACGAGGCGGGTCTCGATTTCTGGCGAACTGAACTTACCGGCGAACTGCCGGTGCTACGATTTCCCAGTTTCACGACGCGGCCGCCTACCCAGACTTTCGCCGGCAATGCTCAGACACTTACGCTTGAGAAATCGCTCATAAATGACCTGAAACAACTCGCGCGTAGTCAAGGCAGCACGCTTAACAACATTCTAATGGCAGCGTTTGGCGCAGTTCTGCTGCGTTATTGCCGCCAGGAAGAAGTAGTCGTGGGAATGCCGGTTGGTACAGTTCGGCATACCGTTGGCGCCGAAAATAGTGTCGGCCCCTACATCAATACGGTTGCGCTGCGATTGCGTCCGGATGACCGATGGTCGTTTGCACAACTGATCGACTATGTAAAAGAAAAGACCGTCCGCGCAATTGAGTATGGCGAAGTACCGTTCGAGGATATCGTCAGGATCCTCGCGTTGCCGATAGATCTGAGCCGGACGCCAGTATTTCAGACGATGTTTGCGTTTCGCGAGGCGACCGAAAATAACTGGCAGCTCCCTGGCAGCACCGCCACGGCGGAACTGCTCCCGGTTACCCTGGCCCGCAATGATCTCACCTGCTGGGCCGTCGAAAATGACGGGCAGGTCCAGCTCGAACTCGAATACGCTGCGGAGCTGTTCGATGACGATATCGTCGCAAACTTCCTACAGCACCTGCGCGCCTTCCTTGACCGCAGTTCGAGCGCCGGCAATGACGCCTGGTCGTCAGTGCCACTGCTTAGACCAGAGGACTCGGCGCGGATGCTTGAACTGCAGAATGGTGCAGATCTGCCCGAGCAATGGTCGCTTCTGGATCAGATATGGCGCGCTGCGGCCGAACATCGTGAAAAAATCGCGGTCACCTCATCGCACGGTTCCATGACTTACGCCAAACTGCAGGAAGAGACCGTCAACATTGCTGCGTCACTTGCCAGGCAAGGCGTTACCAGGGGCGAAGTCGTTGGTCTGGCGGTGGCCAGAACTGAAAGATTGCCATTGGCCATTCTGGGAATATTGCAGGCTGGGGCGGCCTATCTGCCGCTGGATACCGAACTGCCAGCCGAACGATTGAACTATTTGCTGGAAAATTCTGGCGTACAGTGCGTCGTTACTGACTCAAACGATAATGCTGTGCTGGCAGACTTTGCCGGTCGTGTTTTGGATCTCGGCATGCTGGACTCGGGTAGCAGTTCCGACGCAGTCGAAATCAGGAGCCCATACGGACTCGCAGAGAACGGGCTTGCCTACCTGATGTATACGTCGGGCTCGACCGGCCTGCCAAAGGGCGTCGAAGTTGGCCATCGACAGGTTGCGAATATGCTCGCATCGTTCCGCTCATTAACCGCGATATCAGCCGGCGACGTACTCGCTGCAATCACAACGACCGCTTTCGATATCTCTGTGCTGGAACTTCTCTTGCCACTTTCTGCCGGGGCCACTGTGCACGTGGTTTCCGAGCGGACAGCCGTTGATGGCAAATTACTTGGCGAGGAGATCGAGCACTGTGGCGCGACGCTGATGCAGGGGACGCCCGCGACCTGGCGACTACTGCTGGAATCTGATTGGGCGGGTAATAAACAACTGCAAATCTTATGTGGCGGCGAAGCGCTGCCGTTATCGCTCGCGCAGGCGCTGCGAGGGCTGTGCGGGAAACTGTGGAATGTCTATGGCCCGACCGAGACTACCGTGTGGTCGAGCGCGGTCGCTATCGACAATGAGCCCAGGGCAATCACCGTTGGCCGACCAATTCACAACACCTGCATATATGTAATGGATAACAATCTGGAACGCGTACCTATCGGCGTCGAGGGTGAAATCGTCATCGGCGGCGATGGCGTTGCATTCGGCTATCATGGACGCGCAGAACTGACTGCGTCGAGGTTCATGGCAGATCCACGACGGCAGGGAGAAAAACGTTATCGCACCGGCGATTTAGGTCGATGGCTGCCGAACGGCGAGCTCGAGCACCTGGGCCGCCTGGACAATCAGCTAAAGATTCGCGGCTATCGTATCGAAGCAGGCGATGTCGAACACCATCTTGCCAATGCGCCGGGCATTGGCGACGTCGCGGTAACCAAGAAGACCGGTTCGCGAGGAGATGACCGCCTGGTGGCTTTTGTCGTGCTTGAGGACGGTCACGAATTCGAACCGATGAAACTGCGCCGCCACCTTCGCGAAAAACTTCCGCAATACATGATTCCCCAGCATTTCGTCGCACTTAATGAGCTTCCACTAACTCCCAACCGCAAGGTTGATTACGCACGGCTTCCCGCGATGGACGAAGCCAGTAACGCAAGACCCGCATCGACTCCATTGCACACTGCAAACGAACATTATATTGCGGCAGTGTGGTCGGAATTGCTTGGATCAGGGGTCTTGCATGGGACGGACAATTTCATAGAACTCGGCGGTCACTCGTTGCTCACAATCCGGGTGATTGCGAAAATTGCCAAGGAGACCGGTGTCGAATTCGGCCCTCAAGACCTGTTTAGTCGCACGCTCGGCAGTATGGCCAAACAGCTCGATGTCCGGACTCAGGGTGGCGAAGAAAAGGACCAGCACTCAAAATCGCATCTCTGGGCGAAACTCATCGGCACTCTTGGTTTGCAGAAGCGATGACAATGACTGGCGCAGTCGCTAAATATCGCAAGCTGACCAGGTCGGCGCGGGGTGTCATCGCCGCGCGCACCAGGAGGCCGTCAAAATGACTTGCAATGCCGCGATGGCCGGTGTGAGTATGCGCGATTTTCCGTACCAGATTGATTCTGTGGTCACCATCGACGAGACCGATCACGCCGCACAACGGCTCAGTGTTGACGGACATCGGCCATTTCTCTGCAAAGACCTGAACAGATCGTGGCCGATAGTCCGGCGGGTCGTCAGCACTCCGAGCGTCGATGATCGAATCGCCCTGTTTGCTGATTGCCTTGCGGGTAGCGAAATCCGCTTCACCTACACTACCGCTAGCCAAAAGGGCGACATCGGAATTGGTCCGGACCTTGCGCCGAACTTCCGTATGGATGAACGGATCGCGTCGGCCAGCGAATTTCTGAAATTGATTTCAGCGTTGGTGCGAGAACCTACCGGCGAGTGCGTCTATGCCGCTGCATTACCCCTGGATACATTGCCACACGTCTCATCACAATTGGACTCGCTCGATGCGATTGGCGGCAATGAGCTGTGGCAGCGAAACCTGTGGATAGGCAGCGGGGAACATGTAGTCGATCTGCATTTCGATATGAAACGTAACTTCATTTCAATGCTAGACGGCGTGAAGCGCGTCACACTGTTTCCGCCCGAAGCCCTGCCCTACATTTATCCGGCACCGCTGCACAAGCCAGTTGCCGGCGTTACGCGTTCTCTGGTCAAGTTGCTGGACACAAACTTTGACGACCACCCACGCTTCGCATCGGCATTGAAAATGGCGCAAGTTGCCGTGGTCGTCCCGGGTGATACCCTACATGTACCACCGCTCTGGTGGCACCACGTTGAGAGTTATGGTTTCAATGCCATGGTTAACGCGTGGTACGAAGACATCGATGCTGAGTCCAGGCGCGCATTCGAACGTGCAAGTGTCAGAATGCGCAGAAATATCGCGACGTTCTCCGGTGTAAACTTTGAAGAGCCCGGCGGCGCGCAATTATCCCGGCGGCTCGCGGCAATCAAAAACTCCTGTTCAGAGTTGCCTGGGTACTGGGGCGACTACCTGCAACAACAATACGACTACTACGTATTCGCAAAACACGGGGATCCTTATCCGACCTTGCCCGGCATGCACGAAGAGGTCGCCGACGTAATGCGTCCACACCTCTGGCGCGGCATCCGGCGACGCGCATCGCGACTGGGAAAAATGCTGCTTAGAAAGTAGTCGCTCCGGTATTCACACAACGCTGGCTTTAGTTTTCGCGCTGAATTTAAACCGCCCGGCCCGCTTTCCACAAGTGGGCAACGGTCAATGAACTGTCGCCAAACAGCGGCCGAGACTCGGAGGGCGGGATCGTGCATTCGAGTGCGGACTGTTCGTGCGCAACGATTCTGCCACCGGGCGGCAATCGCGGGAGCAAGGCCGGAAGTATTCTGGCAACCGTTGACGGTGGCTGAAAGAGAAATACTATATCGGCCTCTTCTATCGGTGCGCTCAATGCATCCGCGTGATGAATGTTGACTAAATCCGAAACACCTTGTTGAACTGCCAATGAGTTGGCGCGTTCACACAGTGACGCCTCATGCTCAAAACCCACTGTACGACACTGGTAACGCCTCGCGGCTTCGAGCAGGACTCTTCCGTCGCCACAACCCAGGTCGTAGATCACATCGCGTTTTGCCGCACCGGCAAATTCCAGAATTGCAGAGACCAGTTCGAGTGGAGTACCAAGAAACTCGCCGATATCTTTCCGGCGTTGGGTTTTCCACAACTTTCTTTTCGCCAGCGCGAAAGGCCGCAACAGGAATGCAAGCATCCACAATCCGGGCGGAAGCTGCATCAATCCGGCATCCTGCACATTTGGCCATATCAGCCGTGACCAGGGACCGGGCAAGCTGGCCTGCCAGCGAATCCGCAATCGCATAGTCACCTCATCCGTGCGTGTCAAAACAACGGAATCGGTAGTCCTGCGGAGTATTTCCCACTGCGTATTTGTGAGAAGCGAACTTTCCTGGTAGCCAAGCTTCTTTGCGACAGCAATGGCACTTGCCGGGTTATCCGCTTCGACCGTAACACTGAATTGGTGGATCTGCGTCGCCAGAATTTCTTCCATATCGACTATGTGTGCAACACCAGCCGCCCGGAGATTGCGGGAATACAGATCTGCCTGGCGCTCACAGTGCTGTCTTATGTTCGCACATACCGCACTGGCGCGACTCAGCAGTGCAAACTCCTTTTCAGTGAGGTCCAAATCATTGCGGCTCAGGATAGAATCAACAAATTGCCGAAGCGACTTGTCGTGAATCGCAGCGGAAAGTTCAAGTTGCAGCTCCATCAGCCCGGATCCTGTGCTTTATCGTGCCGATTTAACGGATAGTATCTTAACGGCGACCTCGTACATCGCCCAACACAGGTACTCGTATTCAACCGTATTCGCCTCACAGAATTCGGCGAATGCTTTGAATTCATGCTGTTGCCAGTTGGGGTAGTTAAAATATTCGTTAAACACGATTATCGTCCCAGGCTTAATTCTTGGCGCAAGCGCATCCAATACGGTTTTGGCGGAGCTGTAAAGATCCGAGTCAATGTGCGCGAACGCCAGGTCTCCATTGTGCTCGGCCAGGAACTCGTCCAGGGTCTCGTTGAACCAGCCGGCGACCAGCTGCACGTTCCCCTCTACCTGTGGAATGCCCTCACCGGCAAATGTCCCCTTATCCTGAATCCAGCCGGACCAGTCTTCCGGCAAGCCGTCAAACGAATCAAAACCGTAGACGGTCACGTCCGGGTGTGATTTCGCGATGTGGTTGATGGTTTGCCCGGTTCTAACGCCAAACTCGAGAAACAAGCCATCAAGCGTAATCCGACCAGAAGCGTAGGAGAGCACGTCGAGCGCGTCATTCCTGATCATCGCGTTGGGCATGTTGGATTTGATGTACTCGACCGTTTCCTGCAATGCTTCTTTAAGGAGCGCATTGTGCGGATGCCATCGATCCGAATACAGTGCGTTGTACTCTCGGGAGAATACCCGCAGTAGTTTGCGCACGACCCTGCGTAGCAGGTTGTTAAGAAATTCCTTCATATCACTAACCTGGGGCTCACAAGTTTTTTTTTGTAAATTCGCCGCCTACCCACTCGCTCAAGATCGAAATCAGGCGATCGCGATGGTGCTTCATTGAATAGATATGGTCTGCATCCCTGAGGAAGATCTCACGAAAATTCGCCCTATCTCCCCCGATGGACAGGAAACGGGCCAGTTGGCCGGCGTGGTTGTATGGCAGGTAATTGCCCGAAAACACGCACAGCATTTTTACATCTCGTCCCAGAACGCTCTGATAGGAGCCGGGCAAATCTGCTACAGGCCAGTCCAGATCGCCGGTCAGTGCGGCATTTTTAGTTATGCTCGACGCGGAGCGCAGGCGCTCCAGGAGCCGCGTCAGTGTTCCCTGGAGGCCTGCTGAGCGAACCCAGCGAAGCGCATGTAATCCGCGATGCCAATACCACCGGGGTGTTTTACCCACATAACCGTCGAGCAATATCAGGCCGACAACGCTGTCACGCCTGGCGGCAATACGCAATGCATCGACGGCGCCTGAGCAAACTCCAATCAGCACGGTTTGCTGAATACTGCCGCGTGCGAGATTGGCGAATGCGTCATCGTAGTCGAGCAATGCCGCATCAGACGCCGCAACGTCAGGACGGATCGAACTTTCTCCTTTACCGGATTGGTCTAGCCGAAGACAAGTGCACCCCAGCCGGGCGAGCGCATCGGCTAACTGCACGCCAAGACGGAACGGGCCTACATTGGAAACCATGCCCGCGTTCAAAATAACCACGCCAAGCGCCGAATTATCTGCCACGGGCGCGGTGCGTATGCCGAAAAGCCCGGCATCATTCAGCAATAATGGCGTGGTCTTCAGGTCAATCGATCGCATATCGCGTTAATCACTTCGACCGGATAGAGGACTTCGGAGGCAATGCCCTGCCACAAACAGTCGGCATCGATGCGCTGCACCTCGGTCGCAACTGACTGAACTGTCTCAACATGCTTGTAGTCTTTTGTCAGCACCGCGGACAGCTGCGTGGCTCGGGGCGTTGCGGGGTGTCGGGAAACCAGCTCGTCAACAAAACCCGTGCACATGAAATGCCCCATAAACTCGCGGTCGATATCCTCGACAGAATCGAGCCAGGCTTCTGGCAGATTTCGCTGCCCTTCACGCAGGTGATCAAGCCAATGTTGCCCGTCGAACAGAGGGTCCCAAAAGACGAGATTCTCAATGCTTTTTTTCCGGCTGAGTTCAACTGCGAGATTCGCGGCAAAGCGCACGGCAACCACAGACTGGGTCTTTGAGCCTGCCGCGTTCCGGAGTTCGTCGAAGGCTTCGCAGAGGTTTTCTGTCCAATCTGAAATGCTTGCGTCGCAGGTCTTACCAACGCTGTTGCCAAGACCCGCATAGTCGAATCGCAGAACGTCATAACCGAGTGCGGCACAACGGTTGGCAATCTGGCGCAGTGCGAACTGTGCGCGAATACCCTCCGCAAGCAGGGGCCCGGCAATCAGAAGCCCGTGTCCGCGTGGAGTTCCCTCCGCCAGGTGGAATGCCCCAAAAAGACTGTTGTTCTTTCCAAAGTAGAACGGTTCCATGCGAACAGACTCTGATCATATTCCCTTATGTTTAATCGGAATAGAAACAACCGCTTGGCACCCGATCCCCTTTGAAATAGTAGCAGGTGGTGGGGCTGTGACAAACCGGTAATTCTACCGTCGACTTAGCTTTGGCCGAGAGCAGCTGACGCAGTCGCGATCAATCATGTACTGAGTTCCAGAAAACCTCCAGCTTTGCAGATCATTGCTCGCTGCAATTACGCAAGGCCAAGTACGTACTATCCGCAACTGCCCAGTGTATGGAAAAAGCGCCAATCTGCCCCATTACTTTCTGCAGCCGCAAACAACAGGAGGCCTGAACTCATGCAGCATTCCAATCGTTTTGAGAAATTTCGCTTTGGTGGCCCGCTCGCACTGCTGACCCTTCTCATCGGCGCCTGCGCAACAATCCAGACAGGCTCGCATTACGACGAAACCACAAATTTTGCTGAGTATCGCTCGTTCTCCTGGATCGACGAAGACCCGTATATCACGGGTGAAGCGTCGTTACTCGTCAGTCCGCTGGCACAACAACAAATCAAAGACGCTATCCAGATTCAACTACAGCAGAAAGGCTATTCATTTACTCAGGATCGGGGGAACGCAGATTTTGTCGTTTCATACACCGTGGGCACAAGAGAAAAAATTCGGATCGACTCCTATCCTGTTGAATACCGAGGACGCTGGGGCTGGCATGTGCCCTACAGCTACTACTCATACCGTGATATTCCCGCGCACACCTACACGAAAGGGACGCTTGGCGTTGATATCTTTGACAATGAGTCATCCAAACCCGTTTGGCACGGCTGGGCTGAAAAAACCGTCACCGAAAGTGACCGCCAGGACCCAACTGAGGCAATCGAAGCAGGTGTTCGGTTGCTGTTTGCTGATTTTCCGCACTGAAAGCCGGCCACAAACACGTATTAAGTTTGTAGAGAGGGCGGGATGGCCGCTGCGCGGCACCGAGGGTGGCTACGCCACTGCTCGGCTCGAACGGGGTTCGAAGGCCCGCACCATATCCGTCCAGACAAAGAGAAGGCCCCGTGAAGGGGCATTTGTGCTTCTGGTGGTGGACGCGGGATGGCCGCTGCGCGGCGCCGAAGGTGGCTACGCCACTGCTCGGCTCGAACGGGGTTCGAAAGCCTGCACCATATCCGGCCAGACAAAGAGAAGGCCCCGTGAAGGGGCCTTCTCTTTGTCTGGCGGAGAGGGCGGGATTCGAACCCGCGGTACGCTATAAACGTACACTCGCTTTCCAAGCGAGCGCCTTAAGCCACTCAGCCACCTCTCCAAATCATCTAAAATCTCAGTCGTCCCGCGGCGGGATTGATTCGGATCGCTCCTGAGCGATCCTCACCCCTTCGGGGCGCACTACGTGCGTCTAAAACGCTGTCGCGTTTTGTCGAACCCGCGGTACGCTATAAACGTACACTCGCTTTCCAAGCGAGCGCGTTGACGTAGCGCTTCCTGCGCTACACCCTGCGGGCGCTTTCACTGCGTTCAAGCATCCAAACTCGCTCCCGGCGATCTTGTCAGCCGCACCGCCACCACTCCGCTTAGTTCCTGATTCGCCGCGCCGATTAAGATTCTGTCTCTTCGTCCTCGTCGCCGTCGATCCTCAGTGTCGGCGGACGATCGAGACACCCGGAACCCGGCGGCCGCGGCGCGCGTGGAGACGCCTCAGGAATGACGAGTTCTCTGTCCACGGACAGAGCGTCAAGGTCATCAGGCGGCTCAATCCGCTTGCCCGCCTGGGCATACTCATAGAATTCCGGCTCTTCACACAGCTCCTGTCCGCCACAGCCGGCGATACCCAATGTTGCCCCGAGAATACCGAGGATAAAACCACGCTGCATACCTGCTCCAGAATTCACTTTCCAATCCTTGCTGAATGAGACCGCTGTCTGCGCATGAAAATCCGTGCCCAAAACAACGCGGCGATGTTACTGTTCTGCAAGGTTACTGGCAAGGCAGAAAAACCGGGGAACGTGGCCTCTCCGGCAATGCTATCCTGTCAAAACAATAATTAATCTATTTTGTTATAAATATGTCACAACTAATTGTTTTATCAGTACTTGGCACCGACCGACCGGGCATCGTCAAGGACATCAGCAAGTCTATTCTAGACTGCGGTGGCAATATCGAAGAGAGCCGTATGACGTCGCTTGGCGCCGAGTTTGCGGTATTGATGCTTATTTCCGGCAATTGGCACACGCCAACCAAGCTTGAAAAGGCGCTGGATGAGCTAGGCAAGGAACACAATCTCAGCATCAACCTGAAAAAAACGGGCGCAAGAAACGACCGCGAGGACTGTATACCCTACGGCGTTGATGTGATCTGCCTTGATCAGGCAGGCATCGTATTCAATCTTTCGGAATTTTTTGCCTCGCGCGACATCGAAATATCCGACCTGGTCACTCGTCGCTATGCTGCCCCGCACACCGGCGCGCCCATGTTTTCGGTACAAATGACCGTCAGCATTCCGGCCTCTGCTCCGATCGGACAGCTGCGCGACAATTTCCATGACCTTTGCGAACAACTCAATCTCGACTCGATTCTCGAGCCGATAAAAGCGTAATCTCTAGAATCATACGTCTAAGGAGGCAGACCATTGTCTGGTCCAGTATTAAATCGAGTCGTCAAAGACTTCAAATGCGCCGCAACGGGAGATCAGACGATCCAGTTAAAGACGCTGCGCGGACAGAAAGTCGTGCTGTATTTCTACCCCAAGGACTCAACCCCGGGCTGCACGACTGAAGGTCAGGACTTCCGTGACCTGCACGCAAAATTCAAGCGTCAAAACACGGTCGTTCTCGGTGCGTCGCGCGATAGCTTGGCGTCACACGAGAGATTTCGTGACAAGCACAAATTTCGTTTTGACCTGCTATCAGATCCCGATGAAAAGCTCTGCAAGCAGTTTGATGTCATCAAGGAAAAGTCTTTGTACGGGCGTAAATTCATGGGCATCGAGCGCAGTACGTTTCTCATCGATGAAGACGGCAAGCTCAGGCAGGAATGGCGCAAGGTTAGAGTCAAAGGTCATGCGGCAGAGGTGCTTGAAAGTGTCAAGAATTGCTAGCCGGCAAGTCATTAAGATTCAGTAACTTATGTGAAATAACTGGTCAGTCGTGACGCAATGAGGTGCTCGGGCATCTCTGGTTACAGGTATCATTGTGAACGGGCTCCGACGATATCGGTCGGATTACTTTGAATTATGACCGGAATAGCAACGTCGTGAGATCTGGGAACGCCAAAAGACTTGCAGTCCTGCTGCTCTGCACCGGGTTGACGCTCGCTGTGGGTTCGCCTGCGGCCGAGGTTAATCTGCCGGACATAGGCAGCCCGGCAGACGCGGTCCTGTCGAAAAACGATGAGGCGCGGCTGGGCAGCGCGATCATGCAGCAAATCCGTGCCAGCGGCGATCTGGTCGAAGATCCGCAGATCACCGAATACATTAACGAAGTCGGTCATCGTCTTGCAGCCCAGGCGAACGCGGACGGAAACTACGAATTCTCGTTCTTTGTGGTCGATAATCCGGTCATCAATGCTTTTGCACTGCCCGGTGGATATATCGGCGTGCATACCGGCTTGCTCGAAGCCACGCGCAACGAAGACGAACTCGCCGGCGTATTGGCGCATGAAGTTGCGCACGTTACGCAGCGTCACATCGCGCGCCGCATTCATTCGGGCCAGCGGCAGAGCATCCTCAGCACCGCAATCATGCTGGGTGCGATTCTCGCGGGGGCCGTCGGCGGCAGCAGCGAGGTCATGCAGGGAGCGATTGCCGTGGCACAAGGCTCGGCCGCTCAGCAGCAGATTAATTTCACACGCGCGAATGAGTATGAAGCGGATCGGGTGGGCATCTCGTCACTGGCGGCCGCCGGCTTCGACCCGCAGGGCATGGGGTCGTTTTTCGAGGTAATTTCCCGGGGCAGCTCACCGTCCGAGGCACGCATGCCCGAGTTTCTGCGCACACACCCGGTAAGCAGCGCGAGAATAGCCGAGGCCCGTGGGCGCGCGCGCAATTACGCGCCGGTGCATACCGCCGATACGATCACTTATGGTATCGCCCGCACCAGGGTAATCGTCGATCGCCAGAAAACGCCGGAAGCGGCTGTCAGCTACTTCGAGCGCGAGCCCTATGAATTTCAATCTGACGTACAGCGATACGGCCGTGCGACCGCTTACCTGCGTGCGGAACGCAATGATGAAGCGCTTCGAATTTTCGAAGAACTGGCAAGCAAAGACTCCAAAGTTATTGCCTACCATATCGGGCTGGCGGATGCCCAGATGGCCATGGAGTTGATTGCTGAGGCAGTCAGCACGTTCGAGCGCGCACGGGAACTGTTTCCTCGCAATATCCCGCTGGTGATTCACTATGCCGATGCACTAATGAAGATCGGCAACCCGGTTAAGGCGCACGCAATGCTGCTCGATCTGTTTAACAACGTCACGCCAACCCCTGAACAGGTACGTATGATCGCGCGTGCAGCAACGGAAGCGGGAGAGGATGCCGAAGCAAGATATTACATGGCCGAATATCGGTTTATGATCGGCGACCTCGTGGGAGGCATCCAGTTTTTACAGCAGGCCCTGCGCGTTCCTGACCTTGACGAAATCCAGCGTATACGCTTTGAAGCGCGCATCGATTTTGTCCGTGACTTCATGAGTGAGGAACAGCTGCAACAGTTGCAGCGGGGGCGCGGCATCGGCTGAGACCGACAGGATCTTCCAACGATTTGTTAGTATTTGCCTGACAACAACGAAAAGAATAGCAACTTGGCACAAATCTCGAAAACCATGCGCGGTTATACCGCCGTTTGCCTCATTCTGACAATCTTGCTGGTGTCCGGGTGCGCAACTTCTATTCCGGCCGCCCCGCCGGAAGAGCGTGCAGAATACGACCCATGGGAACCCCTTAATCGCCGGATAAGCTCGTTCAACGATTCAGTTGACCGCGTTACGCTCAAACCTCTTGCGAAGGGATACGAGACGATCTTTCCGCGCTTCGCCCGAACCGGCATAAACAATTTCTTCAACAATCTCCGAACCCCTTTGCACATTGTAAACAACTTGCTGCAAGGCAAAGTAATACGCAGCGTTTCGGAGACCGGAAGATTCATAGTGAATTCATCGGTTGGCATTGGCGGTCTCATAGACGCCGGCACTGCGATGGGGTTCGAAACCTATCGGGAGGATTTCGATCAAACGTTCGCTGTCTGGGGCATCTCTGACGGTCCCTATTTCGTCGTGCCCTTCCTTGGACCGAGCACCGTTCGTGGTGCATTCTCGATTCCGTTTGACTCGGCCGCCGATCCCATTTTCTACATTGATCACGACCGAACCCGGCTAACAGTCAAATTTCTGGATTTGGTCAATACGCGGCAGCAATTATTTGCGGCCGAGGCGCTGATCGAGAATTCGTATGACCGTTACCTGGCGATTCGTGAATCGTACCTGCAGAACCGGGAATTCCTTATATACGATGGGGATCCGCCCGTAGACGACGATTTCTATGATGATTTTGAAGACTTCGAAGACGAAGACTTTGCTGGGGAGCAATCGCAAGAATAGCTGAATGTGACCGCTATTCTTCTGCAGGCGCCTCGATAAACCCGACCCAGCGCTCGCCTCTTTTTAGCAGGCCATCAACTTCCGTTGTTTTCGCAATGGCATCGATTTTTTCCGGTGTTCCTTCAAACCGAATCTCGCGAACGGTGTGGTTTGCCCAGGTGATCCACTCAAGCATTAGCGCGAGTCCCGCCGAATCCGTGTACGTCACGCCGGAAAGGTCAACCTCAAGAAGTGTGTGCTCTTCGAACAGTTCCTCGCTCTTTGCGAGAATCTGTCCAGCAGTGTCGAACGACATCCGCCCGCTAAGGGCGAATTGCCCATTGCCACGATCCTCGAGCGTAAATTCGCTCATTAGTCCGCAGCTATTTCGGATTCAAGTCTCGAGATCACGGCGTCCAGGTTTTTCGCCTGAATTTCCGCATTCAGCTCGGTCCTGAAATTTCGCACATAAGATATACCCTCGATCGTGACATCGAACATCATCCAGCCCGTGTCCCGGCGAACCATGCCGTAATTGACGGGCACTTTTGTGCCATCATCGAGTTGCACGATACTTTTCACAGTGGTTCTGTCTTTCGTCAGATCGCCGCGAAACGGCAGAATTTCGACGCGCTCCTGATTGAACTCCAGCACGCCGTCAGCATATTTTCGCAGCAAGGTGCCATAGAACGCGTTGATAAAACTATCGCGCTGTTCAGCGTTGGCAGTACGCCAGTGTCGCCCAAGTACCAACTGCGCTGCATAGCGCCTATCGAATCGCGGCAGCAGAAGCTTGTCGATCACTTTGTACAATTCCGCCCGGTTGGCTGCCAGCACTTCCTTGCGACCATCGAGTTCTACCGCCAGTTCGTCTGCAGCATCCTGAATAACTTCATTCGGTGTCTGCGCGAATGACGTAACGCTAAAGCACAGCAGTATCAGCGTTGTAAACAAAACCTTCATCTTTAGTTTCTCCATAACTTTACTCTGAATCACCGCCACTGTTGAACAGGTACTTGCTTATCAGGTTCTCGATGACGATGGCGGATTGAGTAAACTGAATCTCACTGCCCTCTTCAAGGTAAAGATCAGAACCACCCGCCTGCAAGCCAATATACTGGCTGCCGAGCAGGCCCGCTGTCAGGATGCTCGCATCTGAATCATCCGGAATCTGGTCGAAACGGCTGTCTATCTGAAAGGTTACCTGCGCGTTAAGCATCTGCGGGTCAAATTCCACAGCGGTCACCCGGCCGATTGTGACACCCGACATCGCGACCGGCGCACGGTCCTTCAGGCTGCCAACGTTCTCGAAACGGGCGGTAACGGAATATGACTCCGCGGCAGAAAACGCCTGCGAACCCGTCGTTTGCGTGGTCAGGAATAAAAGGGCCGCCATGCCCAGTAGGACAAAAAGGCCGGTGCCTAATTCAACTGATCTTGTCTGTCGCATTGCAAAACCTCAGATAAACCTAGCAGTGATAATGAAATCAAGAATCAAGACTGCGATTGCCGAATTAACCACCGAACGCGTAGTCGCACGACTGACGCCCTCGGCCGTTGGAACCGCATTATACCCCTCCCAAACTGCCAGCAAGCTGGCGACAACACCGAATACGACGCTTTTGAATATGCCTTCGTAAACGTCCTTTAGCTCAAGAGTAGTTTGTATCTGCTGCCAGAATGCCCCCTGGTCAACACCCAGCAAATTGACGCCAACCAAATGTGCGCCGAACAGTCCGATCACGCTAAAAACGGCGGCGAGCATTGGCATCGAAATTACGCCGCCGAGAAACCTCGGCACAAGCACGCGACGTAGTGGATTCGTCGCCATCATCTCCATAGCGGAAAGTTGATCAGTTGCTTTCATCAGACCGATTTCTGATGCCAGCGCCGTGCCCGCCCGGCCCGCAAATAGCAGAGCAGTGACCACGGGGCCGAGCTCCTTCAATAGAGAAAACGCGGCAAAGGTGCCGATAGAATCCTCCGCATTGAACTTGGACAGAATACTGAATCCCTGCAGACCTAAAACGCCACCTACAAAAAAACCGCTGACCATAATAATGACCAGCGAGAGCGCGCCGGCATTGTAGACCTGTTTCACTACCAGGCCAGCGCGACGAAAAAGGATTGATGGCGAATTTGCGACGAGGCGCAGGAAAAAGATCAGCAGCTGGCCAAGCGTGCGCAGGAAATCGTCGAGGGCGTACCATAGGTCTCGCAACATATCAGTTACTCAGCGTCTCGGCCGAGCAGCTGCTCAGCGTAGTTCGGGGCCGAATAATGAAATGCGACCGGACCGTCAGCCATGCCGTGCATGAACTGCCTGACGAGATCTGACCTGGTGTTGCTCAATTCATCGGGACTGCCGGAAGCGGCTACCTTGCCGTCTGATATCAGGTAACTGCAGTCGGCGACGGTTGCGATTTCCTGGACATCGTGGCTGACGAGAATACTCGATATTCCCAGCGCGTCATTCATCTTTCTGACCAGGCGAACAATCACGCCCATCGAGATTGGATCGAGCCCCACGAAAGGCTCGTCATAAATTAAAATAGCCGGATCCATTACCATTGCCCTGGCCAAGGCTACGCGACGCGCCATGCCGCCAGACAACTCCGAGGGCATCATATCCGCTGCTCCACGCAGCCCGACAGCGTGTAGTTTCGTAAGCACGATGTGTCGTATAAGTCGATTTGGCAGACGCGTGTGTTCCCGCAGCGGGAACGCAACGTTTTCAAACACCGAGATGTCAGTGAGGAGCGCGCCATTTTGAAACAGCATGCCCATTCGTTTTCTCAGCTTATACAGGTCTTTCTGACTCAGTTTGGCGATATCTATGCCTTCAACCAGAATCGTCCCGCTGTCGGGGTTTAGTTCCCGCGTAATTAGTCTCAACAACGTAGTTTTACCGGTGCCGCTGGGGCCCATGATCGCCGTGACCTGTCCCTTTGCGATCGTAATATTCAGATTCTTGAATATTTGTCGTTGCCCACGGGAATAATTGAGATTACGAATCTCGATCAGGTTGTCAGATTGGTCATTCATAGATGCGCCCTTGTTCGCCCGTCGCAGGTCTTAACTGTGCGGTCACCCTGGTTTGCCAGCGAGCATGTTATTTGACTGACGAATTTAGCGACCGCCTAGCATAACAAAAAACCCCAGATACATAGGCAGGATTCGACCCATCCCAGCCGTCGGTTTGGCGCCCGGACCCGGGCTTTTGGTGCGCAACACTAGCCTCGAAATTCAAATAGGACTAAAATAGTCCTCTTTTATTCCTGACGGAGAAATTAAGGTGCTACGCATCAGCAGACTGACCGACTACGGCACCCTGGTTCTCGCTCATTTGCCAGCCAGAGAGGCCGAACTCATGAGCGCAGCGGAAGTTGCTGCTGCAACCGGAATAAACCTGCCAACTGTCAGCAAGTTATTGAAATCATTGACTAAGGCGAAATTGGTTGCGTCAGGACGCGGCGCCCAGGGCGGCTACAGACTCGCCCGGGATGCAGCCAGAATCAGTGCCGCCGAGATTATCGACGCGCTGGAAGGGCCGGTATCCATTACCGAATGCAGCGCGACAGACAGCCATTGCGATCTGGAGTCGGTCTGTAGTGTTGGTAACGCCTGGCAGCGCATAAACGTCGCCATCAGGCGGGCCCTGCAGGAAATTAATTTGACCGAGTTACAGCGGGCCCGTGCGCCAGTGCCGCGATTTGAGCTGGCCGGAACCCCGATACACGTGGAGCGTAAAGGTTAAGCCTATGTCTACTGATCCAAGCAACCTCGATTCGCTCGTCAACCGCCGCTATGAGCACGGCTTTGTCACCGACATTGAAACTGACTCGCTGCCGCCGGGCCTTGACGAGGACGTAATTCGGGCGATTTCAGCGCGCAAGAACGAGCCGGAATTCATGCTCGAATGGCGCCTGAAGGCGTACCGACACTGGCTGACGATGCAGGAACCGGAGTGGGCACACCTGCACTACCCGAAAATTGACTACCAGGAAATATCCTATTTCGCGGCGCCGAAATCTGACAAAGACAAACCGCAGAGCCTCGCCGACGTCGATCCAAAGCTGCTGGAAACCTATGACAAGCTCGGCATCCCGTTGCACGAGCGGGCAAGGCTGGCGGGTGTCGCCGTCGACGCCGTATTCGATAGTGTGTCGGTTGCAACGACTTTCAAAGAAAAACTGAATGATGCGGGTGTCATCTTCTGTCCATTTTCCGAGGCGGTAATGGAACACCCGGAGCTGATAAAGAAATACCTGGGCTCAGTCGTGCCGCGTCGGGACAACTACTTTGCTGCGCTAAATTCCGCCGTATTCAGCGACGGATCGTTCGTCTACATTCCGAAGGGTGTCCGTTGTCCGATGGAACTGTCGACCTACTTCCGCATTAACGCTGCGAATACCGGACAATTTGAACGCACGCTGATCGTTGCCGACGAAGGCAGTCATGTGAGTTACCTGGAAGGCTGCACGGCACCAATGCGTGATGAGAACCAGCTGCATGCTGCTGTTGTCGAACTGGTCGCGCTCAAGGATGCAGAAATAAAGTACTCGACGGTGCAGAACTGGTATCCGGGAGATGAAGAAGGCAAAGGCGGTATCTACAATTTCGTTACGAAGCGTGGTGACTGTCGCGGTGCTAGTTCCAAAATTTCCTGGACGCAGGTCGAAACCGGGTCAGCGATTACGTGGAAATATCCAAGTTGCATTCTGCGCGGTGAGAATTCGGTCGGTGAATTCTATTCTGTCGCGGTAACCAACAATATGCAGCAGGCCGATACCGGCACCAAGATGATCCATATCGGACGAAACACGACCAGCACGATTGTCAGCAAGGGAATATCTGCCGGTCGTGCGCAGCAGTCGTACCGGGGATTGGTTCGGGTGTTGCCGCAAGCGAGCGGCGCAAGAAATCACGCACAGTGCGACTCGTTGCTCATTGGCAAGGAATGTGGCGCGCATACATTCCCTTACATGGAAATCAAAAACCCGACAGCGAAAATCGAGCATGAGGCAACGACGTCAAAAATCTCGGCCGACCAGCTCTTTT
Organism: Woeseiaceae bacterium; assembly: GCA_021773135.1. Taxonomy (GTDB): domain Bacteria; phylum Pseudomonadota; class Gammaproteobacteria; order Steroidobacterales; family Woeseiaceae; genus SZUA-117. The sequence goes on along the minus strand of JAJFKP010000027.1, from coordinate 114,502 downwards.
ACTGCCGGCAACGCGGCATTTCTGAAGAAGACGCCGTCAACATGATTGTGAATGGCTTCTGTAAAGATGTCTTCAAGCAACTCCCCATGGAATTCGCCGTCGAGGCCCAGGCACTGCTGAACGTGAGTCTCGAAGGCGCTGTAGGATAAAACAGCTCATGAGCAATATGTTAGAAATCAATAATTTGCATGCCGGAATCGGCGAGACCCAGATCCTTAACGGGCTTGATCTCACGGTCAACTCGGGCGAAATTCACGCGATAATGGGGCCGAACGGATCCGGCAAGAGCACGCTGGCCCAGGTCATCGCCGGGCATGCCGATTACAGAGTATCCGCGGGCACCGTTTCGTACAAAGGCGAGGATCTCCTCGAGTATGAACCGGAGGAACGGGCGCGCCGCGGCATCTTTCTTGGCTTCCAGTATCCGGTAGAGATCCCGGGCGTGAACAACGCCTACCTGCTGAAAGCGGCGCTTAATGCGAAACGCCGCCACAACGGCCTGGCAGAAATCGACGCCTTTGAATTCCTGCAGCTCGCCCGCAAGAAAATGAGCGACCTGGGCATGGATCCTGTGTTTCTCAATCGCGGCGTAAACGAGGGGTTCTCGGGCGGAGAGAAGAAACGTAACGAGATACTGCAAATGGCAATGCTTGAACCGGAGCTGGCAATCCTCGACGAAACGGATTCCGGGCTGGACATCGATGCGCTGAAGGCTGTTGCGGCAGGCGTTAATGCACTACGTGATCCAGCTCGCGCAATTGTGCTGGTCACACACTATCAACGTCTGCTCGATTACGTTGAACCGGATTTTGTACACGTGCTGTCGGATGGAAAAATCGCGCGCTCCGGTGACAAGTCGCTGGCGCTGGAACTCGAAGAAAAAGGGTACGAGTGGATCCGTGAGGCTGCGGCGGGATGAATACTGTCGTCCTCAATCAGGCGTTGTTCGAAGCCGCAGTGGCAACGTTGCCCGCAGACCAGCTGGCACCGGTTCGGAATCGCGCCGCAGTGCTATTCTCGAACGAGGGATTTCCCTCGACCAGGGACGAGGACTGGAAGTATACGAATATGTCGGCCGCCACGACCGCCAGCAATGACTGGCTGAGTGAGTATCGCACCAGCGCAACCATCGACGTTAACGCGCAGCAAAACCAGGCAACTTTGCAGGAGATTTCCGCGCAGATCGATGCGACCTGGCTGATCGTGCGTAACGGAGTGGTTGATTCGCTTCAGCTGCAATCGCTTGAATTGCAACATGGGTTAACGATATCGACACTTGCAGACAGCTTAAATCTTCCTGATATCGCGATCGACACGGCGCTGTCCGCATTTAACGCGGCACTGCTGGAAGATGGAATTCACATTCGGGTCGACGCCGACCTGCGAATTGAACGCCCGCTTGGAATTTTGCTCATCGATGACCCGTCGTTGCGTACATCACAGACTCGTATTGTCATCGATGTCGGTAAAAACGCGTCGCTACGCGTAATCGAGGTTGCCCGGTCCGCAGTCGATGGCAACCAGTTTACCAATGCCGTCACCCAGATTGACCTTGCAGCCGGGGCACAGGTCGACCACCTGCGCCTGCAGGATCGCGGCAAAGAGCACATCGGCACTCATCGCCTCATCGCCGAAGTTCAGGCCGAAGCAACTTTTAGCCATAACGCCTTTGACTTCGGGGGAGCACTCACCCGCAACGATGTGATCGCACGAATCGTGGGCTCAGGAGCTAGCGTAAATCTGCATGGGCTTTATCTGGGCTCTGGAAAACAACACATCGACAACCATACGCGCGTTGAACACCGGGTCGGCCCGGCGGTCAGCAAAGAGATCTATCGCGGCATTCTGACCGGACAGGCGCGCGGCGTCTTTAACGGCCAGGCCATTGTTTTCGAGGGTGCTGACGGCACTGACGCGAACCAGGCGAATCACAACCTCCTGCTGTCGGATAAAGCGGAAATAGACACCAAACCGGAGCTGGAAATCTACGCCGACGATGTCAAGTGCAGTCACGGCGCAACGGTGGGGCAACTGGATGAAAAGTCGCTTTTCTATCTGCGCACTCGGGGTCTCGATGTCGCCGAAGCGAACCATCTGCTGACCCGTGCATTTGCTGCCGAGATTCTCTCTTCACTGGTCGTCGAAGAGGCGCATGAGTATGTCCAGAAGTTGCTGGACGCACGCCTGGCAGAACTCCTTGGGGACGATTCCACATGACCGGGCTGCATGGCAGAACGATGGCTGAAGCTACGCCAGGGACGGCGCCCGCCTGGCGAACAGACTTCCCTGCCCTGCATCAAGAGGTTAACAATCATCCTCTGGTCTATCTCGACAGCGCCGCGTCGTCTCAACAACCCGTGTCTGTCATCGACGCGGTTGCGGCCTACCAGCGACAGGACCACGCCAATGTCCATCGCGGCGTACACACGCTCAGTCATCGCGCTACTGAAGCGTACGAAGGTGCGCGAGACAAGGTCGTATCTTTCATCAATGCGACCGGTCGAAGTGAAATTGTATTCACTCGCGGCACGACCGAGAGCATCAACCTCGTTGCGCAAAGCTACTGCCGGCCTGCGCTGTCTTCCGGGGACCGCATCGTTATTACGCACCTGGAACATCACTCAAATATTGTCCCGTGGCAAATTCTGTGTGAACAAACGGGTGCCGAACTCGTCGTCGCATCGATCGACAGTGCCGGCCAGGTTGATCTCGATGAAGTAAAGGGATTGCTTGACGGAGATGTTTGCATGCTTGCCATCGCGCACGTATCAAACGCGCTTGGCACCGTCTTACCGGTAAAAAGCCTGATTCAGCACGCGCACTCACTGGATATTCCGGTTTTGCTCGATGGCGCGCAGGCCGTTCCGCACATGCCTGTCGATGTGCAGGACCTGGACTGCGATTTTTATGCGTTTTCCGGACACAAGATGTTCGGCCCGACAGGCATCGGTATTCTCTTTGGCAAAGAACGGCTGCTCGAGGACATGCCGCCTTACCAGGGCGGCGGTGACATGATCCTGGAAGTGCATTTCGATGGCACGACTTACAACGAACTTCCTTACAAGTTTGAAGCCGGCACACCCAATATCTCGGGCGCGGTCGGACTGGGCGCTGCAATTGATTATTTGCAGGTCGCCGGAATGACCCGCGTAGCCGAGCATGAAGCGGACCTACTGGCCTACATGACGGCGCGGCTGAGCGATATCGAGGGTATACGGTTAATAGGCACGGCAACGAACAAGGCCAGCGTACAATCATTCATGCTTGGCGATATTCACCCACACGATGTGGGCACTATTCTGGATCATCAGGGAGTTGCCATTCGCACCGGTCATCATTGTGCGATGCCGGTTATGGACTATTTCGGGATTCCGGGAACCGCACGTGCGTCTCTTGCCCTGTACAATACTGAGAGCGATATAGACGCGCTGGTAACTGCCCTCGTCGCCGCTCGAAAAATATTTGCATGATCGTGGCAGCGTCGCCAGCGCAGGACGAACTTCGAGACCTGTATCGAGAGCTGATACTGGATCATGCGCGCAGCCCGCGGCATTTCGGCAAACTGGACGACATCACACACACGGCGGAAGGCATCAATCCGTTGTGTGGGGACAAACTGAAGCTGTATTTGAACATAGACGCAGATCGCACGATTTCTGCTGTCGCATTTGAAGGGTCCGGGTGTGCCATTTCTGTCGCCTCGGCATCATTGCTGACCGAGACCGTCATGGGCCTCAATTGCGCTGCAGCACTTAAGTTTGTAGACGACATTCGGACGCTCCTCGCAGGCAATGAGGAGCCGGCTGCGGGCCCCGACCTGGGCAAATTAAAGTCCCTTGCGGGTGTCAGGGATTTTCCGTCACGCGTCAAATGCGCGACTCTCGCATGGCACGCCCTGGCCTCGGCGATTAACAGCGATAACGGACTGGTAACAACAGAGTAGACACAAAGGATGCTGGCGTAATCGAGCCACGCCGGGAAACTCAGAGACCTGAAAATGTTTGGAAACACGAACGAAGCAATATCATTGGAACGCGATGTCACCGCAGTCATTATTCCTGCCGGGGAGACCGTCACGTTGCGTGCAGGCACACCCGGCTTTATCACCCAGGCGTTAGGCGGCAGCTTTACTGTCTATATCGAAGGAAACCTGTTCCGCATCTCGGGGGCCGACGCAGATGCGCTGGGCAAGGAATCTGTACCACCACCACCGATACCGGAAAACGCAACCGACGAAGACATTGAAGCCGTCATTTGGGCGCAATTGAAGACCTGCTATGACCCTGAAATTCCGGTGAACATCGTTGACCTGGGACTCATCTATCGGTGCGATGTCGAGTCGCTCCCGAGTGGTGACAGATCGGTCAGCGTCGATATGACGTTGACGGCTCCAGGATGTGGGATGGGAGAGATCCTGGTGCAGGACGCGCAGGAGAAGATTGCGGTAATTCCTACGATTGCTGACGTGCGCGTTGACCTGGTCTTCGATCCGCCCTGGAACCAGGGCATGATGTCTGACGAAGCGAGACTCCAGACTGGTCTGATGTAAAATAGCGGGCGCCATGAAGACCATCACGCTATTGCGCCACGCTAAATCGAGCTGGGATGATTCGACAATCGTCGACTTCGACCGGCCGCTAAACGAACGCGGCAGAACAAATTCGCCGGAAATGGCACATCGACTGCGCGCTGCCGGCATTCGCCCATCGCTCATTCTGAGTAGTCCGGCAAAACGCGCCTGGAGCACGGCCAAAATTTTTGCCCGGGAAATTTCGTATCCGCTGGAGTTTTTACAGCGAGACAGAAATCTCTACCATGCCGGCTTGCAGCAGTTGTTTGACGTCATTGCCACCCAGGACGAAGGCTTTAACAGCATTCTCGTTGTTGGCCACAATCCGGGGCTGACCGATCTGGCCAACGAGCTTCTGCCTGGACTAACGACAAATATGCCGACTGCAGCATTCGTTGCCGTGCTTGTGGATACGGATACGTGGGATCTTCGCGGCAGGCGCTCTGCGGACCTGATCGAATACAACTACCCGAAAAAGCAACAGGCATAGGCAGACCTGAAACATCCAGGTCCGCGCGACTCGATGTGCCGCCAATTTCACTCCGCCTCTCGATTGCGCTGCCGCAGCTTGCGTTGGGTATGCTTATCCGGCCTTCCCGGTGTGCGTGGCATGCTGCGTCGATCAGCACTGATTTCCGCGAGCATCTTCTTTCTGGAGGCCACGGACGCCTCATCCTCCGAGTAACAGCGGCTTGCTTCCGCGGCCGGCCCGCGCCGGGTCGGTATAGCTTCGACCACCAGGTTAAACTGCAGTTGGTCGCGGACCAGTCTAATTCTGTCACCAACCGAGACTCTGTTTGCGGCCTTGGCACGAGCGTCATTGATCCTGACATGGCCGCCCGAAACGGCACTCCCCGCCAGGCCCCGGGTTTTGTAAAACCGCGTAAACCATAACCACTTGTCAATTCGCATAAGCGTAAAACCACCTGACACGGTTCGCTGAAGCAGCGTTCTGTCCTGATATACTTTGCGACCTTTCCTGACAGAGAGCAATCCTGTGCCCCATGAATTCCTTGCCACGCTCGCTTCAAGAACGGAGGCGCTCAAAGACGAAGGCCTTTACAAGCACGAGCGTCTCATCGTCGGACCCCAACAGGCAACCATTGAAGTTCGCGGAGACCGCAGCACTTCCACTGTGCTTAATCTTTGCGCCAACAATTACCTGGGCCTTGCCAATCATCCGGCCGTAATTGATGCGGCACACCGTGCTCTGGATGAATTTGGTTACGGCATGGCGTCAGTGAGATTCATTTGCGGCACGCAAACCATTCACAAGGAACTTGAGGCAAGAATCAGCCAGTACCTGGGCACCGAAGACACGATCCTGTACCCGTCCTGTTTCGATGCCAACGGCGGATTGTTTGAAACACTCCTGACGGACGAAGATGCGGTGATCAGCGACGCCCTCAATCACGCCAGCATCATCGACGGCATTCGGTTATGCAAAGCACAGCGATTTCGCTACCAGAACAATGATATGAACGACCTGGAAGCGCAATTGAAGCGCGCGGCGGGAACACAACAAAAGCTTATTGTGACGGATGGCGTATTCTCGATGGATGGCACGATCGCCAACCTCGCCGACATCTGTGATCTTGCCGACCGCTATGGCGCTCTGACAATGGTCGACGACTGCCACGCCAGCGGGTTTGTTGGAGAGTCCGGACGCGGCACCCATCAATACCATGACGTCATGGGTCGAATCGACATCATTACCGGCACGCTCGGCAAGGCACTGGGTGGCGCGTCGGGCGGCTTCACTTCCGGACGCGGGGAAATCGTCGGCTGGCTGCGACAACGGTCACGGCCATACCTGTTTTCCAACTCGGTGGCGCCTGCAATCGCCGCGACGTCCATTGCCGTTCTCGATCTGCTCGAAGAAGACAGTTCACTAAGAAAACGATTACACGAGAACGCAGCACATTTCCGACGGGGAATGACCGCAATGGGATTCGAATTGAAACCAGGCGAGCATCCGATCATTCCCGTAATGCTCGGTGACGCAAGGCTGGCCACCGACATGGCCGACAGGCTGATGAGCCACGGAATTTACGTAATCGGGTTCGCGTTCCCGGTCGTGCCAAAAGGAGCAGCCCGCATTCGCACCCAAATGTCTGCGGGGCTGACACCTGAGGATATAGACCAGGCAATCCAGGCCTTCGGCGACGTCGGCCGTGACCTGGGCATCATTCACTGAGACCATGACCATGCGCGCACTGGTGAAAGCAAAAGCAGAAAGAGGTATCTGGCTGCAGGAAATCGATCAGCCTGAAATCGGGCACAACGATGTCCTGATAAAAGTTCGTCGAACCGCAATCTGCGGCACCGATATCCATATCTATAAATGGGATGACTGGGCAAGCAGAACCATCCCTGTCCCGATTGCCGTAGGACACGAGTTCTCCGGCGAGATTGTAGCCTGCGGTGAAGAAGTCAGCGGTTACCGAATTGGCGATCGGGTGTCTGCGGAAGGTCATGTAACCTGCGGTGTCTGCCGCAACTGCCGCGCTGGCAGGCGCCACCTGTGCATGAACACAGTGGGCATCGGCGTTGATCGCGCTGGCGCGTTTGCCGATTACATCTCAGTGCCCGCGTTTAACATCTTCAAGCTGCCGGATGCCATCAGTGATGAAATGGCATCGATTCTCGACCCGCTTGGCAACGCGACGCACACGGCATTGTCATTCGACCTGGTTGGAGAAGATATCCTGATCACCGGCGCCGGACCGATTGGAATTATGGCGGTTGCAATAGCGCGGTTTGCCGGTGCACGGCACGTCGTCATCACCGACGTGAATGACTATCGGCTCGACCTGGCCAGAAAAATGGGTGCGACTGTGGCATTGAACGTGACACAGGGCACGATCGAACAGACCATGCATGACCTCGGCATGGAAGAAGGCTTTGATGTGGGCATGGAAATGTCCGGCAATCCACAGGCGATCCGCGACATGCTTGCATCAATGCACCATGGCGGCAAGGTCGCACTACTCGGTATTCCGCCGGACGACACGGCAATTGACTGGACCCAGATCATCTTCAAGGGGCTGCAAATCAAGGGCATCTATGGGCGAGAGATGTTCGAGACGTGGTACAAAATGTCCAGCATGCTGCAGAGCGGTCTCGCTATTGAACCAATCATCACGCACCGCTTCCCGCTCGCCGATTTCCGTGAAGCATTCGAACTCATGGAGTCCGGTCAGTCGGGCAAGATTATCCTGCGCTGGGACTGACTGTTAGTTGAAGTCGCAGAAGCAGTGCGCGTAAATGCCGCGAGGGTCGTTGAAACGCACCAGCGGCGATAACGATTCCTCCACTGCGCCAGCCAGTCGATCCAATGTTGTCGGCGTTCTCCGGAACACAGCGACGTCCAGACCGAGCGTATTTACGCCCGCCATGAGATCGAGGGCCAGCTGTTCTCCGGGACTGAGTTCCTGTTCAAAGTATTTTTGGCCGTACTCATCGGTTCCAAGACTCGCCAGCTCGGCAGCGGCAACAATTGCATCTTCAAGATCGCCGATGCCATCGATGAGCCCGTTTTCATAGGCATCTTTGCCAGTCCAGATTCTGCCCTGAGCAATACTATCGACGGCTTCTTTGTCCATGCCGCGATTGGCGGCTACCCCGGAGATAAAGTCGTCATAGCCCTTGTTAATGTACAGCTGAAATAACGCTTTCATATCCTCGGACATCTCCCGGTCGGGCCGCAGCTGCCCGGCCCAGGTCGTCGTACCGACACCGTCAGTTGAGATGCCCAGGGTGTCGAGCGAACGTTGGAATGTCGGAAACATGCCGAAGATGCCAATTGATCCGGTAATCGTGTAGGGAGATGCATAGATACTGTCAGCCGCCATCGAAACCCAGTAGCCGCCCGACGCGGCGACACTGCTCATCGACACAACAACCGGCTTGCCTGCGTCCTTGATGGCCTCGATTTCGTTCAGGATGACTTCTGATGCGAACGCGCTGCCGCCCGGACTATCGACTCTGAAAACAACTGCCTTGACCGATTCATCCAGTCGCGCCTTACGCAGTAATTTTGCCGTCGAATCTCCACCAATTGTTCCTGGCGGCTGCACGCCATTCATGATTTCACCGACGGCCACGACGACCGCGATATTTTCTTCTTTGGTCGTGTCACTTTTCAGCAGTCGCATATGCTGCAAATATTCCCGCAGCGACGTAGACGGATATTCATCGCCTTGCTCATCGTCGTCGGCTTTGCCTGCAATGCCCACAACGATATCTCGCAGCTCGGCGCGCGTAACCAGCTTGTCGACAAACCCGGTCGATTGCGCCAGTTGTGCCAGGTCTCCGTTCGATGCTTCCACATTTTGAATAAGGTTACCGAGGACAGCGTCGATGGTGCCCACATCCAGTTTGCGCGCGCGCTCGATATCCGACTTGTATTGCCCCCACAGCTGGTCCAGCACGCCACCCAGCGCCTCACGATATTCCGCCGACATGTCATCGCGCATGAACGGCTCGACGGCAGCCTTGTAGGTGCCGACACGGAATATGTTCCAGTCAATTTTTAATTTCTCCAGGGCGCTGTTGTAGAAATTCAGGTACGCACCGAATCCGCTCAGAACCAATGCACCGTCCGGATGCATATAAATTTCATCTGCATGGGAGGCCAGGTAATAGGACCCCTGGCCGAAATAATCCGCTGTCGCAATGACTTTTTTTCCTGATTCTCGGTAGTCAAGTATGGCGTCAGCAATTTGCTTGAGTTTGCTAAGCCCACCGCCAGGCATCGCCGAAAGGTCAAGGACAACCACCGTTATCCGATCGTCTTCCTTGGCGTATGCGAGTCCGTCCACTACATCCTTCACCAGCGTCTGCACGGGCGCATCGCCAAGAATTTCCGCCAGCGCCCGATCGAACGGATCACCGGCAAGTTCCTCGACAATAGTGCCTGCTGGACTGATGACGAGCGCAGCGGAGCTGGGGACTACCGGCGTCGACGAGGACAACGCACTGATTATTATCGAGAAAATAAAGAGCAGGACCAGCAGGTGCAGTATCTTTCGAAGCCCGTCAGCGCCGCGCCAAAGTGCCGAGAAGAGCCGGTAGATAGAATTCTTAAGTGCCATATAGGTTTTCCAGTAATCCGATGCAGCTACGCTGAGCAGCGTATCGGGATAGAGTAATACAACAAATCACGCTGACCGTTTAGCGGCTCAATTTTGCTGCATTCCTGTCATAGATCGAGGTTCACGAACAATATCACTCTGACAATAACCACAGCGACAATCCTGGCCAATACATGATCATGAGAACTGACAGCATCAATATCATGAGAAACGGAAAGGTCGCCGAGTACACGTTCATGATTGACCGGTCGAAGCGGTAGCTGGCGATGAATAAATTCAAACCAACCGGTGGCGTCAAATAACCCAGCTGCATGGCGGCGAGAAAAACGATTCCGAGATGAAAATCGTTTATGCCGTATTGCGCGGCGATTGGCAAAATCAACGGCACAACCAGCACGATCGCGGAAAAAATGTCGAGGATCGCCCCGAGTATCAGTAGGAAGATGAACAGCAGGAACAGGAAACTGGCCGGACTTGAAACGAATTCAGTAATGTACGCGAGTATTTGTTGGGGCACGCCAGCGTCAATCATGTAGTTGGTCGAGGCCAGGGACACGCCCAGAATAATCAGGATGCCGCCGACCAGGAGCATGGATTCACGCATCACTGCGGGCAGCTCGCGTAACTTTATCTCACGCAGGATGAAGACTTCCACGACGAGTACATACAGGGCCGTGACGGCTGCCGCCTCGGAGACCGCAAAAAAGCCGGAGTAAATTCCACCGAGCACGACGATCGGCAACGGCAGTTCCCATTTCGCCTCCCAAAAGGCGCCGCCGACCTCTTTCCAGGAAAACGAAGCAAGCGGTTTTCTGTTGTGACGATTAATCCAGAGACTGTAACCTGACAACAATACCAACATCAGCATGCCCGGCAGCACGCCTGCCTTGAACAGATCATCAATGGATATTTCGGCAACCACGCCGTAAAGAATCAGTGGCAACGATGGCGCAAACAAAAGCCCAAGACTTCCGGACGTAGTGACCAGCCCAAGATTGAAATTATCGGGATAGCCATCCTGTTTCAGTGCCGGATACAGGATCGCGCCTAATGCGATTATCGTCACGCCGGAGGCGCCCGTAAATGCGGTAAAAAATGCGCACGCTGCGAGTGCCACCAGTGCCAGTCCGCCCGGCATCCAACCCAGCAGCGCATTGGTCATGCGTACCAGTCGATGCGGCGCGTTGCTGTGACTGAGAAGATAACCTGCAAACGTGAATAGCGGAATCGCTGACAGCATCGGCATGCTGGCAATGCCAAGCACTTCGATCGCTATTGCCATCAGGTCGATACCTTCTTTCTGATAGCCGAGCATGGCACTCGCCGCGATGACCGTGAATAGTGGTGCACCGAATATCGCAAGAATGATTAATGCGATACTGAATATCATTCCGCAGCCTCGGTGGTTTCATCCGGCCGAAACACCCGGACCACCTCGCCACCACACGATAGCGCGAACCGGTAGCTCATCAGTACGAACGACAACGGCAATAGTGAGTAGGCAATCCATGCCGGAAAGTCGACCAGTAATGAATCTTCGAACTCGAGCGTTAACTGCACGTAGCGCCATGAATGCCAGGCCAGCAAGCCGCACATTGCGGCAGCAAAGGCGTCGACAATGATTCGCGGGAAGCGGGCATATTTGTCAGCAACAAAGTGTGACAGCAGGTCGATTCTCAGGTGCCGGTTGCTGCGACTCGCAGCAATCGAAGCGATCAGGGCGATCCAGAGAACAAAAAGTTTGACGAGTTCATCGGCCCAGATAAAGCCGAAATTGAAGAAGATGCGCAGAACAATCTGACCAACGGCGAGCAGCATCATCGCGCCCAACAGCAGAACGAGTGCTGCGCTCTCGAGCGCAGTGCCCCATTTTTCGAGGCGTGCGGCAATGCCAGGCTGTGTGGACAATCTTACTGGCCGCTGGATACTACCGCATCACCGTTGCGAAATTCCGCCAGGTACGCCAGCATTTGATCGTACAACTCAATGGGATAAACGCCTTCGTCCGCCATCGCTCGATTCGATTCGGCCATCGTGTTCTGCAGCTCCGCGAATTGACCCGCGTCCGGCGCAACTTTTTCGATGCCGATTTTCTCAAGTGCCTGCATCGCATTCATCGATTCTGCGGATGCATTACGATCGATCTTCGTGTAGACGTCCGTCAGCACTTCCTTCATCACCGCCTGATCACCTGCTGACAGTTTATTGAATGTTCGTTTGTTGACGGCAAGAAACGACATCGCATAGGCAACCGGCATATCAGTGAAGTATTTTACGCGCGTGTGCCACTGCAGCGCGACTGCAACTTCAGGGGGAATGGCGGCAATATCCAGAAGTCCGGTCTGCAGTCCGGTCAATACGTCGGTTACCGGCAAAGCGACCGGTGAAAGCTGCAATCGCCTCATGGCTTCATAGCTAACGGTATCGCCCTGTGGAAGCCAGACCTTTTTTCCTTTCATGTCGGCGTGATTGCTGATCGGTTCATTTGACAGGACCATTGAAAATGAACCGACAAAGCCGAAAGTCACAAAGTTAAGGTCATCGAACCCGGCCTCGAGCAGTGGATCCATTCTCTCGCGCACATAGCGCATTTCGTCCCAGCTTTCGAAAACAAACGGCAGCCCGTAAATGTTGACTGCTTTGTTCTGTTTCATGAAATCGGTTGGTGCGAACGTGCCGCCATGCAGTTGCCCAATGCGAATCTTACGCAGGACACCCGCTTCAGAACCCTGCACCCCGCCGCCGTAAAACTTGAGCTTGACGCGTCCCGATGTGCGCTCCTCAATTTCCTTTCCCGCAGCACGCATATCCTGCATCCACTGCGACTGGTTTGGCAGGAGTGTAGCGATTTTGATTTCAACGGCATTGGCTACAGACGCACCGAAGCCGAGCAGAAGCACAGCAACTGTTAACAATGTTCTCGAATAACGCATCCTCATCCTCCGATGATGCCAGTCGCCTTCACGACCGTTCAAAAGTAATCATCTGCCGATTCAAGCAGAATTTTCGCCTGCCGTTGAGCAAGTACGTTCAATAATGTGACACCCGGCACGTCTGCGTCCGCAGCGAGCACCTCAGTTAGCAGTCTGTCGTGCAGGTCCCGTTCGTAAAGCAGGCGCGCATAGCCGTTAGCATATTCGACCTTTGCGCTCAGATCAGTTCCACCCGATAACTCAATTGCTCGCAAAAAGTGCTCCTGCCCCTTATCAGGCTTGCCGCCCAAAGCAGGCGGAATCAGGGTATTCAGGATGCCCAGGTAGGTATGAACCACACCATCGTCGCTGCCGTCATTGATATCCATATAGCGTTCGAACAGCGCCTCGCTATAGGGTAGCAGTGCGATTGCAGCATAATCTGAACTGTGCGCCCTGATGTACGCCAGCGACGCCAGCCCGTGACTGAAAACCACGTCGGCGTGTTTTTCGCTGAGCCCGTCGAGCGTTTGCGCATAGTCTTCGAACAGCATGCCATCCCACTCGCAGGATGCCCGGTAACTGACGCACATCGCTTTGGTACTGTAAGTTCGCGCCCGGTCAGTCAACCTGGCCGCGCGGTCCGGGTCAGCGGCAAATACCGTACCGTAGGTCGCGTACAGCGATGCCGCGGCGGCCAGCAGCGCCGGATCTTCCGGGCTGCCCTCGAGCAGGCTGTCGAGCAGCAGAAGATAGGCGGGTGCTCCATCACGCACGATCTCGGGATCATTCTGATTGAGGACTGCTGCCGAGAGATTATCGGCAAATTTACTGGCTGCCGAGGATACGAGAGACGCGCAGCCGGCATTCACCATGAGAACGCCAATGACCGCCAGCCGGCCAGCCCAACGCGTGGATTGCGCCCTGATTCTTTGCAAAATGCTCATGCCTCGAAGGACCCTATAGAAGGGTGATTGGTTCAGGCTCGTCCACAGCATTATGTCAAATGCGAGCTCATGACTCGATAGCAGCGAAAATTCCCGCTGATCCTAGATCTTTTCCTTGATCCTCGCGGCCTTGCCCGTGCGACCCCGGAGATAGTACAGCTTGGCACGTCGAACGTCACCGCGTCGCTTGACCTGGATACCGCTCACGACCGGGCTGTAGGTCTGGAAGACACGCTCGACACCTTCACCATGGGAGATTTTTCGCACAGTGAATGACGAATTGAGGCCGCGATTGCGTTTCGCGATCACGATGCCTTCGAATGCCTGCAAACGTTCCCGAGTGCCCTCTCTGACCTTAACCTGCACAACGACTGTGTCGCCCGGTGAGAAGTCAGGCACTTCCTTCGTCATTTGTTCCTGTTCAATTGCGTCGATTATTTTGCTCATTTCCAATCCACCTGCCAGGCTGAAGTGCTGGCTAAACCGTTTCACGTTCGTTTAGAAACTCATCAAGCAACTTGCGCTGCTCTGCATTCAATTCAAGCTGTTCCAGCAGGTCCGGCCGGCGCAGGAAGCTCCTGCCGAGGGACTGCTGATAACGCCATTTTTCAATCCTTGCGTGGTCACCGGACAACAGCACCTCCGGTACCCTCTGCCCGTCGATCTCCTCCGGGCGCGTGTAATGCGGATGATCCAGCAGGCCCTGCATAAAAGAGTCCTGCTGAGCCGAGTCCTCGTCACCGAGCACCCCTGGCAATAGCCGCACAACCGCATCAATCACGGCCATTGCCGCAATCTCGCCACCACTTAATACAAAGTCCCCGAGTGATAGCTCTTCATCAACTTCAGACTGAAGCAGTCTTTCGTCGATGCCTTCGTATCTGCCTGCCAGAAACACCATGCCCGGCAGGCCAGCAAACCGTTTCGCCATCGCCTGGTCAAACACCGCGCCCTGTGGCGTCAGGCAGACCACTGGTGATCCCGACGGTATCGCCGCGCGGGCAGCACCAAGCGCCGCGGCCGCCGGCTCATACTTCATCACCATGCCCGGCCCACCGCCGTAGGGTCGAGCATCGACCGTGCGATGGGCATCCGTCGTATAGTCCCGTGGGTTCAGGCAGTTAAGCGACAAAATACCGCGTTCTGCCGCCCGCCCCACGACACCGTACTCGGCGATCGTCTTAACCATGTCTGGAAATATCGTGACGACCTGCATGTGCATCGTCTCAGCGCCATTCCCAGTCAACGTTGATAATCCCTTTATCGAGATCAACGTTTTTAATTACGTCATCTTTTACATACGGAATCAGTATTTCCTGATTCCCCCGGACGACAAGAACGTCGTTCGCTCCTGTCTCCAGCAGATAGCTGACCTTGCCAAGCACGGTCCCATCCAGATGCACTACCTGCAGACCCTCAAGATCGGCCCAGTAGTGCTCGTCATCCGCTGTTTCGGGCAGAGAATCCCTCGAAACGCTGATGACACCATCAATTAACGCCGCAGCCTCATCCCGGTCGTCAATGCCGCTTAAGCGAGCAATAACCGACTTGCCGTGGCGCTGACCCTCGGCAACCCTGCTGAGTCGTGACTCGCCCGCACATTCGATCAACCAGTCAGCGTAGTCGAGAATTGCTTCTCTGGGCTTCGTGTACGAATGGACTTTCACCCACCCTTTGACACCGAAAAGACCCGCAATGTGACCCAAAACAACCGGCTTCGTGTCGGACACGCAACGCCGCTCCTTGCCATGCGGCGAATCCGGATCAGCTCGCCGCCGTGACTGCTTTGCGATGCGCTTTCAGAAGTGATCTGACGCGCTCTGAAGGCTGTGCACCCTGGCCAAGCCAATAATCCACACGTTCCAGGTCAATGCGCACATTTTCCTCATCTTCTTTGCCCACAGGGTTAAAGAAGCCCAGACGCTCCAGATACCGACCGTCCCGACGATTCCGACTGTCGGTTACCACCAGGTGGTAAAAAGGCCGCTTTTTCGCGCCAGCGCGCGAAAGACGAATACTAACCATTACAATTCCGCTTTAGACTATAGAGAGGCAGACATGCCACAACTCGGACCGGGCCGAGTAAACGCCGCATTGTACGCATTTTCGGGCGAATGTGAAGCAAAAAACGGGCGAAATAGAGGGTCATAAACGGACCGACTCAGGGCCCGTTTTATCGTTAGCATTCAAGGATCTGAAAGTGATCAGGAAAAACGGCCCCGGCCCTTTTGCATGAACGCCTGCCGCCGTTGCGGACCCCTAGCGCATGCCGGGTGGTGGCATGCCGCCGCCGGGCATGCCCCGCATCATCTTTTTCATGCCGCCCTTGGACATTTTTTTCATCATTTTTTCCATCTGCAGATGCTGCTTCAGGAGCCGATTCACATCCTGAATCTGGAGGCCCGCACCGGCAGCAATGCGTTTCTTTCTCGAACCATTAATCGTTTTTGGAAAACGCCGTTCGCCAGGAGTCATCGAATTGATGATTGCGATCTGACGCCTGAACTGCTTTTCGTTGGCGGCGTCCTTGAGCGCGGCCGGATTGACGTTCCCCGGCAAAGGCAGCTTTTCCAGCATGGCGGCCATGCCGCCCATGTTCATCATCTGCTCCAATTGTGATTTCAGATCCGACAGGTCGAAACCTCTGCCCTTCTTGAGCTTCTTCGCCAGTTTTTCCGCGTCGTCTCGATTGACCTTATCTTCGATCTCTTCGACCAGGGACAAGACGTCGCCCATACCCAGGATGCGCGATGCCATGCGGTCAGGGTGGAAGACCTCCAGCGCGTCGGTTTTTTCGCCGGTGCCGATAAAGCGAATCGGTTGCCCCGTGACCTCGCGAACCGAGAGTGCAACGCCACCCTTCGCGTCACCGTCTGCTTTCGTCAGGATGACACCGGTCAGCGGCAATGCCTCGTTGAACGCGCGGGCGGAGTTGACCGCGTCCTGACCGGCCATGCTGTCGACCACGAAAAGCGTTTCGTGTGGCGCAGCTTTGGCATGCACGCGCGTCGCCTCGCCCATCATTGCCTCGTCAATATGCAAACGACCGGCCGTATCCACGATCAATACGTCCATATGCTGGCGCCGACTTTCATCCAGAGCCCGCTCGACAATGGCTTCCGGCTTTTCTTTTTCAGTACTCGGGCAATGCGTTGCGCCGACCTCGCCGGCGAGAGTTTGAAGCTGCTGTATCGCTGCCGGTCGATGCACGTCGACGCTGACCAGCATTACGCGCTTTTTTTCTTTCTCGATCAAACGTCGCGCCAGTTTCGCGGCGGTGGTCGTTTTGCCCGCTCCCTGCAGTCCGGCAAGAAAGATGACGACCGGTGGCTGGGCCCTTAAATCAAGTGGCACTGAGTCGCTGCCGAGGACCGCAACGAGTTCGTTGTGAATGATTTTTACGAGCGCCTGACCAGGGGAAAGACTCTTCCCTACTTCCTCGCCAATGGCGCGTACCCGAATTCGCTCGATGAATGTCTTTACGACAGGCAAGGCGACATCCGCCTCAAGCAGGGCAAGCCGTACCTGGCGGACGGTATCCTTGATGTTGGCTTCGCTGAGCCGACCTTTTCCGGTCAGGTTTCGCGCCGTATTTGTGAGGCGTTCTGAGAGCGTTTCGAACATGGCTTCGCAGTTATCAGGAGGATTCGCGAAGTGTACCGTAACCGGGCTCGCGTATGGCCAGGTTGATGGAGATCGGGAATTACAGCGGTCAATGCCGTAAAGATCAATCCGCGCCAGGCAGGACAACCAGGTTCGACATTGCGGGCGGATTAGGCCTTAAGCAGCGCGTCGTCTGCCGCTGGTGGGCCCTTAAACGTTTATGACCGTGCCTAGCGACAGCATACGGATATCCTTGTCCGGCTCGGCCTGCATCACCTGCTCAAGGATTTTGGCCTCCTGGCCGGGCTTCATGCCGGTCAACCAAATTTCCGGATTGTGTCGCAGCCGCCTGAGATCGCGAACCATTGTCTCAGGACAGTAATGGCCGGCCGTTGTCGCCAGCGACTCCTGCTCGTTGGGAAACGACACTTCAATCACCAACACACGAAGGTCATCAACCGCGTTCAACGCCGGCCAAAGTGTTTCGTTTGTTTTTGTATCGCCGCTGACTGCGAAGACTCCGCCAGAATTCTGCACGGTAAACCCAAGCGACGGTACGCTGTGGCTTACGTCGATGGCATTAAAATCACGGTGAGCAATCGTCACCGTATCGCCGGGATTGCAGACAACGTATTGCAGAATCGCCCGATTTGCGTTGGGAATTTTTGCGAAATCGGGCCAGATAACATCATTAAACACATGTGCCTTGATTGCCGCCAGCGTTTCCTCGCGGGCGTAGACCGTAATCGGTTGCTCAAAATCTTCTTCGAAATTCGCATCGATCAACATGGGCAAACCAGCGATATGATCAAGATGCGCATGCGTAAGGAATACGTGACGAATCTCGTGCAGATCGCTCAAGCACAGGTCTCCAATACCGGTGCCGGCATCGATCAGGACATCTTTATCTACGAGCATTGCGGAAGTGCGTGACCCGGCACCTATTCCACCGCTGCAGCCCAGCGTTCTAATGCGCATCAAATTGCGGCCTCACGGTGCCGAGGGTTCTATTGATCAACCCCATATGGGATGATTGAGAGGCCAAAATAATGGGTTAGCCAGCTTAGTGTCTGTGTTTCAAATCACAATTTTTTTCTTGTACATAATGGCTGGCGGAATATTTGCCGCAGTCCGCCTGCCGCGCTATGCCTCACAGCAGAATATGCTGCTTGTGGTCGCATATTCCCTGGGGCTGTCAGGGCTTATCTGGCACGCCTGGACGCTCTGGATCGCGATAGCGACTCCAGACGGAATTGCCCTCTCAATCGCCAACACCGCGTCTTTCATCGGGCTGCAGCTTGCCGTCACGGCATTGATCGGCGCGGCCGAAAAGACGCTGCGCGGACTTGCTGGTGGCCTCTTGTTACTCGCCGCGGCAATGGCAGTATTAACCGGCCCACAGGCACCCGATGGGCTAATCTCGCCAATGACCTGGCAAATTCAGTCGCACATACTGATTTCGTTGTTCGCCTACGGGTTGCTCACTGTCGGCGTTATCGTTGCGTTATTCGCGCTGGTGCAGGAGCGACGTTTACAGGCTGGGCGGATTTCCGCAGTCAATCAGCTATTTGCCCCCCTGGAAACCACCGAGGGTCTGCTGTTTGGCATTACAACAGCCGGCTTCCTGGTACTTCTGATTGCCGTCTTGTCTGGCGTAGCCTTTGTCGACAACCTGTTCGCCCAACATTTGGTGCACAAGACCGCGTTATCGTTGCTGGCGCTGGTGTTGTTCGGCGCACTGCTCGCTGCGCGCTGGTTTGCCGGCTGGCGAGGCAAGCGTGCCGTGTACCTGTACCTGTGGGGATTCGTGGTCTTGTGTCTCGCCTATTTTGGCAGCAGGTTCATACTGGAAGAAATGCTGGGACGCAGTTGGAGCTAACTTCCAGCCAGTTCCTTGACAGGTCAAACCCAGACTGATGAACTGGCAGGGGTTTCGATTTCAGGAGGTGCCCATCCTTTGGGCGATGACATATCACTGGCAGCACTAATTAGTCTGCTTGTTGTTCTTCTTATACTTTCCGCGTTCTTTTCTGGCTCGGAAACTGCGCTAATGAGCCTCAACCGCTACAAGCTGCGCCACAAAGCGCGCTCCGGCCATCGCGGTGCCGAAATGGCGGAAAAACTACTTCGAAAGCCAGACCGACTTATCGGACTTATCCTGCTTGGCAACAACGCTGTCAATATTTTTGCCTCCGCCCTGGTGGGGGTCGTTTCAATCGAACTCGGAGGGGAGTTTGGCCTGGCTATCGGTACCGGAATTTTCACACTGGTCGTGCTGATATTCGCAGAGACCGCACCCAAGACAGCGGCCGCGTTAAATCCCGAACGTATTGCCTTCCCTGCGGCTTACATATACTACGCATTGCTGAAGGTCACTTATCCGGTGGTATGGCTGACCAATACGATGGCTAATGCCGTACTTTTCATTTTGGGATTAGGCCGACCCGACGCCGACGGAAATGCACTGAGTCGGGAAGAATTGAGAACCGTCGTCTACGAGGCCGGCGCGCGTATATCAAGCAAGTACAGGCAAATGCTGGTTAGCATTCTCGATCTCGAAAAAGTAACTGTCGATGATGTCATGGTCCCGCACAATGAAATTGTCGGCATCGATCTGGACGACGACATTGAGGAGATCGCAGCCATTATTCGCGGCAGCGAGCATACGCGATTGCCCGTTTACCAGGACTCCATCGACAACGTACTCGGCTTACTTCACCTTCGCCGCCTCGCCAATATTTTCACGCAACTTGAGTTCTCCAAAGATGACCTGAAGGGCCTCCTGGACGAACCCTATTTTGTTCCGGAAGGCACGCCGCTCAGCACGCAGCTACTGCAGTTTCAAAAAGGTCGCAAACGATTTGCGCTGGTTGTTGATGAATACGGCGACATCCAAGGCATCGTGACCTTGGAAGATATATTGGAAGAAATTGTCGGCGAGTTCACGACTGATCCTGCAAATGTTGACGATGAAATCGTCAAGGAAACGGACAAGACATGGTTAGTTGATGGTGGTGCAAATGTTCGCGAGATGAATCGCGTTATGAACTGGACCCTGCCTATGGAGGGGCCGAAGACACTTAATGGCGTAATCGTTGAATATCTAGAAACTATTCCCGAATCAGGAACCTGTCTGAAGATCTCCGACTACTCTATCGAGATTATCGAAACGAAAGAGAATCGGGTTCGACTAGCGCGAATACATCAACCGACTGCAATCAGCGCGCCAGCCAACGCCTGACAGGTCACTGCGGCAACAGTCGCAGATCATCTAGTCCAACGCCTGATCGAGTGCGTCCTGTAGCCTGCGCACACCCACCACTTGCATGCCTTTTATCGGGTCTCGCGGGATATTTGCGAAGGGAACAATCGCCGTTGTAAAACCCTGTTTCTGGGCTTCCTGAATTCGTTCGGCGCCGAAGCGAACCGGGCGCACCTCACCGGCAAGGCCGATTTCCCCGAAGCTCACGAGTTTTTGACGGCATGGCCTGTCGCGAAAGCTTGACGCGATCGCCAACAGCACCGGCAAATCGGCGGATGTTTCCCCTATTCTCAGGCCGCCGACGACATTGACAAAAATATCTTCACCTGACAGCGCAATACCACCATGACGCTGCAAAACCGCAACCAGCAGCGCGAGCCTGTTCTGGTCAATACCCTGCGCGAGGCGCTTCGGGTAGTTGCTATTGGCGTCAGCGACCAACGCCTGAATTTCGACTAACAGCGGACGACTGCCTTCCCATGCTGTTGCGATCACGCTGCCAGACCCACCGGCATCCTCTCGTGAGAGGAAAATTGCAGACGGATTGGTAACTTCTTTGAAGCCGCTCTCAAGCATCGCGAAAACGCCCATCTCACTGCTCGCACCGAAACGATTCTTGACGGCACGTACTATCGTGTAGCGACTTCCGGGATCCGTCTCGAAATACAGGACAGTATCAACCATATGTTCTACAACTCGCGGTCCGGCGATGGCGCCTTCTTTGGTCACGTGCCCGATCAGGAATACGGCGACCTCCTCCTGTTTCGCGAAACTGACGATGCGACTGACGCATTCCCGCAGTTGCGACACTGACCCGGGTGCCGATGGCACATCGGCCGTAGCCATGGTCTGAATCGAGTCGATTACCAGCGCTTTCGATTTTGTCGCGCGCGCCTGTTCCAGAATATTGTTCAGAGAGGTGTCAGACAGTAAATGTAGCGAAGGACTATCCAGTCCAAGGCGATGGGCACGTTGCGCAATCTGGCGCAGTGATTCCTCACCGGTTGCATAACAGGTGTTCAATTCACCCGGCAGGCGAGCTGCCACCTGCTGCAACAGTGTCGACTTGCCGACTCCGGGGTCGCCTCCCAGCAGTACGACCGAGCCGGGAACGAGACCGCCGCCCAGCGCCCGGTCGAACTCACCGAAGCCGGTTGAGTAACGCAGGCCCGCATCGTCGGCAAGGTCACTGAGTGCGGTTGCCGTCCGAACATCGGTGCTCGCCGCAGAGGTTGACGAGACCGTCGTCCTGGTCAGCGTATTCCACGCATCGCAGTCAGGACACTGCCCCTGCCATTTCACTGCATGTGCGCCACACTCCGTGCACAGGTAAGCGGTCTTGGGTCGAGCCATACGAGAATATCCCTCCTATGTTGCTGGATTGAATTTGGACCAATTAGGAAATTTTCTTGAGTTGGCTGATGGCCTGTCACCAGCGGGCCTGAGGCCAATACTAGCACTGTGTTGGCGCCCCTTAGCCACCCAAAAATGCTAACCGTATCTCATTAAAAACCCTTGTAATTTCCTATACTCGCCACGTTATGTAGAGAGACAAACTTTGAGCGAAAAACCTAAAGAGCATCGCGACCGCCTGGTTGTGCTCAGCTTCGTCAGTGTGCTGCTGGTTTTGATCTATGGCCCGCTTGCGTCGTGGTTTGTGGCGGCTGACCGTTTTGTGTTCGACCGTTTCGCGGCAAGTGTCCGCAGTTCCCCGCTGGAAGATGGCATCATCATCAGCATTGATCCGTCCCGAAAATCGCAGGACGAGATTATCAGGGAATATGGGCGGATACTGGAAACACTTACTAATCAAGATGTTAAGAGAATCATCCTCGCTGAGCCACCGGTAATCGACGATGCCGCAGAGCTGCCCGACTGGTCGACATTGCTCAATGGTGATACACCCGTTTTCTTACCAGCAAGTCACCGACTAGCGGCGGCGGCGAGCCGCACTGGAATCCTGGACCTGCGCCCGGATTCAGACGATATTTTACGGGAGTCGCGTCTTTGGCAGCTGCAGGGCGGCACCATGGCGCCATCCCTGCCTCTGGCGGTCGCACTCGCCTCCCAGGACTATTCTGCAGACCCTCGTGTGTCACTGGCTGATACGGCTATTTTCCTGACAAATTACGAGCCTATCGAGCGCCTGGATCCGGATGAGGTACTGCGGGCAGACTTTCCGTCCGCTGCACTCAGTGGCAAGACAATATTGCTGGATGCGGCACCCGAATATGTAGGCGCGGTCGCTCAGTTGCCGTCCCGTCAGTATGCGACGCAGTCCGAGATTACGGCCCAGCTGCTGGCGGATGTAGAACAGGGCCAATCCGTTATTTCACCGACCTGGCTGCGAGCCATCGAACTGCTGGTGCCTGCACTACTCGCCATTGTAGCCGCGCTGTTTCTGCCCGCACGCAATCGACGCGACGTTATCTTGCTGTGCACCGTTACCGTACTGGTCGTCATCCTGGTCGAAGGGCTGTTTCTGCTGATCGGCAGGATGCGCCTGGATATGGGCCGCGCGGTTGTTATGTTTCTGGGCGCATCGATTCTCAGCTGGTGGCTGGTGGGTACGATCAGGAAAGCGTCGGTTACCGCATTCAAGCGCGGCTCTGATTTTCTCGCCGCAGGCCGACTGGAACCGGCTTTCGCCGAATTTCGACGCTGCGAGGCGAATGAACCGCTGGCATCTGCCATGTACAAGCTTTCTCTCGCTTTCGAGGAACAGGCCATGCCGGAGAGAGCTGAAGCAGTAATTGACTGGATGAAGCGAACTCAGGGCTCAACCAATGTGCCGAACAAATTCTCGCTCGGCGGCAAAGAGGGTACGCCAAAGCGGCTCGGCAGGTACGTCATTGAACGACGTATTGGACGCGGTGCCATGGGTGCGGTGTACCTGGCGCGGGATCCTCGCATCAATCGCGCCGTTGCGCTGAAAGTCATTCCCATCGAAAAAGAATTTGAGGACGAAGACCTGGCCGAAGCCCGACTGCGATTTTTCCGTGAAGCGGAGTCGGCCGGTCGCCTGACGCATCCGAATATCATAACCGTTTATGACTGTGGCGAAGACAAACACCTGGCCTACATCGCCATGGAATACACGCAAGGGGTACCGCTGACAACTTTTACCGATCCAAAGAAATTGCTGGCCCCCAACAAGGCGCTTGAAATGTGTGCCAGGACGGCTGAAGCCCTTGATTATGCTCACAATCAGGGCGTTATTCACCGCGACATCAAACCCGCGAACATTCTCTACAGCCTGCGGCAGGACCATTTGAAAATCAGCGATTTCGGAGTAGCGCGGCTGACCGACAACAACCGAACCAAAACCGGCATCGTCCTCGGCACGCCGATGTATATGTCCCCCGAACAGCTTGGCGCCGAAACTTTAACCGGCCACTCGGACTTGTTCTCGCTTGGTGTTACGCTATACGAATTGCTGGTCGGCGAAGTCCCGTTTAAGGCGACGAATATTGCCGTACTGATGACCAAAATTACGACGGAGGATCCGGCGCCCGTTTCCAACAGACGCCCGGGGATTCCGCCGAGTGTAGATGCAGTTCTTTTCAAAGCCCTTGCGAAGCGCCCCGAAAATCGCTTTACAAATGGCGGCGAAATGGCTATTGCATTACGAAATTGTGCCAAGTACGCATCCTGAGCCGAACAAGAATGAGCAAAGACAAGAGCCTGCGTGGGAAGATCAAGTTTGCGGAAATTACCCATACGGGTAAGGTCCGCGAGCACAATGAGGATGCGATTGGCTTGGACACCGACATTGGGCTTTTGGTCCTGGCAGATGGCATGGGCGGCTACAACGCGGGCGAGGTTGCCAGCGGCATCGCGGTACAGACGATAACCGAGCTGGCCGCTGCAGGTGCCGTACGGGAAGATCGCAATGATACCGACCCGACGACAGGATTGATGCGCCAGACCATCGTGCTACGCGACGCGGTGGCACGATCGAACAAAATCATATACCAGACTGCGCAGAGCCAGAGTCACTGTGAGGGCATGGGAACGACGCTGGTCACGGCCATGTTCTATGACGACAAGGTCTCGATCGCCCATGTTGGAGACTCCCGTGCCTATCGCCTGCGGGGTGGACAATTCGAGCAGCTGACCATGGACCACTCGCTGTTACAGGAGCTTGTGGATCGTGGCTTCTATTCCGAAGAGGAAGCACAACGGTCGACCAATCGAAACTACGTCACGCGGGCCCTGGGCGTCGAGCCCACTGTCGAAGTAGAGGTCCAGGAGTTCGAGGTACTGCCGGACGATATCTATCTGCTCTGCTCGGACGGCCTCCCTGACATGGTCGAAGATGAGGATATTCACTTAACTATCAGCACGTTTAATGCTAGCCTTGATGTAGTTGGTCAACAATTAGTTGATCTGGCCAACGACCATGGCGGACGAGACAACGTGTCGGTGCAACTGGCACAAGTCATTGATTCATTCGCGGCGAAGAAGGGTTTGCTGACGCGATTGACAGGAATGTTCCGTTGATTAGGGAGGCAGAGCGTCAAGGCAGACACTCTGCAATGAACACCGTCTTAATAGAGCGATACAACTAATATGGCACGTTTAATCCTGAGTCTGGACGGACAGGTTCTGGCTGAGTACAACATGTCGAAAGAGCGGTACACGATTGGCCGCCTTCCAGACAATGATGTGCGCATCGATAACCCGGCAGTCAGTGGTCACCATTCGCTGATTATTAATATCCTCAACGATTCGTTTCTTGAGGATCTTAATAGTACCAACGGCACTTACGTCAACGGCAAGCTGATTAAGAAACATGCCCTGCAGCACGGAGACGTGATCACCATCGGCCATCATCAGCTGCGCTTCTCGGATCAGCAAACCAATGAAACCGAGCAGGATGAGTTTGAAAAAACCATGGTTATCCCGGCCGGACAGCAAAACGCAGACCAGTTGGCCGCCGCCGAAAAAGCCACTGAAAAAGCAGCCGAAATTGCCGCCGGTGAGCCGGCGGCAGCGTCGCTGGAGCGTGATGACCTGAAAGTCGACATGCCGGATTCTGACCCGCCGCCACGGCCGGAGCCCGCACCGCAAGTGCGGCCGAAACCGGAGCCTGCCGCGCACACCGAAACCTCTGCCGGAATTGACCCAAGCAACGCACCTAATGCACTGCCGCTTGCGAAGCTGCAGGTGCTGAGTGGATCCTTTGCCGGTCGCGAACTCGAGTTGACCAAAGCGCTGACGACGCTTGGTCGTCCGGGCGTTCAGGTTGCTGCGATTACCCGACGTGCCGAGGGCTATTTTGTCGTGCATGTGGAAAGTGGCGAGGAAGGCGATTATCCGCTGGTGAACGGTCAGCCGATCGGCGCGCAGGCGCGCAAGCTCAACGACAATGACGTGCTGCAATTAGCCGGCGTCAAAATGGGTTTCTTCTCAAGCTGAGACCGATCATCGCGGCGATTTCGCGTGACACCTGGATGACTGGGACATTCTTGATTTCCTTCGGTTGCAGGGAAGAAATTAAGAATGTCCCAATTTTTTGAGTTACTGGTGGTCGATGAAAACCGGCGCCTCGCGATGGATTACGCCTGTCACGAGCTGGTAAGCGGCAATACCTGCGATGCGCGCAATTTTTTCTACCGGCAGATTTTCGCCCCATAACACGGCCTTGTCGCCAACCGCATCTGTCGCATCCGGTCCCAGGTCTACGGTCGTCAGGTCCATTGAAATATTGCCAACCACGGGCACCTCACGACCGTTGACCAGCACCGGCGTACCGGTGGGCATATAGCGCGCATAACCATCTCCATAGCCTGCCGCGACCACACCGAGCTTTGTGTCCTGTTGCGTCTGCCACTCACCCCCATAGCCAACTCGATCGCCTGCCTGTAATTGTTTTACCTCGAGGAGACGGGATGCGAAGGTCATCGCCGGGTACAGTCCCAGCTCTGCCGCGGTCGCATCGCTCAGTGGCGATACGCCGTACAGCGCAATTCCCGGGCGAATCCAAAGTCGCCCCGCATCTGCCGCTCGCTCGAAAACGTTGAGTGCGGCGTCAAATCCGAAGAGACCCGCCGAGTTTGCGATACTCAAATCTCCGCCGAAGTGGGTGGTTACATCCCTGAATCGCTCGATCTGATCCAGTGTCATCGGGTCCTGCCGATCGTCCGCGTTGGCGAAGTGCGACATGATGCGCAAAGTCGCAACGGACTTGCAGGCTTGTAGTCGCGCGATTGCATCAGGCGCCTCCTTGGTCGAAAAACCAAGTCGATTCATGCCCGTGTCGACTTTCAGCCAGACATCAAACTGCGACCCGGCGAAGGCCTCCAGCCACTGCAGCTGCACTTCACTATGAACGCAGAGTGCTGCGTCAAGTTTCACTGCTTCATCGAGATCAGCAGACGTCACGACACCGCCCAGCAGAACGACCGGCTGATCAATCCCGGCATCGCGAAGTTGTTTTATTTCAGACAGTCGCGCGACCGCAAGACTGTCAGCGTCTGACAATACTTCCGCCGCCCTGATCAGACCGTGGCCGTACGCGTTACCTTTGACAACAGCCATAGTGCGCGCACGCGGCTCAAGGGCTTTAATGAGCTGGAAGTTTTTACGAATCGCGCCTAGATTGATATGTGCGCGAGCACTCGCGGTCACTGAAAAGACTCATCCGCATAAGAATCCGGCACAAAATTTTCAAACTTGGTAAAGCGGCCGACGAAAGTGAGCGGAAATTCTCCGATCGGTCCGTTTCGTTGTTTAGCGATGCTGATATCTGCGATGCCTTTCCTCGGCGTGTCCGGTTTGTACACCTCTTCACGGTAGATAAAGATGATGAGATCGGCGTCCTGTTCAATTGCGCCTGACTCGCGCAGATCAGACATCACCGGACGTTTGTCCTGTCGCTGTTCAACACTTCGATTCAACTGCGACAATGCGATGATCGGCACGCTCAGTTCTTTTGCGAGTGACTTCAAAGACCTGGAAATTTCCGAAATTTCGGTGGCGCGATTTTCAGTGTTGCCGTGCACCTGCATCAGTTGCAAATAGTCAAGCACGATTAGGCCCAGATTCGACTCTCGTTTGAGCCGTCTGGCGCGGGCACGAATTTCTGTTGGCGACAATCCGGGTGAATCGTCGATGAAGATTGGCGCATCAGACATCAGCTGCACCGCGGTGTTAATTCGTGACCAGTCTTCGTCGGGAAACTTGCCGGTCCTGAGATGCGTCTGGTCTACTCTGCCAAGCGATGAAATCATGCGAAATGCCAGCTGCTGCGACGGCATCTCCATGGAGAATACGGCCGTTGGAATGCGCGCCCCGATAGCAGCGTTCTCTGCGATGTTAATGGCAAGCGTTGTCTTGCCCATGGACGGGCGACCCGCAACGATTATCAGGTCTCCTGGCTGCAGTCCCGCGGTCAGCTTATCGAATTCGTTAAAACCTGTCGGAATACCGGTGATATCGCCGCCGGACTGATGCAGCAAATCAATCCGATCGACTGCCTCCGGCAGAATTTGCTTCAACGACTTGAAACCCGCCTTGCCACGCGAACCTTTTTCAGCGATTTCGAATACCAGTCGCTCTGCTTCATCCACAAGCTCGGACGCGGTTCTGCCGTCGCTCGTATATGCGTTGCCACTGATTTCGTTGCCTGCTGATATGAGCGAGCGCAACGTAGATCGCTCCCGCAATATCTTCGCGTAGGCCCTGACGTTGGCGGCGCCCGGTGTTTCGTTGGTCAGGGTTGCCAGGTACTCGAGTCCACCCGCTGCATCGAGCTCGCTGCGATTGCCGAGAAACTCCGACACCGTGACGACATCACAGGGATGGCCATCTTCTGCAAGTTCGGCAATAGCCTTGAAAATTAGCTGATGATCTTTGCGATAAAAATCGTGCGACAAGATCAGGTCGGCGACTTTGTCCCAGGCTTCATTGTCCTGCATAAGGCCGCCAATCAGGGACTGCTCTGCCTCAATTGAATTGGGTGGCACCTTCAGGCGACGCTCAGCCGCGTCTATTGGAATACCATCATCCAGTGCTCGAACCATACGGACCTGTCTCTCCGGACATTTTGCAGGCAGACGACCGGACAGCCGTCTGCTCTAAAATCACGGTGCGCCTTTAAAGGCACGGCCGCATACCGTACCACAGATAGATTGGCTTATTCCTCGGGAACGATCTTGAGATTGATGTCGACATTGACGTCAGTGTGCAGGTGCAGGCCAACGCTAAACTCGCCCACTTCGTGGATAGGCCCGTCTGGCATACGCACTTCGGATCTGGCAACTTCGACGCCAACTTTTTCGAAGGCGTCAGCGATGTCGATCGGACCAACCGAGCCAAAAAGCTTACCCTCAGTACCGACGTTTGCCGGAATAATCAGGTCCATGCCATCGAGTAATTTGGCGCGATCTTTTGCGCTGGCAAGTTCCGCCGCCGCGGCTTTTTCGAGGTCGGCTCGGCGCGCTTCAAACTCGGCCAGGTTCTGATGCGTCGCCAGCGCCGCTTTTCCCTGCGGCAGCAGATAGTTGCGACCATAGCCGGGTTTGACATTGACCATGTCGCCAATCTCGCCGAGGTTTTCAACTTTGTCGAGCAATATCACGTTCATATTCTTAAACCCTGTTTCTTCAATGTGCGCTCCACCGCGAACCGGCAACCCTTTCAGGGCTGCCTCGCCGCGCGCCGAGCGCGAAAATTAAACCACGCATCCATATAACCTAATATGGCCAGCGCAACAACCAACAATCCATTCAAAACCGGCACCAGCAAAAAAGCGTAGGTTGCTATGACCACGAATAACGGCAGCAACTTCTCGTTCTGCAGCCAATGCATGATCGCCAGTCCCTGCAACCAAAATACTACGAATACCACAAACGCCACATTTTGCAGCCAGGTCGCACCGGTCACGACGGCTATCAAAGACGTCACCGCCATTATCGCCGCCAGCACGCGCCCGTAGTTAAGGTCGCAGAAGCGGCCGTAAATGGCCTGTTTCTCGGGCAACATCTGAAACAGTCCGTACCCGAGCAATAACACTACAATCAACCATGTCCAGATCGTGAACACTGCCATCATGGTCATCTGCGGCACAATCAAAGCCGATGATGCCAACAGTTGGTCAGCGTACTCCGGCTGGCCGTTTTCGCGCACCAATGTGGTCCACTGCGTCAGCATTTCCGCCCAGAATACGGCCGGGTCGCCGAGGAGCACAAAAAACGCCAACACGCCAACCATTGCCATGATGACTGTGACCTGCAATGTCAAAGTCAGTGACTTAAGGCGTGCTGCCAGGGCCGCAAGCGCCGCAGCCGGTGCCCATATAACAACCGCCGTTGCTACAATCTGTACTGCAGATGCTTCTAAAACAACCGCTAGCGCGGCCAGCACCATGACAGCACCGATGCCCTGCATCACCGCGACGCTAACGCCATTGGCAAGAACAAGGAACGACAGCACCAGTCCTCCAACGATCGGACCCAGACCGCTCGTTGCCGGCGTCAGCATCGGCACTATCAGCGACAAGACCAGTCCAAGACCACCGTTAAGTGGCCGGGCAACAAGCCATGCGGCTAGCGGCTGCATGTCCTTTGCCCTGCTTTAGCAGGAATCAATGGCGATCGGTGTACGGCAGCAGCGCAAGAAAACGTGCACGCTTGACTGCAGTGGATAACTGGCGCTGGTAGTGCGCCTTGGTGCCAGTAATTCGACTGGGCACAATTTTTCCCGTTTCCGTCACGTACGCCTTCAACAGGTTGAGATCCTTGTAATCGATCTCCGTGATTCCTTCCGCCGTGAAGCGGCAATACTTACGTCTGCGTGAATATCGACTCATTTCATACCCCTCCGTCAGGCGCTCTCAGCTTTCGCCGGCGGCTCAGCTGATTCTTCCGTGGATTCCGATTTCTGTTCAATTGCGGCTGCAGCTTCCGGAGCCTCCTCTACAGCAGGTGGCTCCTCGACCGCCGGTGGCTCCTCGACCTCGGGTGAATCCTTGACAGCCGGTGGCTCCTCGACCGCGGGTGACTCTTCGGCAGGCGGCGCCTCCTCGTCAGGCTGTGTTGGTTCAGGCTTTGCGTCTGCCAGCATGGCAGATTCTGCCGCGGCCTTTGCGTCACGGCGACGCTGCGATTCCTTCTCGCGCGCCTTCTCTTCCTCAACGGCAACGGCCATGTGAGATGGCTCGGTAATCGCATCTTTGCGACTGATTACCAAATGCCGGAGTACGGCATCATTGAATTTGAATGCCGCTGTAATTTCCTTGACGGCGTCGTGATTGCTTTCGACGTTCATCAATACGTAATGGGCCTTGTGAACTTTGTTGATCGGGTGCGCGAGCTGCCGCCTTCCCCAGTCCTCGGTGCGATGAATAGCGCCGCCGGAATCAGTGACCAGGCCCTGGTATTTTTCTACCATGGCAGGCACTTGTTCGCTCTGATCCGGGTGGACCAGAAACACGATTTCATAATGTCTCATTGTTTTGCCTTTTGGGTGAAATCTCTTCGGCTTCTCTAAACTCTGAATCGAGCGACCTCAGGGACTACAGCTTCCCGAACCAACCGGTGAAGCAAGGGTTTTTTCCGCCTTATTGACGGGGAGGCGCATGCTAACGGAGCGACGGCGTCTAATCAAGCTCGAATCGGGGCTAAAACTGCGCCCACGCCCAGTTCAGACCATTATGGGAGTCGCTTTGGCAGACAATCCCCCGTCTCCACTGGATTAGTGCGAGCCGCTTTAGCTGCCACGCCGGTCGTGACGCTGCCGAACGACCTCATACAGGCATATACCCGTGGCAACAGAGACATTCAGGCTCGACACAGCTCCCTGCATCGGCAGACTGACCAGCTCATCGCAGCTTTGAGCTACATGCTTGCGCAGGCCGGTATGTTCACGCCCCATGACCAGCGCGACCGGCCCGGACAGGTCACAGTCATAGAGGCTCTTGGTACCAGTGTCGCTCGTGCCAATGACCGTAATCCCGTATTCCGCTACCCAGGCCAGCATTTTGCGGGTATTGGAAACGGCGGCAAACGGAATATTTTCGGCAGCGCCAGCGGCCACCTTGCTGACAGTGGGGCCCAGTCCGGCTGCGCCATGCCTTGGCACGACGACAGCATCGACTCCTGCGGCATCTGCGGTACGCAGACAGGCCCCGAGATTATGCGGATCCTGAATGCCATCCAGCACCAGCAGCAGCAAAGAACTGTCGGCGGTCAGGCGCTCCTCCACCAGCGTTCGTAGTGCGGACTCGTCCAGGGTCTGACTGCGGCGAATTTCAGCGACAACGCCCTGGTGCCGATTCTCACCACTGATCTGGTGCAGCCGAGCACGATTGGCAGACTGAATCTCTATGCCCTGGACGTTCGCCTGATTGATGACAGCCTCAAGACGGGGATTGGCAGTCTGATATTCGGCATACAGCTTGAGAACCTCGGTTGCGCGCTGCGACAGCAGCTGTTCAACGGACCTCAGCCCGGTGACGTATTTTGACTTGCTCATCTGCGCCGTTTCTTTTTGCGTTTGCGCGACGTCCTGCCGGAGCCGTCGTCAACCAGGTGGAAGTCAATGCGTTTCGTTTCCAGGTCTACTTTGGCCACGACGACCTCCAGGGATTCGCCAAGCTGGTAGCGCTTGCCGGTTTTTTCACCGACCAGTGACTGGCTGCCGGCATCGAACTGGTAGTAGTCGTTCGCGAGACTCGATACGTGTACGAGGCCATCAATTTGCAGTGAAGTGATCTGCACAAACGCACCAAAACTGGTAACTCCTGTAATGACACCGGAGAACTGCTCGCCGACCTTGTCCTCCATGTACTCACACTTAAGCCACGCTTCAACCTCTCGCGTCGCTTCCTCCGCACGCCGCTCATGCGCTGAGCAGATGGTGCCGAGCTGTTCCATTTTATCGCTCTTGTATCCGTAATTCCCAGCCTTACCGCCGCGTAAGATGTGTCGAATTGCCCGGTGCACCAGCAGGTCGGGATAGCGGCGAATCGGTGACGTAAAATGCGCATAGGCATCCAACGCCAATCCGAAATGTCCTATGTTTTTCGGCGTGTACTCCGCATGGGACATCGAACGCAGCATCGCCATCGAAATCGCAGCTGCATCAGGACGGTCACTGACCTGCTCGATCATTTTGCTAAAATCACGTGGCTTCACGTGATCCGAATGTGGCACCTTGAGCCCGAGGCTTACGAGATACTGCCGCAGGTCATCAAAACGATCAGGATCCGGTTTCGCGTGCACGCGAAACAATCCGGGGATCCGGTGTTTAAGAATAAATTTGGCTGCCTGAACGTTTGCAGCAATCATGCATTCCTCGATCAGCCGATGCGCATCGTTGCGCTGTACAGCTTTGATGCTTTGTACCGAACCGTCTTTGCCAATTTCGATTCGCGTCTGGGGAATATCGAGTTCTACCGCCCCGCGCTTGCGCCGATTCGTTGCGAATGCGCGAAAAACTAAGCGCAGATTCTGCAGGTCCTGATGCAGTTCACTGCGCACTTCTTCTTGTTTTTCACCGTCAAGAAAATTGCTGACCTGGGTGTAGGTCAGGCGGGCAAACGATTGCATTACAGCTTCATAAAACTTTGCGTGAGCAACCTTGCCGTCAGGCTCAACCCGCATCTCGCAGACCATGCAAAGTCGGTCAACATTCGGATTCAGCGAACAGAGTCCATTTGACAAGGCTTCCGGCAACATCGGCACGACTCTGTCAGGAAAGTAAACCGACGTGCCACGTCGCACCGCCTGCTCGTCCAGAGGCGTACTCTGCTCAACATAGTGGGCAACATCTGCGATGGCCACCAACAGTCTAAATCCATCGCCGGCCGGCTCGCAAAATACGGCATCATCAAAGTCACGAGCGTCGGCACCATCGATTGTCAAAAGATGGGTGTCGCGTAAATCAACTCGCTCGTGCAATCCTTTTTTCGGAACTTCGCTGCCAAAGGCTTCAGCTTGCTCGGTTACCTCACGCGGCCAGTCTGTTGGAATCCCATGCGACTGAATTGCTATGTCTGTTGCAATGCCCTTGTCATCGGGATGCCCCATGACTTCGATGATTTCCCCAGTCGCCTGCTCCACATGCGTCGGATAGTCGAGGATTCTCGCAACGACGATCTGACCGTGTTTCGCGTTGCCGGCTGCACCTTTGGCAATCAGTACCCGATGCGACAACCGCGGGTTATCCGGTATGACAACACCTATGCCTCGTTCGCGAATAAACTGACCGGCAATCTCACGAACGCCTCGCTGCAGCACCTCGACCAGTTTGCCTTCGGGGCGCCCCCTGCGGTCATTGCCAACCACTTTGATCGCAACCCGGTCCCCGTCAAACAGGGCCCGCATTTCACGCGCCGACAAATAAACGTCTTCCGTCCCGTCATCCCTGGCCACAAAGCCAAAACCGTCGCGGTGCCCACTCACTGTCCCCGTCACGAGATTCAGCCGTTCGATGAGGCAAAATTCGCCACGCCGGTTCTCAATAATCTGGCCGGCCCGCACCATGTTACGCAGCTTTTCGACAAGCAGTTTCTTCTTCTCCGGAGCCTTCAATCCATACTCACCGAAAAGTGCGTCGAGCGTCAGTGGACGACCGGCATCACGCAAAAAGGCCAGGATTTTGCCCCGCTTCGGAATGGGGTGTTTATAAGACTTTGATTTTTTTGACTCGTTTTTCTTCTGCTTTGCCAAGCTGTATTGCTCCGGGGTGGGGTCAGTGCGGGTAGATAATTGACAGACTGAGGACGCTTTGAGTACAGTGCGCCACCCGCGAGTATCGCATTGTACGCGGATAAAGCCATGCCGAGGTGGCGGAATTGGTAGACGCGCTAGCTTCAGGTGCTAGTAGGGGTAACCCTGTGGAGGTTCAAGTCCTCTTCTCGGCACCAAATAAGTAAGGCCCCTTATTGGGGCCTTTTTATTTGGTGCCGAGAAGAGGCGTCCTCCATGGTACGAACC
Organism: Woeseiaceae bacterium; assembly: GCA_021773135.1. Lineage (GTDB taxonomy): Bacteria > Pseudomonadota > Gammaproteobacteria > Steroidobacterales > Woeseiaceae > SZUA-117. The sequence goes on along the minus strand of JAJFKP010000027.1, from coordinate 80,169 downwards.
CGATCAGTGCAGCTTCCCCTTGTCCGTGTCGCAGCTCCGGATTTCTGAGCATCACTAAAGCTCGATTCCCAGTAGTAACTGATGAGGTCCGAGTTTTTCCAAGCGGGGATCAACTCGACAGCAGCCAGTCGCGTAGAGCCGCGGAGACTTCCTCTGGTGCCTCCATTGGGGACATGTGCCCGCAATGTTCCAGCACAATGAGTTTCGCATTCGGTATTTTCTCTTGTATCAATTGATGTTGCTTAGGCGGACTATAAGCATCATCTTCGCCGCACAATAACAATGTCGGGCAGACAATGCCGTCAAGCAACAGACTGCTATCGCGGCGTGTCAACATGGCTTCCGTCTGGTTATTGAAATCCTCGGGCGAAAAACTCAATATCATCCTGCGCACTGCACTTACGATGTCGTCGTCGTGCAATCTATAGTCTGGCAAGATTGCCTTCAACCAGGGGTCGACGAAAGCGTCCAGACCGCTTTTGGCAACGGTCGCCATGGATGCCTGGCGGCGGGCAGGTTCATTTTCACCTACGGGATGAACACCGGTGTTTAGCAGTGCCAGACTCGAAATCCGGGCAGGTGCCTGGTCCAGAATTTCCAGCGCTACACGGCCACCCATTGAGTGTCCCGCAAGAGCAAATACAGGCGGCGCTGAGTCAAGAATTGCGGCGGCCATATCCGACAATGTCGACTTCCCTCTCAAATCAGGGACCTGGATCACCGCGATATCCGACAACGCTGCCCGTTGATCAGACCAAACCTCTTCGTTGCAGAGTATGCCCGGGATCAGGACCAGCGCATGACTATTTGTCATTGCTTTCCTCTATCGCGATAACGCCACACCCGGTAATTTCGGGGCGGATATGAAATGAATAGACTTCCCGCACACTGCCAGACAAAGCACCTCGCATGGCATACCACATTGCGAGCTCGCCGGCTTCGGTGCCGGCAACCTGCATGATCCGTGACATTGGAATACTGATTAATTCATCCCATTCATGGGTAATTTTGCTCAGGAAAAACTGATCAAACTTAGGGTTGGTCAATCCAAAGCGACGCCCGGTGATCTGGTGTGACATGCCGCCGGTCGCCACAATAAGCACTCTACTGTCGTCAGCCGTGTCAACCACGCTACTTCGAAGCGCCGACCCAAGCGCCAGCAGCCGAGCTGGCGTCGGCACGGGTTGCATAACCATGTTCACTGCTATTGGCAAAAACTTGACTGGCCAGGGATGGTCAATCAGGCACGGTAACCACGAATAAATACCGTGATCAATCTCAAGCTCCTGGCAGAAAGTGAGGTCGAATCCGTTGGCAACCAGTGACTCAGCGACCGACGCCGAGAAATCGACGTCACCATCCATACCGGGATAGGCACGCTTTCCCCAACCTTCATCTGCCTGAGGAAAATGGTCAGACATACCAATGGCGAACGTGGGGTAGGTTGAAAAATCAAAGTAGTTCAGATGGTCATTGTAGACAACGATAATATGAGTAGGCGCGATTTCCGAAATCCATTGCTTAACCGGAGCGAGACCTTTGAACCACTGCTTCCACCGATCCTTAAAATCGATTCCCTCGCGACCATCATATGCGTGACCCATCGTCGGCGTGTGCGCAATGCCCATGCCACCGAGTACAACTCCCACTATTGTTGTCCTCGGGAGTCGATATCCTGAGGCAATAAATCAGATTCGCAAGGCAATTGTGCTTTCATTTCCTGGTACGACATCCCGCACATATGGGCACCAACTTCATGATGCAATATGCCGAGAGAATACGCGATCTTGACAATCGCCAGGACATGACCGCCACCGGCAATCAGGCCTGTCCAATCTCGCTGCTCAATCATTTCCATTTGAACATCGCTAAGTCGATAAGCGGTCATCGCCGCCCGTTCGTCGGCCAGAAACAATGCCCTCTCCTGTGGATTTTTTAGTCCAATTGAAAACTGGTTGAGCTGAAAAGCACTGACACATTCACGGACGGAAAACATAAATGTATTTGGGGGTTCGAGTAACTGATCAGTCGGAATGTTTTCGTTGTCCACTAGGCACCTGAATTACTGGTTGGCAGCAGGTTGGTTAAAATCGCCAATGACCCTTTTAATCGGCGGTCACAGGATGACAGCAAACGTTTGAGTTGTCAGTTTTATTCAACCTTCCCGGCAGGCAGCCCTTCCTTTTCGGGCGACCGGTGTCTCAACCGTAAAACCAATCTGCGAGTTTTCACAATAGGTTCGCTGCGGAATCGACCAAGCGTCAATTATTTTCTTCGCTACAACGACGATGATGGTTGGGCGATTGGATAACGACAGCTCGATTTATCCGCAAAAGCCCGGTGCGGAATGATCTTTATTCGAATGGACATAGGACCACGATGACAGCCGTCTACGCCAACCGAATGGCCGCAATCGTTTGTGAATGGAAAGCCCTCACCTTCAGAGTCTGGCCCGACTCCGCACAGACTCACGTCACTCGCGCCACGTTTCCGCTCGGTATAGAAACTCATGCAGTCGACGGCTGTAATCCAGATTGTCTTTATCAAATCGGATCTGACGCGCCAGGTCGTTGAACACGCCAATGTAGTGATTGGTCAACCGTGGCAGGCTGTTGTTACATTCGAAAATCACTTCTTCTTTGCCGCCATCAACCAAAGCTACAGTCTGGTTTGAATGGTGCAGAACGAGTTTTCGAGAATCTCTTGCAATCCCGAGCGTTGTCACTTTCCGATCTTGGCCGGTGGTCCAGTCCGTTTCTATTGTTCCCAATCCCGACAACTTCCGATCAGACACGGTGAAATTCGCGCTGCCGCTGACCTCGAGGCAATCCAGGTCGGAGCGCCGACTGATCCTGCTGTTGGACAGATCCAGCGTGGCCGGATCCAGAATCCTGCAGACGACGCTTAATGCATTGACGCCACTATCGATCCAGGATCCACCTAGCGAGTTTGCGCCGGGTTGTAGCTGATTATCCTGGATGTACGGATCATAGAATTGACAATGAAACGAATCGAACGCCAACTCATCGAACCTGCCGTTTGCCAGTTCAGTGACAAACCACTCAACTTCTACACCGAACGCCGCGTGCAGCGCAACGGTGCAATGCGCTGACAGGCGTTTCTTCCTGTCAGCAAGAATCTCGAATTCCGCCAACGTCTCCGCGACAGGCTTTTCAATAACCAGCCGTTTTCCGGCTTCCATAACAAGGATGCCGTGCTCGACGTGCAGCTTGTTCGGTGTAGCGACAATGACCACGTCCAGATCGCGTCGCTCGAGCATAGATTCGAGGTTCTCGTAGGAATCGATCGAAGATGAAATCGTTGCACGTGCTTCCTGATCATGATCGCAGGCGGCAACCAGTGCAAAATCATCCAAGCGGCGCAGCGCATCTATCTGATGCGTGGCGACGTGACCGAGACCGACGATTCCTACGCCGCAGGTTTCGATTGAACGACTATTAATGGACACTCGCCACGTTGTTCTTCGTTTGCAGCAACGCTTGGGCAATCTGCGCATCTGAGTCAGATCGAACCTCAAACATCGGCAGCGTGTCGTCCATTTTGTAAAGACCTACATTGTCACCAAAGAGCTTGCCAGAGCGCACGGTTGCTGGCGAGCATACACAGCAAAGGCCTTTTAGCCCTGTGTAGAACGGCGTCTTGAACTCGCGCGAAATATAGCCGTCGTCCATGCGTCGAAAGGCACCGTCTTCCTCCATCCAGCAGGAATTGTATTCCACTCTTGCCGGGATAACCGTATCGAAACCACCGTGAGCAAATTGGCTAATCAAGGTATCGAGGATTGTCGCATCGCGGAACGGAAATGTCGGCTCCAGCATAACGATGACGTCGGGAATAACACCCTGGTCTTCGAGTGCCTGTAGTGAAGCCTGCATCATCAACTCCAGAATTACGTCGAACCTCGATTGTCCATTCGAACGTCGCAGCACGATATCGGCACCGGCCTCGGTCGACTTCCTGGCGACGTCATCGAGGTTCGTCGAAACCACGATCTTTTTTACAAATTTTGACGCCCGCGCGTGTTCAATCGAGTATTCGTAGAGTTGCTTTCCGTCGAGAGACCTCAACCCCTCCTCCCGCACGGGAACCACCATGACCACGTTCAGGTGCGAGGGCTCGATTCTATTATTGGCCGTGCCGGTAATCGGAGGATCGATCGACTCGACGATTCTGATGATGCTGCCACAGCGATCCGGGTCCGCTTCCTGGTGAATACCGTGATAGTGATAGACACTGGCGCTCGGCTCGTAAACGATTTTGAATCCCGCGCTCTGAACGGTATGTGCCCAGATGCGATCTTCGATATTCGTCACGGTTGCGTCAAAAGGGAATCGATCCCACATGCTTCGCCGAAACGCGCTGTTCGCGTTATGGAAGAAGCTGTCTTTGAATTGTTCCCGACGATCCAGGCCAAAAGAAATCAATAGATCGCGCTTGTCCAGGTCTGGCGTAAAAGCGAGCGGCTCCTGTCGGCCGTAGATGCCACCAACCTCCTCGTCGTCCAGCTCACTCACCAGGTTCTGTAGCCAGTGTTCGTCAACGGGTATGCAGTGGCCAGAAAGTACCACAATCAGGTCGCCCGTCGACGCTTTGATGCCCCGATTGATCGCTTCTCCGGGCATGAACTGATCTATCGTAACGAGCTTCGCACCATACTGGAGGGCCTTGTCGACGGTTCTATCCGTGCTGTTGTTATCGACCAGCACCACCTCGAAGTCCTGGCGCGACTGCCTGGATATCATTTCGAGACAGGATCCGATCCAGCGTTCTTCGTTTTTTGTTCTTATTATTATGGAAATCATGAAACTCTCCGTACTCCGCCTACCTTGAAAACGTTAGCGCGGCTTTTCAACGCATTTGTTACATATTCCCGAAATTAATATAAATTACATATGTTTCCCGTAGTAAACTGTTGTTCAATAAACGATTCAATGATGATTGGTCACCTGGATCAATCATCGGGTTCGGTCAAAATAATAATAAGAACGTGACAAGGAATGTTCCTGCAATTGTGTTGTCACACGGCACCGGCGGACTGGGTGCCGTACGCGCACTCGCGCGTCGGGGAATCGCGGTTACCACCATTGCTTACGATGCGACCGACCCGTCACTGGACTCGCGCTATCCGCAGTCATCCATTCGCCTGTATGGCACCGACGATGAACGCGAGAAGTGCCTGCTTAAGATACTCGATGAAATGCCCGCTCAGGGCGCCGTAATTCTGACCAACTCCGACCGGCTGGTTGAGCTCATATCGCGCCACGAAGAAGCGCTACGGCGAAAGTTTCGTTTTGCAATTCCCAAACGAAGTGTGTTGCAGGCGTTGAATGACAAACGGCAGGAGACGCGGCTGATTGCGTCGCTGGGATTTGACCTGCCAAAGACCATTCAGGATTTGCCGCCAGACCCGGCAGATCTCGAACGACAGCTCCGTTTTCCAATGATTTTTAAACCGTATCTGTTTGTCGCTAGCAGCCAGTTCCCCAAGAAAAATGAGGTTGTACTGGATGCAGAATCTCTAAGAATTTTTTACGACCGATGGCGGGATGCAATTCCCAGCCTGCTCGCGCAGGAAGTCATACCCGGACCGGACAGTTATTCGTGGGTCAGCAGCTGTACCTTTAGCCGGAAGCATGAACTGCTCGACTGCGGCGTCAAACAGAAACTTCGCGCATACCCGGCGCATTTCGGTGGCAGCACCTTTGCAGTATCCGCCGCCAACCCTGAAATAGAAAAACTGACGCGGGAGCTGGGCGAGAAGCTGGAATACGTCGGCCATGCTGGGGTCGAGTTTCGCTGGGACGACAGGGACTCGTGCTACAAATACATCGAAATCAATCCGCGGCTCCCTGCCAACGTCGGCTTCGATGAGGCCTGTGGTATGCCAACGGTCTGGAACAGCTACAGGGTGGCAGTCGAACAGGAGGTCCAACACTCCGGAACAACACAGGAAAACGGCATCTATTTTCTGGACCTGAAATTCGACCTGATGAGCCTGCATGCTGACCGGACGCCGGTTTTAAAAGTGCTGGCGTCTTACGCAAAATTGGCATTCAAACCAAGGAACGGGATGTATTTTGCGTGGGACGATCCGATGCCAGGCCTGCGCCTCGCCGGCAGACTGATTGCCGGTGCAGCGAAACGCATCTTCAGAATAATTGGCATCAAGAGTTCTTCACCGGCTTACCCGGTGAAACACTGAGCGGAATTCGAAGTTCAATCACGAGCAACTTCAATAATTCGACATCGCATTGCAGCTGATGCAGCAACAGCGGAAGTAGCAATGCGGTTGGCTATGATCATGCCACCAGACCACGCGCATACCGTCTAGGCGTTATTTCTTTTCGCCTGTCGATCACGAATCCGTGCAATCGAACGATCGCACCATTCCACGCCGACGCGCACTTTGGCAAGCCCCATATCAAGCGTGAGTTGTGGATAAAACGATTCGTCCGATAGTTTATCGGGATAACCGGGGTCATTGGCACGCCACTCATCTTCGGCATCTTCAAGTGACGCCAGCCAGTCGCTCAGGTAGGTGCGCAAGTCCTGCATGAACTCGATCGCCTTATCGTCGTCTTTCAGGTTGGCAAGAAAGTAGGTTTGCGCAAGATAACCGATACGCTCGGTGCCGACGACCGGCCCCTCCAGCAGCCACGACTGAAGTTGCTCCCGACCTTTCGCGGAGCGTTTATATACACGACGCGTCGGGCCTTTTTCGGAAGCGCCAGCCTTGCTCGTCAGAAGCCCTTCATCCTCCATCTTCTGCAGTAACGGATAAATCTGCGACAGCTCCGCTCGCCAGAAACTCCTGAGCGACTTTTCGAAAGTCTTTTTGATGTCGTAACCACTGTGCGGCTCGCGCAACATGCCCAGCATGATGTGTTTCAGACTCACGCAACTTCACCGAACTTACGGCGATAGTGCCGCGTCCAGAGCGTAATCGCTGGAATACCTACTAACGTTGGCAGAATCCAGGGAATGACAGCGACCCAGCCAGATAGTCCGATATCGAAAAGGCGTGCTGCACCGAAAACTGCAAACGCGGTGTGGAATGCGATGCCGGCACCAAGCATCGCGCCAATATGCTCGTACATCCAGGCACGGCGAGAAGGTGTTGCACTATTCATGTAACGAAGTATGCCCACACCGTTACCGATTCCGATTGGACTCAAAGCAAACAGCAGAATCTTGTTCGGCGGCGATAACATCAGGGCGTAGAGAACGATTCCGAGACTTGCGGCGAGGGACCCATACGCCAGTGCGATATTCAGACATGTTCGCAAGGCACCCGGGTTGCCCTTATTGCGCAACACGGCCATACCGTGGCGGACCACGACGTAGGTGACAAAAGTGAGGTATCCCAGGAAAACAATAAAAGCGAACTGGGCTGGCTCATCCGACGGGCCAACACCCTGGCCTGCCAGGCCTGCGATTCGCACAAGCAATGCAAGCGCAGCGAACCCGAGAACAATATTCGCTGACCAGACAAACACCCGGCCATACCGAACGTGTGTGGTTGCCCCTTTTTTCGTGACCACCGGAACCCAGAATGCGACCAGCCCGATCGCGCCAAATAGTACGTGCACGAAACGTGCGATCTCTCCGAAATATTGCATTCGCCTGACCTTTTTCAGCTATATAAGTAAGTATATAGTCAGTTAAGCCATCTATGTCAATATTTATATAGTGCAGCGCAATCGAGTTCGTGAAATATCACCGCAATTTGCGGCAGCAACTAACTTCTGAACATCCAGAAAATATCGTTGAGGCCTGCCTCGCAGCGTTTAAGCTGAGTGCCCCATTGGCGAGCACGGGTATCAACTCGCTTCGCAGCTTTTTTCAACCAGCCTTTCTGGTTGTAGGTGCCGCGGCGCCAGCCGGCCTGACCCTCGTGATAGGCAAGATACTGGTTATAGGGATCCCACTTGGAGATGCCCTCAGATTGGTTCGACAGGTTCGTGTACCACCCGATGAAGTCGATCGCATCGTCGAAATCGTCACGATCCGCAGACCCTCGGCCCGTGTCCTTTTGATAGCGAGCCCAGGTACCGTCCAGCGCCTGAGCGAATCCGTAGGCGTTGGACTGACGCTTCCATGGAATAAATCCCAACAGGCTGGTTCGCGGGGGTCGGGCGTTAAAGCGAAACGATGACTCCTGCTGCACGATAGCCATCTGTATGTGCGCGGGAGTGCCCCAACGCGCTTCAGAGTCTTTGGCCGCTTGGTACCAATCGCGCCGGTCCTCGAAGACAGTACAGATATCTTCAGTATTGCTCGGCATTTTGCTTTTGTACGCGGCACTCATGGCGAACCACAGCGTGCCAACCATCAGGTATGCCAGCCAGATTCGCCCCCCACCAGACCTACGAGACTTTCTCGAAAATCTCTGCATAATATTGAAATTGCTACAAAGTTCTGCCCAAGGGCCTCAGTATACTGCTTTCTGACAGAAATCGCGCAGTTGCTCAATCGGGGTTTCGCACAGGCAAACGCGTTATTCGGAATCCTCAAGATAGTCGCGCTCGTCGAGAATCTCGTCATCCTCATAATCTTCGTATTCGTCGCTTTTCTGGCCGTCAATCTCTGCCAGCGTAGGAGATGCATTCTCGCCGGGGATGATCTGCTCCTGCTCGGAAGTATCCGATTTCATACCTATCGATTCAGTCGGTAAATCGATCGCACGCGGCGCCTCGATGCCAATACGAAATGCGGCGAAGCCTGGCATGACGAACTGATCAAGGGCCATACCGAGCACACGTCCCCGGTCCGCTGCCCGCAGCTCGGTCTGAACATTGGTAATCGGATCGGTAATCGTGCCCAACAGCTGGTCCAGCTCGACGGTTTCGCCCAAGGCAACCTTGCTGAACAGGACACCGCCCTGGTCGGCACGAATCCATCGGGAGCGGTAGTAAACAGGTTCCCTGATTCCCCATTCGGTAATGTTGTCGTACATTTCCAGCTCATTCAGAAGCGTCATCACGCCCTTCGTGCTGTGAGAAACGGCATCATCCTGCACCCTTGCCGGCCCCCCTGCCTCCAGCGTGATGGTGGGAATTCCCGCATCGGTTGCCGCGCGTCGCAACGTGCCTTTGGCGCCATCGCTGTGCAACACAACCGTTGAACCGAAACCCTGGGTCAGTTCTACAACCTTCGGGTTTCTCAAGTCTGCGCGAAGCTGGGGGAGATTGGTACGTTGAAACGAACCGGTATGCAGATCAACCAATGCATCACACTGCGAAATCACTTCGGTGAAAAATGAATACGCAAGTCTTGACGCTGAACTGCCGTTCGGATTCCCCGGAAAATATCGATTCAGATCGCGACGATCCGGCAGATAACGCGATGAACGGCGGAAGCCCTGCAGGTTGACGATCGGCACGCCGATGACCGCGCCGGATAATTGTTCAGGCTCAAGGTCATACAGAACACGTCGAACCACTTCGATACCATTTAGCTCATCACCATGAATTGCCGCGGTAACGCATAAAGTTGGCCCACGATTGGCACCATTGACCACCAGTACCGGCGTGGGTGCCGCAATTCCGGCAAAGCTTTGCGCCGGAGACCAGGCTAGTCGCGTCGAGGTGCTCGCAGCGACCTCCGCGCCCAGCATTAACAATGATTTTTGCGCGTACACGGCCAGCGTTGGCTCCACCGGAGGCGCAATCATGCCGATGTCGATGCTTTCCAGCACTTCCGACGGAGCGACAGGCTGCGATAAATCAATATTCGCCGCCACCGGCGGTTTTGCGCTGCTGCTTTCCGGCCCTGGTTCACCTGTGAGTTCGGGCGTTGGTGGGCCGACAAATGCGCCCTCAGGGGTGTCGATATGTTCACCGAGCTCGTCGTCGACAATATCGCTTGCGAGAAAATCGCCGCCACCGTCTGCATCATCCGCCAGCTCTTCATCGGAAATCCAATCGGCTGTCGGATCGGCTGCTGCTACCTCATCGTAGTTGACCGTTTCTTGTGCATATACAGTTGCCGCCGTGGCCGCCAACAGAAAAAGTGCGGTCACCAATGCGCCTGACCCAGTGCGTTGATACGACTCGGATTTCAGGAAAATGTTTGCAAACCATCTCTGGCTCATCGTGCTGCTCATCTAATTATTTTATCTCTTAACAGACCTAGGATACCGGAAGTACCGACGTGGTCTGAGACTCAGTCGACGATTCAGGGCTAACTATATGTTTTTGTTACCGCGATGCAAAGCCCCTTTACATATTCAAGCGAAGGAGTGGCGTATATTTGGGCACAAATCAACACCTTGCGGCGGTTGGCAAACGCCGCGGCCTGCTGGTCCCGCCAAATAGCGGCAATTTCGACCCTCATGGCCCGAATGGAAGTCCGTTTTCGGGTGTGACCAGCTTGGTTGTGCTCCGCCTTCTCCGCAACGTAATTTGGCACCGACGCTATTGTTATTGAGACAGGGACGTGGACTCAACTCAGCAAAGGATTGTCGTAAGTCAGGGTCGGTCAAAAGGGCCTTCCATGCGTGTCCGGTTGGTGCCGGCCATACTTCGGCGATTGCGAAAAATCGGGCTTCACATTGAGCCGTTCTATACCGTTCTCGAGGGATCGACGGAAAAAGAGCAAATGCTCCTGAACGCGAGATTCCGCTTCGGATTTATTGCCGAAGAGGAATTCGACGCGTTGGCTGACTTCGAGCAGTCGGAGCCCCGAGGCACGCTACGCCGATGGCTGGCGGAGGGAAAACGGTGTTACGCGGTCTGGGATGGTGAAAGACTTATCGCCAATATGTGGTGCGACTTCAAAGAATTCAGCTATGGGCCGAACTATCGGCGCCTCAAAAGCAACGAAGTCTATCTTTTTGCGGCCTATTCCCATCCTGACTATCGCGGCCAGAGCCTGGCACCCACGATGCGACTTCGATGCTACGAAGCGCTAAGTGAAATGGGACTATCCCGTTTCTACAGTTACACCGAATTCTTCAACGCCGCGGCGCGCCGCTTCAAAGAAAAACTCGGGGCGCGCAACGAAGAACTGCGATTGCATGTGTGCCTGTTCGAACGATGGTCGCGCACAATAACGCTGCGGCACTACGGTGAGGGTTTGACAGCCAGTCCCAGTCGATCAGGTCACTCACAGAACCCTGCCTGACGCGGACCGTTTCTGAAATTGCCCCATTCCTGCGCGACCCAGCCACTGGTCGCCATCTACGATTAGTTCGCCGCGCAGAAACACCTTGCGCACTTTTCCCGTCACCTCTCGTCCTTCGAACAAAGAATAATCCACGTTTGAATGGTGCGTTTTCGCGCTTAAGGTATGTGTTTCGTTTGCGTCAAATAACACCAGATCAGCGTCGCTGCCAACGGCTATCGTGCCCTTACGCGGGAACAGTCCGAACATTTTCGCCGGTGCAGTTGACATGAGCTGTACGAAACGATTCAGGTTGATACGACCCCCTTTTACGCCGCCATCAAACAGGAGCGGCAAGCGGAATTCCACGCCGGGCGCACCGTTTGGAATTTTGGAAAAATCGTCATGTCCCACCTGTTTCGACTTAAGGAGGCCATGAGCTTTTTCATTGAAACAGAAAGGGCAGTGATCCGTTGAAACGACCTGCAGGTCATCAAACCTGAGTCCGCGCCATAACGCCTCCTGGCACTCCCGATCACGCAGTGGCGGCGTCATGACAAATTTGGCGCTATCAAAGCCGGGTCTGTCGTATTCAGAGTTATCCAGGAACAAGTAATGCGGGCAGGTTTCCGCAAACGCATGTATGCCACGATCGCGCGCCTCCACGACCGCTTCCAATGCCTCCCTGGCCGAGAGGTGCACAATGTAAACCGGCACCTCTGCCAACTCGGCTATGCGTATGACGCGATGCGTGGCTTCTCCTTCCATCAGTTGCGGTCTCGTTAACTGATGGTATTTCGGCGAGGTGTTGCCTGCAGCCAGCGCCTCTTCAATCAGGGCCTGTATTACGACACCGTTTTCGGCGTGCAGGTTCACCATTCCGCCGTGATCACCCACTTTACGCATCGTGCGATAAATATCAGCATCATCGACCATCAGCACGTCGGGATAGGCCATGTATAACTTAAAACTGGAAACACCCTCCCTGTTGACCATGTCGGGAAGCTCACTCAATGCCTGCTCGTGGACATCGGTGAGAATGGCATGAAATCCGTAGTCTATGTTGCACTGAGGCTCCGCGGCTGCCAAACGACGCTCAAGCGCCGCCTTCGGCGAATCGCCTTTGAACTGCTGCGCGAAATCAACAATGGTTGTCGTGCCACCAAACGCTGCGGATCGAGTGCCCGTTTCAAACGAATCGCAGGTCTCTACTCCGTTGCCCATAGGCGTTTCCATATGCACATGTGCATCGATTCCGCCAGGCATCACCAGGAGCCCATCGGCATCGTGAACCTCTGCATCAGCAACATCCAGTGAGCGGCCGATCGCATCGATCCGGCCATTTTCGATCAGGATGTCGCCCAAGTAATCGTCGATAGCGGTGACGATACGCCCGTTCTTTACCAGCACTTTGCTCATCGTGTGTCTACTCCGCTGGGCAGTCGTTCAGATTCGGTCCAGGCCTTCGGTTAACTCAATGTAGGTGCCGAACGGATCCGTGAAAAATGCAATCGCCAATCCCAGCCCTTCAATCTCGCGATATGGCACGTCAAATACGATACCCTGCGCCTCAAGGTCTTCGCAGAACGCTTTTAGATTGGCGACTTCGAATCCAATATGATCGAGGCTGCGGCCCCTGGTCGCTGCGAGCGGCGCGTCCGATCCTGAAAAGGTCAAATTGACGCCAGGCAAATCTGCGGCCTGAAAATTTCCACGCATGCCTGAAATTGCGCCAAGTGTCGACGCGTACCACGTCTGCATTGCAGCGATATCGGGGGTCGCAAAGTGAATGTGGTGCAATTTTGCGACCGCGGTTTGCTCTGGAGCACCGATAAATTCGATCTTGATGTCATTCGGCGCCATTACGAAGGCAAGGTAAGCTTCCTGAACTTCGTTGTAGGCAATACCATCATTGACCTGCATGCTGGCAGGAACTTCCTCCTCGGTAACTACCGCAAACCCCGCCTCCTCAATACGATCCAGCGTTGCCCGCAGGTCCGGTACGGTAAAGCCTACGTGATTAACGGTTGATCCCTTGGTGCCAGCTTCAGGTGCCTTTTCCCGCATGAATAAAATCACGTTAGTGAATTTTATTATTTCAGAATCGCCGAATGGCGCGGCGGTACCACCTAATGTATCGACCCAGAATCTCCGCTGTTCATCCAGGTCGGTGACATTAAAATGGTGGTGCCCGTAAACTACACGCCCCTCACCAGCGGCTTCCAGCTGAGCAAAGCTCGTATCAGCCAGCGACAGCGTTATCATCGCCACAAAGCAAAGCAGTCTGATCGATTGCATAATGGTCCTCATTTCAATCCCGCACAGTGTCAACCAGTTTGAGCTGTTTGTACGTAAACCAACTTGCAGGTCATTGGCCCGAACCCGGCCGCCCCAATTCTGCCCTGGAGGCACTGGGCGACCACCGGAAGCCGCTGTCTGCGCAAAATTAAATTTTGTCCGCATCTCCGGCAGTCTTGAAAACGCAGTGGGCGCGTAACCGCAGACCGGTAAAAGTGAGTTCAGAAGAACTTCCGTGCAAGGTTGATTACGTCGTCCATGCCCAGGCCGTCGTCGTCACCGCCACCGAGCAATACTCCGGCGAGGCCGCCAAGCCCACCGCCGCCGGACTCCGCGATTTTCTTGCCGGAATCGGTCTTCTTGCTGACTGCGCCCATTACCAGGCTTGCAAGTAGCGGCAATGCTTTCTTGATCATACTGGCACTGATGCCCGTTTTTTCCGCCGCATGCGCGGCGACATTGCGACTGCCATCCTTGCTGCCAAACAAATGCCCCAGAATCTTGTTGCCATCGGCACGCGTTTCTTCGCGACTCAATAGCTCAGGGTTCTCGAGGTATTGCTGATGCGAGCCTTTCTCCAGCGCACGGGCAAAACCGGACATGTCCTCTGCGGTCTGATTTTGCCGCTGCAAGCCTCGCGTCAGGGCCGGTGTGAGGGCCTTCAGCAGATTGCCGGCATCGCCGGACGAAAGTCCAAGATTCTTTGAAATCGCGCCGATGCCGGCATCACCGCCTGCATCTTTAAGTAAATCCATCAGGTCCATTATTCTTTTCTCTCCATTTTTCTTTTTTGTCGCGCCAGGTTGGCCGATCGGCTGACGATGATAACCCACAATCGGGGCTTTGCCAGTCTGTCCGCGAATGTCAAATATCGGAGCAAATCGTGTACGGTACGGCATGTGTGAGAAACAGGCGGAATTAAAAAGTATGAACCTCGGCATAAGCGATCGATTACGCCCCATTCTGGACTCGGTTCGGGCGTTTATTGAGGACCGTGTTGCTCCGGTAGAAGCGGAGTTTTTCGCGGAGGTCGACAACGGTGACCGCTTTGCACTCAGTAAGCGCCAGCAGGCGCTACTTGAAAATCTGAAGTCCGCTGCGCGTTCACAGGGGCTGTGGAATTTCTGGCTGACCGACAGCGATCGCGGACCCGGCCTGACAACGGTTGAATACGCCTATATCGCTGAAGAAACCGGGCGCTCTCACCTGGCAGCGGAGGCCTTCAATTGCAGTGCTCCCGATACCGGGAATATGGAGGTCCTGGAGCGATTCGGCAACGAACAACAGAAAAAACAATGGCTGCAGCCGCTATTGAATGGAGAAATTCGCTCGGCGTTCGCGATGTCAGAACCTGATGTTGCTTCCTCGGATGCAACCAACCTGTCGATGCCGGCTGTGCTCGAGGATGACCACTGGGTCATCAACGGTGAGAAAACATACATATCAGGTGCTGGAGATAAACGCTGTAAAATATTGATATGTATGGTCAAAACTAACCCTGAAAATGAACGCCATCAGCAGCATTCGCAAATACTTGTGCCAATCGATACACCAGGTGTTGAAATTCTGCGTCCCATGCAGGTCTTTTCGATGGACGACGCACCCCACGGGCATATGCATATCCGCTTCACGGACGTAAGGGTCCCTGCCGACAACATCATCCTGGGACCGGGCCGAGGATTTGAAATTTCGCAGGGCCGCCTGGGTCCGGGCCGTATTCATCATTGCATGCGTGCTATCGGCATGGCCGAACTTGCATTACAGCTAATGTGCCAACGATCGGTTTCCCGTAAGGCGTTCGGCAGGCCTCTCGCCAAACTGGGAGGCAACTACGACAAGATTGCGAACGCGCGCATGAGCATAGACATGGCACGGCTGCTGACACTTCGCACTGCCTGGACGATCGACACTCGCGGCGTGCCGGAGGCGCAACTCTGGATATCCAAAATAAAGGCCAGCGTGCCTAATATCGCACTTGACGTCATCGACGATGCCATTCAAATGCACGGCGCAGCCGGCATTTCGCAGGATTTTCCGCTGGCGAAGATGTACATGCATGCGCGGACGCTGCGGCTTGCCGATGGCCCTGACGAAGTTCACAGGATGGTGATCGCGCGACAGGAATTACGTCCGTACCAGCCGGCGCGCAACTGAGCTAGGCTTTCTTTTCGGACAGCTTGCGCTGAAATCGCTGCATGCCCGAAATCCAGCGATCATGATCATTCGCTTTGCGCTGGAAATAGGTCGCCACCGGCGAATGCGGCAAAATCAGGAACCTGCGTTCATCAATGCCTGCAACAATGCACTCTGCGACAGCTTCAGGCGACAGGATTCCATCGACATCGTTGCCGCCGAAGCCACCTTCACGCAGATCGGAATCATCTTCGATTCCAATCATTCGAGTCGCCACTGCCTGTGGACAGACGACCGAAACGTGGATCCCCTGTTCGCCGTGCGTAATAGCCAGTGATTCAGCAAAGGCGACCGCTGCATGCTTGGTTGCCGAATAGGCTGCGTCACCGATCTGACTGAGGAGACCCGCCGCGGACGCGACATTGACGAGGTAACCGCCACCGCGTTCTCGCATACGCGGCACCAATTCCCGAGCGGCATAAACGTGAGCCATGACATTTACCCGCCAGCACGCTTCCCAGCGATCATCACAAGCAACCTGGCCACCCTGTTTAGAG
Organism: Woeseiaceae bacterium; assembly: GCA_021773135.1. GTDB lineage: Bacteria > Pseudomonadota > Gammaproteobacteria > Steroidobacterales > Woeseiaceae > SZUA-117. The sequence goes on along the minus strand of JAJFKP010000027.1, from coordinate 64,057 downwards.
GCGGCGCCAGTCACCGCATCACCAAACCCGACTCCGGCGTTCGACACAAACAGGTCAATGGGCCCTATCTCCTGTTCCACCTGGTTTACGAATTCGGAGAGTTCGGTTTCGTTGCCGACGTCCAGCGCAAATGCCCGCCCGTCAACAGTCTCTGCGACTTTCTTGGCCGCTGTTTCCTCGATATCGGCAACGACGATATCGCAGTTTTCCTTGCGGAGTCGGTGACAAAGCGCTCGGCCGATGCCGTGTCCGCCACCGGTCACAACAGCCGTTCTCAGTGGCGTTTTCAAGTCGGCTATCTGCTGATACGCAAGAGTGCTCCGGTACCTTTCGGCGCATCGCTCTCTTCATTGGTCAAGGCGTAAAGCGCACCGTCGGGTCCCTCGCGCAATTCACGTATGCGTTGGCCACGTTCAAGTAGCAGTCGTTCCTCCGCGACTACACGATCGCCAGCCATGACCAGCCGACTGATATGCTGACCAGACAGTGCGGTCACAAACAGGTTGCCGCGCCATTCCGGGAACATTTGGCCCGAATAAAACATTAATCCGGACGGGGCAATCGACGGCCGCCAGTAGTAACGCGGTTGCAGCAGCCCCTCACCGGTTGTAGCACCTTCACCGATGTCAGCGCCGCTGTACTCGGTACCAAATGAAATAAGTGGCCACCCGTAGTTGCCGCCTGCCCGGATACGGTTGAGTTCATCGCCGCCGCGCGGACCGTGCTCGGTAATCCAAATTTCGCCGGTCTCCGGATGGGTAGCGATGCCTGATATATCACGATGCCCGATGGAATAGATCGCGCCGGGGGCATTCGAATCTCCAAATACGGGATTGTCGACTGGTATCGAACCATCGGCATTGAGGCGCAATAATTTGCCGGCATGCGACAGAATATCCTGTCCGTCACCGACAACGGCGGCGCCTGAGAGATAAAGAGTTCCGTCGGCGCCGAAGTGTAATTCCTGCTGGCCGGCACCATCCACGATGACCTCGACGTCTTCCAGCCGTAAGTATTCGACATCCAGCCGTGCGCGCGCCACTCGCGGTATATTCGGCGCGTCCGCATTATCACTCGGCGCGGTATACGAAAAATAGACGCGCCTGTTGGTATCAAACTGCGGATCAAGCGCTAAGTCGAAGAGTCCTGCCCACCCCTCATGCGAAACGTCGGGCAGGCCACCTAACGGTGCCGATACATTGCCGTCAGCGTCGATAATTCGCATCTGTCCTGCGGTGTACTCATTGACGAGAAACGCCCCGTCAGGCAGGAAGGCAAGTGCCCAGGGCGTGCTGAGTCCTGCGGCTACCGTTGCAACCGTATACATAGACTGTGGCGCCGCCGGCGCCCGCGTCTGGCCGGCAAACGCCGGAGCGGAGGGAATTCGGTCAAGTTTCAGGACTGGCGGATTCTCGGCCTCCTGAGCGAGAACACTGCCACTGTTCAGCAATAACACCAGTGCAAGCCATTTGACGCCAATTCTATTCAAGGTTTGACCCTCCACGAGAATAATGCAACTTAAGTATATCGAAATGAATCATGCGCCGAACCCGTCGGGTACAATAACGGCAGGTGCAACCACTGAACAATAAGAAAGATGGGGATCGAGCGGATGAAAAAACTATTCAGTGCAGAAAATTCTCTAGAGGCCATTGCGGCACTTTTTGCCGTTGCCGCAGGACTTGGCGTCTTGCAGACATTTATTATTGGCAAACACTTCGTGATTCCGACGATGGTTCTGTTGCTGGCAGTGTTTTTCGGCAATCTCGCACGCTTCGGCATACAGGGTGAACGCTGGGCCAAACATATGCTGTTCTGGATGTTTTTCCTGGTGGCCGCCCACACATTTTTCGCGTTATTTTGGGCAGGTCCGGCGAGGCCCGGCCAGTTTTTCGGCGCCGCTTTCTATCCGGCGTATGGCGGCGTGTTTGTCGTCGTGGGATTCCTCTGTTGGCAATATGCGAGAAAGAACAATCTTTTTCGGTAGGCGCACAGGTCGGGTAAGCAACCCACTCCTGGCTAACCAGCGGCAAACTGTTCTTTGACATTAAACGCTGTCGACTCCTATCCTCCGTATATGAAATTCGAGACTCTGATATTCGACCTCGACGGAACGATTAGCGATCCGTTCGAGGGAATTTCGAAGAGCGTGAACTTTGCGCTGGAATCGCTGAATCATGGTGCCGTCGATCCGGAGAGAATTCGCCCCCTGATTGGCCCCCCGCTTGCGGACATATTCGAGATTCTGGTCGGTGAAATCAGCACAACGGAAACCGCTGCGCTTGTCGACAAATATCGCGAGCGCTATGCGGTAGTCGGTTATACAGAAAACGTCCTCTACGACGATATTCCGGACTTGATTTCTACATTGTCAAATTCGGGCTACCGGCTTGGCATATGCACCTCAAAACGCGGTGACTACGCAGCGGCGATTGTCGAGATGTTCGGGCTGTCAGCACATTTTGAGTTTGTTGACGGCGGTGCCGGTATACACAAATCACTGCAAATCGAGCGGCTTATTGCCGCCGGTCTTAAAGCGCAGACTGCCATCATGATTGGCGACCGTCATTACGACATCAATGCCGCAAAACACAACGATATGAAATCGGTTGGCGTAACCTGGGGTTTCGCCGGCGCCAACGAACTCGAAGTCGCCTCGCCCGACCATATCGTCAATTCGCCCGACGAACTGCTGGAATTATTTCAATGAAAACCAATTTGCGATGGCTACATTTATTGTGGATAGGCTCACTTTGCCCTTGCACATCCGTGCTGGCTGATGAGGAGGTCTACTCGGTGGTTGGACTGGAGCTACCGGCCGAGATTATCGTCGACGAATGGGGCGTTCCGCACATATACGCTAATACGCACTACGACGCATTTTTTGTCCAGGGCTTTAACGCCGCCAGAGACAGGCTCTGGCAAATTGATACCTGGAGACGGCGCGGTCTTGGACAACTGTCTGCCGTATTCGGCAGATCTTATCTGTCGCAGGATCGGGCGACGCGGTTATTCCTCTATCGCGGCGACATGTATCGGGAGTGGTTGGCCTACGGTTCGGATGCCAAGAAAATTGCACAGTCGTTTACTGCTGGCGTTAATGCCTACCTTGACGTTATTGAAGAACACCCTGAGTTGCTGCCACCTGAATTCGAACTGCTCGATTACAGTCCGGCACGCTGGAATGCCGAAGACGTCGTCAGAATCCGCGGACATGGATTATGGGCAAATGTCGATCAGGAAGTCTTGCGTGCTCAGATCACCTGCAAGGCTGACCTGGAAACAGCGGACTACTGGCAAACGCTACAACCGCAATGGAAGACTCGTATACCTGACGGATTGGATCCCTGCCTGATTCCGGCGAACGTATTGGACGATTATTACCTCGCGAAAGCACCGGTTCGTTTCGACAATCCGGCGCTCGCCATTGCTGACAGCATGCGGCAATCCTATGATCGCAGCCTGGGCAGTAACAACTGGGTCGTAGCACCATCACGCACCGCAACCGGTCGCCCCATTCTGGCGGACGATCCACACCGCACGCACGCAGTCCCCTCGCTTCGTTATATCGCTCACCTGGTTGGGCCCGGCCTCAATGTCATCGGTGCCGGCGAGCCCGCCCTGCCCGGCATCTCAATCGGGCATAACGAACGCATCGCTTTCGGCCTGACTATTTTTCCGATCGACCAGGAGGACCTGTACGTCTACGAAAAAGCAGACGGCGGATACCGCTACCAGGGGCAGAACCGCCCGTTTGATTCAGTGGTTGAATCCGTTCAGGTCAGAGATGACGAAGCCAGCGACGTAGAAATGAAATTCACACAGCATGGGCCCGTCGTTTACGAAACCGCGTCGCATGCTTTTGCAGTCCGAGCGGCCTGGCTCGAGCCCGGAATGGCGCCGTATTTTGGCAGCGTCGAATATATGCGGGCTCGCAACTGGCGGGAATTTCTCGCCGCCCTGAATCGGTGGGGGGCGCCGTCAGAGAACCAGGTCTTTGCAGACATCGACGGTAACATCGGCTACAAGCCAGCCGGGTTATTCCCACGGCGCACAGGATGGGACGGACTCTTGCCAGTTCCTGGTGACGGCCGCTACGAATGGAACGGTTTTTTCGATATGGATGTCTTGCCTGAAGAATTCAATCCTGAGAGGGGCTATACCGGCACTGCCAATTCGATGAATCTGCCAGAAGGCTATCCGATTGAAAAATACCCGATGGGATTTGAGTGGACCCCGCCCTGGCGCTACGAACGTTTGTGGACGACCCTGGCAAATCAGCCACAGCACACGCTTGCAGATTCGACTGCGCTGCAGCGCGATTACCTGTCGCTGATGGCGTTGCAGGCTATCGACAGCATCCCTGATGATAATGACGGCCCGGGCCCGACACTCCTGCGAAACTGGGACGGCGTGCTTGGCCCTGACTCGAGTGCAGGCGCCTACTTCGCAATCTGGTACTACCGCCACCTCCGTCCGGCGCTCGCAGAATTGCTGTTGCCGGACGCACCGCAGCTGGTTAGCGACATTGATTCTCTCGGCGTTCTGCGATTGATGGCCGAAAGCAGAACCCGCGACGCGATCGCAACGTCCCTTGAAAGCGCCTACGCCGAATCCGAATCTGTTATGGGAACTGACGTGTCCGCCTGGCAATGGGGGACGCTGCACAGAATTGCGTTCCAGCATCCGCTCCTGGCGTTTGCCGGCGACGAACTTGCTGCAGCAATGACTTATCCGCAATACCCGCGCGGCGGCAGTGGAAACACTACTAACAACACCGGTTTCAGCGCCCGCGACATGCTCGTTCGTGCAGGCGCATCCTATCGACAGGTTATTGATGTCGGCAATTGGGATGCGTCAACGATGACCAATGCACCGGGTCAGTCCGGTGATCCGCGCTCTCCCTTCTATGACAATTTGCTTGACGGGTGGGCTACGGAAGGCGAGTTTCCGCTGCTATATAGTCGCGAGAAAATCCTCGAACACGAGGTAAAGCGAATCGAATTGTTGCCGATACAGTCAATAACTGACAAACAGCAGGAATAATTGGCATAGGTTTCGGGCGATCAGCCCAATACCTCCTCGTTACGCGCTGGAATTTGACGTAACTACCACTCAATTTGTGAATAGTGTGACGTTCGTGCTGCCGTGCTTATGTTTTTTGGCCGTCTAGGATTATATTCTTGTTGCACTAACTTTCAGGGGGTCCCGACATGGGGATGTGGTTCGGCATTTTTGTCGTCATAGCAATGGTCAGCGTCTATATGATTCTGCGCAAGCGACGCGTGCGCGAAAGTGTGCGCCCGGACCAACTGAAGAAGTCGTCGCCAGTGCCTGACTCAGCGTTTCATGCAGTTTCCTTACAGTTTTCGGGCAACGCATGCGACCCCGCAAAGAATATGCACGGCCGACGGTTTCTTTCCGGCGCCGCACCCCGAATCCCGTTGCTCAATTGCGATGCCAGCGAATGCCAGTGCAGGTTCGTGCATCACAAGGATCGGCGTGTCTATGAGGATCGTCGCAGCCCCTTCGCCACACGCGGTGGCGCCGCCGAAATCGCGGCACGTCAGGTTGACCTGCGTCATTCAGGCGAACGTCGACTTGACGCAGGTGACGAAGAATTCTGAAGCAAAAAAAGCCCCGGATTTGAACCGGGGCTTTTTCGTCGAAATGCTGGCAGCTGCAAAATGAAAGCTAGTACCTGGCGTCTGCAATCATTTCCTCATATTCAGTCAACTGCTGCTCATACAGTACACGCTCTTCAATCAGTTCGACAATTTCGGCTTCGAGCTGACCCGTTCTTTCAGAAATGTCCTTGAGTTCAGCCAGCAGAAGGATACGATTTTCGGTTGTCGTATCCGGACTAACAAGCTCAACGCCTGCCTCGACCGCACGATCCTCTGAGCGTTTGAGCTCGGCGCGTCGTGAATTGATCTGGTTGCTTGCCGAATTGACCGCAGCACGCAGGTTATACAATCGATGACCGGAGTTATAGGCGGCGACGAAATCCGGTTCCATGTCGGACGGACAGACCCCGTTATAACGCGCGCCACTGGTGCCTACGTTAAAGCCACGAGATGGCTGGCAGTACTGGCGTAAGCCTTGCTGCCTGCCTGACTGATACAACTCAAAATCGGGCGCTATCCCGTGTTTCGCGCAGGCTTTGCGGTGATTTCCAACACGATCAGCGGTATAACCTTTTACGCCGTCTTCAAATCCAATCGCTTTCCAATCGCTGACTGCGCATTCGTCGGCACTCATACTGGCACATCCACTCAGTGCCAGAACGGCGACAATCGATAATGAGCTTGTCCATTTGCTTTTCATTAGTCTCCTCCATGAATCGGGAGCGAATGTAGTGTGATCCGGTCGTACAATTTACCAGCGGTGTCGCTCAATTGGCTGTGACTTGATTCACGTATCACCTGCCGGGGCATTGAGATTGGCGAACCACAGCCAGGTGAAATAGAACCAGTGTGATCCACGTCACAGTGGTTGCACCCGGACTAAAGCTAAATTGCCAGCCTTGGAAAGGCTTGTTTTCAAGGCTAATTGCAGATGGATCTGACAGCACTAGGCGGCGCCACTCTGATCGCGCTGACCGGCACAATATTCTTTCTCCTGGTCATCAAGGCCTGGTCAGCTTTTGCAGCGTCATCTTCTGGCACGAGATTCCCTAAAAGCATCATGTTGGAAGCCGCACAGCGGTATCGCGACGCCTTGGCAAAACGCGGCCGCGAGCAGTCGATCTATCTGGCGTCCGGACTGATGTTTGCCGTCGTGTTTTCCATCGCGTACCTGTTTCGTCCTGAAGAAATGTTCGTCGATATTCCTCGTTGGCAGCATATTGTTGTGCTGCTCGTGTTAGGCATTGCGACGGGTATTCTGGCCTACAGACTCACAACCATCATGCTTGAACGTCGCAAACTGTTTTTTATTCGGGATGCCAACATGGCAACGGGACACTCGTTGCAAAAATTAACAGCGAACCGAAACCGGGTGTTTCATGACGTACGCTGCGGTGTCGGCACTATAGACAGTGTCATTGTCGGCCTGCACGGTATTTATACGGTCAGTGTTATTGCCAGGAAACCTGGCAAAAACAACACGGCCAGGCTCAAAGGCGACCAACTCATGTTCGCCGGCCAGGACGCCGTTTCGGTGCAGCGAAGTGGTGCGAAGTCGGCCCAGCTCGCGAAAGAAATCAGGAAAGTAACTGCTCATACACTTCGCGTCCGTTCCGTAATTGCCATACCGGGATGGGAAATCGAATCACAAGCCAGCCGAGATTACCTGGTGGTAAACGAGCGTAATGTTTCGATGCTCACCGGCTGGCGAGATCAGAAAGACTATCTATTAGACGAAGATGTCGAAGCGATACAGGGCATGCTTACTGAACGTTGTACACGATTTGCGTAAACCGCAGTCAGCCTGCGACCGCATCCAACTGCTTGATTGCCTCGCGAAACTGCTTTACGGCACGTTCCAGGTAGGTTCGCGCTTCTCTCTCGTAACCGTCAGCTGATGCTGACCATACGCGATTTACATAGCGCTCACCCGCAGCAAATTCGCTCATGATATCGGCATAAATCTGCAAGCTGTACAGGTGCACGAGGCTTTCACGAGCATCAGCAAAACGTCGCAGGTCATCGCGCAGACGCTGATCGATCTCGTTGCGCAATTCTTCGTTTGGCACTTTGGAGCCGGCGTCAATCAGTTCATCGAGGTTGCTGACAATACTGCGCAACGACTCACTCAACTCGGTCCGATTCGCGGTGAGAACACTTTCCGACGTGGCGACGCCACTCGCCTGTCGCTTGATCATGAAAACGCCGGCAACCGCTGCAAGCGCCGCCGGTACAAACAGGGCCCAGTTAGTCGACTCAATATCGAGCGCCGTCGAATAGGCCCCGGTAAGGAAACCGGCCGCCAGCAACAGGAATCCCAGTCCATTCATAATCTATTCCTTACCTTCATGTCGCCGACAACACGATATTAATGGCGTGCCCAACGCCAACCAGCGCCTCGCCGACGATCAGTCCCGCCGCAATCGGAATGCCGATATTTTCACTCCATGACTTGCCCTTGTAGCGATCAGCAAGTTCCCTGGCCAGGGTCCCCAGTGAGTAGGTCAGGACAATATTGAACGGCAGGTAGAATCCAAGCCCTACTGTGATACCCAGGCCGCCAATTACGGCAGAGAGTATGCCGCCGAGCACTGCCCCCGCCGCATACTTTTCAACCGGAACATCACCGCCGAGAATACCTTCGACCATACTTGCGAGCGCTTGTCCCTGGGGCGCCGGCAAAGCCTCACTCCCCAGCGTCATCGCCTCGTGCAGCACGAAGATGAGTCCGATGACGACAATTGGTCCCAGCCACGCGCCGATGAATTGCCCCATTTGCTGCATCCGCGGTGTGGCACCAACGAGATAACCGGTCTTGAGATCCAGCATCAGGTCCGTAGCCTGTGACATAGCAACACACGTTGCAGCCCCCACCATTATCGCGGCGACAATTGAATCGCCCCGCTCCATACCGGCCGTCATGATAATCAGCAAAGTTATGCCGATCAGCGTCATGCCGGAGAGCGGTGACCAGTTGGTTCTGCCTATGGCCTCCGACAAGATAATGCCCGACATCCAGATCCACACCGTGCCCAACAGGGCCATTCCGATTCCCCTGGCAACGCCGACAGATTCAACGGAATTTATCGCGATAATCGATAGCACGATCATCGCGCCAATAATTGCGAAATACAGCAGTTTGATCGGCATTTCATCGGCCGATGCATCTGACTTCATTTTTGAGGCGTTCTGCATCGATCGCACGGTGCTGACAATCAGCGGCAATGCCAGCGCGACGCCCATCATTGCGCCACCGATCAGCATGCCGATACCCAGCGGCCGATACAAAAGCAGGCGCAGCTGACCAGGATCACTGACAATTTGCCCGGCTGCATCAAGTGGAAATCCGCCTGTTGCAGCCAGCATGGGCGACAGAAACCAGTACGCAACAAATCCGCCAATGATAAAAGCGACGCCGCCACGACCGGCAATGAAGCCAACGCCGACAGTCATCAGTGACAGGTACCATATGCCGTTCATGTAGGGCGGCAGTCCGACCAGGCTGCCGAGATCCCAGTTTTCAAATCCGGTTATTTTTGAAATGAGATGCACAGTCGCACTGACACCTGCAGCTGCCAGCAGGACCAGGGCTTTCTGCACGCCCGCGCCAGGTGATTTGAGAATGGTCGCAACAGCAACGCCGCCGGGATAGGTAAGCCGTTCGAAATCGATCATGTGCTTGCGCAGCGGCACGATAAATGCGATGCCCATGAAAGCGCCGGCAATGCAGCCAAATGTCATGATCACGGGGTCGAATTGATCGCCGTAGCCCAGGATGAAAATGGCAGGAACAGAAAACATCATGCCAGACGACGCGCCATTAACGCCGCTGGCGATCGTCTGAACAATGTTATTTTCGATGATGCTTTTTCTGCGGAGCATGCCACGCAGGATTCCGAAGCCCAGGATCGCAGCAAGCTCGGATCCTTCTATCGAAAACCCGAGGATCAGGGCGGCGTACCCGATCGAAATCGCAATGATCACACCCAGAATCCAACCGACGATTACGGCTGTCCAGGTTAATTCCGGATAAACAGGGCCGGATACAGGAGAAATGCTGGTGCCATTACTCATGGCGAAGCACTCACACTGCAGGTCCGATCAGCCGCTGGCGACGTTTATTGATCATTTTTTATCCGTCTCCGTTAGGTGCTCGAAGATTATCATAACGATTCGAGACGCGCCGGCAACTGATCCTTGTCCAGGACGGTGTTTAACTCCTCGGCGAGCGCTTCGCACTCGGCTAAGACGGATCGCCAGGTTTTTCTGCGTTCGTCGGGAGTCATCGTTTGAAAATCCGTTCGATCCGGTATCCTGGCACGCGGTAGTGAAGCAACAAATTCTCGCGACGGGCAGATTAAAAGCGTTCGATCAGTATGTCGCGGATCAGGTCGTCGCCAACTGAGCTTCTTGTCAAACCAGCCGGGAACAAGGTGATCGTAAAAATGCGGAAACAACGTAATTCGATCGGGGGGACTTGTGTTCAGGTCGAGATGATAGTCGATGATGCCGCCATCACGATAAACGCCAGCCGGTGCGCCACTGATATTACGCACACCGTTTAGTACCAGCGGTATTGCGCCGGATGCCAACACGGCTGCCGCGTAATTATCATCCGTCAGTGCGACGCGATGGAGCGGAAAACCGGCGGCCTCAAAAAACGGCGGCAGATCGCGGCGATCGAAAAACAAACCACGATCGAAAAAAGCGCCTAACGTTCGGCGACTTATCAGGTTGGCGGATGCCGCGGCAAAAAGTCCGGCTGCCAGCAGCGGCGCCTTTTCGCTCGCCGTCAGCGCGCGACTGCGAACCGTCATGATGTGTGTCCTGAGCACAGGATTCGTCATAATTTCCCGTATGCCATTGTCGCCGAGAAGTTCTTGCAGGATTTGACGACTGCGGGTGGTTATTTCATCGCGGTCGGGCGCCTCGCTGTAGCGTTGTTCTAAATACGCGTCCTCAAAACTCTCTAACGTGGCGAGCGGTTGTTCCTGTGCATAACAGGAGAAACGCCAGGAGCCGATTGATGAGCCAATCAGGTGCACCGGGCCAATCAGCCGGGGCAAAATCCTGGTGATGACAACCCGGTCGATCTGACTCAGAACCAGCCATTTTGCACCGCCAGAGGCGCCGGCGATTGTTCCAATCTTCTCCGGACTGAAGCCCTCATCACGGATTTTCGCAAGTGCCCCCGGGCCCGCCCAGAAGCGCAGTAATTGTTTTCCGCTCACGCTACCACCGGCGTTATGACACAAAGGTCATTGTCTGAGACGCTTTCCAGCCTTATGCACGGCTGATATTCGTCTTGTTGGACGCGTAAAACCGAACCAATTTCACGGGCCGTGATCGAATACTCATTGTACAATGAACGCCTCATAGAATTGCCGCAGCGGCTGTGTAGCCGGTCACCCAGTATTATTCTGCAAGCTGCGCTACCCGGGCAGATGACCATGCAAAAACTTTACCCATTTCATGTTCTCCTTGCCGCATGTGCAGTCATCGCTGCGGATCGAACCGCAGTCGCTCACGGCGACACAGAGTTACCACTGTATGTGGCGGAGGATGGCACGGATACAGGAGACTGCCTGACCGAAAGCACGCCCTGCAAATCTATCGGATATGCGCTTTCCAGAGCAGGCAAAGGCAGCCAGCTGCGCATAATGGAAGGCTCCTACCAAGTCGACAGTGCGGAGGACATCTTTCACCTGACAAGCGGCGTGGTAGACGTATCGGGCGGCTTTAAGCCGGGCAACCCGAATGGCACAACCGAGCGAGGTGTGTCCCTGCTCGAAGGTGTGCCACCGCAATACCGTGACCTGCTGCAGGGCAAGGGCATCCAGGTTATTGCAGACAGCAAGGGCATGAGCAACGCGAAAATTTCTCGTGCCAACGCGCTGCTGGGTTTACATCAGCAGTTAAAGTCCAGTCTCGCGGCAACTCCGTGCACGGGCGGGTTTGCGGCAGGACTGCCCTGCAGCAACGTCGACCTTCTGTCGCATGTTGGTTTCACCGACATCAGCACGACGCCATCAGTCGGCAACGATATCTGGGGCTTCGTTGATTTAAACACGGGTCGGGAATACGCGATTGTCGGCTTTAATATCGGAACCGCCGTGTTTGACGTGAGCGATGCTGAGAACCCGCTTGAAGTTGGCTTCATCGACGGGCAGGACGCGGTGTGGCGGGACATCAAGGTCTACCAGTTTTTCGACCCGGCAGCTGATCGCTGGAAGGCCTACGCATTTGTGACGACTGATGGTTCGACCGATGGTCTGTTCGTCATCGATATGACCGGCCTGCCACATTCAATTCAGCGAGTCAGTTATGCCAGCGACATTACGCGCGCACACAACGTTTACGCGACCAATACGGATTTTGGTACCGGCCTGGCGCTGACAGATGACGTCCCGGCCCTGATTGTGGCCGGAGCGACAAGCAACGGTAACGGTCGTTTTCGAACCTATTCCCTGGCGGATCCCGAGTCGCCCACTCTCGTGCCTGGTGGTCTGGGTACCGGTTACATGCATGATGCGGCTTCTATGCTTATCGATGATCCCAGGAAAGACAGCCAGTGCGTCAATGCCGGCGATTACTGCCAGCTGCTGCTCGACTTCAATGAAAACACGTTTGAAATCTGGGACGTTACGAACGCTGGCACCCCAGTGCAGCTTAGCAGTACGCCATACCCGAACGTGGGCTATGTTCACTCTGGCTGGTGGTCAGAAGACAAACAGTATGTATTCGTCCATGACGAACTGGACGAAAGAAATTCAAATCTGCCAACGACGCTGCGCGTATTTCTTGTTAGCGACCTGACATCACCAACGCTTGCCGCCACCTGGACCGGCCCGACAAATGCAATTGACCACAATGGTTTTGTGCGCGGCAATCGCTATTACATGTCGAATTACTCGCGGGGATTGACGATATTGGATATCACTGACCCTGCCGCACCGATCGAAACAGGCAATTTGGATACATTCCCGTTTGACGATCCGAACGACTCAATTTTTAACGGAGCGTGGGGCGCGTATCCGTTTTTCCATAGCGGCAACATTGCCATCAGCGACATTGACAGCGGCTTTTACATGGCGGCCGACAAAACACGCGATGTCCCACAGGGCAAATTCGAATTCGCGTCGACCAGTTTTGCCGCCAGTGAAGGTCAGCAAGCAGCGCTCACAGTACGTCGAAGCGGCGGTTCCTCTGGCGCTGCCAGCGTGAATGTCGAGGTGGTAAACGCCACGACCGATAGCGATGACTATACGCTTGACGTAAGCGTTCTGAACTGGGCGGACGGCGACGCCGCAGACCAGGCATTTACACTATCAGCCACCAACGATGGCGTCGGCGAGTCAATGGAGCGCCTTATCGTCAGATTGGTAAATCCAACCGGCGGCGCAACGCTCGGAAATCTGAATACAACGAGCGCGTTCATTAGTGATCCCGGCGCCGCCGCCGAGGTCAATTTCACCGACCCCGGCGCGGCAGTAGCGGAACGGGGATTTGGCACGATCGTCGCCGTTATCAAACGCAGCGGCAGTGCGATCGGCGCTGCAAGCGTTGATATTTCAACAGCCGCCAGTGCGACGCCTGGCACAGACTATACTGGCGGCCCCCCGGCGACGGTCAGCTGGGCTGACGGGGACGGCGAACCGAAAACAGTCGTGCTGTCACTTGTCGATGACGGTCAGCCAGAGGGCGATGAGAACGTGACAATGACGCTGTTCAACCCCGTCAACGTCACAATCGGACCCTCCGCAAGTTTTGATGCAATCATTTTAGATGGTTCGGGCACAAATTTGCCGCCCGTTGCCATTGCCGGCACAAGCCAAACGCGTCCATCGGGCAGCCAGATTACGCTCGACGGCAGTCAATCGAGTGACCCCAACAACGACATCCTGAGTTTTGCCTGGACACAGACCGGCGGTCCGGCAGTGACGCTGGGCGCTGCAAACTCCGAGATCGCCACATTCACCGCACCGACAATCGTCTCTGACACGCTGCTGCAATTCGAGTTAACGGTCACTGACCCGGGTGGTTTATCGAATACGGCGACAACGACGGTGACTGTGACGCAGACTGTTAGCGCCCCACCTCCTGCAGTTAGTGGTGGCGGCGGTGGGACACTGGGCATATTCTATTTGCTTGCAATGTTTGCTACCTGGGTGGGTAGGCGACAAAAACCTCAAGCGGCTCCCGATAGAATAATCAGGCGAGTCTGAAAAAAACGCGACACGCATTGTCCACGTCGCTGCGCCAGCGCAGTGAACGTCCAGCTAGTCGAACGGGTGGCGCTTGATGATTGTCTGCTCGCGATCCGGCCCGGTTGAAATAATATCAATTGGTGTATCAACCAGTTCCTCGATGCGTGCCAGGTAGTTCTGCGCGTTCACAGGAAGATCTGCGCATTGGGTAACGCCGACGGTCGATTCAGACCATCCAGGAATGTCTTCGTAGATGGGCTGACAGTCAGCAAAGCGATCAACGACCACCGGCAATCCTGCAATACGTTCACCATCTATTTCGTAGCCAACACAAATCCGAACGACTTCAAGGCCGTCCAGCACATCCAGTTTCGTAACGCACAGTCCGGAAACGCTGCTGTTGATGATTGATCGCCGCAGGGCAACGGCATCAAACCATCCACAGCGACGCGGGCGACCGGTTGTTGCACCGAATTCAGCTCCAACAGAACCCAGGTGCTCGCCCATCTTGTCAAATAATTCAGTTGGAAACGGCCCGGCACCGACACGCGTGGTATAGGCCTTCACAATGCCGAGAATGTAATCCAGGTTACGTGGCCCAACACCGGTACCAATACTGGCCGCCGCCGCGACCGTGTTCGACGACGTAACATATGGATAAGTACCGTGATCAATGTCAAGGAAAGTGCCCTGCGCGCCCTCGAAGAGAATACTGCGGCCCGCGTTGGAAAGGTCCTGGAGAATCTGCGTTACATCTGCTGTCAGCGGACCAATAATTTCCGCGGACTTAAGCGCATCATCCAACGTCTTTGTGAAATCCACCGTCGCGGCGCCAAAATAATTCTGTAACAGAAAATTGTGATAGTCGAGTATCTCGCCCAGTTTCGCCGCAAAATTCTCACGAACAAACAAGTCGGAAACGCGGAGAGCGCGACGCGAAACTTTGTCTTCGTAGGCCGGCCCGATGCCGCGGCCTGTCGTGCCAATTGCCGATGCGCCGCGCGCTTTCTCCCGTGCGATATCGAGGGCAACGTGCGACGGCAGTATTAGCGGACAGCTCGGACTGACCTTCAGGCGTTCATAAACCGGAACACCATTGGCAATCAGTTCGTCCGCTTCCTGAGTCAGTGCTTCGAGTGACAATACGACGCCGTTGCCAATGAGACAGCTGACTCCGTCCCTCAGGATTCCGGAAGGTATGAGATGTAAAACCGTCTTCTTCCCGGATATCACGAGCGTGTGACCAGCGTTGTGGCCACCCTGGAAGCGTGCGACAGCGGCGGCCTTTTCAGTCAGCAGATCGACGATTTTGCCTTTACCCTCGTCGCCCCACTGTGTGCCGATAACTACTACGTTTTTGCTCATGCCTGTTTACCGGACGATATAAAGAATGAAAATACCAACGGAGGCAATCGTCAACCCTGTCACGCGCAAACCGTTGTCATCCATCTGCGCAATGCGAAGAACCGCCTGACGATAAAAGTTTGGTCCAATAAACGGAACCATACCTTCAATAATCAGGAACAGCGAAACTGCCGTCAGAATATCTTGCCACATTCTTTACTCTCACTATTGCGCCCGGCCATGATTTCGTCACCTGCCAGCAGAGTCATTACTATCTGATCCGTTCGAAATCGGGCCATGAAATGCCAGCAATCGAACGTCACCTGTCAGGCCGATGCGGAACCGGGGTTATGCGTACGACAAATCGCTCGCAGTCATAGCAGCAGGCTGCTAGTTTTGCTCACCGGACGATTGATTCAGATAACGGAAAAACTCGTTATTCGGATCCAGCACGAGCACATCACCGTCTTTACCCATCGATTTTTTGTACGCGTCGATACTGCGATAGAACTGGTAGAACTCCGGGTCCCTGTTGTACGCGGTTGCGTAAATCTCTGCAGCCAGCGCATCCCCTTCACCACGCGTTAGTTGACTATCACGATAAGCATCGGCAAGTATGATGGTTCTATCCTTATCTGCCTGCGAGCGACGTTCTGCTGAAGTTTCGCGGCCCTCTGCACGTAACTCGGCTGCTACACGCGCGCGTTCCTCACGCATTTCCCGATACACCGCATTTTTCACGTCATTCGGAAATTCGACCTGCTTCACGCGCACGTCAACCAGCTGGACACCAAGTCCTTCCGCCGTCACCGAGGCCGTTTCCAACATGTCCTGCATCAAATCCGCACGTTCAACCGATATCGCCTGCTCGACGGATCGCTTGCCAAACTCGGTGACGATAGAGTTGCGGATGATCTCAGACAAACGATTATCTGCAATATCTACAGAACCTCCGGTTGAGGTATAAAAGTTTACCGGATCAACGATGCGCCATTTTACGAAGAAGTCGACCTGTAGCGCCCGTCGCTCGGCGGTGAAGATTCGTTCTGGCTGATCGCTGATTGTCAGGATTCGCCGAGGGAATTTTCGTACCGTTTGATAGCCTGGAATTTTCCAGTGCAGTCCGGGTTCGTAGTTTGCCTCGACGACCCGTCCGACCTGAAGTTTGATCGCCATTTCGCGTTCGTTGACGGTGAATGCCGACAGGCCGAGACCAATGACAAACAGCCCAATGAGCACCATTGCTCCGAATCTTGCATTGCTCATCGTGGGTCCCTCCGCGTGCGTTGCCTGGCATCTTCCGATATTCGTTCCGGTTGTACGACAAGCTCGGAGGGCTGGGTATCCGCAGAGCGGTTGGATTCACCTCCCGTGGCAGGACGATTGCCCTGGCGCATGAGCTGATCAAGCGGCAGATACAACAGGTTTCCGCTGCCCGTTGAATCGATGATGACCTTGTTGGATCGGCCGTAAACCTCTTCGATAGCCTCGATGTAGAGACGATCACGGGTCACCCTGGGTGCTTTCAGATACTCCGCCAGCAGCGCCTCAAATCGACCGGCATCACCTTCCGCATCACGAATTACCCGATCACGATAGGCCTCTGCATCAAGTCGAATCTTGGCAGCTTCGCCGCGCGCCTTCGGAATGATGTCTTTTTCGTAAGTATCAGCCTCAAGTACGTAACGCCCCGCGTCGTTTTCGGCCTGCTGAGCATCATCTACAGCCTCCTGAACGGCACCCGGATAATCCAGGTCTTCGATACTGATGGAGGTTACCGTGATACCGGCGCCGTAATTGTCGAGCGTGTTCTGGACAATTTCCTGTGTCCGCGGCGCGATCTGATCACGTTGTTCCGTTACCAGACGAATCAGTGTGCTGGTGCCAACGACCTCACGCAGACCGCTTTCTGTCACGTCTTGTAATGTCGATTCCGGATCGACGACTTTGAAACTGTAGTCATAGGGGTCTGTGCGACGATATTGCACGACCATTTGGATGAATACGTACTGTCGATCCGCCGTTAGCATTTCCGTCTGGAACGGAAAATTCTCTACGGACGTTACATTGACAATATCAACAAACTCAATAGGGTACGGAAAATGCCAGTGCAGACCAGGCATCGTAGTTTCCATAAAGGCACCAAAGCGCTGCACGATGCCGCGCTCAGCCTCGTCAACACGGTACAGACCGGTGCCCAGCCAGGCGACCACAAGCAGTACTATGATGACATATGAGCCGGCGCCACCGGGTCCACCAGTGCCGCGACTGCTACCTACAACGCCGGACAGTTTGCGCTGCCAGCCCTGCACGATCTTGTCGAGATCGTTGGGCTTATCACCCTTGTTGTCCCAGGGATCTTTCCCATTACCAGAATCATTCCAGGCCATAATATTTTCTTTCTCTAAATTGCCGAAATCGCAGGCGTAGTAGCCTGCGACGTTTCCAAAATCTCTGGCGGAAGATTTTCGCGTTTCAGGAAACGACGAAAATCCCGCTCAATCATTGATATGTCGAGTGTCCAGCCGCCGTCATCACCGAGACTCTCCCGGATTACAGCGCCCATATCAAAGAGCAGCGCTCTCTGACGGCCCTGGGAGGCGGTTAGTCGAATCACTCCATGTATCTTCTTTCTACTGAGGCGGTTCGCAACTGCATCCAACAGCAGCTCGATACCCTCGCCGGACACGGCAGACAACCAGACCGCGCGCCCCTCGCCATTCCGATTATTCGTCAGCCGCGGCGGCCGGTCCAGCTTATCGATCTTATTGTACACCCTAATCTGTGGCACGCGATCCGCATCAAGCGCCTTGAGGACTGCATTAACCTGCCTGACGCGTTGCCAGCGGTGCGTATCACTTGCATCGATCAGGTGCAGAATAAGGTCTGCCTCGCGCGCTTCCTGCAACGTCGACCTGAACGCGGCAATCAGCTCATGGGGCAAATCCCGGACAAATCCAACCGTATCCGCCAGTACGACTTCCATACCATCTGTCAGTTCCAGCTTTCTGACCGTAGGATCCAGCGTCGCAAAGAGCTTGTCTTCCACATACACACCGGCCGCCGTCAACGCATTGAACAACGTGGATTTTCCCGCATTCGTGTAGCCCACCAGCGCAACCGTTGGAATCTCTGCCCGAATACGGTTCTGGCGATTCATCGTCCGGCGCGAATCGACCTGTTGCAGGCGTTCATTGAGCTGTCGAATTCTCTTGCCCACGAGACGCCGGTCCGTTTCAAGCTGCGTTTCGCCCGGGCCCCGCAAACCGATGCCGCCTTTCTGTCGTTCGAGGTGAGTCCATCCCCGCACGAGGCGGGTGGACAGATGCCGAAGCTGGGCGAGCTCGACCTGTAGCTTGCCTTCGAAGCTGCGGGCGCGTTGCGCGAATATGTCCAGAATCAATCCGGCGCGGTCCAGCACCCGGCATTGCAATGTCCGTTCAAGATTGCGCTCCTGGCTGGGGCTCAGGGACGCACTGGATATTATCAGGTCGGCGTGATGCGCTTTGACACTGCGCTGCACATCGTCAAGCTTTCCCTTGCCGATGAAATAGCGCGAATCCGGGCGTTTCCTCGAACTGATCAGTTGATCAACTACGACCGCACCTGCTGACACTGCAAGTTCAACAAATTCCTCGCGTTCGTTGAGTGCCGGTGACCCGGCCGGTGATGCGTGAAGCAGAATGGCGCGTTCGCCGCTCTGTGGTCGTTCAAACAAAGACGACCTCCGGAATTAAATGGTTAATCTTCAGGATCACCCGTTTCGCCATCAGGCAGCGGCAAACGGATGTTGCGCGCCGGCACAATCGTGGAAATTGCGTGCTTGTAGACCATCTGGTTTACGCTGTTTTTCAACAAAACAACAAACTGGTCGAAAGAATCGACCTGACCCTGCAGCTTGATACCGTTTACCAAATAGATGGATACAGGCACCTTTTCCTTACGCAATATGTTGAGAAACGGATCCTGCAATGATTGCCCTTTAGCCATTTATGGGTCTCCTTATTATTCTTCTTTTGCTTTTTTTGTTGTTAGCAGCAAAACATTCAAAGATCAGCACAGTCCGGTGGCGCCGGTTGCCCACTTGCCCTGATCACCCCAGCGAAGAAAAAGTCTATCACAAGCCTGTATACGCGATATCAGTATTTGCCAACATCATCTGCGTACCAGGCGCTCTCGAAGATAGGCGGATATTGCACCGTAACTGTCGATTTCAAGCGGGTTGATGGAATAGATATCTTGTCCGCTACGCAACCAGGTCAGCTGTCTTTTCGCGAGCTGTCGGGTTGCTGCCACCGCCATTGCTCGCGCCTGATCGAGATCAATTGCGCCGCTGAGATGTGACCATAGCTGGCGGTAACCGACGGCCCGCATGGAACTATGATTTGCTGTTAAATCAGGACGTTCCATCAATTTCTTCACTTCATTAATGAAGCCTGATTCAATCATTTTGTCGAACCGTGCTGCAATGCTCCCATGCAACGCGGAGCGCGGTTCAGGAATCAATGCAAGCTTTAAGAAGTGGTGACAGCCCGGACGGGTGTTCGACTGCCAGGTCGACAGCGGCTTGCCGCTGATGCGAAATACTTCGAGCGCCCGCTGAATTCTATGCGAGTCATTGGCACTGATTCGCTGTGCGGTCACTGGATCGACCTGCGCCAGCTCGTCGTGCAGTGCGGGCCAGCCCCGCACTTTCGCATCCTGATCTATGCTGGCGCGAATCTGCGGATTGGCCGCGGGTAGATTCGCGATTCCGTCAATCAATGACCGAAAATACATCATGGTGCCGCCAACGAGTAGCGGTACACGCTTTGCTGCGTGAATGGTATTGATTAGCTCATTCGCATCGCGGACAAAATCTCCTGCCGAATACGATTCCTCCGGCTCCCGGATATCCACCAGGTGGTGTGGGTGCCGGCGCAGCTCGTCAGGTCCGGGTTTTGCGGTCCCAATGTCCATGCCCCGATAGACAAGCGCCGAATCGACGCTGACTAGCTCTATCGGATATGCATCGGCCAGCTGCATCGCCAGACCTGTTTTGCCGGACGCGGTTGGCCCCATCAGGCAAACTACCGGTATACCGCACATAGAGGAATATTCCTGTCTACTGACCGCGCAGAAAAAGCCGGTCTAACTCGGCCAGACTCAGGTTGGTCCAGGTCGGTCGCCCATGATTGCACTGATCCGCACGTTCGGTAGTTTCCATTTCGCGTAATAACGCATTCATTTCCGGGATGGTCATTGGCCGGTTGGCCCGGATGGAATGATGGCAGGCCATTGTTGCCAGTATTTCGTGACAGCTGTCTTCCACACGATTCGATGCGCCGCTATCTTGCAGGTCGGCGAGAATGTCGCGTACCAGGGCTTCGGCATCACCCTGTTTGAGCAATGCCGGCACTTCGCGAATCAGCAGCGTGGACGGTCCGCTTCGGTCGACCGATAGTCCCAGCCTGACAAATGATTCTGCCGCTTCTTCCGCGATGGCCGCCTCACTTTCGGATACTGCCAGGCTGGTTGGCACCAATAACGGTTGGCGCGTGATGTCGCTCGTATCGAACGCTGCCTTCAATTTTTCATAGACAATACGTTCATGCGCTGCATGCATATCGACGACCACCAGTCCATTGACGTTTTCCGCGAGTATGTAAACGCCGGCAAGTTGCGCAATGGCGAATCCGAGCGGTGGAATCGTATCGCTGGCCGGCACTGCACTTGAAGTGCCGGTCAGCATTTCGTAGCCGGCCGCGGCCTCCGCTACTGCCGACGCCGATAGCGAAGGACTTGCCGCAGATGCTGGCAACGCCATCGCCGACTGCCGGATTCCGGCACCGAGGAATGCGCTGGAGGGCACCGGGCTAACGTCATGGCCGCCCGGTCGGGTATCGCGCAGAGCGTTCTCAACGGCTTGCGAAACGAAGCCGTGCACGCTTCTGCCATCCCGAAATCGAACCTCGTGTTTGGCCGGATGTGCGTTTGCGTCGACCTGCGCCGGGTCCATGGAAAGGTGCAATACATAGGCCGGGAATCGTCCATGAAACAACACGTCCCGATAGGCGTGTCGAACTGCGTGGCTCAACGTCTTGTCGGAGATACTGCGCCCGTTGACGAACCAGTACTGCATATCCGCCTGGCTGCGATTGAAGGTCGGCAGGCCTATCCAGCCTGACAGTGCCATAGACTCGGCCTCGCGACTGATTAACATCGCCTGCGTCGCAAAAGTGTCGCCGCAAATCTTGCGGACGCGCTCGAGCCGCTCGTCTGCGTTGTTCGCCGCCTTGAGATTGAGAGACACGCGACGATTATGTGACAGCGAAAAAGCTACATCCGGCCGCGCCAGTGCGAGGCGCCGAATCCACTTGTCAACGTGATTGAATTCTGTCCGCTCGGTGCGCAGGAACTTCTTGCGTGCCGGCGTATTATAAAAAAGGTCGTGCACTTCGACGGTCGTTCCGATGGGGTGAGCGGCCGGAACGAGCTCGCTTATCTGGCCGTTGTCCGCCTCTACCTGCCAGGCGCTGGTGCCATGGCGGGACACTAAAGACATGCGGGCGACCGACGCTATGCTGGGCAGCGCCTCGCCACGAAAGCCGAGCGAGACCACTGCTTCAAGGTCTTCCAGGCTTACAATCTTGCTGGTTGCGTGGCGTGACAGTGCGAGCGGTATCTCGTCCCTGGGTATGCCCGCACCATCATCGCGAATTCTGATTAACTTTTGCCCGCCGGCGATAATATCGATGGAAATTGCATGCGCCCCGGCATCCAGGCTGTTTTCCACCAATTCCTTGACCACAGACGCGGGCCGCTCGACGACCTCGCCGGCAGCGATCTGGTTAATCAGGTGGCCAGGTAATTGACGAATTGGCATGAGTGCAACAACGAGCCAGAAAGCCTGACATTCTTTCAAATGCCAGTGCGAATGTGTAGCTCAATAGGGAATCGTGTCGTGCCGTGACCCAACAACCGCATGATGAACGCTTCACTACGCGATCAATCTTGGCGCTAAACAGCAAGCCGCGATCGTCAGTACGGAAGTGCCCGATATTTCAGCGGCATGGGCGTTAGCCGCCATTGCCGCATTGGCCGCGGCGCCACTGTGGAAGCGTCTTAGCGGGAGCCTGCGTAGACTGGAATGCGCAGTGTTTGACCGATTCGCACCCTGTTGCTGGAGAGTTTGTTTTCCACTTTCAGCTCGGACATGCTGACATTGTATCTCTCAGCAATTTCACTCAACGTATCGCCACGAGATATGACGTGCCGCACCTGCTTCGCGGGCCCACGCTTCTGATTCAGCGCGATCATCGTATTTGGCGGCGGGTTTGCGTAGAAGTAGCGCTGCACACCGGCCAGAATGGCGTTCGCAAGTTTGCTTTGGTGCGCGCGGCTATTGAGCCTCTTTTCCTCGGTCGGATTCGAAATGTAGGCGGTCTCGACCAGTATGGACGGCACATCCGGCGATTTCAGCACCAGGAACCCAGCCTGCTGCACTTTGCGGCGATGCACTTTGCCGATTTGCGCCAGCTGCCCGATGACTTCGCCGCCCACATCCAGGCTGGCGCTCAACGCCGCGTTTTGCGACAAATCCAGCAACACTGAAGCCAACACGGCGTCTTTGTCGGCCAGCGATACGCCGCCCACGAGATTAGACGCGTTTTCTCGTTCAGCCAGTCGCTTGGCCGCTTCGTCGCTCGCGCCCTTTAGAGACAGCACGTAAACAGATGAACCGTTAGCCCGGCGATCTTCGACAGCGTCTGCGTGAATCGATACAAACAGGTCAGCATTCGCACGCCTGGCCACTTCCATGCGTTCACGATGATCTACGTAGTAATCGCCCTTCCTGACGAGGACCGCTTTCATTCCCCGCTGGGCATTAATGCGCTCTGCCAGAAGCTTGCTGATGGCCAACGCGACATCCTTCTCTCGCGTTCTTGCGCGGCCCACGGCGCCTGGATCATGGCCACCGTGTCCCGGATCGACTGCGACGACGATATCTCTGCCTGCCACATGTTCTTCGGATGCCCGCTTGACGGTCTTCAGGTTCCCCTGCTGCTGCAGATCGATAACGAGGCGATCGCCGTATTGCTTGTTGGCACCGGCCGTAAAGCTTCTCGAGCGCACTGAATGATTTAGATCCAGGACAACCCGCAGCTGTCCGTTGGATCGGACGCCGGTCCGAATGGCCCGAATCGCGCCACCGGCCGGAAGTTTCTTCAACGAACCGGCAAGGCGACTGTCTTTCAGGTCAACGACCAGCCGGTCTGGCCCGCGCAGCGTAAATATGCTGTGTTCCGCCGGGCGACTCAGATCCAGCACAACCCGGGTGCGACCGTTTTCGGACCACAGGCGCACGTCTTCCACAGTCGTTGCCGCGCCGGCGAGTGCCGGGGCAAGCATTGCCAATGCAATGAGTGTCATTCGCTCTGTGAAGCTCATGCGCGTTCTGGATCCTGCACAAGAAAGGTTATGTTCGATGAGTATACGAATCCTGACGAAAATGCCAATATTTTTGTTCAAAATTATAAAGATACGTAATTTACCTAAGGTCGATAAGAAGTTGATAAACCAGGCAGATTGCGAATCAGCTCCTCGCCCCGTTCGCTCTGCGCCGACAGCTCGGCCAGCCTGCCCTGATCTGCATACTTGAGGGTTAGCAACAAGTCGGAGCCGGCATAGAGTTGCGGCACGCGTGCAGGCCATTCGACCAGCCTGAGCCCGTTCTCGAGGTCCGACCAACCCAGGAATTCAAGCTCGCCGCCATCTGCTATTCTATATAAATCAATGTGATAAGCATCGAAACCCGGCAAGCTGTAGGGCTCAACCAGGGTGTAGGTCGGACTCGGCACCGGGCCTGGGTAGCCATACTCGCGCAGCACAGCGCGGGCAAAAGTCGACTTGCCGCTGCCCAGTTCCCCTTCGAGCAGAACCAGCCAACCCGCCGGCAAGTCCGGCAGCGCTGCCACGATCTGGCGTGCAAGTAATTCGGTCGATTCCTGATCTGGCAAAGTCACCTTGACTGTCACGGATTGACCCTGGCGCGAATGTGGCTGACCAGGTCCAAGGCGAGCAGACCTCTTGCACCGCTCGCTGCCGCATCATCTCCAGCCTCAGCATGTACCTGCACACCAATTGCGGCCGCCATCTCGGCTGACAATCCCTGCCCCAGCAGGCCCGCAATGATTCCCGTCAATGCGTCACCCATCCCGGGAGCGGCCATACCGGGGTTGCCGGCGCAGCAGAGCCAGGGAATGCCGGCGGCCGAAGAGACCAGCGATCCCGACCCTTTCAGAACGACGGTGCCGCCATAGCGTTCCGCAAGAGCAAGCAAGGCTGCCGGACGATCAGCCTGAATCTCGGCCGCCGACTTGCCCAGCATTCGTGCTGCTTCACCGGGATGTGGTGTCAGGACCGCCTGCTTAAAAACCCGCGGATTCGCCGCAAGAAGATTCAGGGCATCTGCGTCCACGACCAGGGGGCAACCGCTCGCGGTGACAGCGGCAAGTAGTTCGGATGCCCATTTATTCGTCCCCAGTCCGGGGCCTATCGCAATGACGTCAGCGTTTTCCAGCAGCGGCGCGAGATCACTGGCGCCAGCAACGCCGGCGCACATTAGTTCCGGCCGATTGCCAGGCAAGTTCGCACTGTGCGACGGATGGGTTGCAACGGTCACCGCGCCGGCGCCGGCCCGCAATGCCGCTTCGCCGCAGATTCGTACAGCACCTGGCATACCCGGCGCCCCGCCCACGATCAGCACGTGCCCAAAGTCACCCTTGTGCGCGGTTCGCGGTCGAACCGGCAAGACGGAACGGATCATTGCCGGGTCAATCCTTCGTAAGACGGGCGTTTCGCCAGCTCGGCAAACGGCAGGTATCTCGAGGTCGGAAAATGCCAGGCGGCCAACGTAGTCAGGCGCTTCATGCAGGAACAGGCCTGCCTTGAGAGCGACGAAAGTTACGGTGATATCCGCCCGCACGGCATGGCCAAGCACACGCCCGGAATCGGCATGCAGTCCGGACGGAATGTCCAGCGCCAGCACGGGCGCATTGTGGGCGTTCATCGCAGCCACGACACGCGCATAGTCACCTTGCAAATCCCGCTCAAGACCGCTGCCGAGCAAGCCGTCGACCAGCAGTTCAGCTTCAGCGTCGAGTTCGTCCTCAAATTCGACAGTTATGCCGCCCAGCGCCGTGAAGTCTGCATAGGCCGTAGCTGCGTCGCCGCCTAGCAAGGCGGGTGGCGAGAGCGCCACTACGGAGACGGCGATCCCCTTTTCAACCGCAAGACGTGCGACAACATAACCATCGCCACCATTGTTCCCGCCACCGCAAATCACCTGCCACCGCCGCGCGCGCGGACGCGGGTGTGCAGCCGCTTCGAAGGCAGCCAGCCCAGCGCGATTCATGAGCGTGTAGCCCGCTATGCCGGCGTCATCAATGGCGGCCCGGTCCATATTGCGCACACTGGCAACCGAGTATATTTCTGCAGGCAAATGCATGGATTGAGAATACGTCTTAGGGATGTCGTGAATTCCAATTATACTCGTGAACCACTGCTTGAATACGAAGAACATTCTTGAACACCGATTGCCAAGACGATGACGAAATGCCACGCAACCTGGTTCCAGAAATCCGTCGCTGGGGGAGCGAATTCGGGTTTCAGCAGGTAGGCATTTCCAATATTGAGCTGGACCAAGCTGAAGCCCGCTTAGAAGCGTGGCTGCAGAACAACTATCACGGCGAGATGGAATACATGTCGCGCCATGGCAGAAAAAGAAGTCGGCCGAACATGCTGGTGCCGGGCACACTGAGCGTCATCTCGGTCCGTATGGATTATCTGCCCGACGAACCGGAATCGCCCACATCGTTACTGGATCATCCGGCAAAAGCCTATATCTCGCGGTATGCACTGGGTCGCGACTATCACAAACTATTGCGGTCGCGCCTGAAACGACTGGCGATGAAGCTTGAAGCGCGTATCGGACCACTCGGCTATCGCGTTTTCGTAGACAGTGCGCCAGTGCTCGAAAAACCCATCGCCGAAAAAGCCGGCCTGGGGTGGATCGGCAAACACACCAATCTGATCAATCGTGACGATGGTTCGTGGTTTTTCCTGGGCGAGCTCTTTACCGATCTTGAGTTGCCGGCTGATGCAGCCGAGTCTTCCCACTGTGGCACCTGTCGAGCCTGTATGGATGTCTGCCCCACTGGCGCAATCGTTGCGCCGTACAAACTGGATGCACGTCGATGTATCTCCTACCTCACGATCGAACTGAAAGGCGCCATTCCGGTTGAACACAGAAAGAGCATCGGCAATCGCGTGTACGGATGTGATGATTGCCAGCTCTTTTGTCCCTGGAACAAGTTTGCACAGCCAACAAAGGAGAAAGACTTCCAGCCAAGACATCACCTCGAATCTGCCGACCTGGTGGAGCTATTCTCCTGGACAGAAACGGAGTGGTTGTCGAAGACCGAGGGCAGCGCAATGCGGCGATTGGGCTATGAAAGATGGTTGCGCAATCTAGCGGTTGCACTTGGTAACGCCGCGTCAACGCCGGACGTAATCGACGCACTCAAAGAAAAGCAGCACACTGATTCGCAACTGGTCAATGATCACGTAGAGTGGGCATTGCATGAGCACGAGCATGAACACCAAACCGAAATCTAATTTTAAAAGGCGCGGAACCCACTATGTTCAAAGCAATAGAATCTGAATTCCTGGTACCGTTCGATGGCAGTTTTCGCATTGCAGATGCGCCAACACGCGACCGGCGCGAGCAGGACCAAAAAAAAGTCCTCAAGAAAGCGATCAAGCAGTTCAGTAACCAGCAGCAAGCGCTATACGCATCGGACCGGCACTCCGTATTGCTCGTTTTTCAGGGCATGGATGCGGCAGGCAAGGACAGTACGATCAGCGCCGTCACCAGGGGCGTGAATCCGGCAGGCTTCCAGGTATTCGGTTTCAAGCGACCATCAAAAAAGGAACTTGACCACGACTTCCTGTGGCGAACCGCCAAATCAATGCCAGAACGCGGTCGAATTGGAATATTTAACCGCAGCCATTATGAAGAAGTGCTCGTCGTACGCGTTCATCCCGAAATTCTCGACTACCAGCAGTTGCCCGAAACTATCGATCGAGAAACTATTTGGGAGGAACGTTTCGAATCCATACGGGAACACGAGCATCATCTCGCCCGCAATGGCACCGTCATTCTCAAGTTCTGGTTGAATGTCTCCAGGGAAGAACAAAAGGTCCGCTTCCTGTCGCGTCTCGACGACCCAGGCAAACACTGGAAATTCAATCCGGGTGACCTGAAAGAAAGAAAACACTGGGAAGAGTATATGCATGCCTATGAGGATGCTTTAAATCAAACTTCGAGGGACTGGGCGCCGTGGTATGCGATTCCGGCAGACAGCAAGCCCTTCATGCGCGCCACCATAGGCACGCTCATAGTCAGTGCCTTAAAGAGCATCGGCTTGAAGTATCCCAGGCCCAATCCTGCTGATGTGGCCGAATTCGATGCCTGCCGTGCCGAGTTATTGCAATCGGACGGAAAATAAAGCAAAACCGAGAACCGCGTCGCAACGCCTGTGTCTGTAGCCGGAAAGCGCGACGGCGGTCATGGTTATGGATTACCAATTCCGGTAAAACTGCGGCTAAGTAATAGAAATTATTAAACTTTACCGAGTCCAACCGAGAATACCGTGTCAACTGAAGCCGTTGAAATTACGTCCGACTACAAGAAATCGTTGCTTGCCGGGCTCGAATTGTTTCAGGGCGTCCAACCGGACGACGTACAGGCGTTGTTACAGGATTGCGATCGGCTCGACCTTGAAACGGGCGAATTGCTCCTTTCTCCCGGGGCAAAAAATGAAAACGTCTTCGTCGTGCTGTCGGGTGAGCTGAATGTGCATGTGGGATCGACCGATTCACCGGTCCTCGCGACCATGGCATCTGGCGAATGTGCGGGTGAGATGTCGATCATCGAAGACCGCGACCCGTCAGCCTACGTGGTTGCGGCCGAGGCAACCCACCTGCTCGTCATTCACAAAGATGTGCTGTGGGACATGGTTAACGCATCGCATGCGTTCTCCAAGAATCTGCTGGTTGTACTTTCTGAAAGGGTGCGCAGCCACAATCACTTTATTGCCGAAAGCATTGGTGACTGGCGAAAATTTGAGAAACACGCGACCACAGATGCCCTTACAGGACTCGGCAATCGTCACGCAATGGAGGAATCATTCTCGCGGGAGGTGAATCGTTGCGCACAGGACAGCGACCCGGTATCCCTGATTATGATCGATGTCGACCAGTTCAAGTCGTTCAACGACAAGTTCGGCCACGTGGCCGGAGATCGGGCCCTGTCAGCGGTCGCCCACGTTCTCGGCAAGCAATTTCGGCCGCGCGATCTGCTGGTCCGCTATGGCGGCGATGAGTTTGCCGTGTTGCTGCCTGGCATCGATGAAGAAGAATGTATGCAAATTGCGGAAAGAGTCAGAACCGCCGTTTCTGGCAGTACTGAGTCGAGCGACGATTCCCTGATCCAGATCCCGATCGAGATTTCGATGGGCGTCGCGGAATTGCGAAATCACGGTGGCTTCGAAGCACTTTTGAAAGACGCCGATGCGGCGCTGTATCGTGCCAAGAATGCTGGCAGAAATACCGTTTCGAATTGACGCCTGTTCAGATATGCACGACCTGGTTATCGAGTAGCCGAAAGTCGCCGAGCCACGCTGAGACAAGCACGACCAGCTCGTCGCAGTCGCGGTCTGGCACCTCCAGATTCTCTGCGCGACGAATACTCACGTATTCCGGCCGGAAGCCCAACGCCTCCAGACTTTCAATCCCCTGCTCTTCCAGCTGCCGATAGTTGCGTTGACCGGTCTCAAGTCCGCGACCGATTTCCTCTAGCACGCTATATAATTTTGGCGCCAATTGACGCTCTTCTGCAGACAAATACCGGTTCATGGCACTCATCGCCAGGCCGTCCTTTTCTCGCACTGTCGGGCCGCAGATTATCTTGATTGGCAAACTCAGGTCCCTGGCCATTCGACTGATCACAAGCTGCTGCTGATAGTCCTTCTGGCCAAACACAGCAACATCAGGCGCTACCAGGCCAAACAGCCTGGTGACCATTGAGGTGACGCTGTCGAATTCGTCCGGCTTGGTTGGACCAAACAGATCCTTCGTCAACGCCGGAACGGAAACAGTGGTTGCACCGTCGATTCCGTACGGGTAGACCGTCTCTACGTCCGGCAGAAACAATAAATCCGTTTTCAGAAGTTTGAGTCTGCGCTTGTCTCTCTCCAGGATGCCGGCCAGGTCGCCGCCTGCTTCTGCAACCACGGGCTGGTCGGGAAGCCTGAATATGGACACGACTACACGTTCCGCATGCTCGCGCGCAATTTCCACAAGGCTCACCTGCCCATCGTGGAGATCGCCCATCGTAGGCACCAGCGCGATATGGTCGCCCTCGTGGCGCCAGCCAGATAACAGTTCACGCAGCTCTTCGGTTGTTGTTACTACTTCCACCAGTTTTCTGCTCCGATCTGATTGCTAGTGTTCAAAGACAAAGTTCAGGCAAATGCAACGGTTGATGCCGGATTGAAAAAATGGCGACCGCCGGTTATACGTCGCACCTGATCGAATAACGTGTCGAAATCAGCATCATTTTGCTCCGGATCGATCGAAGACGCATTAACAATGAGTAACGGCGACTCGTCATAATCATGAAAGAATCGCGCGTAAGTTTCTGCGACACGCTCGACGTAACGGCGATCAATATGGCGTTCGTAGTCGACCCCGCGCCGTGATATTCGCGACATCAATGCATCGACAGATGCCTGCAGGTAAATGACAAGATCGGGAACCGGCACATCCATATCAAGGCTATCGTAGATCTGCGAGTAAAGACTCATCTCGTCCGGACTCAGGTTTAGCTCCGCGAATAATCTGTCTCGCAAAACATGAAAGTCTGCGATCCTGACTGGCGAAAACATGTCTGACTGGTTGAGTGCCTGTAGCTGACGCGATCGCTCGAAGAGGAAAAAAAGTTGCGCCGGAAGGGCTGTTTTTCGGCCCGATCGATAGAACTCTTCGAGAAACGGATTTTCCACAGCGCTTTCCAGCACGAGATCGCCGTCGAAGCGCTTTGCCAGGCGCTTCGCAAGACTGGTTTTGCCAACGCCGATAGGACCTTCAACGGCAATAAAGCGCGACTCTCTCGGTACAGTTTTCAGTGTTTCAACGATCACGCGGCTAACTGGTGCTCATAATTTCAATTTTGGGATTCTGGAGGGACGCAGTTCGCGCCAGCTCGACGACACTATCCAGTCCTGGAACACGATAGTGGGGCGTAATTTCCTGCCACGGCAACAATACAAAATTTCGCTCGGCAATGCCCGGATGCGGCAGTGTGAGCGTGGCATCGGAAACCGTAAGGTTGGAATAGGCAAGCAAATCGAGGTCCAGCGTTCGCGGCCCCCAACGATCTCCGTCTCGCTGCCTACCTTGTTCAAGCTCAATCGCCTGCAAAGCGCGTAGAAAATCGTGTGGATCAAGCTGCGTCAGCACCGCCGCAACGGCATTCACAAAGTCCGGCTGATCTTTCGGGCCCATTGGCGCGGACCGATACTGGCTTGAATAGTACACAAGAACAGATTTTGAAATCTGCGCTAATGCGGCAATGCCACGGGTAACCTGCTCGGAAGGGGACTCAAGATTGCTCCCGATACCTATATAAGCCGGCCGCCAATGCGGCTCACTCACGCCGTATTCGCTCCCGGTCTTCTGCGTCGTCGCGATTTGCGGCGCTTGTCGGAACGCGGCTGGTTGCCAAGTTTGAAACTTTCGTGACGCTCTGCCGCGCTTTGCTTTTGCACCTCGGTCCAGAAATCCGCCAGTTCGTGGTCAATTTCTCCGCACTCTGCGCGCAGCATCATGAAATCGTATGCCGCACGAAAACGTCGATGCTCCAGGAGTTTGAGACCGCGCTTACCGCGTGTGACTTCGAAACGCGGCTGCATGGCAAGCATTTCTCGCATTGGCGCCGTGAATCTTCGTGGAATCGAAATACGGGATTGCTGCATGCCAGCAATCTCGAACGACGCCAGGCTTAATGATTGTGCCTCAGACATCTTCTCCGCAGAGCGCAGTTTTTCCGCCAATTGCTTAACTGGCTTCCATAGAAAAACGCCAAGCAGGAACATAGGCGTGACGGATTTCTCTTCGGCAACCCGACGGTCGGTATTGGCAAGTGCGCTTCGCGCGAAGCGCAGGAAATTGTCATCTTCATCCATCGCCGTGTTGGTCTCCGGGAAAAGCTGACTGAAAAGGTTGTATTGTCGCAATTCCTCGAACACCTTTTCTGCATACCCTGCCTGAAACATTTTGAGAAACTCGTCAAACAAGCGGGCCGGGGGAACATTGGAAAGTAAATCTCGATTCTTCAGCATCGATTTCTCCACGTCTTTGGCAATGTGGAAATCCAGCTTGGCGGAAAATCGTACAGCGCGAAGCATTCTCACCGGATCTTCACGAAGTCGCGTATCCGGATCGCCGATGAGTTCGAGACGGCGACGCTGGATATCCTTCACCCCGTCAACGTAGTCCCAGATGCTGAAATCGGCAATGTTGTAATAGAGTGCATTGCAGGTGAAGTCGCGGCGCCATACGTCTTCGTCAATGCTGCCATACACGTTATCACGCAGTATTCTGCCTTCGCGATCGTGCTCGACATCCAGATGTTTTTCATTACCGTCTGTCGCGGCGCGAAAAGTTGCGACCTCGATTATTTCTCTGCCGAATCGAACGTGTGCGAGTCGAAACCGACGGCCAATCAAACGGCAATTCGAAAACAACGCCCGCACTTCATCAGGGTTCGCATCGGTCGCAATGTCGAAGTCCTTGGGGTACAGACCCAAAAGCGCATCCCGCACGCCACCGCCAACGAGGAAGGCCTGAAAACCGGATTTATGCAGCCGGTAGAGGACCTTCAACGCACTCCGGGATATTGCGTCCCGGGAGACGTTGTGGGAAGGGCGCGGAATTATTTTTGGCTTGGGTTGGTTCTTCTTGCCGTTATTACTCAAATTGGATTCCGCTGGAAGATCGCCGCCCGGCAATTCTACCTTGTTAGGCGACTCTGGATACGTGCGTATAGTAAATGCCACGGGACGCCGAAGCACGAATTAATTCGCACTGGCAAGACCGGAGGCCCACGGCGACCTCGTCGTGAGTCTGTTATCAAGGAATTTGAAGCAAACTTGCGCACAAGAATACAAACCATTTCTGCATTCGTGGGGCAGTCTCCTGCATCCTTATCGCTGCCCTGTTCGCGACGGCTGCGGCCGCTCAGGAAACTATCGACTGACCACTTTTTCTCACAGAAGTGGCGCGATATCGGAACCTGGCTCGGTGGTTGCGTGACGGCAGTAGCCGGAGTTCGACGAAGCGCGCCAGCGTTTTAGACGCCGCAGGCGGGTCGCAACCCTAAGAATCGCCCCGAGGCGATTCGAGTCCATCCCCGAACAGGCCGCACTATTCATTTATCGCGTCGCGGGGCTTGAGCAAACCAAACGCGGCCGTATAATAGCCGCCCGGCTTTAGCCGGCAAAACAAACTGCTCCCTTCGTCTAGCGGTTCAGGACGCCGCCCTCTCACGGCGGTAACAGGGGTTCGAATCCCCTAGGGAGTACCAACAACAAAAGCCCGCCAATAGCGGGCTTTTTTAATGCTTCAAACCTCAGCCGTCACAACAACATCGGTAGTTTCAAATTCTGAGCATTGCGTCAATGAATCGCGTCAGCCTCAGTGTGACACTCATCACAATTATCTGACGGGGTCTTCTCTTGGGCAGGAATCAGGTTTCACTGGTCGCCGCTTTCATTTTGTCGGCGACTATTACAATAAATGCATGGGCCGAGGCGCCCGCCGGTGGACCTCAAACGCTTTATACGGTTCCACACGTTCCAGCACAGATTCTGGTCAAGCGCGCATCCGGAACAGCGACGACCGTCATTGAGAACCTGCTGTCAGGGCTGGGTGGCACGGTGCTTGTGACCTCCGCGACCTCTTCGGTCGACGTTGTTGCAATCAGCAATGACACGGACCTTGAGACAGCGATCCTGATTCTTGAAGCCGACGCAGGAATTGAATTTGCCGAGCCTAACTACACGACAAACCTGTGGGCCACTCCCAATGACCTGGAGTTTGCGACGCAGTGGTCTAAGGAAAATACGGGCGTTAATGCTCCCGGTGGACTTGGCCATGCCGGCGCCGATCTCAATCTGGTCGCTGCCTGGGATACGCAATCGGCCGCTGCAGGGGTTGTGATTGCAATCATCGATGATTCGATGGAAACGGCACATATCGATCTGGTTGCGAATGTGATGCCTACCGGGCGCTGCTTCGCATCGCCAAACAGTGCTCGACCGTGTACTAATGGCCCGAACGATCCGAATCCCGCTGACGGCAACGATTTTCACGGTACTTTGGTCGGCGGCACGGCGGCGGCTCGCGGCAATAATGGCATCGGGGTAGCGGGTGCAGCCTGGGAAACCAACCTGTTGCCGTTGAAAGTCGATCTGTCCTACTTTGCGATAATAGAAGCGATCGACGAAGCGATCGCACAGAATGCAGACATTATCAACATGAGCTTTGGCGGCCCGGTTGGGACCGAAGCACTATCTCAAGCTATCGATCGAGCAGAGTCGGCAGGTATATTGATGATCGCATCAGCGGGCAACGCGGACGCGAATAATGGCTTTGCTTCTCACTACCCGTCCAACGCAACCCAGAACAACATTCTATCTGTCGCGTCCTCAGACAGTCGGGACAGGATATCCGGGTTTAGCCAGTGGGGTGCCGACAGCGTGCATTTAGCGGCGCCCGGCGACCTCATCAGAACAACTGCCAACAACAATAGTTTCGCAACCGTCAGCGGCACATCATTTTCAGCTCCACATGTAGCTGGCGTTGCTGCACTCATTTACGCCAACGCAAGTACTACGGACTATCGCCAGGTAAAAGCGTCTCTTTTGAATGGCACAACCGAAGGCCGGGACGCCCTAACTCCGGTAACGCCGGGACAAAGCAAAGAAGCCATTCCGGGCCGTGTGGCGACGGGACGGTTGGATGCGAATACGGCTTTATCCGTGCCCTCTGGCGGCGTTCTGCTGCTCAGTGATGTGACTGTCGACGACGCGGCGACCGGTAACGGCAATGGCAAGCTGGATCCTGGAGAAACAGCTCAGCTGCAGGTTACTTTGCACAATGTCTGGACTGACGAAACCGCCGTTACCGCCAGTTTGTCCACCACCGACAGTGCTGACATCAGCGTAAACGACGTCACCCCGGTATTGTTTGGCGACATCGCGAAAGACACACAGGCGACTGCCAACTTTAGCGTTACGCTATCAAATACGGTTTCCGGAAACAGACAGCTGTTCATGCGCCTCGATTTGACGTCAGCCACAAGCGCGATGCTTCCGAGCCGCTACTTTTACCAGGAAGTAGGCACACTTCGAAATGCCCAAACGATTGCCCAGGCCGTGCAACGTTTTGACTGGGATGAATTTCAGGCTTTTAATATCGATGTACCGCCGGGCGCGACGGATCTGAATGTCTCGACGACCGGTCCGGGTGATGTCGATCTACTGCTGCGATTCGCCCAATCCCCCCAGTATCTGATATCGCTGAACGTCGCACCTGGCAACGGCTTTTACTATGTCGATGCCGAAACCGGGATTAGCTCGACGGACGATTCTGACGAATCAATCTCGATCGCGAATCCCCTGCCGGGCACGTACCACGCGGTCGTCGTCAATTACGATCAGCAGCCGAAAACTTACGAAATTACCGCAAGCTATACGCTGCCGACGGCCGGGGAAATTGGATTCTCCTCGCCCACCTACAACGTCGCTGAGGATGGCGGCAGTGCCACAATAACGGTGAGTCGCACCGGCGGTGTGGGCGGCGCAACCGTCAACTACGCCACCGCAAACAATAGTGCCGAAGCCGGCTCAGACTACACCAGCTCCAGCGGCACCCTCAGTTGGGGCCTGGGAGAAAATGGTGACAAGACGTTTACGGTCCCCGTGATCGATGATCAGGAGATCGAACCGGATGAAACTGTGCTATTGACCTTGAGCAATGTGACAGGTGCAACGCTTGGTCAGAACAATAACGCGACATTGGAGATTGCCGACAATGAGTCCATGGCGGGGCTTCTGGCTTTTAGTCAATCGAGTTATTCAGTCACCGAGACCGCAACTCAGGTGATAATTACCGTAGCACGCTCGAGTGGATCGCTCGGACCGGCAAGCATTGACTATGCGACGCAGCCAGGTCAGGCAACTGCAGGCTCGGATTTTACAGCGGCTTCCGGCACTCTGAGCTGGGCCGACGGCGAGAGCGGCAGCCAGACGATAGCTATAGGGATCCTGAACGATTCCACACAGGAAAGTCGCGAGTCGTTCACAGTCCTCCTGACCAACGCAATCGGCGCTGCCATTGGCTCACCAAGCGCAGCATCGATAGATATCAATGATGATGACGTCGCTACTGCAAGCAATTCGTCGGGCGGCGGAGGCGCGCTGGACATCTGGCTGGTATTCGCGCTGCTGGTGACTTTGCTGACGTGTCGGCACGGGCCGGGTAACGAACGTGTCAAAAAAAAGCGAGGCTGAAGACGAGTAGCAGATTGTTATGTTCTATCAATCGTCCGACGGTATGCAATGCGGTCAAAACAATAACAAGGGGCCGAAGCCCCTTTCCACTGTTTAGATAGTCAACGAATTTATTGCTCGGCAGTACCTCGCATGTTCAGCTGAATGCGATCGCCAGGACGGATATCCAGTCCGAGTTTCTTGCATTTGACGATGGCGCTATCAGTAGATGCAGTGACCACCTTCTGGCCCGTCGTTCGATTACGGCAAACCACCCGGTTAAGCGTCTGCCCGATTGCTTTTGCGCCCACTGGCGGCACGGGGTTGAATACAATGCTGCCATTCAATGTGGGCGTCGCGTCTTCATAATGCTGCTTAAAATTCGCAGATAACGCGGTCACATCACCGGCACCATCGTAGGCAACCTCAAGTACGTCGGCACTGCCGGTCAATGTATTGCAGCCGCGACCATTGCCGGAAAACGACAGTCCGGTTGGTCAACTGCCTGAATGGAAAGCGAATGGCGCCTGCGTAAACACCCGGCCGAATCTCGGCGTTTCCTGGAGCCGCGAGGTTGAGTGTCCACCAATCACCTGGCTCACCCGGAAGATTCCTGATCGTTACAGCAATGCCATTGTCGTAGTTGCGGGAGTAGACAATTTAAGCGTTGGAGTCATCGTAGTGATACGTCTGCCCCTGGCCGTTATAGTCCCCGGCATCGCTGGCAAGTGTGATCGTTGTGTCGTCATTCGCGACCGTTACCGTCGCGATAAAAATAGTCATCGCGAATCCAATACGCTTCATAAGTCGAGCCCTCACGATTGGAGATTGAATTCGTTAACGAAGCAACGATTATACTAATGTGATCATAGAACGATTATTATCAATATCATATAACTTTATGAAAAACCTGACTTTAATCTCCAATTAGCGACACAGGTATAGGCCGTTTTTGAGGCTCCGCCGCCGCGATATTCAGGGGCCTCGGCTATCATTTACGACGTCCTGGCCTCATCGAGAGAAAAACGCGTAAAGCAGGTCAGAACAATTGAATGCCTTCACGATCTCAGTTGTCGCAATGAGCGACGGCTTGCCCGCGATCCGGGGCCGCTAAGCCGATGTCGGCTGATATATCTGGATCATATTGCCGCACGTATCGTTAAACATCGCGAGCGTCACATCACCTGCGTGCATTGGCTCCGTTGTAAATTCTACGCCGAGCGCCGAGAGTTTCTTGAATTCAGATTCCAGGTCGTCAACCTCGAATGCAGTAATCGGTATGCCCTGTTCAAAAAGAGCCTGCTGGTACGTCTTCGCAGCCTGATTGACATTCGGCTCGAGCGACAATTCTGCGTCTCCGCCCTCCGGCGATGCGAGCGAAATCCAACGATATTCTCCGACGGGGATGTCCTGACTCTTCTTGAATCCCAAGACATCTGTATAAAATGCCAATGCCTTCTGTTGGTCATCGACAAAGATGCTATTCAGTTTTATTCTCATTTTGACTCCCAATGAAGCAGGTCGAGGAACCGAAAACCCGAGACGGACGAATCTGCGTTTTTCGAAAATCGCGCCTCAAACTACGCTGCTATCTCCATTGATTTACGAAATCGCTCCCAACTACCCGGGTTTCTATCATGAACATAATTACACGCCTTGGCCCGATGTGGGAACTCGATAGATGGGCGCCCTCTGCATGACCAGGAAATGTCGCACGGTCAAACCAATTCAGGTAAATCAGGTCAGGTGTGACTGCTCCTGTGATACTGACCCAGCGAACGCTATCGGTGCCGACGCGGACGTCAGATGTATTCGCTAATTCCAGAATTAACACGGGATCTGGCCTTTTTACGCCAGTTTTCTGCATTGCGACATAAATACGGTCTCTGCGGATTTTTTCGCCGTTTCGGCTAAATATTTCACCCAAGCTGCCGATAAAAACGCCATTGGATTCATGTCTTTATGGAGAATGGCCTGATGTCAGCCGAAGCAATGCAAACCGCTGCCGGATTCGTCCAGCAACTCGCGGGAGACCTGAACAAGGGCGACCTCGAATTACCCATGTTCCCGGACTCGGTCATTCGAATCCAGCAGGCGTTCCAGGTGGAAGACGTCAATATTGATGAAGTCATCCGCATCATCAGTTCCGATCCTTCGCTGGCAGCGCGCGTTCTTGAGCTGTCAAATTCTGCCGCCATTCGAGGTGCTTCTGAAATTTCTGAAGTCCGCCAGGCGGTCATTCGCATGGGCAACAAGCTGGTGCAAAGTTCAGTTGTAGCGTTTGCAATTCGCCAGGCAGAACGCAATGAAGGACTTTCGGATGATTCGCGCAAAGTGCTCAAAGAGATCTGGGAAGAAAGTGTGGAACTCGCAGCACGCTGTTATGTGATTGCTCAAAAATTCACAAAACTGAACGCGGACGAAGCGTTGCTGACAGGTCTCCTGAGCGTACTCGGTCGTCTCTACATTTTCCTCAAGTCGCAGGACTATGGGAGCATGGACTACGTGGAGTTGGAGACGATTCTCGCCGATTGGCATCCGTCCATTAGCAAAGCGATTGCGGAGAGCTGGGATATGTCAGACGAATTGGTGAATGCACTGGAATCGCAGCTGGATACAGATCCTCCGGTACAGGAGTCGGCGACGCTCACCGAAGTACTCTCCGCGGCACGGCTGATTCTGTCCTACAGTAATTCTGGCGAGCCTCTGGCCTGCAGCGAGTATCCCCTGCTGCAACGACTCGGCATAGCCGATCACGATGAGTCCGCAGTTACGCTGGATGAGCATGCCGAAGCAATAAACGGGATTCGTCAGGGATTGAGAGGTTAGACAGGAAATAATTCCGCCATCTGTCTGCCAGGTGACCGCGCAATATCACAGGCATTCGTATCGCGCCGATTCCTGACAGCCCTTCGCCGTTAACTGCAAGTTCCGCTTTCTTCATCTATTTGCAAACGTTGCAATTCGCCGCGTGCAATCCTGTTATGAGTGCCATTGAGGACTCAAAGCAAAAATTAACTGCGCGCCGTAATAGAGTGGCAAACCCCAGAGCCTGTTTGCGACCGCAGAGCAATCAAACCGTTCCCGCGCAACAAGCACGTCGGACGCCGCGAACACTACGGCGCCAATGGCAATATACGGACCAGTGTCAGGCATGGCCCCGATCGCCATTACAACCATTAGCGATATTGCCGCGAAATAGGCTACGACCGCGGCACGGAGGCTGTGCGGCAAAAGAGGCCATAGCCAGCGCATGATAATCACGGCGACCACCACCATTCCGAGTGCCGCAAGAATCAGATATACCCTGTCCAAAGACAGCTGGTAGAAGGCGCCGGCGAACGCGAGATGGGCAAACAGGAAACTTGCCAATCCCGCGACAAAGAAATACTGAACTTTCGGAATGAGCAATATGTCGCCAAGCCAGGACAGAAGCAGGCCGAGCAAGATAAGTTGTCCGTAATTCGAATCCAGCGCGCCCGCCAACAGCGCTGTCACAACAAAAATTGTGCTGGCAACCGGTTTCGTCAGCCAGATACCCACACGGGATGACCTGCTTTCGGCCCACAGGAGCGCCACTACCGCTGCAACGAGAATTAAGCTGCTGGACGTCGATGACATTTTGGATTTGCCGGAAAAGTCATCAGTCGGAAACCAGACGCATCCTGTTAGTCACCTGTGAAAAAACTCAATGCGAGTTCTAAAACAACCGGCCAGCTACTCGAATCGGGATCGATCAACTCGAAATGCCCAGCGTCCGGCGCTTCGACCAGCCTGACGTTATCGCCGCGAGCCGTCGCTGCTCGAAAATAACGCAGACCGGTCGGTGCCCAGTCGGAGTCATGTGCGCCAATGACCAATACCTGGGGAACGTCACCGGGTGAAACCTGCATCGGGTCACCCAGGCCGTAACGTTCCGGAAATTCCAGGGGTGAGCCGCCCATCAACTTGTCCACGACATCGCCACAAACCTGCTGCTGATGGAGACCGGCAAGATCCGGCGCCGGCGCCAGCGCGAGCACGCCCAACGCGGTCAGGGGATCCCGTTGACTGAAGGCGCTGGCGGGTGGAATTTGCGGCCGCGCCGCAAGCCAGATAGCCAGCTGGCCACCTGCTGAATGCCCCATGAAGATTACCCGGCCGAGGTCCAGCTCATATTCTGCGGCAATCGACGCGAGGTGATCAGCGCCGGTCGCCACATCCTGAAACGTGCCGGGCCAACCACCACCCTGATCCCCTACTCGTCGGTATTCC
This sequence comes from Woeseiaceae bacterium, assembly GCA_021773135.1. Classification (GTDB taxonomy): domain Bacteria; phylum Pseudomonadota; class Gammaproteobacteria; order Steroidobacterales; family Woeseiaceae; genus SZUA-117. The sequence continues at coordinate 23,968 of JAJFKP010000027.1, read as the reverse complement.
AGCGACCATGAAGCGATACCGTGGCCCGCCAGCGCTGCGGCCAGTTTCCCACTGTGTGTAATGTCGAATGCAGACAACCAGCAACCGCCATGGACGAAGACGACAACCGGATGGGGGCCGCTTCCAGACGGAATTCGCAGGTCAGCGAACTGCAACGGACCATCGCCATATTGAATGCGAGCATCTGCTGGTGGATTTTCAAAACTGGCAAGATCCGCGGAGGTGAGAAGGTCCGCCTCCCCGGCTGCCCAACGGGATGCCATGGATATTACCAGGACAAACAGAATTAAAATCTTTCTACGCATATCTCCACCATCAGTTTGTTAAGCCGCAGAGCAGTGGGGACATTCTGCTTTTGCGGTCTGCGATAAGGGCAGCATGTCCCAATTTTTTTCGGCCGGACGTTCATGTTTACTATGCAGCGCCGCGCAACACCACTTGATCCCGAGAATTGTCGACCTGAACGAGCCAGTCGTAGAATACAACGGTTGACCTCGCACCATAGTTGCCATCGAGCCGCGTATGCCATCCCGGCGTATGCCACTCATTTGCATCCGCTTTTGAGCACCAAACCTCGACATCAGCGGACGCGCGACTCAGGTAGCACATCTTAAAGATTCCTTCTTCCTGCAAGGCTGTAAACGTTTAGGTCGGACCCAGGCCTGCCCTGAGCGCTTTATTGTGATCGAAGACAAGCGTAGCCATTCTAACGATCGCCACCGACTCATTTCATTTTCTTTCAAGGTTCAATCAGCCCTCCCAAACTAATCCTGTGATCGCTTGGCAAACCAAACGGACCTCTGAATCGCACCGGCTTCTGTACTCTCCATGCCCTGGCTAGCAGTGCCAACCAGAGTTTGAACTCTTTGTCCGGCACACAGACTATAGCTGTCGCGCGCTTCCCGTCGCGGCATCGGCAGTTTCCGGAGCATCCAGGTGCTCCATATACTTGCCAGCGTCGGCAATCTCCCGAAGAATCACCGCCTCGTTATTAACTGTCATGGTCAAGCAAGTGGCAGAGGCACTATTGTCATTGAAAAGTGCTCCGTAGGTTCGCAGTTCTATCGACCAATTCGCGGCGACTTGAACCTGAGCGGTGATGGTTATTCTGGGCATGTTCGTCTGCGTACACGGCACCGATTTCGATGTTGCGTCCGAATATTTGAACAAGCTGCGCCTGCGCCTGCTTGAGGTTCACTGCGTTCCAATTATTATTGAAGAAAGTCAGCAATAATGTCAGGAGGACTTCCATGCAAGCGGTTTTTGATAAACTTCGGTCGATCATGGCAGCACAGGTTGACTTGCTCGATGTGAAGCGTGACGAACCAGGCGATTTCTACGTGGATACATTTTATATCCGTCAAAACGAACAACCGCTTTGGTTTGGCGGCGTCCAGATCAAGAAAAACTATGTGAGTTACCACCTTATGCCGGTATACGTTAATCCGGATTTGCTTGATGATATTTCACCGCTATTACGAAAGCGCATGCAGGGGAAATCCTGTTTCAACTTCAAAGCTGTTGATGACGAACTGTTTGCAGAGCTAGCCGAATTAACACAACGTGGCCTGGAGAACTACGCATCCAAGGGTTTCGTTTAGTTGCAATCTCCAGGGCACCCCAATTGGTAGCCACCGATACGACCGGAGCTACAGCGAACGACATGCTATTAACCACTCTGACTCGTGTGACGTAATTTGAGTTTTTTAGCAAAAATGGCCGTTATTCATGCTTTTTGGGAAACCCATCACTGAATCCTGGCAGAATCTTGACGATATATAGGGTGCGCAAGTTTATTTGGAGTACATCGTGGATGCTTCTTTTATCTGGACTTCGCTTTTCATCGGCAATGTTGCATTAATGGTCTTGTGGCTGCACTACATCGTAAAGATGCTGAGAGGACAGTGCCCACATTGCGGTAAGTAAAGCGGGAGATCCTGGTTCAGTTCGCTTAGGCAGCGCTAACGACAACTGCACCAACACAACCGATACGTCCGGCCCTTCCGGAGCGACTCGCTATCGGCTCCCTGATTGACACAAATCGTTCTGTCAAACCACCTACAGTTGCCTTTCGCCGTACCACCAATTGCGAGCAGCACGTGTCTGTAATACTGTATCTGCTGGAACCTCGATACACGCCAATTTCCGGAGACATGCATGTCGCTGTCGAAGTCACTCATCCTGCTTGCCTTCATTGCCCCTGTCGCCGCAAGTGCCCAGGAATCGCCGGACCATCGTCTCGTCGAAGAGTCACTTCTCGCGCTCCCGGAGCATCTGCGTGATGGAACGACTGTCGCCTATTTTGAAGATGAAAATCGAGTTGTCTTACGTGCAGGAAATAACGGTTTAACCTGCCAGCCAGATGATCCTGATACCCCGGGCTTCGCCGTATGGTGCTATCCAGAATCACACGATGCTTACACACAGCGCTGGTACGAGCTGGCCGCCGAAGGTAAGGAAAGCGCCGAGGTCAATGAAATAATTGCCGATGAAATCGATAGCAATAAACTAGAATGGCCGGCCGTTGCGGTCAATTACAACCTTCGCGGCCCCAGTCTCGATACTGCCGTGCCGCTTACCGTCGTCTACGTGCCGTTTTCAACCGGAGCGTCAATTGGCGTGACAGAGGAACGGCAGTTTAATCGGCCGTGGCTGATGCTGGCAGGCACCGCTTTCGCACATATCATGATCCCGGGACAATAACCGGGTCCTACAATCAGGCGCGCTGCGCGTCGCTGCTACCGGCGCGGCTTGTTTTTTCGCGCACTCCCGTTTAAATCACGCAAACCGATTTGCAGACTGTTCGCACCGAATACGAACGGCACCAGGCTGAGCGCGTAGTATAAGGGTGGCTGATTGGTAGCGGCAATGAACACCGACGCAGCCACTGCGAACAGCAGCAGTGCACTTCCCCAGATTACGTTGAAATTATGCATATCTCACTCCGATCTTCGTCGGGCTGATTTTTATCTATTCAGTCAGATATAGCACAGATACACCGCATCCCTGTTGCGCTTTAACAAAACACAAAGTGATGACGGCGTAGCGTCAACGGCGTCTCGTTGATTTTTCGGGTGCGCTAATGCCCGGCCCGTTCTGTCAGGCACTGATCTCTGTAATAGCGGCAACCAGGGCATCGAGTTCATCGATAGTCGTATAAACATTTGGCGTTATGCGCAGTCCGATCACGCCCGGTCGATTGATCGGCACCGTAAAAATACGATAGTCCTTCATCAATCTGTCAGCGAGGTCCCTCGGCTCAATACCCTCGATGCCAACGTTTCCAATGCCGGCGTGCCGGTGTTGCTCAACGGGAGTATTGATTACGACTTTTGGCACCTCACGTAGCTGGCTGGTCCAGTAGTGCTGCAGGTATCTCAGGCGCTCCTCTTTACGCTTGAGTCCTATCGTATTCTGATACTCAATCGCATTAATGATCCCGAGATCAACGTGAACCGGATGCGTACCGATATGATTCAGGCGCCGCATGTCGTTTTCCTCGAGTTCCCGCTCCGCAAAGAGCGGCCATACGCTGTCGATTTTTTCCTTCCTGACATACAGCATGCCCGCTCCAAGCGGTGCACTCAGCCATTTGTGAAGACTTGTGCCGTAATAGTCACAATCAAGATCCTTCATTTTAAAATCGACATGCGAGTACGCATGGGCCCCGTCCACCATGACTTCGACGCCACGCGCGTGGGCCATATCGGCGATTTTCCGCACGGGCAGTATCTGACCTGTGATGTTAACCATGTGACAAACCATTAACAGGCGTGTTTTGTCGGTAATAGCCGAGGCGTAGAGATCAACAATTTCCTGGTCGTCGCGCGGGTGATTTGGTACCGACACCAGCTTATTGACCACGCCATATCGCTGCCCAACATATTTAAAATGGTTCAGCATGGCGCCATAGTCCTGCTCCGCCATGACCGCCTCGTCGCCCTCCTCCCACTGGATGCCACCAATGATCAGGTCCAGCGACTCGGTCGTATTTCGCGTGATTGCAACTTCGTCGGCCGAACAGCCTACGATTTCCGCCACCTGTTGTGCAGACTTCTTCTTGTTTTCAAGTCGCACGGTCCGCATATAGTACGAGCCTTCGTAGTTGACGTTGCGCAAGTGCTCGATCTGCCTCTCCATCGTCTGTCTCGGCATGAAACAGTAGTAGCCATTTTCGAGGTTGATGTAGTCTGGTTTGAGGTCGTAGTCGCTGCGGACCTTCATCCAGAAGTCCTCGTCGCCTGCGAGCTTGGACGGACTGACGTTTGCCACGGCAGCAACCGCCGTTTGCAGCTGCGCAAAGCTCAAGGGCGCAGCAAGACTCATCATTCCAACGCCTTTAAGAAAATCTCTCTTGTCCATCGGGTGGCCTCGCGATAGTGAATTATGGTGACCGCCGCAGCGGCGCGTTCGCGGCTGCTGTGGTGCGGGTCTCAACTGGCCACACTAAAATAGACCAGAAATGCAGGTGTCGCAAATACGGGCGACCCGTAATGGGTCCTAAATTCCAGGCTATCCCGCCCGCACGGCGATGCCGGTGTGCGATTCCCGCCCAGACCACCGGGGACGGCTTATTCTACTTTTACGAGGTGAATCGGACCGTTACCGTCGTCGCCATTCATCTCGTTGCCGGATATCTTGAAGAAATCGTCGATCCAGGCATCGTTAATCCAGTCTACATACATCGAATTGCCAAAAACCGACGCGATTCCTTCAGAGGCACTGTCAATCGTGCACTCGGTTTCGCCTTCGCAGCCCGGCATCGTGAATGTCTCATCCGTTTCCGAGACCATACGCGTCGTAATCCTGGCGATTGCACTGAACCGGCCGTCTTCCAGTTGCGTGAACGTGACCGTGCCATCTTCCTGGTAGGAGGTGAGCGCCGGGGAGCGCAGTGTTCGCGGGTCCATGCGCCATACGCCGTTAATGCGTTCGGCGGCTGATTTTTGTTCCTGGGCGGATGCTGTGACAGCACCCATCAGCAGAAGCACTAATGCCAGCAGGGGTCTAAGAATGGATTGCGAGCGGATTTGCATCAGTAGAATTCACGTCGTTTAACTTCAGACCCGCATTTAATCCCTGAATTCCCGATAAATCCAGACTGGCGCCAAATATATCCGCGGCCGCCCCCTACAGGTTGCGGCCGTCGTTACTATTGTGCAAGCATCGTGAGCTGCGGCAATTCAATAATAATCAAGAAGTCAAACCGTTGGCCGGAAGCGAGTTAGATTCAAAAAACGACAGACACATGCGTCCAACCCGCTGGGGACGTATCTATGCCGGCGTGGCCGGCTTTACGGTCGTCGTTATTCTGCTGATGTACATGTTCTCACGACACTATTCCGGCTGACGTATGCATTTTTACGACTGGTCGATCGTGTTCGCGTACCTCGCGTATGTCATCTGGCACGGCCTGAAACTCAGTCGAGGATTTACCGACACAACGGGATTTTTCCTGGCCGGACGCAGCCTCCCCTGGTGGGCCGTTGGACTGTCCGTGATGGCAACGCAAATGTCGGCGATCACGCTGATTGGAACCACCGGCCAGGCCTATGAAGACGGCATGCGTTTTATCCAGTTTTATTTCGGGTTGCCGCTGGCCATGATTATTTTGTGCGTCACAGCTGTACCGTTTTTTTACAGGGCGCGTGTTTTCACCGCGTATGAATATCTCGAAAAACGTTTTGATGCCAAGACCCGCACGTTGACCAGTTTCTTCTTCCTGGTTTCGCGTGGACTGGGCGTTGGTGTCATCATTGCGGCGCCGGCCGTAATTCTGTCCATCGTTCTCGGCTGGGATGAACTGGTCACGATATTCGTTATCGGACTTTCGACAACTGTCTACACAATGCTCGGTGGCGTACAGGCGGTAACGTGGACTGACGTGAAGCAGATGGTCATAATTTTCGTAGGGCTGACCCTGGTCGTATATTTTATCGTCGCAAACCTCCCGGCGGATGTCTCTCTGAATGACGCATTGCACGTTGCCGGAGCTGCGGAAAAACTGCAAACGTTAGATTTCTCTTTTGATTTGAATGAACGCTATACGATCTGGTCCGGAATGCTTGCCGCTCTGTTTCTGTTTCTTTCCTATTTCGGCTGCGATCAAAGCCAGGTGCAGCGATATCTGACCGCCCGCTCCGTCGACGAAGGTCGCACCTCCTTGCTGATGTCTGCGTTCCTGAAGATTCCAATGCAGTTCCTGATACTGCTCATCGGCGTGCTGGTTTTCGTTTTTTATCAGTTCCAGCAACCACCGATGATTTTCAACGCTGTCGAGGTAACCCGTGCCGCGACAATAAATCCTGTCTTACACGAACGTCTCGAAACGGATTTTGCTGACATTCACGAACGCAGACGCGTCGCAGCCATGCGCTTCATCGAGGCGCGGACGACAAACAATCAAAGTAGCACAAGGAACGACTACATCGCTGCCAACGCTGCCTACCTGGACAAGCGGCGGGAGGCGACCGAGTTTGTCCGTGAAACAAACGCCGACAGATCTTTTAACGATGTTAACTATGTATTTCCGGTATTCGTCATCGAGAACATGCCGATCGGCGTGGTTGGTCTGATCGTCGCTGCAATTCTCGCGGCCGCCATGTCCAGCGTGGCGGCAGAGCTAAATTCGCTTGCAACCGCTTCGACCATGGACTTTTACCGACGCTATATAAATCGCAATGGTTCCGAAAAGGCGCTGCTCACCTTTGGCAGAATGGCAACCCTTGTCTGGGGTGTGTTTGCCTGCATTGTCGCTACTTTTGCGACCAACCTCGGATCACTGATTGAAGTCGTTAATACGTTTGGATCGTTTTTTTACGGTTCATTGCTGGGTGTCTTCGTACTCGCCTTTGGCGTACCCACCGCACGGGCGCCCGGCGCGTTCTATGGATTGTTGTTTGGTATGGTATCTGTCTGGATCGCGAGTTCTTACACCGAGATTGCCTTCCTTTGGTTTAATGTCGTCGGCTGCTTCGTCACAGTTGCTGCTGGATACGTGATTAGCAACGTGCGTACGGGAGGAAGTTGATGCGCGGAATACCAAGTGCCTGGCTTTTATTGCCGCTGTTAGCAGGGTCGCTCACGGTCCCTGCCCAGGCGCAGGTGCGTGCCATCTACGACCAGGGCAGCAGCGCACTGACCCGGCAGCTGCAACGGCTGCAAACGACGGCAAGTGTGCTGCACACGGGCGCCCATCCCGACGACGAGGACTCAGCGCTGGTCGCCTACCATGCACGCCGCCAGAATGCCCGGACGGCTTACCTGTCGCTGACCCGCGGTTCCGGCGGTCAGAACATCATCGGCACGGAACAGTCGGACGCGCTTGGCGTCATACGCACGGAGGAACTGCTTCAGGCCAGGCGGCTGGACGGGGCAGAACAGCTATTCACCCGCGCCAATGACTTTGGCTTTTCCAAGTACCGCACCGAAGCATCGCGCATCTGGCCCGAAGAGACCGTGCTTGGCGACATGGTGCGTGCCATCAGACGGTTTCGGCCCGACGTTGTGGTATCGCGCTGGAATGGCTCTCCTGCGGATGGTCACGGGCATCACCAGTTCGCTGGCTACCTGACGCCGTTGGCACTCGAGGCGGCTGCCGATCCAGGCCGATTCCCAGACCAGATTGCGGCAGGCCTGCAAACCTGGCAGGTCAGGAAGCTGTATACGGGTCAGCGCATTGATCTGCGCTCAACCGACAGGCCGTCACTGGTGGTGAACACCGGCGAATATGATCCCGTCACCGGACGCAGCTACTTCGAGATTGGCATGCAGGGGCGGAGTCAACAGAAAACCCAGCAGATGGGGTCACTGGAACTTCGCGGCAGGCAGCTCTCGGGGCTGAACCTCGTTACGTCTCACCTCGACGTGGCCGATGCGGAAACCAGCGTCTTCAGCGGGATGGATACCTCGATCAATGGAATTGCATCATACGAGCAAAACGCGACCACCATTTTTTCGGACTCGCTGGCTGAACTTCAGGTGGCAGCTGCTGATGCGCTGTCACAATATGACCCGCTTGATCCACTGGCACTCATTCCGAAACTCGCCGAAGGACTCGAAATCGCCCGTACAGCCAGGGATGCTGCCAGGGGCGCGGATACGCAACGCCTGCTCGATGAAAAAGTTGCAGAATTCGAGGCGGCGCTCATGCTCGCCGCTGGAATAACGATCGATGCCCTCGCGGACTCAGAGACCGTTGTGCCAGGCAGCACGCTGACGGTTGCGGTCAGAACATATATACCTGACCTGGCCCCGGTGACTATGACCGACGTGCATCTTGCGTTGCCTGTCGGCTGGTCGGTCGCCGCGTCAAACACCGACGTGCTCCCGAGTGAAAGTGCGTACCGTCGCAGAGAGCAGCCTGACATGGAGAGGCTATATGACGTTGGGGTTCCTGCCGACGCCAGATCAACCCAACCGTATTGGCTAGAACGACCGCGCGCAGCGGCGGCCTACGACTGGAGCGCGGCCGGCGACGCCAGCAACCAGCCGTTTGCGCCGCCGCTCCTGACAGCAGTTGCCACCCTGCAGGTCGGCGACGCGCAGATAGGCGTTCGCAAAGAGGTACAGCATCGCCTGGTCGACCGTGTGCGCGGCGAAATTCGGGGACGTATTGATGTTGTTCCCGCCGTCTCCGTCGAACCTGCAGCTGATCTCCTGGTGGTGCCTGCGTCGTCGGGTCGCAAACAGCATGAACTGCTGTTGACGCTCCGCAATAACGCGAAAGAAAGCGTTCACGGCATCGCAAAGTTTGCATTGCCTGACGGCTGGACATTGGAACCATCATCGGCACCGTTCTCGCTACCGGCCGCGCCCGCAACATCGACGCTCGCGTTCACAGCGACGCTGCCGGCCGAGGTCAGCGCGGGCGAGTACAGGCTCGTCGCGAGCGCAACCATCGACGGCACAGACTATCAGCAGACAATGCGCGAAATTGCTTACCCCCACATTCGAACGCACCGCCTCTACGTCCCTTCCGAAACCGAGTTCGAGGTGGTCGATGTCGAGGTTGCGCCGGTCCGCGTTGGCTACGTAATGGGGAGCGGCGACAAAGTTCCGGAAGCACTGCGCAGACTCGGCCTGGACGTAGTGCTGCTGGACGATGCCGCCCTGACCACTGGCGACCTGTCTCGCTTCAACACAATTGTTGTCGGCATACGTGCTTCACAGACCCGAGCGGCCTTTGTAGCCAACAATCGGCGTCTGCTCGATTTCGCAGAACAGGGCGGCGCCCTGATCGTGCAGTATCAGCAACCCGATTTCATTGCGAAGGGCCTCGCGCCTTACCCGGCAAGCATGGATGGCAATGTCCGCGTTGTTGATGAATCCGCACCTATTGTCATCCTTGAGCCGGACCATCCGGCTTTTACTTATCCGAATCGGATTGGACCACAGGATTTCGCCGGCTGGGTCCAGGAGCGCAACAACTATAACTTTACGAGCTTCGATCGAGATCGCTATGTACCACTAACGGAAGCTCACGATGACGGAGAGCCTGAGAGCGAGGGCGGAATGGTCTATGCATCGATTGGAGAAGGGCACTACGTCTACACGTCTTACTCATGGTTCAGGCAGCTGCCCAACGGTGTGCCAGGCGCCTATCGCCTGTTCGCCAACCTGCTCAGCCTGCCGGCAGCGCCGCAATGATGGTATTCAGCGATGAGTGAAAAATTTCCGGCGCAGGCGTACAAAGATAACGTACTGAGTGACTGCTTCGCAGATGCACAGCGTTATTTCCTCGATCACTACCTCGATGTCGATCGAGCCCACGCCGTCATGCTGGCGGAACAGGAGATCATTACCAGCGAGGAATTGAACACAATTCTTGCAGCGATCGAGGGCCTCGATATCGAGCACATGCGCAGCGCCGAATACGATGGCAGCGTGGAGGACCTGTTCTACTACATCCAACGCGAGATTACGGCTGGCTGCGGAGACGCAGACGTATCCGGCAAACTACATACAGCACGCAGTCGCAACGACATAGACGTCACCATTTATCGCCTGTACCTCAGGCAACAAACGCTCGAACTGATCGAGGCCGCCAACAAACTGCGGCAGGTGTTCCTTAAACTGGCCGCACAGCATCATGAGTCGTTGATGCCAGCTTATACGCATACCCAGCCGGCGCAACCGACCACCGTGGCGCACTACCTTTTGGCAATGGCCGAAAATACGAGCCGCGACATCCGCCGGCTGCAGCGCGCGTACGACAACATGAACCGATGCCCGCTCGGCGCTTGCGCCATTACGACGACCGGCTTCCCGATCGACCGATTCAGGGTTGCCGAGTTACTCGGTTTCGATGGACCAAGCAGAAACTCTTATGCATCAATAGCTTCTGTCGATTACTTCACAGAGTTGTTAGGTGCAAATTCGGCATTACTCATCAATATTGGCAAGTTCGCCCAGGAATTCCTGCTCATGGCGATGATGGAGTTCGACGTGATCCGCCTGCCCGACGGCTATGTACAGGCGTCCTCTATCATGCCGCAAAAGAGAAACCCGGTTGCCATAGAACATGTGCGGGCTATTGCGAGTAAAGCGCTGGGCCAGACGCTTGGCGTCCTGACCAGCGTGCATAACACGCCCTTCGGCGACATCAACGACGTGGAGGACGACCTGCAGCCGCTCAACTATTCGGCAATCAGGGACTCAATACGTGCCGTCTCACTGCTCGGCCACGCACTCGGTGCAGCCGAATTCAATCTCGAACTCCTCCGCGAAAGATCCGAGGCCAACTTCATCACCGTCACCGAACTTGCTGACACGATTGTACGTCGCGACAAGCTCCCATTCAGCAAGGCGCACGCCATCGTCGCAGAGTGTGTAAAGCGATCCTCAGAAGCGGATGGCAAAGTCACAAACGAAATTCTGCAACAGGCTGCCGAAACCAAGGTTGGTAGGAAACTGAGCCTGACTGATGATGAGCTGGCTAACGCGATGTCTGCAGAAAATTTCGTGGCTATACGAACTATCTACGGCGGCCCGGCGCCCACCGAGACGCGTAAGGCGCTGGACGAACAGCTTGAACTGGAAGCAGCTGATTCTGCCTGGCTGACGAAACGCAGACAGAATCTCGAGCGTGCCCGCCTGGCGCTTGAGAACGAAGTTGGACAGGCGATAAGGGTGAACTCCGGAGAATCCCTAAAATAACGCTGGCGCAATGTCCGTGTGGCGTGCAGCACAAAAAGAACGATTAACTGAATACACCCTTTATGAGGTGCACGTCGTTAGAAACCAGCGACTTTACACATCTAATGTTTAGACGCTCTGCTATGCCGCTGACAGCTGACAGTGAGGCTCGATGTCTGTTGATGACCGGCAACGATTCAAGGAACTGGAGTGCGCATTCATAGTGGGCCCGGAGATAGCGTCTTCAACTAGAGGCCGAATATAAATACGCGTCTAAATTCTGATTACGCTAACTGTTTGCTAGACTGGAGGAGTCCATGTACGAAGCAGACTTCCAAGATTGTCAGTAATTGAGAATCGAAAACACCGCCAGGCAGGGTGGCTACAGCCGGTGAAAGGGCGATTTGCACCCTGGGCTAACTGGAATACAAGGTAACTTGGACGGGAGATCAATTTGGGTGCGCTGACAACTCTGGCACGTGATTGTTCATCGGAAGCGGTTCTCGAAACGATGGACCGTGATGGCGCGTGCATCGTGGAAGACCTGCTCCCCGCTTCGCTGGTTGAGGCAACGGTCGCGGAACTCATGCCGTATGTTGAGCGAACACGTTATGGTGAGGATGAATTTGCCGGCAGCAAAACCCGTCGAACCGGCGCATTGGTGGCTCGCTCACCCGCCTGTCGGGATATCGTGATGAGTGCGCCGGTATTGGCTGCTGCAAACGGGTTCTTGTTACGCTTCTCGGACCGAATCCAGTTGAACCTTACACAAACTGTATTCATTGGACCGGGCGAGGGAGCACAGGAGCTTCACCGGGACAGGTTTGGCTGGGGGGATTTCATCCCGCGTGAGATTGAACCCCAGTTTAATGCGATGTGGGCGCTGACCGACTTCACCGCAAAAAACGGCGCGACCCGCGTCGTGCCGGGTAGCCAAATGTGGCCGTGGGAGCGCAAAGCCGAGCCATCCGAAGTTTGCCACGCCGAAATGGCGAAGGGCTCGGTGTTACTTCATACAGGGAGCGTGATCCATTCAGGTGGCAAAAATCGATCTGATGAAACGAGAATGGGTTTGAACATCACGTACAGTTTGGGCTGGATCCGGCAGGAGGAGAACCAGTACCTGTCGTGCCCTCCCGACATCGCACGGAATTTGCCCATCGATCTTCAGGAACTACTCGGCTACACGCGAGGAAACTACGCACTGGGGTACTACTCCGACGCGGACGGTGCTGGTGAGCTTGGAGCTGGCCTGTTGCCGCCAGAGGCTTCGATTGGCGCAACTCCGAGATCCCGCTGGATTCCAACCGAGGACGGGTATCGCTGTATTCCGATCGCTACAGGCAAGGCTCGTTAATCTTTATCTCAGCGATAATCGGCTGACTGCGAACGACCGTTACTGACCTGAACCATCCGCCAGGCGGCTAAACTTTCAATAGGCTGCTGCTGACCCAAAAAAGAGCGTCGCACTTCGACCTGAATGGCATGGCGTGCAGCGACGAAATTTACGGCCCCTTATTCGTGGTAAACAACTTCGATGTTGTGCCCGTCGGGGCCTATGACAAAAGCTGCGTAGTATTGTCCTGTGTAGTTCGGGCGCAGACCGGGTGCACCATTGTCTTCGGCACCGGCCTCCAGGGCCGCGCGATAAAAAGCCTCGACTTGCTGTCGATTATTGGCTGTAAACGCCAGATGAAGATGCCCTGACTTTTCCCCGCCTTTGCGGATGCACAATGAGGACTTGCCGTCTGCGCTCAGCTCTACGCCCAGCTGGTCCTCTGAGAATATGGCCAGGCCAATCGGCTCGAGCGCCTTGAGAAAAAAGGCTTTGCTCGCTTCATAGTCACTCACTCCGAATACGACATGGTCGAACATGAATGCTCCTGAGGTGGCAGGGGTTACGCGTGTACAAACGCCAAAAATTCTGTAGGACTCAATACAGTTCCTTGAAACAAGGACTTCGACATCAACGCCGGGCCAAATGATACACAATCCACTAAGCCGAGAATATTTGTATCGTTACGAGAATCCAGCGACTGCTTTTGCCGATTCCAGCGACAGGGCTGTTAAAATACTGAGAGAAATATTGTTGCACAAAAAGGCGGCCTTAGAATTGGACGAGGAAATTGCAATTGGGCCAGGTAATTCCATCGTGCCTAAGCATATAGGGATCGTCGCTTGCAGCGCTGAAGGCGCAGCGCTTTGTTACCGTGTCATTTGTTCTGAAGGTGCTGACGATTTGGGAGAACACAGCCACCCGGAAGTAACAATGCATTCCTATCCACTGTCGCAATACATGGCGCCCATCAGATCAGGCAACTGGAAACAAGTTGCCGAGTTAATGGTTCGGTCTGCCGAAAAACTTGCCGATTGCGGGGCCGATTTCGCAATTTGTCCAGACAATACAATTCACGAAGCATTCGAGTTGGTAGCAAAACGTTCGCCGATCCCGTGGCTACACATTGCTGAAACTGTTGCAATTTCAGCCAAACGGCGCGGTTTTCGTAAACTCGGTATTACCGGTACTAAGTACCTCATGACGGGACCCGTCTATTCGGAAATATTGTCAAAGCACCAATTAGACCTGGCGATTCCGGAAGCCTCGGATCTTGATCGAATCAACGAGATTATCTTCGATGAACTTGTAAAAGGCATTTTATCGGAGCAATCACGCCAGTACTTCAATCGCGTAATCGCTGATTTGAAAGATCAGGGATGCGATGCAGTAGTCTTGGACTGCACTGAAATCCCGCTTTTAGTGAATACCGAGGACACTCCACTACCAACGCTCGACTCGACTCGACTTCTCGCACGGGCAAGTCTGGCGCACGCATTACTGTAGGCATCTTATGTGCAGAGGTCTCCGCAGATGCCAGCTTTTCGTCGAAATCATTGGCTGGGCGGCTAGACTAAAGTGGGCTTGGTTTTGACCCAAAGGCGCCGTTCGGAGGTCGCAATAATGCCCACCAGCTGGATTACGAATTCAAGGTAAATGGTATGAGTGCATTAGCAACACCAATACGGGACGCTAATGCACGCATTATCGTTGACGGCGACGTCGGAGAAATAGAGAAGTATTTCAGCGAAAAATATGTCGTGAACTTTGGAGGCTCGAAAAAAAGCGGTCACGCGGGAGTGCGCGGCTTTACGAGGGCCATTCATGAGGCATTCCCGACGTTAAGTGTTGAGGTCGAGATTTTCTTGGAGTCTGGCAGCCGTTTAGCGTGGCGGCGATGTATTCGAGGGATACAGACCGGCACTTTCCAGGGCTTTCCTGCGTCAGGTCTAAGAATTACTTGGCGTGACATGGTTGTTAGCCGAATTGCACATGGCAAGATTGCAGAGGAGTGGGTGGTTACCGACCTGGCGGAGGCGCTGCTCCGCTCCAGAAAGGCTTGAGTGCCGCGCAAAAGGGGTCGAACCGAATTTTCTGCCGTATGTTTTCATCCTGCCACGATTGCGGGAGCAGAGATTAATTGGGGTCAACCGCGTTAAGACTATACCTATGCAGGCACGATCAGCATGTTGCCTGCCAGTCCAAGCATAAAGCCGGCGACCGCACCCAGCGCCGGAAACCCGCTGGTTCCTGTTTTGGACACGGGTGCAACGTCTTGAAATACTAAATATAGAATGCCTGCACTTGCGAATAGCATTAATCCCGCAACAAATTGGTGAGCGTCGGCAAGCATGAAATATCCTGTTAGTGCAGATACAGGACCCGCAATCGCTAAACTGGCAAACGCCAACAAGATTCCGGCTGGAGGCAATTCGGTGGAGTTTGCTAATTCCTCGTAAGCACTAAAACCCTCGGGGAGATTTTGTAGAATCATAAGCAGCGCCAAAATCAAGCCCGTGCTCTCACCAACCGCGAAAGCGGTCCCAAGCGCAATTGCTTCCGGTATGAAATCTGAAAGCATGGCAACCAGCTGACTGGCCGAGCTTTCTAACTGACTCAAGATAAGATCGAGAAGGTAGAAGAATACTCCCCCTGCCCCGAAACATAGTGTCGCAGTTAATGGCGATAGCTGACTGACTCCATCAGGTACCAAAACGAGCGCCACTGCCGATATAAGCGCTCCACCGCCGAAAGCTACAATAAACAGCCGAGACTTTTGCTTCAACAAAGCGGGATGCATAAGGTCAAAACGAGCCAGCAGCGCCCCAACAGGCATAGCAGCGCCAGCCAGAAGCGATAACAACATGACATAAACGTATTCAGGCACAAGAATCTGATAAAAAGGTCGAACCGAATTTTCTGGCAAAAATTCTCATCCCGCCACGATTGCCGGAGCGCCGATTAATTCGGTTCGACCCCATTGACATTGTCTTGCCATCTATCCAATGCTGCACGTAATCGCTTAGCGATATCCTGACGACGGTAGTATTGATTATTTCTCTCGTCAGGACTGTCAGTCAGGTCAAACAGGAACTGCGTATTGTCATGCTCGATTAATTTCCAGTTGCCCTCCCGAATCGCTCGCTGTTGGCCAAAGTTGTAGAAGTCAGCCTGCCAATAAAATTGACGGACCGGTGCTGCAGCGCCGCCCTGCAATATTGGCAACAGGCTGACACCGTCGAGAGATGCGGCGTTTGCCGACAAACCTGTTACATCGAGTATGGTCGCGGCGATGTCCATCGCAATTCCCGGTGCCGGAGATACTTCGTTTGCCTCGATCACGCCCGGCAGCCGCATGATCAAGGGCGTGCGAATGCCGCCCTCCCACAAATTGGCGAACCCATGAAAAAGAGGTGACGAATCCACAAGGTGCCGACCGCCATGGTCATACGTATAGATGACGAACGTGTTGGCCGACAGCTGTTTTTCATCGAGCTTGTCGAGCACTTTGCCAATGCCATCATCCATGCGCTCAACCATGTGGACATAGTCGGTTCGACTTGCCTCATTAACATCCCAGCCCTCGTCCCAGCGCGCCTCAGGCAGGCCCGGTGGCTGATACGGCGGTAGCGCCGCGTTATAAGCCAACGTAACGAAGAACGGCTGATCGCTGTTTCTGTCTATAAAGTTGACGGCCTCGACTGTCAGCAGGTCTGTCAGATACCCTTCCCGATCTGCAATCTGGTTATTTTCGAATAACCCCGGCTCGCCCTCTGCCGTCTTGTGATTGTAGTAGCCAATCGTCCACATATGATGACCGACAAACTCGTCAAACCCGTGCGCGTTCGGGGTGAACTCGGGAGCGGATCCCAGGTGCCATTTGCCAAAGAGCGCCGTCCGGTATCCGGCAGATTTCAGCCAGCGCGGCAACGTTGGGATTGAAGACGACAATCCGTCGGCCTCGGTGCGAATGTTCTTCTCAAAATCGATTCTGGCCGGATATTGTCCCGTATACAATGCAGCGCGCGCGGGCCCGCAAACCGGTGCCGCAGCATAAAAATTGGTCATCCTGGTGCCTTCAGATGCCAGGCGACTGAGCGACGGCGTACTAATATCCGCAGCGCCATAAGGTTCGATATCTCGATAGCCCATATAGTCCGAGACAATGAGCACGATATTGGGCCGCGCTGATGTGCTCTGCGCATGCGCATTGGTCGTCAGCAGAGCGCCCGCCAACAGGAACAGAACGATTGCACGGCTGCGAGCAAAGTCGATTACATCCAGCTTCAACTTCTAGAACCCCTTTATCTACTTAACTACAGACTGAAATGTTCCTCGAGGCGGTTACTTTCGAGAAGGTCGCGATAGTGCCCGTCTGGATCGCATGGTGCAGGCTCTATGATCTCGACAGAGTCGCTTCGAATCGAACCGCGCTGGCGTACGAGTGGTTTGGAATAGTACGAATCGTAAATCGTCATCGTTCGATCCACCGACAGTCGATCCGCGTCGAATTTCCAGTGTTCGACAAGGCGCGTATGCGCACCCGACATCGGCAACAGGGAACCATCCAGCGTTCCCGGCGACAGGTGCGTTGTCTCAACCACGAGCACATCGTCTTCCCAGTGGCCGACTGAGAATCCCATGGACGTTGGCGGCAGGTCACTTGCCGGTTTGCGGCCATCCATCCAGATTCGGCGCGGCGTGTTGTTTTGCACATGCAGGATTACGTAGTGACTGCCTGCATCAATAATTTCCATCGCGTAAGGCGAGCCGAATATGCGTGGCAGGCCCAGGGGCATACATCGCAGCACGTCATCCTGCCACGACTGTGTGGCAGCAAATACACGCTGGCCCTCTGGCGTAAACGGCGTTGGCTTCGGCTCGAGGTCATCGACCGTCAGACGAAATTTGTAAGCATTGTTCCACGGACCGCTGATATCGAAAGGATGATGGGGATTGACCTGTGCATAGGTGTAGGTGTTGTTCTGAGTCGTCTTTTCCTTGCTGGCGTCGTTTGCATCTCTGTTGGCACCACCGGGTAACAACTCAGTCCCGTCGGATTTTTCTAAGCCGCGCATGAAGAGTTTCCTGGTGTTGTTGTGTCCCAGGTCACCCCAGATTCGGACCATCTCACCCACTTGCAGCGTATCCTTTGTCCACCCCACCCTGCGCAGACTGATCAGGCTGGTCGTCTGTATGTCCCACTCCTCCATGGAACCATCGTCTGCTTCGACTTCGAGACGATAACGGGCATGCGGATTCTTGTACCAGACCTCGACAATTCTGCCACTGACTTCACCGGGTTGAGACTTATCGAACTCCGCCGGAAATGAATGATGCGCAAGCGCCGGCACACTGATCAGGCCAACGATCAGGAGCACGATGCACAAATTCACTCGTCGCATCGCGATGCGGGCCAACACTGGATACACTCGGTTGATTGAATTTGTCATGACTACGGCTCCCGGTTACCTGGCTTCGGATGGTTCGATCAGCCTCACCTCAATGATCAGACCTTCGCTTACGGTGTAGATGCCAATGTTGTGCTCGGTATGTCCGTAGACCGTCGTTGTTTCATCGCTGACCACGGTATTGCCCAGCGCATGCTGACTGTGGACCACTATCTGACCATCGTTCTCGGCAAATTGAGGCCTAAAAATAGCATCCATTCGCGCTCTCCCACCCCAAGAAATTCTTCAGGAAATTCATACACCCGAACCTTCGCATCGTAGGTCGCCAGGAACGCGTCAATATCATGCTCGTTGTATGCGGCGGTGCGGCGCGCAACGACGTCGAGCGCGGCACGCTCTTCATCAGTTACCTCTTGTGAATGAGCGTCAATCGCCGAATCTTTCGCAAGCAAGCCTGCAGATAGAAATACCAACGCAACGACGACAGTCACTGTGCGAATCGTCCTGGTGAACATACCAGTTTCCTTTATAATTTATTGCTGATGTTGTTTTGCTGTGTCCAGGCACTCTAAGGTCATTTCCTGTGTCTCGGCATCCGCGAGTTTCTTTACAACCATGCGCATCAATGTGCCCGCTTTGTCGCCAGCAACATTCATTTCACGAAACACGTGACGGTCCTTCGTCAGCATTTCCTGCATCAGTCGGGTTGCCGTTTTGTCTTCTTCGAATCCAGTCGTTATGAACCCTCGAAACCGATCGTCGAATTCCTCATTGTCGAGTGCGTAGTTGCGCGCGACATACCAGAAATAGTGACAACTGTCCTGGTGTTCGGGCGTCAGGTAGTGATTCACATGATGATGCAGCTGTGCATTGCCATTCGAAGGCGTCAGTTTACCGTAACCCATAAGCATCCCGGGTGACAGGAATGTCCCGCCCGACCGGTGCTCGAAGTCCTGGTCGCTATAGTCGATGAACGGCGGATATATGAACTTGACCAGGTCCCACTGATTCTTCGTATGTCGGTGGTAGTCGACAGTATCGCCCTCCCGTGCCACCTGGAGCGGCACTTCCGCATACTCTTTCCGTGTAGCAAACGTCTTTTCGTGCAAATAAGGGAGATGACTCAGGTCACACAGGTTTTCCTGCATCAGCAGATAGTTTCCGTCCACATGATTGTGTTCACCGACAACGACCGTCCAGGCGGGATCGTCATGAATCCGCAATTCGGGCAACAGGTCTTCGTTCGCCGCTTCGGCCTCGCCCATCCAGATCCAGACAAACGGGCCAATCTCGACCAGCGCGTAATTCTTGATTTTGACTTTCGGACACATCTCCTGCGACGGAACCTCAATGATTTCGCCGGTCGTGCTGTACTTGATACCGTGGTAGCCGCAGCGAATTTCATCGCCCTCAAGTTTGCTCTTATGCAGCGGATAAGATCTGTGCGCACATCGATTTTGCAAAGCGACCGGCGTGCCGTCCTGTTTTCGATACATAACAATCGAACGTTCGAGAATGAAGCGTTCCCGAAGCTCACGAGTGAACTCCTCGGCCAGTCCGGCAACGTACCACTGGTTGTAAACAAGCGGCGTGTGAATATCCGCCAGGTTGGCGCGGCCACTGTAGGATTTCTGCTCTGTCATTCCAATGCTCGTCATCTCAGCCTGTCGCCGACTTTAACAGTTTCAGGTTCGTTACCGCGTGTATATCCCGCCACGGTTGCCAACTTCAATGCTGCCGTAGCGCTCCTTGAAACAGTCCGGCAGCGGGCGATCACCTGGCATTGACAGCCACAGCCTGAGCAGGTGCCGACGTTTTGTCGGATCCGGCCAATCGGTAAAGCTGGTTCGATCGTGCAACTGGTTATGATTGTAGACGAACTGCATGTCACCTGGACGGAGTCGCAAGGAGAGATTGAGCTCAGGATTATTGGCAAGTTCATCGAACAAGTCGAGCGCTTCAATATGTGCCGGTGTCAGCGTCATCGCACCCTCGAAGCGTTGCGCGCTATTAATATACTGGCGCTGGTAAAACACAGTCAGGTGCCCGGCGTGCCAGTTCAATGGCGGTATTTCCATGTACGGCTTCGCGCCTGCAGGCACCTCGCCACGGCGATCCGTGGCAATGGGATCAAACAACAACACCGCGAGATCGGGGCGCAGCGCGCGCAGTCGATTGTAAATCGTAGGTGCGCTGACCAGAAGTGACAAACCTCCCTCACGGGCCCCCTGCAAACAGAGCAGGCCGACGACATCGGCCGAATCCGTGTGAAACGTCTGTCGTTCGCTGGTCTGGTAAATCCGCGTGTTCGGATCGCCGGAGCTGGCGCCGGTATTTCGAACATGACCCAGGATATCGCCATGCCTATTCTGCGACCTGGCGTTGCCCAGATGTGAACCGATACCACAGAAAATCACAGCGGTATATTCCTCAGAGTATGTAGCTGTGGGCAATCCACGCAACACCTCAAAACCTGCGCCATGCAAAAGCCGGGTGTGCAATTCCACGAGGTAACGATTGAAATGACGCAGCGGAAAATCCCGGCTTGTGATCTCGACCACGTCTTTGCCCAATGCAAGAAAATGATTCGCCGCCGCCTCAAGATCGGCAATCTGGTCATGCGACAGCGTCACCAGCCATTGATCCTGCGCCGCTGCCATTTGCGCGCCGATCCACGCGTGCGGACCGACAATCGCTGCACCGGGTGTTGGCGGTTTGTTTACAGCAGACGGCATCCTGGCTGGTCATTATCCCTTCGAATGAAACGAGGTCTATTCTTGCTATTCTAGTCAAAACCCCGTCAGCATTTTGCTGTTTTTTGACCGGACGACAATGACGAAAATCTATGCCATGTTTGACCAGACCGAACTCGACCGGGAATACTCGCCCAGCAGTTGCATCGACGATATCAACGTTTTCCTGGAGCGGTATGTGCAGCTTAGTGAAACCGCAAAAGCTGCTGCCCTGGTCAACGGCACGTGTTTTCCAGAGCGGCGATACGGGACTGGCGCAGGGGAAACTCTGGACCTGTTTGTACCGGACCACGCCGAATCGGCGCCACTGCATGTGTTCATTCATGGCGGCTATTGGCAGTTACTGAGCAAGAACGAGTCCTGTTTTGCTGCACCGATGTTCCAGGAAGCAGGCAGCTATTTTGCGGCACTCAATTACACGCTTGCACCACAGCAGTCCCTGACCGGTATTGTTGCGGAAATCCGCCGCGCGATTGTGTGGTTATATAGTACCGCCGAGAAATGGGGTTATGATCGCAACCGGATTTTCATCTCCGGCAGTTCTGCCGGCGCCCACCTGGCTGCAATGATGCTTGTCACGGACTGGTCCGACTACGGTCTTCCCGCAGACACCGTTAAAGGCGTCTGCGCGATTAGCGGCATATTCGACCTGGAACCGATAGTGCTGACTTACGTCAACGAGGTCATAGGCATGGACAATGAGGAGGCAATTCTGAACAGCCCTATTCGTCATCGCGTCCGCAATCGATGCCCGGTCATCCTGGCATACGGCGACAACGAGACCGATGAATTCAAGCGTCAGACATCTGCATTCGGCAGCATGCTTAGAAGAGCCAATATCCCGGTGGCATTTGATGAAGTTGCCGACCGCAACCATTTCGATGTCGTACTGGATCTCACGGACAGCAATACATGGCTGGCGCAACAGGCTTTACTGCAGATGGGGCTTGTATAGATTAACGTGCACACATTATTTGTATTCATTTCGTTACCGACAGAATCCTGCATACACCATGTCAATGTCTGAGTCGAAACTTGCCCGGCCGATAACGGCGGCGGAAATAGCACACTACGACAGGGACGGCGTCATGTGCCTGCGAGCGTTTTTTTCGACAGAATGGGTAGCAAGATTGCAAGAGGCCGCGGAACGCTCGCTGGAGAAACCCGGCGAGCTACATGCAGAACTCGCCTCACTGCGTGACGAACCCGGCCGATTTTTTCACGACACATTTGTCTGGACGCACAACGAGCGGTGCCGAAAATTTGTATTCGATTCGCCGGCCGCGTCAATTGCCGCAGAATTCATGCGTTCCCGAAAAGTGAATATATTTTTCGATCAGTGGCTGATCAAGGAGCCCGGCACGGTGACGAAAACGCCGTGGCACCACGATATGACTTATTGGCCGATTGACGGGCAGCAAATCGCCACATTGTGGTTAGCCCTGGACCCGGTCACCGCTCACAGTGGTGCCGTGGAATACGTAAAGGGCTCGCACAAATGGAATCGGAAATTCAAACCGGCGAGTTTTAGCGGTAGCAATCAGTACAGGGAGCCGCTGCCGGAGGTACCCGACATCGACGCGGCGCGGCACGAATTCGAGATAGCTCAGTTTGACCTGGAACCAGGTGACTGCACGATACACCACGGCCTGACCGTGCATGGCTCACCCGGCAATCAGTCAACAGACAGGCGACGACGGGCTTATGTGTCCCGTTGGACCGGTGATGATGTCGTGTTTCACCCACGTGACGGGCTCCAGGAAATGCCGCCACTGCCTCCCTTGAGTGCGGGCGACACGCTTGATTCCGACCTCTGGCCGTGCGTCATCAAGCCGAACCACTAGTGCGCTTGCATGCTATTCTTTCTGCGGAGTGGCTGACCACGGATTTGCAGCAGGGGGCGCGGTTGCTGCAAATAATGTTTTTATTTCGGCTGCCATCTCAATCTCGATGTGACTGCCAGTTAAGAATATGCGTAACAATTCGGCCATTCCTGATCAGGGACGTGTGCATGAAATGACTAAAGCCAGCGTAATTCTTGTGACATTCTGCGTCGGCTTGACACAGGTCAGCATGTCGGCCGCGCAGCAGCTCGGTAGCTACCAGGAATCAGCGACGGTCATAGAAATCGGCGGCGAGGGATTCGCCGGCAATTTCGAGAGCGTCGTCAGCGGCGACGCGATGATCGACTGGACCGTTTTTGTGCCTGACTCCTACGACCCGGATTTGCCGGCAGGCGTCCTCGTTTATATCAGCCCGAGCAATTCCGGTGGGATTCCGGAACACTGGCAAGCGGTCTTGGGGGACAGGAATCTCATTTGGGTGGCCGCGAACCAATCAGGTAACAGCGTGGACCCCCGGCTCAGAATTGTTTACTCGCTGCTGGCACCGGCATTTATCGACCGAAACTACGAAATCGATACAGGCCGCATCTTTATTGCGGGGCTATCCGGCGGTGGAAGAGTAGCCAGCATGGTCGCACCTGAGTATCCGACGCTGTTTCGTGGTGCGATATATATATGTGGCGTCAACAGTTTCGGCAGGAGGTCAAGAGAAGAACTGGAGCGGATTCGTTCCGGCCGGTTTGTTTTCCTGACGGGAAGCGAGGATTTCAATCGCGGCGAGACCAAGCGCGTCTATAACCGTTATCTTCGCACAGACGTAGAAAACAGCTTCTACCTCGAAATTGCTGGTATGGGTCACCAGAATCCCGACGCCGCGCGATTCGCTGAGGCCATCGCTTTCCTGGACAACAACTAATCGGCTGCCGCTTCCCGCGGCTTCGGCGCCATCAGTACAACCCAGATCCGCGCTTTCAGACTGTATAGATAACCGGAAACCAGTCTTCCCGCAGCCGCTCCCCATCGCGCATATTGTGACCATCAAACGGCGGTGACGTCGGGCCCGGCCGGGAGACATAGCGAGCGTCATCCCCCACCAGTCGTACGGAAAACGCGCGCCGACGCTGCGTCGAATGGTTGCCGCGGGCACCGTGCAGCGTTCGATAATCAAATGCCACCGCGTCGCCCGGCTCCATTGGCCACTCAAGCACATGCATGGCATCGTTGTCGGGGTCCGGAACGGGCAGGTAACGTTCCGCATCCGGATAAAAGTTCGTTTCGGCAAGCCACCGGGTGGGCAGAACCGGCTTTTCCCACCGATGGGATCCGGCGACACAGCGCAGCGTTGCCTCGCGCACCGGATCGACCGGGCACCAGAAACTCACGGTCTGCTCACCTGCAACAAAATAGTAGGGAGAATCCTGGTGCCACGGGGTCGCTTTCGACGTACCCGGCTCCTTCACAAGCACGTGGTCATGGAACAACTGCACC